>NZ_CAWPKQ010000001.1:0-1314379 GCF_963888745.1 Aeromonas sp. DNRA1 | reverse complement strand
ATGCTGGAGATATCAGAAGTGCGAATGCTGACGTAAGTAACGATAAAGGGGGTGAAAAGCCTCCTCGCCGGAAGACCAAGGGTTCCTGTCCAACGTTAATCGGGGCAGGGTGAGTCGACCCCTAAGGCGAGGCCGAAAGGCGTAGTCGATGGGAAGCAGGTTAATATTCCTGCACGACTTGTAATTGCGATGGGGGGACGGAGAAGGCTAGGTGGGCCAGGCGACGGTTGTCCTGGTGAAAGTGCGTAGGTGGTGTTTCTAGGCAAATCCGGAGACACAACACTGAGACACGAGACGAACACACTACGGTGTGGAAGCCATTGATGCCCTGCTTCCAGGAAAAGCCTCTAAGCTTCAGATTACAAGTCATCGTACCCCAAACCGACACAGGTGGTCGGGTAGAGAATACCAAGGCGCTTGAGAGAACTCGGGTGAAGGAACTAGGCAAAATAGAACCGTAACTTCGGGAGAAGGTTCGCTCTTGACAGTGAAGTCCCTTGCGGATGGAGCAGTTGGGAGTCGCAGTGACCAGATGGCTGGGACTGTTTATCAAAAACACAGCACTCTGCAAACACGAAAGTGGACGTATAGGGTGTGACACCTGCCCGGTGCCGGAAGGTTAATTGATGGGGTTAGCGCAAGCGAAGCTCTTGATCGAAGCCCCGGTAAACGGCGGCCGTAACTATAACGGTCCTAAGGTAGCGAAATTCCTTGTCGGGTAAGTTCCGACCTGCACGAATGGTGTAACCATGGCCATGCTGTCTCCACCCGAGACTCAGTGAAATCGAATTCGCCGTGAAGATGCGGTGTACCCGCGGCTAGACGGAAAGACCCCGTGAACCTTTACTACAGCTTGGCACTGAACATTGAACCTACATGTGTAGGATAGGTGGGAGGCTTTGAAGGCGTGACGCCAGTTGCGCTGGAGCCGTCCTTGAAATACCACCCTTGTATGTTTGATGTTCTAACGCAGGCCCGTGAATCCGGGTCGCGGACAGTGCCTGGTGGGTAGTTTGACTGGGGCGGTCTCCTCCCAAAGAGTAACGGAGGAGCACGAAGGTTGGCTAATCCTGGTCGGACATCAGGAGGTTAGTGCAATGGCATAAGCCAGCTTAACTGCGAGACGGACAGGTCGAGCAGGTACGAAAGTAGGTCATAGTGATCCGGTGGTTCTGAATGGAAGGGCCATCGCTCAACGGATAAAAGGTACTCCGGGGATAACAGGCTGATACCGCCCAAGAGTTCATATCGACGGCGGTGTTTGGCACCTCGATGTCGGCTCATCACATCCTGGGGCTGAAGTCGGTCCCAAGGGTATGGCTGTTCGCCATTTAAAGTGGTACGCGAGCTGGGTTCAGAACGTCGTGAGACAGTTCGGTCCCTATCTGCCGTGGGCGTTGGATGATTGAAGGGAGTTGCTCCTAGTACGAGAGGACCGGAGTGAACGAACCTCTGGTGTTCGGGTTGTCACGCCAGTGGCACTGCCCGGTAGCTAAGTTCGGAATCGATAACCGCTGAAAGCATCTAAGCGGGAAGCGAGCCCTGAGATGAGTCATCCCTGACCCCTTGAGGGTCCTAAAGGGCCGTTGGAGACCACAACGTTGATAGGTGGGGTGTGTAAGCGCGGCGACGTGTTGAGCTAACCCATACTAATTACCCGTGAGGCTTAACCATACAACACCCAAGAAGTGTTTCTGGCCTTGTAGCGAATGAACGAATTACTTACATCAGCTTTCACAGATTGAAGAATTTGCCTGGCGGCCATAGCGCCGTGGAACCACCTGATCCCATGCCGAACTCAGAAGTGAAACGCGGTAGCGCCGATGGTAGTGTGGCATTCGCCATGCGAGAGTAGGACACTGCCAGGCACCCAACACGAGAAACCCCGCTCATCTGAGCGGGGTTTTTTATTGTCTGAAATTCAGCCTTTCCCTCTCTGAACCCCATTTATCTGATCGCTCAAGATCATCTTTCCTGATCTCGTTCCTTATATGGTCCACCTTTTGTTTGGTTGATATTTGTTCATTAATTCAATTGCTGAACAGAAAAAGCACAGAATGTGATGCCTCTACCTTTCTTGTGATGCCTGCTCTGCTTTAATTCGTCTGCCCACGTTCGATGGGCCAAGGAATCACAATAATCTGAGGAATGGACACATGTTCAAAAGAACAGTAACGATGATGCTGGCGGCGGGAACCCTGGTATTAGGCGGTTGCGCATCTCACGGTGGCGCTGAGCAAGCGGCTGCGGACAACAGCGATTTCGGTGGCAAGTCCATCTACCTGCGTGGGGAGATGAACGACTGGATGGCAACCGACGCGAGCAAGGTGGTCAAGGTAGCCGACAAGCTCTACATGGCCAAGGGAACGCTCAAGAAAGAGTGGGCTCCCTACAAGTTCAAGTTCGCCGACTCCGGCTGGAGCTGTGGCACCAATTTCGGCTACAAGAGCCCGAGCGACGGCGTTGCCGTGCTGGGTGGTGAAGCCGTACCGGTCAACCCCTGCTCCAAATATGAAGACATGAAGTTCTCGCCGGATGCGGATGGCGTCTATGAGTTCTATCTGAACATGGCGGGCGATACCCCGACCGTGTACGTCAAGAAACCCTGATCTGGACCGGGAAGCACGTTTCCCGGGCGATGAATCGGTCAATGCCCCGGCCCAGCACACCGCTGGCCGGGGTGTTTTTTTTAGGATGAGACAGGCTCTCTCGTTATTAAAAATACTACATATAGTGTTTTTATTTTGTTTGTTCGCTATTGGTTGTGTTTGTTGCTACTGTCGTGACGTTGTTCCATTCACATGAGGTTGATTGAACATGGCTAAATCCAACCCGGTGCAGGAGAGTGAGAGCGTCTCTCGCTTGATCCCCCTGCAGGAAACTTCCTTCGAGATCTGGGATAGCAAGTATCGTCTCAAGAGCAAGGATGGCGTCCCCATTGATGGCACGATCGATGAAACCTACCAGCGGGTCGCTCGTGCCCTGGCTGGCCAGGAGTCGCAGCCAGACGTCTGGTATGAGCCCTTCCTGTGGGCACTGCGCAACGGTGCCATCCCGGCGGGCCGCATCACGTCCAATGCGGGAGCCTTCGAGCACAAGCCGGCGACCTCGACCATCAACTGCACCGTCTCCGGCACCATCGAGGATTCGATGGACGATATCCTCGGCAAGGTGCACGAAGCGGGACTGACCCTGAAAGCCGGTTGTGGCATCGGCTATGATTTTTCAACCCTGCGCCCGCGCGGGGCTTTTGTCTCCGGTGCCGGGGCCTATACCTCGGGCCCGCTCTCCTTCATGGATATCTACGACAAAATGTGTTTCACCGTCTCGTCCGCCGGTGGTCGTCGCGGCGCCCAGATGGGCACCATGGATATCCGTCACCCCGATGTTGTCGAGTTTATCCAGGCCAAGCGGGAGGATGGCCGTCTGCGTCAGTTCAACCTCTCCCTGCTCATCACCGAAGAGTTCGTCAAGGCGGTGAAAGAGGATGCCCCCTGGCAGCTTATCTTCCCCTACACCGCCAGGGAGGTGGAGCAGGACGGCATAACGCTGGACGATCCGACTCAGGTGTTTTGGGCCGATTGGCCGAACAGGGAAGGGGTGGTGTTCAACGAGCTGGGGCAAGTTGCCTGCAAGGTCTACAAGACCCTGCCTGCCCGCAAGCTGTGGAACGTCATCATGACTTCGACCTATGACTACGCGGAGCCCGGCTTCATCCTGATCGACAAGGTCAATCAGATGAACAACAACTGGTTCTGCGAGGAGATCCGCGCCACCAACCCCTGCGGTGAGCAGCCTCTGCCCCCCTATGGCGCCTGCCTGCTGGGGTCCGTCAACCTGACCCGGTTCGTGCGCGACCCTTTCACCGAACAGGCCGCCTTCGACTGGTCCGCCTTTCGCAAGGTGGTGGCCATCTTCACCCGCATGCTGGACAACGTGGTGGAGATCAACCAGCTGCCGCTTGCCAGGCAGCGCGAAGAGATCATCAGCAAACGCCGTCATGGCATGGGCTTCCTCGGTCTCGGCTCGGCCCTCACCATGCTGCGGATAAAATACGGCTCTGCCGCCGCCGTCGCCTTTACCGAGCAGGTATCTCAGGAGCTGGCCATGACCGGCTGGCGCGAGTCCCTGGCCTTGGCGAAGGAGAAAGGTCCGGCCCCCATCATGGAGCAGGAGTTCGAGGTGACGGGCAAGTTGCTGCGGCTGCGCCCCGAGATGGCGGCTGACGGCATCAAGCTCGGTGACAAGGTGAAGGGCAAGGTGCTGCACGCCCGTTACAGCCGCTACATGCAGCAGGTGGCCGAGGTGGATCCCGCCCTGGTTGCCGAGCTGGCCGAGGTGGGGGGGCGTTTCACCCACCACAGCAGCATTGCGCCGACCGGCACCATCTCGCTGTCGCTGGCCAACAACGCCAGCAACGGCATCGAGCCGAGCTTTGCCCATCACTACAGTCGCAACGTCATCAAGCCGGGCAAGAAGAGCAAGGAGAGCGTGGACGTCTACTCCTATGAGCTGCTGGCCTACCGCGAGCTGGTCAATCCGGCTGCCATGCCTTATGCCGAGGATGAGGCGACCCGGTTGCCGGATTACTTCATCACCGCAGACGACATCAGCCCGGCCCAGCACGTAGACATTCAAGCGGCGGCCCAGCGCTGGATCGACTCCTCCATCTCCAAGACGGCCAACGTGCCGACCGACTTTCCGTTCGAGCAGTTCAAGGACATCTACCTCTATGCGTCGGATTCGGGGCTCAAGGGATGCACCACCTTCCGGTTCAACCCGGCAGCCTTCCAGGGGGTGCTGGTGAAGGAGCAGGATCTGGAGAACACCCTGTACGAGTTTACCCTGGAGGATGGCTCGGTCGTCACGGCGAAAGGGAACGAAGAGATCGAATACGATGGCGAGCTGCACACTGCTGCCAACCTCTATGAGGCCTTGAAAGAAGGCTATTACGGTAAATTCTGAGGACGAGCGCATGGTCAAGAAAATCGACAGGAAAATCGTCGCCTACCAGGTGAAAACCCGGGATGAACCGCAGCAACTCCCTGTGCAGGATGACGTGGTTCACATGCACGAGACGGTGTTGCGGCCGGAGCGGTTGATGGGCACCACCTACAAGCTGAAGACGCCGGAGCATGTCTCCGAGCACTCGCTGTTCATCACCATCAACGACATCATTCTCAACGAGGGGACGGTGCACGAGACTCGCCGCCCGTTCGAGATCTTCATCAACTCCAAGAGCCTGGAGCACTACCAGTGGATCGTGGCGCTGACTCGCATCATCTCGGCGGTGTTTCGCAAGGGGGGGGATGTTACCTTCCTGGTGGAGGAGCTGCGCTCGGTGTTCGACCCCAAGGGCGGCTACTGGAACAAGGGCAAGTACGTACCCTCGCTTATCGCCGAAATTGGCAACGTGATCGAAACCCATCTCACCGAGATCGGCATGCTCAAGGTGGCCGGGCTGGATGAACACCAGCAGGCGTTCCTGGCCGGCAAGCAGGCCGAGCTGCAAGCCCGGCAACAGGCCGACGAGCAGCAGGCCGGGAGCGGTTTTCCACCCGGTGCGGCGCTTTGCTACAAGTGCCACAGCAAGGCGCTGGTGCAGAAGGATGGCTGCATGACCTGCCTCAACTGCGGCGATTCCAAGTGCGGTTGAGTGATTGATAGCAGACAACAGGCCGGCCTTGGTGCCGGCCTTTTTCATTGCTGCTTTTCTGTTCAAACGCACCGACGGCACACGCGATTTGTTGCGTGATAGTAAAATCGGGCGTAGCGTTGGGGGTAATAAAACTGTCACGGCCGTGTGGTTTCAATGACATCTGAGATTCACACACGTGGCACCTTCAGTGCCAAGGAGGATGCTTATGGACAACACGGACCGAAAGCTGTTTATCCTGGATACCAACGTTCTGCTTCACGAACCCCTCGCCATCTACTCCTTCAAAGAGCACGACGTGCTCATCCCCATGACGGTGCTGGAAGAGCTCGACAACATCAAGGATCGCCACAAGGACGTCAGCCGCGATGCGCGGGTGGCCATCCGGGCGCTGGAGGATGTATTCCGCGATGCAACGCCGGAGCAGATTGCGCAGGGGGTGGCGCTGGCCGGCGAGGCGAGCGGTCACATCTCCATCTTCAGTGATCACCATCTGCCGCAGGATGCCGAGGTGTTCACCGACAAGGAGGCCGACAACCGCATCATCAACGCGGCCCTCTACCTGCAAAAGCACGAGTTGAAACGTCAGGTGGTGCTGGTCACCAAAGACATCAACATGCGGCTCAAGGCGAAGGGCGCCGGGCTTGCCCACGTCGAGGATTACCGCAGCGACCAGCTGATCGACGACATCCGCCTGCTGGCCAAGGGCTTCCAGGTGGTGCCTGGCAGCTTCTGGGAGCGGGTCGGCGAGTGCGACAGCGAGACCCATGGCCGCGATACCGTTCACGTCATCGATGCCAACCTGCTGGAGGGCATTCACGTCAACCAGTACCTGATCGATGAAGAGAACTTCTTTGCCGCCCGGGTGCTCAGCCACGACAGCCAGAAGATCCGCATCAAGGATCTGGGGCGTGAGCGGCTGATGTCCCGCAAGGCGTGGGGGGTTCATCCCAAGAACGTCTATCAGGGGATGGCGCTCGATGCGCTGCTCGATCCGCACATCGACCTGGTGATCCTGACCGGCCCGGCGGGCTGCGGCAAGACCCTGCTGGCCATGGCTGCCGCGCTGGAGCTGGTGATCGAGAAGGGGATCTACGAGAAGGTGATCGTCACCCGAAACACCCCGGAAATCGCCGAGAGCATCGGCTTCCTGCCTGGTACCGAAGAAGAGAAAATGATGCCCTGGCTGGCGGCGGTGACCGATACCCTGGAGGTGCTGCACAAGCAGGACGAGAACATGAGCGGGTCCCTCAGCTACATCATGGAGAAGGCCAACATCCAGTTCAAATCGGTCAACTTCATGCGCGGGCGCAGCATCCAGAACACCTTCGTGCTGCTGGACGAGTGCCAGAACCTGACCGCGTCCCAGATCAAGACCATCATCACCCGCTGTGGCGAGGGCACCAAGATCGTCTGCTCCGGCAACCTGGCCCAGATCGACTCCAACTACCTGAGCCCGGTGACTTCGGGTCTGACCTATATCGTCGAGCGTTTCAAAGATTTCGACGGCAGTGCCAACATCTTCCTGAACGGGGTGGTGCGCAGCAAGCTCGCCTCCTTCGCCGAGGAAAACCTCTAATTTGACTGACTATCTTCGTATGAAAAAGGGAAGCCAAGCGGCTTCCCTTTTTTGATCCCGTCGCCGGTCATGGTTCCTGCGCGCGGCCAAGGTAGCGCAGCAGACCGGGGTGGTCGCTGTTGTGCAGGATATCCGGCGTACCCTGCAGGGCGATACGCCCCTCGTCCACGAACAACACCTGGTCGGCGCAATCAGCTGGGCATCCTCCGGCATGACAGGGGGATGAGCCATTCACTATGGTGCTAGCGCGCGGCCAAGGTAGCGCAGCAGACCGGGGTGGTCGCTGTTGTGCAGGATGTCCGGGGTGCCCTGCAGGGCGATGCGCCCCTCGTCGACGAACAGGACTTGATCGGCAATGAGCTGGGCATCCTCCGGGTTGTGAGACACCATCAGCACGGTAATGCCCTGCTCGCAGGCAAGCCTCGCCACTTCCGCCAGCATCTCCCGGCGTAGGGCCGGATCGAGCGCCGAGAAGGGTTCATCCAGCAGCAGCAGTGGCTTGCCCCGCACCAGGGCGCGGGCCAGCCCGACCCGCTGTTGCTGGCCGCCGGAGAGCTGTTCCGGCAGCCGGGTGAGCATCTCGCCAAGGCCGACCCGGCTCGCGGCATCTTTCACCTGAGCCCGTTGGGCTGCGTTCAGGCGCAGGCCGGGGTGCAGGCCGATGGCGATGTTGTCGAACACCGACAGATGCAGGAACAGGTTGTGATCCTGAAACAGGGTGGTGACCGGCCGCGCGGCCGGGCCAAGCGGCAATAGATCCTCGCCATCGAAGTCGAGGGTGCCGGACTCTACCGGCACGAAACCGGCGATCATGCCGAGCAGGGTCGACTTGCCAGCACCGCTCGGGCCAATCAGCGCGGTGATCTCCCCCTTGGGCAGGGTGGCGCTGAAGCTGACGCGCCAGTCCGGGTAGCTGGTGACCAGCTGATCAATATTCAGCATGTTCTCTTCTCCAAGGGGCCGCTCGACCGGCCGGACGGTCGAATAAACGGTTGGGGCGTGCGCTTCAATGCTCTGCATGCTTGCCTCCCAGGCCACGTTCAATCAGCCAGAACAGGGAGAAACAGAGCAGCAGCAGCAGCAGGGCGGTAGCAGCCGCTTCGGTCAATCGGTAGCTGCCAAGCTGTTGATAGAGTAGCCAGGGCAGGGTGGTGAGCTCCTGGCTGCCGAACATGGCGATGGCGCCGAGATCCCCGAGCGACAATATCATGGCCAGCGCCGCCGCCTGGCCCAGCGGACGGCGCAGCAGGGGCCACTCCACCAGCCGCAGGCGATGCAGGCCGCGTACTCCCAGGCTGTCGGCCAGCCGGTCGTATTGGCGCACCACCAATTGCATGGGAGCGGAGAGGGTACGCAGCACATAGGGCAGCGCCATCAGGGCATTGACCAGCACCACCAGCCAGGGACCGAGGGCGAAAACGTCGGCGAACGGCATGAACAGGATGAACAGGCCGGTGGAGAGCACTACCGCCGGGATCATCAGGATCACCGAGCCGCTGGTCTCCCACAGGGCGGCGGCCCGCCGCTTGTGGGCCCGCACGCGCAGGTGACGGCTGGTGAGCAGCAGCGCACTGCCGAGCAGGGTGGCCAGGCTGCCCGCCGCCAGCGCGATTAGCAGCGACTGGCCGCTGGCCAGCCACAACTTGCTTGAGGTCAGTGCATCTGGCAGGCCGGGGTTGAGGCCGGCTACCACGATCGCCAGCAAGGGGGGCAGGAATACCGCCAGCCCGATACTGAGGGCGAGGGCGTCCACCAGACTGGTTCCCGGCTGATGGCGGTCCGGGCGCAGACAGGGGCGATGAGAAGTGATCCGGCTGGCCGGGCTGCTCTGCAGCTTGTGCTGCAGCATCAGCAGGGCGGCGGTCAGGATGAGCTGCACCAGTGCCAGTCCGCCGGCAGTGGCGAGATCGAAGTCAAAGCGCAGCGCCTGATAGACGGCTACCTCCAGTGTGGTGGATTTGGGGCCGCCCCCGAGCGCCAGCACGGTGGCGAAGCTGGTGAAGCAGAGCATGAAGATGAGGCTGGCCAAGCCTGGCAACTGGGCCCGGATCAGCGGCCACTCCAGCAGCCGGAAGATGTGGGAGGAGCGCATGCCGAGCTGGCTGGCGAGGCGCCAGGAGGACTCGGGGATGCCCTCTAGGCTCTGCAGCAACAAGCGCGCCGCCAGCGGCATGTTGAAGAAGATGTGGGCCAGCAGGATACCGAACAGACCATAAAGATAATTGCCAGGGGCAAGCCCCAGCCCGTGCAGCAGCTGTGGCAACCAACCCTGTTTGCCGTGTACCGCGACGATGCCGAAGATGGCGATGATGACCGGCAATACCAGCGAAAGGCCGAACAGCTTGATGAGCAGGGTGCGACCCGGAAAGCGGCGCCGCGCCAGGGCGCGGGCCACCGGAATGGCCAGCCCCAGGCTCAGCAGGGTGGAGAGCAGCGCCTGCCAGAGGCTGAAGCCCAGCACGTGGCGCAGGTAGGGGTCGGCCAGCAGGGTACGGGGCGCCAGCGCCCCGGCCTGCCACAACAGGGCCGCCAGCGGCCCCAAGGAGAGCAGCAGGATGATCAGGGTGGCAGCACTGCCCGGCAGCCACCAGAGGGGACGAGCCTGCGCTCTGGCGAAGATACTGCTCACTGGGTGACGGCTTGCAGCCACTCGCGGATCCAGTTCTTGCGATTGGCGGCCACCTCGTCGCTGCTGAAGGCAAGCGGCTTGGCTACGGTGATCATCTGCTCGAAGCCCTTGGGCAGCGGCGTGTCGATCACCGGATACATCCAGTTGCCGGTGGCTATCTCGTTCTGGAAGGCGGGGCTTGTCATGAACTGCAGGAACTTATCTGCCAGCTTGCCCTGGGTGGCGCTGCTGAGCTTGGCGGCGACTTCCACCTGGCGGTAATGACCCTCCTCAAACGCCGCAGCCTGATACTGCGGCTTGTTTTCGGCAATCAGGTGATAGGCCGGGGAGCTGGTGTAGGAGAGCACCATGTCCGCCTCGCCGTCGAGGAACATGCCGTAGGCCTCGGACCAGCCCTTGGTGACGGTGACCGTCTTCTTGGCCAGCTGTGCCCAAGCGGCTGGTGCCTCATCCCCGTAGACCGACTTCATCCACAGCATCAGCCCCTGACCCGGGGTGGAGGTGCGCGGATCCTGATAGATCACCTTGAGGTCCGGGCGCGCTACCAGCTCTTTGAGGCTCTTGGGCGGGTTCTTGAGCTTGCTCTGGTCGTAGACGAAGGCGAAGTAGCCGTAGTCGTAGGGGACGAAAGTATCGTCCTGCCAGCCGCCCGGCACTTTGACTCCGTCCAGCTTGCTGCCGTGGGGGGCAAACAGGCCGCTCTGTTTGGCTTCGCTGACGAGTGCATCGTCCAGCCCCAGCACCAGATCTGCCTTGCTGTGTTTGCCTTCCAGCCGCAGCCGGTTGAGGATCGCCACGCCATCTTCAAGCGGCACCAGTTTGAGGGTGCAGCCGCACTCCTTCTCGAAGGCCTGCTTGATCTTGGGACCGGGTCCCCATTCGGCGGTGAAGGAGTTGTAGGTGTAGACGGTGAGGGTCTCGGCCGCGAAGGCCTGGGCACTGAGCAGGCTGGTGGCGACCAGCAGCAGGGTTTTCATGAGTGGCACTCCCTTAGCAATGAGGTGCCAGCGGATGAGGGCGCAAAAAATGAGCGCCATGCCTCAAATTCCTCCGCCAGCATTATCTGGATCAGGTTCACGGGTATAATCTCAGCGGTAAACCGCACCCCGTTTGAGAAACGAACCGCATTGTATTAACGTTCTTGGGGGGAGGCCAGCACAATTGTTCCTGCGGGCCAGCGAGACGGCGTCAGACAACAGAGGATGTTCGCGTGATCACCAGCACCAAGGAAAGGCGCGCCTTCCAGCGCATGATAATCAATGCCCCCGTCACCATCTTTCAGCAACAGCAGGTACTGGAAGGGGTCTGCCGGGATCTCAGCGCCAACGGCATGGGGATCGCCGTCGCCGAGCATCAGCTCGATGTGAGCCAACCCATTCGGGTGAGCCTGGCCACCAACAACAACCTGCTGCCTCCCTTCGAGGCGCAGGCCCGCATCATCCGGGTGCTGGAAGAAGAGGATGGACTGCTGCTGGCTATCGAGTTCCAGGCCCTCGCCTGAGCGGCCGTCACCCCTTCGTCATGCATCGACCAGCCCCAGGCTGGTCGATTTCATTCTGGCGTATTTCCCCTTGTTTTCACGACTACCCCGACGCGGCGCTATTTATCCGCGCGAACCGGCTGCACGCTCAGCTGCTTGCTGTCGATGAGGGTCTTGCTGGTGGGTGCCAGCTGGCCCATCGCCAGCTGGGCCGGGCCGGTGGGCTCCATCAGCAGATAGGTTTCCCCTTCCCGGTTCAGGGTGGCCTCACCCGGCTTGGCTGGCAGCGCCACTCCCAGCAGAGCATGGCCTGGTACGAACACCATGGCCTGTTTCAATTCGGGAAAGAGCTGGGCCAGCATGGCGGCCATCAGGGTCACCTTGCTGTCGCAGTCGCCCTGGTTCTGCTCCAGCACCTGGCGTGGGGTTAAAAAGCCCTTCCCCTGGCGCCCCGACTGGCTGTCGAGCAGCTGATAGGGGATGGATTGTACGAAGTCGAGCATATGGGCCACCGTCTTCTGGCGGGCTTCGGTCTCGGTGCCGCCCTGCTGCTTGAGCTGCTCGGCCAGCGGCGCCAGTTCGCTGCGACTCTCCAGCGCGATGCGCACATGGTCCTGCTTGATGGCGGCGGCGCCGTCGGGGGCGGTGAAGGGCTGGAAATAGTGCTGCTTGAGCCACTCGGCTTCCAGCTTGTCCCGTTGCTGGGTAAGCCAGCCCATGGCCTTGTTGACCTGCTCAGGCTGGCGTCCCTTGATCTTGAGCTCCATCTGGGGGCGAGAGAGGGAAAACTGCACGGTAGGGAACTCGGCCATCCCCTGTTGTAGCAGGCTCTGCAGCACGTCCTCCTGCATGCGGGCCGGCCGATAGGCGATGAGCGGCGGCAGCTTGCCCGCTTCCAGCCGATAGGTGAGCTGCTGTGCCTTGCCATCCTTATCCTGCCAGCCGACGTTGAGCTGACCGCCGCTGCTGTTGAAATAGGTCTGCCCGGCGCAGACCGGCAGCGCCAGCCAGAGGCTGCAGAGCAGGGGGAGGGCGATCGTCATCTTCATTCGAGTGTCCCGTCGGGCATGCAGAAGTGGCCGGCCATGCGTGTAGCCTGGCCTGACAATAAAACAGGGAGCCGAGGCTCCCTGTTGATTCTACTCGTTTTATGGCAACTGATGGGTCAAATCCAGCTCGGCTGCTTCGCCTCGAAGGCGCTGATGGCGGCTTCGTGCTGCAGGGTCAGGCCGATGGCGTCCAGCCCGTTGAGCAGGCAGTAACGGCGGAACTCGTCGATCTCGAAACCGAAGCAGAGGCTACCTGCGCGCACCTGATTGGCCTCCAGATCCACTTCGATCTCGATGCCCGGCTGGGCGGCAACCAGTTGGAACAGGGCGTCAACCTCCTCCTCCCTCAGTCGCACCGGCACCATGCCGTTGTTGATGGCGTTGCCGTAGAAGATGTCGGCGAAGCTCGGGGCAATGATGGTCTTGAAGCCGTAATCCGCCAGCGCCCAGGGGGCATGCTCGCGACTTGAGCCACAACCGAAGTTCTCGCGGGCCAGCAGGATGCTGGCACCGGCGAACTGCGGCTGATTGAGCACAAACTCGGGGTTGGGCTGCTGACCGGCATCGTCCAGGAAGCGCCAGTCGTGGAACAGGTGCTTGCCAAAACCGATGCGGTTGACCTTCTGCAGAAACTGCTTGGGAATGATGGCGTCGGTGTCGACGTTGGCGCTGTCGAGGGGGACGACGATCCCTTTATGCTGTTTGAAACCTGTCATGTACGTTCCCTCTTACAGTGCACGAATGTCGGCGAAGCGGCCGGTGACGGCGGCGGCGGCGGCCATGGCCGGGCTCACTAGATGGGTGCGGCCGGCACGGCCCTGACGCCCTTCGAAGTTGCGGTTGCTGGTGGAGGCGCAGCGCTCCCCCGGTTGCAGCCGGTCGTTGTTCATGGCCAGACACATGGAGCAGCCGGGCAGGCGCCACTCAAAGCCAGCCTCGATGAAGATCTTGTCCAGCCCCTCGGCCTCGGCCTGCGCCTTCACCTGTTCGGAGCCCGGCACTACCAGCGCCTGCACCCCGGCCGCGACCTTGCGACCGCGGGCGATGGCGGCGGCGGCGCGCAGATCCTCGATACGGCTGTTGGTGCAGGATCCGATGAACACCTTGTCGATGGCGACATCGGAGAGCTTCTGACCCGGCTGCAGGTCCATGTAGGCGAGCGCCTTGCGGGCTGACTGTTGCTCCATCAGATCGCTGAAGGATTCCGGCGCCGGAATGGGTTCATTGACGGCGATCACCTGACCCGGGTTGGTGCCCCAGGTGACCTGCGGGGCGATGTCGGCAGCGTCGAGCACTACCTCGGCATCAAAACTGGCATCGGCGTCGCTCTTGAGGCTCTGCCAGTAGGCGATGGCTTGCTCCAGCGCCTCTCCCTTGGGTGCGAACTCCTTGCCACGGATGTAGTCGATGGTGGTCTGGTCGGGGGCGATCATGCCGGCTTTGGCGCCAAGCTCGATGGCCATGTTGCACACCGTCATGCGCCCTTCCATGGTGAGGCTCGCGATGGCCTCGCCAGCGAACTCCACCACATAGCCGGTACCGCCGGCATGGCCGACCTTGCCGATAATGGCCAGCACCACGTCTTTGGCGCTGATGCCCTCGGCCAGCTTGCCGTTGACCGAAATGCGCATGGTCTTGGCGCGGCCCTGTTTCAGGGTCTGGGTGGCCATCACATGCTCCACCTCGGAGGTGCCGATGCCGAAGGCCAGCGAGCCGAAGGCGCCGTGGGTGGCAGTGTGGGAGTCGCCGCAGACGATGGTTGTACCGGGCAAGGTGATGCCGAGCTCGGGGCCCATCACGTGGACTATGCCCTGGTATTGGTGGTTCAGGTCATAAAGACGAACCCCGAACTCCTTGCAGTTGGTGGCCAGCGTTTCCATCTGGATGCGGGCCATCTCACCGGAGGCGGCGATGTCCTTGGTGGTGGTGGAGACGTTGTGATCCATGGTGGCCCAGGTCAGATCCGGGCGGCGCAACTGGCGGTTCATGGCGCGCAGGCCGTCGAATGCCTGCGGGCTGGTCACTTCATGCACCAGATGGCGGTCGATGTAGATGAGGGGGGTTTCCCCCTCCACTTCCCGGACCACGTGGGCGTCGAATACTTTCTGATAGAGGGTCTTGGCCATTGCTCGGTTTCCTTGTTATCAATGCCGTGGGGTCAGATGCGCGCGGCGATCTGGCTGCCCATCTCGGCCGTGCTCTGCACCGGGTGACGGGCGCTGGCCTGATGCAGGTCGGCGGTGAAGTAACCCTCGGCCAGGGTCTGGGCCACGGCCTGCTCGATGGCCTGGGCGGCGGCTTCCTGGCCCAGGCTATAGCGCAGCATCAGGGCGGCGGAGAGGATCTGGGCGATGGGGTTGGCAATGCCCTTGCCGGCGATGTCCGGCGCCGAGCCACCGGCCGGCTCGAACAGACCGAAGCCCGATTCGTTGAGGCTGGCGGAGGGGAGCAGCCCCATGGAGCCGGTGATCATGGCGCACTCGTCTGAGAGGATGTCACCGAACAGATTGGAGCAGAGCAGCACGTCGAACTGGGACGGATCCTTGATGAGCTGCATGGTGGCGTTGTCGATGTACATGTGATTCAGCGCCACGTCCGGATAGGACTTGGCGACTTCGGTCACCACTTCGCGCCACAAAATGGAGGAGGCGAGCACGTTGGCCTTGTCGATGGAGGTGACCTTGGCCTTGCGCACCCGGGCCGACTCGAAGGCGATCTTGGCGATGCGCTCGATCTCGAAGCGATGGTACACCTCGGTGTCGAACGCCTTCTCGGTGGGGCCTTCCCCTTCACGCCCCTTGGGCTGACCGAAGTAGATGCCACCGGTCAGCTCGCGCACGCAGGCAATGTCAAAACCGCGATCCGAGATGTCGGCCCGCAGCGGTGAGAACTGCTCCAGACCGGTGTAGATGCGGGCCGGACGCAGGTTGCAGAACAGCTTGAAGTGGGCGCGCAGGGGCAGCAGGGCGCCGCGTTCCGGCTGATCGTTGGGGGGCAGGTGCTCCCACTTGGGGCCGCCCACCGAGCCGAACAGCACCGCATCGGCCGCTTCACAGCCTGCAATGGTGCTCTGGGGCAGCGGGGTGCCATGGTTGTCGATGGCGATACCGCCCACGTCATGGCGCTCGTAGTCGAGGGCGAAGCCGAATTTGGCCTGCACCTTTTCCAGCACCTTGACGGCTTCGGCCATCACTTCCGGGCCAATGCCGTCACCCGGCAATACTGCGATCCGATAACTGCTCATACTCACACGCTCTCCGTATTGATCTTGTCTGTTTTTGCGACGTTGCGTTCCATCTGTTCGGCCACCTGATCAGCGCGCCAAATGCTGTTGATCACGTGGATCAACGCCTGAGCGGAAGACTCTATGATGTCGGTGGCCAGGCCCATGCCATGGAATTTGCGGCCCTTGTACTGTGCGACTATGTCGACCTGGCCGAGGGCGTTCTTGCCTTCCCCCTTGCCCTTGAGTTCGTACTTGTCGATGCTGATCTCGTAGCCTGTGATGCGGTTGATGCACTGGTAGACCGCGTCCACCGGGCCGTTGCCGGTGGCGGCTTCGCTGACGATCTCCTGGCCCACCTTCAATTTCACCGAGGCGGTGGCCATCACCGAGCTGCCGCTCTGCACGCCGAGGTACTCCAGCTTGAAGTGCTCCGGCTCTTCGTGGATCTGGCTGAAGAAGGCGAGGGCCTCCAGATCGTAATCGAACACCTGCCCCTTCTTGTCGGCCAGGGTGAGGAACTTGCCGTAGAGATCGTCGAGGTCGTAACTGCTCTCGGCGTAGCCCATGGACTCCATCCGGTGCTTGATGACGTGGCGGCCGGAGCGGGAGGTCATGTTGAGGTTGTTCTGGGTGAGGCCGATGCTCTCCGGGGTGATGATTTCGTAGGTGTTTTTCGCCTTGAGCACGCCGTCCTGATGGATGCCGGAGCTGTGGGAGAAGGCGTTGGCCCCGACGATGGCCTTGTTGGGCTGCACCGGCATGTTGCAGAGCTGGCTGACCAGGGCGCTGGTGCGATGAATTTCGCTGTGGCGGATGTTGGTGTGTACCCCGAGCAGGTCGGCGCGGGTTTTCAGGATCATCGCCACCTCTTCCAGCGAGCAGTTGCCGGCCCGCTCGCCGATACCGTTGATGGTGCACTCGATCTGGCGGGCCCCCATCTGCACGGCGCCGATGGAGTTGGCCACCGAGAGGCCCAGATCGTCGTGGCAGTGCACCGAGATGATGGCCTGATCGATGTTGGGTACCCGGTTGAACAGGGTCTGGATGATGCCGGAGAACTCGGTCGGTACCGTGTAGCCGACGGTATCGGGAATATTGATGGTGCGGGCACCGGCCTTGATGGCGGCCTCCACCATGCGGCACAGGTTGTCTATCGGGGTGCGGCCCGCATCCTCGCAGGAGAACTCCACGTCGTCGGTGTAGCGGCGGGCATGCTTGATGGCGCTGACCCCCATCTCCAGCACGTCTTCGAAGCTCTTCTTCAGCTTGCTCTCGACGTGGATGGAGGAGGTGGAGATGAAGGTGTGGATGCGAAAGGCTTCGGCGACCCGCAGGGCTTCGCCGGCGGCGTCGATGTCCTTGGGCAGGGCGCGGGCGAGGGCACAGACCCGGCTCTGCTTGATGTGGCGGGCGATGGTCTGCACCGATTGAAAGTCGCCGGGGGAGGAGACCGGGAACCCCACCTCCATGACGTCGACACCGAGCCGCTCCAGCGCCTGGGCGATCTGCAGCTTCTCCTTGACCGTCAAGCTGGCCGCCAGAGCCTGCTCACCATCGCGCAGGGTGGTGTCGAATATGATGACCCGATCTGACATGTGACTTCCCTCTTCCTAAGTTCGGTGACGTGCATCCTGCGTTGGCATAAAAAAACCCGTGCAGGGTGCACGGGTTTTTGTAAATTCCGGCTATGCCTGAGCCCGGCTACAAGGATCCCGCGCGACTGGTCGCGATTAGGGAGATTAGTAGTAGCCGAGCGGCAATACGCATGATGAATCAATCCTTCCAGTCGATAACGCTTTTACCAATATCGAGATTTTTATGCTGTGTCAACCGCGCAGACCCGGTTCATTTCGCTGGTTTATTTAATCGGATTGTAAAGGAGTGCAAATTTACTTGTCCCATATTCGGCCCTTGCACGATTATCTGGTCATTCCTGCTGTACTCGATCATCTGTGCAATCAGATCGACTTGTCAGTTTTTGCTGAATTATCTGAGGTATTAAATGGAAAAACGTAGACCTGGTCGTCCGGTCGGACGTTCTGACATTCGTGACAAGTTGCTCTCTGCCGCCCGTGAGCGTTTTCTCAACACCCCCTACAGCAAGGTGACGACCCGTGAGATCGCCGAGCTGGCCGGCTCCAATCTGGCGATGATCCACTACTACTTCGGCAGCAAAGAGGGTCTCTACAAGGCGGTGCTGGGCGATGTGGCCGAGCCGCTGGATCAAGCCTGGCACGATGAGGCCGGCAACCGCAGCCTCAACGATCTGCTCAACACCTACTATCAGGTGATGGCGCCCAACAGCGAGCTGACCTCCGCCATCTCCAGCGCATTATCGACCGAGAAGAGCCCAGGTCGGGATTTTGTGCTGAACCGCCTGCTGGAACGCCAGCTGCCCCAGTTTGATGCCTTGCTGGAGTCCATGAAGAACAACGGCGAACTGGGTGACAACCTGGATCCCGAGATGCTGAAGATCTCCTTCCTCAGCATGATGTGGCAGCCGTTCGTGATGAAGGATCTCTACGAGCAGGTGTTCGGCCTGACCGTGGATGAACACTTCATGGCCCGCTTGGCGGATCACAACTGCCGTCTGATGGAAAACGGTCTGCGCGGCACTCTGAACTGATCATTTGCCACCTGGACAGCAAAAAGGGCCATTCGGCCCTTTTTTCATAAATCTGTTATCCCACGTTCAACCAAGTGTCACCCCGTCGCCCTAGTCTGCTTCAAGACTTCAGGGAAGGAGGGGTTATGAACAAGATCCAGCAATGGGACCTGCAGGTGTGCCGTATCTGCCTGCTGCACGCCTACAACCGGCCACAAGCCAGGATCAGCCGGCTCATCTCCCGGACCGGTGATGGCCCCCTTTACGCCGTGCTGGCGGCCCTGCTCTGGTGGCAGGGGGAGGCCGAGCGCGAGCTGGTGAAGCTGGCGCTGCTCGCCTTCGCCTTCGAGCTGCCGCTCTACCTGCTGCTGAAAAACCTGCTCAAGCGCCAGCGCCCGGCGGGGTTGCCGGTCTTCATTACCCCTTCCGATCGCTACAGCCTGCCCTCCGGTCATACCGCCGCCGCCTTTCTGATGGCAACCGTGCTGGCCGCCAGCTTCCCGCTGTGGGCCCCCTTGCTGTTTGTCTGGGCCGCGCTGGTGGGGGCGTCCCGTCTGCTGCTCGGGGTGCACTATCTGAGCGATCTGGTGGCCGGCGCCCTGCTCGGCGGTGGCTGCGCCCTGCTGGCGCTCAGTTGGGGCCAATGATGAGGATCCTGTTCGGGGTACAGGGCACCGGCAACGGTCACATCAGCCGCAGTCGTACCCTGGCGCGGGCGCTGCGAGCCCGTGGTCTGGAGGTGGACTATCTGTTCAGCGGTCGCCCTGCGGACGGTTACTTCGAAATGGCTGAATTCGGCGATTATCGTGCCTTTCCCGGCATCACCTTCGTCAGCCACGAGGGGGCCATTTCGGGCTGGCGAACCCTCAAGGGGCTCTCGCCGCTGCGCTTCTGGCGCGACATGCGGGCACTCGACTGCCGCGACTACGATCTCGTCATCAGCGATTTCGAGCCGATCAGTGCCCACGCCGCCCGCCGCTGGGGCAAGCCGAGTCTCACCATCAGCCACCAGGCGAGCTTCGACTGGCCCATTCCGCGCTGGGGGGAGAGCGGCTTCAACCGTCAGCTGATGCGTCACTTCGCGCCGGTACGCCAGGCGCTCGGGTTGCACTGGTTCCACTTCGGTCAGCCCTTGCTGCCGCCCATCATAGACGCCATCCCGCCTGCACCCGACAATCAGCAGATCCTGGTCTACCTGCCGTTTGAGCAGACCGAGGCGATCGCTGCCCTGCTGTCGCGCTTCAACCAGCAACGCTTCGTCTGCTTTCATCCGGCCATTCGCAGCGCCAGCCAGTGGCGCAACATAGCGTTCGAACCGCAGGCCAGGGAGGGGTTCAAGCAGATGCTGGCCGGCTGTCGCGGGGTCATCACCAACGGTGGCTTCGAGCTCGCCTCGGAGGCGCTCTCCCTAGGCAAGAAGCTGCTGGTCAAGCCGCTGGGGGGCCAGTTCGAGCAGTTGACCAACAGCAAGACCCTGGAGCTGATGGGGCTGGCCCGTCTGATGGATGCGCTCGATGCCAACGCGGTGCGGGCCTGGCTGGATGCCGCCGCCCCTGGCCAGATTATCTACCCAGATGTTGCCAATGAGCTGGCGGGTTGGCTGGCGGACGGAGCGCAGGAGAGCGTGCCGGCGCTCTCTCGCCGGCTGTGGGCTCGCACCTTGTTCCCGGAAGAGGTGTGTGATCGGCTGAGCGAGCTGGAGGGGGGCAGCCCGCTAAACAGCAGTTGGTTATCGCAAGTGAGCGCCTTTGACTAGACTGAGAGGGATCCCACCAAGGAGAGGACGGACACCATGCGCTTTACCAATGAAAACGGCGACACCATGAATCTGGCGGACAATCTCACCCTGCACGAGCTGCTGGACATGGGGGTCAGTATCTCGGTCTGCGAGGAGACGGATCCGGATCAGCAGATCTGGCTGGCGGAGCCGGAAGAGGATCATTGATCCCCTGCCAGGCTGCGAGCCCACCTATGCGGTGGGCTTATTTTTTCCATCCAGGGCGGCCGTGGCAGCATGATCCGCTGGTCATTCCCCCAACTTCCCCGCATTGTCCCCACCCTTTTTCTCAAGTCACTGAATGTTAATAGCTGTTTGAAATTTATGACTGTTCTGGTCAGACAAAGCCGTGGACAAGCGTTCACAAGCGGGTTAAGTTGGTTTTTCACCCGCTTTTCGGGTGAATGATGGAAAAAACCTATTTTTCTACTATCGACAGCGCCGAACTCGCCGGGTCCGTATTCAGACAACAACAATGCACGGACCGGCGGTGCCGGGAAGCAGCGGACTGCCGATAGCTTTCGCTTAACGGAGCAAAGCCTGGAGGGCTTTATCATGGAGATGTTATCAGGCGCCCAGATGGTGGTTAGAGCGCTGGAAGATCAGGGAGTTGAGCACGTTTTCGGCTACCCTGGTGGCTCAGTGCTCGACATCTATGACGCTCTCTTTGAAAACGGCAAGATGGAGCATGTCCTGGTGCGGCACGAGCAGGCCGCGGTGCACATGGCGGACGGTTACGCCCGCTCCACCGGCAAGGTGGGCACTGTGCTGGTGACCTCGGGTCCTGGCGCCACCAACTGCATTACGGGGATCGCGACTGCCTACATGGACTCCATCCCCCTGGTGATCCTGTCCGGCCAGGTGCCGACCAGCATGATCGGGGAGGATGCATTCCAGGAGACCGACATGATCGGCATCTCCCGCCCGGTGGTGAAGCACAGCTTCCTGTGCAAGAAGGCCAGCGACATTCCCGACGCCATCAAGAAGGCCTACTACATTGCTGCCAGCGGCCGCCCGGGGCCGGTGGTGGTGGATCTGCCCAAAGACGTGCAGAACCCGAAAGAGAAGTTTCCCTATCAGTATCCCGAGATGGTGTCCCTGCGTTCCTACAATCCGACCAAGTCGGGCCACAAGGGGCAGATCAAGCGCGCCGCCAAGCTGCTGGTGGAGGCCGAGCGCCCGGTGATGTACGTCGGTGGCGGCGCCATCAATGCCAATGCGGATCACCTGGTGACCAAGCTGGCGGAGCTGTTGAACCTGCCGGTGACTACCACCCTGATGGGGCTGGGGGCCTTCTCCGGCACCCATCCGCAATTCATCGGCATGCTGGGGATGCACGGCACCTTCGAAGCGAACAAGACCATGCACAACGCGGATCTGATCTTCGCCGTGGGTGCCCGCTTCGATGATCGCGTCACCAACAACGTGG
This sequence comes from Aeromonas sp. DNRA1, assembly GCF_963888745.1. Taxonomy (NCBI): domain Bacteria; kingdom Pseudomonadati; phylum Pseudomonadota; class Gammaproteobacteria; order Aeromonadales; family Aeromonadaceae; genus Aeromonas; species Aeromonas sp. DNRA1. The sequence continues at coordinate 1,292,949 of NZ_CAWPKQ010000001.1, read as the reverse complement.
CCAAGTTCTGCCCCAATGCCACCATAGTCCACATCGACATCGATCCCACCTCCATCTCCAAGACGGTGCAGGCCCATGTGCCCATCGTCGGCTCGGTGGAAACCGTGCTGGAGCAGATGCTGGAAGTGATCCGCGAGTGTGGTTTCGACAACGACAAGCAGGTACTGGCGGACTGGTGGAGCCAGATCGGCCAGTGGCGCTCACGCAACTGCCTGGCCTACGAGACCCACCCCACCCTGATCAAGCCGCAGCAGGTGATCGAGACCCTCTACAAGGTGACCAAGGGGGAGGCGTTCGTGGCTTCCGACGTGGGCCAGCACCAGATGTTTGCCGCCCTCTACTACCCGTTTGCCAAGCCGCGCCAGTGGATCAACTCCGGCGGCCTCGGCACCATGGGGTTCGGCATTCCGGCCGCCATGGGCGCCCAGTTTGCCAACCCGGATGCGGTGGTCTGCTGCGTCACCGGCGACGGTTCGGTGCAGATGAACATTCAGGAGCTCTCCACCTGCATGCAGTACGGGGTGCCCATCAAGATCATCTCCATCAACAACCGGGCGCTGGGCATGGTCAAGCAGTGGCAGAAGATGTTTTACGGTGGTCGCCACAGCCACTCCTACATGGAGTCGCTGCCGGACTTCGTCAAACTGGCGGAAGCCTATGGCCATGTCGGCATCGCGGTGAGCGATCCGGCCGAGCTGGAGAGCGCCATGGAGAAGGCCTTTGCCATGAAGGATCGGCTGGTGTTCATGGATATCTCGGTGGACCCGGATGAGCACGTTTATCCGATGCAGATAAAGTTCGGCGCCATGGACGAGATGTGGTTGAGCAAGACGGAGAGAACCTGATGAGACACATCATTTCAGTACTGCTGGAAAACGAATCCGGCGCCCTGAGCCGGGTGGTGGGCCTCTTCTCCCAGCGCGGCTACAACATCGAGACCCTGACGGTTGCCCCCACCGAGGATCCCACCCTGTCGCGAATGACCATCGTCACCATGGGTGACGAGCGGGTGCTGGAGCAGATCCAGAAGCAGTTGCACAAGCTGGTGGACGTGCTCAAGGTATGCGACTTGAGCGAGGGTGAGCACATCGAGCGGGAGATCGCGCTGGTCAAGGCGCGCGCCGCCGGTGGTGGTCGTGACGAGCTGAAACGGCTGGCGGATATCTTCCGCGGCCAGATCGTCGACGTCACTCCCGAGCTCTACACGGTGCAGCTGGTAGGCACCAGCGACAAGCTGGATGCCTTCATCAAGACGGCGGCTCAGACCAACGAGATCATCGAAGTGGTGCGTTCCGGCGTCTGCGGTATCTCCCGTGCCGACAAATCCCTGCGTCCCTGAGCCGGTGGCTGGCGGGTTTGTTGTCCAAAGGGGCTCCTCGGAGCCCCTTTTTCATGGGCGCAAAGCGCGGCCGAGTCTGTCATTTTCTTTCAAATGATCGGTAAACTATCCACAAAAGCTGTGGAAAAGTCTGTAGATTAGCGGTGTGTCTGACGTTAGTGTGCTGATCTTAAAGAAGTATTTGGATCTGATCTCGGCTGGGGCGCAATTGTGCAATCGCCTCTGGCGGGTGTGAGCGTTTGCTTATCTCGCCGCCCTTGCCGGGCTGGCCTCTGAACGAGAAGACGGGATCCGTGCTGGATCCTGATTTGATCTCGCGGATCAACATCTGCCCGTCAGCCATAAAAAAACCCGCCTTGCGGCGGGTTTTTCAACAGGGATAAGCTCGGTCGATTACTCGGCCTGGGCTGCCTGGATACCGGTCAGGGCGATGGTGTAGACGATGTCGTCCACCAGGGCGCCACGGGACAGGTCGTTGACCGGCTTGCGCATGCCTTGCAGCATCGGGCCGATGGAGACCAGATCCGCAGAGCGCTGTACCGCCTTGTAGGTGGTGTTGCCGGTGTTCAGGTCCGGGAACACGAACACGGTGGCTTTACCGGCAACCGGTGAGTTCGGTGCCTTGGACTTGGCCACGTTCTCCATGATGGCCGCATCGTACTGCAGCGGGCCATCGATGATGAGGTCGGGACGCTTGGCCTTGGCCAGCTCGGTGGCTTCACGCACTTTCTCTACATCGGCGCCGGCGCCGGAGGTGCCGGTGGAGTAGGAGATCATGGCGACGCGCGGCTCGATGCCGAAGGCGGCAGCGGAGTCGGCGGACTGGATGGCGATCTCGGCCAGCTGCTCGGCAGTGGGATCCGGGTTGATCGCGCAGTCACCGTAGACCAGTACCTGGTCCGGCAGCAGCATGAAGAAGATGGAGGAGATCAGGGAAGAGCCCGGAGCGGTCTTGATGATCTGCATCGGCGGACGGATGGTGTTGGCAGTGGTATGCACTGCGCCGGATACCAGGCCGTCAACTTCATTGCGCTCCAGCATCATGGTACCCAGTACCACGTTGTCTTCCAGCTGCTCGCGGGCAACCACTTCGGTCATGCCCTTGTTCTTGCGCAGTTCGACCAGACGAGCCACATAGCGCTCGCGCACGGCAACCGGATCGATGATCTCGACGCGGTCGGTCAGTACCACGCCCTGCTGTTCGGCAACGCGACGGATCTCTTCCGGGTTGCCCAGCAGGACCGGACGGGCGATGCCACGCTCGGCACAGATGGCGGCAGCCTTGATGGTCCGCGGCTCTTCCCCTTCCGGCAGCACGACGCGCTTGTTGGCCTGACGGGCCAGTTCGGTCAGCTGGTAGCGGAAAGCCGGCGGGCTCAGGCGACGGGAACGGGTGGACTTGGCGGAGAGAGACTCGATCCAGTGCTTGTCGATGTGGCCGGCCACATAGTCCTGCACCAGCTCGATCCGCTCGCGGTCATCTTCCGGAATGTCGACGTTGAAGTTTTGCAGGCTGACGGCGGTCTGCCAGGTGTTGGTGCCGGTGATCATGATCGGCAGGCCGGTGGCCATGGCCTGTTGGCACAGTGCCATCACCTGCGGTTCCGGATGGTAGTTGCCGGTCAGCAGCAGGGCACCCAGCTTGACGCCGTTCATGGCGGACAGGCAGGCGGAGACGATGACGTCGGAACGGTCGCCGGAAGTGACCAGCAGGCTGCCCGGGCGGAAGTGCTCGATCATGTTGTGGATGGAGCGGGCACAGAAGGTCACGGTCTGCAGGCGACGGCTGTCCAGCTCACCCTTGTGCAGGATCTTGGCGGCCAGGTGCTTGGCGAGATCCTTGGCGCGCGGGGCGATCAGCTGGGTATTCCAGGGGATGCAGCCGAGGATGCGCAGCGGGCTCTTGCCAAATACCTGCAGCACTTCCAGGTTATGGGCGGCGTCGGAGGTGTGGTGGTGGGCCTCGAACATCTCGGTCAGGTCGGGGCGGGTCACGCCATGCTCGTCAACCGGTGCACCCACCTTGTTGATGACGCAACCAACGATACGGGGGTTGTTGACGCCACCGAAGTTGGAGCAGGCCAGCTCGATACGCTCTTTCAGCTTCTGGCTGGAGTCGTTGCCCGGATGGGTCACGAACACCATGTCGGCGTCCAGCGCCTTGGCGACGTCGTAGTTCAGCTTGTTGGCAAACGGCTGCTTGTCGGTCGGTACCATACCTTCGATGACCAGCACTTCGGCACCGCTGGCCTTCACGTGCTCTTCGAAGCGAGCCACGATCTCTTCCAGCAGAATGTCGGTGTTGCTGGAGGTGATCATGTTCTCGGCGTAGGAGAGGGCGAACGGCTCGGGCGGGTTGATGTTGGCAGCGGCGCGGATCACGGCGGTGGAGCGCTCGGTACCGGTTTCACCCGGACGCGGCTGAGCGACCGGTTTGAAGAAGCTGACATTGACACCGTGACGCTCCATGGCGCGAACAACGCCAAGACTCACGGAAGTTACGCCGACACCAGTGCCGACCGGGATAAGCATAATAGTGCGTGCCACTTTATACCCCTTGTTCATTTTTGGGATCAGGAAAAGGCCGCCCTTGGGCGGCCTTGCTCTACAGCGAAATTATGCGCCAACCAGTTCCAGCGCGTCGTGGGCGATGACCCACTCTTCGTTGGTCGGGATAACCAGGGCTTTGGTGGAACCAGCCTTGGTGATCTCGCCACCCTTGCCGAAACGAGCCTTCAGGTTGGCGTCGTGATCGACGTCGAAGCCCAGCAGACCCAGCTTGTTCAGGGTGATTTCACGGATCGGGGCGGAGTTTTCACCGATACCACCGGTGAAGACCACGGCGTCCAGACGACCGTCCATGGCGGCGGCGTAGGCGCCGATGTACTTGGCCAGGCGATAGCAGTAAACGTCCATGGCACGCTTGGCTTCTTCTTTGCTGTCGTAGTTGTCTTCAACGAAACGGCAGTCGGAAGTGACTTCGGTCAGACCCTGCAGGCCGGACTCTTTGGTCAGCATGGTGTTGATGTCGGCCACGCTCATGCCCAGTTTGTCGTGCAGGAAGAAGATGATGGCCGGATCGATGTCACCGGAACGGGTACCCATCACCAGGCCTTCCAGCGGGGTCAGGCCCATGGAGGTGTCGACGGATTTGCCGTTCTTGATGGCGCAGACGGAACCGCCGTTGCCCAGGTGGCAGTTGATGATGTTCAGCTCTTCCACCGGCTTGTTTAGCTGCTTGGCGGCTTCCAGGCTGATGTAGTAGTGGCTGGTGCCGTGGGCGCCGTAGCGACGGATGCCGTTCTCTTTGTAGAGCTTGTACGGCAGGGCGTACAGGAAGGCTTCTTCCGGCATGCTCTGGTGGAACGCGGTGTCGAACACGGCAACGTTCTTCTCGGCCAGCGCCGGGAACACGCGACGGGCTTCACGGATACCGATCAGGTGAGCCGGGTTGTGCAGCGGCGCGTACGGTACGGCGGCTTCGATGCCGGCGATGACGTCGTCGCAGATGCGCACGGAGGAGGTGAAGCGCTCACCGCCGTGTACCACACGGTGGCCGATGGCGATCAGGTTCTTGGACAGCTCCGGGTTGAGCGGCAGGATCTTGTTGACGATGTAGTCCAGCGCTTCCTGGTGAGCGGCACCGGCGCCCAGATCGGCACTGCCTTTCTCACCGTTCAGTTTCCACTTGATGCGGGCGTCGTCGAGGTTGAAGCACTCGGCCAGGCCGGACAGCAGGTCATCACCGGTGGTTGCGTCAATGACAGCAAACTTCAGGGACGAGCTGCCACAGTTAAGAACAAGAACCAGCTTACTCATGAATAAATCCTATCGCAGATTGGGTTGTGTAGGAGGATGCGTTGGACGAGCCGTGTCCAAAAACTTTCAACTTATCCTTATGAGGGTTGGCAATCTGTTGCTTGCCCCTTGTATAGTGATACAAGACCCGAAATCCAGACGTCCCTGACAGCGCAACGGCAGGCCGTTGGCGCAAAAATTGGGCGTACAAAGGATAACCCGATTGTTGAAAAATAACAAAGTCATCCTCAACCTTTGTTATTGCGCATCAAATATTGTCGTGGTTTTGCCGTTAATACGTTCAAAAAGAGCTCGGAGGTAGCATGAGCATGAACATTTTTGGAACTAAGTTACAGCAAGGCCGTCATTATATGACCCTTTGGCCCCGCCGTCCCGAGCTTAATTCCATGTTCCCGGAGAATCGGGTGATCAAGGCCACCGAGTTCGCCCTCAAGGTCATTCCGGCGCTGGCGGTGCTCAGCGTCATGCTGCAGTTCCAGTTCGGCGAGCTGCATTACTGGCCTTCGGTCATGACCTCGGTGCTGTTTCTGCTCAGCCTGCCGCTGCAGGGTTACTACTGGCTCGGTCAGCGTGCCGATACCCGGCTGCCACCCTCCCTTGCCAGCTGGTATCGCGAGATCAACGGCAAGATGAACGAGCAGGGCGGTCGTCGCCAGCTGGTGGCCCAGCCCCGATACGAAGAGCTGGCCGATACCCTCAACGCCGCCTTCAAGCAGCTGGACAAATCCTTCCTCTACGAGTGAGGCCTGTGGCCCATGACTCGGACCAAGGCGCCTCGCGGCGCCTTTTTCATGTCTATCAGGCTGCCAGAACCTTGCGGATCTCCTGAATGGAGAGCTTGTACTGACGCGGGCACTGGCGCCAGACCGCCAGCATGCGCTGGTACTTGTCGCGCATGGCGATATCGCTGGAGAGCTCGTCACACGGGCACTTGAGCTCGGGGAAGCGCTTGTCCACCTCCAGCAGGAAGCAGACGTAATCGGCCAGCTCCCGCTCCTGGCTGCGGCTATAGCCGTTGAACTCCAGCCGGCTGGCATTGATTTCGCCCTGATCGGCCGCTTCCAGGTTGCCCCAGGAGATGGCCAGTGCATGGTGCAGTTCCAGGGTGTCGATCACCTCTTGGCAGGTGGCCAGATCCAGATGGCCGAAGCTCTTCTCCAGTTCGAGGATCTGCAGGCAGTAGCCGCGCTCGATGATGGTGCTGGCCCGTTGGTAAAACGCCGCCTTCTCCGGATTGAGTTTGGCCAGGATCTCGTACTGGTTGCTCAGGATCAGACGTTCGGTGTGGCTCATGTTCATGGGCTTTTCTCACTGGAAAATGAAACTGGGGCCACGTTAACCCATATATAAGATGAATTTTTTGATCTGGCAGGGGAGGTTGGCGAGATAGCGGGGCGGGAAATCAACGTCGGCCCCGGCTGGTTAATTAAATGTAACGGCAGGCGGCTTGCTTTCTGGCTCGCTGGCGCAACAATAAGGGCGTCATTTGGCCTGTGCCGAAAGACCCGTCACCAAGGCATCCCATCGTGGATGCAAGCCGGCGCCTTCATGACAAACGAGAACGTCGCCGCCAGTCATTTTCCTGGCAGGCGAGCCGAAGGACCGGGCATCGAGCCTCCAGCCCGCAACGCGAGGCAGGCAACGACATGCGAATAGAAAAAGGGCCTGCGCTTGCAGGCCCTTTCCATATAGGCAGTACCGGTATCTGGGGGTCAGCCCTTGAGCAGGTCGAGCACCACCTGATGGTGATCGCTGGTCTTGAACTTGTCGAAACGGTGGGCAATTTTGCCCTCTTCGTCGATGAGGAAGCTCAGCCGGTGGATACCGTCATACTCCTTGCCCATGAACTTCTTCGGGCCCCAGACGCCAAACGCATCGGCCACCGCATGATCTTCATCGGCCAGCAGGCGGAAGTTCAGGTTGTCGCGCTCCTCGAATTTTTTCAGCCGCTTGGCCGGATCCGGGCTGATGCCGAGCACCACCACATTGAGGGCGGCCAGCTCGGCGTTGACGTCGCGCAGGCCGCAGGCCTGGGTGGTGCAGCCAGGGGTCATCGCCTTGGGATAGAAGTAGATGAGCACTTTTTTGCCGCGCAGGTCGGCAAGGCGTACCTGGTTGCCGTCCTGATCGGACAGGGAAAAATCGGGGGCCAGGCTGCCAGCGGATAAAGGTTGCATGGGATCTCCTTGGATGAGCCGTCAGGCGTGTTTGTGATTGACGATGAATTCGAACGATTCTGCGCCCAGTTCACGACAGAATCCGGCGAAGGCCGTCTGCGAGCCGGCCGCCTCTCCCTGTTTGGCCAGATTGAGCTGAAAGCTGGCCTTGAGCAGGTTGAACGGCTGCTGTTCCAGGGTGATGGTCTGCATGGCCTGGATGTCCCAGCCGTGATCGCTGAAGAACTGGGTGCACTGGCTTACGATGCCCGGCTGGTCCCGGATCAGGATCTCGGCATTGGCGCTGATGTCGTATTGCAGCGACTGGTGGCGTTCGGTGCGCTTCATCATGGTGATGAGGTCCCACTCCTGGCTGCGCAGGGGCAGGCTTATCTCGAGCTGCATCAGGCTGTTCCAGTCACCGGACAGCAGCATGATGAAGGTGAATTCATTGCCGAAGATGCCAAGACGGCTGTCGACAATGTTGCAGCCACACCCACTGACGTGGCGGGTGACCTCATTGACGATGCCAGGCCTGTCCGTGCCGATGGCCGTTACGACCAGGTAATGAGTCATAAATCTTCTCTCGTCCATTAGCGGGTTGCGAATGTGGATGCAGTGGCATAGCCCGAACGGGCTGGCCATGGGCCACTGCCAGCGATCCTGCATGGCAACCTTGTTGAGAATCTCGTTGCAACGAGCACGGTATCGGGGTGTCACGACCAGCGTCTGGCGTGTTCCACCGCGGCTCGCGCAGTGCGGTTTTTGCCGGATGGTAACACGGCTTGCCCCTGGCCTCCCTTGTTTTTCCAAGGGGGCAGCTTTACCATAACGCCCCTGAAAATCGGGAGAAATATCCATGTTGCGCGGTAGTATTGTTGCCCTCGTTACCCCCATGCTGGCTTCAGGCGAAGTCGATTGGGTCAGTCTGGCCACTCTGGTCGACTATCATGTCAGCGCCGGGACCAGCGCCATCGTGGCGGTCGGGACCACGGGGGAGTCGGTGACCCTGAGCGAGCAGGAGCACATCGCCGTCGTGGAGAAAACCGTGGCGCTGGCCGCCGGACGCATTCCGGTCATCGCCGGCTGCGGCTCCAACAATACCGCCCATGCCATCGCCCTGGCCAAGCGCTTCGCCGAAACCGGCGTGGTGGCGGGTCTCTCGGTCACCCCCTATTACAACAAACCCACCCAGGAAGGCCTCTATCGTCACTATTGTGCGATCGCCGAGGCTAGTGGTCTGCCCCAAATTCTTTATAATGTGCCCGGTCGTACCGGTTGCGATCTCAAACCTGAGACGGTAGCCAGACTGGCCAAGGTGCCCGGCATCATAGGCCTGAAAGAGGCGACCGGGGATCTGAGCCGTACGCCGCTGCTGCGCGAGCTGTGCGGCGCACAATTCGCGCTTTATAGTGGCGATGATGCCAGTGGATGTGATTTCATGCTGCAAGGCGGGGACGGAGTCATTTCGGTCACCACCAATATTGCAGCGGCCCAGATGGCCGACATGTGTCGTGCTGCGCTGGCCGGTGATGCCGGACGAGCGCACGACATCAACAATCGATTGATGCCGTTGCATCAGACTTTGTTCTGCGAACCGAGTCCTATCCCGGTGAAGTGGGCCTGTGCCCAGCTGGGATTGATTGCGACGGCCACCTTGCGTCTGCCGCTCACCGACCTCACCCCCGAGGGCGAACAGGCGATGGCGCAAGCACTGACGACTGCGGAGTTGATGGCGAGTGTTTAAAGCAAATGGAAAGGGAAATGCAGTGCGCCTGGTGCTGAGTGTGGCGACCGTTGCCGTGCTGGCAGCCTGTAGCTCACCCCAGGAACGCAAGATGGCCAACCGTGGTTTCGAGTACGAGGATGCCCGCCTTGAAGGCCGTGCGTTTCTGGTGCCGGCCGGGTTGAATACCCCCGCCTTTAACAGCAGTTTCGACATTCCGGCCCTGCCTGAGAGCAGCCGTGACGGTGCGCTGGGTGCCAAGGTTGACGTGCGCCCACCCGCCCAGCTGCTGACCGTAGTACCGGGCAGCCAGGTGGTGGCCAATGCTGGCGAACCCACCATGGCCTTCTACGCCCTCAGCACCTCCCAGAGCGTGGAGCGCGATACTTGGGCCTTCCTGATGAACTTCCTCGCCCAGTACAAGGTCACCACCGAGAAGCTGGACCAGCAGGCCGGCGTGCTGCAGACCGGCTGGTTTGACAACACCAAGGCGCTCGACGGCTGGAGTGAAGAGGACGATGACTTCGTCATTCGCCAGCGCTACCAGTTCACCCTGCGCAACGATCCTCAGCGCCACGCCGTCAACATGTCGGTACGGGTGCTGGATCATGAAGAGACCGTCGATGGCGAGACCAGCAAGGAGCTGACCCCGGCGGATGCCCAGCGTTACGCGACCCGGGCCCTCAACCAGTTCTCGCTCTACTACGACAAGCAGCTCAAGTCCCGCGAACAGCACAAGGCCAACGATGGCATGGGGCTGGAACTGGGTCTGGACAACAACGAGCTGAGCGCCTGGGTCGCCGATGGCTCGTTTGACCAGGTGTGGCGTCGTCTCAATCAGGTGCTGCCGGCCTACGGTTTCACCATCAAGGATACCCAGCAGTCGCTGGGCTGGATCGACGTGGAGTACGACGAGCCGGGCAGCGAATTCTGGAAGGCCAAGGGCAGCGAGCCGTTCAAGCTGGACGAAGACAAGTATCGCTTCCAGCTTGGCGAGATGGCGGGGGGCAAGACCTCCATCACCCTGTTCGACAAGGACAAGAAGCCCGTGTCGTCCGGTGTCATCTCCCAGATGTACATCAGTCTGTCCGAGGCATTCGCCAAGGGTCTGGCTGACCAAGCTGCAAAAACAGAATAGAAACAGGGGCCTTGTGCCCCTGTTTTGTTATGTAAACCCCCCACAAACAGGAAGTGTTACTTACCATGAGTCTTGCAGATCAAGTATTGGCGGTGAACGACGATTTGCCGATCCGTACCGATAAACCCGTCCATTCCGGCAAGGTGCGCAGCGTCTACTGGCTGACCGCCGCAGACAGTGCCCGCCTCATCCGCGAGAAGGGTTACGACGTGCCGGCAGATGCGCCGCTCGCCATCATGGTGATCAGTGACCGGATCTCGGCCTTCGACTGCATCTGGCAGGGCGTGGACGGGCTCAACGGCGTGCCGGGCAAAGGGGCTGCGCTCAACGCCATCTCCAGCCACTGGTTCAAGCTGTTCAAGGAGAAGGGGCTGGCCGACAGCCACATCCTGGACATTCCTCATCCCTTCGTCTGGATCGTGCAAAAAGCCCGCCCCGTGATGATCGAGGCGATTGCCCGCCAGTACATCACCGGCTCCATGTGGCGTGCCTACAAGGATGGCGAGCGCGAGTTCTGCGGCATCACCCTGCCGGAAGGACTGAAGAAGGATCAGAAGCTGCCCGAGATCCTCATCACCCCCTCCACCAAGGGCGTGCTGACCGGGCTGGACGGCGTGCCGGAAGCCGACGACGTCAACGTCTCCCGTGCCGACATCGAACGCCACTACCAGGGCTTCAACTTCAGCAAGCCAGCCGACATCGACCGCTACGAAGTGCTGCTCAAGGAAGGCTTCAACGTCATTAGTGACGCGCTGGCCGAGCTGGATCAGATCTTCGTCGACACCAAGTTCGAGTTTGGCTACGTCAATGACGCCGCCGGCAACGAGAAGCTGATTTACATGGATGAAGTGGGTACCCCCGACAGCTCCCGCATCTGGGATGGCGCCGCCCTGCGCGACGGCCAGATCGTCGAGAAGTCGAAAGAGGGTTTTCGCCAGTGGCTGCTCAACCACTTCCCGGATCCGGACATCCTGCTCAACAAGCACCGCATGCCCGAGCGCTTTGCCCTGGCCCGCGACAACAAGTTGCCGACCGAGGTGATGATGGACATCTCCAACACCTATGTGGGGATTGCCGAGAAGATCATCGGTCAGCCGCTGGTACGCAGCGCCAATCCGAAGCAGGAGATCATCGAAGTGCTGCGCGCGCAGTACGGGCTGATCGACTGAGGCACACCGCCTTTTTTGTTGCCGCAAAAACAAACGTTTGCCATCAGCCAACTTCAAGCCGGCATGCTGGCAGCAATGGAACGGGCCCCATCATGGGGCCGTTTTTGTTGCCGTGCCGGCTGGGTGGCAGAAGGGCGGCGATCAGCCGTTGACCCTGAACACCTGGCCGGTCTGCACCCCCAGTACCGACTTCTGGTAGGCCTGCGCCACCCTGGCGGCGGGCACGGGGACGAAGCCTGGGAAGAAGCTGGCGTATTTATCCATCGACTCCGTCAGCACGGTCGGGCTCACCACGTTGATGCGCAGACCCCGCGGCAGCTCGCAGGCCGCCGCTTTGACGAAGTGATCGATGGCGCCGTTGATGGTGGTCGCGCTCGCCCCCCAGTTGATGGGCTCCTCGCTCAGGATGCCGCTGATCAGGGTGATGGAGCCCTTGTCGTTTAGGTGGGGGATGGCGGCCCGGGTCAGGTTGATCTGGCCCATCAGCTTGCTCTGAAGTCCCACCTGCCACTGCTCGTCGGTCATCTCGGCGAGAGCGTTGAAGGCCACGCTGCCGCTGGCCACCACCAGCGCATCGAACTGGCCCAGCTTGGCGAACAGCGCCTTGATGGAGGCGGGATCGCGCATGTCGACCGTGGCGTCCCCCTGGCTGTGACCGACCCGGATCACCTGGTGGTCTTTGGCAAGCAACTCACTGACGGCGGAGCCGACGGTGCCGGAGGCACCCACAATCACAATCTTCATCTGTTTCACTCCTGGTTGGGATGTGTTGATTCTAGCGCGATGAAAAGGGAGAAAAAGCGCGTAAAATAAACGCATTGTTTCCATATTGGAGCTAATGAATGGACATCTCCCACCTGGCCAGTTTTTATGAGGTGGTGCAAAAGGGCAGTTTCTCGGCCGCAGCCGACAGCCTGGGGGTGAGCAAGGGGATGCTGAGTCGTCACGTCAGCTCGCTGGAATCGACCCTCAATGCCCAGCTGTTGCAGCGTACCACTCGCCGACTCAGCCTCACCGAAGCGGGCCGGACCCTCTATCAGCAGGCCGGCGAGATCTTCGCGCTGGCGCGCCAGGCGGAGCAGGATATCCAGGCCCTGACCGAGGAGGATGGCGGCCGGCTGCGCTTCACCTGCCCGGTCAGTACCGGTGATCGCATGGTGAACGATCTACTGGCCCGCTTTGCCGAGCTCTGTCCCGGCGTCCAGGTCGAATTGAACTTCACCAACGCCATGATCGACATGAGCCAGGGGGAGCACGACATCGCCCTGCGCGCCATGAGCAGCATTCCCGACAACCTGGTGGCCCTGCCGCTCGGCAGGCTCAAGGACGTGGTGGTGGCAAGCCCCGCCCTGCTGGCGCGGGAGGGGATCCCCGCTACCCCTTATGAGCTGGGCGGACGGCCCTGTCTGCTGCAGGGCCACAACCCGGCCTGGGAACAGTGGCACTTTCGCAAGGGGGAGGAGGAGGCGCATATCCTGGTACAGGGCAAGGTGCGGGCCAACCACTACAGTACCGTGCTGCAGCTGGCGCGGGCCGGCATGGGTTACGCCAAGTGTCCGCTGATGCTGGTGGAGCCCTGGCTGGCGCAGGGGGAGCTGGTCACCGTGCTGGCGGAGTGGCAGACCGGGTTGCACCCGCTGCACGTCCTGCACGCCCAGCAGCGGCGGGTACCGCGCAAGATCCGGCTGTTCAAGCAGGTGTTGGCCCAGTGGTTTGCCGAGCGCCCTCACTACCTGCTCTGAGCCCTCGTTATTTTTCTGTCATCTTCGGCTGCTAGCCTGCGCCCATCAACGCGAACAGGAAGATGAGCAAATATGATGGGTTATCGGTACGGGCGTGGGGTATCGCTGCTGTGGGCAGCGCTGGGCATGAAGATGGTGCTGGGCAGTGCGGCTTGGGCGGCCGTCGAGGTGACGGTGCCGGCGGATTTCCAGATCCTGGCGGTGAGTGCGGGCACGCTGCACGACGAGCAGCACGCCACCCTGCCGGATGGGGAGCAGCAGTTGCTGGTGCGTTATGAAGGGGTGATCCCGAGTCGCAGCAGCAGCGAGAATGACCGCCAGCTGCGCTCCGCGCCGCAGGTGTTACGTTATCAAGCCAGTCAGCAGCAGGTACGGCTGGTAGCCAACTTGCCGACCGATGAGCGGGGCATGGCGCAGTATGCCGAGTCTCCCGTCATGGGCTTGCAGGCCGGTGGCCAGAGCATTGCCAGCCAGCAGGATGTGCTGGTCACCAGCGGCATGCTGATTGGCATGGATTGGCGGGCCAAACTCGCCGAATACAACCAGAGCGGCGGCAAGGCGGCATTGAGCACGGTCGTGCCCGTCACGGCAACCGCTGCTGCGGTTGAACCGGTGGCGGCGGCCAGCGCGCTGGAGGGGCAGTTGCAGCAACTCTTCCTCAAGGCCGACCCCGCGCTTCGCAAGCGCTTTGTCAGCTGGGCCGTGCCGCGACTTTAAGTTTGCGGCCCGTTGCAGTAACGTGGGTGCTCTCATCGTGCATCGCGCCCACCTTACGTCAACGAGGTCTTCATGTTTGAACTGCACAGCCGTCTGCAGGCAGATACCCGTCTGCTCGGCGATCTGCCCCTTTGCCGCGTCCTGCTGGCCAAGGACAGCCAGTACCCCTGGCTCATCTTGGTGCCGAGAGTGGCCAATCTGCGGGAAATTCACCACCTGGCACCGGCGCAGCAGCAGCAGCTGATGGAGGAGTCCTGCGCGGTCGCCACCCTGATGGAGCAGGCGCTGCGGCCGGACAAGATCAACGTGGCGGCGCTCGGCAATCTGGTGCCCCAGCTGCATCTGCATCATGTCGCCCGTTTCAGTACCGACAAGGCCTGGCCCGGTCCCATCTGGGGGGCTCACCCCTCCGTGCCCTATGAGGAAGCAGCATTATTGGCAGAGGCGGCCAGCTGGCGCCTCAAGCTGGCCAATCTGACCGGATTCAGCCCGCTTGGCACTGACAATTGAATCAACTGAGAGGCGGCTCGCTATTTCGAAGCCCAAGCCGCGCTATCTGTTAGAGTTATGGTATAGATAAGCCCATTTTCGATGTTCAGGAAGGTCCCATGATAGTGACAAGAGCCGACAACGATACCGTATTGACCACAGAGGACGTGCTGCTGAGCCTGTGCCATTCGGTCACGGATGTATTGAGTGCGGCAACCCAGAGTCAGGTGCGTTTCTCCGGCATGGTGCAGCGGATCAGCAAGACCTGCCTCAAGCCGGATATCGGCTGCTTCGTGCTGTTTGACGGCGGCTTCTCCGGCCTGGTGGTGATCAACTTCTCCGCCTCCGCCGCCATGGAGCTGTACGAGAGCTACATGCTCAGCATGGGGCTCTCCAAGGAAGATCTCGCCATCTCCCACACCTCAGACGAGGTGAGCAACGTCATGGGCGAGCTGATGAACCAGATCGTCGGCAGCTTCACCGTGAAGGTCGGCCGGGATCTGCAGACCCACATCACCCAGAACCAGCCGAAGATGCTGGCCCTCAACAAGCAGGTAATGCTGAGCGTCGATACCAACCTCGACAGCCCGGAGTCGCGCCGGGTCACCTTCTTCACCGCCCGCAACAACATCTTCTATCTGGAGCTGGCGATGGACAAGACCGAGTTCATCCGCATCCACAACGATGGCATGGATCAGGAGGAGCTGGATCCGGATGCCCTGATCGCCCAGACCAAGCGCGAGGCTGCCCAGCCTGCTCCGGCTGCCGCCCCGGTGGCCAACGATCACGACGATCTGCTCGACTCGCTCGGGATCTGATGACCGCATAGGCCGTTGCAAATAACGAGGCCACCCATGGGGTGGCCTCGTTTGTTGATGCGGGTCAGGTTTAGAAGTTGTAGAGCAGACCCGTGCTGAAACGGGTGGACTGGCTGTCGTAGAAGTTGATGTCCGAGTCGGCGCTGGCATAGGCGGCGGTGAAGGTGGCGGCGAGGGCGTTGACGCCAAACAGGTTGTGCCAGAAGAAGGTGCCGTTGATGGCGAATTCGTCGGCATCGGCACGCTGGCCGAAGATGGGGTTTGCCTCGTCATACTTGCGCTTGCCGGTATAGAGGTTGCTGACGAAGGACCACTGGGGGCCGCGCTTGGCATAGGTCAGCTTAAGGCCAGTGTTCTTGAAACTCTCGGCGCTGCCGTCAAGGCGAGCCTGCTTGTAGACGATGGCCGGCTCCAGCAGCTGGTTGCCGCCAAAGTGCCACTGGTAGGAGAGTTCCATGTCGTGCATCTTGCCGTTGCGATCCAGCATGTCGGCGTAGTGGGTGCCGTGGCTCTGGTCATACTGCTGGCCGCTGCGCTCCTCATCCATGTCCACCTCCCGGGTGGTCAGGTTGCCGTAGAAGTTGCTGCCCCAGATCTTGTCCCAGGCAAAACGCGCCCCTTTTGATTTCACATCGGTGGAGCTGCGATCCACCCCGGTGGCGAAAGGATCGCTCCACAGCTCGACCGGCATGACGTTGAACACCAGCGAGGTGGCGACTATGCCCTTGTCACCCATCTCCTGGCGCAGGCCGAGCTGCTGGGTGAAGTCGAAGCGCACCGCGTCCTGGATCAGGTTGCCGAGGAAGATCTGGGTACGGGTATCGGCAAAGGTGTAGCGGATATCGGCGTTGAGCAGCGGCGTCAGGCCGCTCTCGCTGTCGGGTGAGCCGAGGTCATTGATGCGACTGTGGTTGTCATCGCCGGCATAGAAGTTGGACTTGTAGCTGACGGCGTTGACCCCGCCCAGCAGGAAGCCGGACCAGCCGGACTGCTTGGGGATCTCGCCCAGATCGGCGTGGGCGGCATTGGCTGCCAGCAGGCCAAGACTCAGCAGGGTGAGATTACGCATCGATGAGACTCCTGAAATATCAGTTGGTTGAATTGAACGGCCGAATATTATAGCCAGCCAGGCTTAACCCGGGCTGACCGAATTGACTCCGGCATGCTACCCCAGCAGAAGGATGAGGTTAACCGATAATTTATCGTGCGACGGCACAAGAGTTCGGCGCGCCGTGCTGGTATTCTGTTCGGCGAATATCGGGGAGAAAACAATAAGATGAAACAAATCAAATCCTGGGCGCAATATTACGTCGACCTGATGACCAAGCTGGGACTGGTGCGCTTCAGCATGTTCCTGGCCACCGGCATCATAGTGCTGGCCGTTTCGATCCAGATGGGGGTCACCCTGTTCCTGCGCGGCACCGTGGACATCGTCGACCTGGTGCGCTCGGTCTTCTTCGGCCTGCTGGTGACCCCCTGGGCCGTCTATTTTCTCTCCATCGTGGTGGATCAGCTGGAGGATTCCCGCCAGCGGCTGACCCGCATGGTGCGTAAACTGCAGGACATGCGCGAGCGGGATCTCGAGCTCAACAGCCAGCTGCAGGAGAACATCAGCCGCCTCAACGCCCAGATCGCCGAGACCAACCGGGCCGAGACCCTGCGTCAGCAGGCCATCGAGGATCTGGAGAACGAGGTATTCCAGCGCGAGAAGGCCCAACTGCATCTGGGGGAGCGCACCGCCCTGCTGCGCTCCTTCATCGACTGCTCCCCCGATCTGGTCTATTACCGCAACGAAGACGAGCAGTTCTCCGGCTGCAATCGCGCCATGGAAGAGCTCACCGGCAAGGTGGAGGCGGAGCTCATCGGCTTGACCCCGTTCGATGTCTACAAGCACGACATCGCCAGCAAGGTGGTGGAGACCGACAAGCAGGTCTTCGCCCAGAACGAGCCGCTCACCTATGAGCAGTGGCTGGAGTACCCCGACGGTCGCAAGGCCTACTTCGAGCTGCGCAAGGTGCCTTTCTTCGATCGTTTCGGCAAGCGGCTCGGCCTGCTCGGTTTTGGTCGCGACATCACCGAGCGCAAGCAGTATCAGGACAAGCTGGAGAAGGCGAGCCGCGACAAGACCACCTTCATCTCCACTATCAGCCACGAGCTGCGCACCCCGCTCAACGGCATTGTAGGCTTGAGCCGGATGCTGATGGATACGCCGCTCGATCCCAAGCAGCACCAGCAGCTCAAGACCATTCACCTGAGCGCGGTGACGCTCGGCAACATCTTCAATGACATCATCGATCTCGACAAGCTGGACCGGCGCCGGCTGGAAATCGCCCCGACCCCCATCGACCTGCCTGCCTTCCTCGACGAGCTGGAGACGCTGTCGCGCATCCAGGCGGAGCAGAAGGGGCTCTATCTGCATTTCGACCGGGATGGCGACGTGCCGCAGTTCGTGATGGCGGACGGGACCCGGTTGCGCCAGGTGTTGTGGAATCTGGTGGGCAATGCGGTCAAGTTTACCGACGAGGGGGGGGTGACGGTGCGCTGCCTCACCCACCCGGCCGACACGCCGGGCAAGCTGGCGCTGCACTTCGAGGTGGAAGATACCGGGGTCGGCATTCCCCGTGCCCAGCAGGAGAAGATCTTCGCCATGTACTATCAGGTGCAGGGCAAGAAGCACGCCACCGGCACCGGCATCGGGCTGGCGGTCTCCCGTCAGCTGGTGCAGGCGATGGGCGGCCAGCTCTACGTGGACAGCGACCCGGGCGAGGGCGCCTGCTTCACCGCTGAGCTGGAGGTGGACTGCGTCGCCGCTCAGACGCCCGCGGCCGAGCCCGAGATGCCCTGCCTCGATATCCTGCTGGTGGAGGACGTCGAGCTCAACGTGACCGTGGCCTGCGCCCTGCTCAACAAGCTGGGTCATGAGGTCAAGGTTGCGCGGGACGGTGCCCAGGCGCTGGCCATGGCCAATCCCGACGATTTTGATCTGATCCTGCTGGATATCCAGCTGCCGGACATGACCGGCTTCGATGTGGCGGAGCAACTGCTCGCCCGCTACGGCGACAGCCTGCCGCCCATGGTGGCACTCACCGCCAACGCCACCGGCGATCGCCAGTACTACCGGGATCACGGCATGCAGGATGTGATCAACAAGCCGCTTGGTTCGAAGGCGGTACGAGAGGTGATTGGCCACCTGTTTGCCGATCTGGCCGAGGATGAGGCGGACGAACAGGCGGATGCGGACGGTCAGGATGCGCTGCTGGACTTGCCCTTCCTCACCGATTATGCCGATACCGTGGGCAAGCAGGTGCTGATCTCCAGCGTCGAGCTGTTCGAGAAGATGATGCCCGACTACATGGCGGTGCTCGACTCCAACATGATTGCCCGGGATCAGGCCGGCGTGGTGGAGGAGGCGCACAAGATAAAAGGGGCAGCCGGCTCCATCGGTCTGCGCCGGCTGCAGCAGCTGGCTCAGCTTATCCAGAGTCCGGATCATCCCGCCTGGTGGGAGAACGTGGAGGACTGGATAGAGTCGCTGCGCCGTGAATGCCCGGGTGACATCGCCCGCTTGAAGCGCTGGCTGCTCTCGTAGACGCGAGCCGCAGGCAAGGAGCCGCAACATGTATAGCCGTTTGATTACCCCTGAGCGCATCCATCGCTGGGGTGACGAAGATCTGCTGGAAGCGACCGAACAGGACCGCGCCCGCATCGTGCAGGCGGCGCCGGTGCGCCGGCTGCAGCAGAAGACCCAGGTCTTTCCGCTCGACGTGAAGGCCTCGGTGCGCAGCCGTCTCACCCATTCGCTGGAGGTGCAGGAGACCGGCCGCCAGATCAGCCGCCGCATTCTGGCGGCCCTGCCGGCGGGGTCGGTGTGCGAGGGGGCCTTCATCAATCTGGTGGAGATGTCCTGCCTGTTGCACGACGTCGGCAACCCGCCGTTCGGTCACTTTGGCGAGCAGGTGATGAGCCAGTGGCTGGCGCAGGCGCTGGATGGGTTGTTTGCCGAGGCCCTTGGCAGCAACCCCAGCCCGCAGTGGGCAACGCTTCGCCAGGATCTGCTGGTGTTTGACGGCAATGCCCAGAGTCTGCGGCTGGTGCACAGCCTGCACGAGCTGAACCTGACCCTGGGACAGCTGGCGGCACTGTGCAAGTACCCGCAGCAACCCCTGCACGGCGGTCAACATCACGGCTGGGCCAGCAAGCGCGGCATCTTCTTCAGCGAACAACCCCTCTATCGTGCCCTCGGCCAGAGCCTGGGATTGGCGCCCGGCTGCCGCCATCCGCTGGTCTACATCATGGAAGCGGCCGACGACATCTCCTACTGTATCGCCGACCTCGAAGATGCGGTGGATCGGCGCATCCTCAGCCTGAGCGAGCTGCAGCAGGCGCTGCGGCTGGCCGATGACGGTGCCTACATGGCCGGCTTGCTGGCGGAGGCTGCCGCTTCGGGCAGGGGCTTTTTCCCCCACTTTCGCCAGCAGCTGACCCGGGATCTGGTGGAACTGGCCGCTCACACCTATGTGAGTGAACACCCGCAGATCTTGAGCGGCGCCTATCCCCAGGCCCTGCTGCACGGCCAGGCACCGGCGGCGCGGGTGCTCGATACCCTCAAACAGGTGGCTCGCGAGCTGGTATTCATGCGCCGAGAGGTGGAGGCGCTGGAGCTGGAGGGTTATGCCGCCCTGCGCGGCGTGCTCTCCACCTATGCCTGCCTGCTGGCGCTGCCGGCCGTGCAGTTCGAGCGGCTGCTGACCGGGCAGGGGGGCAGCGAGCTGTTCTTCGCCCGCCGGCTGTTTCATCGACTGTCAGCCCGTCATCTCAAGGCATACCGGCTGGCGGTGGCGAGCCGGGATCCCCGTTTCGAAAAGGAGAGCGAGCAGGAGTGGTACTACCGGGTGCGGCTGCTGCTCGACTACGTGAGCGGTATGACGGATACCTATGCGCTGGAGGAGTTCCGGCTGTTGTCCGGGATCTGAGCCGAAGCAGCATGGGGTTGCCTGTGCCAGATGAGTATTGATAGATGACTCACCTCCCCATATGGGGGGTGAGGTTCTTGTATAAAATTCGGTCTTTTTTTAGACTGTGGCAACTTGTTCAACTTTCACTCGGTAAGGAGACGGATATGCAACATTCAATGCTAAACGTTGCGTTCGACCGCTGCATCAGCAGCGCGAAAACTCGTGCTCTTTTTCTGCCGCGTGGAGGAAACAGGTAACACCTGCTTTTTCATCACCCGCGGTTGTCCCGCAGGGTGATCTCTTCTCTCCGGGGGAACCGCACGTTCAACTGGAGAACACTATGTCTATCGAACTGACCCTGCTGCGCACTGTCGAAACCCTGGTCCAGAAACGGATTACCCGGTTGGAGCGTCGTGTCAGCTACCTGCATCTGTCACCTGCTCTGCTCAAGGACATCGGTCTGGAAGGGCAAAATGTGCAGATCGCCCACATCCGTGAGCGAGAATATCAAACCGGCTTCCGGCTCGGGAACCGAATAACCTGATGATGTGGGGCCTGGCCCCCTTCTTGCTAGAAGACGGCAGGCGTGAGCCTGCCGTCTTTCGTATCCGGACGAGTTCTACTACGAATTTCTATTCGCACATTTTGCCAAAATCCCTATGATCGCTCTCCGATCTGTTCAGGAGTCACCCATGTTGCGTCTCTGCTATCGCGCCATCTTGCTGTGCTGGCTTGCCGGCTGGAGCCTTGCCACCGCGGCAGAAACCCGCCTGGACAAGGATCAGCTGGGGCTGGCGGAGCGGTTGTGGCTCGCCTCGCGCAGCGACCTGGTGGTCGGCATGCCGTCGGTGGCCTGGCCGCCCTATATCTACGCCAATAGCCGGGGTGGTTTCAGCGGCCCGCTCGACGATTTTGCCACCCTGATTGCCGGCCGGCTGGGGCTTGCCGTCCGCTACAAGACCTATCCCTACTATGCGGGGGCTCAGCAGGCCCTGCTCGATGGCGAGGTGGACATGCTGATCGGGGTGACGCCGAGCAACTCGCGCCAGAAAAAAATGCTTTTTACTTCGGATCTGATGACTCTGCCGCGCGGCATCCTGCTGGCCCGTGACAACGGCAGCCTGGATCTGCCGAACGCCCGCAAACTGCGCTGGGTGTGCGAGCATGGCTTCAGCTCCTGCGAAGAGTTGAAGCTGTTGGGTATGGAGCAGCTGGCTGAGGCCGACAGCAGTGACGAAGCGGTTTTCATGGTAAAGAAGGGGCTGGCGGATGCCTATCTCTCCGATCTGCCTGCTCTGGTTCGTCTGCAACGCCTGCAGCAGCAGGCCGGGCTCAAGGTGATCACCCCGGAGTGGGTGACGGACACCTCGCTGGCCATGGCGGTTGGGCCCAGCAACCAGGGGCTGCTCGGCCTGCTTGAGCTGGCCCTCAACGACATACCTCTCGATGAGCGGCGCCGCATTCTGGAAACCGGCGGAATCGTCGATTACGAACTGGCCAACGGCCCCCGTCAGATCGTGTTCAACCAGAGCGAGCTCGACTGGTTGGCGCAGCATCCGAGCTTGCGTTTCGGGGTGGCGCCGGACTGGCCGGCGGTGAGCGAGATCGACGGCAATGGCCAACTCAAGGGGTTCATCGCCGACATGCTCAAGCTGGTGAGCCTGCGCTCCGGCCTGAAGTTTACCCTGGTGCCTACCAGCAGCTGGACCGAGACCCAGGCGCTGTTCCAGGCGCGCAAGCTGGACTTTATCCCGGCGATCACACCAACCGCCGAGCGGCGTCAATACTCCTTGTTTACTCCTGACTACGCCTTCATCCATCGGGTGATCGCCGCCAGACAGGGGAGCGAGGAGCTGGACAACCTCAACGATCTCAAGGGGCGGCGGGTGGGGATCGTCGGTGGCTCGGTGGAGGAGCTGGTGCTCAGCGAGGTTGGAGCTCATCCACTGACGGTAAGCAGCGACACCCAGTTGCTGCCGCTGCTGGATGGGCATCAGGTCGACTACGTGCTGATGAGCATGACCACCCTCGAACGGGCGCTGCAAAAGGGGTTCAACAACCGTTATCAGGTGGTGTTCTCCGGCAACGAGCTGCGGGTGCCGGTCGCCATGGCGGTGCACCAGCAGGATCCCATGCTGCAGCAGATCCTGACCAAGGTGCTGCTCTCCATCCGGCCGGAAGAGATGACCAAGCTGGAGCACAAATGGCTGGCCCTGACCATCCAGACCGGCATCAGTCCTGCCACCGTCGTGCTCTGGGCCTCCTTCGGGCTCGGTGCTTTCCTGCTCTGCGTGTTGCTGTTCATGGGCTGGAACCGGACCCTGCGCCGCCAGATAGTGCAGCGCCAGCTGGCCGAGCACAAGTTAAGCGAGCAGCTGACCTTCGTACAGACCCTGCTCAACTCCCTGCCCAACATGGTGGTGCTGCGGGATCGCGAGCAGCGCATCACCCTCTGCAACCAGGCGTATCGGGATGCCTTTATCGGTGATCTGGCCCAGGACGATGGTGACGATCTGGACCGCCTGCCGGCCAGAGAGCGGGAGCGGGTGCTGCGCGAAGAGTCGGGGGTATGGCAGAGCGGCGAGCAGCTGGAAGGGGCGGGCAACAGCCGCCGTCAGGATGGTGCCATGTTCCACGTCATCTACACCAAGCGTCCCTATCGCTCGCCAAAGGGCGACATGCTGGGGGTACTGACGGTGCTGACCGACGTAACCCGGATCAAGGAGGCCGAGGCGCGGGCCCGCAAGGCGGAGACCCGGCTCACCCAGATCACCGACAGCATGCCGGGCATCGTCTATCAGTACCTCTGGCTCGGGCCCGGCAAGGGGCGTTTCCTCTATGCCTCACAGGGGGCGAGCGAGATCCTGGGAGCCAGCCGGCAGGAGATATTGTCGGCCGAGTCGGGCGGCGAGGTGTTCGGATTTACCGAAGAGGCACTGCAGGATTTCGTCAGCAAGGTGGCCAATCATGCCGAGACCCTGGCCCCGCTCGATCTGGAAGTGCGGGTGGAGCGGCCGGAGGGGGCCCGCTATCTGCAGGTGCGCGGCAGTTTCGTACCGCAGGAGGAGGGGCACCTGATCCTCAACGGGGTGATCCAAGACATCACGGCCCTCAAGCACCAGGAGCACGATCTGAGGGAGGCGCGCGCCTATGCCGAGCAGGCGATGCAGGTGCGCAGCCGCTTCCTGGCCACCATGAGCCACGAGCTGAGGACCCCCATCTCCGGCATGCACGGCATGCTGGAGCTGCTGCAGATGAGCGAGCTGAACGACGACCAGCGCTATTTGCTGCGCAACGTGGTGACCTCCACCAACAACCTGCTCTATCTGGTCAACGACGTGCTCGATTTCTCCAAGATAGAGGCGGGTCAGCTGCAGTTGCACTATCAGGATTGCCGCCTTGCCTCCGTCATCTGCGACGTGATCCGCGGTCACGCCACCCTGGCCCACGGCAAGGGGCTCAAGGTGACGCTGGATTGGGCGCCGGAGGTGCCGGATCAGGCCCGCATCGATGCGGTGCGAGTGGGGCAGGTGCTTTCCAACCTGCTCAACAATGCGGTCAAGTTTACCGAGCGGGGCGAGATCCGTATCCAGGTCAGCTTTGAGAAGGAGCGGCTCGCCATCGCGGTCAGCGACACCGGCATCGGCATTGCCGAGGAGAAGCAGGATCGCCTGTTTACCCCGTTCGAGCAGGTGGAATCCGACATAACCCGACGCTTCGGTGGTACCGGGCTCGGCCTTGCCATCTGTCACCAGCTGGCCCAGAAAATGGGGGGGTCGCTGGTGCTCGAGAGCAAGCCGGGGCATGGTACCCGGCTCACCTTCGACTTCCCGTTGGCGGAGTGTCAGTGGGATGCCCCGCCGCTGGCAGGCCACGATTGGTGGCTGTTTGGCGAGGATGCGGCCCTGCAGAGCGCAATGCAGCGGCTGGGGGCCAGGCTGCATCGTCTGGATCCACAGCAGTGGCAGCAGCCGGTGAGTGGTTTGTTATTAGCAGAGGAGAGCTGGCTCGAGCAGGCCCTGGGCAGCGAGTGGTTGACACATTTGCAGCGCTCGGCCCTCAAGGGCATAGTGCTTTCCCCGCAGGAGGCCCTGCGCGGCCGCATGGGGTCGGGGGCCTGGTGGCGGCTGGGGCAGTCGCCGCTCTATCCTGACTTGCTGCTGGAGACCTGTCACCAGTTGCTGGGAGAGGCGGCGACCAGCCCGGTCGAAGCCAATGCCCCCAAATTGCAGGGACGGGTGCTGGTGGCCGACGATCACCCCATCAACCGTGCGCTGCTGGCTCGCCAGCTGGCGATCCTCGGGGTGGATGCCGAGGTGGTGGACGATGGTGACAAGGCCCTGCGCACCTGGCAGGGGCAGGCATTCGCCCTGTTGCTGACCGACTGCCACATGCCGGTGATGGATGGCTACAGCCTGACCCGGGCTCTGCGGGCACAGGGGGTGTCGGCTCCCGTCATCGGGGTGACGGCCGATACGTCCGAAGAGGCCAGCCTGCAGATGCAGGAAGCCGGCATGAACGACATGCTGTTCAAACCCTATACCCTGGAGACGCTGCATCAGATGTTGATGCGCTGGTTGCCGGTGAGCCCTCAGACCCAAGAGCTGGGCCAGCCCGCTCCGTCGGCCAGTGAGCAGGGGGAGTGCTGGATCTCGCTGTTTGGCGATGAGGCGGTGGCGCGCAGCATGGCGCGGGAGTATCTGGATTCCAATCGCCAGGATGGTGATGACATGATGCAGGCACTGGCCAGGCAGGACACCTATGCCCTGGTGGAGACGGCACACCGCATCAAGGGGGCTGCCCGCATGGTGGGGCAGCAGGCTCTGGCGGAGGAGGCGGCCCGACTCGAAGCGGCGGCCCGCCTCAAGCAGCTGGACGAACTTACCGAGTTGAGTCAGACGGTACTGGCGCTGATGAACTCAATTACATGCGAAATTGGATTATGGCTCGATGAACAAGACACAGCATGAGTTGGTGATCATGGTGGTGGAAGACCACGCGTTCCAGCGCAAGGCGTTGATGCACCAGATCCGCGGACTCGGTTACGGCTCCCTGCTGGAGGCGCAGGACGGGGTGGAGGCGCTGGCCATGTGTCAGCGTCATCAGGTCGACATCCTGTTTTGCGATCTGCGCATGCCGGGCATGGATGGCATGGCGCTGCTGCGTCGCCTCTCGCTGGGTGGTTTTCGCGGCGGCATCATCCTCTCCAGCGCGCTGGAAGATGACGTGGTCGAGGCCGTGCTGCGCATGAGTGCCGCCTATGGTCTGCAAGTGCTGGGGCGCATCGAGAAGCCCTCCAGCCAGCAGCAGATCAGCCAGCTCATCGGCGCCTGGCGCCCGCAGCAGGAGCGAGCCCAGGAGGAGGACGGCCACCGCCTGACCCTGGACGAGTTGAGCCTGGCGCTGGAGCAGGATCAGCTGCTGCCCTGGTATCAGCCCAAGGTGAGCTTCGGCTCCGGCCAGTGGGTCGGCATGGAGGCGCTGGCGCGCTGGCAGCACCCGGAGTACGGCCTCATCTCGCCGGCCCGCTTCATTCCGCTGGCGGAACACAACGGCCTCATCGATCAGCTGACCGAGGTGATCATCAGCAAGTCGCTGCGCGATGGCCATCTGTGGGAGCAGACCGGGCTCTCCCTCAACCTGTCGATGAACCTTTCCACCACCTCCCTCATCGAGGGGGATCTGTGTAATACCCTGATCAACCAGTGCCAGCGCTGGAGCATCAACCCCGAGCTCATCACCCTGGAGGTGACCGAGAGCTCGTTCGTGAAGGATCTGGGCAAGTCGCTGGAGGTGCTGACCCGCCTGCGCATGCACGGCTTCGGCCTCTCCATCGACGACTTCGGTACCGGCTACTCCTCCATGCAGCAGCTGGCCCTGTTACCCTTCACCGAGCTCAAGCTGGATCGCTCTTTCGTCGATCGCTGCTTTGAGGACCCCTCCCGCTTGGCCATAATAGAGTCAAGCATCGAGCTGGCTCGCAAACTGGGGCTCAAGTCCGTCGCCGAAGGGGTGGAGGATGAACTCACCTGGCGGCTGCTGGCGCGGCTGGGGTGCGACGTGTGCCAGGGCTTCTTCTCGGCCCGGCCCATGCCGCGTGAGGAGTTGATGGGATGGCATGACTCCTGGCGTGAACGGCTACCGGCGCTGCTCGGAGCGTGAATGTCGGGCAGGATGCCCGCAACGAAACAAGGATGTTCATGAAAATTTCAAGCAAGTTGCTGCTCAGCTTCTGTTTTATCAATCTGCTGGTGATCCTCTCTTCCAGCCTCGTCTACCACCAGCTCGGCCGCATCGGACAAGCCGGCAGCGCCCTGCTGGAGCAGGCTCTACCCGCTCTGCAACGGGATGAGGCCAGCCAGAAGGCGCTGGTGGCGACCATCTCCTCCCTGCGGGCCTATCTCATTCTGGGCAAGGATCCGGCGCAGGCCGCCCGCCTCAAACAGGAGTGGGAGGAGGCCTGGCAGGTGATCGAGCATCAGCAGTTCACCGCCGAGCTGACCCGCTCGCTCAAGGCCTTCAAGACCAGCCAGCAGAAGGTGTGGGACATCGCCCATACCGACGAGAACCTGCCAGCCCATACCCTGATGCTGCAGGAGGCGGGGCCGCTGGCGGAGTCGGCCCTCGATCAGCTGCAGTCCTTTGCCAACGAAGAGGTGGCCACCCCGCAGGATCAGCTGCCCGGCGATCGCCGCCTGCTGCTCAAGCAGGTGGGGGATGCCTACAACGGCCTCTCCAATGCGCTCTCCGCCCTGCGCGACTTTCTCATCTCCGGGGATCCGGACTATCGCACCAAATACCAGGATTATTACCAGTTCCACCAGCAGCGGGTGGCCGAGCTGAAGCAGCAGGAGGCCAACTTTACCGAGGCGCAGAAGGGGATCTGGTCGCTGTTCGAGGAGATGTCGGCCCCCTTCGCCGAGCTGGTGGGGCAGGTGATCAGCAAGCGGCAGGCGCCCGACTGGGATCAGGCCAACCATCTGATGGCGACGGAGATTGAGCCGGCTCTCGGTCAGCTGGCGACCCAGCTGGCCGGCCAGGTGACCCAGACCCGCACCGAGGTCGAAAGCATGGGCCAGAAGATGACCAGCGCCGGTCAGGCCATCAATCGCACCCTGCTGCTGGCCACCCTGACCGTGATCGTGCTGGGTACCCTGGTGGCGCTGTTGTTCAGTCGCCGTCTGACCCGGGACATCGCCAGCCTGGTGTTGCGGGCCGATCTGGTTGCCAACGGCCGGCTGCCCGCCCGCCCACTGCCGGTGCAGAGCCAGGATGAGCTGGGTGGGCTGACGGGCTCCATCAACCAGATGTCCGGCCAGCTACGTCAGCTGGTGGGGGAGATCCAGGGGGCGGTGGGGCAGGTGGACGGGGCCTGTGGCGAGGTGGGCAGCACCACCCGCGCCATCGTCACCGATCTGGCGAGTCAGAATCAGCGGGTCGATACGGTGGCGGCGGCCATCGAACAGATGTCGGTCAGTACCCGGGATGTGGCGGGCAATATCGCCGAAGCGGCGCGGGCTGCTCAGCAGGCCGAACAGCAGACTCGCCAGGGCGGCCACGAGCTGGCCCGCATGACCGCCACCATGCAGCAGATCGCCGCCATGATTGCCGAGGCGAACAAGGCGATGGGTCTGCTCAGCAGCCAGAGCGAGCAAGTAGGACGCATCACCGAGGTGATCGCCACCATCGCCGAGCAGACCAATCTGCTGGCGCTCAATGCCGCCATCGAGGCGGCGCGGGCCGGCGAGCAGGGGCGCGGGTTTGCCGTGGTGGCCGACGAGGTGCGGCTGCTGGCGAGCCGCACCAGCCAGTCCACCGAGGAGATCAGCCAGACTATCGCCAGCATCCAGCAGCAGACCCGCCAGACCGTCAACACGGTCGGCAGCGGCACCCGCTTGGTGGAAGAGGGGCGCGGCGCCGTCGACTCGGTGACCGGCACCCTGAATGCCATGCTGCAGCTGGTGCAGGATCTGTCGGGCCAGCTGGGGGCCATCGCCACCGCGACCGAGCAGCAGTCACGGGTGGCCCAGGAGGTGGCGGGAACGGTGGAGGAGATCGCCAGCCTCAGCCGGCAGTCGAGCCAGCGTAGCCAGCAGGGGGAGGAGATAGTGGCCAGGCTGGCGCAGGATACCGGTCGCTTGACGGCGGTGATCAGCCGCTTCGAGCTGGATGCCTGAGGTGGACAAGGGGTATGAAAACGGGGCAGGCCACTGGGCCTGCCCCGTTTTTTAGCCTGACTGGCGCAAGAGGTGGTTGTTCTGGCCAGTCAGCGGGAGTTCGGTGTTGGTTGCCGGGACAGTTCAGCCGACGGAAGGACTGGTTGTCGGCGCTGCTGGTCTCCTGGTTGAGCGGGCTCACCAGCAGGAATCAGGTGTTTCTCGCCCGTCAGTCCAGCCGACGGAAGGATTGGTTGTCGAAGCTGCTGCTGGTCTCCTGATTGAGCAGGTTTACCAGCAGGAATCAGGTGTTTCTCGTCCGTCAGTCCAGCCGACGGAAGGATTGGTTGTCGAAGCTGCTGCTGGTCTCCTGATTGAGCAGGCTCACCAGCAGGATCGCCCGTTTCTCGCCATCCGGCTCCAGATAGATGGCTTCGAAGCCGGCCAGCGGACCGGATTCTATTAGCACCTTGTCGCCCTGAGTCGGCAGGCTGGCGTAGCTGGCGCGGGCCTCGTCGCTGTCGTCCCGGCTCATCAGCTGATAGACCAGCTGGCTGCTGATGGAGGTCCACTCCCGACCGAAGTGGATGATCCGGCTGATTCCGCGGGTCGACTTCAGGGTGACCGGGGTGACCTCTTCCAGATCCACGTAGATGAACAGATAGTTGGGGAACATGGGCTCCCGCACCGGGACACGCTTGCCCCGCCGCAGTTTTTCAATTTCCACCATGGGGTAGTAGGACTCGATCCCCTGGGCTTCGAGATGGGCGCGGGCGCGGGCCTCTTCTTTTGGCTTGCAGTAGGCCAGATACCATTTTTTCATGTGCTGAGTATGTTCGTGTTGCCGTGCTCGCCGATATGATAACGGCAGCAAAAAAAAAGGCCACGCATTGCGTGGCCTTTTTTGCCGAGTGAGTGATTACCAACCTTTCACCAGGCCGCCCTTGAACAGTTCCAGCCCTTTCTTGTAGACGTCGTCGGTCTGGAAAGACTGTACGAACTGTTTGACCTTCTCGTCATCCTTGTTGTTGTCGCGGGCAACGATCAGGTTGACGTAGGGGGATTCTTTATCCTCAACAAACAGACCGTTCTCGGTCGGGGTCAGGCCAATCTGACCGGCGAAGGTGTTGTTGATGATGGCCAAGTCCACGTCTTCCAGCGAGCGCGGCAGCTGGGCAGCTTCCAGCTCGACGATCTTGAAGTTGCGCGGGTTACTGGCGATGTCCAGTACGGTCGCTTCCAGACCGGCGCCCTCTTTGAGCTTCAGCAGACCTTGCTTCTCCAGCAGGATCAGGGAGCGGCCCAGGTTGGTCGGATCGTTCGGCACCGCGATCTGGGCGCCATCTTTCAGCTCGCTCAGCGCCTTGATCTTCTTGGAGTAACCGGCGATCGGGTAGACGAAGGTGTTGCCGACCGGCACCAGCTTGAAGCCACGATCACGGATCTGGGCATCCAGATAGGGCTTGTGCTGGAAGGCGTTGACGTCGATGCTGCCATCGTTCAGTGCCACGTTCGGGGTGACGTAGTCGGAGAAGTTGACCACCTCGACGGTCAGTCCGTATTTCTCCTTGGCCACTTTGGCGGCCACTTCAACCAGCTCGGTCTCGGGGCCGGCAATAGCGCCTACTTTCAGGGTCTTGTTCTCTTCCTTTTGACCGCAACCGGCCAGTACCAGAGTGGCCAGCAGGGCTGCCGCAACGGATTTGATGCCAAATTTCATAAAACCTCCTGTCAGAAATCGACGATTAACGATGATCACATTTGTTGACCAGGCGCTCACCCGCGCTCTGGATGAGTTGAACCAGTACGACCAGAATAACCACGGTTACCAGCATGACGGTCGGGTCGAAGCGCTGATAGCCGTAACGAATACCCACATCGCCCAGACCACCGCCCCCGATGGCACCGGCCATGGCGGAGTAGTTCACCAGCGTGACGAGGGTGATGGTGACGCTGTTGAGGATGCCGGGCAGGGCCTCGGGCAGCAGCACCTTGGTGATGATTTGCAGGGGCTTGGCACCCATGGCCTTGGCCGCTTCCAGCAATCCGTCCGGCACCTCCATCAGGGCCCCTTCCACCAGGCGAGCGATGAAGGGAATGCAACCGACGGTCAGCGGCACGATGGCGGCAATGGTGCCGATGCTGGTGCCGACGATCAGCCGGGTCAGCGGGATGATGGCGACCAACAGGATGATGAAGGGCACCGAGCGACCCACGTTGACCACCATGCCCAGGGTACGGTTGAGCAGCGGGTTGGCCAGGATCTGGCCAGCCTTGGTCACGTGCAGTGCCACACCGAGCGGCAGGCCGAGCAGGCAGCCGAACAGGGCGGAGGCAAACACCATGATGAGGGTGTCGCCCAGGGCCGTGAACAGCAGATTAATCATGGCTTCGGACATAACCCATTACCTCCAGCTGAATATGGTTGTCGATGAGGAACTGCTGGGTTGCCTCGCACTGGGCTTCATCCCCGAACAGCTCTGCCAGCAGGAAGCCGAATTTGACGCCCCCGGCGTATTCGATGTCGGCGCTCAGGATGCTGATGTCGATGTTGAAACGGCGGCTCGCCTCGGAAATCAGGGGCGTGTCGACCGTGCTGCCGGTAAAGCCGAGCTTCACCAGCGGATAGCTGCCGGGGACCCGCTCCGCGCTCATCCGATCCTGATACTCCTGGGGCACTTCCAGGTGGATGGTGGAGTGGATGAAATCCCGCGCCAGCTGGGTCTTGGCATTGCTGAAGAACCAGGCCACTTCACCCTGTTCGATCAGCCGGCCGTCGCTGATGATGGCCACTTCGTCACAGATCCCCTTCACCACGTCCATCTCGTGGGTGATGAGCAGGATGGTGAGCCCCAGCTTGACGTTGATCTCCTTGAGCAGGGTCAGGATCGAGCGGGTGGTCTGCGGGTCGAGGGCCGAGGTGGCCTCGTCGCACAGCAGTACCTTGGGGGCCGGCGCCAGCGCCCGGGCGATGGCGACCCGCTGTTTCTGGCCACCGGAGAGCTCGGACGGATAGGCGTGGGCACGGGCTTCCAGCCCGACCAGTGCCAGCAGCTCTTCGACCCGTTGCTGGATCCTCTCTTTGCTCCAGCCCGCCAGCTCCAGCGGGAAGGCGATGTTGGCAGAGACGGTACGGGAGGCGAGCAGGTTGAAGTGCTGGAAAATCATCCCGATCTGGCGACGAGCCTGGGTCAGATCCCGTTCGCTCAGGGCGACCAGATCCTGGCCGTCGACAATGACTTGACCTTCCGTCGGGCGCTCCAGCAGATTGACGCAGCGGATGAGGGTGCTCTTGCCGGCACCGGAGGCGCCGATCACCCCGAAAATTTTGCCTTGCGGCACATGCAGGCTCACGTCACGCAGGGCGTGCACGGCATCACTGCCTTTACCGTAGACTTTGTTGAGACCGATCAACTTAATCATGGATTCTTCCGTGCTAACAGCCTTAAAGCACAGGGCGCTACAGGCGGGTGAATTGGGCAGAGGTTTCACTGGGTTGCTCTGCCATCATGGAGGATGATGCTAAGATGTCTGGATGGCCGTGTCAACGCGTGTTTATACATCTAGACGTCTAAAAAAGTGCTAAGGATTCCCGCCTGCCGACTAACGCCGACGGTGATCTCGCTCACATCAATATTGTATTTGGTGGTATGGCATAATTGCCGAATATCACATGGTAAATATCCACTTACAACCTCCTTTATTAGCAGCCAGCCGGATTCACCTGCTCATCCTTTTATCTCCCCCGGGTCGGCACAAATCATTCCACTTTGTATCGATCGCTGCTTTCTTGGCCACTGGCTTGATGCAGCACAACAAGGGCTGTGCTTTGGCTTGGATTGCAATTGCCTGTTTTTTATACTTAAAGGGCACGGTATACAGGAGGGCAACCTGATGCGATTTCAACAAATCAAAGACTTGCTGCTCTATCTGGAGCAGGTGCATCACCAGCTTGGGCTCTGTTACGGGCGTCTCATGGCGCAGGTGGATGGCGAGCGCAGCCGGCTGCTGCTGGCCTATCTGCAGCAGCGGGAAGAGGCGGCAAAGAGCCAGCTGGATGACTACCTGAGTGAACTTGGCGAAGGGGTGAAGGAGACCTGGCTGGAGCGAGGCTTCAGCGAGGATCTGCTGCCCGGGATCCGGCGCCTGAGCCTGCCAGCCACGGCCCAGACCCAGGATATAGTGCAGCTGGTGTGCCGTCAGGAGGAGAAGCTCATCGGCGAGCTCAGCCATCTGGCCCGGGAGTGTCCGACCGAAGAGACGGTGCGGCTGCTCGGCGGCCTGGCCGAGCAGGAGCAGACCCGCCTGACCCGCTTGGTACACGGCGCCCATCGGCTCGACGACTTATAGAAAATAGCCGGCCGGGTGACATGTCCCCGGGCGACAAGTACGGTGAAAAATGGGCGCTGAAAACAGCAGAGGCCCGGCAATGCCGGGCCTCTGCTGTTTGTTCATGACTGCGTCATGCCGACTGGCGGGTGGCGGTGAGCTCGGCAGCGTGCAGGGCGGCGCCTATGATGCCGGCCTGATTGAGGTTGGCGGCCGCCACCAGCGGGGCCCGGGTCTCAATCTTGTCGATGAACTTGTCGAGCTTGGCGGCGCTGCCGCCGCCCAGGATGAAGAGGTCGGGGGAGAATAGAAACTCGAGGCGGGCCAGGTACTTGTTGAAGCGCTTGCCCCAGCGGCCCCAGGAGAGATCCTCGCGTTTGCGCACCGCGTCCGAGCAGTAGTGCTCGGCCACCATCCCTTCCAGCATCAGATGACCCAGCTCGGTGTTGGGTAGCAGTTGACCGTTGACGAACACGGCGGTGCCGATGCCGGTGCCGACCGTGATGAGGATGATCACCCCCTTGCTGCGATCCTTGCCGGTCCCGAAGCGCATCTCGGCCAGACCGGCCGCATCGGCGTCGTTCAGCACGTGGCAGGGTTGGCCGGTCACGTCGGCGAACAGGTGGGCGACGTCGGTCTCAATCCAGCTCTTGTCGATGTTGGCCGCGCTCTTGGCGATGCCGTTGTGGATGGTGGCGGGAAAGCCGCAGCCCACCGGGCCTTTCCAGTCGAAGTGTTCCACCAGCGCCTTGAGGGTATGAGCCACGGCGGCCGGGGTGGCCGGCTGCGGCGTCACCAGTCGGTGACGTTCGCCAATCAGCTCGCCCGTTGCGGTGTCGACCAGGCATCCCTTGATCCCCGAACCACCGATATCCACTCCCAACATCTGCATCCGTTTGTTCCTTTTATAGTGCCGACGATCGACCGTCGGCAGAGCATGAAAAAATGGCTTCGATCCGGCAAGGGGCAGATCGTCTATGCGTGATCCGGCAGACCTTTTTCGATGCAGCGGATCAGCAAGCGCGTCTTTTTGTTGTCATCCTGCTGGCGTTTGGCCAGGGTGGCCAGCGCCCATTCGATATGTTCGGCCACCATGGGGTCGGCTACTGCCAGCGCCTGCTGCAGGGCCGTCATGACCTGCGGGCTGGCCGGGCCGTTGCCAAGGGCCACCGCCAGGTTGCGGCGCCAGCGCTGATAGCCGATGCGGCGGATGGGGCTGCCTTCGGTGTGCTTGAGAAACTCGCTCTCGCTCCAGCCCCACAAGGTCAACAGCGGCGGGCGATGCAGATTGGGGCGCGGGCTGAAGTCGGGCTCCGGGCTGGCGTTGGCATAGCGGTTCCAGGGGCAGATGAGCTGGCAGTCGTCACAGCCATAGATGCGGTTGCCCATCAGCGGCCGGAACTCTTCAGGGATGGGGCCGTCGTTCTCGATGGTGAGATAGGAGATGCAGCGACGGCCGTCCACCACGTAGGGGGCTATGATGGCGCCGGTGGGGCAGATGTTGATGCAGGCCACGCACTTGCCGCACTGCTCTTTCTCCACCGGCGCATCCAGCGGTAGCGGCAGGCTGAGCAGCAGCTCCCCCAGAAAGAAGAAGGAGCCCGCCGACTCGTTGAGCAGCAGCGAGTGTTTGCCTACCCAGCCAAGGCCAGCCTTGGCCGCCAGCGGCCGCTCCAGAATGGGGGCCGAGTCGACAAAGGGGCGCCAGCCCAGCGCCTCGCAGCGCTGCTCGATGCGCTCCCCCAGCTGCTTGAGCCGGTTGCGCAGCAGCTTGTGGTAGTCGCGACCCAGGGCATAGCGGCTGATGTAGCCGAGGGTGGGGTCGCGCAGGGTAGCTGCAAAGCCTGCCTCGAACGGCAGATAGTTCATCCGCACCGACAGCACCCGCAAGGTGCCCGGCAGCAGCTCGTGGGGGCGGGCCCGCATCATGCCGTGGCGCGCCATGTAATCCATGCTGCCGTGATGGCCCGCATCGAGCCAGGCCTGCAGTCTGGGCTCCTCGAGGGTGAGATCCGTGTCGGTGATACCGGCCTGGTCGAATCCTAGCTCGCTCGCCCAGAGCTTGATATCTTGGGCCAGTTGATGGAGTTCGGTGGTGGTCATGGGGCCGTCTGCCTGCCCGGGTGCTGACCGGGATGGAGGTGTACTGTCATGCTGTATCGCATCTCTGGGGTCTTGTTGCCAAGGTTGACCGACGGGCATGGCGGTTGCCGTCATACTGCATCATGTGCCCGGTGCCAGCTGGCCCGGATGAATGGATGAGAGTCAGGAGCCGTCATGGTACAGATCATCGGGGATACTATCAGCGGGAAAGAGGTGCGCAGTTTACCACAATCACTGTGGCGGGCTGAACAGATCCGTGCCCTGGAGCGGGAGTGGGCCGAGCGCGAGGGGCTGGCACTCTACACCCTGATGGAGCGTGCCGGGGCGGCACTGCGCACCTACGCCACCCACCATTGGCCGCACAGCCGATGCTGGTGGATCTTCACCGGCCCCGGCAACAACGGCGGCGACGGCTATGTATTGGCTCGCCTTGCAAGGCAGTTGGGGCTGGAGCCCCAGGTGATCGCGCTGAGGGATCCCGCCGAGCTGACGGGGGATGCCAGGCGGGCTGCCGACGAGTGGCTGGCGACGGGGGGCACAGTGGTGTTGGCCGAGGCGGGCGAACTCGACCGGTTGCCGGCGCCGGACCTGGTGGTCGACGCACTGCTCGGCACCGGTGTCCATACCCGGCTGTCACCGCTTATGACAAAGATCGTCGCAACAATCAATGGCTTGCAGGTGCCCGTACTATCGGTGGATCTCCCCTCTGGCCTCAATGCTGACACCGGCTGCGCCATGGGGGCTGTGGTGCACGCCAGCCGCACCCTCACCTTCATCGGCATCAAGCAGGGCATGCTCACCGCCGACGGAGTGGACTGTGTCGGTCACCTCGACTGCGACCCCCTCGGCGTCAGCGTCCCGCCCGGGTGGTTGGCGGCCGCCGAGCGCATTGATTATCCCTCCCGGCACACTCGGCTGACGCCACGTCAGCGCTCGTCCCACAAGGGCTCCCACGGCAAGGTGCTGCTGGTGGGGGGCAATGCGGGGATGCAGGGGGCCATCGTGCTGGCCGCTCGCGCCTGCCTGCGGGCCGGTGCCGGTCTGGTGCGGGTGTGCCAGCATCCTGACCAGCTGCCCGCCAGCCTCTACCAGGCCGAATTGATGGGCAGTCAGGGCGGGTATGAGGAAAGCTGGGCCTCGGTGCGGGTGGTGGGACCCGGCCTGGGTCAGGATGAGTGGGGTCGGCGCCATTTTGAGTCTTTTGTTAACGAGCAGGTGCCACTGGTATTGGATGCCGATGGATTGAATTGGCTGGCGCAATGTCCCCGTCATCAGGATAATTGGGTGCTCACGCCCCATCCGGGCGAGGCAGCCCGCCTGCTGGGCTGCACCATTGCCGAGATTGCCGCGGATCGTTTTGCCGCGGTGCAGCGTCTGCAGCAGCGTTTCGGCGGTGTGGTGCTGCTCAAGGGGGCGGGGACGCTGATCCACGATGGCAAGGGGATGGCGCTTTGCGACGAGGGCAATCCCGGCATGGCCAGTGGCGGCATGGGCGACCTGTTATCTGGTATAATCGCCGCCCTTTTGGCCCAGGGCTGGTCTGCCGCCGAGGCAACCCGACTGGGCGCCGTGATCCACGGGGAAGCGGCCGATCTGGCCGCTGCAGACGGAGAGCGGGGCATGCTGGCATCAGACCTGCTGCCCTTTATCCGTCGACTGGTAAATCCCGACACCATAACAAGCTAAAGAAGAACATGGCAAAACAGTTGATGATGACACTGCCGGACGAGGCAGCAACAGTGGCACTGGGTGGCCGACTGGCCCACGCCTGCCAGCAGGCAACCACGGTGTTCTTGCACGGCTCTCTCGGGGCCGGCAAAACCACCCTGACCCGGGGCTGGGTACAGGGGCTGGGGCATGAGGGCAAGGTCAAGAGCCCGACCTATACCCTGGTCGAGCCCTATGAACTGGCCGACTGGCAGCTCTACCACTTCGATCTCTATCGATTGGCCGACCCGGAGGAGCTGGAGTTCATGGGGATCCGTGACTACTTCGGCGCCAATACCCTCTGTCTGGTGGAGTGGCCGGAGAAAGGGGAAGGCTGGCTGCCCGCCCCCGATCTCGACATTACCCTGAGTTATGCAAACGAGCAGCGCGAGGTCCTGATAGAGGCTCGCACTGCTATTGGCGAAGCCATTCTGGAACGGTTGTCATCTACGTGCGCTTGATCCTTGTTATTGCCCTCTCCCTGCTGGCCTTACCCTCCTGGGCGAATCAGCTCAAGAGCGTGCGGGTGTGGCCGTCGCCGGACAACACCCGGGTGGTGCTCGATATGAGCAGCGCCCCCAATTATAACTATTTCACCCTGACCGGCCCCGACCGGCTGGTGATCGACCTGAAAGGGGCGAGCAACGTCACCAATCTGGCCCGCATCGAGAACAAGAGCGAGCTGGTGCGCAAGATCCGCGAGAGCTCGCCGCTGGAGAAGGGCGGTCTGCGGCTGGTGCTGGATCTCAGCTCCACCATCAAGCCGGTGGTGTTCCCGCTGGCGCCGGCGGGGCCCTACGGTCACCGCCTGGTGATCGACCTGCCGTACGAAGAGAAGGCCTCCGCCTCGGTGCAAGCCACGCCGGTGGGTGGCAAGGGCAAGGGGGTGGTGATCGCCATTGACCCGGGCCACGGCGGCGAAGACCCGGGCTCCATCGGCCCGCGTCGCACTTACGAGAAGCGGGTGACCCTGGCGGTCTCCCAGAAGCTGGCCGCCCTTATCGACCGCGAACCCGGCATGCGTGCCGTGCTGACCCGGCGCGGTGACTACTTCGTCGATCTGAACAAGCGCTCCGAGATTGCCCGCAAGGCCAAGGCCGACCTGCTGGTGTCGGTGCACGCCGACAGCTTCCACAACTCGACCCCGCGCGGCGCCTCCGTCTGGGTATTGTCGACCAACCGCGCCAACCGCGAGATGGGTAGCTGGCTGGAGAAACAGGAGAAGCAGGGCGAGCTGCTGGGGGGCGTCGGCAAGGTGTTGGCCGAATCGGACCCGAACCCCTATCTGGCGCAGACCTTCCTCGACCTCTCCATGGACAAGTCCCGTGCCGAGGGTTATGACGTCAGCCGCCAGATCCTGCGCTCGCTGGGCCGGGTAGCCAGGTTGCACAAGAAGGCACCGGAGCACGCCAGTCTGGCGGTGCTGAAGGCGCCCGATATCCCCTCCGTGCTGGTGGAGACGGGCTTTATCTCCAACCACGCCGAAGAGCAGCTGCTGGCCACCGCCAGCTATCAGGATCAGCTGGCCCGCGCCATCTTTGAGGGGATCCGCAACTATTACCGGGCCCATCCGACCAAGGGAGCCATGCTCACCGGCAAGGGGCAGGGCAGCAACAAGCAGGCGGCGGTCAGCCGACCCGCCCCCGCCAGCAAGCCGGTCGCCGTCAGCAAGCCGGCGGCGCAACCGGTGCAGCAGGTGGTGACCAACCGGATGCCGGCCACCGAGCCGAATCGCAGCAGCGATGG
The DNA here is from genome assembly GCF_963888745.1 of Aeromonas sp. DNRA1. Classification (NCBI taxonomy): domain Bacteria; kingdom Pseudomonadati; phylum Pseudomonadota; class Gammaproteobacteria; order Aeromonadales; family Aeromonadaceae; genus Aeromonas; species Aeromonas sp. DNRA1. The sequence goes on along the minus strand of NZ_CAWPKQ010000001.1, from coordinate 1,254,840 downwards.
CGGGGCGCCGGTCAGCAGCGTCGGCGGATCCTCGTCCGGCGCCGGCGTGATCAAGCCCTACGTGGTGGCGGCCAAGGAGCCGAGTGCCCCGGTCGCCAGCGTGCAGAGCAACGACAAGGCCAACATGCTCCGTCATGTGGTCACCCGAGGGCAGAGCCTCTCCCGGCTCGCCGAGAAATACGGGGTCAGCCAGGCGCGGCTGGTGGAGATCAACAAGCTCAAGTCGCGGGACATCCAGATAGGGCAGGTGCTCTATATTCCGCAAAAATAGCGCTTGATGAGCCGCCGGACCCGCCCCTGCCAGTGGCAGGGGCGGGTCCGGCGAGCCGTCATCGACCCCCGCCAATTACTCGCGCCTTCAACCATCAGGAGTAAGCGATGCCGATCCGTTCTTTGTCCCATGTTCTGGCCAGCCAGACGAGCGTGGGCTGTGATAGGGCGGCGTGGCTCTCATCCGGGGCGATTGCCACAGCCACCCCGTTCAACCAGCAGGAGTAAGCGATGCCAATCCGTATATTGCCGCCGATTCTGGCCAACCAGATTGCTGCCGGTGAGGTGGTGGAGCGGCCCTCCTCCGTGGTCAAGGAGCTGGTGGAAAACAGCCTGGATGCGGGTGCCGACCGGGTCGAAATCGACATCGACAAGGGCGGTGCCAAGCTCATTCGTATTCGCGACAATGGCGGTGGTGTGGCCAAAGATGAACTGGTGCTGGCACTGTCGCGCCACGCCACCTCCAAGGTGGCGACTCTCGACGATCTGGAAGGGATCAACAGCCTGGGCTTTCGCGGTGAGGCGCTCGCCTCCATCAGCTCGGTCTCCCGGCTCACCTTCACCTCCCGCACGGCGGAGCAGAGCGAGGCTTGGCAGGCGCAGGCCGAGGGGCGCGAGATGAGCGTCACCGTCAAGCCGGCAGCCCACCCGGTGGGCACCACGGTGGAGGTGGTGGATCTCTTCTTCAACACCCCGGCGCGGCGCAAGTTCATGCGCAGCGAAAAGACCGAATTCGCCCACATCGACGAGCTGGTGCGCCGCATCGCACTCTCCCGCTTCGACGTCACCCTGATCCTGCGTCACAACGGCAAGGTGGTGCGCCAGTACAAGGCCGCTAACACGGTGGCGGAGCAGGAGCGCCGGCTCGCCGCGGTGTGCGGCTCTCCCTTCATGCACCACGCGCTGGCGGTGGAGAGCGAGCACAGCGACGTGCGGCTGTGGGGCTGGCTGGCGACCCCCGAGGGCGCCAGGCCGCAGAACGATCTGCAATACACCTATGTCAACGGCCGCATGATGCGCGACAAGCTGATCAACCACGCCATTCGCCAGGCCTATGACGAGCTGCTGCCGGCCGACCGGTTCGCGGCCTACGTGCTCTACATCGAGCTGGATCCGCGTCAGGTGGACGTCAACGTCCATCCGGCCAAGCACGAGGTGCGCTTTCATCAGGCACGCCTCATTCACGACTTCATCTTCCAGGCGCTGTTTACTGCCCTGCGCCAGCAAGGAGCGGCTAGCGACGAGCCCCTGGCCGAGACCCTGGTCGAGTTGCCGGTCAGTGCCCCCATCGAGTATCCGGGCCAGGCCCCCAGAGCCGAGTGGTATGGCGCCGAGCACAACTACCGGGCGCCGGCCCGGGAAGTGCGGGAAGGGGGCAGTGCCGGGCGAGCCAGCAACTACCAGCCGCCCGAGCCCCCCAGCCGGGAGGCGATGCGCGGCATGGGATCGCTGCTCACCACCTTGCCGGCGGTGCAGGGCACGCCGCTGCCAGAGGCTGAAACCGCGCCTGTTGCCGCTGCCGTGCCCGCCAAAGCGGGGACGTGGCGGGCATTGACCCTGGTGGAACAGGCCTATCTGCTGCTGGAGCGAGACAATCGGCTGGCCCTGCTGTCGCTGGTGCGGGCCGAGCGCCTGCTGCTGCGCCACTGGCTGCTGGAAACCTGGGGCCAGGGGCTGGCGGCCCAGCCACTGCTGCTGCCGGTCTCCTTCAAGCTGCCGAAAAACCTGGTCGCGCTGGTCGAGCAGCAGGATCGTTTGCTTAAACGGATGGGGCTGGAGTTGAAAAGCGGCGGACGCGACACCATGATCCTGACTCGGGTGCCGGCGTTGCTGCGCCAGACCGATCTGGTGCGCTTATTACCCGAATTGCTGCAACTGATCGAGAGCGGATCTGACAGTGATGCCGGCCAGCAGGCTGAAGTACTATGCCAATGGCTGGTGGAGCAGGGGATAAGTCGCGAAAAAGTATACGATTTTGCCACGGCCAACCGCCTGCTGACGGAACTTGTTGCCGATTTCAGTGACCAACTGGCAGACGTTCGCATGGTGCGCCCGCTGGCGCTGACGAGCGTGCTGGCCGAGTTCGCCGATGGCCATTGAGGGGGAATGCCCCTCTTGAACCCATAAACCAGTTTTTTGCAGGTGCGCCGCACGGGTGGCGACCATGCAAGGGGAGTTTTTCACGTGGCTGACTTGCCGACTGCAATTTTTCTGATGGGGCCGACGGCCTCCGGCAAGACGGATCTCGCCATCGAACTGTGCCAGGCGCTGCCCTGCGACATCATCAGCGTGGATTCTGCGCTCATCTATCGCGGCATGGATATCGGCACCGCCAAACCGAGTGCCGCCGAGCTGGCGCTGGCGCCGCACCGGCTGATCGACATCCTGGACCCCGCCATGAGCTATTCGGCGGCCGACTTTTGCAAGGATGCGCTGCGGGAGATGAAAGAGATTGCCGATCGCGGCCGCATTCCGCTGCTGGTGGGCGGCACCATGCTCTATTTCAAGGCGCTGCTGGAGGGGCTCTCTCCGCTGCCTTCCGCCGACCCCGTCATTCGGGCCGGCATCGAGGAAGAGGCGGCCCGTCTTGGCTGGCAGGCACTGCACGATGAACTGGTGCGCATCGACCCGGTGGCCGGTGCCCGCATCCATCCCAATGATCCACAGCGGCTCAGCCGGGCGCTCGAGGTCTACCGCATCAGCGGCAAGACCCTCACCGAGCTGACCCAGGTGCAGGGGGAGGGGTTGCCCTATCGGGTGTTGCAGTTTGCCATCGCACCAAGCGATCGCGCAGTGCTGCACCAGCGCATCGAGCTGCGCTTTGACAAGATGCTGCAGGGGGGCTTTGAACAGGAAGTCAGGGCACTCTACCAACGGGGCGATCTCACCCCGGATCTTCCCTCCATCCGCTGCGTGGGATACCGCCAAATGTGGGACTACCTGGCGGGGGAAGTGGAGTATGATGAGATGCGCTATCGCGGAATTGTTGCCACCCGCCAGTTGGCCAAGCGTCAAATGACCTGGTTGCGCGGTTGGTCTGATGTGACCTGGTTGGAATCTGGTGAGTCTGGCAATCTGGCAAGGGTCGTCGCCCGTGCCGGAGTGGCTTGACACTCCTGTATAATCAGGTTGTTATATTGATATCCGGTGTTTAAAAACAACAAACTATAAGGAAAAGAAGATGGCTAAGGGGCAATCTCTCCAAGACCCGTTTTTGAATGCGCTGCGCCGTGAGCGGATTCCTGTTTCTATCTATTTGGTAAACGGCATCAAACTGCAGGGTCAGATCGAATCGTTTGACCAGTTTGTCATTTTGCTGAAGAACACCGTGAGCCAGATGGTCTACAAGCACGCCATCTCTACCGTGGTACCGGCCCGTGCCGTCAACCACCACCAGCATGCGCCGGGCGCGGCTGGCGAAGAGCAGGGTGAAGCCGAGGCGTGATATCCCGGGACGAGGCGACTCGTCAACCCAGATTCATCATGATTCCTGTCAAGGAGCAAGCGCTTGTTTGACCGTTATGAAGCCGGCGAACAGGCCGTTCTGGTACATGTCAACTTCAGTGATGAGGGTGAGCGGGAGGATCTGGAAGAGCTCAAGATGCTGGTGAGCTCGGCCGGGGTCAATGCGCTGGGGGTGATCACCACCATCCGCAGTGCGCCCAGTGCCAAATTTTTTGTCGGCAGCGGCAAGGCTGAAGAGATAGCGTCCCAGGTCCAGATGCTGGATGCCGACGTCGTCATCTTCAACCATGCCCTGACCCCTGCCCAGGAGCGCAACCTGGAGCGTCTGTTCCAGTGCCGGGTAGTGGACAGGACCGGCCTGATCCTCGATATCTTTGCCCAGCGCGCCCGTACCCACGAAGGCAAGTTGCAGGTCGAACTGGCCCAGTTACGCCATCTTTCTACTCGCCTGGTGCGAGGCTGGACCCACCTTGAACGTCAGAAGGGCGGGATCGGCCTGCGCGGCCCGGGTGAAACTCAGCTGGAAACCGACCGTCGCCTGTTGCGTGAGCGCATCAAGGCGATTTTGCGTCGGCTCGACAAGGTGGCCAAGCAGCGGGAGCAGGGGCGTCGTGCCCGCAACCGCAACGAGGTGCCGACCGTTTCTCTGGTGGGTTACACCAACGCCGGAAAGTCCACTTTGTTCAACCAACTTACAGCTGCCAGCGCGTATGCTGCCGACCAATTGTTCGCAACCTTGGATCCGACCCTGCGCAAATTGGTGATCCAGGATGTGGGTGATGTGATTCTGGCGGATACAGTTGGATTTATTCGACACTTGCCCCATGATCTGGTCGCGGCCTTCAAGGCGACGCTGCAGGAGACCCGCGAAGCGGACCTGCTGCTGCACGTGGTGGACTGTGCCGATGAGCAGATGCAGGAAAATATCGAGTCGGTGCAGCAGGTGCTGGCCGAGATCGAAGCCGATGACCGACCCCAGCTGATGATCTGCAACAAGATCGACAAGCTGGGTGAACATCCGGTCGGGCTGGAACGTGACGAAGAGGGGCGCCCGGTGCGGGTCTGGCTGTCAGCCCAGACCGGGGAAGGATGTGCAGACCTGTTTACGGCCCTGACTGAATTGCTGGCCGGATCCATGGTGCACCACACCCTGCAGTTGCCGCCTTCGGCCGCCAGATTGCGCAGTGCGCTCTATCGCCTCAAGGGCATCGAGCAGGAAGGTTTCAGCGAGGAGGGGGATTTTGTGTTGGAAGTCCGCCTGCAACTGGCTGACTGGAACCGCCTCATGAAACAAGAAGGTGAGAGTTTACAACGCTTTATCAGGCATTGATTCGTCGATGAGATGAATGTTTGCTGGCTTCATCAACGGTTGATGGCCCGATAGAGATGATATCCATCCGCATGTATTAATGGAGACGCTGATGGCTTGGAATGAGCCTGGTAACAACGGCAAAGACCGTGACCCCTGGGGGAACAACGGCAAGAATCAGGGACCCCCTGATTTGGACGAGATGCTGCGCAAGGTGAGCCGCCGTTTTGGTGGTCTGCTCGGTGGCGGCAAGTCTGGTGGTGGCGATGTAGGCAAGTTTGGCCTCTCCATCGCCTTGGTGGTGGCGGTAGTGGTGTGGGTCGTCAGCGGCTTCTATACCATTCGTGAAGCCGAGCGGGGCGTGGTGCTGCGCTTTGGCGAGTACTCCCACAACGTGGATCCTGGCCTGCGCTGGAAGCCGACCTTCATCGACCGGGTGATCCCGGTGGACGTGGAATCGGTCCGCTCCCTGCCGGCTTCCGGTTTCATGCTGACCCAGGACGAGAACGTGGTGCGGGTCGAGATGGACGTGCAGTATCGCGTGGTCGACCCGGAGCAGTATCTGTTCAGCGTTACCAACGCCGACGAGAGCCTGAGCCAGGCCACCGACAGCGCCCTGCGTTACGTGGTGGGCCACACCCGGATGGATGACGTGCTGACCACCGGTCGTGAGAAGGTGCGCCAGGAGACCTGGCAGGTGATCGACAGCATCATCGAGCCGTATCACATGGGTCTGCAGATCGTCGACGTCAACTTCCTGCCGGCACGTCCGCCGGAAGAGGTGAAAGACGCCTTCGATGACGCCATCTCCGCCCAGGAAGATGAACAGCGCTTCATTCGTGAAGCCGAAGCCTATGCCCGTGAAGTGGAACCGAAGGCCCGTGGCCAGGTCAAGCGTCTGGAGCAGGAGGCTGAAGCCTACAAGTCCCAGATCGTGCTGAAGGCCAAGGGTGAAGTCGCTCGCTTCAACGAGTTGCTGCCCCAGTATCAGGCTGCGCCCGAGCTGACCCGCGATCGTATCTACCTGGAGACCATGGAAGAGCTGTATCAGCAGGCCAACAAGGTGGTGGTCGACATGCCGGCTGGCAACAACAGCATGATCTATCTGCCGCTCGACAAGCTTTCCGGCAAGGCGAACGCAGTGCAACCGGCTCGTCCGGCAGGTGCGCCGGTGGTGGAACAGACCCCGCCGTCCAATGAAGGGGCCAACTCCACTCCGACTCCGCTGCGTAGCGGCGACCGTTTCAGCTCAGGGAGAAACTAATAGATGAAAAAGATAGCTATTGGTGTCATCGCTGTGGCCGCCATGGTCTGCTTCTCGTCGGTCTTCATCGTCGATGAAGGTCAGAAGGGCATCGTCGTGCAGTTCGGCAAGGTGAAGCGGGTCGACTCCGGTGAACCGCGCCTGTACGAGCCGGGCCTGCACTTCAAGGTGCCGCTCATCGACCAGGTTCGCAAGATGGATGCCCGCATCCAGACCCTTGAAGGCCAGGCGGATCGCTTCGTTACATCCGAGAAGAAGGACCTCATCATCGACTCCTACGTGAAGTGGAAGATCGAGGACTTCTCCAAGTACTACCTGGCGACCGGTGGTGGCAACAAGATCCAGGCCGAAGACCTGCTCAAGCGCAAGATCAACAACGGTCTGCGTTCCGAGATCGGTAACCGCACCATCAAGGACATCGTCTCCGGTGAGCGCAGTACCGTGATGGAAGATGCCCTGATGAAGATGGCGCGCTCCTCCGAGCTCGGCATCAAGGTGGTGGATGTGCGGATCAAGCAGATCAACCTGCCAGTGGAAGTCTCCAGCTCCATCTATCAGCGGATGCGTGCCGAGCGGACTGCGGTAGCCCGTGAGCATCGCTCCCAGGGCCGCGAGCAGGCCGAGATCCTGCGTGCCGACATCGACCGCAAGGTGACCGTGATGATCGCCGACGCCGAGAGTAATGCCCGTCAGCTGCGTGGTGAAGGGGATGCCGAGGCCGCCAAGATCTATGCCGACAGCTACAAGAAAGACCCCGAGTTTTTCAGCTTCGTGCGCAGCATGGAGGCCTATCGCAAGAGCTTCGCCGGTGGCAATGACCTGATGGTCCTCAAGCCGGACAGCGAGTTCTTCCGCTACCTCAAGTCGCCGCACGGCAGCAAGCAGTAAGCGAGTCGCAATGATACTCAAGGGCCTGATTATTCAGGCCCTTTTGTTTGGCGGTCAGGGGCTTGCCGGTATCCCGGCAGCTTGTGGACATGGTGATTGAAAGGAGAGGTGATGCTGACATCCATCTTGATGGGGCTGGGCTTACTGTTGCTGTTCGAGGGGTTGGGACCGCTGCTGATGCCGCGCGCCTGGCAACAGATGCTGCGGCTGCTGAGCGAGCAGCCCACCGAGCAGCTGCGCCGCATCGGCGGCTGTCTAGTGGTGGCCGGGGCCGTTATTCTGTGGGCGCTGGCGCGATAGAGGATGGTGATGAGTGAGCAAGGCTGTGTTTCCCGGACAATAAAAAAGAGGCCAAAGGGCCTCTTTTTTATTTCCGGCTGAGCATCAGGCGCTGCGCTGGACCGCCATATGGGCCAGTGTTGCCAATGCCTGCTTGTGCTGGGAGTCCGGCAGGATGGCGAGGGCCGCGATAGCCTTGTCGGCCTCTTCCCGGGCCCGCATGCGGGAGTATTCCAGCGCGCCGGTACGGTCGAGGATGGCCAGGATCCGGTCGAGGTGCTCCATGCCGTTGCGGTGCTCGATGGCATCGCGCACCAGCTGGCGCTCTTCCGGGCTACCTACTTCCATGGCCCGCAGCAGCGGCAGGGTCGGTTTGCCTTCGGCCAGGTCATCGCCGACGTTCTTGCCCATCTCGTCGCTCTGGGAGCAGTAGTCCATCACGTCGTCGATGATCTGGAAGGCAGTGCCCAGATACTTGCCATAGTCGGTCATCGCCTGCTCGACGGGATCTGGCTGATGGGTCAGTACGGCGGCGAGGCGGGTGGCGGCTTCGAACAGCTTGGCGGTCTTGCAGTAGATGACCGTCATGTAGCTCTCTTCGGTGGTATCCGGATCGTTGCAGTTCATCAGCTGCAACACTTCCCCTTCGGCGATGGTGTTGGTGGCATCGGAGAGGATCTCCATCACCCGCAGGTTGGAGAGCTCGCTCATCATCTGGAAGGAGCGGCTGTAGAGATAGTCACCCACCAGCACGCTGGCGGCATTGCCGAACAGGGCATTGGCGGTTTCGCGGCCGCGGCGCAGGTCGGATTCGTCGACCACGTCGTCGTGCAGCAGGGTGGAGGTATGAATGAATTCGATGATGGCTGCCAGTTTCAGGTGATCTTCACCTTCGTATCCCAGTGCGCGGGCGGCCATGACGGTCAGCATGGGGCGCATCCGTTTCCCGCCTGCACTGACAATATAGAAACCCAGCTGGTTGATCAGGCTGACATCGGACTGGAGTCTTGCCAGGATCAGTTCATTGACCGCCGTCATGTCGGCGGCACAGAGCGCACGGATAGTCTGTTGGTCCATAAGTCTCGTAACGTGACGGCAGTGATGACTGCGATTTTAGCAATGGCGGGGATTCTACACGATTTCACAATGGGTTACAGTTAAGCGTTTGTTCACGGCGGCAGATATGCGCACAAAATAAACTTTTTGCTAAATTGGCCTTGCCTGAGCAAATCGATTTGCGTAGAATGCCGGCCCATTGTTATAGGTTTTTGCGCGTGTCTGGCCTTGAGCAAAAGACACGCCTTTACGGAGTTAATCAAATGTACGCGGTATTCCAAAGCGGCGGAAAACAACACCGTGTGGCCGAAGGTCAAATCGTTCGTCTGGAAAAGCTGAACGTTGAGACTGGCGCTACCATCGACTTCAACGAAGTGCTGATGGTTGCTGCAGGCGACACTTTTAAAGTAGGTGCTCCTTTCGTTGAAGGTGGCAAGGTTGTAGCTGAAGTTGTGGCTCACGGCCGTGGCGAGAAAGTGACTATCGTCAAGTTCCGTCGTCGTAAGCACCACCGTAAGCAAGCGGGCCACCGTCAGTGGTTCACTGAAGTCAAAATCACTGGCATCAGCGCTTAATTAGAGGAGTACGATAGATGGCACACAAAAAAGCTGGCGGTTCATCCCGCAACGGCCGCGATTCAGAAGCTAAACGCCTGGGCGTGAAGCGTTTCGGCGGCGAAACAGTTCTGGCTGGCAGCATCATCGTTCGTCAGCGTGGCACCAAGTTCCACGCCGGTACCAACGTTGGTCTGGGCAAGGATCACACCCTGTTCGCTACTGCGACTGGTAAAATCCTGTTCGAAGTTAAAGGTCCGCTGAACCGTAAGTACGTTAGCATCGTTGCTGAGTAATTACGGACCGCAAGGATCCGAAGCCCCGCCAACAGGCGGGGCTTTTGTTTTTCTGCAGCAGTTTACGAAAAAACGGCACGCAGCTGACCCTGGCTCTGAAAGGGCATGCTTGGCAAGATGCGTATCGCCCGCAGGGGTCTGTACCACTATAATTGCGTATCGGTTTTTCGAATTAAGGTGACGGTTACCTATGAAGTTTGTTGATGAAGTCCAGATTCGAGTCGATGCCGGTGACGGTGGTAACGGTTGTGTAAGCTTTCGCCGTGAGAAGTACATTCCGAACGGCGGCCCGGACGGCGGTGACGGCGGTGACGGTGGCGACGTATATCTGGTTGCCGATGAAAACCTGAACACCCTGATCGACTACCGTTTCGAGCGTTTTCACGCCGCCGAACGTGGCGAGAATGGCCAGAGCGCCAACTGTACCGGCCGTCGCGGCAAGGACAGGATCCTGCGCGTACCGGTCGGCACCCGCGCCAGCGATGAAGACACCGGCGAACTGCTGGGTGACCTGACTCACCACGAGCAGAAGCTGCTGGTCGCCAAGGGCGGCTTCCATGGTCTTGGCAACACCCGTTTCAAGAGCTCCGTCAACCGGGCACCGCGCCAGAAGAGCAACGGTACCCCGGGTGAAGTGCGTACCCTGAAGCTGGAACTGTTGCTGCTGGCCGACGTCGGCATGCTGGGTCTGCCCAACGCCGGCAAGTCCACCTTCATCCGTGCCGTCTCCGCGGCCCGTCCGAAAGTGGCCGATTACCCCTTTACCACCCTGGTACCGAACCTGGGCGTGGTGCGTGGTGAGAACTCCCGCTCCTTCGTCATCGCCGACATTCCCGGTCTGATCGAAGGTGCCGCCGAAGGCGCTGGCCTCGGTATCCGCTTCCTCAAGCACCTCGAGCGCTGCCGCGTGCTGATCCATCTGGTGGACATCTGCCCGGTCGATGGTTCTGATCCGGCTGAAAATGCGGTGACCATTGTCCGGGAGCTGGAAAAGTACAGCCCGGAACTGGCGAGCAAGCCGCGCTGGCTGGTGTTCAACAAGATGGATCTGATCCTGGAAGAAGAGGCGCAGGAAGTGATGGATCGCGTCAAGACTGCCCTCAATCATGAAGGCCCTGTCTACGCCATCACTGCCATCAGCAAGGAAGGGACCAAGAAGGTCTGCTACGACATCCTGGACCTGCTGGATACCATGCCCCGTCAGCTGGCGGAAGATGCCAAAGACGCTATCGAGAAGGTGGAGTTCAAGTGGGACGACTACCACAAGAACCAGCTGGCCAAGGCTGAAGCCGATGCGCTGGCTGCCTCCAAGGCGTTTGATGAATCGCTGGACGACGACGAGTGGGACGACGAAGACGATGATGGCGTAGAAGTCATCTATGTGCGTGACTGACCCACATCCCGTGCGCGGTCGTGATACCGCCACCCGGTGCTGAGAAACCGGAGCCTTCCCAGGCTCCGGTTTTTTTATGGGGATCGACCGTATCACCATATAGATATATTTCTTATGTCACTTATTGCCTGCCAACCGCAACTGATTATACTGCGCACCTGAATGTAACCTTGCTGAAACAATGTGCTAACCAATCGTAATGAATTGATATGCGCATCTGCTTGCGTGCATTCTTATGGAAGGTTTGCCTGTATAAATATTTATGCTTGAAATGATCCATTAAAAGCTTGTTTGTGCATTTTATTGGGGTATTCTTTCGCCCGTTTTGCCGGGTGAAAGCATGGATATGCAGGTTTGCCTGGCTAAGGAAAAGTAACATTAAGGCTGTAGACCATGCTGGAAAAGACTCTGCAAGCACCTGCGCTCAATACCCGCCGCAACGTGCTGATGTTCCTGGTCCCGTCACTTATCGGGATCCTGCTGTTCATGACCCCCGTCATCTATGACGGAAACGTCACCATCCCCGTGGCTGTGCTGGCGAAGCTGGTACAGACGGTGTTTGCCGATTATCTGGTGGCCATGGTCAGCGCCATCATCACCACCACCATGCTGATGACGCTGGTAGCCTGGCTGTTCAAGCCGGCGATCCTGGTCAGACGCCCTTTCCTCAACAGCCTGTTCAACGTTTCTCCCTTCTGGGCCTGCGTGCGGGTGCTGGGCGGGATCTTCGTGCTGTTGACCTTCTTTGAAGCCGGTCCCGAGGTGCTGCGCTCCGATGCGACCGGTGGCCTGGTGCTGCATGATCTGCTGCCGGTGCTGTTCTCCGTCTTCATCTTCGCCGGCCTGCTGCTGCCCTTGCTGCTCGATTTCGGTCTGCTGGAGTTTGTCGGCACCATGATGACCCGTATCATGCGCCCGGTGTTCCGTCTGCCCGGTCGCTCTGCGGTGGACTGTTTCGCCTCCTGGCTGGGGGATGGCAGCGTCGGCATCCTGCTGACCAGCAAACAGTACGAAGGCAAGTTCTACACCCAGCGGGAAGCGGCCGTCATCGGCACCACCTTCTCCGCCGTCTCCATCACCTTCTGCCTGGTGGTGATCTCTCAGGTTCGGCTGGAGCACATGTTCGTGCCCTTCTACCTGACCGTCTGTCTGGCCGGGGTGGTAGCCGCCATCGTGGTGCCGCGTTTGCCGCCGCTCTGCTGGAAGAAGGATGTCTACAGCGACGGTACTCCCCTGTGTCGCAAGCAGGAGTCGGTGCCGCACCAGCACAGCGTGCTGAGTTACGGCTATGAGCGGGCCCTGACCAAGGCCGAGGGCATGACCGACATGGGGGCAGTGGCACGGGAAGGGGTGAAGAATGCGCTGGACATGATCTTCGGCGTGCTGCCGGTGGTGATGGCCATCGGCACCTGCGCCCTGATGCTGGCCGAGCACACCTCCATCTTCAATTGGCTGGGGGCCCCTTTCGTACCCTTGCTGGAGCTGCTGCAACTGCCAGAGGCAGAAGCGGCCTCCAAGACCATCATGGTGGGCTTTGCCGACATGTTCATCCCGGCGGTGCTGGCTTCCACCATCGAGAGCGACATCACCCGCTTCGTGATCGCCGCCATGTCGGTCACCCAGCTCATCTACATGTCGGAAGTGGGCGCCCTGCTGCTGGGCAGCAAGATCCCGGTCAAGCTGTGGGAGCTGTTCGTGATCTTCCTGCTGCGTACCCTGATCACCCTGCCGGTCATCGCCGGGGTGGCGCATCTGCTGTTCTGATCCGGTTCGCCCCTTGTCACACGGTCAACCTCGGTTGGCCGTTTTTTTATGGCCGGCATTAGACCAAAGTGAGTCTTTTACAGGCCTTGTTTTTACATTAATGTAACAGGCTGCAAAAACACGCCAGCCGAGCAGTAGGCACGTCCAACCTATGTGGCCAGGAGTCACCCCATGACCTCACTGCTCAGCTACCGGGCCGGTCCCTGCGATCAGCCGCTGCTTCACCAGACCATAGGCGCCTACCTGCAACATGTGGCGGAACGTTTCCCCGACCGGCCCGCAGTGGTGGTGCGCCACCAGCAGATCCGCTGGAACTACCGTGAATACCTGACCCAGATAGACAGATTGGCGCTGGGCCTGCTGGCGCTCGGGATCCGGCCGGGGGATCGGGTCGGCATCTGGTCGCCAAACAACATCGAGTGGTGCCTGGTGCAATTCGCCACGGCCCGCATCGGGGCCATCATGGTCTGCATCAATCCCGCCTACCGCAGCTACGAACTGGCCTTTGCCATCAACAACGTGGGCTGTCGTGCCCTCATCTGTGCCAGTGCGTTCAAGGGCTGAGACTATCTCGCCATGCTGGGGGAGCTGGCCCCCGAGCTGGCGCACTGCCCACCCGGCCGTCTCGCATCATCCCGGCTGCCGAGCCTGGAGATGGTGATCCGGTTCGGGGGGGAACCAAGCGCCGGCATGCTCAACTTCCCCGATGTGCTCTCGTTGGGCGATCAGCAGGACCCAGCCTGGCTGGTACGGGTAGCGGCCATCCTCAACCCCGATGACGCCATCAACATCCAGTTCACCTCGGGCACCACGGGAAACCCCAAGGGGGCCACCCTCAGCCACAGCAACATCCTCAACAACGGCCGCCAGGTGGCGCAAGGCATGGCGTTCAGCGAGCAGGACCGGCTCTGCATCCCGGTGCCGCTCTACCACTGTTTTGGCATGGTGCTCGGTAACCTGGTCTGCATCAGCGTGGGGGCCTGCGCCCTGTTTCCGGCCGAAGCCTTCGATCCGGCGGCCACCTTGCGGATGGTGAGCGAGGAGCGCTGCACCGCCCTGCACGGCGTGCCGACCATGTTCATCGCCGAGCTGGAGCTGGCGGAGTTTGACCAGTTCGATCTCTCCTCCCTGCGCACCGGCATCATGGCCGGTGCCATCTGCCCCGAGCCCTTGATGCGCAAGGTACAGACCCTGATGCACATGACCGAGGTGACCATCGCCTACGGCCAGACCGAGTGCAGTCCCATCAATCACATGACCGCCATCGATGCGCCGCTGGACAAGCGGGTCACCACGGTCGGCCGCGCCATCGGCCACACCGAGATCAAGCTGGTCGACCCCGGCGGAGAGATAGTCGCAATCGGCGAGCGGGGCGAGATCTGCTGTCGCAGCAACGGGGTGATGCAGGGGTACTGGCAGGATCCGGTCAAGACGGCGGAGACCATTGACCAGGAGGGGTGGCTGCACTCGGGGGACATCGGCATCATGGATGAAGAGGGCTATGTGCGGATCGTCGGGCGCAGCAAGGAGCTGATCATCCGCGGTGGCGAGAACATCTATCCGCGCGAGATCGAAGAGCGTCTTTACGATCATCCGGCGGTGCAGGATGCGGCGGTGTTCGGGGTCGACAGCGAGCGCTATGGCGAAGAGGTGTGCGCCTGGGTCAAGCTCAGACCCCGCCAGGAGGCCAGCGAGGAGGAACTGAAACAGTTCCTGGCGGCCCGCATCGCCTATTTCAAGGTGCCCAGATACATCCGATTCGTGGAGGAGTACCCCATGACGGTGACCGGCAAGCTGCAAAAATTCAGGATGCGGGAGCTGATGAGCGACGAGCTGGCCCGCCAGCACGCCGAGGCGACGGGCTGAGTGATGGATATACCGGAAAAAGGGCCTGCAGGCCCTTTGTCGTCAGCGACCCAGCGGGTGGGGCTGTGCCGGTGTGCGGGGGCACTGCACCAGCAGAATGTGGGTAGTGAAGGTGCTGGACTGGGGGAAGCTAGGGCGAAATCCCGTCACCGGATCGGCGGCTCCCCTGCTCATCTGGTGAGTGGTAACGGTGCGCTTGCTTCGGTCGACTTGCTGATAGCCGTGGGGGCAGCTCAGTGTCGCCTGCTGCTGGCACTCTTCCAGTCCAGCGCACTCGATCTGGAAGCGTTGCTGGGCGGGATTGATTGCGGGGAGTTCGGTGACGGTGGTGGGTGCCGGCAGCAGGGCGCAGCCGGACAGCAAGATGCTGCCCAGCAGGCATATTCTGGGTGACATAAGAGGCTCGTTCTCGGTGAGGCAAGAGAAGGGCCGGCCAGGATTTGGGTTTCCCGTGCCGGCCGCAAAGCGCAGGTCAGCGCGGCGTGATGCCCATATCGACCGGACACTGGATGGTCAGAGAGTGAACCGTGTTGGCCATGCGATAGGGTTTGCCAGCCTTGTAGACCTTCTTCTCATCGTCATAACTGCCCGCCGTGTATTGGGTGCTGTAGAGCGTCTGCTGACGGCGGTCGGTCTCCTTGTAGCCCTGCGGGCAGGTCTGGTTGGCCTGCTTGAAGCAGGCCGTCATGCTGCTGCATTCGATGTAGAAGCCGCGCTGGCTGGCATCGGCCAGGTGTACCGGAGTGACGGTGGGAGCGGGGGGAGACAGCAAGGAGCAGCCGGACAGCGTCAGCGCGCCGAGCAGAACGAAATGTTTTGACATAGATAACCTGAACAGTGTGGTGTGACAAAGAGTGAGGGGGAGTCTATTGCTCCCCCTTCGCTATAGGGGCACCGTTATAACCAGCCGGGGGCGTTCAGGCCAGCCCGCAAATGTAAGAAAATATGACCCGGCCTAGGCCAGTGCGGCCAGCAGGGCGCTTTCATCCACGGGATCCAGCTGCTCGGGGGCGAGGAAGCGCTCGGCATAGTCGCGCCAGATGCCGCTGCTGACAAACAGGGCAAACAGGGCGGGATCGATGTGCTGCTCGCGCACCATGCTCTGCATGATGGCCAGCGACTGGGAGACCGTCTTGCCCGATTTGTAGGGGCGATCGCTGGCGGTCAGCGCCTCGAAGATGTCGGCGATGGCCATGATGCGGGCGGGGATGCTCATCTGGCTGCCCAGCAGCTGGCGCGGATAGCCGTTGCCGTCCATTCGTTCGTGGTGGCCGCCAGCAATCTCGGGCACGCTGCGCAGATGGCGGGGGAAGGGGAGACGCTCGAGCATGCGGATGGTCTGGATGATGTGCTCGTTGATCTTGTAGCGCTCCTCCTCGGTGAGGGTGCCGCGACTGATGGCGAGGTTGTAGCGCTCGCCGCGGTTGTAGAGGTGAGTGGGCACTCGCACCTTGAAGCCCCAGGGGTTGTGCTCGTCCAGCTGATCGTGAGCGGGGCGGGGGATTAGGTGGGCGGCCTTGTCCGCCAGCAGGGGTTCGACGCAGGGCAGCGGGGCGGCCGGCTCGCCCTGGCGCAGCTTGAGCTCCTCCCGGCTGATGCCGAGTCGATCGTCCAGGGTGCGCAGCCAGGTGCGGCTGGCGATGGCATCCAGCCTGGCCAGCTTCTCCGGCGCCATCCATTCACCACCGAGGTTGCACTCGGCGACGAAGGCGAACTCCTGGTCCAGGGTGCTCCAGAGCGGGGCCACCTCGCTCCTGGCCGCTTCCCGCTCCGATGCCGGCAGGCGGGCCGCCAGCGCTTCGATGTAGCCGTCGCGCTTGAGCACCTCGAAGCGGGTGCGGATCTCGTGGATCCGGTCGTAGAGGGTTTCCAGCTTGGTGGCCTTGTCCACCACGAACTCGGGGGTGGTCACCTTGCCACAGTCGTGCAGCCAGCTGGCGATATGGATGGCCTCCCACTCCTCCTCGTTGAGCCGAAACTCGGCGAACGGCCCCTGCTGCTGGGCGCAGGCGGCCTCGGTCAGCATCCGGGTCAGCTCAGGCACCCGCTGGCAGTGGCCGCCGGTGTAGGGGCTCTTGGCGTCGATCGCGCCAGCCATCAGCTCGATGAAGGATTCCAGCAGCTGTTTTTGCTCCTCCAGCAGGCGCTGGTTCTCGATGGCGGAGGCCGAGGTGCCCGCCAGCGCCTCGATCAGGCTGATGCGCGAGGCCAACTCGCGGGCCGGGCAGTCAGGCAGGATCAGCAGCAGGCAGCCGCTCAGCTCCTGGCGATGGTTGCGCAGTGGCTCGGCCACCAGCTGGCAGGGGCCGGGGAAGGGGCCCCAGTCGGCCAGATACTGCTGCCAGACACTCTGGTCGATGGCGAGGCTGAGCCGCTCGCCCCGGGCCAGCTCGCCAAACAGGGTCTGCTGCCAGCGGATCTGTCCGGCCGGCAGCGGCGCCTTGCGCCACAGCGCCTGTACCGCCACCATGCCCCGCTCCTGGGCCAGGTAGAGGCACCCCCCTTCGGCCTGCACCGCGGCGATGGTCTCGTGCAGGATGCGGCTGAGCAGGGAGTCGAAGCGGTGTTCGGCTGCCAGCGCCCGCCCCATGTTCATGAAGTTGCCGAGGGTCAGCCGCATGCCGGACATGGTGCGGGCCAGATCGTCGATCTCGCGGATGGCCGACTCGGGGACCTGGCTCTCGCCGAAATCGAAGTGCTGGATCCGCTCAGCCTCCTGGGTGAGCGCCAGCAGCGGGGTGGCGGTGCGTCGCGAAACCAGCCAGATCACCGGCAGCAGCAACAGCAGGCCCGTCAGTGCCCAGCCCAGGTTGACCAGGGCCTCGTCCCGGACCTGTTGATAGAGCAGGTCGGCCGAGACCAGCAGGGCGATATGGAAGGGGGAGTCGGTCCCGAGGGGGGAGAGGTTGACCAGCCAGGAGCTGCCATCGGCGGCGGTCAGGTTGAGCTCCGCTGGCTCGCTCAGCAGGGTGGGCTGGCTGATGATCCGCTGCTGCAGATCCGGCAGGGCCGGATGGGGCAAAGTCGCCAGCATGGGCAGCTGGCTCAGCTGCTCGAAGCTGGGCAGGTGTCTGGGATCGGCGGCGAGCAGGGTGGCGTACTCATCGAACAGGATCACCTGGCTCTGGGCGGGCAGCTGCAGCTTGCCGATCAGGGCCGACAACCCCTCGACGCTGGTGTCGAGCCCGATCACGGCGCGCCGGTCGTCGCTCTCCACCGCCAGCGTCATGCCCGGCTCCTTGGTGGTGAAGAAGAGATAGGGACTGGTGGTAGCGATCCCCGCGCGCCAGCGGGCCTGCTTGTACCAGTCGCGGCTGCGGGGATCGTAGCGGTAGTTCGGCATGGGGCGGCGCTCGAGCAGGGTCAGCCGTTGATCGAAATAGAGAAATTCCCCCTTGCCCTGGCTGAGGCTCTGCACCAGCAGGGTACTGGCGGCCGGTACGCCGCCCAGCTGGGCTCTGGCCCGCTCGGTGAGCTTGCGCACCAGAAAGAAGTCGCCATCCTCGTAGCCGGCGTAGACGGCCCCATAGCTGGGGCTGTTGGCCAGCACCTCCGCCAGTTGCGGCAGATAGGCCAGGCGTTCGGTCAACGTGGTCATGGCGGCCAGCTGGCCGCTGCGCAACAGGCTGAGCGACATGCGGGCCGGCCGCTCGTTCAGTTGCAGGGCGAGGGCCAGCTGCTGGCGATACTGCAGGAAGTTCTGTCGCTCGTGCTCCAAACCCTGGCGCGCCCCTTGCTGGAACTGCAAGGCGATGAGGGCGCAGCCAAGCAGAGTAAACAGCAGGATGAAGAGGGTGGCGATATGCACGTAGAAGGGTTTACGACCTGGCCTGGCAGTTGTCATGGACACATCCTTGTCACACGGGCGATTGCAGAGACGATCAGCTTGCAGTGTGCCAACAGGATGACAGAAAACACAATAACCCATTCATGGATATCGGGATGTGGCTGACGGAAACGGCGCCTGCCAGGGCTATCGGCGCTCGCTCCGGCCAATTTTGCCGGCTGATCACGTGATTCATTCAGGTATCCCGTGCTACATTGCCCCACTTGTTACTGGTCTGTGAATCAATGGAGTGACCCATGTCTGCCATCCCCTATTCCGTACTCGATCTGGTGCCCGTGGCTGAAGGTTCCCAGCCGGCCGAGTCGTTTCGCCGCTCGCTGGATCTGGCCCGTCATGCCGAACGCCTGGGTTATTGCCGCTACTGGCTGGCCGAGCACCACAACATGCCGGGCATCGCCAGCGCCGCCACCTCGGTGCTGATCGGTCATCTGGCCGGCGGCACCAATACCCTGCGCATCGGGGCCGGCGGCATCATGCTGCCGAACCATTCGCCGTTGGTCATCGCCGAGCAGTTCGGCACTTTGGCTTCGCTCTATCCGGATCGCATCGATCTCGGGCTTGGCCGTGCGCCGGGCACCGATCAGCGCACCATGCGGGCGCTCAGACGCCAGCGCAGCGGTGAGGTGGATGACTTCCCTGCCGATGTGCGCGAGCTGATGGATTACTTTGGCGACGAGGTGGGGGCGGTGCAGGCGGTACCGGGGCAGGGGCTGCATCTGCCCATCTGGCTGCTGGGTTCCAGCCTCTACAGCGCCCAGCTGGCGGCGGCCATGGGGCTGCCGTTCGGCTTTGCCTCCCACTTCGCCCCCGCCATGCTGTTGCAGGCGCTGGAGATCTACCGCGCCCAGTATCGCCCTTCCACCCGCTGGCCCAAGCCCCATGCGGTGGTCTGCATCAACATGATCGCCGCCGACAGCGAGCGGGAGGCGCGCTTCCAGTTCACCACCCTGCAACAGCAGTTCCTGCGCCTGCATCGGGGCAACGCAGGCAAGCTGCCGGCCCCCGTCATCGAGCTGGGAGAGGAGTGGTCGGAGCGCGAGCTGCTGGCCATGGAGCAGACCCTGGCCCGTTCGCTGGTGGGCAACCCGGACCAGGTGCGTCACGGCCTCAAGGCGCTGCTGGCGGAAACCCGGGCCGACGAGCTGATGTTCAACGGTCCCATCGTCGATCATCAGGCTCGTCTGCGCTCTTTCGAGATTGCCGCCGAGTTGATGCAGGAGTTATAAGCTCGCCTGCTCGATACCAAGGCGCTATCTTGCACAAAGCACCTCTGTCGTCCTGCTGTCAGGTGGGGCGTCGTGGGGAGGGAAGGCTGGTTTTTTGAGCACTCTCTTTTATCTAATGCACTGAATCCAAAGGAAAGTCAGGTTGGTGTCAGGGCGCTGTCGTGGTGCATGGCACCCGCCGGCCCCTATGCTGGCCCCGTCAATCAACCACAAGGAGTTCGAGATGATCGTCAGGAAGTTGAGATTGCAGCGGGGCTGGTCACAGGAGCAGTTGGCCGCCTTTACCGGCCTGAGCGTTCGCACCATTCAGCGGATCGAGCAGGGCCAGCAGCCCGGACTGGAATCCCTCAAGGCCCTGGCCGCCGTCTTTGAGCTCGAAGTGGCGCAACTTGACGGTACAAGCCAACAGGAGCACGAGATGAGAGGGAGTGACACGATGGAACGGGATGAGATTCGGGTATCGGTAGAAGAGCGGGCCGCCATGCGCTATGTGGAGGGGCTCAAGGGCTTCTATTACCACATTGCCAGCTACCTGCTGGTGATTTGCGGGCTGTTTGTCATCAACTACCTGAGCAACCCGGGCTATATCTGGGCTTGGTGGCCGGCGCTGGGTTGGGGGCTCGGACTGATCTCCCATGCCATCAATCTGTTCCAGCCGTTCAAGCTGTTCGGCCCCGAGTGGGAGCGGCAGCAGATCGAGAAGCGGTTGGGGCGCAAGCTCTAGGGTGAGCGATGCACCATAACAAAACGGGCCCGGCAATGCCGGGCCCGTTTTGTTTTGCAGTCTACCTGGCGTTGGCAGGACTGTGAGTGACGAGCCGCGCGTCATCTTCATAGTGCCACCGGGTGAGGCCCTGATTGCTCAGATGCAGTCCTCTTATCGTCACTTTGCGTAAGTGGGACAGGGGGTGGCGATCAGGGCATCATCTTCATAGCGCCACAGGGTGAGGCCCTGATTGCTCAGACGCAGTCCCCTTATCGTCACTTGGCGTAAGTGGGGCAGGGGGTGGCGATCAGGGCGTCATCTTCATAGCGCCACAGGGTGAGGCTGTTGCCCCAGACACAGCCGGTGTCCAGCGCCTTGATGTCCTGCTTGCCGGTGTTGCCCATCAGGGCCGCCCAGTGGCCGAACACCAGGATGGGGTCATCCACATGGTGCTCGCGCTGCTCGAACCAGGGACGCAGGCCCGGGGTCGACTCCTTGGGGCCCTTCTTGCATTTGAAGTCGAGCCGGCCGTCGAAATAGCAGAAGCGCATCCGGGTGAAGGTGTTGATGATGTAGCGGTAGCGCTCGATCCCGACCAGATCGTCCTGCCAGCCATCCGGCTGATCGCCATACATGTTGTGCAGCAGCCACTGGTACTGATCGCCGCGCAGCAGGCTCTCCACCTCGCGGGCGCAGTTGCGGGCAGTGCGGGCGTCCCACGCCGGGGAGATGCCGGCATGCACCATCATGATGGGCAGGTCGGGGTGCTCCGCCAGCAGCGGACGATGGCGCAGCCACTCCAGCAGTTCGTCCCGGTCCGGTGCCTCCATCAGCTCCTGCAGCTTGTCCTTCTTCTTGAGCGGGGCGACGCCATCGGCGACCGCCAGCAGGTGCAGATCGTGGTTGCCGAGCACGGTGACGGCCCGGTTGCCCAGCCCCTTGACGAAGCGTAGGGTATTGAGAGAGTCCGGGCCGCGGGCGACCAGATCGCCGCACAGCCAGAGTACGTCGTTAGCGGGATCGAACTCGGCCAGATCCAGCAGACGGCGCAAGTCGTCGTAACAGCCCTGGATATCGCCAACAAAACAGTTCGCCATGAAACCTCAGTTGATAATGTGGGGGACGGCCAGCGTAAAGGGCGCGATGGGCGCCTCGAATTGCTGCCCCGACTCGTCTTGCAGGGTATAACTCCCTTCCATCACCCCGAGCGGGGTGGCCAGCGGTACGCCGCTCTGATAGCTGAAGGTCTCTCCCTCTGCGATCACCGGCTGCTCGCCGACCACGCCGGGGCCTTCGACTTCCAGCATCTTGCCATTGGCATCGGTGATGAGCCAGCGCCGGTGCAGCAGCTGCGCCGGGCCCGGCCCCAGGTTCTCGATCTCGATGAGATAGTGGAACTGGTAAGGGTCTTTGGAATCCGCCACATAACGGGGGTATGGGCGGATCACGATGTGCGGAGTGGCCACGGGATCAGGCCTGTTGCTGATCTGCCAGCCAGTTGGCGATCATGACGAACTGCTCGAGGGAGAGATTCTCCGGGCGCAGGTTGCCATCGATACCAAGCTCCGTCAGCTGGGCGTCCGTGATGAAGTTGGAGAAGCTGTTGCGAATGGTCTTGCGACGCTGGCCGAAGCCCTCGGTGCAGACCCGGTTCAGGCAACGAATGTCTTTTGCGACGATGGTCGGGTTCTTGTGCGGGATCAGACGCACCACGGCGGAATCCACCTTCGGTGCCGGCTTGAAGGCGCCAGGGCCCACTTCCAGCACAGGCACTACCTGGCAGTAGTACTGGGTCATCACGCTCAGCCGGCCATAGGCCTTGCTGCCGGGACCAGCGGCCAGACGCAGGACCACCTCCTTTTGCAGCATGAAGTGCATGTCCTCTACCCGGTCGGCGAACTCGCACAGGTGGAAGATGAGCGGGGTGGAGATGTTGTAGGGCAGGTTGCCGAAGATGCGCAGCGGCCCCTTGCCTTCCCCCATCAGGGTACCGAAGTCGAAGCGCATGGCATCCGCTTCGATGACGGTCAGCTTGTCCTTTAGGGTCGGGTGCTCACGCAGACGCGCCGCCAGATCCCGGTCCAGCTCGACCACGGTCATCTTGTCCATCTGGGAGGCGACCGGCTCGGTTAGCGCGGCCAGACCCGGGCCGATCTCCACCAGGTTCTGACCCGGCTGGGGATTGATGGCGGCCACGATCTGATCGATCACGTAGCGATCGTGCAAGAAGTTCTGACCGAAACGCTTACGGGCGGTGTGGCCCATATGCACCTTGTTGCTCTGCACCTTACTGCTCATATCTTTTTTTCTCTACCATCTTGATGGCGTGGTTGATCGCGGTGATCAGGCTGCCCGAGTCGGCGAGGCCCTTGCCTGCCAGATCCAGTGCGGTGCCGTGATCCACCGAAGTGCGGATGAAAGGAAGTCCAAGGGTGATATTGACCGAACTGCCGAAGCCCTTGTATTTGAGCACGGGCAGCCCCTGGTCGTGGTACATGGCGAGTACCGCATCCGCATCCTTGAGGTATTTGTCCTGGAACAGGGTATCGGCCGGCAACGGGCCGACCAGATCGATCCCCTCCTGGCGAAGGCCTGCCAGGGCGGGTTCGATCACGTCAATCTCTTCACGGCCGAGATGGCCGCCTTCCCCGGCGTGGGGGTTGAGGCCGCAGACGTAAATGCGGGGCTTGGCGATGCCGAATTTGCTCTTGAGATCCGCATCCAGGATGCGGATCACCTTGCCGAGCCGATCCTCGGTGATGGCCATCGCCACATAGGCCAGCGGAATGTGGGTGGTCGCCAGCGCGACCCGCAGCCCCTCGGTCGCCAGCAGCATCACCACGTCGGCGGTGCCCGACTGCTGGGCGAAGAACTCGGTGTGACCGCTGAACGAGACGCCAGCCTGGTTGATGATCCCCTTGTGCACCGGCCCGGTCACCACGGCGGCAAATTCGCCGCTCATGTTGCCGTCGCAGGCGCGTTGCAGGGTGGCCAGCACGTAGGTGCCGTTGCCCTCGTCGAGCATGCCCGGCACCACGGCGGCGCCGAGGGGAACCGGACAGACGGTCAGGGTGCCCGCCCGCTGCGGGCGGGCAGGCTGGTCGGTATCATAGGGCTGCAGCTCGACGGGCAGCCCCAGCAGGGCAGCCCGCTCGCGCAGCAGCGCCGGATCGGCGATCACCACCAGCTGGTGCGGCCAATCCTGCTGGGCAATCTGCAGCACCAGATCCGGACCGATCCCGGCCGGTTCACCCGGGGTGATGGCGAGACGACGACAACTCATCAGCTGCCGGCGCCTTCGATCTGGATGTAGGCCTCGTCACGCAGCTCGTCCAGCCAGGCCTGGGACTCTTCGGTGAAGCGACGGTTGTAGATCAGCTGATAGGCACGCTGCTCCTGGGCCTTGTTGGTGGCATCCTGGCTGCGGCGCTCTTCCAGCTGAACGATGTGCCAGCCGTGGGTGGTGCGGAAGGGTTCGCTGATCTGGCCCGGTTGCAGGCGGTTGACCATGTCGCGGAACTCCGGCACATAGACGTTGGGATCGGACCAGCCCAGCTCGCCACCCTGCACCGCAGAACCCGGATCTTCGGAGTACTTCTCCGCCAGGCTGGCAAAGCTGGCCTTGCCGCTCTTGATGTCGTGCAGGATGCCGTCCAGCATGCCCTTGGCTTTTTCTTCGCTCAGGATGATGGAGGGCTTGATCAGGATGTGGCGGGCGCGCACTTCGGTCTGCACGACCTGCTGCTGGCCCTTGGTGTCGAACACCTTGATGATGTGCAGGCCGGCACCAGAACGCAGCGGTCCGATGATGTCGCCCTTCTTGGTGCCTTGCACGGCCTCGGCCATCAGGGTCGGCATCTCTTGCGGGCTCATCCAGCCCCAGTCACCCCCTTCCAGCGCCTTGGGTCCGCTGCTCTCGGCAATGGCCATCTTGCGGAAGTCGGCGCCCTGCTTGAGGGCGGCCAGGATGCGTTCAATCTTGCTCTTGGCGGCGTTAAGCTGCTCGGCACTCGGGTTGTCCGGCAGGGCAACCTGGATGTGGCCGACATGGTATTGCTGCTGTTGCTGACCCTGCTTGGCGAGGATGTCGACCACCTGCTTCACCTCCTGTTCGGAGATGTTGATTCGGCGGCGCACCTGGTTGCGGCGCACCTCGTTCATCAGGATCTCGCGGCGCACCTCTTCCCGATACTGGGCATAGGTCAGCCCTTCACGGGCCAGTTGGGCTCGCAGCTGATCCAGGGTCATCTTGTTGTCGGCGGCGATGCTCTGGATGGCCTGCTCCAGCTGGGTATCGCTGATCTTGAGGCCCTGACGATCCGCCAGTTGCAGCTGCAGGCTCTCCTGGATCAGCCGATCCAGCGCCTGTTTGCGCAGGGTGGCGTCATCGGGCAGGGACTGGCCGCTCTCCTGGGCAGAGGCTTTCACCTTCTGAACCAGGGCTTCCTGCTGGCTGGCCAGCACCACATCCTTGTTGACCACGGCAAGCACCTTGTCCATCAGTTCGGGGGCGGCGAAGGCACCCTGGCTCATGGCTCCGAATAGGCCTGCAGTCAGCAGGGAAATCAACGTCTTCTTCATATCCATCTCTCAAGGCGTTTGCCAGACCGCTTATTGGTCTCGCAGGTTAAACGGACGAATGTAAGGCAGTGCTTCGGTGTCCAGGGAGGTGCCCTTGGAGCCGGTACCCACGCTACCCAATCCTTTCATTTCAAACTGAATACCCAGACTGCGCTCCGAGGTCGGACGCATGGTCACGTTGTCCGGAGTGTTGACCCACTCCAGGTTGAAGTTGATGCTCCAGCAGCAGGAGTCGTACTTCAGGCCTACCTTGCGATCAGACTTCACGCTCTGATTCAGCTCCTGATAGTAACCCCCGTACAGGTGCCACTGGTCGTTGAGCGGGGTGGTCAACAGCAGGCCGATCTGGTTGAGGTCGGTTACCTGTCCCTTGTTTTCAAGATCGTAGTTGGCATCGCGTACGAAACGATGGTTCAGCTGGCTGATCAGCTTCTCGCGGCGATACTCGATGGCGCTGTTGGCGGAGCTGAGCCGGCTCTGGTCCACATCATATTGCGCGCCGGCATGGGCAAACCACTGCTCGTTGATCTTGGCATCCCCCTCGAAGGAGAGCGGAGAACGAGTGTTGGTGTTCAGGGTCTCGCTGGGATAGAGCTTGACCCTGGGCGCAACAAAATCGAAAGCTTGGGCAACGGCCAGCCGAATTCGTTCATCACCGACCTCATCATACACCCGGCTGGTGAGGCCGATGGAGACTCTGTTGGAGTCGCTGATACGATCCAGACCCGCGTAGCGGCGGTCGCTGAACAGGCTGTAGTAGTCCTGGCGCATGCTGGTGGAGTCGTAGACACCTATGTTGTCCTGGTTCTTGTAGGGCACATAGAGGTACTGGAACTCCGGCTCCAGAGTCTGGTTGGCATCGCCGCCGAACCAGTTCTGGTTGCGCTCGAAGGTCATGCCACCCTTGAGGCGGAAGGAGGGCAGGGTGCGGGTGATGATCCCTTCGTCCAGGGTGACCCCGTTGCCGTTTTCAGGAGTAAAGCGGCTGACAAAGGTCTGGCTCATGTTGTCCGGCACTTCCTGATCGTAACGGGTGTACATCAGCTTGTACTGGCTGTCGAGGTAGTAGCCTGCCTCGTTGATGAGCGGCATGGTCAGGGTCGGGGCCGTGTAGACCCGGGTGCCGGTGTAGGCGCTGCCCTTGTTCTCGGCGATGGCCTGAGCGTTGTTGTAGCCGAATTTGGTGATCTCGGTGTTCCAGGCGAGATCGTACCAGCTGCCTTGCTGGTAATAGTTGTGGTCGATGCGCGGCATCAGCTCGTGGGGCTGCTGGGCGCTGGCCAGCAGGATCTGGTAGGTGCGCACCTCGGTGTTGATGTTCCAGTTGGGCTGGAAGTAACCGGCCATCAGGGACTGCTGCAACTGGTTCTCGACCTGAGTGCCCACCTTGGGGGAGAAGTCGTTGAAGTAGTTGTAATCCCGATCCCGCACCTTGGTGTAGTCGAGCGACACCCGCATGGCGTTGTCGGCAAACAGCGAGGTGTGGTTGGCGTTGAGCAGGTAACGGTGACCGTCGGACATGGCCTGGTTGAGGCTCGGGGTCTCGTCGTACTGCTTGTCGTTGGCCAGGTTCTCGAAATAGAGGCTGCCGACGTGGGCCGGATCCGGCATGTAGCGGAACTGCACCTGCTCCATCAGGCCCCGTCTGTCCATGAAGCGGGAGGTGATGGTGGCATCGTAGTTCGGCGCTATGTTCCAGTAGAACGGCTGGGTGATGTCCATGCCGTTCTTGGAGCTCTGGGTATAACCCGGGTAGAGCAGGCCAGTCTTGCGCTCATCCTTGATGGGGAAGTTGATGTACGGGAAGTAGAACACCGGGTAGTCGTAGAGCCAGAGACTGGCGTTCCAGGCCTCCCCGAACACTTCGGTCTGATCGATGTCGATGCTGCCCGCTTTCAGGGTCCACACTTCCTGACCCGGCGGGCAGGTGGTGTACTGGGCCCCTTCCAGGGTGATGTTCTGGTTGTTGTTGGTCATGGTGACCCGGTCGGCTGAGCCGCGCACCGGCGAGCCATGCACCTGATACTTGCCCTCTTCCAGCTCGGAGTTCTTGGTATCCAGGTTGGATTTCAGGGTCTTGTCGCTGGTGACCGTGATCTGGCCGTCGTTGTAGTAGATGTTGCCGATGGCGATGACGTCCCGGCTCTTCTGATCGAGCTCGGCGTAGTCGGAATCGAACTTGCGCACGCCCTGGCGCACCTTGACGTCGCCCTGGTAGACGGCGGTGCCGCCCTGCTTGGCTTCGAGCCGATCGGCATCCACTTCCACGGGTTGGGCGTTGGCGTCCTTGCCGGGCGCCAGCTTCTCAATCTTGGGGACATAGTCATAGCAGAGCCCGTCCAGGATCCCGGTGGCGGGCGGCGGCGTCAGCGGCGCCGCCTGCACGATGGCCGGGGTCAGGGCTGGAACAAGGCTGATGGTCAGGGCGATGGGATAGGAGTATCCCAGTGTCCGTTTTGTCATGTGAAAGACTCGCGCAATCCGTGGTAGCTACGGCTGATTCAAGACATGCATTTTACGACAGGATTCATCGAGTTGACATTGCATGTCATTGCTTTATGTTAGCCGGCAATGATAAAGCATTATTGCGGCCAGGGCTAACAGCCAAGTGCTGCTTTCCAATTTGGTCCCCGACTTATGCACGATCGCGATTCCCTCTTGTTGCACTGGGCGCGCCGGATTTCCGGTGATGCCAGCCTGCAGTTGACCCTCATTTCCGGTGACGCCAGTTTTCGCCGCTACCACCGTGGCGGTGGTCTGATCTGGGTGGATGCCAATCCTAAAACCGAAAAGAATCATGAGTTTGTCCGTAATGCCTCGGCTCTGCACGCCGGTGGTCTGCTGGCCCCCGAGGTGCGGGCGGTGGATTACGAGCAGGGGCTGCTGGCGGTGACGGATCTGGGGGATACCCAGCTTATCGGCTGCCTGAACGCAGACAACGTGCTGGCCTGGTACGGTAAGGCCATCGCGCTGCTGCCGGCCCTGGGGGCGGTTACGCTGGATCTCGAACCCTTCGATACGGCCTTTATGGCGCGGGAGAACAGTATTTTCCCCGAGTGGCTGCTTGGTCACCATCTGCAACTGACCCTGAGCGATGAAGAGCAGCAGTTGCTGGCTGAGACCTTCGCCTGCCTCACCGAGAACAACCTGGCCCAGCCGCAGGGGGTGATGCACCGGGATTTTCACAGCCGCAACCTGATGGTGTGCGGCGGCGAGACCCCGGCCGACAGCCGGCTGGCGGTGATCGACTTCCAGGACATGGTCATAGGTCCGCTCAGCTATGACCTGGTCTCGCTGCTGAAAGACTGCTACGTGCGCTGGCCGGACGCGGTGATCGAACAGGGCATGCGGCAGGGCTTCGATACCCTGCGGCAGGCCAATCTGCTGGGCGAGCTCGATTACGCCGCGTTTCGTCGTTCAGCTGATCTTACCGGCATGCAGCGTCACCTCAAGGCGGCGGGCATCTTCACTCGTCTCTACCACCGCGATGGCAAGTCCGGTTACCTCAAGGACATTCCCCGCACCCTCGGCTATGTGGTGGATGTCTGCCACAGCCATGGCGCTACCTACCCGGCGCTGGCCCGCTTCGGCCAGTGGTTGGAGCAGGTGGTGCTGCCCGGGCTGGCCCGCAGCGGAGTAACGTCATGAAGGCGATGATCCTGGCCGCCGGTCGCGGCGAGCGGATGCGCCCACTCACCGACAGTCTGCCCAAGCCGCTGCTGGCAGTGGGGGGCAAGCCGCTCATCGTGCACCATATCGAAAAGCTCAAGGATGCTGGTGTGACCAACCTGGTCATCAATCACGCCTGGCTCGGCCACAAGCTGGTGGCCGTGCTCGGTGATGGCAGTGCGCTCGGGGTGTCCATCCACTGGTCGGCCGAGGAGAGTGCGTTGGAAACCGCCGGCGGCATCATTCAGGCGCTGCCGCTGCTGGGAGATGAGCCGTTTCTGGTGATCAACGGCGATACCTGGCTCGATCTGGACTATCGCACTCTGGTGAGCCAGCCACTGGACACGGATCTGGCCCACCTCTGGCTGGTACCCAACCCGCCGCAGCATCCGGCAGGGGACTTTGCGCTGCAGGCGGGCAAGGTGGTCGATACCCCGGCGCTGACTTTCAGCGGAGTCGGGCTCTATGATCCCGCCGCCTTTGCCGGATTCACGCCGGGGGCGCGCAAGCTGGCGCCCCTGCTGCGCGACTGGATGGCACAAGGCCGGGTGGGCGGCAGCCTGCTGGCCGGCGAGTGGCGTGACATCGGCACGGTGGCGCGGTTGCAGGCGCTGGACGATCAGTTGCAAGGACACACTCATTAATTTCACGAGGTCTTGAACCATGCGTATTTGGGGTAAGGTGCTTGGCGCCTTCTTCGGTTTTCTGCTCGGCAACATCTTCGGTGCCCTGCTTGGCCTCTGGATCGGCCACCGTTTCGACCGTGGCATGGGCTTGAATTTTCGCCGCGCGCCTACCCAGCAGCAACAGGCAGTCTTCTTCCACGCCACCTTCGCCGTCATGGGCCACATCGCCAAGGCGAGCGGCCAGGTGACCGAGCAGGAGATCCGGGTCGCCTCCAACCTGATGGACCGGATGCGGCTGGCAGGGGAGCAGCGGGCTCGCGCCCAAGAGTCGTTCCGCCAGGGCAAGGAGGCGGACTTCCCGCTGCGGGAGACCCTGGCCGAGTTTCGCCGTGCCAGCCAGGGCCAGCGCGATATCCTGCGCTTCTTCCTCGAGGTGCAGCTGCAGGCCGCCTTCGCCGATGGCAAGGTCGAGGCCAACGAGCGTGCCATCTTGCACACCATCGCCGAGGAGCTGGGCTTCAGCCGCATCGAGCTGGCCCGCATTCTGGCGATGGCCGAGGCGCAGATGAACTTCTTCAACCGGGCGCACGGTGGCCAGTATCAGGATGGCGGGCACGGCGGGCAGCAGTACCGGCAGGAGGCGCCCTCCCGTGACCGGCTCAAGGATGCCTACCAGCTGCTGGGGGTGAGCGAGAGTGACAGCGATCAGGAGATCAAGCGCGCCTATCGCAAGGAGATGAGCAAGCATCACCCGGACAAGCTGGCCGCCAAGGGCTTGCCGCCGGAGATGATGGAGATGGCCAAGGAGAAGACCCAGGAGATCCAGCAGGCCTGGGAGTGGATCCGCGAAGCGCGCGGCATTCGCTGAGCGCCACTTCGTCAGCCATAAAAAAATGCCCGTCGCTGACGGGCATTTTTGTTTGCGCAGTATTTGTGCGTCGCGGCTTAGTGGCTGTCGACCCAGACGAACTTGAGCACGAACAGCAAGGCCACCACCAGCACGCAGGGGTTGATCTCGCGCCAGCGGCCGGTACCCGCCTTCATCACGCAGTAGGAGATGAAGCCGACGGCGATCCCCTCGGTGATGGAGAAGCTGAACGGCATCATCACCGCGGTCATGAAGGCCGGCACCGCTTCGGTCAGATCTTCCCACTTCACCCGGGTCAGCTCGGAGCACATCAGCACGCCCACGTAGATGAGGGCGCCCGCCGCCGCGTAGGCAGGCACCATGGCTGCCACCGGAGAGAAGAAGATCGCCAGCAGGAACAGCAGGCCGACCACGATGGCGGTGAGGCCGGTACGGCCGCCGACGGCGACGCCGGAGCTGCTCTCGATGAAGGCGGTGACCGAGGAGGTGCCCATGAAGGCGCCGCCGACGGAGCTGGCGCTATCCACCAGCAAGGCCTGCTTCATGCGCGGGAAGTGACCCTTGTCATCGGCCAGCTTGGCACGGTTGGTGACGCCGATCAGGGTGCCGGAGGAGTCGAACAGGTTGACCAGCATGAAGGAGAAGATGATCCCGGCCAGGCTGATGTCGAGCGAGCCCATCAGGTCCAGCTGGCCAAACACCGGCTCTATGCTGGGGGGCATGGAGACGAAGCCCTTGAAGGTGACGTCGCCAAACAGCCAGCCCAGGGTGGTGGTCACCACGATGGCGATCAGCACGGCGGAGTGGACGCCGCGGGCGGAGAAGATGCAGATCAGGAAGAAACCGAGCAGCCCCAGCAGGCAGGGCAGGGAGGTGAGGTTGCCCACCGTCACCATGGTAGCGGGGCTGGCGACCACGATGCCGGCGTTGTGCAGGCCGAGCAGGGCGATCAGCAGACCGATGCCGGCGGTGATACCGACCCGCAGGGTGAGCGGAATGTTGGCGATGAGCCAGTAGCGTACCCGCAGCAGGGTGAGGATCAACAGGCCCATGGCACCCCAGAAGATGGTGCCCATGCCCACTTGCCAGGAGTAGCCCATGCCGGCCACCACCACGAAGGCGAAGAAGGCGTTGAGGCCCATGGCCGGTGCCAGCGCGATGGGCAGGTTGGCGAGCAGACCCATCAGGATGCTGCCGATGCCGGCGATGAGGCAGGTGGTGACGAACACGGCCTGGGTGTCCATGCCGGCCGCAGAGAGGATCTGCGGGTTGACGAAGACGATATAGACCATGGTCAGGAAGGTGGTGATGCCGGCGATCACTTCGGTGCGGGCGTTGGTGCCATGGCCCTTCAGGGCAAACAGACGCTCAAGCAATCCTTGCCCGGCGGCCTGTGCGGGGGCCTGGTGTGGTTGATTCATGTTGGATTCCAATAGGTGACTTGAAATAAGCAGCAGGCGAAGAGCCGGTCCCATCCATGCGGGCGTGATGCCCTGTTTCTGGTGGTTAAACAGCCAGACTCGTCCTGATACCGTGACAACGCGCACATTTTTACACAGGCGGCGCCGTTTACAAACCCCGGATCTGCGAGGCGGATCAATGAATAGAGCAAAAATTCAAACGTTTGCTTTTTCGCCAACAAAAAAGGTTCTCGTCGGAGAACCTTTTTGGCGCAGAGAGGGCAGAGCTCAGAGGGTTTTGAAATAGCGCTCTACCAGTTGGGCCAGCACGGAGTCGAGGGTCTCCTGCACTTCCCCCAGCTCACGCCCCAGGCGGCGCAGAAACAGGCTGGCCTGCTCCTCGGTCAGCTTGCGGCCGTCGATGAAAAACTCCTGCTCCGGCAACTGCTTGTCATAGCGGGGCAGCAGGGTCCAGTTCACCAGCTCCGGCTCCACGGCGGCGAAGATCTTGGCGGCGGCGGTGCAGAAGGTCTCGATGTGCGCCTTGCCGTCCGGCCCGAGGCAACCGGGCTCGACCCGGATCTGGATGGTCAGTTTCTTCTCTGTGGTGGGCTGGGTCGTCATCTTGCTACATCCATGCATAAGGTATCCGTCTTGGATTGTAAGCGATCGGGCACAAGAAAGGGGAGCCTGGGCTCCCCTTGTCGCATGTACCGGTTTACTTGGCGATTCGCTTGTCGTGGTGGGAACGGTGCGGCTGATGCAGCAGCCGCACTTGTTTGCCCTGTTACTTGGCGATGCGCTTGTACTTGGCGCGATGCGGCTGGATGGCCTCGGCGCCGTAGGTCTTCTTTTTCCACTCTTCGTATTCGGTGAAGTTGCCCTCGAAGAAGGCGATCTTGCCCTCGTCCTGGTAGTCCAGGATGTGGGTGGCGATGCGGTCGAGGAACCAGCGGTCGTGGGAGATGACCATGGCGCAACCCGGGAACTCCAGCAGGGCGTTCTCGAGGGCGCGCAGGGTTTCGATGTCCAGATCGTTGGTCGGTTCATCCAAGAGCAGCACGTTGCCGCCGGTCTGCAGCAGCTTGGCCAGGTGCAGGCGGCCGCGTTCACCACCGGACAGCTCGCCAACCCGCTTCTGCTGATCGGCGCCCTTGAAGTTGAAGCGGCCGATGTAGGCCCGGCTCGGGAACTCGTAGTTGCCGATGCGCAGGATGTCCTGGCCGTCGGCGACTTCCTCGAACACCGTCTTCTTGTCGTTCATGCTGTCGCGGAACTGATCCACCGAGGCCAGCACCACGGTCTCACCCAGGGTGATGGAGCCGGAGTCCGGCTGCTCCTGACCCGACATCATGCGGAACAGGGTCGATTTACCGGCACCGTTCGGACCGATGATGCCGACGATGGCCCCCTTCGGAATGGAGAAGGAGAGATCGTCGATCAGCTGGCGGTCACCGTAGGACTTGCAGAGGTTGGCCACCTCCACCACCTTGTCGCCGAGGCGCGGTCCGGGCGGAATGAACAGCTCGTTGGTCTCGTTGCGCTTCTGGTAGTCGTTGGTGTTGAGCTCCTCGAAGCGAGCCATACGGGCCTTGGACTTGGCCTGACGGCCTTTCGGGTTCTGGCGAACCCACTCCAGCTCTTTCTCGATGGACTTGCGACGAGCCGCTTCCGTGCTGGCTTCCTGCGCCAGACGGGCGTCTTTCTGCTCCAGCCAAGAGGAGTAGTTGCCCTCCCACGGGATCCCTTCGCCGCGGTCCAGCTCCAGGATCCAGCCGGCCACGTTGTCGAGGAAGTAACGGTCGTGGGTGATGGCCACGACTGTGCCCTCGTAGTCGTGCAGGAAGCGCTCCAGCCAGGCCACGGATTCCGCATCTAGGTGGTTGGTCGGTTCGTCCAGCAGCAGCATGTCCGGCTTTTCCAGCAGCAGGCGGCACAGCGCCACCCGGCGGCGCTCACCACCGGAGAGGTGCTTGATCTGGGCATCCCAGGCCGGCAGGCGCAGGGCGTCGGCCGCGCGCTCCAGCTGGTTTTCCATGTTGTGGCCACCCTGGGCCTGGATGATGGCTTCCAGCTCGCCCTGTTCGCGGGCCAGCTTGTCGAAATCCGCATCCGGGTCGGCGTAGGCCGCATAGACCTCGTCCAGTCGGGCCATGGCGCGTTTCACTTCGCCGACCGCCTCTTCGACCGCTTCGCGCACGGTCTGCTCCGGATCCAGCTTCGGCTCCTGCGGCAGGTAGCCAATCTTGATGCCGGGCTGCGGACGGGCTTCCCCTTCGATCTCGGTATCGATGCCTGCCATGATGCGCAGCAGGGTCGATTTACCGGCGCCGTTCAGACCCAATACGCCGATCTTGGCGCCCGGGAAGAAGGAGAGGGAGATGTTCTTGAGAATATGACGCTTGGGCGGCACTACCTTGCCGACCCTGTTCATGGTGTAAATAAATTGAGCCATTGGCTAATTCTCTTCCTTTTCAGCAGGTTAATGTCTTGACACTAACAGACTGATGTCGTGGTGGGGCCAGGTCGACGCAGGTCAACCGGGTTCCAAAAAACCCGTCGATTGTAAACCAATGGGCGAGGGGGGGCAAAGGTGGCACCCGGTCGGCCATTCCCTTTGCCGGGGCCATCACAGCCTGCTGCAACGGGGCGCCAAACTTGGCATGATGAAGGCCCTGTTTGCCCCGGAGTTTGCATGACCAGCCTGCCTTCAGCCCCGCCTCTGGCGGCCACCCTCGCCGCCATGGGGCTGTCACCCGTCATCGGTGAGCCGCTTGCCGCCAGCCTGCTCCGTTTGACCTTGCAGCCGGGTCAGCCGCTGCTGGCCCAGGGGGCGATGCAGGAGTCGGCCTTCTACCTCGAGCGAGGCATCGCCCGCGCCTGTCACTACGCCTGGGACGGGCAGGAGCGCTGCAAGGAGTTCTACTTCGAAGGGGAGCTCTGTCTGCTCTACGACAGCTGGCTCACCGGGTCGCCTGCCCGCTACCAGCTGGAGGCCGTCACGGCGCTGCAGCTGGTGCGGGTACCGCTCGCCCTGCTGGACGAGCCCGCCTGGCAGCCGGTCTGCATGGCCCTGTTGCGCCAGCAGCTGTGCTACAAGGAGCGCAAGGAGGCCTTCTTGCTGCTGCACTCCCCCGAAGAGCGCTACCGGGAGCTCTGCCGCACCTTCCCCCACTGGCCGGCGCGGCTCACTCAGGTGCAACTCGCCAACTACATCGGCATCAGCCCGGTCACCCTGTCGCGGATCCGCCGGCGCATTAACACGGGTTAATGCCGCGCTGCGTCCATTCCCGCCATGCTGGGCCCCTCGAACAAGCCTGGAGTGGGGATGATGTCGCTGTTTTTGTGGTCACAACTGGTGGTGAGTCTGGCGCTGCTGCTGGATCTGCTGTCGTTTCAGCTGCGGACGCGCCGGGCCATTCTGGCCTGTCTGGCGCTCTCCTGCGCCCTCAATGGCGCCCATTTCGCGCTGCTGGGACAAGCGTCGGCCGCCCTGCTGCTCTGGCTGGCGAGCCTGCGCTTCGTGGTCAGCATGCTGGCCACGCGTCGCCTCTTGATGTGGCTCTTTATGGGGTTGTCCTGCCTCGCGGTGCTCGCCACCTATCAGGGACCGCTCGCCTTGCTGGGGTTGCTGGCCAGCCTGCTGCAGACCCGGGCTGCGTTTTGCCTAGATGATCGCCTGCTGCGGCGCTGGATGCTGCTGGGTACCCTCTGCTGGCTGGTCAACAACCTGCTGGTGGGGTCGCCCGTGGCGGCGCTGATGGAGGGGCTGTTTCTGGTCAGCAATCTGGTGGGCTACTACCGCCACTATGGGCGCAGGGCATGTCCGGGGAGTTGATATCGGCTGCGGGAGAAACCGTGGGGCAAGTCCTGCCTGATAGGGATTACAAAGTAGAGAGGCCGCTATAGTGGCCTCTCTGGCTTATCAGGCTTTGTTGAAGCCGTTGATGAGGGCCTTTGCGTAATCGATGACGAACTGCTGGCAGTGGATGGCGGTCTGCGGATCGAACTCCTCGCCGTGCAGATCGGTGTTGGAGAGTACCCGGATACCCACGAAGGGCACCTTGTAAGCCTCTGCCACCAGGGCGGCGGAGGAGGTTTCCATCTCTTCCGCGGCAGTCTGGTAAGTCTGATGCAGCCAGTTGATGCGGGCGACCTGGCGGTTCCACTCGTCGGCGGTGCCTATGATGCCGGGGACCACCCGACCGTGACGATAACGGTCAGCGATGCCGAGGGCGCGGCCAACCAGCTCGGTATCGCCGGCAAAGGAGGTGTGTTCCACCAGCTTGCCGTTGTCGCGTAGGCGCATGGTGACCTCGAAGTTGTGCCATCTGCTCGGGTCGACGCCCTGCTCGGCCGGTGTCAGGTCACTGCGATAGGCCCCCATGTTGAAGCTCTTGGTGCCGATGACGATGTCACCCCGGTGCAGCGCCGGATTGTGGCCGCCCGCCGTGCCCTGATTGATGACGAGGCGCGGCTGGAAGCGCTCCATGGCGAGGGTGGTGGCCGCGGCGGCATTGGCCAGTCCCACCTCGGTGCGGGAGACGACCACCGGATAACCCGAGAGGGTGCCCTGCCAGTAGGTCCAGGCGCCCACGGTCAGCTCTTGCTTGTCCTTGAGGGCGGCCACCAGAGTCTCGACTTCGACATCCATCGCCCCCTGGATCAGGATGGGGGCGGGGGCCGGCTTGGCCGCCACGACGGTGGAGGAGAAGAGGGCAAACAGGGTGAGCAGGCGCGAGCAGCGTTTGATGAAATTCATGGATTACCTGTAGAACGTGCGAGAAAGCGCCGGATCCTACTGGAAGGCAAACGATTGCGCAAATGCGGGTGTGGTTTTTGTCAATAGCGGGCCGCCAGTGAGCCTGGCTCAGGGCTGCTTGTGGCCGGCGAAGTAGAGCACCCGCCGCACATATTGCTGGGTCTCCTGATAGGGGGGGATGCCGCCATACTGCTCCACCGATTTTTCGCCGGCGTTGTAGGCCGCCGACATCAGGGTCCAGTTGCCGTCGAAGTGGGTGTGCAGCCACTTGAGATAGGCCACGCCGCCCTTGATGTTCTGCTCCGGATCGAAGGGGCGAGTCACCCCGAAGCGCTGCTGGGTCTCGGGAATGAGCTGCATCAGCCCCTGGGCATTCTTGGGAGAGACGGCGCGGCTGTCGAGGTTGGATTCGGCGATGGCGATGGCCAGCACCAGCCGCTCGTCGATGCGATGGCGCTTGGCGGCGTGGCGCAGCATGGTGGCCAGCTTCTGCTTGGCGGGCGACTGGCGGGCCAGATAGGCCTCCAGATTGAAGGGGGTGGTGGGAATGGCGGCGAAGTAGCCGCCGGATC
Organism: Aeromonas sp. DNRA1; assembly: GCF_963888745.1. NCBI lineage: Bacteria > Pseudomonadati > Pseudomonadota > Gammaproteobacteria > Aeromonadales > Aeromonadaceae > Aeromonas > Aeromonas sp. DNRA1. The sequence goes on along the minus strand of NZ_CAWPKQ010000001.1, from coordinate 1,218,179 downwards.
CACCGACGCCGCTGCCGCATTGATCCCCCATCACGGCATTGCCGACCCGGCTGTTGTAGTAGCGGGCGGCCTGCTGGTTGCCAAGGCGGATCGCCATGGCCAGGTAGGCGTTGGCCATGCGGGGGTTGCGAACCGAGCCCGGGCCGGTGGCGAGCAGGCGGCCGATGCGAAAGTAACCTTCCGGGTTACCCGTGGTGGCGGCGGCGCAGTAGAAGTGGATGGCCTGGGTCAGGTTGCCCTGACTCTGTGCCTGCTGACCTTTCTTCAGTGCGCTGAGCGCCTTGGGCGCCTGTCTGAAATCCCTGCTTTGCGCCGCTGCCTGCCCGGTGCCGGCCAGCAACAGCGATAAAAAAAGCAGCAAAAACAGCCTGTTTTCGCTGGAACTCGACATGGATTCTCTCCTGTTGGGGTACAGAAGATATAGGGGAACATGGCCTGCTCCGCCATTAATCCAGTGGATCCTGTTGTTATGGATCCGGGTATCCAGAGATCAAAACGGTATGGAACCAATGACCGAAGCTGATGCGGCAGGGGTTGGCGACGGCTCATAAGGGTCGCCGCCAGCAAAGGGGTTGCTAGATAAGCTGCCCCTGTCCAGGCTCGGCACCATCGGCACCATCGGCACCATCGGCACCATCGGCACCATCGGCACCATCGGCACCATCGGCACCATCGGCACCATCGGCACCATCAATACCGTCAGCGCCATCAATACCATCAGCATCGTCCATGCCGTCGGCACTGGCATCACTGCCCGGTTCCGGGAGCCACTGGCCATTGTCCGCAGGCGGACAGTCATCACCGGCCGGACAGGGCGTGCGGGCCAGCAGCGGGGAGCCGTGCAGGCAGCCAAGCAGCAACAGCAGAGAGTAGAGGGTACGAGTCGGTTTCATGGAATTGACCAGGCATAAACAAGGAGAGAAGAGAGGGGCCTTGCTGGCCCCTCAGACGTCGAGGTGATAGGGCTGCTCGTCCGGCTCGGCGGCGGGCAGCTGGCGATACATCAGGCGAATTTCGCTCGCCACCCAGAGCGAGAGCAGGCCGAGCAGGCTCAGCAGCGGCGCCAGGGTGTGGCTCTGTTGCAGTCCGTAGGCAGACAGGGCTGCGCCCAGCAACAGCAGAATACGGATCATGAGGTGGCTCCTTCTCATCATGGTGAGGGCGCGGATGCATGCCCGTGTGGCACCAAGTGTGGCCAGTATACCCCAGCCGGTGCCCGGCAAACCGCCATCCGCTTCACATCCCCATCCTAAGGGCGGAAGTGGAGGCAGTGAAGCGCCATCCGCTTCAGATTTCCATCCCAAGGGCGGAAGTGGAGGTAGTGAAACGCCATCCACTTCAGATTTTCATCCTAAGGGGGGAGGTGGAGGCAGTGAAGCGCCATCCGCTCCAGATTCTCATCCTAAGGGGGGGAGGCGGCGAAGCGCCATCCGATTAACTCATCAATCCGCGGTCGGCCGGTTCATCTGCGCGCTCATGGTGTCGATGAAGTGGCGGATCGCCACCGCAGCCGGCTGGCCATCGCCGGGCGGGGCGTAAAGCACGCAGAGATCGGCGGGGATCGCCTGCTCGAGCCGGATGAAGCGCACGTGGGGCCACTTCTGGCGGGCGTAGCTGGCCGGCACCAGCGCTACCTGCAGGCTGGTGGCCACCACCGCCATCAGGGTGTTGGGTTCGACCACCTCCTGGTTGAGGTGGGGGTAGAAGCCCTCCACCAGACAGGCGTTGATGATGAGGTCGGTAGAGGAGGAGTTGGCGCGGCTCATCAGCACGAACGGCTCCCCTGCCAGCTCGGGCAGGGAGACCCGCTTGCGATCCCGCAGCGGATGCTCGTCCGACACCACCAGCACCATGGACTCGCGATAGATGGTTTCGGCCAGCAGCGGATGGATGTTGACGGTGTCGGCGAAGCGGGCGAGGCCGAGGTCTATCTCCTTGCGCGTGAGCGCCTGTTTCTGCCGCTCGGGGGAGAGCTCGGTGAAGGTGATCTCGAACTCGGGGTAGCGCTGGTGACACTGGCGGATCACTTCGCCAAAGCCGGCCCAGAAGATGGAGCTGACCAGCCCGATGCGGATCTGGTTGCGCTCCATGCGCCCCGCCTGCACCACCCGGTTGAGGCCGCTTTCCAGCACGTCGAACAGCAGGGCGCACTCGGCCTGCAGCAGCCGGCCGGTGGCGGTAAGGCTCACCTGGCGGGTGTGGCGCTCGAACAGCGCTAGCCCCAGCAGGGACTCGAGTTCCTTGATCTGGGCGCTGAGCGGCGACTTGGAGACATTGAGCTGCAGGGCGGCCCGGCTGAAGTGTCCCTGGCTGGCCACCGCATGGAAGTAGCGCAGCATCTTGAGGGTGACGCGATCGCGCCAGTGACTGTCGAGGGCCAAGCGACCTCCTTCGGTGGCTGATTGAGGACCGGGTGCGATCCCCGTCAAAGTTTGTGCGACCGGTGCGGGCGGCAGCAGGGCCGCTGCGCGGCAGATGGTCGATCCGGCTCACACCTTTGCCGGTCCGTTTTGACCGTACCGGGGCTGGTTGGCGGCAAAACGGGGCCAATCAGCGCCATTCATGCCGCTTCCTTTGGTTTTCAGCCATTTCCCGGCGGGAAATTGTGCTGAAAATCGGGATAGTCAGGCCGATTTTAACGATTTTTATCGCCCAATACCTCCCCTAGAGTGAGCGCCATGTCCCATTTACAGCCTCAAGAGGTGCAGCTCATGCAACAAGATCCGGTACTCAACGCCGTCGCCACCATTCTCGCCCGCAAGCCGGGTTTCGCCCCCCGTGCCGCCATGATCCTGGGCTCAGGCCTCGGCGTGCTGGCCGATGCGCTGGAGGAGAAGGTCACCATTCCCTACGAGGAGCTGGATGGCTTCCCGGTCAGCACGGTGGCCGGCCACAGCGGCGAGCTGGTGCTCGGCAAGCTGCACGGGGTGGACGTGGTTTGCATGAAGGGGCGCGGCCACTACTACGAACACGAAACCATGAAGGTGATGACCACCCCGGTGCGCACCTTCAAGCGGCTGGGCTGCGAGCTGCTGCTGGTGACCAACGCGGCCGGCTCGCTGCGCCCGGAGCGGATTGGGGTCGGCTCCCTGGTCATCTTCAACGATCACATCAACACCATGCCGGGCACCCCCATGACGGGCGCCAATGACGAGGTTTACGGCCCGCGCTTCTTCAGCCTGGCCAATGCCTATGACAAGGCATTGCGCAGCGAGGCGCTGGCGCTGGCTGAGCGGGAGGGGATCGCCGTCAATCAGGGGGTGTTCGTCTCCTACAGCGGACCCTGCTTCGAGACCGCGGCCGAGATCCGCATGATGCAGATCATCGGTGGCGACGTGGTGGGGATGTCGGTGGTACCGGAAGTGGTCAGTGCCGCCCACTGCGCACTGCCGGTGCTGGCCATCTGCGCCATCACCAACATGGCGGAGGGGCTTGGCGACGTGCAGCTCTCCCACGAGCAGACCCTCAAGTGCGCCAAGCTGGCGGAAACGGACTTCATCCGCCTCATCAACGCCTTTATCAAGCACCACTTCCAGTAAGCAGGGAACGACCAGGAGGTCAGTTATGTTTGCAGCAGGATTTCTCGGTATGGCGGCGCTGATCCTCATCGCCGTGCTCGCATCGACCAACCGCAGGGCCATTCGCCTGCGCACCGTGGGGCTGGCGCTGGCCTTGCAGGTCGCCATCGGTGCCCTGGTGCTCTATGTACCGCTGGGGCGCCGGGCGCTGGAGGGGATGGCCCACGGGGTCGACGCCGTGCTGGCAAGCGGCAAGGCGGGCATCCACTTCCTGTTTGGCAACCTGGTCAACTTCTCGGTGGACGGCATCGGCTTCGTGTTTGCCCTCAACGTATTGCCGCTGGTGGTGTTCTTCTCGGCGCTGATCGCCGTGCTCTACTACCTCGGCATCATGCAGCTGGTGATCCGCTTCATCGGCGGCGCCATGGCGCGCCTGCTCGGTACTTCCCAGACCGAATCCATGTCGGCGGTGGCCAACGTCTTCGTCGGCCAGAGCGAGGCGCCGCTGGTGGTCAAGCCCTACATGCCCAAGATGAGCGATTCGGAGTTCTTCGCCGTCATGTGCGGCGGCATGGCCTCGGTCTCCGGCACCGTGCTGGCGGGCTACGCCATGATGGGTGTGGACATGCAGTACCTGCTGGCCGCCTCCTTCATGGCGGCGCCGGGCGGGATCCTGTTTGCCAAGCTGATCATTCCCGAAACCAGCCAGCCGGACTATGTGTTCGACAACAGCATCCAGTTTGACGGCAAGAAGCCGGAGAACGTGCTGGCGGCGGCAGGCGAGGGGGCCAGCAGCGGCCTCAAGCTGGCGGCGGCCATCGGCGCCATGCTGATCGCCATGATCGGGCTGGTGACCCTGGTCAACACCCTGCTGGGCGGGGTGGGAGAGATGGTGGGCATGCCGCTCTCCCTCGAGCTCATCCTGGGCTGGATCTTCTCGCCGCTCGCCTTCCTGCTCGGGGTGCCGCTGGCGGACATCGGCATCGCCGGGGCCATGATCGGCAAGAAGCTGGTGGTGAACGAGTTCGTGGCCTACAGCGACCTCTCCCCCTACCTGAAAGACGCCAGCACTGTGACCGCCGCCGGCCTGCAGGTGCTGGAGGAGAAGTCCAAGGTGATCATCAGCTTCGCCCTGTGCGGCTTTGCCAACCTGGCCTCCATGGGGATCCTGATCGGTGGCCTCGGCACCCTCTGTCCCTCCCGCACCGACTTCATCGCCCGCTACGGCCTGCGTACCGTGCTGGCTGCCACTTGTTCCAACCTGATGAGCTCCGCCATCGCCGGGATCTTCTTCTCCCTGGCCTGAGCGTCCCATCCCTTGTTCCGGGGCGCTGCGGCGCCCCTTTCTTATCCCGACAGGAGCCTTCCATGATTTCAGCTACTGCTTTTGCACCTGCCTGCGCTGCTACCGAGGCCGCCAGCCGGGCCATCCGCTTGATGGACCTCACCAGCCTCAATGACGATGACCACGACGCGCGCATCATCGCCCTCTGCCACCTGGCGCAGACCCCCGTCGGCAACACCGCCGCGGTCTGCATCTATCCGCGCTTCGTGGGGCTGGCCAGGCTCACTCTGGCAGCGCAGGGCACCCCCGAAATCAAGGTCGCCACCGTGGTCAACTTCCCCCACGGCGACGATCAGTTGGATGTCGTGCTGGCCGAGACCCGCGCAGCCCTGCTCGATGGCGCCGACGAAATCGATCTGGTGATCCCCTGGCGTACGCTCAAGGCGGGGGACGAGACGCCCGCCCGGGCGCTGGTGCGCGGCTGCAAGGCGTTGTGCGGGCCGCGGCTGCTCAAGGTGATCATCGAATCCGGCGAGCTGCAGGAGCCCGCGCTTATCCGCGCCGCTTCTCTGCTCGCCATCGAGGAGGGGGCCGATTTCATCAAGACCTCCACCGGCAAGGTGCCGGTCAATGCCACCCCCGAGGCGTGCCGCACCATGCTGGCGGCCATCGCCGAGTGCGGTGCGCAGCACCGGGTGGGCTTCAAGGCAGCAGGCGGGGTGAAAAGCGCGCAGGAGGCGGGGGAGTATCTGGCCATGGCGGCCGCACACTTTGGCGATGAGTGGCTGGTTGCCGAGCATTTTCGCTTTGGTGCCTCCAGCCTGCTCGGCCAGTTGCTGGCCACTATCGAGGGCAAGAAGCCGGTTGCTACCGACGGCAGTTATTGAATCATTCCCATCCAGTGCGGCGCCCGGCGGGGCGCCCCTTTGCACAGGTGCATGCCATGTCCCATCCCCGTTTTCATTTTGTGCAGGCCCACGGCAAGGTGCTGCTATTCACCCTGCTCATCAGCCTCTCCTTCCCCATCGGCAGCGCCCTCACCGCGGTGCTGGACCCGCTGGTGGTCACCTGGGCGCGCTACCTGCTGGCGGCGCTCACCTTCGTGATTCTGCTGGTGTGTCAGCGCCGTCTGGTGCTGCCTGCGCTGCGGGATCTGGGGCGTTATACCCTCATCTCGCTGCCTGCCCTCTGCTACTTCGTCGCCATGTTCGTGGCGCTGCAGGAGACCAGCGCCCTTGATGCCAGCGCGCTCTACACCACGGTACCCCTCATCAGCGCGCTGGCCAGCATGCTTGTTCTGCAGCGCCGCATCGGCTGGTCGATGGCGTTCGCCCTGCTGGGGGGCATGGTGGCGGCCGCGCTCATCATCTTTCGCGGCGAACTGAGCCAGCTGGCGAGCCTCAGCCTCACCCCCAGCAACCGCATCTATCTGCTGGGCTGCGTGGGGATGGCGCTCAACCCCATACTGGTGAAGCGCTACTACCGGGGCGAGTCGTTTGCCCACCTCACCTGCTGGACCCTGATCTGCGCCACCCTGCTGCTCACCCTGGTGGTGGCGCCGCGGCTGCTGACAACCGACTGGCAGCAGGTGTCGCTGCCGCTCTGGCTCGGCCTTGCCTATCTGGCGCTCTTTGCCACGGCACTCAGCTTCTTTTTGTTCCAGCAGGGGAGCGTGGTGCTGCAGCCGGAGCAGGTTTCGGCCTACACCTACCTGATCCCGGTGCTAGTGTTGTTGACCAGCATGCTGAGCGGGGAGGAGGTGATCTGGCGGCAGGTGGGCTGGGGTGTGCTCGGCGTGCTGCTGACCATGGCGGTCATGGTGCTGGTGCCCGCTCGGCAGGCACGCCGTACCTGAATCGGTCAGCGGGCGGGCTGGTAGTAGTCGAGATACCAGCGCACGAACGCGGCGACCCCTTCCTTGATGGAGGTGGCGGGGCGCAGGCCGGTGAGGGTGTGGAGGGGCTCGCTGTCGGCCCAGGTGGCGTGCATGTCGCCCGCCTGCATCGGCAGCATCCGCTTGATGGCGGGCTTGTCCAGCGCCTGTTCCAGCGCCTCGATGAAGTCGAGCAGCCGCACCGGCTGGCCATGACCGATGTTGAGGATACGGTAGGGGGCTGCGCTCTCGGCCGGGCTCTGCTCGCCGGCGTGCCAGTGAGGGTTGGGGCGGGGCGGCAGCTCGGCGACGGCGAGGATCCCCTCGACGATGTCGTCGATGAAGGTGAAGTCGCGGCTGAGATCGCCCTGGTTATAGACGTCGATGGGCTCGCCCGCCAGGATGGCGCGGGTGAACTTGGCGATGGCCATGTCGGGCCGGCCCCAGGGGCCGTAGACGGTGAAAAAGCGCAGCCCCGTGGTGGGCAGGCCGTAGAGCGCCGAGTAGGCGTGGGCCATCAGCTCGCCGCTCTTCTTGGTGGCGGCATAGAGGGAGACCGGGTGGTCCACCTGCTGATCGGCACTGAACGGCAGCTGCTCGCCCATGCCGTAGACCGAGCTGGAGGAGGCGTAGATCAGATGCCGGATGCCGTGCTGGCGGCACCCCTCCAGCACTGTCAGCATGCCGGTGAGGTTGCTCTCGCTGTAGGCAAACGGGTTTTCCAGCGAGTGGCGCACCCCCGCCTGGGCGCCCAGGTGGATCACCCGCTCGAACTGCCCCTCGGCAAACAGGGTGGCCATGCCAGCCTGGTCCGCCAGCTCGCCCTGCACGAAGCGAAAATGGGGGAAGGGGGTCAGCATCGCCAGGCGAGCCTCCTTGAGGCTCACTTCGTAGTAGTCGTTGAGGTTGTCGAGCCCCACCACCTGATGACCCGCCTCGCACAGCCGTCTGGCGACGTGAAAACCGATAAAGCCGGCGGCGCCGGTGACCAGATACTTCATGGTTGGGGTCCTGTGCAGATCATGGGGCTCCTGACGGTGATGGGAAAAGGGGCTGCGCGCTTTGTAGCAGAGCCGGCGGGTCTGTGCCATGGCAATCCGCCCGTGTCGGCGCGGCGGGGGTAGTTCAGGCGCGGCATGCTGCATCTTGGTGCAGCGGCTGTCAATGGAGAATGACAGGCACCAAAACGGGGCGTGGGCGACAACTATTGTGATCATGGTCGCAAAAAATAGACTGAACCCCATAACGAAGCCCTGCGGACAGGGCTCGCGCCCGCCAGACGGGCAACAGACACTCTTTCACTTCGCTATTGGATACCGGTTATGGACAACACCTCTGGCTCGGCGCACTCCGTTCGGACTGCGCACCCCCTCTATGAAGACGTCATCGCCCTGCTGACCGCGGCCGGCTTCGTCTCCCTCGGCATCTTTCTGTTTCATCAGGTCGGTCTGCTCACCGGCGGCACCGCCGGGCTGGCGCTGTTGCTGCAGCAGGTGACGGGGCTGAGCTTCGGCCTGCTGTTCTTCGGCATGAACCTGCCCTTCTATGCCCTGGCCTGGTTCAGGATGGGGCCGCGCTTCACCCTCAACACCTTCGTCTCGGTGGCGGCCGTCTCCTTCATGACGGATCACCTCAACGCCGTGCTGCAAATCGGCAAGATTGAGCCGGTCTATGCGGCGCTGATCGGCGGCACCCTGATCGGCATGGGGCTGCTCATCATGTTTCGCCACAAATCGAGCCTGGGCGGCTTCAACATCCTGGCGTTGTTTATTCAGGATCGGTTCGGCATCCGCGCCGGCAAGCTGCAAATGGGGCTGGATTGCACCATCGTCATCGCCTCCTTCTTCGTGGTGCAGCCCTGGATCCTGGCGCTCTCCGTGGTGGCGGCCATCATCTGTAACCTGGTGTTGACACTCAACCACAAGCCGGGTCGCTATCAGATTGCTTGACGAGTAAAGAATCATATGAGGCTGTCTGGTGGGTGATAAGCCTGCCCGCCTTGCAAACAAACAGAGCGCCTGATGGCGCTCTGTTGCTATCTGCCCTACGGCCATCACCGCATCACACCACCATGGGCAGCCCGCTTTCGGGGTGGAGGATCACTTGGGCCGGGTAGTCGTAGAGCCGGTCGATGAGATCAGGTGTCAGCACCTCGCGCGGGGGGCCGTCTGCCATCACTCTGCCCTGTTCCAGCATCACCAGCCGGTCGGCGTAACGGGCCGCCAGATTGAGGTCATGCAGCACCACCAGCACGGCGGTATGGCGGGCGGCGAGGGCGCGCGCCATGGTGAGCAGCTGGTGTTGGTATTTGAGATCAAGCGCCGAGGTGGGCTCGTCGAGCAGCAGCAGCCGCGCTTGCTGCGGTTCGTCCGGTGCCTGCCAGATCTGGGCCAGCACCCGGGCGAACTGCACCCGCTGGCGCTCCCCGCCGGAGAGGCCGGGATAGAGGCGGCCAGCCAGGTGATCGACCCCGGCATGGGTCATGGCGGCCCCGACTATCTCGTCGCGCCGGTTGGCCGGTTCGCTGTGGGGCAACCGGCCCATGGCCACCACCTCCTCGCACAGGAAGGGGAAGTTCAGGGAGGAGCTCTGCGGCAGCACCCCGACCCGATGGGCCAGCTCGGTGCCGGCCCACTCTTGCCGCTCCCGGCCAAACAGGTGGATTTCTCCCTGATGTTCCAGCTCGCCGGTGAGGCATTTGAGCAGCGAGCTCTTGCCGGCGCCGTTGGGGCCGAGCAGGGCGGTGAGGCTGCCCGCCTGCAGACTGAGGTCGAGCCTGTCCAGGATCGGGCGGCCACCCCGGCTGAGGCTGAGCTGGCGGCAGTGCAGCAGGGTCGATGAAGCAGACAAGAGGAGTCCTCCGGTTAAAGCGTCCGGCGGCCCTTGACCAGCAGCCAGATGAAGAAGGGGGCGCCCAGCAGGGCGGTGATGATGCCGACCGGCATCTCGGCCGGCGCCAGCAGGGTACGGGCCAGCATGTCGGCGCCCAGCAGCAGGGCAGCCCCGAGCAGGGCGGAGAGCGGCAGCAGCCGGACGTGGTTGGGGCCGGCCAGCAGCCGCACCAGGTGGGGCACCACCAGGCCGACGAAACCGATCATGCCGGCCACTGCCACCGCTACGCCGACCCCGGCGGCGGTGAGCAGGATCAGCCGCCGCTTGAGGGACTGCACCTGGATGCCGAGGTGGCGGGCCTCCCCTTCACCCAGCAGCAGGGCGTTGAGGGGGTTGGCATCGCGCAAGAACAGAATGAGCAGGGCAACCAGGGTCAGCAGTGCCAGCGCCACGTCCACCGGCTTGCCCGCCGCCAGTGATCCCATCTGCCACAGGCTCAGGTTGCGCAGCATCTGATCGTCGGCGAGATAGGTGAGCAGGCCGATCACGGCGCCGGACAGCGCGGTGACGGCCACCCCGGCCAGCAGCATGACGGTGACCGAGGTGCCCCCCTCCCGGGTGCCGAGCAGATAGACCAGGGTGGTGGTCAGCGCTCCGCCGAGAAAGGCGAGCAGGGGCAGCAGGCCGATGCCGAGCAGGCTCTGCCACTGCTGGCCGAGGGGGGCCAGCAGCACGATGGCCAGCGCCGCGCCGAGCGCCGCCCCGCCGGAGACCCCGATGATGCCGGGATCGGCCAGGGGGTTGCGAAACAGCCCCTGCATCACGGCGCCGCAGAGGCCGAGAATCCCCCCCACCGCGATGCAAAGCAGGGTACGCGGCAGGCGGATCTCCTGCACGATCAGCAGCTTGTGGGCCTCAATCCCGCTTCCTTGGCCGGCGAACAGGGCACGCAGGCTCTCGCCAAAGGAGAGGGCCATGGGGCCGGTCGCCAAGGATCCGACCAGCAGCAGCGCCAGTGCGCCGCCGGTGAGGCACAGCAGCCAGGGCAGTGGCAGACGCATCATGAACCCAGATTGATCCACTTGGCGATCTGGCTGGCCTGCTGCAGCGAGGTGAGGCTGAGCCCCCCTTGCAGGGCGTGACCGTCGATGGCGTGGATGGCTCTGTTCTTGCCGGCCGGGGTGGCGGAGAGGGCGGGCACCTGGCTCAGCACGGTTTCAGGATCCTGATACTGCTGCCAGTCGCGGCCGCTCACCAGCACCAGATCGGGCTGCAGCTCGATCAGGGATTCGGTGGAGACGGGCTTGTAGTCTTGCAGCTGGGCCACCGGGTTGATGCCGCCGGCCAGGGTGAGCAGGGCACTGGCGGTGGTGTTGCCGCCGGCGATGCTGGTGGGCTGGCCCTTGTGCAGCAGCAGGAAGACCACCTTGAGCGGTTTGTTCTGCTTGGCCTGGGCGGCCAGCTGCTCGCTCTGGGCCTGGATCTCGGCCTTCAGGCGGGAGCCGGCGGCCGGATCCTTGAGCAGGGTGGCTAGGGTATCGATGCGCTGGTTGAGGTTGGCGAGGGTAGGGGCGGTGGGCAGCACGTCCACCTCGACCCCGGCCCGGCGCAGCTGCTCCAGGGCGGGCGGCGGCCCCATCTCGTCGCTGCCGACCAGCCGGGTCGGCGCCAGGCTCAGGATCCCTTCGGCGGCGAGGGCGCGGTGATAGCCGACCCGCGGCAGGTTTTTCGGCTCTGGGCTGCTGATGTCGGTGGCGATGAGGCTCTGCTCACCGCCCAGCGCCAGAATGAGTTCCGTGGTGGCCGGGCCTATGCTGACGATACGTTCCTGCGCCAGAGTGGGCAGGGACAGGGCTGAGCAGCCGAGCAGGCTGAGTGCGAGGGCAAAACGACGGCCCATGCTAACCTCCGAAGGGTGAATGAAGTTGGGTTGCCGCCGAGAATATCAAGCCGTCGAAAAAAAAGCACTGAGAATGAAAGCGATTATCAATTGCATTGGTTTGGGGCCTTCATTACAGTATCCGCCATGACAGAACAGGGATGCCACAGGCACCCCAAGGGAGAACCGATGAGCATTGCACAACGCATTCATGGGCTGCTGGAACAAGATCCCAGCGCTCACCCATCCACCATCGCCGCCGAGCTGGCCGTCAGCGAATGGGAGGTGGTACGCCACCTGCCGGCCGAGCTGGTCACCCTGGTGCCCGCCGAACAGGCCGAAGCCCTGCTGGCGGATCTGGCCGACTGGGGCCAGGTGACCACCATCGTCGAATCCGACGGCTCCATCTTTGAGGTGAAGGCCCCCTTCCCCCGTGGCAAGAGCGCCCGCGGCTACTACAACCTGATGGGGCGTGACGGCGAGATGCACGGCCACCTCAAGCTCGACAACGTGGTCGGCATAGCCCTGGTCAGCAAGCTGTTCATGGGCAAGGAGGGGCACTCCTTCCAGTTCTTCGGCCACAGCGGTCGCTGCATTTTCAAGGTCTATCTGGGGCGTGACGAGCAGCGTCAGCTGCTGCCGGCCCAGGTGGAACGCTTCATGGCCCTGCGCCACCAGTATCAAGAGGAAGTCAAAGCATGAGTGAACGTCAGGAGCGTCTGCAGAACCGTCTGCAACCGGAGATCCGCGAGTTTCGCGACGGTTGCCGCACCCTGCAGCTGGCGACGGTGGACAGTGAAGGCAACCCCAATGCCAGCTATGCCCCCTTCGTGCTGCAGGAAGATGGCTACTATGTGCTCATCTCCGAGATCGCCCGCCACGCCCGCAACCTGCAACAGGTGCCCAAGGTGTCGCTGATGCTGATCGAGGACGAGAACGGGGCCCGCGAACTGTTTGCCCGCAAGCGCCTTACCTTCGATGCGGTGGCCGAAGTGGTGGCCCGCGACGACGTGCGCTGGGAGCAGGCCATTGCGGCGCTGGAAGGGCGCTTCGGCGAGATAGTCAAAGGGCTCTCCAACCTCAAGGACTTCGTGCTGTTTCGCCTCAAGCCCGAGCAGGGGCTGTTCGTCAAGGGCTTCGGCCAGGCGTTCCGGGTCTCCGGCGACGAGCTGGTGGATTTCGTCCACCTGGTGGAAGGGCACAAGCGCGTCGACAACGGTGCCGAGCTGACCAGCCCGGCCGATGCGCCGGTCTGATCTACGCGATCACCAACATGACAAAACGGGCAGCCCTGGGGCTGCCCGTTTTTTTTATGGCCGGCGCTGCTCAGTCCTGCCAGGAGGCCTTGTTGGGGAAGGCGTCGCGGTCGGCCCGGGTGGCGGTCTCGTTGCACTCGCCCCGGATCTTCCAGGAGGTCTGGCTGAGCACTATGTAGCCTTCACGGCAGTATTTGCGTTCGGCCAGCGCCTGGGTGAGCTGGGCATCCTGCAGCGCTTCACGCCGCTCCAGCAGGCTCTTGCTGCGACTCAGGCGGCTGCCGTCATCGTCCTGCAGGCGGGTGGGCAGGGTATCGAGCGGGGCAGCTTCGAAGGTGAAGCGCTTGCTCCCCTCCTCATTGATGTGGGTCCTGAACAGGGGGGCCGGGCCATCCGGCTGGCGTCCCGGCAGGCCTGAGCAGGCGGTGATTGCCGGTAACAGCAGCGTGAAGGCAACGGCAGAGAGTAGACGCACACAAGACTCCAATCGGGTGATCGCTTCAGAGCGGGCAGATTAACATGCCGGCTCGGGTTGGGTGGCGCCGAGCAGCGCATCCGTCGTGAGCAGGGTCACGCTTCTGCCTTTTGGCAGGCTGAGGTGACGCCACATCCAGTGGTGGTGCTCGATGATCTGATCAGCGCTCAGGTGGGGCCTGTCCGCCGTGGTGTGGGCGTCGGTCAACGCCACCACCTCGAAGCCGCGGGCGGCGGCACTGCGCAAGGTGGTGTCGACGCAAAAGTCGGTGGCACAGCCGCAGATGAGCAGCCTGTCTACCGGCTGCTCCGCCAGCAGGAAACCGAGCTCGGTGTCGAGGAAGCTGTCGCAGGCGGTCTTGCGTACCCGGCTGTCATGCCCCTGCGGTGCGAGATCGGCGTGCAGTTGCCAGCCCGGGCTGGCGGGATCCAGCTCGGTGCCGGGTTCGTCGTGCTGCACATAGATGACACGACCCTGTTCTGCCCGCACGCGTTCGGCCAATCGATTGATATTGGCGATGACCTGAGTGTCCTGATGGCGAGGCTGTGTGAACAGCCCCTGTTGCATGTCGATGACCAGTAACACATCCATATGAAATCCTTGGGCAAATGTTTGTCAGGGTGGCAGCCACTGGGCTCCTCAGACGCAAGGTCAGGGTTGCAGCCACTGGCTGCAGTCACGACTGCGGGATTGATGCAGTGCGCCCATATCTTGCTTCATTTCATCGGCATTTAGCCAGCGTTCCGGCAGAGGGGCGATGCCGATCCGCACGTCGGCAACCCGACCGGTCGCAGCTTGTCCGTCACCCGCTTGCGGCGCCGTCAGCTCCGGCACGACCAGCGCCACCTTGAGATCCGGGTTGCGGCTGGCGATGCGGCTGGCCAGCCCCAGCCCCCCCTCTACGTGGAAGTTGCCGGCGATGTGCATGATGCGCTGGCCGGGGTGGCTGCGCAGGTAATCCACCATGCTCTCGGCCATGGTGTCGTCCCAGCTGGTCTGGGCGGCAAAGCGGCGGGCGTTGCTGTCGGCATCGCCATGATGGAGCGAGGCCATGAACTTCTGGCGATAGGGATCATCGCCGAGGGTGAGAGTGCGGGCTAGCTGGCTGCGACGGGGGGCGGGCAGCTTCTCCAGCCAGGCCGGCCCCTCCTGGCCGACACAGCTCACCAGCGGTTTGGGCGCATTGGCGGCGATGACCGGCAGGTGGTGCGCCTTGGCGAACTCCACCAGCGGACGATAGTCGCTCTGGTAGTTGGGCCAGGCGTTGCCGTCACGAATGAGCGCCGCCTCGCCGATGCGACCGGCCAGGTAGGCATCCAGCACCGGCTGATCGGCGCGGCTGAACTGCTCCATGGAGAGCACCAGAGGGCGACCGTCTGCGGCCAGGCCCGCCAGCATTCTGGCCTGCAGCAGGTGCACTGCCGGATGGGTGTGCAGCTCGCCCACCAGCACTATGTCGGCATCCGCCACCCGGGCCAGGGCCTGTTCGAGGGTCAGCGCCTCCCCCTGAGTAGCCTTGAGCTGATAGTGATAGAGGGTGCCGGCATCGTTGACGGGGGCCGTCGTGGCACAGGCGGCCAGCAGCAGGGGCAGGGTGAACAGGGGCAGTAGTCGGGTCATGGATGTCTCGCAGCGATGAGGTGCCTGCACCATACAATGGCAGCATGGCGGGCGGTAAAACAGAGGGGTGTAGTGTAGAACCGAATCACAACAAAAGAAAATGAGAATGATTCCGTTTATTATTGATCTTTGTTGAGAGGTGGGTAAGATGCCAGCTGTTTGATAACAGTTCTCAATAAGGATTTGCAGTGGCCCATAACAACACCCTATCGCTGGTCGCCCTTGCCGTGGCGGCCGGCCTCGCTTCCCCGGTTTTTGCGGCGGACAAGAAAGCAGATGAAGTCATGGTGGTCAGTGGCTCTCGGATGGAGCAGAAACTGGAGGATGTCTCCGGGCCCATCTCGGTCATCACCGCCGAACAGATTGAAGAGCAGGTGGTGAGCAACGTTGCCGACCTGTTCCGTTACGAGCCGGGGGTCACCGCCCTCGGCGGCGCCGGCGATGCCCAGACCTTCATCATTCGCGGCATGGGCGAGAACCGGGTCAAGATAGTGCGCGACGGCGTGCGCCAGAACGACGCCTACAAGAACGGCGGCGTGGGTCAGAGCTATTTCGACACCGACATGATCAAGCAGATCGAGGTGGTCAAGGGACCCGCCTCGGCGGCTTACGGCTCCGATGCACTGGGCGGCGTCATCGCCATCACCACCAAGGATGCGGCCGATTTCCTCAAGGGTCGCGACAGCTATCTGGATGCCACCACCGGTTATGCCTCCAGCAGCCACCAGAAGATGGCCGGCGTCACCGGGGCTCTGCGCGCCGGCGCGTTCGAAAACCTGCTGCGCTACACCTGGCGTGACGGCGGGGTGACCCAGAACTACGATGGCGACAAGAACGAGTTCGACATCGTCAGCCAGGCCGTGCTGTTCAAGAGCCAGTGGAACCTGAGCGATGCCCAGTTCCTCAAGCTGACCGTCGACTACTTCAACGAGGGGCAGGACCCCGATGCCGTCGACCTCACCAAGGCGGGCTCGGTCTTCAACCAGCCGATCACCGACAAGGAGACCGACAACCTGTCGCTGGTGCTGGATCACGGCATCGCCCTGAACGCGCCCTGGGTTGATCGCATCGACAGCAAGCTCTACTACGCCCGCACCAAGCAGACCATGGATCAGTACGCCTCTTCCAAATATCCGATGCGGCCGACCAACCCCTACGTGACCAAGAACTCGCTGGACAACAACGGTTTCGAGCAGAAGAGCCTGGGAGCCCAGCTGAAGTTCAGCAAGGCGCTGGCGAGCCAGCGGCTGGCCTGGGGTCTGGAGTATGAGCACACCGACAACGAGCGGACCCGCTTCAAGGCGCCGACCGTGCCGGGGGATTTCGTCGGCTACAACGAGCTGAGCTTCCCTTCCACCACCACCGAGCACGGCGCCCTGTGGGCGTTCGACGAGCTGAAATTCGGCGAGCGCTGGGTGCTGACGCCGGGTGCCCGCTACGACTACTACCGGATGAACCCGGATCAGGATCCCGCCTACACCGGCGAGAACCTCAAGCGCTTCTCCGAAGGGGAGTTCTCGCCCAAGCTGGGACTGGTGTTCAAGGCGCACGAGGCGGCCAACCTGTTCGCCCAGTACAGCCACGGCTACAAGACTCCCATGTATGACAATGCCTTCTCCACCCTGAACCACCAGGCATACGGCTATCGCATCGAGCCCAACCCGAACCTCAAGCCCGAGAGCAGCGATGGCATCGATCTGGGGGTGCGCGGCAGCGCCGGCGGCTTCAGCTATGAAGTGGCCACCTTCTACAACAAGTTCGACGACTTCATCGAGCTGGCCGGGGTCGGCACCGAGGGCCGCACCGCGCTGTATCAGTATCAGAACCTGGACAAGGCGACCACCAAGGGGGCCGAGGCCAAGGCGGACTACTGGCTGAACGATCTGGTCAACGTCTGGGGCAACCTCTCCTACATCGAGGGCAAGGATGGCGACGGCAACTACATCAACAGCCTGAGCCCGCTCAAGGGGACCCTGGGTGTTCGACTGGAGCAGGCCAACTGGAACATCAACACCGCCCTGCGCTTTGCCGACGACATGAGCAAGGTGGGCAAGGATGCCAAGGGCAACGACAACATCAAGAGCGCGGGCTGGGGCGTAGTGGACATCTATGCCCAGTTCAAGCCGGTGCAGGATCTGCAGTTCAACGTGGGTGTCTTCAACTTGTTCGACAAGGAGTACGTCAACTACGAGAGCATCACCGGTCAGAGCGCCAGTGCCAGCACCAGCCGCCAGACCGAGCCGGGTCGCAACCTGAGTGCACGGGTCAAGTACGTGTTCTGATGAATGCACACCACGACAAGGGGCCTGCGGGCCCCTTTTTCATGGCTGGAACCGGGCCCCCGATGGCGGACAAAAAGGCGGCCAAAAAGAAACCCGCCGAAGGCGGGTGGAAGGATTGCAACACTAACCAGGAGGAGGTGTTACTCAATAGACACCAGCCTTGCGCCAATAGTTCAATTCTATTGATGTTTTTCATTATTATCTGTGCGGCGTCCCACCCGGGATCGCAGGATCCCCACCGACAAATCGGTTATCATTTGTGCCCCCGTTTCTCAGTGTCGAGGATCTATGCCCGCCTTCTCTTGGTTAGCCCTGTTTTTTGGCGCTTTCTACTTCGTCTATGGTGCCTATCTGCCGTTCTGGTCGCTCTGGCTGGAGGGGATCGGGGTCAGCGCCGAGATGATCGGCCTGCTGCTCGGCGCGGGCATGGCGATCCGCTTTGCCGGCAATCTGATGGTGATGGGGCAGATCAAGGGGGCGGGGCACCTGCTGCCGGTCACCCGCCTGCTCTGCCTGCTCAGTCTGCTGGCCTTCCTCGGCTTCTACCTCAGCCACAACCTCTGGTGGCTGGTGGGGCTGACCCTGGTAGCGAACTTCATCTACCCGACCCTGATGCCGGTGGGGGAGGCGCTGGCCACCCGCATGGTGGTGCAGGCGCACCTCGACTACGGCAAGGTGCGCCTGTGCGGCTCGTTCGCCTTCATCGTCGCCTCGACCCTGGTGGGGGCGCTGGTGGGGAATTTTGGCAGCGACTGGATACTGCACACCATGGTGGCCGGGCTGCTGCTGATGCTGATGCTGAGCTGGCTGCCGCTGCACCCGGCGCCGCAGGACATTCAGGGCGAGCGGGCCAAGGCCTCCCTGCTCGATACCCTCAAGTCCCCCCAGGTGCGCCGTTTTCTGCTGATCTCGGCTCTGCTGCAGGGCAGCCACGCCGCCTATTACGGCTTCAGTGCCATGCACTGGAAGGCGGCGGGTTACAGCGGCACCACCATCGGTTATCTGTGGGCGCTGGGGGTGGTGGCGGAGATCGGCATGTTTGCCGCCGACAAGCGCTTCCTCAATCGCTTCGGCGCCCAGACCCTGTTTCTGGTGGGGGCGCTGGGCTGCGTGGTGCGCTGGATCCTGCTCGGTGCCTCCACCGAGCTGCTGGTGCTGGCGGCGGGGCAACTATTGCATGCGGTCACCTTCTGCATCAGCCACCTCGGCGCCGTGCGCTTCATGACCCGCCAGCTGCCGGCCGAACAGCTGATCCCGACCCAGGCGCTCTATGCGGCGCTGGGGCTCGGCATGACGGTGGCCGCCCTGATGACCCTGTGCGGCCTGCTGTTCGAACCGCTGGGAGGCGGCATCTTTTTCATGATGGTGCTGGTGGTGCTGCCGGTGTTCGTGCTGCGCCTGCGGGAGGGTGAGCTGAAGGCCGCCTGAGTCGCCCTATCCGGTCAGCAACCACATTGAGCAGCAAAGAAAAAGGGGAGCTTCGGCTCCCCTTGTTGCATGGTGACGGCTGGCTCAGGACTCCTGCTCAAAGGCCAACAGATCCCCGGGCTGGCAGCCCAGTTCGCGGCAGATTGCCTCCAGGGTGGAGAAGCGAACCGCCTTGGCATGGCCGTTTTTCAGGATGGAGAGGTTGGCCTCGGTGATGTTGACCCGCAGGGCCAGCTCGCGGGCGGTCATTTTGCGTTCGGCCAGCAGGGCATCGAGTCGGATGATGATGGGCATGGGTTCCTCACACCGTCAGTTGTTGTTCATCGGCCAGCCGCTTGGCCTCGCGCATCACCAGCGCCAGCGCCGACACGATAAGCCCGGCCAGCAGCAACTGGAAGTCCGATGAACCTATGTTGATCTGGCCGTGCAGTTCGGGGCCCGGCAGGGTGAGCACTATGTCCAGCAGCGGGGTGGTGATGATTTTGGTGACGAAACTGACACAGAGCAGCAGGCCGATCAACTGGTAGCGGCAGATCTGGCTGAAGGTGAACAGCATGGTCTGCCGATAGCCGCGAAACAGCTGGAGCAACTGCCACAGCATCAGCATGAACACCAAATCTGGCAGCAGCATCACCAGGGTGCCCAGCAGACGGGTGCTCAGACTGAGGGGGTAGTCGGCAATCGAGGGGGCGGTGCTGGCCAGCGCCGGCTGTGCCATGGTCAGGGGGACATTGTTGAGGGTGGAACTCTCTTGCACCGCCAGTGCCTCGATCAGCTCCTGCTGCAGATAGTCGCTGCCGCCGAGCAGCTGGGACCAGACCCCCATGACCGTCATGATCGGGGTGGCCAGCAGGGCGAACAGCAGGATCCATTCGATCAGGTTGCTCATACGTTCGAGCTTGTTGTGTTTCATCGCTTACCTCTTGGAGTGAAAGGGTGGGCCACGCGCAGCACCGAATTATTGTTTATCAATAAACACCGCCAAATGTTTATCGTTTTTCGATATTTATTCAACCATTTTTTATTGAAAAACGATAAACTCTCGCTGCAATTAAGAAGATGACATTTTTCGGGCGGCTCTCTAGACTGGCTGCTGCTGCGCTTGAATCTTCAACACGGACAAGAGGTTACAGATGCACCAGGGATGGTTGCTGATCGGATTGTCGCTCTCCTATCTGGGGCTGCTGTTTCTGATCGCCTACGTGGCGGACAAGAACAAACGTCGCCGTTTAAAGGGGCAACCCCTGCTCTACAGCCTGTCGCTGGCGGTCTACTGCACCTCCTGGACCTTCTTCGGCACGGTGGGCCAGGCCAGCGAGTCGCCCTGGTCACCTGTGCCCATCTATCTGGGCCCCATGCTGGTGTTCCTGTTCGGCTGGCGCCTGCTGGCCCGCCTCATCCTGGTGGCCAAGCGCGAGCACATCACCTCCATCGCCGACTTCATCGCTGCCCGTTACGGCAAGTCCCAGCGCCTGGCCATGGTGATCGCGCTGATCGCCATCATGGGCATATTGCCGTACCTGGTGTTGCAACTGAAAGCCATCGTCACCGGGCTGGATCTGCTGATGGCCAACTCTGTGTCTGCCGGCCCCACCGGCAATACCGCCGGGCTGGCCCTCGGCGTGGCCCTGCTGCTGGCCCTGTTCAGCATCCTGTTCGGCACCCGCCACCTGGACGCCACCGAGCACCACCGTGGCATGGTGGTGGCCATCGCCTTCGAATCCGTGGTCAAGCTGCTCGCCTTCATGGCGGTGGGGGGCTTTGCGCTCTGGCTTATCCTCAGCAAGCCGAGCCAGGCCCGCACCCTGGTGGCCAGCGACTTTCTCGATGCGGTGGTGGCGGTGACGCCGGGCAGTCTGCTGGAGCTCGCCATCTACACCCTGGTCGCCATGTGCGCCGTCATCTGCCTGCCGCGCCAGTTTCACGTGACCGTGGTGGAGAACAACCAGGGCCAGGATCTGCACTGGGCGCGCTGGCTGTTTCCACTCTACCTGTTCGTGATGGGGCTCTTCATCTGGCCGCTGGCGCTGGCGGGCAAGCAGTGGGTGGGGGCCGGCATGGCCTCGGACACCTATGTGATCAGCCTGCCCATGTCGCTCGGTTTTGACGGCATGGCGCTGCTGGCGTTTCTTGGCGGCACCTCGGCGGCCACCGGCATGGTGATCGTCTGCACCATAGCGCTGGCCATCATGGTCAGCAACGATCTGGTGCTGCCGGTGCTGCTGCGCCGCTTTTGGCAGCAGGGGCGCGATGAGCGGCTGGTTAGGCTGCTGCTGCAGGTGCGCCGCGGCGCCATCCTGCTGATCCTGCTGGCGGCCTGGGGGCTCTACCTCTGGCTCGGGGATCTCACCAGCCTGTCGCGCATCGGCTACCTGTCGTTCGGTGCCGTGGCGCAGTTTGCGCCGGCGCTGCTGCTCGGCCTCTACTGGCGGCACGGCAATCGCAAGGGGGTCTACCTTGGTCTTGCCCTCGGGGTCAGCCTCTGGTTCGCCACCCTGCTGGCGGAGAGCGGCCTGCTGGCCGGCTCGCCGCTGGCGGCCCTGCTGGCGCCGCCGGACTGGCCGGCATTTCGCGATCTCAGCCTAGGGGCCTGGTGCATCTTCCTGAGCCTGTTGCTCAACCTCATCGGCTATGTGGCGGGCTCCCTGCTGTCGCAGGCGGCGGTGAGCGAGCGGCTGCAGGCGGCCAACTTCGTCGGCAAGCCGAGCCGCGATACCACGGCGCTCTATCAGGCGCGGGTCTCGGTCAAGGAGCTGGAGATGCTGGCGGCCCGCTTCGTCGGCTCGAGCCGGGTCAAGCGCGCCTTCGGCCGCTTCGCCGGCGAGCGGGGCGGCACTCTGGCGCCCCAGATGCAGGCCTCCGCCGAGCTGATTGCCCACACCGAGCGGCTGCTGGCAGGGGTGTTTGGCACCTCGTCCGCCCGCCTGGTGCTGGCCTCGGCCCTGCAGGGGCGCAACATGCAGCTCGAAGAGATCGCCACCATAGTGGATGAAGCCTCCGACGTGTTTCGCTTCAACCGCGGCCTGCTGCAGGGGGCCATCGAACACATGGGGCAGGGGATCTCGGTGGTGGATAGGGAGCTGAAACTGGTGGCCTGGAATCGGCGCTACATCGAGCTGTTCCACTATCCGCCCGGCCTCATCCAGGTGGGCCGCCCCATCGAGGAGATCATCCGCTACAACGCCGAACAGGGGCTGTGCGGCCCAGGCGATGTCGAGGCCCACGTGGCGCGGCGGGTGGCCTTCATGCAGCGCGGCAGCCAGCACATTTCGGCCCGTGAGCGCCCCGATGGCCGGGTGATCGAGATGCAGGGCAATCCCATGCCGGCGGGCGGCTTTGTGATGACCTTTACCGACATCACCCCGTTTCGCGACGCCGAGCGGGTGCTGCGCGAGGCCAACGAACACCTGGAGGCGCGGGTGGCCGAGCGCACCCACGAGCTCTCCGAGCTCAACCGCCAGCTGCTGCTGGTGAACCAGCAGGTGGAGCGGGCCAACCACTCCAAGAGCCGTTTCCTGGCGGCGGTGAGCCACGATCTGACCCAGCCGCTCAACGCCGCCAAGCTGTTTACCTCCTCCCTGCTGGAGATGCTGCCGCCGGCAGACGAGCCGGCCCGCATCGCCCGCCACATCGACGACGCGCTGGGGGCGACCGAGGATCTCATCACCGATCTGCTCGACATCTCGCGGCTCGAAGCGGGCAAGTTCAAGGCCAAGAAACTGGATTTCGCCCTGCGCGACGTGTTCGACAACCTCAAGGCGGAGTTTGGCGTGCTGGCGCAGGCGGGGGGGATCCAGTTCTCGGTGGTGGAGAGCGGTGTCGCGGTCTACAGCGACGTGCGCCTGCTGCGGCGGGTGCTGCAAAACTTCCTCACCAACGCCTTTCGCTACAACCCGGGCGGGCGGGTGCTGCTCGGCTGCCGCCGGCTCGGCGACAAGGTGCGCATCGAGGTGTGGGACAACGGCCCCGGCATTCCGGCCGACAAGCAGGAGGCTATCTTCGACGAGTTCTCCCGACTCGATCACTCCCGTACCGCGCGAGAGCAGGGGCTGGGGCTCGGCCTTGCCATCGCTCGCGGCATTGCCCTGGTGCTCGGCCACAACCTGACCCTGCGCAGCTGGCCGGGGGCGGGCTCGGTGTTTGCCATCACCCTCAATCTGGCGACCCGTCCTGTCGCAACGACGCAGGTGGCGGCCCCCGCCCAGCGCGACAGCCAGCTGGAGGGGATCCGGGTACTCTGTATCGACAACGAGAGCGACATCCTGATCGCCATGCACTCCCTGCTAGGACGCTGGGGCTGCGAGGTGGTCTGTGCCCAGAGCCTGGCCCAGGCGGAGGATCTCATCGCCGGCGGCTTCCTGCCGCAGCTGGTGCTCTCCGATTACCATCTGGACGACGGCAAGACCGGGCTGCAGGCGCTGCACATGCTGCGTCTCGCCCACGGCAACCATATCGGCGGCATCATCATCAGTGCGGATCGCAAGAGCGAGCTGCAGGCGCAGATCCGCGAACACGGCTACGGCTACATCAGCAAACCGGTCAAACCGCTCAAGCTGAGGGCGCTGATGAACAGCATCTTGCGGCCGGCCAAACTTGATGATGATCACGAAACCGGGAATTCGTCCGAATTTTAATCGACGGCCCCCAACCAGCAAGATCGGCACTTTCTGACACAAAAAAGTGCCTTTTCTTCTCGTTTGAGGCTCGTTTTCGATAAAAAGTGGTTTATTAATAACCGCTCGGGGGTTTGCCCTCCCTCCTTTGACTCCCTTATAGTCAGGTCGCGATTATTTTTGTCGCAAATCAAGTTGTGCAAAAGGCAAACCGGATGAAAGTCCGGGACGCAAAGCTTCCGGTCTAAGGGTCAGCAGTACCTAAGATAGCGGGGCCACCACAGGTTGTTTCGTCCATGGGCCAAGCCATGGTGCGATGTTGTCTGCGTTACCTGTCAGGTTGCGTTGCCTTTTTCGTTATCTATTCCAAGAACGAAATAAGGATATTCAACTATGTTAAGTCCAAAACCCTCCGTACTGGCGTTGTTGGTCGGGGGTCTGTGCGCCTCCTCCGCCTTCGCTGCCGCCCCCGGCAAACCCACCATCGGCTGGGGCGAAACCAAGTTCGCCATCGTCGAAGTGGATCAAGCCGCCACCTCCTACAACAAGCTGGTCAAGGTGCACGCCGATGGCGCGCCGGTCAGCGTGAGCTGGAACCTCTGGTCCGGTGATGTCGGCCAGACCGCCAAGGTACTGCTCGACGGCAAGGAGGTGTGGTCCGGTGCCGCGTCCGCCTCCGGCACCGCCAACTTCAAGGTCACCAAGGGGGGCCGCTACCAGATGCAGGTGGCGCTGTGCAACGCCGACGGCTGCACCCTCTCCGACAAGAAAGAGATCCTGGTGGCCGACACCGACGGCAGCCACCTGCAGCCGCTCAAGGCGCCGCTCAAGGAGAACAACAAGCCCTACGTCAACAAGACCGGCAAGGTGATGGGGGCCTACTACGTGGAGTGGGGAGTCTATGGTCGCAAGTTCACCGTGGACAAGATCCCGGCCCAGAACCTGACCCACATCCTCTACGGCTTCACCCCGATCTGCGGTGGCAACGGCATCAACGACAGCCTGAAAGAGATCTCCGGCAGCTTCGAGGCGCTGCAGCGCTCCTGTGCCGGGCGCGAGGACTTCAAGGTCTCCATCCACGATCCCTGGGCCGCCATCCAGATGGGGCAGGGCAATCTCACCGCCTATGACGAACCCTACAAGGGCAACTTCGGCAACCTGATGGCGCTCAAGAAGGCCTATCCGGACCTGAAGATCCTCCCCTCCATCGGTGGCTGGACCCTCTCCGACCCCTTCTTCTTCTTCGGTGACAAGACCAAGCGCGACACCTTCGTCGCCTCGGTGAAGGAGTATCTGCAGACCTGGAAATTCTTCGACGGGGTGGATATCGACTGGGAATTCCCGGGTGGCCTCGGGGCCAACCCCAACCTCGGCAGCCCCTCCGACGGCGAAACCTATGTGCTGCTGATGAAGGAGCTGCGTGCCATGCTCGACGAGCTGAGCGCAGAGACCGGCCGCACCTATGAGCTCACCTCCGCCATCAGCGCCGGCGGTGACAAGATTGCCAAGGTGGACTATCGCGCCGCCCAGCAATACATGAATCACATCTTCCTGATGAGCTACGACTTCAACGGCGCCTGGACCAACACCGGGCTGGGTCACCAGACCGCGCTCTACGAGTCGAGCTGGGATCCCAACACCAAGTACACCACCGACAAGGGGGTCAAGGCGCTGCTGGGTCAGGGCGTCGAGCCGGGCAAGGTGGTGGTGGGTGCCGCCATGTATGGTCGCGGCTGGACCGGCGTCAGCGGGTATCAGGGCAACAACCCCTTCACCGGCACCGCCACCGGCCCGATTGCGGGGACCGAAGCGGAAGGGATCTGGGAGAAGGGGGTCATCGACTACCGTGGCATCGCCAAGGGCAAGATGGCCGGCGACTGGCAGTACAGCTATGACGAAGTGGCCGAGGCTCCGTCCGTGTTCAAGGCTTCCACCGGCGAGCTCATCACCTTCGATGACGAGCGCTCGGTCAAGGCCAAGGGGCAGTACGTGCTGACCAACCAGCTCGGCGGCATGTTCGCCTGGGAAATTGACGCCGACAACGGCGACATTCTCAACGCCATGCACGAGGGGCTGGGCCACGGCGATAGCACACCGCCGGTCAACAAGCCGCCGGTGGCCAACGCCGGCACCGATCTCGCGGTGACCGGGCCGGCCCAGCTGGTGCTGGACGGTTCCTCCTCTCGCGATCCGGAAGGGGCGGTGCTGAGTTACAGCTGGGCCCAGATCTCCGGTCCCAAGGCGACCCTGAGCGATGCCACCCAGGCCAAGGCCAAGGTGAGCGTCGATGCGGTGAGCCAGGACGTCAATCTGGTGTTCGAGCTGACCGTGATCGATGACCACAACCTCAGCGCCAAGGATCAGGTGGTGGTGACCAACAAGGCGCCGCAACCCAACCTGCCGCCGGTCGTCACGGTGCAGGACAAGGTCTCGGTGCAGGCCGGCAAGCAGGTGAGCATCACCGCCAGCGCCACCGACCCCAACGGCGACACCCTGAGCTATCAGTGGAGCGTGCCGGCCGGACTCACCGCCAGCGGTCAGAACAGCAAGACCCTGGTGGTAACGGGCCCCAGCGTCACCGTGGAGACCGGTTATGACCTCACCGTCACCGTGACCGACGGCGCCCTGGATGCCCAGGGCAAGACCCGCCTCACCGTGACCCCGGTCAGTGGTGGCGGCGACTGCAACGCCACCGATCCGGATGCCGCCAACTGGCCGGCCTGGAAGGCCTCGACCACCTACAACGGTGGCGAGAAGGTGAGCCACAACCAGCTGGTGTGGCAGGCCAAGTACTGGACCCAGGGCAATGAACCGAGCCGCACCGCCGATCAGTGGAAGCTGATAAGCCAGGTGCAGCTGGGCTGGGATGCTGGCGTCGCCTACAACGCCGGTGACGTGACCAGCCACAACGGTCGTCAGTGGAAGGCCCAGTACTGGACCCGCGGCAACGAGCCTGGCAAGCACGACGTCTGGCAGGACATCGGCGCCGCCAGCTGCAAATAACCTCACCATAAAATCCATCGGGGCATGCCAGGCATGCCCCCTTTTTTCCCCATAACAACAAAGAGCACCGCCATGACCACATGCACCACACGTCTTGCCTGCCTGATCGGCGCAGCCCTGGCAAGCGGCCCGCTGCTGGCCGCCGTACAGCCACCCACTCCGCTGGTCTTTGACGCCACCCGGCCGCAGAACGATCTGCAGGGATCGCTGCTGGCCGGCGTCCAGTTTGCCCAGAGCCAGATCCTGCCCGCCCACCCGCGGGAGGGGGACAACCAGCCCCGCCTCACCGCCCTGCGCAAAAGCCTGCTGCTGGTGCGCCCGCTGCAGGCCGGCAACCAGGCGCAGCTGGCGCTCGAGGCCCGCGACGGCGCCGGCAAGCTGCTCGGCAGTCTCACGCTGGATCCGCCCTCCCGCCTGCCCAAGACAGCCTACTACCTGGAAGGAACGCCGGAGGAGGGGGTCGACTTTACCCCGGGCCCCGGTACCAGTACCGTCATCAACAGCAGCAGCGAGCTGGCCAGGCTGAGCGATCCGAGTGGCGCCTTCCTGCTCGGCAAGTTGCAGCCCCATGCCCTGGTCACCATCCAGACCGCCGACGGCCGCTGGGTGCGCGACATCCACCTGCCGCGCGAGGCGAGCCTGGAGGGCAAGATGGTGCGCCTCGCCTCCAATGCCGGCTACAACTCCACCGTCTACTTCAGCGGCCGTCAGGTGACCCTCTCCCGCGGCCAGAGTCAGCAGTTCAAGTTCGTGCGCGGCCAGTGGATCCGCGATGGTGAGCTGGAAAACAACGGCATCACCTATGCCAGCGATGCCTGGAGCGTCGTGCTGCCGGCCGAGTGGATCATGCCCGGCCTCACCCTGCGCCTGAGCCAGGGAGATCTGATCGGCGAGCTGACCGACCTCAAGGTGGGGGCGCCGGGGGAGCTGCTCATTCACACCATCGACATCGGCATGCTGACCACACCGCGCGACCAGTTCGCCTTTGCCAAAGATAAAGAAGCCCAGCGGGAGTACTTCCAGACCATTCCCGCCAGTCGGCTCATCGTCAGCCAGTATGCGCCGCTGTCGCTGTCGGAGGTGATGCTGCCCGATGGCACCCTGCTCACCGATTTTGATCCGAGCGAGGGGGGCTGGCACGGTGGCACCATGCGCCAGCGCATTGGCAAGGAGCTCATCTCTCTTGGCATCGACAATGCCAACTACGGCATCAACAGCACCGCCGGGGAGGGGGAGAACAGCCATCCCTATGTGGTGGCCCAGCTGGCGGCCCACAACAGCCGCGGCAAGTACGCCAACGGGGTGCAGGTGCACGGCGGCTCCGGCGGGGGCGGTATCGTCACCCTGGACGCCTCCCTTGGCAACGAGTTCAGCCACGAGGTGGGCCACAACTACGGTCTTGGCCACTATGTGGGCGGCTTTGCCGGCTCGGTGCACCGCAGCGCCGATCAGATCAATGCCACCTGGGGCTGGGATGGTGACAAGAATCGCTTCATCCCTAACTTCTTTGCGAGCCGCAGCGGCCAGAGCGCCTGCCTCGACGGTCAGTGCCAGGCGCCGTTTGACGGCCGCAAGTTCGGTTTCGACGCCATGGCCGGCGGCGAGCCGCTCTCCGGCTTCAACCGCTTCACTCTCTACACCCCCAACTCGGCCGCCATCATCCAGCGCTTCCTCGAAAGCAAGGCAGTGTTCGATGCAGCGTCCCCCACCGGCTTCAGCAAGTGGAATGAAAGCCAGGGCAGAATGGAGCCCTACCGCCACCGGGTCGACCTCGCCGAGCAGATCACCGCGCCGGTGAGCGATCTGGGGGAGGTTAAGCTGGCCGCCCTGCTGGCCGAGTACGATCTGGTCAAGGTGGCCATGTGGGATGGCAACTGGACCCGCAACATCCAGCTGCCGGCCGCCTCGGCGGTCAATCGCGGCCGCATCGTCAGCATCGACCACAACGCCGGCTACAACAGCACCCTCTTCATCAACGGCCAGCAGATCACCGTCTCGCGCGGCTTCAAGAAGAGCTACCGCTCCGACGGCAGCCGCTGGAACGAGGGGGCGCCGGCGGATCTGGCGGTAGATCGCAAGCCCGCCGCCTTCGGCGTGCCGGTGACCACCCTGGTCGGGTACTACGACCCGCAGGGGCAGCTGCCGAGCTACCTCTATCCGGCCCTGCACGGCGCCTATGGGTTTGCCTATGGCGATGATGGCGAACGGCTCGGCAACAGTGACTGCCAGCTGCAGGTGGAGACCCGCGACGGCCTGCTGCGCTTCAAGCTGGCCAACCACCGGCTGAGCGCCAGCGTGATGAACAAGTTCCACGTCAACGTGCCGAGCGCGAGCGAGCCGCGCAGCGCCAGCGTGCTGTGTCGCAACCAGTCACAGGCCGAGGCCCAGCTTGCCCCGGCCCCGGCCGGGCTTGGCTACACGGTCAACGGCATGCCGCTGGCGGCGCGCTGAGTGCTTTTCTCCTTTCTCCTCGCGCAATGCGAGGTGCCACTGGCGGGGGCCAAGCCCCGCCTTTCATCAAGCAAGAGGTAAATATGATGACAAGAAAGTCCTCTGTGGCCACCCTGCTGGCCGGGCTCTGTCTGAGCGGTCAGCTGTGGGCCGCCAGCGCCTATGACATCAATCAGGGCTATGGCGGCGGCAGCCAGGTCAGTTTCAACGGTCAGATCTACGAGGCCAAGTGGTATGCCAATCCGGGCCAGAGCCCAGGCGTGCAGGTCGCCAACGAGTGGGATTCTCCGTGGGCCCTGCTGGGGGCGGGCGAGGCGATGCCACCGGGTGACGGGGAGGGCATTGCCCCGCCCGCGCAGGGAGGCAGCGGCGCCGCTGACGGCAGCACCGTCTACCTGAGCCAGAGCGAGCTGGATGCCAAGGAGCATGCGCTCACCGACTTCCCGGCCATGACGGCGGTCAAGGCCTCCATCGCCACCCGCGACAACGCCGTGGTTGAGGCGGTGGCCCCCGGCCTGCCGCTCAACCCTGCCAACGTCAAACGAGTGGAGGGGCTGCTCAGCGAGTCGCAGTTCAACTTCCTGTTCCCGCTGCGGGCGCCGGAGTACACCTATCGCGGTTTCCTGCAGGCGGTGGCCAAGTTCCCGGCCTTCTGCGGCGACTACAGCGACGGGCGCAACGCCGAGGCCATCTGCCGCAAGTCGCTGGCCACCATGTTTGCCCACTTCGCCCAGGAGACCGGCGGCCACGAGAGCTGGCGCCCCGAGCCCGAGTGGCGCCAGGGGCTGGTGTGGGTGCGGGAGATGGGCTGGACCGAGCAGATGCGCGGCGGCTACAACGCCGAGTGCCGGCCGGATGTGTGGCAGGGTCAGCAGTGGCCGTGCGGCAAGTTCGACAACGGCGAGTTCAAGAGCTACTTCGGTCGTGGCGCCAAGCAGCTGTCGTACAACTACAACTACGGCCCCTTCTCCGAGGCCATGTTCGGCACTGTGCGCACCCTGCTGGACAACCCGGAGAAAGTGGCGGACACCTGGCTCAACCTGGCCAGCGCCGTGTTCTTCTTCGTCTATCCGCAGCCGCCCAAGCCCTCCATGCTGCACGTGATCGACGGCACCTGGCAGCCCAACGCCCACGACCGGCAGAACGGCCTGGTGCCGGGCTTCGGGGTGACCACCCAGATCATCAACGGCGGGGTGGAGTGCGGCGGTTCGGCCGAGCATGCCCAGTCTCAGAACCGGATCACTTACTACCAGGCCCAGGCCCAGTATCTGGGCGTGCCGGTGCCTGCCGACGAGGTGCTCGGTTGCAAGAACATGAAGGTCTTTGACGAGGCCGGCGCCGGCGCCCTGCCCATCTACTGGGAGAACGACTGGAGCTATGTGCCGGGCAACCCCAACGGTGGCAAGAGCTACGCCTGCAAGCTGGTGGGCTACCAGACCCGTTTCAGCGCCTTCAAGGAGCGTGACTACAGCCGCTGCGTGCAGCACTTCTTCCCCGAGGTGGTGATCGAGGACAACGGTGGTGGCACCAACCTGCCGCCGGTGGCCAGCATCAGCGGCCCGAGCGAGGCGCTGGGCGGCGCCACCGTGCTGCTCTCCGGCCAGGGCTCGAGCGATCCGGAAGGCAAGCCCCTCAGCTACGCCTGGACCCTGCCTGCCGGGGCCAGCGCCTCGGATCTGACGCAGTCCACCCTGAGCGCCATCCTGCCGCCGACCCCGACCAGCGACACCCGCTACGGCTTCGTGCTCAAGGTGACCGACGACAAGGGGCTGAGCCGCAGCGCCACCCACGAGATCCTGATCAAGGGCAGCGGCGGTACCACGCCACCGGATGGCAACCCGCCCTACAAGGAGGGCACCGCTTACAAGGCCGGTGACAAGGTGAGCAACCTGGGCAGCAACTACCAGTGCAAGCCCCATCCCTACACCGGCTGGTGTGCCGGCGCAGCCTGGGCCTATGAGCCCGGCAAGGGCACGGCCTGGAGCGATGCCTGGATCAAGCTGTAACGGCATCTCCGCGCAATAAAAAAGGCCCGTCAGGGCCTTTTTTCATGGGGTGAGCGCTCACAGCGGCTTTTGCCACAGGCTCAGCAGCAGATCCTGCTCCAGCTCGTCCGGTCCCTGGTGGCTGAAGGCGTGGCGCTGCTCACCGCTGGCGCGCCAGCCGAGGCGGCTGGTCTCCAGGATGAAGCTGCGCAGCCCCTGGTCCATCTGCATGCTGAACTGGCAGCGCAGCTGACCCATGGGGTTGAGGCCGGCCAGGCTCGGCCAGCTCAGCGGGTGCTCCATGCTGACCGGGTTGAGGCTGACCCTCAGCTGCCACTGGTGGCGGGGGCCCGGCTGCAGGTAGAGTAGGTAGCCGCCCGGTGCCAGCCAGCTGACCAGCTGTTCGGTCTTGACCTTGAGATCGTTGACCAGCAGCAGCTGGGCCGTGCCCGGCAGGATCGGCGCGCGGGCCGGATCGGCGATGATGAACTGAGCGTCCGGCTGCGCCTTGTTGGCGGCAAAGATGGTGTTCTTGGCGATGTCGACGCCGGCAAATTGCCAGCCCGGCAGGCGCTCGGCCAGGGTCCGGCAGTAGTAACCCTCGCCACAGCCCAGGTGGATCAGCTCGCGCGGTTCGAGGGGGGCAAGCAGGCTGGCCATCGCCTCGACCAGCGGCAGCTGGTGGCCCTGCTCGAGGAAGTGGCGTTTGGCGCGCATCAGGGCGCGGCTGTCGCTGTCCTTGGGGTTCTTCTTGCCGGGGATGAGATCCAGATAGCCTTCCGGCGCGGGATCAAAGTGGTGCTTGGTGGCGCAGTAGACCCCGCGGGAGGCTTCATGAAGTTGCAGCGGGCTGCGACAGATAGGGCATTGCAGGTGCATAGGATTTCTCTTGGCGAAGGCCATGACGGCAGGGGCGTTCGGGATTATAGGGGAGACGATCAGAAAAGGCTGCCGTGGCAGCCTTTTTTATCCGGCGACCCAGTGCGGGGCCGCCAGTAGCGAGGATCAGCGAGTGCCGAACACCACTATGGTCTTGCCGTGGGCGGAGATCAGCTCCTGTTCTTCGAGCATCTTGAGGATCCGGCCGACGGTTTCACGGGAGCAGCCGACGATCTGGCCTATCTCCTGACGGGTGATCTTGATCTGCATGCCATCCGGGTGGGTCATGGCATCCGGCTGCTTGGCCAAGTTCAACAGGGTCTGGGCGATCCGGCCGGTCACGTCCAGGAAGGCGAGGTTGCCGACTTTCTGGCTGGTATGCTGCAGGCGGGCCGCCATCTGGCCGGAGAGGCGCATCAGGATTTCCGGGTTGACCTGGATCAGCTGGCGGAACTTCTTGTAGGAGATCTCGGCCACTTCACAGGAACCTTTGGCACGCACCCAGGCGGAACGCTCCGGGTTTTCGCTCTCCTCGAACATCCCCATCTCGCCCAGGAAGTCGCCCTGGTTCAGATAGGAGAGGATCATCTCCTTGCCTTCATCGTCCTTGATCAAGACGGCCACAGTGCCCTTGACGATGTAGTAGAGGGTTTCCGCTTTCTCACCCGCGTGGATCAGGGTGCTCTTGGCGGGATACTTATGAATGTGGCAGTGCGACAAGAACCATTCCAGGGTGGGATCGCTTTGCGGTTTGCCAATG
Source organism: Aeromonas sp. DNRA1 (assembly GCF_963888745.1). NCBI lineage: Bacteria > Pseudomonadati > Pseudomonadota > Gammaproteobacteria > Aeromonadales > Aeromonadaceae > Aeromonas > Aeromonas sp. DNRA1. The sequence goes on along the minus strand of NZ_CAWPKQ010000001.1, from coordinate 1,186,040 downwards.
ACCATGAGAATTCCTCTGTAGTGTCTTTTTATGGACTCGTGCGTCCGGGCAAGCTGCCAACCTTGCCATTCCTTGTATTAGTCGCAGTAGGATAAGAGCCTTTGTCTGTGCTGACAAGGCTTTGAGGGCTTTTGCCAGCTCCCCTTGCAACCCCTGCTGCGTTCCGTTCGCCATTGTAGGGAAGATGGGGGCATCAGATGTTGATTTTGATCTAGTTAGTCAGGAAGTTCGTGAAAATGGTGGATATGTGCCGCTGTCGCGTCGTCTGCGGTATGCTATGTCAGTCAGATCTGTCGTCATCAAGAGGAAATGTGAAATGAAAGCCAAGGTCAGCTGGGTGGAAGGCATGCAGTTTGTGGGCGAGAGTGAGTCCGGTCACAAGGTGATCCTGGACGGAGCCAACCCCGGCGAAGGTGCCAGCCCGATGGAGATGATCCTGCTGGCGGTGGGCGGTTGCAGCTCGATCGATGTGGTCTCCATCCTGGAGAAGGCGCGTCAATCCGTGACCGCCTGCCATGTGGAGCTGGCCGGTGAGCGGGCTGACTCGGTGCCGCGGGTATTCGAGAAGATCCACCTCCACTTCGTGGTGACCGGCAAGGGGCTGGCCGAAAAGCAGGTGGCCCGCGCGGTGGATCTGTCGATGGAAAAATATTGTTCAGTTTCCCTGATGTTGGAAAAAGCGGTAGAAATTACCCATAGTTATCAAATTCTTGAAGCCTGATAGCAGTGGCTCTTCCGATTGAATAACACCATGACATAAGGAAAGTGCAATGAAAAAGATGATAGCGTTACTCCCCCTGCTGGGGCTGGCGGCCTGCAGCATGCCGCAACCGACCCAGTACCAGTACAGCCAGTATCAGTGCGGTGAGGAGTTGCTGGCCGTGACCTATGATGCCCAGGCCGACATGGTGCAGTTCCCCTATGCCGGGGTCTATCACAAGCTGGGCCGGGTCGAGGCGGAGTCCGGTGCCAAGTATTCCGATGGGGTGACCACCTTCTGGAATCAGGAAAAGCAGGCCATCCTCAGCCAGAAAGGGGTAACCCTGCTGACTTGCCAGCGCAAGTGATCGTCATGGTGTGATGACAACGGCCTGCTCAATGCAGGCCGTTTTGCATATTGGGGATCAGTGCGGCAGGGCGTTGAGCATCTTGGCGGCCAATTGCTGGCTCAGTTGCTGACGCTCCCCTTCGGCGATGGCCGCGTCGCTGGCCAGGGAGATGGCGCTGCTCCACACCGCCTGCTGGGTGCGCCGGTCGAGCAGCACGATGGCCAGGGTACCCTTGCGGGCATCGGCCTTGGCCTGCAGCCCGGGGGTCATGCCGAGGCGGGCGAAGATCTCGCCATCGCTCAGATCCTGGCTGCCGGCCACCCCGATGGCGACCCACACATCGGCCTCGTCGAGGGGCACGCTCTGCCACCCCTTGCGCCCCAGCTCCTGATTGACCGCCTGTTGCACCGGCTCCAGCCAGCCCTCGGCGCTGTCACCGGCATACTGGAACTGCTCGGCCAGCGCATAGCGCGGCGTCGCCCCGAACGGCCAGCTGGCCGCCGGGCGCACCACCATGGTGCCCGCTTCCAGGGTCGGCGCGGCCGGGCCGCTGCTGCAGCCACCCAGCAGGGCGGCCAATCCCACAGAGATAAACGCTAACCGCATCATCAGCTCCTTGGCTCAGGTGATCTTGCCGGTTTCAATCAGTTGCTGGATCAACGGGCGCAGGATCAGCTCCATCGCGAAGCCCATCTTGCCGCCCGGCACTACGATGGTGTTCATCCGTGACATGAAGGATCCGTCGATCATCGACAGCAGGTAGGGGAAATCCACCTGCTTGATGCCGCGAAACCGTATCACCAGCATACTCTCGTCCAGACTCGGGATCACCTTGGCACTGAAGGGGTTGGAGGTATCCACGGTCGGCACCCGCTGGAAGTTGATGTGGGTGCGGGAGAACTGGGGGGTGATGAAGTTGATGTAGTCGTCCATGGAGCGAACGATGGAGTCGGTGACCGCCTCGCGGGAATGGCCGCGTTCCGAGGTGTCGCGAATGAGCTTCTGGATCCATTCCAGGTTGACGATGGGCACCACCCCGATGAGGAAGTCCACGTGGCGGGCCACGTTGTGCTCATCGGTGACCACGCCGCCGTGCAGCCCCTCATAGAACAGCAGGTCGGTGTCGCTCGGCAGGTTCTGCCAGGGGGTGAAGGTGCCCGGCATCTGGTTGAAGGGCACCGCCTCGTCGAAGCTGTGCAGGTAGCGGCGATACTGGCCGCTGCCGTTCTGGCCGTACTCCTGAAAGAAGCTCTCCAGCAGGCCGAAGTCGTTGGCCTCGGGGCCGAAATAGCTGATGTGGCGCCCCTGTTCGCGCGCCTTGCGGATCGCTACGTCCATTTCCGGGCGGGTGTAGCGATGAAAACTGTCCCCTTCCACCACGGCCGCCTGATAACCGAGCTGATGAAACATGGAGCGAAAGGCGTTGGTGGAGGTGGAGGTGCCGGCCCCGGACGAACCGGTAACCGCAATGATGGGATGCTTTGCCGACATAGAATTCTCTCTTCCTTGGGAGTTCCGTTATAAAGGCATGTTCCGAGTGCGGTCAAGTGTGCGACCTGACACTACCACCGCGCAACTGCTTCGCGGGCGTGCCAGCGTGCCGGCATCGGCGGCAGACGCAAAAAAGGGCTGCCGTGGCAGCCCTTGCGACCAGCAAAGAGAAAGACTAGTCAGCCTGCTTGGTGCCGGCCGCAGGCTTGATCCCCACCAGCACGGCCCCCAGCAGAATGAACAGCACCCCGAGCGCCTTGCCGGGCTCCAGCGGTTCGGCGAAGAGCGGAATGTTGACCGCCAGCAGGTAGACCAGCGCATAGCTGGTGCTGAGCAGGGGGTAGGCGATGTTGAGCGGGGTGGAGTGCAACGCCGCCAGCCAGCAGAGCAGCGACAGAGCGTAACAGCCGACCCCGGCCAGGATCACCAGCAGCGGCAGCGGATGGGCCAACATCACGGCAAGATCCATCTGCCAGGTCGGCAGCTGGATCGCCCCCCACTTCATGCCGAGCTGGGCCGCCGTCACCAGCAAGATGCTGCCGAGCACGTAGAGATACCCCTTCAGCGCCGATCTTGCAGGGCTGGCCGGTAGTTGGCCCGCCTGCGGATGGTCATCGCTCATAGCAAGCCTCCCAGCAGCAGGGCGCCCACTATGATGGCCCCCACCCCCAGCCAGTTGTGGTAGCTGATCTGCTCGTGAAAGAACAGTCTGGAACCGACCAGCACCAGCACCAGATTGATGCTGAGCATGGGGTAGGCCATGCCGAGCGGCAGCCGCTGCAGCAGGTAGATCCAGAGCAGCATGCCACAGCCGAGCGCCGCTACGCTGGCGATGAGCCAGGGTGAGCGCAGCTTTTGCCAGTGGTTGCAGGGCCGGCGCTGCCAGCTGACGACCGCCTGCTTTTGCAGCATCTGGCCGCTGCAGGTCAGCAGGCACACCAGCAACAGCAGCAGGATGTCCATCACTGGGCTCCGTGGTAGATGAGCAGGGTCAGCCGGTGGCTGACGATGGTCTCGTCGGCGGGGGGCACGAGCCCGGTGTTGCCGTCGCGATCCGTCTTCATCAACAGGGCCACCTGACCATTTTTACGTGCCTGTTCCAGCCAGGCCGGGAAGTCGGCGCGGGCCACGTAGCGCCCCGCCGCATCCGGGTAGCCGAGGCCATAATGCACCTCGCCCTTGCTGTCGAACAGATTGATCTCGCTGCGTTGGGTTTCCCAGGCGAGGGAGGAGGCCAGTCCGACGTCGTTGGCCAGCAGAGTGCCCGACTTCATCAGCACGGCCTGATTGGCCTCGATGAAGCGCTCCGGCAGCTTGGAGTCGATCAGCGATTGCGGCAGCGCCCAGGGCAGGCCGATGGCCAGCACCATGGGGCAGAGCGCGCTCAGGGTCCAGCGGCGACTGACCTCTTTCAACTGGAGGAAGCCGAGCAGACTCCAGCCGGCGAAGATGACCATGGCCACCGCCAGCGCACCCTGATCCTCCTCGCCATAGACGGCGTGGCTGGGGGCAAACGCCAGCACGGCTAGCACCACCAGGCAGATGAGGCCGAACAGGCCGTTCAGCCAGGCATTGACCTTGAAGGCCCGCTCTTTCCCCTCCTTGAGCAGGTCGACGGCGCTGGCGGCCATCAGCATGGCCAGCGGGGCGAAGCAGGGCAGGATGTAGGTGAGCAGCTTGCCCTTGGCAATGCTGAAGAACAGCAGGGGCAGGATCACCCAGGCCAGCAGGTAGAGGGTTTCCGGGCTCATCTTGCGCTCCTGCCAGCCCTTGCGCAGGGCGCCTGGCAGCAGGCCGAGCCAGGGCAGGGTGCCGAGCAGCCCCATGGGCAGGTAGTACCAGAACGGCGCCTTGTGCTGGGCGTTGTCGGCGGCGAAGCGCTGGATGTGTTCAATCCAGAAGAAGTAGTGCCAGTAGTCCGGTTCGCGCAGGTGCACGGCGATGGCCCAGGGGGCGGCCAGCAGGACCGCACTCAGGATGGCCAGCGGCCCGAAGCGCACCAGTTCGAGCAGGCGGCGCTGATAGATGACGTAGGGCACGATGACCACGACGGGCACCGCCAGGGCGATGAAGCCCTTGGTGAGAAAACCCATGCCGCAGGCGAGGCCGAACAGCAGATAACCACCGACCCGGCTGCCAAGGGAGCCCTCCTTGCGGATGATGTAGAAGCTCACCATGGCGGCGTTGAGCCAGAGGGTCACCATGGCGTCCAGCACGCTGTAGGTGCCGATGCCGTAGACGATCAGCAGCGACAGATAGATGAGCCCGGTCAGGAAGGCCTTGCGCCGGCACTGCCACAGCTGCAGGGCAAACCAGCAGATCAGCAGGGCGCTCAGGCCGGTGGCGGCGGCCGAGGCGAAGCGCACGGCGAAGTTGGTGTCACCGAACAGCTGCTGGCTGATGCTGTTGAACCAGTAGCCGGCGATGGGTTTCTCGAAGTAGCGCAAGCCCAGGAAGTGGGGCACGACCCAGTCGCCGGTGCTCACCATCTCCCGGCTGATCTCGGCGTAGCGGTTTTCGTCCGGGCTCCAGAGCGGCCGCTGGTCGAGCGGCAGCAGGTAAAAGAAGAGAAAGAACAGGGGCAGGGCCCACTTGGTCAACGTCATGACATCCTCTGTTGCATGGTGTGATTAGCGCGATGGTTAGTCCTGCCACCCGAGGTGGCGTCATTCATCTCAGGCCTCGGCCTTGCAGCCGAGCCAGCCTTCCCGTCCGGGCAGGGTGCCGCGTACCAGCCGGCCGGTCGGCAGCGTGGTCGGGTCGGATGGTAACAGATCCCCGAGCGGTACGAAGCGGATGCCGCGCGCCCTGGCTTCGCCGAGCAGGGCATCGAACTGATCCGCCATCACGATCCCTTCCACTTCGGCGTGGATGGTGTAGACGTGGGGGCCCTGCGCCGGCGGGGTCGCCAGCTGATCCAGCAGGAAACGGTTGAAACCGTCGACCGTCACCTGATGCCCCACCACTTCGTCGAAGGTGGGCAGGTTGACCGGGATCTGCGGGGTGCCGGGGCGGCCATCCTGCAGCAGAGGCCGAAACAGGCCGCTGCCGCGACAGTCGCTGTTGTAACGAAAGCCGAACTGCTCCTTGGCCTGGGTGGTGAGCGGGTCGGCGCGCCAGCCGGCGGCGGCGGAGCAATCCACTTCGCGCCCCAGGATCTGGTTGAGCGCATCCACCCCGAGCCGGGTCTGACGAGTGAGCTCGGCTTCGTCCCAGCGGCCGGTGTTGGCTTGCCAGCCGTGGTGATCCCAGGCGTGCAGCCCCACCTCGTGACGGGCGCTGTCGGTGTCACGCATCAGGGAGCCGAGCTGCTTGCCGATGGACTTGCCGGGCCAGGCGGTGCCGGCCAGCAGGATGTCCAGCCCATAGAGGGATGCTGCGTTGGAGCGCAGCATCTTCAGCAGAAAGCGGGGTTTTAGCAGGCGCCACAAGTGGCGCCCCATGTTGTCCGGTCCGACCGAGAAGAAGAAGCTCCCCTTGACCTGATGCTTGTCGAGCAGTTGCAGCAGGCGGGGCACCCCGTCACGGGTCCCCCTGAAGGTATCGACGTCGATCCGCAGACCTACCTCAGTCATGCTCGACTCCCGTGGTGACCGCCCCTTGCAGGAAGAAGTCCAGGGTGTTGCCGATGGTCTCTTCCATCTCGATGGTCGGTTCCCAGTCCAGCAGGCGGCGGGCATTGGCGATGCTCGGCCGACGGTGGGAGACGTCCTGATAGCCGTCGCCGTAGAAGGACTTGCTCTCCACCAGTTTGAAGCCGGCAAACGGCGGGAACTGGTCGCGCAGCGGGTGAGCCTCGAACTTGGCGAGCAGGATCTCGGCCATCTGCTGGATGCTGGCCTCGTTGTCCGGGTTGCCGATGTTGATGATCTGGCCGTCGCAGCGGTTCTCCTTGTTCTCGATGATGCGGAACAGGGCCTCGATGCCGTCCTTGATGTCGGTGAAGCAGCGCTTCTGGGCGCCGCCGTCCACCAGCTGGATCGGGGTGCCGTCCACCAGGTTGAGGATCAGCTGGGTGATGGCGCGGGAGCTGCCGATGCGGGCGGAGTCCAGGCTGTCCAGACGCGGCCCCATCCAGTTGAAGGGACGGAACAGTGTGAAGTTGAGCCCCTCTTTCTTGCCGTAGGCCCAGATGACCCGATCCAGCAGCTGTTTGGAGACCGAGTAGATCCAGCGCTGCTTGTTGATGGGGCCGACGATGAGGCGGGAGCTGTCTTCATCGAAGCTGTGATCGTCGCACATCCCGTACACCTCGGAGGTGGAGGGGAAGATGATGCGCTTGTGGTACTTCACGCAGTAGCGGACGATCTTGAGGTTCTCCTCGAAGTCGAGCTCGAACACGCGCAGCGGGTTGCGGGTGTACTCGATGGGGGTGGCGATGGCCACCAGTGGCAGGATCACGTCGCACTTCTTGATGTGATACTCGATCCACTCGGTGTGGATGCTGATGTCCCCTTCCACGAAGTGGAAGTTGGGGTGACCGATGAAGCGGTCCACCGCGCTGGAGCCGATGTCGAGGCCATACACCTCGTAGCCGCCATCCTGGAGCAGGCGCTCGGTCAGGTGGTTGCCGATGAAGCCGTTGACGCCGAGGATCAGCACCCGGGTCAGCCGCGCCTTGCGCAGGGCATTGCTCGCCTTGGCGCCGATCTTCATCCCTTCGACCAGCCCCAGTTCGCGGGCCAGCTGGGCGCCGCGCACATAGAGCCCGCCTTCGGCCTGACCGGCCACGATCTCCATCACCCCTTCACCGCAGGCGATGCGCAGCGGCTCCTGGCTCAGGATGGTGCCCGGCTGCTTGTCGCTCTGCTGGGCCAGCCAGTGGCTCTTCCACACCGTCAGCTTGCGATCTCCGGCGAAGCTGAAGGCGCCCGGGTAGGGCTGGGTGACGGCGCGTACCAGGTTGTGCAGTTCGCGGGCTGGGCGGTGCCAGTGCAGTTCGCCATCGGCCGGGGTGCGGCGGCCATAGTAGCTGGCCTTGCTCTCATCCTGCGGTGTGAGGCGGATGTCGCCGGCGCGCAGTTTGGGCAGCTCCTGCTCCAGCAGTGTCCGGGCGGCGAGGCGCACCTTGCCGTGCAGGGTCAGCGCGGTGTCGTCATCGGCAATGGTCACCGCCTGCTGGGCGACAATGGCGCCGGCGTCGGGCTTGGCGGTCATCTGATGCAGGGTGATGCCGGTCTCGGTCTCGCCGTTGACCAGACACCAGTTGATGGGCGCGCGGCCGCGGTAGGCGGGCAGCAGGGAGCCGTGCAGGTTAAAGGCGCCGACGGTCGGGATGTCGAGGATCGCCTGCTTGAGCATGTTGCGGTAGTAGAAGGAGAAGAGGGCCTGGGGCGCCAGCTCGCGAATGCGCTCAATCCAGAGCGGGTGGTTCACGTCCTCGGGGGAGTAGACCGGCAGGTTATGCTCGGCGCAGAGCTGGGCGACCGAGCCGAAGAAGCGGTTCTCGCCCGGATCGTCGGCGTGGGTGAAGACGGCCTGGATCTCGTAGCCTGCCTCGAGCAGGGCCTCGATACCGGTGCAACCGATATCGTGATAAGCAAAGACGACGACTTTCATTGTTCAGCTTCCTGTTGCGAAGGGGTGGTGGCGCTGCGTACGATCTGGTGGATGAAGTAGCGGGGACGGGCGCGCACGTCGGTGTACATGCGGCCTATGTATTCTCCCAGCAGCCCCATGCCCAGCAGCTGCACGCCGACAAAGGTGAAGAGAATGGCAAAGAGGGTGAAGACGCCATCGGCGGCCCAGTCGGCGCCCAGAATGAGGCGCATCAGGATCAGCAGGATGGAGAAGGTAAAGCCGATGCCCGCCACCACGCTGCCGACGATGCTGAGCAGACGCAGCGGGGTGGTGGTCATGCAGGTGACTAGGTCATACATCAGGTTGATGAGGTGCATCAGCCCGTATTTGGACTCGCCATGGGCCCGCTCGGCGTGGCCCACTTCCAGCTCGATGGTGCGGCGGGCGAAGCTGTTGGCCAGGATGGGGATGAAGGTGCTGCGCTCCTGGCAGCAGAGCATGGCGTCGATGATGTGACGGCGATAGGCGCGCAGCATGCAGCCGTAGTCGCTCATGTGCACACCGGTGGCCTTTTGCACCGACTTGTTGATGAGCTTGGAGGCGGTCTTGCGAAACCAGGAGTCCTGCCGATTGCGGCGCATGGTGCCCACCACGTCGTAGCCCTGCATGGCGGCCTCCACCAGGCGAGGGATCTCCTCCGGCGGGTTCTGCAGATCCGCATCCAGGGTGATCACCAGATCCCCCTTGGCGGTCTCGAAGCCGGCCATGATGGCGGCGTGCTGGCCGTAGTTGCGGTTGAGCAGCACCCCGACCAGCTTGCTGCCCTCACCGGCGGCTGCGTCTCGGATGAGCTCGGTGGAGCCGTCGTGGCTGCCGTCATCGATCAGGATCACCTCGTAATCCTGTGACAGCTGATCGCAGGCGGCGGTGACCCGGCTCAGCAGCGCGGGCAGGCTGGCCTCCTCGTTGTAGACGGGGATGACCACCGAAACCAGCTTGATGTCAGTGTTGTTCACGTTGCATTACTCCAATATGTCGATAAGGGCCGCGACCACTCGGTCGACGTCGGCCAGCGTCATGTCCGGGAAGAGTGGCAGGGTGCACAGGCGTGACGAGTTCCACTCGGTATGAGGCAGGCTGAGGGTCGGGTAGCGTTCGCGGTAGTATTTCTGGGTATGGGCTGCCCGAAAGTGCAGACCGGTCCCGATGCCGCGCTCCTGCAGTGCCTGCATCAGCTGATCCCGGTCGAGCCCGCAGCGATCCGGGTCGACTCGCACCATGAACAGGTGCCAGGCGTGCAGGTGGGGATACTCGGGGACGGCGAGCGGCGCCAGCGGCAGGCCGGCCAGTCGCTCCTGATAGCGTGCCACCAGTTCGGCCCGCTTGGCGTTGAGCTCGGGCAGGCGCGCCAGCTGCACCAGGGCGATGGCGGCGTTGATGTCGGCCAGGTTGTATTTGAAGCCCGGGGTGATCACCTCCGCCTGCGGCTTGCGGCCCAGGTTCATGCGATCAAAGGCATCCACCCCCAGGCCGTGGAATTTGAGCATCCGTACCTTGTCCGCCAGCGCCTTGTCGTCGGTCACCAGCATGCCCCCTTCGGCGCAGGTCAGGTTCTTGATGGCGTGGAAGGAGAAGATGGCAGTGCCGCTGGCGCCGATCCAGCGCTCCCGGTAGCGAGTACCGACCGCGTGGGCGGCATCCTCGATGACCGGTATGCCGTGCTGGCCGGCCAGCGCCAGGATCGGATCCAGGTCGACCGGGGCGCCGGCGTAGTGGACCGGGATGATGGCTTTGGTCCTGGCGGTGATGAGCGGCGCGATCAGCTCGGCGCTGGTCATCAGGGTATCCGGGTCCACGTCGACGAAGACTGGTTCGGCCCCCAGCAGGGTGATGATGTTGATGGTGGAGACCCAGGTCTGGGAGGGGGTGATCACCTCATCTCCCGGGCCTATGCCCAGCGCCAGCAGAGTGACGTGCATGCCGGCGGTGGCGGAGCAGAGTGCGACCGCGTGCTGGCAGCCGAATGTGTCGCAGAATTGCTGTTCCAGTTCATGATTCTTCGGGCCCGTGGTGATCCAGCCCGATTTCAATACGTCACAGACAGCACTTATCTCGGCATCACCGATGGCGGGCCTCGAAAATGGCAGAAAATCTTGCATAAGAGATCCAACGAAGAATATTAATCAGCGCCCATTAAATTGGGCTCCCCCAAACTGTTTTACTCAACATACGGATATAAAAGCGGGCCTGCAATGGTCCAGAAACAGCTGGTAACAATTAACTGGTGCGGTCATCTTAGGTAATGTGATAAATATTTATAACCCCCCAAACTCTTGTTTTTCCAAATTACATTTTCTCTGACATTTTGGTTGTATCAATATGAACATTACTGTATTTGGAAGTGGCTACGTGGGCCTGGTTCAGGCCACCGTACTGGCCGACGTCGGTCATCAGGTGATCTGTGTCGATGTCGATGAACAGAAGGTGGCAGCCCTGATGGATGGCCAGGTGCCCATCTATGAACCCGGTCTCGAATCCCTGCTGCAGCGCAACATCAAGAGCGGCTCCCTGGTGTTCACCACGGACGCCGTACTGGCCGTCAAGCACGGCGATGTGCAGTTTCTGGCAGTAGGCACGCCACCGGGGGAAGATGGTTCCGCCGATCTGAGCCACGTGCTGACGGTGGCCGAGACCATCGCCCAGTATCGCGATCGGCCCGTCATCATCGTCAACAAGTCGACCGTGCCGGTGGGCACCGCCGACAAGGTGACCGCCAGGGTCAACGCCATCCTGCAGCAGCGGGATCAGTCGTTTTCCTTCGACGTGGTCTCCAATCCCGAATTTCTGAAAGAGGGCTCCGCCATCCAGGATTGCCTGCGGCCGGATCGCATCGTGGTGGGCACCGCCAACGAGGCCTCACGCCAGCTGATGCGCGAGCTCTACGAGCCGTTCAACCGCAACCACGATCGCATCCTGTTCATGGATGTGCGCAGCGCCGAGCTGACCAAGTACGCCGCCAACTGCATGCTGGCCACCAAGATAAGCTTCATCAACGAGATGGCCGGGCTGGCCGAGCGGGTCGGCGCCGATATCGAGATGGTGCGCCAGGGGATAGGCTCGGATCAGCGCATCGGCTATCAGTTCATCTACCCGGGTTGCGGCTATGGCGGCTCCTGTTTTCCCAAGGATGTCAAAGCCTTGCTGGCCACGGCCCAGGAGCTGGAGTACGACACGCCGCTGATCCGGGCGGTGGAGCGAGTCAATGAATTGCAAAAATCGCGGCTGTTTCAGCTGTTGTCAGCGTTCTTCTGCGCCGAAGGGGAGAGCCTGGCCGGCAAGACCATCGCCCTGTGGGGGCTGGCGTTCAAGCCCAACACCGACGACATGCGCGAGGCGCCGAGCCGGGCCTTGATGGAGGCGTTGTGGCAGGCCGGGGCGACTGTGCAGGCCTACGATCCTGAGGCGATGCAGGAGGCCCAGCAAATCTATGGCAACTGTGACAAGCTGCGGTTGATGGGCACCAAGGAGGCGGCGCTGTTTGGTGCGGATGCCCTGGTGATCTGCACTGAGTGGAACCACTTCAAGGCGCCCAATTTTGCCGCCATCAAGCAGGCGTTGCGTTATCCGCTGATCGTCGATGGCCGCAACCTGTTTGATCCGGGCCGGATGAGAGATCATGGTTTTCATTACTACGCCATTGGGCGGGGCGAATCGGTAATGAAATAAAAAGACCATGCCACGCTGCCGCCATGTTTCAGTGCAATGGCAGTGCGGTATCTTTCACGCTGAACAAGACTATTTACGTCACTATTGTTGGTGAGCGTCGTTGTCATATTTATTTAATATTGTGAGCTGATTCACTTTATTAATTTTATATTGCCGCTATGGCCAGGTTCTCTGCATGGCCGCCACTATTAATTAAACCGGTATTGATATGGCCTATTTCCCCGCAGCATATTGCCGCGGGGCAACAATCAATGCATAACATCCGGCCCTATCACGCTGATCAAAATAAAAATGGCCCTCCGCAAGTTCGGAGGGCCATTTTTATTTTCTGAAAGGGACGCGCCAGCCCGGCGGGAACTGTCGGGTGCGTGCCGCCAACGTGTCGGCCCGGCTGGCAAGACCCAGATCGGGATGGCAATGGGCCGGCTATTCCGGTATATCGTCCACCTGAGCCCTGTCGAGGGTCGCCTTGGGCACTATGTTCACGCTTTCGTGCAGCTCGCTGTAAACGATCACGGCCAGCCCCTGCTGCAGCTGTGTCCTGACATCGGCGACCTTGTCGGCCAGACTGACATCATGTTCGCCGTACTCGGTGCCCTCTTGCAGCACGAAGTGTTCGAGCAGGTTGTTGAGGGTGTCTGCATCCAGCTCTTGCCAGGGGATAATCATGGTTTTATCTTCCGTTACCAGAGAGCGGGTATTGTCTATCTGTCGGCAGCAAGCGCAAGGGATTTATATGGCAGCAAGCAGGTATGAACATGCTATCTGACGAACAACGTCGTCTCTCCAGCCACCTCGATCACCATCTGTATGAGTCTCGCCGCCACGCCCTGAGCAAGGGTTTGCGCTGGTTCTGGGCCGTCAACCAGCTGGCGATCCTGTTCCTGCTGGCTCGCTTCTATGTCTATCAGGACGCCCATCTGGTGGTGGCCCGGGTACTGCCCTGGAGCTACGAGGTGCAGCTGGTGCTGATGACCCTGGCCTGCCTGTCGTTTCCGCTGTTCTGGCACTGGCTCTCCCGCCAGCCCCCCGTCATCTGGCAGCCCTGCCTGCGTGCCGGCGCCCTGCTGTGGGGGACTGGCTGGGCGCTGCTCGGCTACGCCATGGCCCTGGTGGAGCTGAGAGGCGGTTTCAGCCTGGCGTTCGATCTCATCAGCATGTTGCTGATGACGGCGCTGGTGGCGCTCTATTGCGAGGTGCGGCTGTTCTACTGCTTCAGCACCCCGCCGCTGCTGTTTCTGCTGCTGGAGGCGCTGCTGGTCAAGGTGCCGTTTCCGGCGGTGCACTGGATGGCGGTGGGCTGTCTCATCATCATGCTGGAGACGGGCAGGCGGATGCTCAACGGCTGGTTCGAGCTGGCGGTGTCCCGTGAGCATGAGAATCTGACCCTGGCCCGCCAGCTCGATGCCATGGCCAAGCGGGACCCGTTGACCGGGCTGGCCAACCGGCGCCACTTCGACAACGTCGGTGAGCAGATCCTGCAGGAGGCGAGAGAGCAGCACGGGGAGTTTGCCATCCTGCTGCTGGATGTGGACTTCTTCAAACGCTTCAACGATCACTACGGCCATCTACAGGGGGACAACTGCCTGATCGCGGTGGCCGACTGCCTGCGCGAGGCCATTCGCCAGCCGGCCGACGTGGTGGCCCGCTATGGCGGGGAGGAGTTCGTGCTGTTGCTGCCCGGTGCCGATGCGCTGGCCGCCAGCGCGATCGCCAAACGCATTGCTGCCGCGCTGGCCGGGCGAGGTATCCTTCATGCGCTGTCGGAGGTGTCGGATCGGGTCACCGTGAGTCAGGGCATCGCTCTGTGGCACGGGGGGCAGGATGGCATCGCCGACATGCTGGTGCGTGCCGATGAGGCGCTCTATCAGGTCAAGGAGGCTGGCCGCAACGGCTACCGGCTCGCCCCCTGAGTCTGCTCTCGCAGCCACTGGCTGATCCGCTCCTCCAGCCAGAACCGCGGCCGCCAGGGTGTACCGTGCAGAAAGCCCACGTGGCCGCCCTGGCGGCTCAGCTCGTAGCGCACCATGGGTGAGAGCTGCTCCGCCTGCGGGATCACCGCCTCGGTCATGAAGGGATCGTCGGCGGCGTGGATCACCAGAGTGGGGATGGGGATCTGCGCCAGCATCCCCAGGCCTGAGCAGCGCTGATAGTAGTGATCGGCACTGTCAAAACCGTGCAGTGGCGCCGTGACCTGCTCATCGAAGTCGCGCAGGGTGGCAATGGCGCGCACTTGCTGCGGCTGCCAGCGGACACCGGCCGCCGCCTGCCGCTGGATCTTCTGCTGCAGGTTGTGGCGCATGGTGCGCAGCAGATAGCTCTGATAGACCCGCGAGAAGCCCTGATTGACCCGATCGGCGCAGCTGTCCAGCCGCAGCGGCGCCGAGATCACCACCGCCGCCGTCAGCTCGCTCGGGCAGGCGCGCGCCAGCAGATTGACCAGCATGTTGCCCCCCAGCGAATAGCCGATGGCGATGAGCGGCTTGCCGGGAAAGCGGCGGCCCAGCTCGGCGATCAGCGCCTGGGCATCCTCGATGGCGCCGGAGTGATAGGCCTGCAGCAGCCGGTTCGGCTCGCCGCTGCAGCCGCGAAAGTGCATCAGCACCGCCTCGCTGCCCTGGCGTTGCAGGTGGGCGAACAGTCCCTTGGCATAGTGGGAGTGAATGCTCCCCTCCAGCCCGTGAAACAGCACGATGAGCGGCCGCTCATCCCGGCTGATCTCGCCGCTCCAGGCGAGATCGACGAAGTCGCCGTCCGCCAGCTCGAAGCGCTCCGCCACGAAGCGGGCCGGTTGCCGGCGCAGCCACTTGGGCAAAATGGTTTGCAGATGGGGGTTGCGCGCCCACCAGGGGGCGTGGAAGTGGCTTTCGATCAGCATGCTGGGTCCGCGGGGTGACAGGGACAGAAAAGGCAACGGCGAGAAGCCGGGCTTCTCGCCGTCGGGATCAGGCCGGCAGGCTGTCGTGGTGCTCGGCACCGCGCAGCATGGCCTGGATCAGTTCGTTGGCTTCAAACTTGGTCAGCGCCTCGTGAGCGCCCACCTGATGGGCCCGCTCCACGCTTATCTCGCTGGAGAGCGAGGTGTGCAGGATGATGTAGGCGCCCGCCAGTTTGGCGTCGCTCTGCACCTCGAAGGCCAGCTCATAGCCGTCGAGCCCCGGCATCTCGATGTCGCTCACCAGGATGTCGATGGGGGTCTTCTGGCTGGCGCGGGTCTGCATCAGGGTCAGCGCATCCTTGCCGTTGGTGCACACCTCATAGGGGATGTTGATGTAGTCCAGCGCCGCCATCAGCTGGCGACGGGCGACCGAGGAGTCATCCACCAGCAGGATCCGCATCGGCTTGATCCGCTCCCGCTGCACGTCGGTCAGTACCGGGTAGAGGTGGCTGGGGTCGTCCGGATAGACCCGGGAGAGGATCAGCTCCACGTCCAGCAGCTGGATCAGCTGGTCATTGACCCGGGTCACGCCGGTGACGAACACGTTGTGGCCGAGGGTGGCGGGCGGCGGCTCAATGTCACGCCAGTTGCACTCGGTGATCTTGTCGATGCCGCGCACCAGAAAGCCCACCAGGGTACGGCGGCAGTCGGTGATGATGATGAAGCAGTGCGGCATCTCTTCCTGGCTGATCGGGCGATAACCCACCGCCATGGCCATGTCGATCACCGGGATGGTGGTGCCACGCATGCTGGCGGCGCCGAGCACGGTCGGGTGCGAGTGCGGCATGGCCGTCAGCTGGGTGTAGGGCACTATCTCTTTCACCTTGAGGGTGCCGATGGCGAAGGATTGCTTGGCCGAGAGATGAAACAGCAACATGCCTTGGGATTGGTTGGCCTTGCTTTTCATGGCAGATGTCCTGTGAGTCAAAACGGTATCAGTCAATTCAGGCCCCTAGCATAAAGGATTATAGAAGAAATGGCCTTGTGGTTATTAACGACCATTGGCCGCAAAACTGGACTCATTTCATCCGTTTATTGCCGCAATCCGCATCTGTGCGCACTGCCTGGGGCCCTCATGGGCGGGGCATTCAGCGCGCCTGCAACGCCTCCAGCGGGGTGCCGAGCCACTGCTGGCAGGCGTGGGTGAGCGCGGCTTCATCCCCATAACCCAGCTTGTTCACCACCTGGGCGCGTTGGCTGCCGCTCTTGAGCAGCCGTACCGCCTGCAGCAGCTGCCACTGAGCGCGCAGTGCGTCGCCCGCCAGTGCCGGGTCGCTGAGGCCATGCTGCGCCAGACATTGCTGCCATGCCGCATCGCTGCCCTCCTGACCGTTTGCCAGCGCCTGCCAGGCGGCCTGCAGGGCATGGTCTGGCTGGGAGGCAATGGGACAGGCCGGCAGCTCGTCGAGAATTACCTGCAAGCGGTGACCGTAGGCACCTTGCCAGTCGCGGGGGCGCTGCCACTGGGCCAGGCCGTCGAGCAGCGCCGCCAGCAGCGGGGTGGGCTGCAGCCAACCCGCCCGCTCTGGCTGCTCCACGCGTACCGAGCAGGTCAGCAGATCATGCTGGCAGCCCGCCAGCGGAGTGAATGCGGCCAGGGCATCGGCACAGAGCCAGAAGTGGCTTCCCGTCGGCATCAGCCACTCATGGGCGCCGAGTCGCAGCAGCGCCGCGCCCCGGGTGATCCGCAGCAGCTGGCCCACCGGCACGCGCTTGCGGGCACCGACTTGCAGATGCGAAGTGGAAAAATGCTGATATTCGATGGCGTGATGCATGTAAAAACCCTGATATGATGCTGCCTGGAGGTAACAAAAATGGAAACCAGACGTAAAAAACGCTTCATTGCCGGTGCGGTCTGCCCGGCGTGCTGCAAAATGGACACCATGATGCTGTATATGGAGCATGGAGTCGAGAAGGTGACCTGTGTCGAGTGCGGGGATACCCAGGTACAGACTCAGGCCGAGGTGGACAAGGTGACCCGGGAGACGGAACAGGTAATCGGCGTGTTTCGTCCCGAGTGAGTGCCAGCCTCAAGGTGATGGCACGCCGGTCAGGCTGGTGGCTGTTGATGACTTTTTCATCACGCTGAGGCCGGACCGACCATATGCTTGTCTGCCTTTTTGAGGTATTCTGGGCCCGTTTTTTTCTATCCGCAGGATCCCTGACATGAAAGTAGCTCCCCTGAGCGTGGTTACGCTGGAATACACGGTCACCGACGAACACGGTGAAGTCATCGACACCACTGTCGGTAAAGAGCCTCTGGTGTATCTGCATGGTACCCGTTATCTGGTCTCCGGCCTCGAAGCCGAGCTGGAAGGTCGCAGCGTGGGCGAGGCGTTCGACGTCACCCTGACGCCGGAGCAGGCCTATGGCCAGTACGACGAGAACCTGGTGCAGGAAGTGCCCGGCGAGCTGTTCGACGGCATGGAAGTGTCTGAAGGGGATACTTTTGTGGCCGAGACCGACGATGGCCACCGTCCGGTGACCGTGATCGAAGTGTCCGAAGAGTTCGTCAAGGTGGATGGCAACCATCCGCTGGCTGGCGTGACCCTGGGCTTCAAGGTCGAGATCAAGGACGTGCGCGCCGCCACTGCCGAAGAGCTGGCTCACGGCCACGTTCACGGTGCCGGTGGTTGCGGTCACGATCATGGCCACGACCATGATCACGACCACGGTCATGAGCACGGCGGTTGCTGCGGTGGTGGCCATCACGGCCACGATCACGGTCATGACCACGGCGACGACCACGGTCACGGCGGCTGCTGCGGTGGCGGCGGTTGCGGTGGCAAGGGCCATCAGCACTGATCACGGCATTGCCGATGATAAAAAAACCCGCGCTAGGCGCGGGTTTTTTATGGCTGGCACTCATCAGTAGTGCGGTGGCGGCGTCTCTTCGGCCATGCTGGCAATCTGGCTCGGCTGCACGCTCTGCAGCTTGTCCACCAGCAGCTGGATCTGATGCTTGAGTCGATCCAGCTCGCGGCCCTGGGTGGTGACCTCGTCGTTGAGCTGCTCCACCGTGTATTCGGCGAAGGCGAGGCGGCTTTCCAGGGTTTCTAGGCGATCGTTTAATTGCTGACTCATGGGCCTTTTGGTCCTTACTTGATAGTCCAGATTTCGGCCAGGCCGCTGGAGCTGGCGCTGACAAGGTGGCTATTGTCGCGCAAAGCCACGCCGTAGACCACTGCGCTCGGCGGTTTCACCCTGGGATGGGGCGAGACGCGCCAGCTCTGCAGCAGGCTGCCGTCGCTCACCTGCCACAGGGAGAGCTGACGGGAGGGGGCGCCGGTGATGAGCCACTTGCCGTCGTTGGCAAAACGCGCCGCGGTGTAGACCTCGAAGCGGTGATCGAACTGCAACCGGCTCAGCTCCTTGCCGGTTGTCAGATCCCAGATGCTGGCCTGGCGGCTGTCGGCGGTGAAGGCGAGCCGTCCGCTCGGGTCGAGCCGGGCCAGCACCACCCGACCGGCGTGGTTGAAGCGCCACACCACCTGGCCCGTGCGGGTATCCCACAGGTAGGCGCTGTAGTCGTTGCCGCCAGTGAGGGCGTAACGGCCGTTGGGGGAGAGATCCACCGTGTTGACCTGCTCGGTGTGGCCGAGAAACTGCAGCCGGCGGCCGGTGCGGGTATCCACCACTTCCGCCTTGCCGTCTTCCCGGCCGATCAGCACCTGGCGACCGTCGGTCGACAGGGCGATGTCCCTCAGCCTGGATTCAGGAAGCGAATAGTAGCCTTGCGACTGGCCATCCTGCAGGCGCCAGATCCCGAAGCTGTCGGGGGTGGCCGTCACGGCGTGGCTGTCGTCCGCCGAGAAACGGGTGATGATGATGAAGTTGTCCGGATTGTCGGACTGGCGCCAGCGCCAGCGCTCCTTGCCCTGTTCCAGGTCCCACACCACAGTGCCCTGGCTCAGGCTGGAGACGATGGCCTGCTTGCCGTCGCTGGCCAGATCGGCGCTCAGCAGCCCCTGGCTGGCGAGGGTCAGTTGTCGGTCCGGCGATGAGCTCTGTTCGCAGCCTGTCAGTATCAGGCAAATCGCGACGAGATAAATGGCACTTTTTATCATTTTTCCTGTCTCATGCTTTCGTTACCTGCGATCACGGCGTTAGTATAAGGCGCTTATCACGATAAACCTCTCATTTCACGAAGGAACCGAGAGCGGTATTTAGAGTTTTGGAGAAACTGATGAACAATTTTCTGAAGGTGTCCCTGTTGGCCGCGGCAGTTGCCGTGAGTCTGACTGCTTGCCAAAAAGACGAGAAGACTGCTGCGAATACCGCAGAGGTCAAGGCAGAAGCCAGCAAGCAGGCAGAGGCCCCCAAGGCTGAAGCCAAGAGCTTTGAAGAGCAATCCGGCTATGCAATTGGCCTCTCCATGGGTCGTTATATCGCCAATACCCTGGAACGTCAGCAGGAGCTCGGCATCAAGCTGGACAACAGCGTCATCCTCAAGGGTGTGACCGACGGTCTGGGCAAAGAAGCCAAGATGACCGACGAGGAGATCCAGAAGGTTCTGCAGCAGTACGACGCCAAGATCAACGAGCTGACCAAGGCCAAGGCTGACAAGGATGCCGTGGAAAACCAGAAGAAGGGTGAAGAGTACCTGGCTGCCAACGCCAAGAAAGAGGGCGTGAAGAGCACCGAATCCGGCCTGCAATACCAGGTCGAGAAGATGGGTACCGGCGCCAAGCCGAAGGCCACCGACATCGTCAAGGTCCACTACACCGGCACCCTGACCGACGGCACCAAGTTCGACAGCTCCGTCGATCGCGGCGAGCCGGCCACCTTCCCGCTCAACCAGGTGATCCCGGGCTGGACCGAAGGCGTGCAGCTGATGCCTGTCGGTTCCAAGTTCAAGTTCTTCCTGCCGTCCAAGCTGGCCTACGGCGAGCACGGTGCGGGTTCCATCCCGGCCAATGCCGTGCTGGTATTCGACGTTGAGCTGCTGGCTATCGAGAAGCCGGCTGCCGATGGCGACAACGCCAAGAAGTAAGCGGACAACGTTGACAAAACGGCTCCTTAGGGAGCCGTTTTTACTTGTAACTCTGCCCGAATGGCGGGATAAAAGAGAGTATCGCCAACTGTGCTAACATGGCGAACGACACCCGAAATAGACAACAAAATCAATTGCAAGGATGGCTCCCGTGGCTGAAAGCAAACCTCGAGTCCTGTTGGTGGAAGATACCCGCAGTCTGGCGGTGGTCTATGAACAGTATCTGGCCCAGGATGGCTACGAGGTGCTGCGGGCCGATTGCGGCCAGCAGGCATTGGCGCAGCTGCTGAGCAGCCCGCCGCCGGTGGTGTTGCTGGATCTCGAGCTGCCCGACATGTCCGGCATGGACATCCTGCAGCAGATCACCGAACAGCAGCTGCCCTGCTCTGTGGTGGTGATCACCGCCCACGGCTCGGTGGACGTAGCGGTGGAGGCGATGCGGCTCGGCGCTTTCGATTTCCTGACCAAGCCGTTCGACGGCAAGCGGCTGTGCGCCACCGCGCGTAATGCCCTCAAGCACCAGCAGCTCAGCTCGCTGGTGGCCCAGTACCGTGAAAACTTCGAGCGCAGCTCGTTTGCCGGCTTCATCGGTGCCTCCATGCCGATGCAGGCGGTCTATCGCATCATCGAGAGCGCGGCGCCGAGCAAGGCGACCGTGTTCATCACCGGCGAGAGCGGCACC
Source organism: Aeromonas sp. DNRA1 (assembly GCF_963888745.1). Taxonomy (NCBI): domain Bacteria; kingdom Pseudomonadati; phylum Pseudomonadota; class Gammaproteobacteria; order Aeromonadales; family Aeromonadaceae; genus Aeromonas; species Aeromonas sp. DNRA1. The sequence continues at coordinate 1,165,641 of NZ_CAWPKQ010000001.1, read as the reverse complement.
GGCAAGGAGGTGTGCGCCGAGGCCATTCACCAGTGCAGCCCCCGTCGCGAGCAGCCCTTCATCGCCCTCAACTGCGCCGCCATTCCCCACGACCTGATGGAGAGCGAAATCTTCGGTCACGTGAAGGGTTCGTTCACCGGTGCGCAGGGGGATCGCAAGGGGGCGGCCAGCCTGGCGGACGGCGGCACCCTGTTCCTCGACGAGATCTGCGAGATGGATCTGGACCTGCAGAGCAAGCTGCTGCGTTTCATCCAGACCGGTACTCTGCAGCGGGTCGGCAGCGGCAAGCTGGAGACGGTCGACGTGCGCTTCGTCTGCGCCACCAACCGCGATCCCCTGCTGGAGGTGAAGGCGGGGCGTTTTCGCGAGGATCTCTACTACCGGTTGCACGTCATCCCCCTCAGCCTGCCGCCGCTGCGCGAGCGGGGCGAGGACATACTGCTGCTGGCGCGAACCCTGCTGCAGAGCTATGCCAAGGAAGAGAACAAGCGCTTCAAGGATTTCGATGCCGAGGCGGCGCGGGTGCTGCTCGATTACCCCTGGCCCGGCAACGTGCGCGAGCTGCAGAACGTGGTGCGCAACATAGTGGTGCTCAACGATCGCGAGCTGGTGAGCCCCGACATCTTGCCGCCGCCGCTCAACGGCAGCCGTGCCAGCCTGCTGGCGGCGATCCCCGCTGCGGCCGCGACCGGCAGTGCTGCCGTGGTGGCAACCAATGCTCCTATCCGCCCGCTCTGGCTGGTGGAAAAAGAGACCATAGAGCAGGCCATCGCCAGTTGTGACGGCAACATCCCCAAGGCGGCGGCGCTGCTGGAAATAAGCCCTTCCACCATCTATCGCAAGAAACAGGGCTGGGAAGAGGCGAGTCTGGCGTGAGGCCGGCGTCGGGAGAGTGTCACCTTCCCGGGGATAAATATGCGGGGCGGCCAATGGCCGCCCCGCTGCGTTTGTGGCGGTCGCTTGCTAGAGCTTGGCCAAGAGCTTGAGGCGGGCCAGCCGCTCTGCCTCGTTGGCCTTGAGCCAGCGATCCTGCGAGAGCAGGAACCAGGCGCGGGAGAAGTATTCGGCCGCTGCCGGATCATCCAGTACCAGCGCATTTTCCCCCAGCTCCTCGAACAGATAGCCATCCTCCGCCGCCCCGGCGGCCGCCATATCGCCTTTTAGCTGCATCAGGTCGGCCAGCGCCTGTTCGTGCTGCCCCTGGGCCCGCAGCAGACGGGCCAGACTCCAGCGGGCGATAAAGGCCTTGGCCTGGTTGTTGTGCTGCTCGTGCCAGGCCAGGCATTTTTGCTGGAAGCTTCTGGCCTCATCGAAACGACCCAGCTCGAACAGGGTCCAGCCCTGGTTGTTGTAAAGGGTGGCGAGCCAGCCACGCACCTTTTGATCGGTGCTTCGCTCGGCCAGCTCCATCGCCAGCTGATGCCAGCGGCTCTGTTCTTCCAGCGGGGCGGCGATGGCGATCATGTGGGCGGCATCGATGGCGAGATAGAGCTCCTTGTGTTTGAGCCCCAGCTGCCAGGCCTGCTCAAACAGCGTCTTGGCACTGGCCTTGTCGCCGGCGGAGTTGAAGGTGCGGCCGCGCTCCAGCAGGGCGCGCAGGCGGGCTCGCGGGGTGGTGTCGGTGAGGCGGGGTTCTATCTCGTCGAGCAGCTGGTGCGCCTCGGCAAACTGGCGTTGCAGTGAATGGGTACGGGCTATCTGGGTGAGCAGTTCCAGCTCGTACTGCAGATCGGCGGCGGCGCGCGCCTCGGGCAACAGGGCATGAAAACGCAGGGCGCTGGCGGCGGGATCCCGATAATCCCACTGCGCCATGAAATCGGGCGGATTGTCCATCTGGCCTCCTTGCTGGCTATCCTCCTCCCAAGATGCCTGCAGGCCATTGTTTATACAAGGGGCCCCCGTCACAGAGTGCCCCTTGAGTCATATTCGCATCAGTGACGAGCCGGTCAGTAGACCATGGCCAGGCTCATCAACATCAGGCCGAGGGCGGCGAAGGCTCCCTCCTTGATGGCGAGGCGCGGCACCAGCGCCTTGGGCAGGGCCGGGAACAGGCTGAGGGCGAAGCCTAGCCCCGGCATCAGCCAGTGAAAGGCCGGGTTGCGCAGGCTCGGGTCTGCCGCACCATTGATGATGATGAGCAGGATGAAGAGGGTGAAGGCCGGCAGAATAAACCAGCGGGCGCTGCCGGCCGCAACGGCGCGCAGTGGCGAGATGCGATAGAGCAGCAGGGTTACGATAAACAGCACCAGGGGTGCCAGCAGGTAAAGTGGAGCCGGGTTCATAACGGGTATCCTGAAAAAAGGCGTGGGCAGCAGTGGCGGGATTTAATCAGCCTTGGGCGGGGATGACCAGCCACAAGGGCCCGGGCTGTGAAGCAGATCCCGGGCAAAGGTTTGTCGGCTTGGGCTTCAGCGCAGCCAGAACCAGGCGGCAAAGCCCAGCCAGCTGATGGCCAGTAGCAGCCAGGGCAGCGGATGCTGGCGAGAAACCTCGACCAGCTCGACGGTCTCCTCCTGCTCCTCATCCTGCGACGCTGCGTGAGACTGTTTGGCCTTGGCCTGCAGTTTTTTTTGACGGCTGGCCTCGCGGGCCCGCACCTTCATCTGTTTCTTGTATTCGTCTATGCCTTTCTGGATCCCCTGCGCGATCAGCTGGGTCTGCTCCTTGGTCTGCCCCGGCTTCTGGTTGGCACGGGCAATTTTCATCGCCTCCTGCTGGGTCTCGGGGGAAATCTTGTCGTACTTCGCCATCAAAGGGTCTCCTCGGCATCGATTGGCGGGGAGTATGCCATAAAAACGGCGCCCTCAGGCGCCGTTGCAACAGCTTGTGAGCCGGATCAGGGCTTGTAGTAGGTCACGGTCGCGTAGGGCAGCGGGTTGAGGGTGCCTTGGGACTCGGCGTACTCCATGAACATCTCGTTCTCACCGACGCCGGAGTCGACATAGTCACCCTTGTTGGGCAGCTCTTCACGCTTGAGCAGGCCGTTGTAGCCATCCTTGCCGGAAGCGATGTAGGTGTTGGCACCGACCCGGTACACCTTCTCGTCATCCAGCGGCTGCCACTGACCGTTGGCGTCCAGCAGTTCCAGCTTGGTGATGCGGGAGCCCTTGGCCAGCTTGCCGTCGTAGGTGTAGCTCAGGTGGCCGACGTAGGGGAAGGCACCGCTGGAGGCGGCGATCCCGGTCTCCAGACCGATGGAGTAGTCAACGGCGTACTCCAGGGTGGCCCGAACGTCCTTGCCCTTGAGGTTGAAGGCGGCGATCTTGTTGCCAAACGGCAGCAGGGTACCCATCACGTAACCGACCGAGAGTGGGCCCGCGTTCACGTCGGCGCGCACGCCACCGGCGTTCTGGATGGTGAAGTCGACCTTGGTGTTGAGCTTGTTGAGCTTCCAGTAGAGCGACTCGGCCACCAGGGGATCGATGAGGCCGGCGCCGTCCGGAGTGGTCGGCACGCGCACGTGGGTCAGTTTGGTCGGCACATCGGCGATGATCTTGGCTTCGAGCTCGGCCACGGCCGGCTTGTACTCGGTGTCGATCACATCGCGCATGGCGGTGTTTTCCGGCACGATCTCGATGACCGGGGACTTGTTGATGAAGTCGACTACATTGGTCTGCTCGGTGCCGCTGAGCGGCACTTTCTTCTTGGCCACTTCCTTGGTGAAGTCATCGCCGGTCATCAGGGTGTTGCGGCCCTCACACTTGGTGAGCTGGCCTTCCTTGCTGAGGGAGACGTTGACCAGGCCGTAGCCCTTGGCCCATTCGCCGGCCTGCACGATACAGGTCTTGCCACCGTCCGGGTTGCTGACGATCTGGGCATAGGTGTTGTCGTCGGCCGGGTTCTGGTTGTGGGCGGTGTAGCCGATGCTGTTGAGCTCGGTGATGTCACCGAGGAAGGTCTGGGAGTGACCGCCGACGATCAGGTCGATGCCGTTGACGGCCTTGGCGACTGCCTGGTCATTTTGCAGGCCGATATGGGTGACCATGATGATCTTGTTGGCGCCCTTGGATTTGAGGGTATCGACCATTTTCTGGGCGGTCTCAATCATCGGCAGGAATTTGGTGTCGGTATCCGGCGAGGAGATGTCATGCATATTTTCCAGCACCAGCCCGAAAATACCCACGCTTTCGCCATTGACTTCCTTAATGACATATTCGTGAATATTTTCACTGTCCTTCAGGGTGGCGCTACTGGATTTCACCATATTGGAAGCCAATACCGGGAAATTCACCCGTGAGACAAAGTCTTTAATAGCCTGGTTGCCCAGATCGAATTCGTGGTTACCGAGCACCATGGCATCGATACCCATGTCGGAGAGCAGCCGGGACTCCTCTTCACCTTTGAACTGGGTGAAATAGAGGGTGCCCTGGAAGGCGTCGCCACCGTTGAGCACCATGAAGTTGCGGCCCTCGTTGGCAGCCTGGCTGCGCAGCTCGTCCAGCTTGAACTTCAGGCGCGGATAGCCGCCCAGCTTGGCGTTGAACTTGAACAGCTCCTGGCCGGTGGGCTGGATCGCCAGCGCATTTTCGGTCGGGTCGAGGTGGGCGTGGGTATCATTGATGTGGGCAATGGTCAGATCCAGCGGAATATGTTCCTTGCTGCTGTTTTCTGAATTGCAGGCGGTCAGCCCGAACAGGGTAATAGAGACGGTGACGGCCAGTAGCGTCTTCTTCATCGGTAATATTCCTCTTGTTGTTATAGTCCTGTATATCGTTCCTGCATGACAGGAGTGTGGCGATTCTAGGCAAAAAGTAATAATTGGAAATAAACAGAGCTGATTCCTTTGAGCTACTGCACATTAATAAAGCAAATAAACGTTTGCTCTATTTGACGGAGCAGGGAAAGGCGCGGCGGGGATTTTCCGCCAGCATGGGTGTCAATGCAACCCCATTGGTGTCAGAGGAACTTCAAGGCGCAGGAGTGGGGCTCAGCTGCTGCAGAAATTGCTGTGGCGTGAGCGGGCGGCCATACAGGTAGCCCTGCAGGTAATCAACGTGCCGCTCGACCAGAAAGTCGGCCTGCTCCTGGGTCTCGACCCCTTCGGCGATGGTTTGCAGCCCCAGCCGGGTTGCCAGACTGATGGTGCTGTCAAGAATATGACGGGAGAGGGCGTTGGTGCCGATCATGGCGACGAAGCTCTGATCGATCTTGAGATAGTCCACGTGAAACTGCTGCAGATAGGTGAGGCTGGAGTGGCCGGTGCCAAAGTCGTCCAGCCCGATCCTGACCCCCATCTGCCGCAACTCCTCAAACAGCCGCTCGGTGAGGTGGTTGGGGGTGATGAGCTCGCGCTCGGTCAGCTCCAGCACCAGGGTGATCGGGTTGGCGGTGAAGGCGGCGAGAAAGCTGCGGCAGTCATCCAGCAGGCTCAACTGCTGGCAGTGGCGGGCACAGATGTTGAAGCTGAAGTGGAAGCGGGGCGGCAGCGCCGCCGCGTGTGGGGCAAACTGCAGCCGCACCTGCTGCATCAGGGTCTGGGTCATCAGGATGATGAGGCCGCTCTCCTCCGCCAGCGGAATGAAGAGATCCGGCCGGATCAGCCCCTGGCGGTGGTGCTGCCAGCGCATCAATACCTCGCAGCCATGGAGCTGACCGTTCTGGCTGACGACGATGGGCTGCAGATAGGGCACGAACTCCTGCTTGATGATGGCGCGCCTGAGCTCCTGGGTCGGGGTCGAGATATGGCTCCACCAGCGGTAGGTGGCAAGGCCGGCCAGCCCCCCGAGGGCCAGGATCAGCAGCACCATGCTGCCCTGTTTTTGCAGGGTCATGGCCAGCACGGCACTCAGCGGGAACCCCTGGTTGAGGCTGTAGCCGAACATGGTCGAGTCGAGCCGGTAGTTGAAGCCCCGCAGCCTGGGCGGTTGACCATCGTGCACCTTGCCCTGCAGGTCGAGCCACTGCTTGCCTATTTGTACCCAGCTGTGGGGTCCGGCGAGGTGCCATTGCAACGGTTTGCTCAGATGATAGGGGTTGATGGCGACCACCACCGCATGATCCCCTTCGCTCAGGTGATAGAACAGCAGCGACGGTTTACGTCCGAGCTGGGTGACGGCTTCCAGTCTGAGCCGCTCGTGCTGGCTGTTCTGAAGCCTGTCTTTGAGATCGATCTCGTCGAAGATGGAGGAGCAGTAGAGGCGACCGTTGCGGGAGAGGTTGACCGAGCGCACATAGGGGGAGGTGGCGACCAGCACCCGCAGTTCGCGGGCCACCTCGCGACAGGGACGACTGGCCAGCGGCAGCGCCGCCCTGGCCGCCAGGGTCGAATGGTGCAGCGCGCTGTCGATCTGTGTCATGGCGTGTTCGGCAGCGGTCTGGGCCTGCTGGCGAGTCATCGACCAGGTCTGCCAGTAGAGGGTGACGAGGGAGATGAGGATCAGGGTGGCGCAGCACAGCAGGCTGGCCAGGAGACGAGGCATGTTGCTGCGACGCAGAAAGGGAAGAGCCATGGGCCACGCCTCGATGAAGAGTCAATTGAACAAAAAAAGGTCGGTCATACTACACAATCACACCTCAATCTCATAGCCACTACAAGGGGTGGCATGAGTGGGCGCAGGGGGCGGGAAATGCCAAAAAGCAAAGACGGCCCGCAGGCCGCCTTTTTCTATCATCGCAGGAAAAGCGTATTTACAGCTGCTCGATGCCGACGATATGCCAGGGAGCATTGTCCTTGGCGAGGTTGCGCTCGAGGTGCCACACCTCTTTGATGTCCTCCTCGACCTGCTCCTGGCGATCCATGTAGCGGCCACTGAAGCGCACGCTGACCTGAGCCCAGTCGCTGCCGTAGTCGGCGCGCACCAGCTGGGTGTCCACATACATCACTTCGGTATGCTGTTCACCGGTGAGCTCGGCGCGCTCGGCCTTGAGCTGTTCAAACAGCTCAGGACTCACGTACTCGCGTACCTTTTCCAGATCGTTTTTGTTCCAGGCCTCCTGCAGGGTGCGGTAGTGATCGCGAGCCCCGGCCAGGAAACCGTTCATGTCAAAACCTGGCGGCAGGCGGAACGGCACGTCGCTGTCGGCAAAACCGGTGGCCTGCGGGGCGCTGTGGTTCTGCTCGAACTGCTGGGGCGCCGCGCTCTGGGGCGGCTGATAGCCGGCATAGGCCGTCTGCTGTTGTGGCGCCGCCATCTTGCCCTTGCGCAGGGTGCGGATCAGGAACACGGCCCCCAGTGCCAGCAGGGCGATCAGCAGGAAGTCCATCCCTTGTAGACCTTCGAAGGCGCCGCTGCCCAGCAGGTAGGCGAACAGACCGCCGGCCAGCAGGCCGCCGAGCAGACCGCCCATCATGCCGCCCTTCTTGGGTGCTTGGGCGCCCACGGTGGGATTCTTGGTGTCGACGGGTTTGGCGGCCGGTTGGGCCGGAGCCGTTTTATAGCTCTTGCCAAAGGATTTGCCGCCGCCAAATTTCTTGGCCTCGGCAATGGGTGCCCCCAGGCCAATGGCCAGGATCACGGCAAACAGGGTCAGCATCTTTTTCATTTTGACTCTTTTCACTCTCATCAGTGGGTGGGGCATGCTCTGCTTTGGCAAGCTCAGCGAGGCGCATGGCAGGCTGCCTGTCCCTCGTTGTATTGCAGCTTGCGACTATGATTAACATGATTGGCATGAATTATTCATGAACAGATTGCCCCGGTCGGGGGCGTTGCGAGGAGACAGGCCATGAAAAGTCGACGACCGAGCCGCAAGGAGCGCAAACTGCGCAACAAGGCGAGAGCCAAACCGCAGGATCAGACCCTAGTCTGGCCCTTCATGATTGTATGAATGCGAGACGGATTTCATCGACAGGCGGCGTCAACAACCATCAGGAAGGCGGTTGTGGCTGACAGAAGTGAATAGCGTGCATTTGCACTCGCGATGACGGGGTTTCTTTTGTAAAATTCCCGTCCCCTTCCCGCTGCGGTTTTTATGTGTATGGCAGAGCAAGTGACGGCGAAAAAAGACGCCAAGACACAACAGCTGAAAGTACCTCCCCACTCTTTTGAGGCCGAACAGTCCGTACTGGGCGGCCTGATGCTGGACAACGAGGCCTGGGATCGGGTCGCCGAGCGGGTGATCGACAAGGATTTCTACAGCCGCCCGCACCGCCTGATCTTCCAGGCCATGACCCGCCTCTCCAATGCGGGCAACCCCATTGATCTCATCACCTTGCAGGAGGAGCTGGAGCGCTCCGAACAGCTGGAAGAGGCCGGTGGCTTCGCCTATCTGGTGGAGATCGCCAAGAACACCCCGAGTGCCGCCAACATCAGTGCCTACGCCGAGATCGTGCGTGAGCGGGCGGTAGTGCGAGAGATGATCTCGGTCGCCAACGAGATAGTCGAAGCGGGCTACGAGCCGCAGGGGCGCACTTCCAATGATCTGCTGGACCTGGCCGAGAGCAAGGTGTTCCAGATCGCCGAGCAGCGCACCAGTGCCAACGAGGGCCCTCAGCCGCTCAAGCTGATCCTCGAGCAGACCGTCGACAAGATTGAAGAGCTGTTCAAGACGCCCCACAACGGGGTGACCGGGGTGGCGAGTGGTTACGGTGATCTCGACAAGATGACCGCCGGCCTGCAGCGCTCGGATCTGGTGATCGTCGCGGCCCGTCCCTCCATGGGCAAGACGACGTTTGCCATGAACCTGTGCGAGCACGCGGCCCTCACCGCCGACAAGCCGGTGCTGATCTTCTCCCTCGAGATGCCCTCCGAGCAGATCATCATGCGTATGCTCGCCTCGGTGGGGCGCATCGACCAGACCAAGGTGCGGACCGGTCAGCTCGACGACGAGGACTGGGCGCGGCTCTCCTCCACCATGGGGCTGCTGCTGGAGAAGGGGAAGATGTACATCGATGACTCCTCCGGCCTCACCCCGACCGAAGTGCGTTCGCGCGCTCGCCGGGTGGCACGGGACAACGGCGGCATCAGCATGATCATGGTGGACTACCTGCAGCTGATGCGGGTGCCGGCGCTGTCTGACAACCGTACTCTGGAAATCGGTGAAATCTCCCGTTCCCTCAAGGCGCTGGCGAAAGAGCTGCAGTGCCCGGTGGTGGCGCTCTCCCAGCTGAACCGAAGCCTGGAACAGCGGGCCGACAAGCGCCCGGTCAACTCGGATCTGCGGGAATCGGGCTCCATCGAGCAGGATGCGGACTTGATCATGTTCATCTACCGCGACGAGGTCTACCACGACGACAGCCCGGACAAGGGGATCGCCGAGATCATCATCGGCAAGCAGCGTAACGGTCCCATCGGGCGGGTGCGCCTCACCTTCCAGGGCCAGTTCTCGCGCTTTGACAACTACGCGGGCCCGGCGTTTGATGATGACTACTGATCTTCGGGTGTGCACGCTTTGCATGCGGCACCCTGATGATGGCAAAGAGAGTTCTAGAAACAGTTTTCCCGGTTCGACAATTCTGCCGGTCCGGCCTTAGACGATGACAATTAAGGGCTGACACCCCCCGGTGCCTGGCGCGTTCGCGCGTTATCATGCCCTCGTAAGGGAAAACAGATGAAAGCGGCTATCGCCCAAATCAATACCGCGGCCCTGCGCCACAACCTCGCCGTGGTGAAACGCCACGCCCCCCAATGCAAGATCATTGCCGTGGTCAAGGCCAACGCCTATGGCCATGGGCTGCTGCCGGTCGCCCGCACCCTGGTGGATGCGGATGCCTACGCGGTGGCCCGCATCGAAGAGGCACTGATGCTGCGCTCCTGCGCCGTGGTCAAGCCCATCGTGCTGCTGGAGGGCTTCTTCAGCGCGGCCGACCTGCCGGTGCTGGCGGCCAACAACCTGCAGACCGCGGTGCACACCTGGGAGCAGCTCGAGGCGCTGGAACAGGCTGATCTGCCTGCCCCTGTGGTGGCCTGGCTCAAGCTCGACACCGGCATGCACCGCCTCGGCGTGCGGGCCGACGAGATGCCTGCCTTTATCGAGCGGCTCGCCAGGTGCAAGAACGTGGTTCAACCGTTCAACATCATGACCCACTTCAGCCGCTCCGATGAGCTGGAGCAGCCCACCACCCGCGAGCAGATCGACTTGTTCAGCCAGTTGACCGCACCGCTGTTGGGCGAGCGGGCCATGGCCAACTCGGCGGGCATCCTGGCCTGGCCGGATTCCCACTGCGACTGGGTGCGCCCCGGCGTCATCCTCTACGGCGTCTCCCCTTTCCCCAATACGGTGGCGGCCGATTACGACCTGCAGCCGGTGATGACCCTCAAGACACAACTGATTGCAGTGCGGGATCACAAGGCGGGCGAGCCGGTGGGCTATGGTGCCAACTGGGTGTCGGATCGCGATACCCGGCTCGGGGTGATTGCCATCGGCTATGGCGACGGTTATCCGCGCATGGCCCCCAACGGCACGCCGGTGCTGGTCAACGGCCGCATCGTACCGCTGGTGGGTCGGGTCTCCATGGACATGACCACGGTGGATCTCGGCCCCGGCGCCACCGACAAGGCCGGCGACGAGGTGGTGCTGTGGGGTGAAGGGCTACCGGTAGAGCGGGTGGCCGACCAGATCGGCACCATCCCCTACGAGCTCATCACCAAGCTCACCTCTCGGGTCTTTATGGAATACGTCTAGGTACCGTGAGTGCCAAAAGTCAAAAAGCCCCGCATGCGGGGCTTTTTTTATGTGTCGTCAGCGACCTACGGATGACCGATGTTTTACTGCCTGTGCATCCGCACGAACTTCTCCATCAGTTGATCTTCGGTCTCCACGTGAGCGGGATCCCAGATGATGCAGTCCATGTAGAGCAGACGCTGATGTCGATGTTACTGCCGGTGCATTCGCACGAACTTTTCCATTAGTTGATCTTCGGTCTCCACGTGAGCGGGATCCCAGATGATGCAGTCGATGGGGCAGACGCTGATGCAGGTCGGCTTCTCGTAGTGACCGACGCACTCGGTGCAGCGACTGGGGTCGATCTCGTAGATCTCCTCGCCCAGGCTAATGGCCTGGTTCGGACACTCGGGATCGCACATGTCGCAGTTGATGCACTTGTCGGTGATGAGCAGTGCCATCTCAGGCGGCCGAGTGCGGCTGACGGGTATCCTGGCGCTCACCGAGGTTGCGCAGCAGGATGCCGTAGTCAACGTCCACTTCCTTCGGTACCGGCACATAGACCACATGGCCATTGCCCGGTGCGGTGTCGATGAGCTCGCCCTTGCGGTTCTGCATCTGCTCCAGATTGAAGCTGAGGTTGCCCTGCGGGGTCATCAGCTCCAGGCTGTTGCCCACCAGGAACTTGTTCTTCACCTCGACTTCCACCATGTCACCGTTGCGACCGGTGATCTCGCCAACGAACTGCTGGGTGTCGGAGACGGAGTAACCGTAGTCGTAGTTCTGGTATTCGCTGTGGTTGTGACGGCGCAGGAAGCCTTCGGTATAGCCGCGGTGGGCCAGGTTTTCGAGGGTGCCCATCAGGCTGCGGTCAAACGGCCGGCCGGCGACCGCATCGTCGATGGCCTTGCGATAGACCTGGGCGGTGCGGGCGCAGTAGTAGAAGGATTTGGTGCGGCCTTCGATTTTCAGGGAGTGCACGCCCATCTTGGTCAGTCGTTCTACGTGCTCGACCGCGCGCAAGTCCTTGGAGTTCATGATGTAGGTGCCGTGTTCGTCTTCGAACGCGCTCATGTACTCGCCCGGGCGGTTGGACTCTTCCAGCAGCACCAGCGCATCGGTCGGTTTGCCAAGGCCCAGGGTGTTGTCAGGGCGGATGGCGATGGGCTCCTGACGGTGGACGATCTGACCCACGTCATCTTCCTTGCCTTCGTGCACCTTGTACTCCCAGCGGCAGGAGTTGGTGCAGGTGCCCTGGTTGGGGTCGCGCTTGTTGATGTAGCCGGAGAGCAGGCAGCGGCCGGAGTAGGCCATGCACAGCGCCCCGTGGACGAACACTTCAAGCTCCATCTCCGGCACCTGCATGCGGATCTCCTCGATCTCGTCCAGCGACAGTTCGCGGGAGAGGATGACCCGGGTCAGGCCCATTTGATGCCAGAACTTCACCGTGGCCCAGTTGACCGCGTTGGCCTGCACCGACAGGTGAATAGGCATATCCGGGAAGGCTTCGCGCATCATCATGATGAGACCGGGATCGGACATGATCAGCGCATCCGGCTTCATCTCCACCACCGGACGCATGTCGCGGATGAAGGTCTTGAGTTTGGAGTTGTGGGGCTGGATGTTGGCCACCACGTAGAACTGTTTGCCGAGGGCATGGGCTTCGTTGATACCGAGCTGCAGATTCTCGTGATCGAATTCGTTGTTGCGCACCCGCAGGCTGTAACGGGGCTGGCCGGCATAGACGGCATCGGCGCCATAGGCGTAGGCGTAACGCATGTTCTTGAGGGAACCTGCGGGGGAGAGCAATTCTGGTTTAAACATGGCGGACTCTTCGTATCTGATTGCAAATCAGGACGGCGCCACCTGATGGCGCCGTATGGGTTGAGCTACGCCGGGAGTGGATACTCGCTCGGCGCGACCCTATAACGGCATATCCGTGCTGCAGCAGCATGTACCGGATAAACGGGGTGCGAGATTGTACTCGCCCTCACCGTATCATGCAATTTGGCAGGGGAATGTCCCCGGCGCGAGTCGGCGGCCAAAAATGGGCGGTTCAGGCCCAGCGAGAGAGGGGGGAGGGCATGGCGTAGGCGTAGCCTTGCTGATAGTCACAACCGAGGCGGTTGGCTGTCTCGATGTGCTGCAGGGTTTCGACCCCTTCGCACACCACCTTCATGCCGAGCCGCTGCAGGTATTCCACCAGACCGGTCAGCATGCGCAGGGCGTGGGGCGTCTTGCTGGCTTGCAGCAGCAGGGATCGATCCAGTTTGATGATCTCATAGGGCAGCGCCAGCATGCGCTGGAAGTTGCACTCCAGGGTGCCAAAGTCATCGCAGGCAATATGGGCACCGTGGCTGCGCAGTACCTCGATCAGCGCCCTGTGCTGTCGCTGAAGCGGGGCCTGTTCCAGCACCTCGAACCAGATCTCGATCCCCAGTTTGCGCGCTTGCATCAGCACCAGCAGCAACAGGTTCTGATAGGTCGGGCTGCACAAGGCCGGATTGAGGTTGATGGAGAGCAGATAGGGGCCGGCCTGTGCCAGGGTCGGCAGATCCCGCATGATGGCCCTGAGCATGACGATATCCAGATGCAGGGATTGATCCTCACTGAGGGAGGCAAAGTCGATGCCCTGATAGCTCTGCTGGGCAGGCTCCCAGCGTCTGGCCAGCACCTCATAACCCTTGACCTGATGATCCCGACCGATGATCGGCTGATAAAACGGCACAGCAAGCTCGGTGGCCGAGATGCTTGCCATGTCACTTATTGGGTACTCTTCTTGAAATGCAAACATGGCACTCACCTGTTGATGGATATGGCTGAGGATAATACAGGAGGGATGGTGTAGCGCTCTGTAGGAATCCTCTGATAATGCGGCTGAATTTGCAAAGTCAATATAGGACTATTCTTATTAACTTCCCCTCAGGTTCTAAATAGACTGACTTCAGTGATATGCAGCCAGCTCGTATTTTTTGATAAATAAAAGTCCTGCATGTGAAACCCAGTCTGGAACTGTCATGAAGAAAATATTTTTTATCTTGTCGCTGATATTCAGTGGCAATGCGCTGGCATCGGCTGAAATCAGTATCGGTACGCTCTATGACTACATGTCTGGTCAGCAGAGTACTTATTTAAAGCGTATTCGTAATCAGGGTGATGTGACCGCCTTCGTCAAGGTTGCCATTCACGAGATCACCTACGATGCGGCTGGCCAGCCGCAGGAGTCGGCAGAGTTGACCGAGGGGCGTCGGGTACTGATTGCCAGCCCCTCCCGCATGATTATTCCAGCCAACGGGGTGCAGGCGACCCGGCTGCTGTTTATGGGGGAGCGGGACAAGGAGCGCTATTTCAGGGTCCGTTTCATTCCTGTGTTGCCAAAACAGGAGGATGGCTTCGATCTTGATGCAAATTCTGTTCAGAAGGAACAGCAGCAAGTCTCGGCCGGGGTAAATATATTGACTGGCTTTGGCGCCATCATTTTTGTGATGCCAAAAGAGAGTCGATTTGATACCCGATTTATAAAGACGGACACCATGACGACAGTCGTGAATAAGGGCAACGCCACCATAGTGCTGGATTTTTTTGAAGAGTGTGATGGGCGGAAAAAAAACTGTTCCACCCCAAGCAAGATCCATCTGTTGCCAAACATGCAGAAGCAACTGATGAAAAAGAGCGATCACCTTTACCGGTTTGAACTGATTGAGGGTGACAAGAGCAGAAACATGGTGATTGGTCACTGATGTTTCTTATATCCGAGAAAGGAGAGAGTAATGAAAGTATGGATAGCTGCGCCTCTGGCAATGCTGGTGTCGGCCAATCTGATGGCTGCCGAACGTATTGAGCATCAGGTCACAGTGACCGCCCAGATCCCGACTGAGGCGTTCTATGTACAGCCGACCGGCGGGGACAACTGGATGAGCACGCCGCAGAAGCTGGCCTACAACCCTTATACCAAGAAGCTGGACAAGCTGAGCAAACAGCTGGATGCCAAGAGCACCATAGGTGCCATCACCGGCTACCTGACCAACCCGGCCGTGATGGCCAGCGGCAACGACAACATTCCCCTGACCGTTAAGGTGGGTGGTGTCGCCCTGTCGACCACCTCCGTTGAAGTAATGAAGGCTGATGATGCCAAGACCGGCAAGTTGCTGGGGCTGGAAGTGATCCCGGCGGATGCCCCGGTCGCTGGCTACAAGCCAGGCAACTACCAGGGGGTGGTCAACATGATATTTGAATCGGAAGCCCCCAAAGGCGGCGTATAAGCCGATTGATGGAGGCTCCCTGTATCGGGGGAGCCTTTTTGTCTGTGCTTAGAAGAGTGAGATAGCTCGTGCCGTATTTCTCTTTCCTGTTGATCTTGGTTGTGTTGTGTGTACCGGCCTGGGCTACGGGGGGACATGTTGCACAACCCCTTGACCTGCTACAACAAGCAGAAGATTTGCCTGATGGTTTTGCCGATCACTTCTTCGGCGTCCCGTTGGCGGTGCGCATCCTGGTGGATGGGCAGCTGTTGGGGGAAGGCGAGATAGTGCTGGGCAAAGACACCAGTGTGCAGCTGCTGGTTCTGACCGACAGCCACGAGAGCGAGCTGGAAGAACGGGACCGCCAGCGCTGGAGCAAGGTGCTGGCTGCATCCCATCGACTGGGCCCATGTCTGAATCAGTGTACCGACGAAGTGCTGGCGCTGGAGTACAGCCTGGAGAACTCTCAATTGTCGGTGCTGACGGCTGGTGCCGAGAAGGGGCAGCCGCTGACCCGTTATCATAACCTGCCCAGTGGGGGCAGCTATGGCGCCCTGTTGCGTCACCAGTTGAACCTGACCCAGGGGGAAGGGGATCAGCGCAGTGGCCGTTACAACCTGATGGCGCAGGGCAGCATAGGACAGTGGACTCCGCTGCTGGAGGGAGAAGTGAGCCAGTCTGGCAACGGGCAGGGGGCGCAGCACCATGTGCAGCAACTTTATGCCGAACACGAAGGAACGGGGCACTTCTACCGGTTGGGCTACTTCTCGCCCTATGCCCAGGGTCTGGTGCGTCAGCCCACCCTGTTTGGCGGCGGAACCCCGACCGTGCTGGGGGTCATGCTGGGGGACTCCGACACCCTGTTGATAGAGCAGGGCCAGGCCAGTACCACGCCTGTCTATGTCACCCCGAGCCGACCCGGCATGGTCGAGATCTATCGGGATGGGCAGCTTATCAACTCGCAGCAGGTGATCTCGGGTTTGCAAGCGCTGGATACCAAGGTACTGCCCGCTGGCATCTACGAGGTGGAGCTGCGTGTGCTGGAAGATGGTCAGGTGACCGAGCGGCGCAGAGAGATGATCTACAAGCCGATGAACTGGCAAAACCCGGATGAAAGCTGGCGCTTCAACCTGTTTGTGGGCCAGCAGACCCGCTTGCTCAGCAACTGGGAAGAGGACACGGCCCGGCCTCTGAGCAGCGGCGTCATGCTCAACCATCTGCTCACCCCTTCTGTGATAGTCGGGGCCTCCAGCCAGTATATCGACCAGCGCTGGCAGCACGGTCTCTCGGCCGACTGGAGCCTGGATAAACAGTGGCGGTTGTTTGGCAACCTGATGGCGGCACAGGCGCTCGGTAGCGGCTTCGATCTGCAGGCTTTGTACCACTATGGCGAAGGCAGCCTGGTGCTAAGCCATCAGCAGCAGCGCCAGCAAGGGCAAGTCGCGGAGGAGAGTCGTGACCTCAAGCAGAGCAACCTGTCGTTGCAGCAGCGGCTTGATGAGCGCCACTCCGCCAACCTCTATCTGGCCCATCAGGTGGGGCGCGGGCTGGGCGCCGATCTAGGCTGGCGTTACAACGGCGATCTGCTCGGTCAGACCGTGAGCTGGAACCTGACGGTGTTCGACCGGCCGGGCAGCATCAGTACCGATCATGCGAGGGACAGAGGCGGCATGCTATCCCTGAGCATGAACCTGGGAGGGGAGCGTAGCCTGCTGGCTATCGGTATCGGCAGCCGAACCTCCCGCTCCGGCGGGCAGGAGCGCAACGCCTCCCTTGGGTACCAGCAACAGCTGGAGTGGGGCGCCCTGCAGAGCGTGGGGGCCAACTTGACCACCGACAGTTACGGTGTCGGCACGGCAGGCTATGCCAGGTTTCAGGGGGAGCTGGTCAGCGGTGATGCCCACCTGCAATCTTCCTCCTATAACCGGGCGCTGAGCGGGGGGCTCAACCTCGACAGTACCCTGGCCTTTGGTGAGGGCAGCCTGACAATGACAGGCCAGCCGCAGGGGTACGAGGCGGGCATGATAGTGGACCTGGAGTCCGACATGCCCGAGCTGTCTCTGCGCGCCGATGACGATCAGGGTGGCAATATCAAGTTGCGGCCCGGTCGCAACCTGATACCCGTTGCCGCCTATCGCAGTGGCTCCGTGCAGCTGGATCTGGCAGAGCACGATGCGCCCTCGGTGAGCATTCGCCCCAACATGCTGCCTTATCACCTCAACAAAGGGGGTGTTGCCTATCACCAGGTCCGCGTGATGAAGACGGTGACAGTGATAGGCCGCCTGCTGAATGAGCAAGGGGCGCCATTGAAGGGGGCCATGGTGGTCAATCACGCGGGCCGCACTGTCAGCGAGGCCGACGGCTTCTTTGCAGTGGAGATGAGTGAGCGCAATCCCAGCTTGCAGGTTGAGTATCAGGGGACGCAGCAGTGCGATCTGGCATTGGACACTGCCCGAGCAGAGCGTCAACAGAAAGTGTTGTTACTAGGCGATCTGGTCTGCAGTGCGCAAACTTTGGCCAGTCAGTAAGTGCTTAAGCAGGAAAAAATAATGAGAGCTGGTGCTATGCATGGATATTGGTGGTTAGTGGCAAGCTTGCTGTTTGGAGTTCCATGTCAGGCTGCAGTCGTTAAAGTGACTGCTGAGTATAATCCTGCAGTCTATGAGGCTGATAATGGAACCTTTGTTAGCACTACAAAATGTGTGAAAACCAGTGATGGAATGTGGCTCTCATCCTGTAGTGGTAGCGTAATGTCTCTTGATAGTTTGTTGTTTTCATTAAAAACTAAAGTAAAACGTAATGTGAAAAAGAATTTTTCAAATACAAGAGATTCTTTTGTTTCTCTAGGCTCGTTGGGAAACAAAACCATGATTGTGACATCTGATAAAGGGCAGCAATTTTCTGTTTTATTTATACCTGATAAGTTGGGAGTACATTTTGATTCTGTTGTAAATGCAGATGATGGTTGGAAAATATATAACACATCATTTACAAACCCTAAAGGTGGGTGCAGATATCTTGAGCGACAGGTTGCTGGAAATATAAATCTAACTGCCTGGATAGTATTGTGGGGGAATGTTGGGGGGAAGTCGTGCTATACAGAAATGTCAGTGGATGGTACATCTGATATACAAGCTATGTTTTTTGGATTCAAGATTAGACCTCCTTCTCCACTAGAAATGCCAAATGGAAATTATACTGGTTCAATAAATCTTTCAGTGGGCCAAAATAAAGATATAGATCTTGGCAATGGGGCGTATGAAGATAGTCAACTGACAATAGAGTTAACATTGAAAGTTCAACATCAAATAAAAGTGGAGTTTCCTCCGGGTGGTGACAAAATTGTGTTGCAGCCCCCAGGTGGATGGCATGACTGGATTTATCGTGGTAAATCACATCAGCCTCCCTATTTGATTGCAGAATTACCATATCGGTTATGGGTCAGTGCGGATTATCATGTTTGGCTGAACTGCCAGTATAACTATGGTGAAGTCTGTATGTTGAATAATGAAAAACTCGGGATGCAAGTTAGACTTGATGTGATTTATGTAAATAAATCCAAAGAAGAGCTTCCCTTGAAGCATGGCGTCAAGAAGAGGTTCACAGCAAGTGTACGAGGTCCACATTTCATAAATGAAGCACGAAGCATCATATTTAAAGTGCAGAAGCCAGCATTAACCTTGATGATGGAATATCCGGGAAGCACTTATAAAGGTAATGTAACCCTTATTTATGATGCCGCAATTTAAGGTCCGACTGATTTATCCTGGTCAAGGTTCAGGCAAGCCCTTGCTCTTTGGCATAGTGAAACAGGGCGCTATCGCTTTGTAGGCCGAGCCGCATCATGGCGCTCTTTTTCTGGGTGCTGATGGTCTTTACGCTGCGGTGCAAGTACTCGGCCACCTGAGTGACGGACATGCCACTGGCCAATAAACGTACCACTTCGCTCTCTTTGGGAGTAAGTTGACTCAGGCTGGTCTGCTGATTCAAGCCCGCTTCGGTCAGCAGGGTTTTCACCGAGCTACCTATATAGCTGTGCCCGGATAGTATTTGGCGAATGGCATCGGACAATTCGCTGATCACCGCTTTTTTGAGCAGGACACCGCTTACCCCCAATTGGAGCAGTGATTGCAAGATACCGGCATTGTGGATCTGGGTCAGCACCAGAATAGGCAGGGTGGGATAATCTCGTTTCAATTGCTGGATCAAAGTCAGTCCATCGCAGCGCTCATCTCCTGGCATGCTGAAATCGGTGATCAAAAGATCGCAGCCATGTTGCTGTAATGTATTTAATAGTTCGGAAACTTGATGCGCCTCGGCAACAACCTCGCAACCTGGTTGATTGTGTGCAATAAGGCTGCGGATACCTGCCAGTATCAGTGGATGGTCGTCGGCAAGAATGATCTTGAAAGACATGGATGAGCCCCATATAAAACGGCGAATAATATTTAAACTACCAAACATCTCATTTCTATACTACTTTGCGCACCGCATTTTTTCGAGCGTTTATATAATGTCACCTTTTTCTGGGGCGGCACGATGAGGTGTCCTCATGTGGCTATATCCCGATGCATAATTGTAATACTGGTATTTAATATCAGCATTTTCAGTCAACCACTCTTTGCTAAAAAAACTGCTGTATTACCAACAATAAGAGTCGGGTTATTGGTGGGCGGCTGGGGGCCATTTCAGCAGTGGGATGGCCAGAATGCCAGTGGCTTTAGTGTCGAGCTGATAAGCATATTGGCCAAAAATCTTGACTATCAGATTGAATGGGAAATCTACCCAGACTGGAACCGGTTATATACAGCCAGTTGTCGTGGTGAGGTTGACATTTTACTGGATGCCTTTCGCTCTGAAGAGCGGGAATGTATTTCATACACGCGCCCTTATTATTCGTCACCAACCGTGGTCGTGGTGCGCCATGATTCCCCTTTCTTTCGTGATGTCAGTGGCTTGAATCAATCTCATATCGCTATTGAAGCCGGTTTTCTGACCGAGAAACTGGTCAGCATTCATTATCCTGATGTTTCCCGCATTCTGTTTCAGGACTCCAGCTCGGCCTTGCAGGCTGTGCTGGATAAACAAGCGGATGCTTATATTGGCAACCTGCATGTCACTAATCAATTTATTTCCCGGCACCCCGAATTGGCTGTGGTGGCTCAGTCCCCCTTGCTGATGGAGAGCCTCTATCTGGGCATCAGCAATCATAAGCCCAGATTGGGGGTTCGGTTCGACACGGCTATTCAGGCGCTGACGGTGGAGCAGCGCAGTGCCCTGGAACAGCGCTGGCTGGGTGACAACAGCTTGAGTTTTCTGGGTCACAGTGCTTTTTTGCTGCGTCCCGATGAGCGAGAGTGGCTCTCCCGTTTACCTCCTCTGACACTGGGTTTGATTCCCGGCTGGGTACCTTTTTCCTACGCCGACAGCAGTGGCAAACTGACCGGTCTTATCAGTGACTATCTTGCGTTATTCAAAGACAAACTGGGACTAGCCTATCTCTACCATGCTGATCAAAGTTGGCCCGATCTGTTGCAGGCGCTGCTTCATCAGGAGGTAGATGTGACCATCATTCCCACCCGCATCAGTCAACAGATGGTAGGTTGGCAGCTGAGTCAGCCCATTACTTCCTTTCCCGTGGTCATCGCCATGGCCCGTGGCAGCAACACGATCGGTGGTTTTACTGAGCTTGCTGGCAAGCACCTTATCGTGACCGACAGTATGTTGACCGCCGGGCTGAAGGCGCGTATCCCGGATATCCGGATCACAGTCGTACCTGGTCCGGAAGAGGGACTGGCCATGGTGGCGGCTGGCAAGGGGGATGCCTATATGGGCAATCTGGCGGTGATATCACGGCTTATCAACGAGCGGTTTGATGATTCGCTGCACATAGTGGCACCCACACCTTTCCGAGATGAGCTGGCGGTCGCGGTGAGAGATGCCTATGCCCCGCTGCTGCCGCTCATCAATCGCGTATTGGCCAGCATGAGTGACAAGGAAAAGCGGCAGATCCGCAATACCTGGTTGGCGGTCAATTACAACGAAGGAATTTCGTGGCACAAGCTGGTCAGCACTCTGATCCCTGTCGGCGCCGGTATCACCTTGTTTATTCTTTCACTCTCTATTGCTTACTTTCGCCTGCGCCAGGAGATAATCCGCCGGCGCGAGGTGGAGGCCGATCTCGCCTCCGCCAAGGAGGAGGCTGAGCTGGCAGCCAGGCAGAAGGCCGATTTCCTCGCCACCATGAGCCACGAGATCCGGACCCCCATGAACGGCATCATCGGCATGGCGGAACAGCTGCGTTTTACCTCGCTGGATCCTGAGCAGCGCCAGATGGTGGGCATCATCAATCAGGGGGCGGAAGGGCTGCTCCAGCTGATAGGCAATGTGCTGGATTATTCCAAGCTGGATGCCGGCAAGATGAGGCTGGCTCCCACTTCTTTTTTGCTGCGCGAGCTCATCGACAACACGCTCACCATGACCAGCAGTGAGTTGCAGCGCAAAGGATTGCAACTTTACTTGCAAGTCGACGATGGGGTCGGCGCGCGTTTTCATGGCGATACGCTGCGTCTGAAACAGGTGTTGTTCAATTTGTTGAGCAATGCCATCAAGTTCACCGAATACGGATTTATTGAACTGTCGATCAGATTGGAGGTACAGACAGAGCGACAGCAGCGGTTGCTGTTTGGTGTACAGGATACCGGCATTGGCATGAGTGCTGATGTACAGGCCCGGATTTTCAATGCGTTTGAGCAGGCGGATGGCGCCACGACCCGCAGTTATGGGGGAACTGGACTTGGTCTCAGTATCAGCCGGACGCTGGCAGAACTGATGGGGGGGCGATTGAGCCTTGAGAGCGCCCCAGGGTTGGGGACTCATATCGGATTGTCCATCCCCCTGGTACTGGAAGCGCGCCACGAGCCTGATCCCAAGCTGGCGGGGCTGAGTGCCTTTATGGCATTGCCGGATGGCAAACTTCGCCACACGCTGCGGCTGCATCTGTTGTCGCTGGGGCTGCGGTTGTGTGAAGCCCCGCAGGGCGCAGACTTGCTGTTTGGTGACCTGAGCGAACCGGCCACCATCAGGGTTGCGCCGCTTGGCAGCGTGCTGGGTTATCAGCTTTGTGATGATGGCCATCATTGCCTCAACAGTAATCCCCTGACTTGGCAGGCCGTGAGGGATGTCTGTTATCGCCAGCTGGGCTTGGCCGAGCAACTGTCGTCCGATTTTCTGTCAGTTGGAGCGGATGAACCACTGTTGCAGCAGCGATTGCTGGTTGTCGAGGATCACCACCTGAATCAGGTTTTGGTAAAGCGCCAGCTCAAACAGCTCAATCTGCAGTGCGATCTGGCTGAAAATGGTCGACAGGCGCTCGCCATGCTGACTTTTCACCGCTATGACCTGATCTTGTGTGATTGCCAGATGCCGGTGATGGATGGTTATGAGTTCACCCGCCGGGTGCGAGCCACGGAGGAGCTGGCACATCTCCCAATCATTGCCATGACGGCCAACGTACTGCCGGAGCAGGCGCAGCGCTGTCTGGCGGCTGGCATGAATGATGTGCTGGGCAAGCCCGTACTCATGGACGGACTTCGCCAGATGCTGATGAAGTGGCAGATATTGCCAGTACCCAGGTTGCTCGATATCAACCTGTTACAGGCAGCATTTGGTTCTTCATTTGAGACAATGCTGCTGTCGTTTCGTCAGGATCTGGAACAATCTCTTGGCTTGAGCCATGAGGATGACAAGGCGCTTGCAGATTGGGTGCATCGACAGGCGGGAACGATAGCCATGATGAGGATTGACGAAGTGGCAGAGCAGGCATGGCATCTGGAAGAGCAAATCCGCAAAGATGGGCGTGCAGGATGCGAGGTGGAGCTGACGAAATTTCGCGATGTTTTGCAACAACTTGTCGATGAGCTAGCGGCACTATCCAGAGATTGTGGTCAGCAAGCCGCTGCGCTCAGATGACAATGCAGGGCGATCTGAAGAGGGGGCAGGCTGTACGGCCTGTGCCAGCCAGGCCCAGTCGAGCAGAGGGGTATCGGCCTTGAAGCGCTGATAGGCAAGGCCCTGGTCGACGGTCAGAAACAGGGTGGTGGGCAGGCCGATGCGGTTGGTGTAGCGCACCATCACCTCGCCGCGATAGGAGCTCAGCCGTTGTTGCAACTGCGGCAGACTCAGCCCGGTTGCCTGTCCCTCTTCATCCCAGATCTCGAACATGGTCATGTCTCTTGATGCGATGGCAATACTGTTTCCAAAAGCGGGCCGACAGGCAATTGTCAGATCTGACAGTGTCAAATGGATAGAGGCATTAAAAGCGAAAACCCGGCACTGGGCCGGGTTTTCTTGAATGATGGTGGAGGGAGAAGGATTCGAACCTTCGAAGGCAGAGCCGTCAGATTTACAGTCTGATCCCTTTGGCCGCTCGGGAACCCCTCCACAGGGGCCTTGCATGTTGTGTTCAGGAAGATGGTGGAGGGAGAAGGATTCGAACCTTCGAAGGCAGAGCCGTCAGATTTACAGTCTGATCCCTTTGGCCGCTCGGGAACCCCTCCACGTGGTATTTTCCTGATTGTTGCACTTGAATGGTGGAGGGAGAAGGATTCGAACCTTCGAAGGCAGAGCCGTCAGATTTACAGTCTGATCCCTTTGGCCGCTCGGGAACCCCTCCCCAAGTGCGAGGCGCATACTATCAGATCTTCGCTCTTTGTGAACCCCTGGTGGGCCTATCTGGCGATAAAAAAGTGCCATTCGGTCATTTTTTGATATTTGTCGCTCATTTTTCACGCTTATCAACGACTTCCCTGTCGCTGTCAGACCGGATCCAGGACTCATCGCGGGTGTGAAGCATCATCAGACAACATGTGTCGAGTAGCGTTTTGTACTGAAAAAATCACCTTCTCTTCTAAGTGTGATGGCTGACCGCTTCCTTGATGGACATTACTGCTGCCGCATTTTACTCTCGCCATGTTATTCAACTGTTAACATGGATTGTGGACTCTCCCTATGCAGGCTCTCGATATCGCCGTGTTGCGCGGCCAGTTTCCCGCTCTCAATCAGCTGGTTGAGGGCAAAGCCCCCATCTTCTTCGACGGCCCCGGTGGCGCTCAGGTGCCACATGCCGTACTCACCGCCATGACCGATTACCTCGGTCACTTCAACGCCAATCTGGGCGGCCCCTTTTTCTCGGCCAGGGTGACCGAGCAGCAGGCGCTGCGGGCCAGGTTGGCGGTGGCCACGTTGTTGGGGGCTGAGCGGGCAGAGGAGATAGTGTTTGGCGCCAACTTCACCACCCTGACCTTTGCGCTCAGCCGAGCGCTGGCGCGGGAGTGGCAGGCCGGTGACGAGATCATCGTCACCGCGCTCGATCACTACTCCAACGTCTCCAGCTGGCAGCAAGCGGCGGCGGATCGCGGCGTGGTGGTGCATCAGGCAAGAGTGGACGTGACCACCGGCGGGCTGGACTATGGGCATCTGTTCAGTCTGCTGGGGCCCAAGACCAGGCTGGTGGCGGTGACGGCGGCCTCCAATACCACCGGCACCCTGGTCGATATCCCTCGCATCGCCGATGCGGTGCACGGGGTAGGGGCCTTGCTCTATGTGGATGCGGTTCACTTTGCGCCCCACGAACGTATCGATGTGCAGGCCTGGGATTGCGATTTTCTGGGGTGTTCCGCCTACAAATTCTTCGGCCCGCACCTCGGCATTCTCTACGGCAAGCATCGTCACCTGGCGCATTTCACTCCCTACAAGGTGGAACCGGCCAAGAACGTGGCGCCCTACAAGTGGGAGACAGGTACCCAGAGTTGGGAAGCGCTGGCCGGGGTGGAGGCCACCGTCGAATACCTGGCCTCCTTGTCCGGGTTGGACGGCACCGAGCATGGGCTGGAGGAGCGGCTCGATCTGGCGTTTGCCCGCAGCCAGGACCATGAACGGCAGCTCAGCGAGCACCTGCTGGCCAAGCTGGCCGAGCGGCCCTGGTTCACCCTGCACGGCATTCACGACAGCCTGGGGCGCACCCCGACCTTCGCCTTGACGTCAAACCGCCATACCCCGGCCGAAATGGCCGAGTTTTTGGGGCAGCATCAGGTATGCAGCTGGGCTGGCCACTTCTATGCCTTGGCACTGGTTGAGCAACTGGGCGTGAGCGATGGGGTGCTGCGCATAGGCTGCATGCACTACAACACCTCGGCCGAGATTGACCGCCTGTTTGCCCTGCTCGACGATATGCCGCATTGAGATAAAACAGCCCGGTCATGCCGGGCTGTGTCGTCTCATCTCTCTGCAGTTTGTTAGCGGCCGACGATGGCGTGATGTATATCCTGCAGCGGCAAGACATGGCGGGCGGCGCCAAGCTTGATGGCCTCCTTGGGCATGCCAAAGACCACGCAGGAGGCCTCATCCTGAGCGAAGGTATTGGCACCCGCCTCCAGCATTTCCCGCAACCCGCGGGCGCCGTCATCTCCCATCCCGGTCATGATGATGCCGGTGGCGTTGCCGCCAGCAAACTTGGCCACCGAGCGAAACAGTACGTCTACCGAGGGGCGGTGGCGGTTGATGAGGGGGCCGTCCATCACGTCGACGTGATAGTAGGCGCCGCTGCGCTTGAGCAGCATGTGCTTGCCGCCGGGGGCGATCAGCGCCAGCCCGGGGATCACCCTGTCATTGCTCTTGGCCTCCCGCACTTCTATCTGACACAGGCTGTTGAGCCGCTCGGCAAATGAAGCGGTGAACTTCTCCGGCATGTGTTGCACGATGACAATGCCTGGGCAGACCCGGGGCAGGGTGGTCAGCACAGCTTCCAGCGCCTGAGTGCCGCCGGTGGAGGTTCCGATCGCCACGATCCGCTCGGTGGTCTGGGCCATGGCATGCTGGCTGGCGGGGGGCATGATGGCGTCGGCGTTGAGCTTGGGGGCGACGCTGGGGGCGGGCACTTTGGTCAGTCGTCTGACATTGGCCTGGGCGGCGGCGCGCACCGCCATGGCCAGTTCCTGCGCCGACTCCTGCAGAAAGCTTTTCAGGCCGACGGTGGGCTTGGTGATGATGTCCACGGCGCCGGCGGCCATGGCCTGCAGTGTGGTTTCCGCCCCCTTTGCGGTGAGGGAAGAGCAGATGACCACAGGAGTGGGGTGTTCGGCCATGATCTTGGTGAGGAAGGTGATGCCATCCATGCGCGGCATCTCCACGTCCAGCACGATCACGTCCGGCCACTCCTTTTTCAGTTTCTCCAGCGCAAACAGCGGGTCAGACGCGGTGGCGATGACCTTTATATCGGGCTCTTGCTCGAGAATGGCCTGCAATACCTGTCTGACCACGGCGGAATCATCCACCAGCATGACCTTGATCTGTTTCATTCCCGTCCCCTTAGCGATGTGGCAAGCGGTGATGACGCACCCAGACATTGCCGTTGGCCAGCTCAAAAATCAGGCTTCTGTGTCCCGCATGGCCAAGATGGTGGGCCTTGATGGTCAGGCCCAGGTGCTGGGTCAGCTGCCAGGCGGCCTTGATGTTCTTGATGGCCACATTCATGGTGTTGAGCGTTTGTTGTTCGATAAACATGTTGCCGCCGCCAAACAGCTTGACCTCGTATTCGCGGATGGGGGCGGGATATTTTCTTATCTCATTGATAAATAACTGGATTGCCTCATCGGCATAGCGGCCGTCCAGACTCATGGTGCTGTGACCGCGGCTGGGCAGCATGTAGTGGCACATACCGCCTCGCTTCTGTTCCGGATGCCACATGGTAATGGCCACGCAGGAACCAAGATGGGTGCGGATGATGGTGTCATCCTGCCCAAAATAGAATTCACCTGGTTGCAGCGTGACCTCTCTCATCTTGAAACCCTTATGGTTTCAGATAGATGGAAGGTGATACCAGTTGCAGGCCATGGGGCAGACCGTTCAGGCTCTCGGCATGGCTGACGATGAGATAACCTCCCTTGTGCAGGCGCGGTACCAACCGTTGCAGTACCTGTGCCTTGGTCTCCCGGTTGAAATAGATCATCACGTTGCGGATCAGGATGACGTCGAACAGTCCGATGTCGGGTAGTTCCTGATTCAGATTGATGTGATGAAACTGCACCTTCTCGCGCAGCTTGCGATCAATGATGAAGGTGCCTTCCTGAAAACCGATCCCTTTCAGGCAGTACTTCATCAAAAATGGCTGTGGGATGTTGTGGGCCCGCTCGATGGGATATTGCCCCGCTCTGGCCTGCTCCAGCACTCGGGTCGAGATATCCGAGGCGATCACCTCCCAACTGCCATGGTTCAGATTGTCGGCCAGGGTCATGGCCAGGCTGTAGGGTTCTTCACCGGAAGAGCTGGCCGCGCTCCAGATCCGCACCGCCCGTTCTTTTGGCAGTTGTGCCAATACCTTGTTGCCGAGAAATTCAAAGTGTTTGGGTTCGCGGAAAAAATAGGTCTCGTTGGTGGTGAGCAGATCGAGTGCGACCTGCAGTTCTGCCCCCCGGCTATTCATGATCAGGTTGAAATAGTCGCCGTAGCTCTCCAGCTCGTAGTGGCAGAGCCGCTTTGACAGGCGGCTGGCGACCAGGGCCTTCTTGGCCGGAGACAAGTCGATACCCGCCGTCTGGTGGATCCAGCGTTGAAACTGCGCAAATTCATCATCATGCAACTGGGTCTGATACACGCGCAAACTCCCTGCTGTGAGCGAGATGCGGGTGAGCTTAGCTCACCCGCATCAGGTTAGAAGCGGACAAAGTCGGTGTCATTGTGAGGGCGTGGCGTGGTGCCTATACCTTCCTGACCGTTGCCATCGTGCATGAAGCGTCCCCGTGGGCCACCACGGGCAGCTGCCTTCTGGTTGGCGCCGTGCTTGTGCTGTTCCAGCGTGAAGAACTCCATCGCCAGTTGCAGCTGTTCGGCCTGGCTGCTCATCTCCTCGGCGGTGGCGGCCAGCTCCTCACTGCAGGAGGCATTTTGTTGAGTGACCTGGCTCAGCTGATTCATGGCGATGTTGATCTGGCTGACGCCAGTGGACTGTTCGGCGGAGGCGGCGCTGATCTCTTGCACCAGATCCGAGGTCTTGTTGATGGAGGGCACCATCTGATCGAGCAGACGGCCCGCTTTCTCCGCCATGTCGACGCTGCTAGAGGCCAGCTCGCCGATCTCTTGGGCTGCTACCTGGCTGCGCTCCGCCAGTTTGCGCACTTCGGCGGCTACCACGGCAAAGCCCTTGCCATGATCCCCGGCCCGGGCGGCCTCGATAGCAGCATTGAGGGCCAGCAGATTGGTCTGGTAGGCGATGTCGTCGATGATGCCGATCCGCTTGGCGATCTGCTTCATGGCATCGACCGTGAGCTTGACGGCCTCACCGCCTTCCACGGCCTCCTTGGCGGCCTTGCTGGCCATACCATCGGTGACCTGGGCATTGTCGGTGTTCTGGTTGATGCTGGCGCTCATCTGCTCGATGGAGGCGCTGGTCTCTTCCATGCTGGAGGCCTGCTCACTGCTTGACTGGCTGATGGACTGGGCAGTGGCGCTGACCTGTTCGGCCGCGCTGGAGAGATTGTCAGATGCGCCCCGTACTTCGGTAACGATATTGGTCAGCGAGACGATGGTCTGGTTGAGGGAGTCCTTGGTGGTGCCAAACACTCCGGGGTAGTCGGCCTCGACCTGTTGGGTCAGGTCGCCTCTGGCCAGGGATTGCACCACCCGGATCACGTCGTTGAGGCTGGTATCGATCACCTCTGCGATACGATTTATGCCCTCTCCCAGGGTCTGGAAGAAGCCACTTTTACCGGTCAGGTCCATGCGGCGGTGCAGTTCGCCGTTGATCACCGCCTGCACGATCTCCGACATCTCCCGTTCGATGGCGACTTCCTTGGTGCGATCCGACCACTCGACCACGGAGCCCAGTCGTTCGCCATCGTCGCCAAACACCGGGTTGGCGATGAGCGAGAAGGTGCGCCCGCCAAGCAGGATTTGGGTGCGATAGGTGTTGTTCAGCTTGGCCAGCATGCTGCGCTGATGACCCGGGTTTTTGTGGAAGCTGTCGATGTTGGCCCCCATCAGGGTGGCTGCATTGAAGTTGTAGAGTTCTTTGCGAATATCCGGTTCAGCCAGGCTCAGCATCTCTTTGACGGACTCATTCATGTAGATGATGTTGAGATCGGTGTCGGCGATCATCACGTTGGTGCTTGCGCCATCGAGCGCCTTCTTGACGCGCAAACTCTCTGCTGCGGCGATCTTGGCAGCGGCGCTGGCGGCCTTCATCTCGTTCTCGATGGCGATCTCCTTGGTCCGATCGGCCCACTCGACTACGGAGCCGAGGCGTTCGCCGCCATCGTTGAAGACCGGATTGGCGATCAGCGAGAAGATACGCCCCCCGACGGTTATCTGGGCGCGATAGGTGCTGTTCAGTTTGGCCAGCATGCTGCGCTGATGGGAAGGGTCTTTGTGGAAGGTATCAATGTTCTTGCCCATCAGCTGTCTGACATCAAAATTGGGCAGATCTTTGCGAATGTCTGATTCGGCCTGGCCCAGCATGGCGAGCACGGCTTCATTCATATAGACGATGTCGAGATTGGTATCGGCGATCATCACATTGGTCGAGGCCCCATCCAGCGCTTTGCGCACTCGCAGGTTTTCGTCATACAGGGTTTGGTTGGCACTGATGGTGGCGAGGGTGTTGCTAAGGCGCTCCCCCAGCAGTGCCAGCACGGTATTGAACTCCTGACAGAGCTCCCGCAGCGGACCGCTGAGCGAACCCAGCTCAAGCTGGGCCGATTGATCGCCTTGTCTGATCCCCTGCTGGAGCGATCGGGTTGCGCCAATGAGCTGGAGCAGTTGCTCCTGCAGCAAGGCATGAGCGCTGCCGTTGCCGAACAGATTGCCAAAAAATGATTGATTCATGAGCCTTATCCTTGTGCGACATGTCATTGCTGTGTGGTGAGCGACACTCTTGTTGCTTGCTACGTCTGAATCACGGTGTCTGTGGCTTCTGTTCCAGCAGCCGTTCCTGCTGCTGGGTCAGTTCGCTGAGCTGTGCCATTTCATCGATGGAGAGCACTTTCTCGGTATTGATGAGGATGACGAACTTGCCATTTACCTTGCCCATGCCGCTGATAAAGTCCGCCCGGATGCGAGCCCCGAAGCTCGGTGGAGGCTCTATCTCATTGCAGGGAATGGTCAGCACTTCGGAGACGGAGTCCACCACCACGCCGATGTCCTGATTGCCGTGTTCCGGATCGTCCGGATGCACTCCCTCGATAATGACGATGCAACTGCGGCGGGTGATGCTGGAGGGGGCATTGCCAAAGCGGGCGTTGAGATCCACCACCGAGACCACGGCTCCCCGGAGGTTGATCACGCCGCGGATGAAACTTGGCATCATGGGGATGGGGGTGATGTTGCCGTATTCGATGATCTCCTTGACCCCGAGAATGTTGATGGCAAACATCTCGCCGTTGATGAGAAAGGTCAGGTATTGGGCATCGCCCTGGTTATCAAGGGCCAGCGTGCCGGGCTGGACGGCCACTTCGGTAGACATGCTCATGGGGCTCTCCAGTTAAAAACGGACAAAATCGGCCTCGTCAACCTGAGGTTGCGCTGCCGTATTGCCGTGCAGTGGGTGCTGGGTCGGCATGACAAATTTGCCTCTGGGGGGCAATCCTTTATGTCCGCTCTCGTGGACCCTGGCCGGTTTGTTCGGGTTCTCCAGCGAGAAAAAATCCATGGTTTGCTGCAGCTCGTTGGCCTGAGAGCTCATCTCTTCGGCCGTAGCTGCCAGCTCCTCGCTGCTGGCGGCGTTTTGCTGGGTCACCTGGTTGAGCTGGCTCATGGCAAGGCTTATCTGGTTGGCAGCGCTGGCCTGCTCACCGGAGGCGGCATTGATCTCCTGCACCAGATCGGAAGTCTTGCGAATGGAGGGCACGATCTTGTCGAGCAGGCTGCCCGCCTTCTCGGCAGTATCGACGCTGCTCGATGAGAGCTCACCTATCTCCTGCGCCGCTATCTGGCTACGTTCGGCCAGCTTGCGAACCTCGGCGGCCACCACCGCGAAGCCTTTGCCGTGTTCACCTGCCCGCGCCGCCTCGATGGCGGCGTTGAGTGCCAGCAGATTGGTCTGGTAGGCGATATCGTCGATGATGCTGACCTTGCGGGCGATCTGCTGCATCGCGGCCACCGTCTGCTGGACTGAGCGGCCACCTTCGGTGGCTTCGAGCACGGCACTGCTCGCCATGTTGTCGGTTACCTTGGCGTTGTCGGTGTTCTGGTTGATGCTGGCGCTCATCTGTTCGATGGAGGCACTGGTCTCTTCCACGCTGGCGGCCTGTTCGCTGGTGGCCTGGCTCAGGGACTGGGCCGTGGTACTGACCTGGTTGGAGGCATTGGTCAGGTTGTCGGCGGCGTTGCGCACTTCTTCGATGATGGCTGTCAGCGCCTCTATGGTGCTGTTGAGGCCATCCTTGGTCTGACCAAAAATGCCCGGATAGGGTTGTTCTATCTTCTGGGTCAGATCACCCCGCGACAGGGCTGTGGCGATGCGCATCACATCGTTGAGGCTGGTGTCGGTGACGTTGGATAGACGGTTGAGCAGTTCGGACAGTCGCTTGATGTAGCCCTGGCGTCCATCCAGTTCGATCTTGTAACTGAAGTTTCCCTGCTCGACGGCGGCAGTCACCAGGGTCTCGATGTCGTTGATGAGTGCCGTCAGTTTGTTGACCATGTTCTGCATTGCCAGCAGCAGTTGTCCGGCTTCGTCGTGGGCTCCGATGTCGATGGTCACATCGAGGTTGCCTTCGGCCAGATGGTTGGCTACCTGCAGTGCCTGGTTGATGGGGGAGATGATGCTGCGGATGAGGACAATGCCAAACCAGGCGGCAGCCACCATGCCTGTGGCAACGACCGTCAGCATGGTGAGCAGCATGACGTCGTACCAGGCCTGCGCCTGCTCGTACTCGGATTTGGCTACGTCGAGTTGCAGGCTGACCAGCTCGGTTATCTTGCCACCGATGGGATCGATGGAGCTGTAAAGCTTGCCGTCAAATTCGTTGAGCATGCCGGTGACGACACCGCGCTGGGTTGAGAGAAATGCTTCCAGTCGAGTGATATCCCGATCCGCCGCGCTGAACAGGCTGTTGGCTTCGGCTGACAGCTTCTGCTCGGCTTCGGTCAGTTTGGTGGCCTGATAATGCTGCCACTCCAGTTTGATCTGCTGCTGGGCATGCTTGATCTGCTGCTGCGCCTCTTCGGCGCTGATGAGGCCCGCATTGGCCTTGTTGACGTTGTCGATGATGGCGACGGCATAATTGTCGGAAATGGTCTTGAGCTGTTTGAGCGGCACCACCCGATCATTGTAGACCCGCTGCAGCCCAGTGTTGCTGCTCTGCATGTTGTAGAGTCCCAATGCTCCCACTCCCAGCAGCAGTGCGCAGAGCAGGCAGAGCAAAATGGTGAGTCGCAGTTTGATGGTGGAGTTTTTGAACATGACAGGCTCCTGGTGTTAATTGACTCTAGGTTGGGTTTGCAGACGTGGAATGGCGTACTGGCTCAGCTGGCCCAGCTCCTGTTCGATGGCGTGCTGAATGAGAGAGGGGATATCCAGAATGAGGGCAACTTCACCGCCTCCCAGAATGGTGGAGCCGCTGATCCCCTGCAGGCGCTGGAACAGCTTGCCGAGTGGCTTGATGACGGTCTGGAATTCTCCCAGCAGCTCGTCGACCACCAGGCCGGATTTCTTGCCGCCGTGGCTGACGACCACGATGTTTTCCCGGCGACCTCTTGTACCTTCAACGTCGAAATAGTGTTGCAGCCGGACAAAAGGCAGCACTTCGCCGCGCAGATTGATGTAGTTGCGCCCCTGGGTATCGGCCAGCGCACTCTGGGTCAGCTCCACGCATTCGATCACCATGTCGAGGGGGATGACGTAGTGGGTCGTGCTGACGCGCACCAGAAAACCATCGATGATGGCCAGCGTGAGTGGCAGCCGGATCTGGACCCTGGTGCCGAGGCCGGGTTTGCTGTCGAGTTCGACACTGCCGCGCAGGGCCTGGATGTTGCGCTTGACCACATCCATGCCCACCCCGCGGCCGGAGAGATTGGTGATGGCCTCCGCCGTGGAGAAGCCGGGTTCGAAAATGAGTTGATAAATTTCCTGATCCGTCAGGGTGGCATTGGTGGTTAGCAGGCCGCGTTCTTGTGCCTTTTGCAGGATCCTGGCCTTGTTGAGGCCGGCGCCATCGTCCTGAATTTCGATGACGATGCTGCCGGAGTCGTGATAGGCGTTGAGGGTCAGGGTACCCCGTGCCGGCTTGCCAGCGGCCACCCTTCTTTCAGCCGATTCGATGCCGTGGTCCATGGCGTTGCGTACCAGGTGCATCAAGGGGTCGCCGATCTTCTCCACCACCGATTTGTCTAGTTCGGTATCGCCGCCGGTGATGACCAGGGTGATGTCTTTGTCCAGCTCATGGCTGACATCCCGCACAACCCGCTGGAAGCGGTTGAAGGTATCGCCGATGGGCACCATGCGCAGGCGCAGCGCCCCATCCCGGATCTCTTCGACCAGCATGGCTATGGTAGAGTTGGCCTCCTGCAACTGGCTGTCCCGTGAACGCTGGGCCAGCAGGTTGGCTCCCGAGCTGGCGACCACCAGTTCGCCCACCAGATTGATCAGGTCATCCAGCTTGTCGGCATGTACCCGAACATAGCGCCCCTCCTTGTTCTTGCTCTCCTTGTTCTGGCTTTGCTTCTTGAGCGCGGCATCCACCACCACCTCGCTGACAGCACCTTGGGCAATCAGGATCTCTCCCAGTTTGCCGGCGTCGGTCTGCGGCTGTTCATGCTGGGCTTGCAGTCCGAGTACCAGTTCGCTGGCCGTCAAGGCGCCGGTCTTGACCAGCAGTTGCCCCAGCATCTCGTTGTCTTCCGGCAGGGCATTGATGAGGTCGATGTACTCGGCCAGCTTGCTGTGGGGCGGGATAATGGTGATGCGACAGTCATCGCGCACGAATTCGAATACATCGCTCAGGGCATTCTTGTCGGCTTGGGTATCCAGATCGAGTTCATAGCCCAAGTAGCAGCTCTCCGGATCGAAATGTTCCCAATCGGGCAGTGAGCTGTGAATGGTCTCGATGGCGCAGAGGGTACCCATGGTGCCGAGGTAGCGCAGAAAAGAGGTGGGATCCATACCGTTGCGCAGCACATCCGGGCCAAAGCGCAGGGAGATGTGCCACAGAGACGTGGCGCTGACATGACCCTCCTCCTTGCTGACCGGGCTGGTCTCGGCCGGTGGGTTTCGTTCCGGCAGGCCGGTTTGGCTGGTGGTTTGATGGCGTGCCAGGTTGCTTCTCAGCTGCTCATCCTGAGCCTGTTCATCCGCACCGAGCGCTTCCCCTTGTTCGGCCACCAGGCTGACCAGGCGTTCGATGTGATCCCGGCTCTCCAGCAGATCCTTGATGAGTGCTTCACTGATCGCCAACTGCTGGTTGCGCACCTGATCGAGCAGATCCTCGACGATGTGGGTGAAGCTGACGATGGGTTGCAGGCCAAACAGGCCGGCGGAGCCCTTGATGGTGTGGGCCGCCCGAAAGATGGCGCCGATGAGCTCGCTATTGTCCGGCTCGTTTTCCAGCGTCAGCAGTGCGGACTCCATCTCCTCGAGCAGCTCACGCGCCTCGGCGATGTAGGTTTGCAGGGCCTGATCAAGATTGATGCTCACGAATGACTCCTTGTCCGCGGAACCGGCTAGGCGTGATCGGGGTGGGGGATGAGGGTGGGATCGCCGAAGAAGGTTGCCAGCTGGCACAGCTCAAGGGCATCGAGTACCGCATGGCTGTGCATGACCAGATGCAGCGGATAGCCGCCCTGCAGCGCCGTCTTCTTGGCGGCCAGCAGCAGTTGCAGGCCGGCACTGTCCATTTCGCTGACCTGGGAGAGATCCAGTTCCAGCTCTTGCTGGCGATAGAGCAGGGGGGTGAGCGCCTGTTTGAGTTCTGCTGCGGTATAGATGGTCATCTCACCCGCAATGGCCACAACTGTCTTTTCTTCACCCGTTTCGATATGCAGCGGCATGAATGCCTCCCGGCTCAGGGCATGATGAGCTTGGCGACGGCAGCCAGCATCTGGTCCGGCTGGAACGGCTTGACCACCCAGGCTTTGGCTCCTGCAGCCTGTCCTTCTTGCTTCTTGCTGTCCTGGGACTCGGTGGTCAGCATGATCACTGGAGTGAACTTGTAGCTGGCCAGTTTCTTGGCCTCCTTGACGAAGCTGATACCGTCCATGTTCGGCATGTTGACGTCGCTGATGATGAGGTTGATCTTCTTGCCGTCGAGTTTTTTGAGGGCGTCCTTGCCGTCACAAGCCTCCATCACCTCATAACCGGCTCCCTTGAGCGTCATGCCGACGACCTGGCGTATGGTTGCCGAGTCATCCACGATCAGGACTGTTTTGGCCATATCTCTCTCCTAGAAAAAAGTGACATCAGCGTTGTTGGATGGGGTTGCCGTCGGGGTTTTGCGACCGTGATGGATATTGCGCTGCTCATCGGTGGCATATGAGAGTTCCATGTCTGCGAGCCAGCTTTCCGCATCGATCTGGATGGGGCCGGACTGGTGCGTTCTGGTGCGCGACGAGATCAGGTGGTCATTGAGGCTGTCCATGTTTTGACGAACATGACCAAGGATCTGACTGACTCTATCCTGGAACTGTAACGAAACGATGACATCGGAAATCTCACGGTGGATCCCGGTACTCTCGCTCTGCAGCAGGGCTGCCGACTCCGCCAGGCTGGTGGTGGCCATCCGAAAGCGCTCCAGTACCTGTTCGATGGCGTGTTCGGCGTCGCTGACTGCGGCCTGATCCCGCCCTGCTGCACTCTCGGCAATCTGGAAGGCCCGGCCGATGCCGGTGTTGATGGTATCGACCTTGTCGGTCATCTTCTGGGCGGTCTCGCTGGAGAGGCGCGACAGGGTGCGCACCTCGTCCGCCACCACTGCGAAGCCACGACCCGCTTCACCGGCTCTGGCCGCCTCGATGGCAGCGTTGAGGGCCAGCAGGTTGGTCTGGGAGGCTATCTTGGCCACATCGAGTGCCATGGTATTGAGTTCGATGGTGTAGGCGGTGAGGGTTTTTATCTCTGCCAGCATGGCGTCACGGTTGGCCTGGGTGGAGTGCATGATGGCGACGACCTGGTTGAGCTGGGCCTGGCTCTCGGCCAGCACGGAGGCCATGCCGGCGGATTTCTCGCCGCCCAGATCGCCGGCGGCGTTGTGGGAGGCGGCGACCGCCTCTTCCAGCTTGGTGGTCAGCCCGGCAAAGCGCTGGGTGAGGTCAATCATGGCCCCTTCGGTTTGCTGGCGAGAGTTTTCAATCTGTTGCGACCAGATGGGCACGGCCTTTTCGCACACCTGCTCGAGCCCGATGATGGAGTGGTTGAGCTCGGCAGCGGACCATGATGGAGTCTGTTCTTGTTCATCGGGCTGGCCGGCAGGTTTGGCATGGTAGTGGCGGGCACTCCACAGGGCGGCAGCCACGGCCAGCACCAGGTTGGCCAGCAGATAAGGCAAGGGGCTGCCCGCAAGTACCAGCAGCAGAGTGCTGAACAGGCCCAGGCCAAGGCCGCAGGCCCAGCTGACAGGCTCCCAGAAAGAGGAGGAGTGTGCCCTTGTGTTATCTGTCATACGCGAACTTGCCCCTGCATATGGATGGAAGAAGGTGAACCGCCGTTCCCTCAGGTAGAGAACCCAAGCGCCAACTTGCTACTTATCAATAGCTCAGTAAGGTTAGCGCAAAAAAATGGGCTGGCTACAAATTGGTCCTATTCGGGGGGCGTTACTGAGAAAACTGGAATATGGCGACTGCTATGGGGCCATCGTTGGAAGCCGAAGCGGTGAGAGAGTCGGAGCCTGGGAGGCGGAGAGAAGTGCTGGGCGCGGTAATAAAAAGAGCCTGCATTGGCAGGCTCCTGGTGCTGTATGTGTAGGTTTACGCTTCGTCGGCGTGGGCCTTCTGGCACCCTTCCACGGCATGGGCGATAAGCTCGAGCGCGCTCTTGTCGCACGGCGGCAGTTCGGCCTCGCACGCCTTGATGGGTGTCACGCGATCGCCCCACTTGATGATGGCGGCGCCCCAGGTCAGGCCGGCACCGAAGGCAGCGGTCAGCAGATAGCTGTTCGGCTGGACGCGGCCCTGCTCCAGTGCCTCGCACAGGGCGATGGGCACGGTGGCGGCGGAGGTGTTGCCGTAGTGCTCGATGTTGACCATCACCTTCTCCATCGTCGCGTTCATACGCTTGGCGAGGGTTTCGATGATGCGGATATTGGCCTGGTGCGGCACGATCAGGTCGATCTGCTCCGGAGCGATACCGGCCTGCGCCAGTACCGTGTTGGTGGCTTCGCCCATGCCGCGTACGGCCCGCTTGAAGATCTCCTGGCCTTCGAAGTTGAAGGTGAAGAGGCCGTCGATGTCGGCAAAACGCACCCGGTCGGTGCCGAAGTTCGGCACGTGCAGGATCTCGCGGGCCTCGCTGTCACAGCCCAGCTTGTTGGCGATGAGACCGCTCTCCTGCTCGCTCGCCTCGATTACCACGGCGCCGGCACCGTCGCCAAACAGCACGGCGGTATCGCGACGGGCCCAGTCCAGCAGATAGGTGAGTCGCTCGGCGCCGATCACCAGCACCTTCTTCATCATGCCGGTCTGTACCAGCGAGGTGGCAACCGAGAGGGAATAGACGAAACCGGTGCAGGCGGCGTTGAGGTCGAACACGGCAGCATTGACGGCGCCCAGCTTCTTTTGCACCGCGGAGGCGGCGCTCGGCAGCAGGTTGTCCGGCGTGGCGGTGGCCAGGATGATGCCGTCGAGGTCGCTGGCTTCCAGCCCGGCGCAGGCCAGTGCACGACGCCCGGCCAGGGTGGCGAGATCAGAGGTGCTGACGTGGGAGATGCGGCGAGCCTTGATGCCGGTGCGCGGGTAGATCCACTCATCCGACGTATCCATGATGGTGCTGAGGTCGTCGTTGGTCAGTACGGAGGGAGGCAGGCATTTGCCCCAGCCGGTGATATTGGCGTATTTCATCTTGTTACCGCTTCTCAAGTGGATCGCCCGCGGGCGGAAAATCGCGCAATTATGCCGCACGGGGCAACCACTGTCATCTTGTGGTCATGGTTATCTGGCAGCAGGGTCACGCCAGGTTGCGGGGGCCGACTGGAAATTTCGCTTAAGCCACAGGGCTTGGCTGCCCTAAGATAGGGCTTTCGCCACTGGATGGAACTCCCCCCTTGCACAGAGCCAATCTCAATCTGCTGCCCACCCTCAAGGTGCTGCTGGAGACTCGCAACATCAGCCGGGCGGCGGAGCTGCTGCACCTGAGCCAACCCTCCATCAGCAAGCAGCTGGGCCAGCTGCGCAGCGAGTTTGGCGACGAGTTGCTGGTGCGGGAGGGGCAGCGCTGGCTGCTGACGCCACGGGCCGAGGCGCTGGCTGCCCAGCTGGCGGATTCCCTCGGTGCGCTGGAGCGGCTCTACGAGGCCCCCGGTTTTGACCCGAGCCGCTGCGAGCGGGTGTTCCGGCTCGCCTCCTCCGATTACGTGGCCCAGCACATCCTGCCGGATATCTGCGCGGCGCTGGCCAGGGAGGCGCCGCTGGCGGCGCTGGAGTACAGCCTGTGGGACAAGCGCCTGCTACCGCAGCTGTGGCAATCCGAGCTGGACATGGTTTCCACCATCACCGAACTGGTGCCGGATCAGATCCGCGGCCTGCATCAGGGGGAAGATCGGTTGGTGGTGTTGATGGGTAGCCACCATCCGTTGGCGGGGCGCTCGCTCAGTCTCGATGATTACCTCGCCTGGCCTCATCTGCAGGTGAGCGGCGGGGGTGACAAGGACAGCCCGGTGGAACAGGTACTGGCACCGCAGGGGCTGTCCCGGCGCTGGTTTGCCCGAGTGCCCTTCTTTCAGGCTGCGGTGGAGGTGTTGTTGCGCACCGACTGCCTGCTGACCACCCCGGCCCACATTGCCTGGCAGCTCTCTTGCGAGCACGCCTTGCACTTTTGTGATCTGCCGTTTGTCAGCCGTACCCAGCAGTATCATCTGCTGTGGCACCAGCGCCACCATCAGGATCCGGCCCACAAGTGGTTTCGCGAACTGGCCTATCCCTTCCTGCGCGAACACCTGCAGCGCACAGTGGCGGCGAGCCGCAAGGTGTTGAACCCGCCCCGCTAGCAACAGACGCTTGTGTTGGCCTATAGCCGTTGGCTATGGGTTCTATTCCCAACTTTCACTTCTGGCATAACCAGGGGCCCTTTACCCTGAGCGCAGATATTCATATTCCGCTTGAGACAAGGAACACCATGGAACTGACGAGTTGGCTGGCACTGGCCGCAATCTGCGTGATGGGCGCCATCAGCCCGGGGCCGAGCCTGGCGCTGATCATCCGCAATACGGTGCAAGGAGGGCAGGGGCACGGCGTGGCCACCGCGCTTGGCCACGGCTTCGGAGTCGGCATCTATGCGCTGATCACGGCTTTGGGTCTGGCCATCCTGATCACCCAGACCCCGCTGCTGTTTGACGTTATTCGTTACGGCGGCGCGGCGTTTCTCGCCTGGCTCGGGGTCAAGGCGCTGCTGGCCAAACCCGCCAAGGGGGAGGCGAGTGAAGAGGTGCACCAGCTGCGCGGGCGGCAAGGCGCCTTCGAAGGTTTTATGGTGGCCTTTCTCAACCCCCAGCTCGCGGTCTTCTTCATCGCCCTGTTCAGCCAGTTTGTGCATGCCCACACCGGCTGGCGCGAGGGCGGCATCATGATGCTGACCGCCGGTGGGATCGACGCGGTCTGGTACGTGCTGGTAGCGCTGGTACTCTCTCGTGGCCCCGTGTTGGCCTGGCTCAAGGCCAAGTCCTTCGTCATCGACAAGGTAAGCGGTCTGGTGCTGCTGGGGCTGGCCCTGAAGGTGGTGCTCTGATCCAATCCTGTATTTTGCGGTGATCTTAAGCGGGATCAAGGCGGGGAGGGTGGCAATGCCCTAGAGTGGCGCCCATTTGCTGTCCGCCCTGATCCCGAGACCATGCACCAGAACAAGCACCCGTTAAGCCACAACAACCGGTTGGAGCTGCTGGCTCCGGCCAAGAACCTCGCCTACGGCATCGAAGCCATCAACCACGGTGCCGATGCTGTCTACATGGGTGGCCCCGCCTTTGGTGCCCGCAGCGCGGCGGGCAACTCCCTCGAGGATATCGAAGCGCTGGCGCGCCATGCCCATCGCTTCGGCGCCCAGGTCTTCGTCGCCTTCAACACCCTGCTGCACGATCACGAACTGGAGCAGGCCCGGCGGCTGACTCACCAGATCTACGAAACCGGGGCCGATGCGCTGATCGTGCAGGACATGGGACTGCTGGCGCTCGATTTGCCCCCCATTGCGCTCCATGCCAGTACTCAGACCGACAACCGCACCCCGGAGAAGGTGAAATTTCTGCAGGATGTGGGCTTCTCTCAGGTGGTGCTGGCGCGCGAACTGTCCCTTGCGCAGATCCGCGAGATAAGCGCCGCGACCAACGTGCAGCTGGAGTTCTTTATCCACGGCGCGCTCTGCGTCTCCTACAGCGGTCAGTGCAACATCAGCCATGCCCGTACCGGCCGCAGCGCCAACCGCGGCGAATGTGCCCAGCTCTGTCGTTTGCCCTGCTCGTTGCAAAAGCCGGATGGCGAGGTGCTGGTGGCCGACAGCCACCTGCTCTCCCTCAAGGACATGGATCAGACCGACAACCTGGAGGCGCTGATCGAGGCGGGGATCCGCTCCTTCAAGATTGAAGGGCGCCTTAAGGGGCTCGATTACGTCAAGAACGTCACCGCCTGGTATCGGCAGAAACTCGATGCCATTCTGGATAGCCGCAGCGATCTGGTAGCCTCCTCGGCCGGCCGTTGCAGCTACAGCTTCACGCCTGATCCCAAAAAGAGCTTCAACCGTGGCAGCACCGATTACTTCCTCCATGGTCGCCAGCAGGGGATCGACTCCACCAAGAGCCCGAAATACGTGGGCGAGCCGCTGGGCCGGGTCACCAGGGTCACCAAGGATGGCATCGAGATCGATGGCAAGCCCGTGAGCCTCAACAACGGCGATGGCCTTGGCTTCTTCAAGCCGAACAACGAGCTGGTAGGGATGCGCCTCAACAAAGTCGAAGGTAAGCAGTTACTCCTGTCAGAGCGCATGCCGGGCTTGAGGGTAGGCACCGAAATCTACCGCAACCACGATCAGGCGTTCAGCAAGGTGCTGGAGAAGGCCAGCGCCGATCGCCGCATCCGGGTCGATATGGTGCTGGCGGAGTGTGATGAGGGCTTGCGCCTCACGCTTACCGACGAGCAGGGCATCAGCGCCGCCGTCGCGCTCCCCTGCGACAAGCAGCCTGCTGACAACCCGGAGCGGGCGCTGCAACAGGCGCGTGACCAGCTTGGCAAACTCGGCAATACCCTGTTTGTGGCACGCAAGGTTGAGTTGGCGTTTACTCACCCGCTATTCATTGCCGCATCCATGCTCAACGGCTTGCGCCGGGATGCCATCGCCGCGCTGGAGGCTGCCCGTCTGGCCAGCTACCAGCGCCCCGAGCGACGCATCGCGCTGCGGGATATCCACTATCCCCAGCACCGTCTCTCCTACCTTGGCAACGTGTTGAACAGCGCGGCCGAACAGTTCTTCCGCGAGCACGGGGTGGAGCGGATCGCGCCCGCTTATGAGGCGAACAAGGAGGAGCGGGAAGTGGTGCTGATGATCACCAAACACTGCATCCGCTATAGCCAGAACCTCTGCCCGAACGAGGTGCCCGGTCTCAAGGCCGAGCCGCTGGAGCTCAAGATGGGCAAGGACACCTTCCGCCTGCGGTTTGATTGCCACCGCTGTGAAATGCATGTGATGGGGAGTTTGAAGCGTTGATGAAGCTCACCTCTCCCGATACCTGCTGCAGGCGGCGGGCTTCGGCGTTGGGCGGCGCTATTTTCAGGCGCTCGGGTTCCACGGTTGGCTGGCTGAGCGCCTGTGAGTGGGCGCCGTGTCGTCAACAGGGGATCCCTTCCAGCGTGAGCAGCGCCTGCTTGATGGGCAAGCCCCCCGCATAGCCGGTCAGGCTGCCGTTCTGGCCGATCACCCGGTGGCAGGGGATGATGATCGAGAGCGGGTTGCGGCCGTTGGCGGCGCCCACCGCCCGCACCGCATTGGGCTTGCCGATGGCGCGGGCGATGTCGCTGTAGCTGCGGGTCTCGCCGTAGGGGATGTCGCACAGTGCCTGCCAGACCGCTTGCTGAAACGCCGTGCCTCTCGGTGCGAGCGGCAGGGTGAAGCGTTGCAGGCGGCCGGCAAAGTAGGCTTCAAATTGCGCGAGAAAAGGGGCCAGCGCCACCTTGTCTTGTCGCCAGCCACTCATGTCGGGCAGCGCGCGCAGTCCCGCCACGAAGTCCACGTGCAGCAGGCCGCGCTCGTCGATGGCGACCAGCAGATCGCCACAGCGGCTGGGCAAGATATCGTAGCGGATCATGGGGTTGTCTCCTCTGCTGGGTTGTCGCTTGCTGCGCGGCCTGGTACCGGCTCGGTCAGCAGTGCCGGCTCCTCGCTCATGGCATGCCACAGCCAGCTCGCCGCGTAGCCGCGCCAGGGCCGCCACCTTTCGCTGTGGGCCAATACCGCTTTTACCGGCAACTTGGTGCCGCCCCCCAGCGCCTTCAGTAGCACCAGATCGGAGGCGGGGAAGGCATCCGGATCCAGTCCGCAGCGCAGCCGCCAGTAGGCGACCGTCCAGGGGCCGATACCAGGCAGCGCCAGCAGCTGTTCATCGCTGGCGCTGATCAGGCTCAACTCGCCGCTGGCCAGCGCCTGTGCCAGCCCCTGCAGCGTTCTGATCCGGCTGCCGGGCATGCCGATGCCGTCCAGGTTGAGCTCGCACAGCTGGGCAGGGGTGGGCAACTGCGCTACCCCGAATTGCGCCTCGGTGCGTGCCACCAGCCGCCCGAGTATGGTGATGGCCCCCTTGACCGACACCTGCTGGCCGACGATGGCGCGCAGCATCACCTCGTACTCATCCCAGCCGGCGGGCAGCCTAACTCCCGGCCAGCGCGCCTGCAGACGCGCCAGCAGCGGATCCTGCCCGAGTCGCGCACCGATGCGCTGCATGTCGGCATCGAGATCCCACATCCGGCGCACCCGATACAGCAGATCCGGCAGCGCGGCGGGCGGCAGATCATGGACGCTGAGCTGCAGGCTGTGCCCCTTGCCCTGGCTGATGCGCACCCGCGCGACCTGATCGCCGACCCGGTGCCAGCGTTCATAGACCTCGCCATCCACCCGCTCCAACCCCGGAATGGCGCGCAGCCGGTAGAACGCCAGCATGGCCGCCACGTCGTAAGGGGGGCGGTAGGGCAGTTGCAGCGTGAGCATCGCCCCCTCCTCGGGCGCCTGCGTCAGGGCGGCGTCGTCGTCGGCTGGCTCGCTCTGACGGCGCAGGGCCCGCGGCGCCAAGCCGTATGCCTGCTGCCAGGCATCGTTGAAGCGGCGAATGCTGGCAAAGCCCGCCGCAAACGCGATGTCGGTAATGGGCAGCCGGGTTTCGGTCAACAGCCGCTTGGCGAGCAGCAGCCGGCGCGTCTGCTCCACCTGTTTCGGGGAGGCGCCGAGGTGCTGCTCGAACTGGCGGCGCAGCGTGCGCTCACTGATGCCGGCCTGTTCCGCCAGGGTGGTGAGCGAGCCTTCCGCCAGCTCGCCGCGATCGATCCGGGCCAGCAGGCGCGCCAACGTCGGCGGCAGATCGCCGGGGGCGGCGGGCGCGAGCTCAGGCCGGCAGCGCAGGCAGGGGCGCAGGCCGTGTTGCTCCGCTGCGGCAGCGCTTTGGAAATAGCGCACGTTGTGCTCGTGCGGTGGTCGCGCCGGACAGACAGGCCGGCAGTAGATGCCGGTAGAGAGCACGCCGGTAAAGAAGCGGCCGTCGAAGCGCGCATCGCGGGCCAGACGGGCGGCATGGCACTGCTCGGCGCTGAGCGGGAGGTCTGGCTCATGCTCTGTGGCCGGCGGCATCGTCATGGCGTGATCTGTTGGCATCGCTGGCTCCTTGCGCCGAAAACGGGGTGGGCGCGGCGGCCCGGATGAGTGAGAGACTAAGCAGGAACGAAGGCGATGACTAGCCAGAAACGGACAGCAATTGAAATAAAACCGAGGCCGCGCCAGCGACCGCAGGGCATGAAAAACAGATCGGTTTGGCGTGGCAAGTGTGCGAATCTGGGATAACAACATCCAAGGAGGAGAGAGCCATGCCAGGACCCGCACGTGCCGGCGCCCTGATCTATGCCAGGGATCCCGGCCTGCTGAGCCACTTTTATCGCACCCTGCTGCAGATGGAGATCCGCAGCCAGAGTGACGAGCTGATCGTGCAGGAAAATGCCGACATCCAGCTGTTGCTGCACGCAATCCCCGCCCTCTATGCCGAGCAGGTGGTCATCACCACGCCGCCGCAGCTGCGCGAGCAGGGCGCCATCAAGCTGTTCTTTACCGTGCCGAGCCTCGCCTGGGCGGAGGCGAAGGCGGCCGATCTCGGTGGCGGCTTGCTGCCGCAGCAGTGGT
Source organism: Aeromonas sp. DNRA1 (assembly GCF_963888745.1). Taxonomy (NCBI): domain Bacteria; kingdom Pseudomonadati; phylum Pseudomonadota; class Gammaproteobacteria; order Aeromonadales; family Aeromonadaceae; genus Aeromonas; species Aeromonas sp. DNRA1. The sequence continues at coordinate 1,121,310 of NZ_CAWPKQ010000001.1, read as the reverse complement.
CCGGCCCCGGTTTCGTGGTGCGCAATGCGTTCGACCCCGAGGGCAACATCCTGCAGCTGCGCGAGTTTGTCGGCGTGCCGGACGGGCGTTGACGCGCCGTGTTGCCATGAAAAACGGGGCCGCGAGGCCCCGTTTGTTATCTGCTGGCGGGCGCTCTGGCCCTACTTCAGATAGCGCTGCTCCAGATAGCGGCGCAGCCAGTGCGGGTTCAGCGCCTCGCCGGTGGCACGGCTGACCAGTTCGTCCGTGCCGTAGCGGCTGCCCTGGGACCAGATGTGACGACCCAGCCAGGCGAAGATCTCCGGCAGGCGGCCCGCCGCGATCAGCTCGCCCATGTTGCCGAGCTCCCGCTCGAGCGCGAAGCGCAGCTGCGCGGCATACATGGCGCCGAGGGTGTAGCTCGGGAAGTAGCCGAACGAGCCGTCGGTCCAGTGAATGTCCTGCATGCAGCCATTCTGGTAGTTGCCCTGGGTGGAGAGTCCCAGCCACTGCTGCATCTTGGCGTCCCACAGCGCGGGAATGTCTGCCACCTCGATGCGTCCCTCGATAAGGTCGCGCTCCAGCTCGTAGCGCAGGATGACGTGGGCCGGGTAGGTCACCTCGTCCGCATCGACCCGGATAAAGCCGGGCTCGACCCGGTTGTAGAGCTTGACCAGGTTCGCCGGCGCCAACGCCTCTTGCTCGCCGAAGTGGGCGCGAATGTGCGGTGCCAGCAGCGTGAGGAAGGCGGGATCATGGCCGAGCTGCATCTCGCAGAACAGGCTCTGGCTCTCGTGAATGCCCATGGATCGCGCCTCGGCCACCGGCTGGCCCAGCAACTGGCGCGGCAAGCCCTGTTCGTAACGGGCGTGACCGGTTTCGTGGACTATGCCCATCAGGCTGGAGACGAACTCCTGCTCGTTGTAGCGGGTGGTGATGCGCACGTCGGTCGGCACCCCGCCGCAGAACGGGTGGCTGCTCACATCGAGCCGGCCGTGGGCAAAATCGAAGCCGAGCAGCCCCATCACCTGCTGGCCGAGCGCCTGCTGGGCGGCGATGGGGAAGGGGCCTTGCGGGATCAGCACGGATTCGCGCTTTTGCTGCTCGCTCACGGTCTGGATCAGGTTTGGCAGCCAGCCGGTCAGATCGCCGAAGATCTCGTCGAGCCGGGCGCTGGTCATGCCCGGCTCATAGAGCGCCAGCATGGCATCGTAGGGGCGCACCCCCAGCGCATCGGCACGCAGGCGAGCCACCTCGCGCGAGAGTGTCACCACCTCGGTGAGGTTGGGTGCAAAGCCCGCCCAGTCGTTCTCCTTGCGCTGGCGGCGCCAGGCGTGCTCGCACTTGCTGCCGGCGAGCGACAGCGCCTCCACGAGATCCCCGGGCAACAGGCTGGCATCCTGCCAGTGGCGCTTGATCTCGCGCAGGTTGGCGCGCTGGAGCTCATCCAGCGGCTCGCTCTCGGCCTTGGCAATCCAGTCGCCCAGCTCGGGGGCGGTGCGCTTGTGGTGGATCAGCAGCCCCAGTTCGGCCATGGCCTCGGCGCGGGCTTCGTTGCCCCCCTCCGGCATCATGGCGGCCTGATCCCAGCCGCAGATGGCCGAGAGGTGGGAGAGCCGGTGCAGTTGTTGCTGATGTTGTTCAAGTTTCTGATATGACATGGGATTGTCCTTGTTATCGTCCCTGATGGTATGCACCCCGTACCTGGCATGATCGGGGCCGCCCGATGCTAGCACTGCCATCCACCCTGGTGCCACCCTCAGGCAGTCAGCCAAGCCGTTTCTGGTGGCGTTCGCGGTTCTCTGCCTTCTTGCGCTCGCTCTTGCGCAGCAGCACGTAGAGGGCACCGCCGCCGCCGTGGCGACGCTCGGCGCTGTGCATGGCCATCACCGCCGGCAGTTGCGGCAGCCAGGCGCTGACATAGCTTTTGAGCAGGGCGCGCGGTGTGCTGCGTTCCCCCTTGCCGTGCAGGATCAGCAGGCAGCGGATGTCGCGCAGTTCGCAATCCGCAATGAACTGCACCAGGCTCTGGCGCGCTTCGTTCAGGGTCTTCTGGTGCAGATCCAGGCTCGCCTGCAGCTCGTATTTGCCGAGTCGCAGCTTCTTGTAGACCCCCTCCTGCACCCCGTCGCGCTTGAAGCCGACGATGGCGTGGGGATCGAGCATCTCGACCGCTTCCATGCTGAGGTGATCCAGGGCGAGTTGCTCGGCGGTGGCGGCCTGGCGCCGCGCCAGCTGGGCGTCGGTCGGGCTGCTGCCCGCCGTCTGGAGGCGGATATGGTCGTTGCGAATGGGGCGCACATCGGCCACTTCATTGCGAAACAGTGAGAGTTCGTCGTTATGAGACACGGCAGGCTCCCCGCAGGTGGAATGAGCGGCCATTATAGCGGGCGGGGGCGGATCTGAAAGTGGCGGGCGCGCTGGTGGCGCCGGGTTGCTCAGCCCGTGAGCAAAGGGGAGGCAAGGGTGGGATCAGGCGATCGGGGATCGCCTGACGCAGGCTTATTGGCCCTCTTTCGGCGGCTTGGCGTTCATCACCTTGTAGATGAAATAGGCCGCGTAGGAACTGATCAGCAGGAAGGTACCGATAATCACCAACATGGACATCAGTCCCACGCTGTTGCCGAACATCAGGTTCATCCAAAATTCCATCTCATGCACTCCAGTCATCCCATTGATGACAGGCATGATAGATACCTCTTTGGGAGCAAAGAGATGATCTCGATCAAGTCCTTCTGTGGTTATTAAATCGGCAGCCTGATCTGTGAGCGCCCTCCCATATAAAGACCCTGACGGGGCCGATGTGGCCCCGCCTGCGCCTTATTGGCGGGGCTGCTTGCGCGGACCCGGCTCGGTGAGCGGGGTGATGCGCCAGCCCTGTTGTTCCAGCAACGCGAGTAAGCCCTGGTCGCCGTAAAGATGCAGCGCTCCTACCACGATGAAGCTCTCGTTCGGCAGGGTGGACCATTTCTTCAGCCAGTTGTGGTTGCGCTCCGCCAGCAGGGTCTGCTCCAGCCAGGCCTGCAGCTTGGGTGGCGCCATTTCCGATTTGAGCAGGTTGATGAGGGTCGCCTCGTCCCCCTCTTCCCACGCCTTCATCACCTCGCGAAAGCCGCGCTCTAGTTCGGGCAGCTCGTCCAGGGTGCTCTCCAGCATCAGGGTCTGGTTGTCACCGACGCTGGCGAGGTAGCCGAGCTGCTCGAGCAGGGTCTCGAAGCCGATGATGGGCTTGCCGCTGTCGCCGGCCTGCTTGGCGAAGTGCTGATCCACCCCGAGCGCGCTGCTGAAGTTGGTGCGCTCCAGCGCCGCCTGGGTGAGGGTGATGGCGGCGAACCAGGGGCGCAGCGGGGCCAGCATGTTCTCGGTCAGGCCGTTCTGGCCGGCGGCGATGATGGTGCGCCGGTAGAGATCGAGCGGCACGTGCTCCTTGAGGGTCTTGCCGTCCACCAGCCGGGTGATGGCCCCCATCTCCTGCCACTGCTGCTGGCTGATGTGGGTCAGGTCGACCTCTAGCACCAGGGCGCGGCTCTGCAGCCAGGCTCGCTCGATGGGGTCGGGCAGCGGATAGAGCGAGGGCTTGCCCGCGTGGATGGAGCCCAGCAGCCAGTGCTGCTGATCGCCCTTGCTGACCTTATAGAAGGCGGGGTCGGCAAAGGCGCTCAGCGGCAGCAGCAGGCAGAGCAGGAAGGGGAGCAGCAGGCGATGGAGTCTCATGGGGCACCTTATATCAGCGGATGGCTTCTCTTCGTCACAATAACCCCTATGATAAGTCCTCATTTGTCACAGCCAAGAGGTTTTCCCATGCCCCATCTTCGTTTTCGGGCCGTCTCCGTCGACACCCTCAAGCAGATAAGCACCCCCCTGCTGGCGGATCTCTGTGCCCTCACCGGGGGCAAACCGGAGTTCGTCACCCTGGAGAGCGTCGACAGCCATTGGGTACGCGAGGGGGAGGTCGAGGCCGGTTTTCCGTTCGTCGAGCTGGTCTGGTTCGAACGCCCGCAGGAGCTGCAGGACGCGGCCGCGGCGCTGATCACCCGCCACCTGAAAGCGGTGCTGGGGGAGCAGACCTATGTGGTGGTGCAGGTGCTGCCCATTGTCAAGAGCTGCTATTACAGCAACGGCCAACACTACTGAGCGGGACTGCCAGGGATGGCGGCTTGGCTGATTCAAGCCACTCTGGCGCTGCACTCTGGTGGCGGTTGGTGTGGATGAGACGAGAGGCGACGATGCGCGTCGTCGCCCCTGGCTGAAGGCTGCTTGCAGGCGTGCCGGGTGGCGAGGCGGTCGCCGTCAGGCCGACTTGGCCAGGATCCGGTCGAGCAGGCGACTGGGCAACAGGCGGCGCAGCACCCCGAACAGCCGGGTCGGGAAGGTGACCGGGTAGCGGTGTTTGGGGCGCGGGCTGCCGAGTGCGTGCAGCAGCGGCGCAATGCAGGCCTCGCTTGGCAGGGTAAAGCCACGGGCTCCCCCTTCACGCTCCAGCCGGCTCAGGGTCTGCTGGTAGGCGGCCTGATGGCGGCTGGCGGCGAGCTCTATGTGGCGCAGGAAGGCGGCGCGCGCATTGGCCCGAAAGCGGGTGTCGATGGGACCCGGCTCGATCAGGCTGATCTGCACGCCGCTGCCGGCCAGCTCCAGGCGCAGGGTATCGGTATACCCTTCCAGTGCGAACTTGCTGGCGTTGTAGGCGCCGCGATACTTCATGGCCACCAGCCCCAGCACCGAGCTGTTCTGCACGATGCGCCCCTCGCCGGCCGCCAGCATGGCCGGCAGCAGCTGGCGAATCAGGTGGTGCCAGCCAAACAGGTTGGTATCGAACTGTTCGCGCAGCGCCTGGGTGGGCAAATCCTCCAGCGCGCCGGGCTGGCCGTAGGCGCCGTTGTTGAACAGGCCATACAGGCGGCCGCCGGCCAGTGCCTGCGCCTCGGCCGCGCCCCGCTCTATGCTGGCCTCGTTGGCCAGATCCAGCTCGACTGCCAGCAAACCCAGCTGGCGCAGCTGCGCCACGTCCTCGGCCTTGCGGGCGGAGGCGATGACGGTGTAGCCGTGCTGGCCGAGCGCCTTGGCGGCGGCCAGGCCGATGCCGCTGGAGCAGCCGGTGATCAGAACGAAGCGGGACATGGGCGGATCCTTGTGGTGACGGAGCAGGCAGAAGCACCTGCGGTTTTGCATGTTAACCCGCTGATCAGAAAAAAGAAAACCGGGCCAATTGGCCCGGTTTGCTAAGTTTAGCCACCTGCTTACAGGATGGTGAACGGCATGATGATGTGGAACTTGACGTCTTTCTCGGAGGCGAAGATGTTGGGGTATTCGGTCCAACCGCCGCTCTGGCTGATGTCGTTGTTGTAATCGGTGTAGTGCAGCTTGAACAGGGTGCCCTTCAGCTTGCCATCCTGCACTGTGTACATGACGTCGAAGTTGGCTGCCCATTCGGTATCTTCACCGTTGGTGGCCTTGGTGCCGTCGCCTTTCTGGATATCCCAGCCGTAGGCACCGGAGACACCGACGGACCAGCCTGGTGCACCCACCAGGTCATCCAGGGAGCGAGTCACGCCGAAGTAGAGCGCTTTCTCGTTGTTGGCGTTCCAGTCGGAGCGGGAGTCCCACCAGATTTCGTTCGCGCCCTGGGAGTTGCCGTAGCCACGGGTCAGACGGGGCAGGTAGTTGCCTTCGTTACCCTCGGCCTTGGTCCACAGACCTTCCAGACGGAAGCCGTACGGGCCCATGCCCCAGGCGGCGGTCAGCGCTTGCTGCCATGCCAGGCCGTCGTAAGTCTCGATGTCGGCACCACCCTTCTGATAGGTCTTGGTGTCGGAACCGTAGAACTGGTAGCTGGTGGAGAGACCGTTCAGCACGTCGAATTTATGGGCCAGCTTGAAGTGGTAGCTGTCCATGTAGTTTTCGGAGTTACCGTAGGAACCGGTGATGGCGGTGCCGTTCTCGAAGGTGTAACGGGCGGCGACACCCTGGATGTAGTCGATGACGTTTTCATCGGCGAACGGATCCATCCATGCCTTGGCACGGGAGAACTTCTGGGTCTCTTTGTACCAAGGAGATTTGTACTCGTCGGCGATGGCGTAGGTCAGGTAGAGGCCACCGAAGTTACCCTCGATCTGGCCACCACGATAGGTACCCGGCTGATAGGACCAGTTCACGCCGATCACGCCCGGTACGTAGAGCTGGGTCAGACCACCCTTGGCGGTGAGGGCACCGTCCAGCGCCTTGAATTTCAGCGAGGCGTTGGCCAGGCTGAAGCCGCCTTCCGGGGAACCGTCCTTGTAGTTTTCGCCCCATTTGTTGCCGGCGAAGGAGAATTCGTTCTCCTGGTTGACCGGGTGGTTCTCGGTCACGGCCAGGTCATAGGCACCGAAACCGCCCACATCGATACCCACCACGTCCCAGGCGTAGCCGGAGTTGAAGTTCAGGGAAGCCTGGGTGGTGGCGTGGCTCAGGTTGGACTGGTACTTGCCTTCTTTGTTCTTGGCGGTGGGGTCGCCGTCGATACGCTGACGGTCACGCTGGAAGTAGAAGAGACCACCGTTGAGTTTGCCTTCTTCATAGAACTTGCTGGCGGCGGCTGCATAGGTGGGGCCGGCTTCGTCGGCAGCCAACACCATACCGGGGGCGAGCATGGCAGCGACGATGGCTGCGCTCAATGCGGCACGTTTGAAGATCACTTTTTCCATTTTGTATTGCTCCTGATTTTATGGACTTAGCTTTTTTTGTCCGGCAGTCAGGCAAGCGCCCGCCGCTCGGTATTGGCATTGCAATCAAGACCCCGAAGGGCAAAAAGTTCGAGTATGTCGGCTGCGGCCGCGACGTCTTGGCACATCTGCGGTGGTGCAGTTCTGTTCATCACATAGTTTGTTTTTTTGTGTTCCGATCCTTGGCTATCGGACAATCCAAGAGTACGTTCGCGGTGCGAAATATCAATGGAAAGTTCCCACCAAGTTTCAAAAATATGACCGAGTGCAAATAATCATGACGCTTGCTGTGGACACTCCCAGCCCGCTGATATCGGTGATGACAACGTTTTCAGATGAAATTTCCGGCCGATCCGGACGGATCGCACGCCGCAGAGGGATCTTTCTTCGTTAACCCGCGGATAACAGATAATTTTGTGCCACAAAAAAAGATAAACCCCTGCGCGATGGCAGGGGCCGGGTAGGGAGGCGCCGGCTAAACCGGCACGGCTCAGGCCTGGTGTCCGAGGATGCGCGGGATCTGGCTGGCCTGGTGGTGGATGTGTTCCGACACCTGCACCGAGAGGCGGCTGCCCTGGCGGGCGTGCTGGCTGATGCGGCCGATGAGATCGGCAAAACTGGCCAGCTTGTGCTCCTGGCTCTTGGCGTTGTCGGCCCCCTGCAGGGCGATGACCGCCGTGCTGCGCGCCATCTCCCGCACCGCCTGGGTGGTCTGGCGCAGCTGCTCCGCCTGCTGGCGCTGGGCGGAGGCTTCTGCGGTGATGCGCGCCAGTACGGTGCCGAGCTGCTCCCCCGCCTGGGTGAGTCTGGTCAGGATCTCGGTGATCTGGCCGAGGGAGCGCTGGGTATCGGCAGAGAGGTGGCGCACCTCGTCGGCCACCACCGCAAAGCCGCGCCCCTGCTCACCGGCCCGTGCCGCCTCGATGGCCGCGTTGAGCGCCAGCAGGTTGGTCTGCTGGGAGATGTGGCCGATCACGTCGACGATGGCGGTCACATCTTCCACCGAGCGCTTGAGCTGGGCCAGGGCGCCGCCACTCTCGTCGATGGCGAGCCCGGTCTGGGCGGTGGCCTGCAACATGCCGCCCACCAGCTGCTCGCTCTGGCTCATGGAGTGCTCGTTGTGCTGGGCGTGCTGCGCTATCTCGGCGGCCACCTGATGCACCTCGCCGGCCAGCTGGTTCAGCTCGCTCATCATCAGATCGCTTTCGTCTACCGCCTGCTCCGTGGTGCGGGTGCTGTGATGGATCTCCTGCACCTGGTTGACCATCCCCTGCAGGCTTTGCGATACCGCCGACAGCTGACCCTCTTTCTGCTGCTGATCCTGCTGCAGCCGCAGGATGAGGCGGTTGTAGCTGGCGACGATGTCGGCCAGCTCGTTGCGCTCGCGCCCCTCTGGCAGGGTCTCGGCCTGCCCGGTCTCGTCGAGCTGCAGAAAGGCCGCGCGCAGGCGCAGCAATGGCCTTACCAGCCAGCGGCGCTGCACCAGTGCAAACAGCAGGGCGACCAGCACCAGACAGAGCGCCAGACTGCCGAGGATGGCGGCCAGCCGCTGATTGACCGCCTGGCGGGCGGCGGCCAGTTCGCTGCCCATCTGGCCTGTGGCCTGCAGCATCTGGCCTATGTCTTGCTGCACCGCGAGACGGCCCGCCTGCTGCTGTTGCAGCGCCTTGCGGCTGTTCTCCAGCTCCTGCGGGTAGCGCTTGAGCAGCGAGAGCAGTTCGGCCTTGGGCAGATCCCCGAGCTCCTTGCGCTCCGGCTCCCCCAGGGTGAACTCATCGGCGGGAGGCGCCTCGAAAAGATCCAAACTCGGCAGGGCCGCCAGCTGCTCGGCCTGTTTTTGCAGGGCCGCCAGCTCAAACTGCAACCCTTCCAGCAGCTTGGGGCTGGCCTGCTCCATGTAGTTCTGGCGCAGGTGAGCGAGCCCCGGCAGGGCTGCCAGCAGGTCGCCGGCCAGCTGGCGATAGCGCTCGGCGCTGGCCGGGTCGCTCCCCGTTGCTCCTTGCTGGCCATAACGCAGCAGCGCCCTGGCCTGATCGGTCAGCTCGTTCTCGGCATTTTGCAGCAGCCACTGGCTGTTGCCGGAGAGCTTGCCGGCCGCCAGATAGTCGCTGTCGATGCGCGCACCCATCTGTTCGAGCAGGCTGCGCAACTGGGCCGTGAGCGCCACATCCTGCTGGGCGAGCTGGGCAAGCGCCTGCTTGCGCACCGCTTCGGCCTCGGTCAGCCGCAGGGGATCGCCGCTGGCGAGGTAGTCGCGCAGGGTGCCCTGCAGGGTGCCGGTGAGCCGCTGCTGCAGCCGTTCGTGCTGGTATTGGGCCTGCTCGGCCTGGTTGAGCTGTTGCCAGCCGTGCCAGAGGGCACCGACCTGCACGGCGGCGACCAGCAGCAGAGCGAGAGAAGATAGGGAGGCGTAATGGGCAATTTTCACGGCAGCATTCCTGCTTGTTGAACCACGGCGATGGGCGTCGGCGTGAGCTTAAGCAGCAGAGATGGCGCTTTTATGACAGTCAGCCCGGCGGCCTGGGCTGACTGTCGAGGGGGACTGGATTATTGCAGTGGGGCGGGAGCTTCCTGCTGCTGGCGGGCAGGGGGCTTGCCCAGCATGCCGAGCAGGGCGCCACCCATGATGAGGGCGCCGGCCACCAGGTGACGGGGGGTCAGCTGCTCACCATTGAGCAGCACCAGCAGCAGCGTGCTCAGCAGCGGCGTCAGATAGGCCAGCGCGCCGATCCGGCGCGGATCCCCGTCTCGCAGCGCCAGATACCAGGTGACGAAAGCCGCCCCCATGGGGCCGAGTGCCAGCCCGATGATGAGGCCCCAGTCACCGGTCGGGATGCGGGCCACCGGCAGCGGTCCCTCCAGCAGCCAGGCCAGCAGCAGTGCCAGCAACCCGGCGGGCAGACAGGCCGCCGCCGTCATCACCGCCGGGGCCGGCGGCAGCCGGCGCGACAGCACCGAGTAGGCGCCCCAGACGATGGCGGCCCCCAGCGCCAGCAGATAGCCCGGCAGATAGGCCTGTTGCAGCTGCAGCTCGCCGTTCACCATCACCAGCACTGAGCCGGCCAGGCCCAGGGCGCCGGCCAGCAGGTGACGACCGTGCAGCGGGTGACCCGGCAGCAGCAATGGGGTGAACAATATGATGCACAGTGGCCACAGGTAGTTGATGAGGTTCGCCTCCAGCACGGGGGCATGGCGAAAACTCATGAACAGCAGCAGGTGATAGAGCAGCAGGGCGCAGATGGTCACCAGCCAGTTGACCGGACGAGCTCGCCACTGACGCCAGAATGGCAGGGCACCCGCCCCGCAGAAGAACAGCACCAGCCCCACCAGTACCAGCGGCGACACGCTGGTAACCCGGGAGGTGAGCGCCGCCAGCGAGGCCCACAGCACTATGGTCAGCAGCGCCAGCCCGGTGGACTTGTCCCACCACGAAGCAGCAGACATCCAACACTCCTTTGCAGATGAATGAACAAAAAGAGGGCCAGTCTAGCAGACTGGCCCTCGTCACACAGCGTTGCCGTGACGGCGCGGGTTATGACTCCCGGCTCGGAACGGCCTCTGCCGCCGGGGCCAGGGACTGCCCCTTGACGTACCAGACGATGAGCGCCAGCACCAGCAGCGGCAGCACGGGGTCGAACCAGGTACCGCCGGAGCCAAACATCAGGTTCAGCAGGGCGACGCCGGTGCCGCCGATGGCCCAGGCGATGGTGGTCGGGATGGACCAGACGATCATCTGCTGCTTCACGTCCGAGATCCCCATCATCCGGTTGACCACCCAGAACAGGCTGTCGTTGAAGTAGCCGAAGAAGAGCGACCCCATGGTGGCGGCCTGGGCGGCCAGCAACATGTTGACCCCGGGGATCTGCGCCAGGATGGGGGCCGAGATGGACGCCGCAGTCACCATGGCCACGGTGCCGGATCCTTGGATGAGGCGCACCAGGGTCGCCACGATGAAGGGGATCAGGATGGGGGAGATGGGCAGCAGGGCGATCTGCTCGGCCAGCTGCTGGCCTGCGCCACTGTCGCGCAGCACCGCCCCCAGCGCGCCGCCGGCACCGGTCACCAGCAATATGATGCCGGCCGACTGCAGCCCCTCTTCCAGGCGAGCGGCGGTGGCGTGCCTGTCCATGTGCGGCACCAGGGTGTAGACCGCCAGCAGCACGCTGATGGCGAGCGCGATGATGGGGGCGCCGATGAAGTTGATGCCCTGCACCAGCGGGTTCTCCATCAGGCCGTCCATCCCCTCCAGGGTGGCGAGGGTGGTGAAGATGGCCTTGAGGAAGATGAGCACGATGGGCACCAGGATCGGCAGCAGCGACAGGGTCAGGCTCGGCAGAGTCTTGCCCTCCTTGTCCTTGAGGTACTGCTCATAGGTGACCTGCAGCTCATCCGGGGTCTGGGCAGCCTGGGCGCCGAACTCGGGGTATTTCTTGTCGAGCCATTGGGCATAGAAGACGATGCCGAGCACGCAGGGGATGGCCAGGGCCATGCCGGTCAGCAGCATGGCGCCGATGTCCACCCCAAACAGGCCGGCCACACCGAGCGGGCCCGGGGTCGGCGGCACGGTATGGTGGGTCACCACCAGGCCGCCCGCCAGCGCCACCCCCAGGGTGAGCAGGGAGCGCTTGCCACTTTTCGCCAGCGCCTTGGCCACCGGATAGAGGATGACGAAGGCGGAATCCACGAAGATGGGGATGCTGACGATGTAGCCCGTGATGGCCAGCGCCCACTCCTCGCGGCGTTTGCCGAGCCACTTGATGAAGCTGTAGGCGATCTGCTCGGCGGCACCAGACACCTCCAGCAGGCGACCCATCATGACCCCGAGGCCGATGACGATGCCGATGCTGCCGAGGGTGGAGCCAAAGCCCTGGGTGATGACGGTGAGGGTCTTGTCGATGCTCATGCCGCCGGTGATCCCGGCGATACAGGCCGCCGCCAGCATGGCGATCAGGGCGTGCACCCGGGTGCGGATGACCAGAAACACCAGCACGAAGACCGCGATGATGAGACCGATGATGGGGGTTGGGATGTCGCTCATGATGCCTCCTGCATGTCATGGGTGATGAAGCTGTCGATGATGTCGGCAAACGTCCTGTCTGCCATGAAACCGAGGGCGCTGGCGCGCTGGTTGTCGATGCGCCCCGGCCAGCTGGCCACGATGCGTTCGATGGCCGGATCGGCGGCAAACTGCACCCGATCCCGCGCCGCCTGTCCGCCCGCCTGGGTCAGCGCCGTCAGCATCTCGCCGACGGTGACGCTGATACCGGGCAGGTTGATGCTGCGGTTATCCCCCTGTGGCAGGGTGGCGGCCAGCAGGAAGTTGGCAACCACGGTGGCGGGGCTGGAGAGCCAGAGGCGCAGATCCGGGCTCACCGGGCAGATGGCGCTCTCCCCTTGCAGCGGCTCGCGGATGATGCTGCTGACAAAGGAGGAGGCGGCGCGGTTCGGCTTGCCCGGCCGCACGCAGATGGTGGGCAGGCGCAGCGCCAGGCCGTCGACGAAGCCCTTGCGGCTGTAGTCGTTGACCAATAGCTCCCCCATCGCCTTCTGGGCGCCGTAGGAGGAGGTGGGGGTGAGGGCTGTGCCGTCATTCACCAGCTCCGGCAGCGGGCCGCCATAGACCGCCAGTGAACTGGTGAACACGAAGCGGATGCCCGGGCGGGCGTGACGGCACGCCTCCAGCAGGCTGCGGGTGGTGTCCAGATTGACCTGCCAGCCCAGATCGAAATCTTGCTCCGCGTGGCTGCTGACGATGGCGGCAAGGTGATAGACGACGGCGGTGCGTTCGCTGATGAGGGACTCGGCCACTCCGGGGGCGGTCAGATCCGCCTGCAGGCAGCGCACCCGTGGGTCGGCCAGGGCTGGTGGCGCCTGAATGTCCACCAGCAGCAGCTCGCTGAAAGGTAAGGAACTGTGCAACAGGGCACGGGCCAGCTTCTGTCCTAAAAAGCCGCCGCCGCCGGTGATGATGATCTGCATCTTGCTATCCTCAGACTCGTTCGTGTGTAGGGTCGTTATTGTTGTGCCAGCCAGGTCAGGCCTTGCAGGGTGTTGCCTTTGGGGTTGTATTCACAGCCGATCCAGTCGTGGTAGCCCGCCTGCGCCAGCACCTTGAACAGGTGCGGGTAGGCGATCTCCCCCTCGTCCGGCTCGTGGCGATCCGGCACCGAGGCGATCTGGACGTGGCCGATGGCCGGGCCCAGCTTGCCGATGAGACGGGTGAGATCCCCGTCCATGATCTGGGCGTGATAGAGGTCGAGCTGCACCCCCACGTTGGGTCTGTCTATCTCCTGCACCAAGGCCAGGGCGTCGAGTTGGTGAGCCAGGAAGTAGCCGGGCACGTCCCGATCGTTGAGGGGCTCCAGCAGCACCCTGATACCGTCTGCGGCCAGAAAGTCGGCAGCGAAGCGGATGTTGTCGATCAGGGTCTGGCGGTGGGCCGGGAGGCTATGAGCGGGGTCGACTATGCCGCTCATGGCGTGCACCTTGGTGCAACCGAGCGCCAGGGCGTAGTCGCGCACGCTTGGCAGGTGAGCGCGAAATTCTGCCTCCCGCCCCGGGATGGCAGCCATGCCGCGCTCCCCCGCCGCCCAGTTGCCCGGCGGCATGTTGAACAGCGCCTGGGAGAGACCGTGCAACTGCAGCTGGCGCCCCAGCTCGGCGGCCGGCCACTCGTAGGGGAACAGAAACTCCACCGCGGCGAAGCCGGCCTCGCGGGCCGCCGCGAAGCGCTCCAGGAACGGCACCTCGGTAAACAGCATGGTGAGATTGGCGGCAAACTTGCTCATGGTTTCATCCTCCTCAATTCATCAACTTCGGATTCGTTCAGGTAGCGGATCCGCTGTCCGTGCAGCAGCAGGGCGAGGCGAGCCGTCTCCTCCAGCTCTTCCATGTTGTTGACCGCATCCACCAGATCCTTGCCCGTCACCACGGGGCCGTGGTTGGCCAGCAGGAAGGCGTTGCCTTCGGGAGCGCGGCGCCCCAGCTCCTCGGCGATGCGGGCATCCCCGGGCTTGTAGTAGGGGATGAGCGGCAGCTGGCCGACCCGCATCACGTAGTAGGGGGTGAAGGGACGGATGACGTTGGCCGGATCCAGTCCCTCCAGGCAGGAGAGGGCGGTCAGGTGAGTGCAGTGCAGGTGCACCACGGCTTGGCAGTCCGGATTGTTGTGGTAGATGGCGAGGTGGAAGGCTACCTCCTTGGAGGGGCGATCTCCCCCCAGATGCTCGCCACTCATGCTCACCCGGGCGAGACGCATCGGATCGAGCCGGCCGAGGCAGGAGCCGGTCGGGGTCGCGAGCAGGGTGCCGTCCGGCAGTCTGGCGGAGAGATTGCCGGCGCCGCCGGTGGCATAGCCTCGCTGGAAAAGGGATGCGCCCAGCATCACCATGGTGTCGCGTAGTGCCTGTTCAGTCATGGAAAAACTCCTGTGCCCGGCTGAAGAAGGTCTCGTCACCAAAGTTGCCGGATTTGAGGGCCAGCGAGAGTGGGGCATCGGTAGCCCGAACCCAGGGTACGCCGGGGGCGATCTGCGGGCCTATGTGGAAGGCGGCAATACCCAGCGACTGGGTGATGCGGCTCGAGGTCTCGCCGCCGGCGATGATGAAACTGTCTATGCCGGCGGCACGCAGCAGTACGGCGAGGCGAGCAAAGCACTGCTCCACCGCCTCGCTCGCAAGGTCGCGGCCATGGCGGGCCTGGATCTCGGCCAGCCGGTCCGGGCTGGTGGTGGCGTGGATCATGGGGGCGGGGGTTGCCGGCTGATCCAGAACCCAGCGTGCCAGTTCGGCCGGGTAGTCGGCTTGCGTCAGGCAAGCTGCCACGTCGAGGGCCAGTGCTGGCGCCACCTTCTGATAGCGGGCCACCTGGCGATTGGTCATCTCGGAACAGGAGCCCGACAGCACCACGGCGCGAGTGCCCAGCGGTCTTCCCGCGGCGCGGGCGGCGGCCGGATTGCCGTTACCGAGCAACCGGGCCAGGCCGATGGCGAGCCCGGAGCCGCCGGTCACCAGCGGCATCTCGATGGCGGCGGTGGCGATGTCCAGCAGGTGCTGCTCGGTGAGGGTATCGACCACGGCGTAGCGCACGTCATCACGCACCAGTTGCTCGAAGGCGTCGGCAATGGCTGCGGGGCCCTGCGCTATGGTGGTGAAGGGCACCAGTCCGGCGCGCCCTGAGCCCTGCCCTTCCATCAATCGCAGTAGGTTGCTGTCGGTCATGGGAGTGATGGGATGGTGGCGCATGCCGGACTCGGCCAGCGGCTGGGCGCCGACGAACAGGTTGCCCTGATAGACGGTGCGACCGTTCACCGGCAGGGCCGGGCAGATCAGGGTGAACCGGCTCTCCAGCGCCGCCAGCAGGGCATCGGTGACCGGGCCGATATTGCCGGCCGCCGTGCTGTCGAAGGTGGAGCAGTACTTCTGGTAGATACGCGGGCAGCCGCGTGCCTTGAGCCAGTCGAGAGCGGCCAGCGAGTCGCGAACTGCTTCGCCCGCTGGGCAGGAGCGGCTCTTGAGGCTGATCACCACGGCATCGATGCCGCTGAGATCCACCGCCGGCGGGATGCCGGCAAGCTGGAGGGTGGCGAGGCCGTTTTCCACCAGAAAGCCGGCGATGTCGGTAGCCCCGGTAAAGTCGTCTGCAATCACGCCCAGTTTCATTGTGCCTCCTCCATGCCTGGCAGGGTAATGCCGTCGAAGATCTTGATGACGGCGCTGTCATCTTCCTGGCCGTGGCCGGCGTTGCTGGCGGCGAGGAACATGTTGAGGGCGGTGCTCGCCAGCGGCAGCGGGAAGCGCAGCTCTCGCGCCGTGTCGGCTACCAGGGTGAGATCCTTGACGAAGATGTCGACCGCCGAGCGGGCCTGGTAGTCGCCGGCCAGCACCCGGGCCATGCGGTTTTCGAACATCCAGGAGTTGCCGGCGGCATGGGTCACCACGTCATACATGAGATCCAGGGACACGCCGGCCCGGCTCGCCAGCGCCATGGCTTCGGCGGCCACGGCGATGTGCACGCCGGCCAGCAGCTGGTGAACGATCTTGACCGTGCTGCCCTGGCCCGGTTCGCTGCCGACCCGGTAGACCTTGCCGGCCACCGCATCGAGCACAGGGGCCAGCTTGTCGAAGGCGGCATTGGCGCCGGCGGCCATCACCGTCATCTCGCCGGCCTCGGCCTTGATGGCGCCGCCGGAGACGGGGGCATCCAGCATCGGCAGATCCAGCGCGGCCAGCTCGGCGGCCAGGGCGCTCGCCTCCTCTGTCGCTATGGTGGAAGAGACCATGACGGCAGTGCCCGGTTTGAGGTGCGTGGCGAGGCCGTGCTCGCCAAACAGGATCTTGCGTACCTGGGTGGCGTTGACCACCAGCAGCAGCACGGCATCCAGGGTCTCAGCCAGAGGTCTGGCATCGGCCATGACGGCGGCGGCACCGGCCTGCTGCAGCTGGCTGCGGGCCTGCTCGCTGAGGTCGATGCCATAGGTGGTGAGTCCGGCCCGCAGGCAGGAGCGGGCGGCGCCCATGCCCATGGCGCCCAGGCCGATGACGGCAACGTGATAGGGTCTGCTCATCTGTCAGTTCCTCGATTACAACGAATGAACCGATAGTAGGGGCTTGTGGTGGTGAAATATCAGGCAGGTGTCACAAAATTTAACTTTCAGTGTGTTAATTTTTGTTAATTAAAGAGGTGTAGAGCCGATTGAGTGACTTTAATAGAGGTGCTTATGTGATTTGTTGTGAATTGTGAGCCTTGATTTGCTTTTTTATCAAAACTTCCCATCCTGCTGGGGTAACATGGACGCTCGTTTTAGCGTTACGGATTGCCCATGATCCCCGTAGAGAGACAGCAACAGATCCTGCACCTGCTGGCCGAGCGCGGTGCCGTCAGCATCACAGAATTGACCGAGCGCCTGGAGGTCTCCCACATGACCATCAGGCGCGATATCCAGAAGCTCGAAGATCAGGGGCGGGTCATCTCCGTGTCAGGGGGGGTGAGCCTTTCAGAACGGATCAAGAGCGAACCCTCCCACGCCACCAAGCGCAGCCTGATGCAGGAGGCCAAGCTCGCCATTGCGTACAGTGCTGCAGCCCAGGTGGCACCTGGCAGCTCCGTCTATCTGGATGCGGGAACTACCTCCCTCGAGCTGGCCCGGGAGCTGGCGCAGCGGGAAGATCTGATGATAGTGACCAACGACTTCATGGTCTGCGCCTACCTGATCGAGCACGGCCGTTGCCGCCTCTATCACACTGGCGGGCAGGTCATTCGGGAGAACCAGTCCTGCGCTGGCGAGGCCACCGCTCACTTCCTGCGCAATTTGCATCTTGATGTGGCCTTTTTGTCGGCCTCCTCCTGGGATGCCCTGGGGATCTCCACCCCCAGCGAGCAGAAGGTGCCGGTCAAGCGTGCCGTGGTGGAGGCCGCCGCGACCCGAATACTTATCTGTGACTCCTCCAAATACGGCAAGGTGGGTACCTTCAACGTGGTTGGCTGGGAAGCGATCGATCAGGTCATCAGCGATGGGCAATTGCCCGAAAGTGCCCGCGAGGTGCTGGCCCAGCATGGTGTCAGGCTCACTCTGGTCGCTGTGGGAGATGGCCCCACGGGGCTGGCAGGTTAGTTCGGGCAGGTACGCTTGTGGCGGGATGCGGGGCGGCCGACGTGCCCGCAATCGGCCGAATGGCGGCCTTGGCCTGAAACGACCAAGGGGTTGGCATCATGATGATGCCAACCCCTTGTTTTGTATGGCGCTCCCGACTGGAGTCGAACCAGTGGCCTGTCCCTTAGGAGGGGACCGCTCTATCCTACTGAGCTACGGGAGCCTTGTGGCGGGCATTATACAAGAAGCCGCTCCCTTTTAAACCCTTGATTCTTATTCCAATACTGCCAGATCCCCGATCTGGATGTTAAACGGCGAATATTTGTTCTGGCTGCTGATGATGGCGCCATCCTCGAACACCTGCACCACTTCGAACAGGCCGTCGGCGGGGTTGCGCATCATGCGTGACTTGCCGTAGGGGTCGATGAAATCGGCATCGTGCTGGATGCGGAACTGATCCCCGAGCCGGACACCGTTGCGGCGGCCCAGATTGATGTGGGGGCCGCGCTCGTTCTGGCCGACCACCCGGGCGGTGACCGGGGCGCAGCTGAGCTGTGCCACCAGATCCTGTACCGCTTCCTGCAACTGGTAGTTGACCTCCTGGCCGTAGCTCGACTGCCAGAACTGGCCGCTGCTGCTGCCCACCTGATCCCGCTTGGCAAAGGTCCAGTTGGCCCGGCCCTGATACTCCTTGCGGCCGAGCAGGCTGCCGTTGATGCCGTCGAACAGATAGAGCTGCATGCGAAAGTTGCGGATGGGGTCTTCATACCAGCTGGTCAGCTGGTTGCCCTGCGGCTCGAGGGAGAGATCGTCAATGCTGCCGAGCACCAGATACTGGCTGTCGGTGCGCAGGCTGAGGGCCTTGATCTCCTCGAGGGCGCTGCGATCTCCCTGTTGCAGGTGGAGCGGGTCGATGCGCAGGTTTTCGTCCAGCCACTGGCGCACGGCTACCCCTTGCGGCGCGTTGGCCAGGGCCTCGAACATGCGGCGTGACAGGTTGGCGGGCATGTCGTCGAGGGCGCCGTAGCTCGCCTGCTCGGGGTAGCGCAGCCGCAGCCGCACCAGCGTCAAATCCTTGGCGTAGTGCTGGGTCTGGCAGATCTGGCGCTCGGCCTGAATGTCGGCCTGCAGCGTGATGTACATGCGGCCGTTGCGCACCTCTTCCCGCTTGAGCCGATACTGGCGAATGTCGCCGCCGGAACGGATCTGGATCTGCTCGGAGCGCAGGCTGCCGTTTTCCAAGCGCTGGATACTGGAGACGGCGGCGCCGCTGGCCAGCAGAGCCTGCCGCAGGGCATCGCGGGTCGCCTGCTCGCGGGCGTAGACCTCGTCTCCGCCCAGGATGGCGGCACTGCCCTGCGCCTCGATGATCTCCGCCCGGGCCGACAGACTGGCCAGCAGCAGGGTTAACAGCAGCGGTAATTTCATGACAAGCACCTTGAATATGCGGGTCGGCGCGATTCACCCCTGTCGAAGCGAGGTCGCCGGCCGATACAGATCACAGAACCGTGCTGGTTGCACAGCACACGCGAATATTTAGCAAGATCCATGCCTCATTCCCGGCTCAAGCTTTGGCCGGTCGAACCGATAACAAGTCAGGTGCAGATACAGGAAAGGTATCCATGAACAAACTCATCACGGCGTTGGCGCTTGCCTTGGCATTGGCCGGCTGCGGCTCCGACCCCATCAACCGGGAGCAGGGTGATCCTCGTCAGGCGGCGCAGGGGATGGAACTCAACTGGCTGGTGGCGCGCATGACCGATCAGCTGATGGAGCGCAAGTCGCTCTCCACCCTGACCGAACCCATCGCGGTCTCCTCTTTCGTCGATCTCGATACCCTGCAGGACACCAACTGGATGGGGCAGCAGATCGAGGAGAGCTTTATCTATGAGCTGAACCGGCGCGGAGAAGTGGTGGTGGATTTCAAGCTGACTGGCAGCATCAAGGTCACCCCGCAGGGGGACTTCGTGATGAGCCGCAACTATCGGGATCTCTCCCCCCGGCTACCCATCTCCCGCATCCTGACCGGCACCTTCAGCCGCAACAAGCAGGGGATCCTGGTCAATGCCCGCATCATCGACCTGCGTACCAAGATGGTGGAGACCACGGCCCAGAGCCTGATCCCGCAAAAATACCTGTTCGGTGCCAACAATTCGTTTGGTCGGGCCTCGATCAACCGCGGTTACCTGATGCGTGACAGCCAGGCGCGTCCCGGCGGCCATCTGGTCAATCTGACGCCCTGACAAGGAGTAGATGCAATGAAAATCCTGTTCGGATGCCTGCTGGCCCTGCTGCTGACGGCGTGCAGCGGCGGCAATCGGGTGGTCAACTATGGCGGCGGTAACAACAAGCCGGATGATTTCCCGGTGCTCAAGGCGGTCGGCTACGCGGTGATCGACATCCAGCCCGGTCCATCCCAGTCTGAGAAGATGCTGCAGGCCATCCGCGCCTCCAAGATGGATGCCTATCGGGAGCTGGCGGAACAGCTCAACGGCCAGCAGGTGCGCGGCCAGAGCAGCTACAAGGACTTGACCCAGACCTCCAACTCGCTGGACGTGTCGGTGGCCGGCATGGTGCGCGGCGCCAGAGTGGTGGCTTCCTATCCCCGTGGCAACACCTATGCCACCGAGATGGAGCTCGATACCCGCGCCCTCTACAACATCAACCAGTTGATGGCGGGCCAGTTCTGACGGCGTATCTCAGGCGAATGGACGACAAAAAGGCGACCCGGTGGGTCGCCTTTTTCATTGGCGGTATCGGCCGCCCAGCCTGGCGGATTGCAGCGCTGGCTAGTTGCCCAGCAGCACCGGCGGTACGGCGGTCGGTTTGACGTCTTCGCTCGGGTAGCAACCCAGCACCTTGATGTAGCGGGTGATTTTGGTCAGCTCCATCAGCGCGGCCTGCATGGCCGGGGTCTGCAGGTTGGCGGAGACATCCAGGTAGAACATCTCCTCCCACGGGTTGCCCTGCACCGGGCGGGATTCCAGCTTGGTCATGTTGATCTCGTTGCTGCGCAGCACCAGCAGCGCCTCCACCAGCGAGCCCGGTTTCTGGGAGGTGGACATGATGAGGGTGGTCTTGGCCGGGATCTGTGGTGCCACGTCGATGGGCTTGCGCGCCACCACGATGAAGCGGCTGTAGTTCTCCTTCTGGTTGGCCAGCTGCTCGGCCAGCACGTCCAGCCCGTACAGCTCGCCGCCAGCGGCGCTGCCGATGGCCGCTGCCTCCGGGCTTGCCAGTTCCTTCACCTTCATCATGGCGCTGGAGGAGGAGTCGCAGATCTCGTGGCGTGCCCCTTCCAGCTTGCTGAGGTAATGGGAGCACTGCTGGAATACCTGCGGGTGGGCATAGAAGGTCTTGATGCGGCCCAGCTCGGTCGGCACGGCGGTGAGGATGCAGTGCTCGATGGGGTAGGTCAGCTCACCGACGATGGAGAGGCTGGTGTGCTGCATCACGTCGTACACCTCGTTGATGGAGCCCGAGCTGGTGTTCTCGATGGGCAGCACCCCGAAGGCTGCCCGGCCCGATTCCACTGCATCCAGCACCTCGCGGAAATTCTGGCAGTTCACTTCGATCACCTGATCCTTGTAGCGGGCCAGGTACTTGCGGGCAGCGAGGCTGGAGTAGGAACCGCGTGGTCCCAGATAGGCGACGCTGGTCATCGGCTCCTGCTGCTCCGGGTTGAGCAGGCTCTGCAGATAGGCCTGCTGGGAGAGCACCGAGTCTTCGATGATGGTGTGATAGATGCGGGTGATGTATTGGGCGTCCAGCCCCAGCACACGCCCTTTCTGGATCAGAGCAACCAGCAGATCCTGCTCACGCTGGGGGTCGCGGATCGGGCGCGGGTTGGCCTGCTTGGCGCGGGCGACCTCGATGCTGAGGGTCTTGCGTTTGGCCAGCAGGGCGAGCAGCTCCTGATCCAACTGGGTGATGTCTTGTCTGATCTCGTCGAGCGTTGCCATGATGGTTCCCTATCCAAGTAATCGATTGTGGTGGCTGCAAAAAAAAACCTCCGCTAGGGGAGGCTCGATTCGTCTTTGCTTTCTGTTTACGCGAGTGCTTCACGTGACGACGGGCCTTCCCTCATGAGGGCCGGATAAACGAGAAAGCAAAAAAGAATGGTGCGTGCATGAGTGTGTCCTTGAGGTAACGCCATAACCATTAAGGGATTTGACCGTGCGATGCAAGTAAAACTTGCCCGGGGGAGGCGAACGGGGCAGGGTAGGGGCGTGAGCCTGCGGGGGCAATACCGGGTAAAACGGACCCGTTTGCTGTCGTAATGATGCAGATAGCTGGAGGTGAAGATGGCGATTATTTTCGATCTGGGACGGGTGGTGGTGAGCTGGGATCCGGTCGGTATCGTGCGCTCGGTACGCGGGGATCATGGAGCGGAGCAGCTGGCAGAGCGGCTGTTCAACCACCCGGACTGGCTGGAGGTGGACCGCGGCACCCTCTCACTGCACACCATGGCCCGTCAGGCCGAGCATCGCACCGGGCTGAGCGCCGCCGAAAATCTGGCGATTTTGCAGGCGGTGCCCGCCTCGCTGGTGCCGGATCCCGCTATGCTGAGCCTGATAGAGAGCCTGCATGGGGCGGGTCACACCCTCTATGCACTCTCCAACATGGGTCATGCCAGCATCGACTGGCTGGAGCGGCATCAGCCCTTCTGGCGTTTCTTCAGCGGCAAGGTGGTGTCGGCAAGGGTACGGATGATGAAGCCGGAGCCGGATATCTACCGCTATCTGCTGGTGTCGTTCGACTTGCAGGCCGAGCAGTGCCTGTTCATCGATGACAGCCCGGCCAACGTGACTGCCGCACAGGCGTTGGGGATCGGCGGCCTGGTGTTTACCGATGCATACAGTTGTCGCCAGCAGCTGGTGGCGCAGGGTTACCTGCCCGCCTGAATGGCAGGATGTAGAGGGAGAGGGTATGGAGCATGGCCGGTTTCGCAATTGGCTCAGTCACTATCCGGATGCGGGGCTGCTGATCGCCTGCCTGGATGGCAGTGGGTATCAGCTCTGTGTCGAGGTTGACGGCGAGATGCAGTGTCTCACCGACAGTGGAGGGGGCCGGCTGACCTTTGCCTCCCTCGAACAGGCGGAGGGATTCCTGCGCATGCATCAGGTTCATCAGGCGAAACTTCGGATTTACGATGCTCAGCTGGATGAAAATGAAACTAATTGGCATGAAATTATCATTAAATTCTGATTTATCCCTGCCCTTTAAGGGTTTATTCAGGATTGTTGCAGCACAATGGCGCCCAATTCATCATCCGGTGCCGCTGTTATGGATGCCAATATCGTTGTGCTGAATCGGGGATACGATCAGACCTTTCAGACCAGGGAACAGTCACTTATCGAGACCCTGGCTGGCTACGGCGAACTGGTGGTCTCTTTCTCCGGTCGACTGGAATCCTGCTACAGCATGGATCTGTGCCGCGCCAGCGGTATCCGGATCCGGGCCATCACCCTGGACAGCCCGACCCGCAGCCGCAAAGAGGTGGCGCGCGCCAAGCGCTATTGCCAGCGTTACGGCATCGAGCAGCGGGTGATCAAGACCGACGAGATGATCTTCTGCGATCACCTGCGCCACCTCAACGAGGTGATCGACCCGGTGCGCTATATCTGCCACCTCACCGCGCTGGAAACCGACTGGAGCCACTTGCCCATGCTGCTGCCGGCGCCGGTGGAGGAGCTGCAGGAGTATCTGCGCCGTTTCGGCAGTCTGCCGACCAATACCCTCTGGCTGTTTGCCAAGCAGGGCATGACCCACAGGGACTTTCGCTACGGCTTCAACAAGCGCCAGCTCGGGCGTTGGGGCAAGAGTGCCCACGGCTGTCTGAGCTACCGTTTCTCCGACCCCGAGCTGGTGGAGCGCCGCCATCTGCGGATGGTGGACATGGCGGAACAGATGCTGGCCGACATGGGGCTGGAGGAGGCCCAGGTGTTTTTTCATACCCTCGCCGATCGGGCCACCACCTTGGCCCGGGTGCGGGTGCCGGCCAGGCTGCGGGCCCAGGCCTTCGATCTGCAGCCGGATATCCTCACCGCCCTCAAGAGCACGGCCTTCGATCTGGTGACGCTGGACATGGCGGCGGAAGAGGAGCGGCAGGAGCTGGTGGTCTAGGCAACCGAGGGCAGGAACGTGAGTGCGGTCATAGGCAAGCCGGGACGGACTCTTTATACTGACGCCCTTTTCCATCGACGCCGAGTCATCACCCTATGAAACCCTTGTCCCGTCTGCTGGTTGCCCTCTGCCTCTCGCCCCTGCTGGTGCAGGCCGCTCCGCTCACCCAGGTGACCCTGCCGGATGGCCGCCAGGTGCAGCTCAACGATGACTTTACCTGGGAATACCTGCTGCTCAAGCCCGCCGCCGACGGCAGCGCGGTGCAGGGCACGGTGGCCGTGCCGGTGCTGACCGAGCAGGCGATGAGCAACCCCGAGCTGCTGGCTCAGGCCGTCAAGGACGGGATCGGCGTCAAGCTGGCCAAGGTGGAGGGTTCGGATCCTCTACAACTGCAATTCATGGTGAGCAACACCGGCACCCGCAACGTTGTACGGGTGCGCGGCAGCGTCACCCTGTTCAGCGAGCAGGGGGCCCAGCTGGTCAAGCAGGAGGCCCGCTTCTGGGTCGGCGAGAACCGCTTGCCGGAGTCCTATCTGCGCAAGGGGCAGCAGCGCCCCTCCATGATGCTGGAGGTGCCGCGCCCGGCCGGCCTCACCGGCAAGCCCCTGGTGCGGGTCGAGATTGAGGAAGTGGAGTTCCGCTGATCCCTCATGCAACAGGCTCCTTCGTGGAGCCTGTCTTGATTGTTAACCCGGTAACCACCTGCAACAGTTGCTTACATCTGACATGGTTTGGCAACAGCTTGCCGCTCGGCATTTCTCCCCACCCTCTGCACAATGACCCCATTCCAGCTAGGTCTCAACTAGCTCAACGATGGAGTCATCAAAATGAAAAAAGTTGCACTTTCAGTTCTGGTTCTGGCCGGTTTCGCTTCAACTTCCGCTCTGGCTGAGGATGCCTTCAGCTACGCCAAAGGCGGCCTGACCTGGGCGCACACCAAGTCCGATTACATCGGCGGCAAAGATAGCAACAACCGCGACTTCGGCGGTCTGAACCTGGACCTCTCCAAGAGCTTCGGTTCCAACTTTTATGGTCGTCTGGGCAGCGAGTACACCTCCCGCAACGATGGCAACGACAGCATGGGCATCTCCAGCCTGGGTCTGGGTGTCTACACTCCGCTCAGCACAGGTCTGAACCTGTATGGGGAAGCGGGCCTGATGGGTTACACCATGGAGCGTCAGGTCGCTGCCAACGTCAAAGACAGCGGCTGGGATGTGATCACCCGCAAGAACAGCGGCAGCATGTACGGTGAGGCTGGCCTGCGCTACGACATCGGCGCGGTTGAGCTCTCCACCGGCTATCGCTACGCCAACATGACCGACGACATGCACGATTTCAAAGTGGGCGCCGCCTACAAGGTGAGCCAGAACCTGGCCCTCACCGCCGACTACACCTACCGCAAGTGGGACCTGCAACAGGGCTCTATCACCAGCCTGGGTGTGAAGTACAGCTTCTAATTATCCTTCCTGTAGTGTCTTCATTTTTACCCATGACTTCGGTCATGGGTTTTTTCATTTCCGGTTGATCCACCCTTCACCCTTGTGCCGTATCAGTCCGCAATAGTTATACAGCTTCCATTTTTTTGTATAACTGCTATAACTGATTCAGACTTATACAAGGAGTGATGATATGTACAAGATCAAGGTTGGTATCAGCGCCTGCCTGCTGGGGCAGGAGGTACGGTTCGACGGGGGCCACAAGCGTTCCAGCTTCTGCGAGCGGGATCTCGGTGCCCACTTTGACTATCACCCCGTCTGTCCCGAGATGGCCATTGGCCTGGGGGCGCCCCGCGCCGCCATCCGGCTGGTGAAGCGCCACGGCGAGATCCGCGCCGAGGCGAGCAACGGCAGCTTCGACGTCACCGACCAGCTCATCGCCTTCAGCGAGCAGAAGGCGCGCCAGCTCGACTTCATCTCCGGCTACATCCTCTGCGCCAAATCCCCCAGCTGCGGCATGGAGCGGGTGCGGATCTATGGCGCTAACAACGAGGGGAGTGCCAAGGAGGGGGTCGGCCTGTTTGCCAAGGCGCTGATGGAGGCCAATCCCCTGTTGCCGGTCGAAGAGGATGGCCGCCTGTGCGATCCCATCCTGCGGGAAAACTTCGTGCTGCGGGTCTTTGCCTACCACGACTGGCAGCAGCTCTGTGCGCGCGGCATCACCGCCTCTGCGCTGATCCGCTTCCACTCCCGCTACAAGTATCTGGTGCTCTCCCACGCCACCACCCACTACCGGGCGCTTGGCAAGCTGCTCGGCAACCTGGCCAAGGCCGACCTGCAGCAGGTGGCCGACAGCTACATCAAGGGGTTGATGGCGGCGCTGACCCTGCGGGCCAACCGGCGCAGCCACACCAATGTGCTGATGCACCTGCAGGGCTACTTCAAGCGGGTGCTGACCCCGGCCCAGAAGCAGGAACTGTGCGACACCATCGACAAGTACCGTACCGGCGTCTTTCCGCTGCTGGTGCCGCTCACCCTGATCCGCCACTACCTGCGCGAATACCCCAACCCCTATCTCGCCGAGCAGGTATATCTCAATCCCCATCCCGACACGCTGAAACTGCGCTACGGGCTCTGAATGTTCTGTGCAGGCCCCGGCGGATGGCCGGGGCCTCTCCCTCAACCTTTGCTGGATGTCGTTATGTCTGATTTACCGCACGCCGCTTCTTCTTCGCCGGAGGAGGGGATCTACCCCATTCGCGAGGTCTCCCGCCTCACCGGCGTCAACGCCGTGACCCTGCGCGCCTGGCAGCGTCGCTACGGGCTGGTGCAGCCGGCCCGCACCGAGAAGGGCCACCGCCTCTACAGCGAGCAGGACATTCGCCAGATAGGCGAAATCCTGAGCTGGCTGGAGCGGGGGGTGAGCATCGGACAGGTGAAGGGACTCCTGAGCGAACCCCAGGCCCAGCCGGTGAGCGATCACTGGCAGCAAACCCTGGAGCAGTTCAGTCAGGCGCTGCTCGCTTTCAACCAGCGCAAGGCAGAGGCCGAGCTGAACGACCTGCTGGCGAGCTACCCGTTCGAGCTGGTGCGCAGCCGGGTGCTGCAGCCGCTGGTGGAGCGGTTGCTCGGGCTGTGGCGCGAGCGGCCGGATGGTGAGCTGCTGCAACAGGTGTGGCTCGGTTGGCTGCACACCCGCTTTGCCCGCCACCTGATCGAGCAGGAGAAGGGCATGCCGGTCACCTTGGCGAGCTGGGGACAGGTGGGCCAGCTCGATCTGGTCTGGGCTGCCTACGAGCTGATCGGTCAGGGTCATGAGGTGCAACTGCTGGGGGCGGTGGAGCCGCGCCATGCCAGCCTGCTGGAGGGGCGTGCGGTTACTCCCTGGCTGGTGCTGCTGGGGGCTGGGCTTGGCAAACAGGAGCTGGCTGCCGACTGGCCAGCCGGTACCCGCTTCTTTGGTGAGCTGGGGCGCCTCTACGATGGCGAGTGGCTGCAAGCCCACGGCTGGCAGGCAAGCCTTGCCGAGGCGATGGCGGGCAGGCCCGCAGCGGGTGGCGCCAGCGGATGCGGGAGGAAAAAATCATGAAGCTGGTCTGGTTTCGCAGCGATCTGCGCCTTGCCGACAACCCGGCGCTGCGGCATGGTTGCGCCGATGATGAGCCGGTCGCAGCGCTCTTTATCCTCTCCCCCACCCAGTGGCAGCAGCACAAGCTGGCCCCGGTCCGTCAGCGCTTTTTGCTGGCGCAGGTCGATGTGCTGGGCCGCGAGTTGGCGGCGCTCGGCATCCCGCTCCATGTGCTGCGAGTGGAGACCTTTGCCGAGGTGCCAGCAGCGCTGGCAGAGCTTTGCCGCGAGCTGGGCGTAACCCAGCTCTACGCCAATCAAGCCATCGAGAGCGATGAGCTGCGTCGGGACCAGGCCGTCACCGCCGCGCTGGCGGAGCAGGCGGTGGGTTGTCATTGGCTCAACGGCTGCTGCGTGCTGCCGCCTGGGCGGGTGCTGACCGGCTCTGGCGAGATGTTCAAGGTTTTCACGTCCTTCAGCCGCGCCTGGCTCAAAGCGCTCGATGAGGATGGTTTCGTCATTCATCGCGCGCCCACTGCTCGTGGTGAGCCGCTGCCGTGGCAGCCGCTGGCAGCGCGGGACTTCGTCGATGCCGCCCTTGGCGAACTGACGGCAGACCCCCGCTGGCCGGTGGGGGAGGCCGAGGCCAGCCGCCGTCTGAATGACTTTCTGGAGCAGGCGGTGCTCGACTATGGCGAGACCCGGGATTTCCCTGCCATCGCGGGTACCTCCGTGCTCTCCCCCTATCTGGCTGCCGGCATCATCAGCCCGCGCCAGTGCGTGGCGGCGCTCCAGCAGCGCCTTGGCTACCGGCCCCAGTCGAAGGCTCAGCCCGGCTTTGTCTGGCTCAATGAGCTGATCTGGCGCGAGTTTTATCGCCACCTGCTGCTGTTGATCCCGACCCTTTCCATGAATCGGCCCTTCAAGCCGGAGACGGCGGCCCTGCCGTGGAGCTGGGACCCGGATGCCTTCGCCGCCTGGTGTGAGGGACGAACCGGCTACCCCATCGTCGATGCGGCGATGCGCTGCCTCAACGCCACCGGCTGGATGCACAACCGGCTGCGAATGATAGTGGCGAGCTTTCTCACCAAGGATCTGCACATCCATTGGCGGCTCGGGGAGGATTATTTCATGAGCCGACTGATCGACGGCGATCTGGCGGCCAACAACGGTGGCTGGCAATGGGCGGCGGGGACCGGGGCCGATGCGGCGCCCTATTTCCGGGTGTTCAACCCCACCACCCAGGGGCAACGGTTTGATCCGCAAGGGGAGTTCATTCGTATCTGGGTCTCTGAGCTGGCTGATCTGCCTGCCGCCTATCTGCATCAGCCCCACGACTGGTTGCGGCTCAAGGGGCGACACGATTATCCGGCCCCCATGGTGGACCACGCCGTTGCCCGGGTGAGAGCCATCGAGATGTTTCGCGCCCTGGAGAAATAGCATGGATGAGTCGCTGGCCCGCTTTGTGGCCCTCTATCAGCAGCTAAGCAGAGACGAGCTGCACCGTTTGCCGGAGGTTTACTCAAACGAGGTGGTCTTTACCGATCCTGCTCACCGCATTGAGGGGCTGGCGGCGCTCACCGACTATTTTGCCGTCCTCTATCAGCGTCTGGCCTACTGCCGTTTCGTCATCACCAGCCAGCTGCTGCAGGGGCGCCAGGCCTGGCTCGGCTGGACCATGACTTTCTCCCATCCCAGATTGCGTGGCGGTGCGCCGGTGACGGTGGAGGGGGCAACCCGCCTGGAGTTCGATGAGGCGGGCAAGGTGTGCCTGCATCGCGACTACTTCGATCTGGGCGCCATGCTCTACGAGCAGTTGCCGCTGATAGGCCCCCTGGTGCGCACCATCAAGGGGAGGCTGGGCGCATGAGTGGCGGCAGGGTGCTGATTACCGGAGCCACCTCGGGCATCGGCTTTCAGCTGGCGCTCGATTATCGGCGTGCAGGCTGGCAGGTGTGGGGTTGTGGTCGCGATGGCGAGCGGCTGCTGGCACTGGGTCGTCACGACATCACACCGCTGCAGTTTGACGGGCGCGATGCAAGCGCCGTGAGCGAGGCGGCCGCCTGCTTGCCGCAGGTTGATCTGGTGATCCTCAATGCCGGCAACTGCGAGTATATGGATGTAGCCGAGGGGTTTGACGGCGCCCTGTTTGCTAGGGTCATCGAGACCAACCTCGTTGCCACCGGTCATGCCCTGGCCGCTTTTTTGCCGCTGCTCGGGGCGGGCGGGCGCCTTGCCATCGTCAGCTCGTCGGTAAGCTGGCTGCCGCTGCCCATGGCCGAAGCCTATGGCGCCTCCAAGGCGGCCCTCGACTATCTGGCGGATACCTTGCGTCTCGATTTGGCCGGCAAAGGGATTGGCGTGACCCTGATCCGCCCCGGTTTCGTGGCGACGCCGCTCACCGCTAAAAATGATTTTGCCATGCCCTGCCTGGTGACGGTGGAAGAGGCTTCCCGCGCCATCATGGTGGGGCTCGCCGCCAGTCGTCACCAGATCCACTTTCCCCGCCGTTTCATCTGGCTGCTGCGCCTGCTCGGCGCGCTGCCGACGGGGCTCTGGCTGCGCCTTGGCCGCGCACTCGTATCGAAAGGACGCCCTTAATGAAGAAAAAGATCGCCATCGTCGGTTCCGGCATTTCAGGTCTCACCGCCGGTTTCCTGCTCCACAAGCTGCACGACATCACCCTGTTTGAGGCGGCGCCGACCCTGGGTGGCCACACTGCCACCGTCGACGTCCACCAGGCGGGGCGAAGCTATGCCATCGACACCGGCTTCATCGTCTTCAATGACCGCACCTACCCCAACTTCCTGCGGCTGCTCGAGCGGATCGGGGTGGCGCGGCAGCCGGCCGAGATGAGCTTCTCGGTGAAAAGCTCGCAGGGGCTGGAGTACAACGGTCACAACCTGGATACCCTGTTTGCCCAGCGCAGCAACCTGTTGAGCCCCCGTTTCTACGGCTTCGTCGCCGAGATCCTGCGCTTCAACCGCGAGGCGCGGGCCTGGCTGGCCGATGGTCAACATCAGGGCGAGGGCGCCGAGCTGACCCTGGGGGATTTTCTGCAGGTGGGGGAGTTCAGCGACTACTTCGCCCGCCACTACATTTTGCCGAT
The DNA here is from genome assembly GCF_963888745.1 of Aeromonas sp. DNRA1. Lineage (NCBI taxonomy): Bacteria > Pseudomonadati > Pseudomonadota > Gammaproteobacteria > Aeromonadales > Aeromonadaceae > Aeromonas > Aeromonas sp. DNRA1. Next base: position 1,091,301 of record NZ_CAWPKQ010000001.1, on the reverse strand, counting down.
GGGGGCCGCCATCTGGTCGTCGACCCTGGCCGATATGCGCGCCTTTCCGCTGGGCTTCTTCCTGCGCTTTTTTGCCAACCACGGGCTGCTCGAGGTGGCCAACCGGCCTCAGTGGTACGTGATCCCTGGCGGCTCGCGGGAATATATCGGCCCGCTGACGGCCGGCTGGCAGGCTCACATTCGTCTGGCCTGTCCGGTGCAGGGGATCCGGCGCCAGGCGGACGGCGTGCTGATCCAGAGCAGCTACGGCGAGGAGCGGTTTGACGAGGTGATCCTCGCCTGTCACAGCGATCAGGCGCTGGCGTTGCTGGCGGATCCGGGTGAGCGGGAGCAGGCCATTCTCGGTGCCATGCCCTATCAGGCCAACGACGTCTGGCTGCACACCGATGTGCGCTGCTTGCCGGTGCTCCGCAAGGCGTGGGCCAGTTGGAACTATCAGCTGGGTGAGGATGACGGGGCGCGGCCGTTGGTGAGCTACAACATGAACATATTGCAGGGAGTGAGCTCGCCGCAGCCCTTCTGCGTGAGTCTCAATCCCGAGGGCAAGGTGGACGAGAGCAAGGTGCTGCGCCGCTTTGTCTATCACCATCCGGTGTTCAATCAGGCCTCTATTGCCGCCCAGCAGCGGCGGGCGGAGATCTGCGGCCAGCAGCACACCCACTTCTGCGGCGCCTACTGGTACAACGGCTTTCACGAAGATGGGGTGCGCAGCGCGCTGGACGTGGCCAGACGGTTCGGGGCCGAGCTATGAAGGGGGCAGTCCTGGTAGGACAAGAGGCGAGTGCCGAGGCCATGACCGGTACCCTCAGCGCCATCTGGCAGGGGTCGGTGCGCCACCGCCGCTTTGCACCGCGCGCCCATGCCTTCTCCTACAACCTTTTCATGCTGGGGCTGGATCTCGACGAGTTGTCACAACTCGATCGCGGGTGCTGGTTCGGGGTAGAGCGAGCAGGGCTGCTCTCGTTTCACCGTGACGATTATCTGCGTGGCAGCGAGGGGCCGCTCAAGCAGGCGGTGTGGGAGAAGGTGAGCGAACTGGGTGGCGATGCCGAGCCCGAGGGGCGGGTGCTGCTGCTTGGTAACGTGCGCTGTCTGGGGTTCTACTTCAGCCCGGTCAACTTCTACTTCTGCTACCGGCAGGGAGAGGCTCGCTATCTGCTGGCGGAGGTGTCGAACACCCCCTGGAACGAGCGCCACTACTACCTGCTGGATCTGGCGGCGCTGGCCCCTCACAACAAGGATTTTCACGTCTCACCCTTCATGGGGCTGGCGATGCGTTACCACTGGCGCATTCGTCCGCCCGCGCAGGAGACACTGATCCACATCGAGAGTCATCCCGTATCCGGCGAGGCAAAGCTGTTTGACGCCACCCTGGCGCTGCGCCGGGCGCCGCTGTCGCGCAAGGGGCTGGTGGCCCTGCTGGCCCGCTGGCCCTGGATGACCATGAAGGTGCTGCTCGGGATCTACTGGCAGGCCCTGCGTCTTTTTATCAAACGAACACCCATTTTTAGCCATCCGGAGAGCCGCTAATGGAACTTGTGCAATCAACCCTCTCTGCCTCTTTCATCGACAAGGGGGCCAGGCAACTGCTGCTCAATCTGCTGGGGCGCCTCGAACATGGCCAGCTGTTGCTGCGGGATGGCACTGAGCGCCACAGTTTTGGTGTGGCGGGCACCGATTTGCACGCCGAGCTGGTGGTGCAGGATCCGGCCTTCTATCGCCGCCTGCTGCTGGGGGGCAGCATCGCCGCCGGGGAAACCTGGGTGGAGGGGCTTTGGACCAGCCCGGATCCGGTGGCACTGGTGCGCTTGCTGGCCCGTAACCTGGCGCTGCTCGATTCCCTTGAGCGGCGCCTCGGCTGGCTCAGTTTCCCGTTCAACAAGGTGCGTCACTGGCTTAACCGCAATACCCTGACCGGGTCGCGCTCCAACATCGCCGCCCATTACGATCTCGGCAACACCCTCTATCAGGGTTTTCTCGACAGCCACATGCAGTACTCGAGCGCCATCTATCCCCATGCCGAGGCCACTCTCGAAGAGGGGCAACAGGCCAAGCTGCGTACCATCTGCGAGCGGCTGGCGCTCGGCCCCGACGATCATCTGCTGGAGATCGGTACCGGCTGGGGCGGCCTCGCCGTCTATGCGGCCCGTCACTACGGCTGCCGGGTGACCACTACCACCATCTCCCAGGCCCAGCACGATTACGCCAAGGAGTGGATTGCGCGGGAGGGGCTGGGGGATCGCATCACCTTGCTGCTGGAGGACTACCGCAAGCTGGAGGGCAGCTACGACAAGCTGGTCTCCATCGAGATGATAGAGGCGGTGGGCCACGCCTTCCTGCCCGATTATTTCCGCCAGCTATCGCGGCTGCTCAAACCCGGTGGTCGCCTGCTCATTCAGGCCATCACCATTGCCGACCAGCGCCATACCCAGTATCTGCGCGGGGTTGATTTCATCCAGCGCTACATCTTCCCCGGCGGCTGCCTGCCGAGCGTCTCCCAGATGGCGGGGCTGCTGGCGCGCGAGACCGACATGCAGCTGGTGCGGCTGCACGATCACGGCCACCACTACGCCCGTACTCTGGCTGATTGGTGCGAGCGCTTCCTGGCGCTGGCGCCCGAGCTGCCAGCCCTCGGCTACAGCCAGGACTTCATCCGCTTGTGGCACTTCTATTTCGCCTACTGTGAAGGGGGCTTCTGGGAGCGCACCATCAGCCTGGTGCAGCTGGAAGCGGCCAAACCGGGCCCACTCGGCTGGAGTGGAGATCTGCCCGTCGGCGGTCGCTGATCATGTGGCAGTGGGCCCATCTGCTGGGGTTCAACCTCTACTGGTTGCTGGCGGTGAAGTGGCAGCAGCCGGGTCCGCTGCTGGCACTGCTGCTGCTTCATTTTCTCTTCTCTCCTCGCCGCTGGCACGACTGGCGGCTCATCCCGGTCGCCCTTGCCGGCAGCCTGCTCGATGCCCTGCTCTGGCAACTCGGGCTGTTTTATTTCAACACCGGTTTTCCACTCTGGTTGGTGCTGCTCTGGTGCGGTTTTGCCCTGACCCTCTGCCACGGCCTGCGCTGGTTGCGGCCCTTGCCGCGCTGGCAGCAGGGGTTGTTCGGCATGGTGGGGGGGGCCTCCTCCTATGTGGCGGGAGCTGCCATGGGGGCAGTACACTTACCTTGGGGCATCGGGATCAGTGCGGCACTGCTGGCGGTGATCTGGATGTGGTGGTTACCCGTACTCCTGTGGGTAACGGTCAAGCTGGAGGGTGAAGCGAGATGAACACCTTTTCGACCGACACCTTGTTGTTTTCCAAATGGACCAAAGAGAGCCGGCACGAGCTGACCGAGCGTTTCTATCTGGTGGTGGCCTGTCAGCGCGACGCGCAGGGGCAGCTGCAGCAGGTGGTGATGCAGGACATCAACACGCTGCAGGAACAGGAGATGGACTGGCATGAACTCGAAGATCCCGCCCATTGGCACATGGGGTGGAATTAGCCTGCTGCTGGCAGGCTTGAGCCTACCGCTGACCCCTTTCGCCCAGACCGGGCAAGCTCTGGTTACTCCCTGGCAGCAGTTGCAGCCGGTCGGGCGCGGCGAGATGAGTTGGCTCTGGTTCAAGCTCTATGATGCCACCCTCTACAGCGAGAACGGCCGCTATCGGCCGGGTCACTATCCTCAGGCGCTCAGCCTCACCTACGCCAGAGCCATCGAGCGGGAAGATCTGTTGAGCGCCACCGCCGCCGAGTGGCAGCGATTGGGGCTTGGCAGTGAACAGCAGCGCCAGGGCTGGCTTGGTCAGCTCGCCACGCTCTGGCCCGACGTCCAGGTGGGTGACCGGCTTACCTTCTATGTCGACAGGGGCGGCGCAGGCCATTTCTGGTGGCGGGACAAGCCGCTCGGCACCCTCGCCGATCCACAATTTTCGGCGGCCTTTCTTGCCATCTGGCTGGCACAAGGGAGCCGTGATCCGGCGCTCACCCGCCGCCTGCGGGGAGAGCGCTGATGCAAAAGGGATTCATGAAATACATCCACGCCTGGCGCTACCTGATGTTGTTGCCACTGCTTCTGTTGGCTGGTTGTGGCAGCAGTCTGGAGGATTATCGCGGTCAGGGCCCCGAATGGGATCTCGCTCGCTTCTTCAATGGCAAGCTGACGGCGCACGGTCTGGTGACCGATCGCAGCGGCGAGGTGACCAGCCGTTTTCGGGTGGAGATGCGCGGGCACTGGCAGGGGGGTAAGGGGGAGCTGTTCGAGCAGTTCTACTTTGATGACGGGCGCCAGCAGACCCGCACCTGGTTTTTGAGCAAGGGGGCGGATGGTCACTGGCGCGGCACGGCGGCCGACGTGGTGGGGGAGGCGGTAGGCAAGACGGCAGGCTTTGCCCTCAACTGGCGCTATCTGCTCGATCTGGCGCTGCCTGACGGCAGCGTGGTGCGGGTGAGTTTCGATGACTGGATGTATCTGCTGGATGAAAATCGCTTGCTCAACCGGGCTGCCATCAGCAAGTTCGGCATCCAGCTGGGGGAGGTGCTTCTCTACATCGAGCGGCAGCCTGAATGAGCCGCCTTGCCGGCAGGCTACACGGATGATAGCCGTACTCTATCAATCAGTTAGATCTTAACTATTACCTTTTGAGTCTGATGAGTTCTAAGATGACCTGGTCGTCAAATCTGGAGGTGAAACATGAAGAGTCCGATTGGTCTTGATACCGTTCAATCACAAGCGTTGGCCGCCGAGCTGAACAAGTTGCTGGCCAGCTACCAGATCCTTTACATGAACGTTCGCGGCTTCCACTGGAACATCCGCGGCAACCAGTTCTTCGAGCTGCACCTGAAGTTTGAAGAGATATACAACGACCTGCTGCTGAAGGTCGATGCTCTGGCAGAGCGCATCCTGACCCTGGATGGCGTGCCGCTGCACAGCTTCAGCGACTACCTGAAAGTTTCCGCCATTCCCGAGCAGAAGGGGCTGCACGATGGTCGTGCCTGCGTCGAATCCCTGCTGGAGAGTTTCCGCGAACTGCTGGTGGCTCAGCGCCGTATCCTGGGGCAGGCCGCCGATACCGGTGATGAAGGGACTGCGTCCATTCTCTCCGACTACGTGCAGCAGCAGGAGAAACTGGTCTGGATGCTGCGAGCTTATTTAGCCTGATAGTTAACCAGGCCGGACGCTGCGAAGTATGCCGGCTTGATGAAGTGAAGGGCTGGATCTGCCTGACCAGACGCGAGCCCGACCCGTTCCGTTATCGTGTTCTGTTGCAAACCTGAGTTGTCTCTCCTTTTATCCACCCGCTTGCCGCCCTGTTTGGGCGGCTTTTTTGTTTTTGATCTGCATCAATGAAAATTGAATTGGCAAATTGAATGCCTATTAAGTTCTGAGCCGTAGGAATAGAATCGCCACAAAACAAGCAACTGAAATGTCTAATTAGGAGAGGCATGATGTTTTGTGTGCAATGTGAACAGACAATTCGTACCCCGGCAGGCAACGGCTGCGCCTATGCACAAGGCATGTGCGGCAAGACGGCGGAAACCTCGGATCTGCAGGATGTGCTGATCTATACCCTGCAGGGGCTCAGCGCCTGGGCGCTGGCGGCCCGCGAGCACGGCATCGTCGACAGCGAGATCGACGCCTTCGTGCCCAAGGCCTTCTTCGCCACCCTCACCAACGTCAACTTCGACTCCGCCCGCATCGTGACGTATGTCAACCAGGCGCTGACCTATCGTCAGCAACTGGCCGCCAAGCTGGCACCGCTGGCGGTACAGGCCGATGCACTTTCCGCTGCCGCCCGCTTCGAGCCGGGTGCCGATCTGCTGGCCCAGTTGGCCCAGGCGCCGCAGACCGCAGTCAACCGCGGCAAGAACGAGGTCAACGAAGACATCATGGGGCTGCGCCTGCTCTGCCTCTACGGCCTCAAGGGCGCCGCCGCCTACATGGAGCACGCCCGGGTGCTGGATCAGCAGGATGCTGGAGTAGCCGCCGAATTCCATCGCATCATGAGCTGGCTCGGCACGGATCCGAGCGATCTGGATCCGCTGTTCAAGTGCGCCATGGAGATTGGCTTGCTCAACTTCAAGATCATGGAGATGCTGGATCTCGGTGAAACCACCGCTTTCGGCCACCCCGAGCCGACCCAGGTTCGCGTCACTCCGGTACCGGGCAAGTGCATCCTGGTCTCCGGTCACGACATGGTGGATCTTAAGCTCATCCTGGAGCAGACCAAGGGCACCGGCATCAAGGTCTACACCCATGGCGAGATGCTGCCGGCGCTGGCCTACCCCTTCTTCAAGCAGTACCCACACCTGGTGGGTAACTATGGCTCCGCCTGGCAGAACCAGCAGAAGGAGTTTGCCAACTTCCCGGGCGCCGTGGTGATGACCTCCAACTGCATCATCGACCCGAACGTGGGCAACTACTCGGATCGCATCTTCACCCGCTCCATCGTCGGCTGGCCGGGCGTGACCCATCTGGAAGGGGAAGATTTCTCCGCCGTGATCGCCAAGGCGCAAGCGCTGGAAGGCTTCAAACACGTTGAGCTCGAGCACTTCATCACCATCGGCTTTGCCCGCAACGCCCTGATGCAGGCTGCCCCAGCGGTGATCGACAAGGTTAAGGCCGGCGAAATCAGCCACTTCTTCCTGGTCGGTGGCTGTGACGGTGACCGTGCAGAGCGCGCCTACTACACCGAGTTTGCCAAGGCGATCCCGCAGGACAGCCTGCTGCTGACCCTGGGTTGCGGCAAGTACAAGTTCAACAAGCTCGACTTCGGCGATATCGGCGGCATTCCCCGTCTGCTGGACGTGGGTCAGTGCAACGATGCCTACTCCGCCATCCAGCTGGCGCTGGCGCTCTCCGAGGCGTTCGAGTGCGGCGTCAACGATCTGCCGCTGACCCTGGTGCTCTCCTGGTTCGAGCAAAAGGCCATCGTCATTCTGCTCACCCTGCTGGCGCTGGGCGTGAAAGACATCCGTACCGGCCCGACCGCCCCGGCCTTCCTCACCCCGGCTCTGCTCAAGGTGCTGGAAGAGCAATTTGGCCTGAAAGGAACCACCACGGCCGAAGCCGATCTCGCTGAGATCCTGGCGGCCTGAGCGGCGCCACATCCGCCTTACACGCTCAGCATGTTGTAAGCCTTTGGCGAGCCTGATGGCTCGCCTTTTTTTAACGACACCTGTCCAACATTTTTCAACAAGAGGAGCCTTGCGATGACCTCCACCTCCCTCACCCTCAGGTGCATCGGCCGCCGGGCGGATACCCACGATGTAGCGAGCTGGCAGTTCGTGCCGCAGACGGGCAACCTGCCTGCCGTGCTGGCTGGCCAGTGTGTGACGCTGCACACCGAGATTGACGGCAAGCCCCACTGCCGTGCCTATACCCTCTCTTCCAGCCCGCAGGATGCCTGCTGGCAGGTCACTATCAAGGATGTCGGACTGGTCTCCCACCATCTGCACCAGACCCTGCAAGTGGGGGACGAGATCCGGGTGGATGGCCCCTTCGGCGACTTCAACCTGACTGCCTTGCCCTGCGAGCAGCCGCTGCTCTTGAGCGCCGGTTCCGGCATCACCCCCATGTGGGCCATGCTGCGGGACGAGCTGGCCAAACGGCCGGATGCAGACATTCGCTTCATTCACAGTGCCCGCTCGCCGGAGGATGTGATCTTCGCAGATGACTTGGCTGCGCTGGCCGCTGCCCATTCCGGCGTGCGCCACGCTTTAGTGCTGGAGAAAGTAGGGGAAGAGGCGCCGACGGCTTGTCCCTGGGTTGGTCGGCTCACATCGGAGATGCTGAGGGAACTGGCGCCAGACCTGCTGGCGCGCCACGTCTATCTGTGTGGCCCAGCCCCCTACATGACCGCCGTCTGCACCATGCTGGCGGAGCTGGGACTGCCGGCAGCGCAGTTGCACCAGGAGTCATTCGGTCTGCCTGCTGCTACATCGAGTGCAGCGCCAGTTACGACCGGCAGCGACCACTTCTGGCTGACCCTTAAAAAGAGCGGCAAGAAGGTCAAGATCCTGCCGGGTCAGACCTTGCTGGCAGCGCTCGAGGGGGCGGGGGAGACCATGATGGCGGCCTGCCGTGCCGGGGTCTGTGGGGCCTGTCGCTGTACCACGGAGGGCAAAATCGAGCGCCAGAGCGTGATGACCCTGAGCGCACAGGATCTCGAACGCGGGGTGGCATTGGCCTGTTCCTGCACCGCCAGCGGGGATGTCAGCGTCGACTATTGAGGGTGTCATTGGCATCCTGCTCTTTTCCTGAGAAGGCTGGACGGGTAGACTCTGCCCCCAGTTTCAGTCGAACACGGGATACAAAATGACAATTCTGGTCACAGGGGGCGCCGGCTATATCGGCTCCCATACTCTGGTTGAACTCTTGAACATCGGGCAGCAGGTCGTGGTGCTGGACAACCTCTCCAACTCTTCTCCCGAATCGCTCAAACGGGTCGAGCGGATCACCGGCAAGCCGGTCATCTTCGTCGAAGGGGATGTGCTGGACCGGGCCTGCCTGCAACAGCTGTTTGCCGTCCACCAGATCGAGTCGGTGATCCATTTCGCCGGGCTCAAGGCAGTCGGCGAGTCGAGCCAGATCCCGCTCACCTATTACCAGAACAACATCACCGGCACCCTGGTGCTGTGTGAAGAGATGGCCAACGCCGGCGTGTTCCGGCTGGTATTCAGCTCCTCGGCCACCGTTTACGGCGATCCGGCTTCGGTACCGCTGCGGGAAGATTTCCCCACCAGCGCCACCAACCCTTATGGCCGCTCCAAGCTGATGGTCGAAGAGATCCTGCGCGATCTCGCCAAGTCCGATCCGCGCTGGGCCATCGTGCTGCTGCGCTACTTCAACCCGGTCGGTGCCCACGAGAGCGGCCTGATTGGTGAAGATCCCAACGGCATCCCCAACAACCTGCTGCCCTATATCAGTCAGGTCGGCGTGGGCAAGCTCAAGGAGCTGGGGGTGTTTGGCAACGACTACCCGACGCCGGACGGTACCGGGGTGCGCGATTACATTCACGTGGTGGATCTCGCCATCGGTCACCTAAAAGCACTGGCGCGCATCGCGTCGGATACCGGCGTCTTTACCTACAACCTGGGTACCGGTCAGGGCTATTCGGTGCTGGAGATGATCAAGGCATTTGAAGCGGCCAGCGGTCGCACCATTCCCTACCAGATCAAGCCCCGTCGCCCCGGCGACATCGCCGAGTGCTGGGCCGAACCGCACAAGGCCCGTGCCGAGCTGGGCTGGCAGGCCGAGCGCGGTCTGGAGCGGATGATGGTGGATACCTGGCGCTGGCAAAGCCAGAATCCGAACGGCTACCAAGCCTGAGGATGTGAAGCCTGAATAAAAAACGCCCCGGCATGCCGGGGCGTTTTTTATGTGCCGGAACGGGATTACTGAATGCTCTTGCCGGCGCGCACATCCTTGATGAAGCCTTTCAGGCTGGCCAGATCACGGGGGGCGCCGCGCAGGATCTGATCGCCGATGATGAAGGCCGGTGTGCCCGAGATGCTCATGGCTTCGGCCAGCGCCCGGTTGGTACCGAGATTCTGATCGATGCTGCCATCCTTGATCTTGGCTTCAACCTTGCTCCAGTTGACGCCAGCTGCTTCCGCCAGCTGCTTCACCTGTGCCTCGTCGGCCAGCGGGCCCTGATGGGCGTACAGCTTCTCGTGGAAGGCCTGATACTTGTCGGGCTGACCCAGCTGTACTGCCAGGGCGGCGCGGGCGGCGAAGTAGGAGGTTTCGCTCAGGATTGGGAACTGCTTGTAGATGTAGCGAATGTCCTTGTCTTCCGCCAGCAGCTGCTTGATCAGCGGGTGGGCGCGTTTGCAGTAGCCGCAGTTGTAGTCGAAGAACTCGACCACGGTCAGGCTGCCCTTGGGATTGCCGCTCTCCGGATCCTGGTTGCTATAGAGCTGCTTGGCGTGTGCCTTGATCAAGGTCTTGTCGTTGGCTGCCTGCTGGCTCTCCTGCTTGGCGCGCAGGGCGTTGGACATCTCGACCAGGATCTCCGGGTTCTTGACCAGATAGTCGCGCACTATCTGTTCCACGTCGCTCTTGGTCAGTTCGCTTGCCTGAACCGGCGCCGCAAGCAGGGTGGCACCCGACAGGGCGCAAAGCAGGGCATGATTGATTTTCATAAGTCCATCTTGCTGGGGATTTCGTGATGCTGACTATAGTGGGTGAGTCTGTTTTCAAGTCAAGTTATCTGGTTGAAAAAGCGCTGGTTATGCTCAAATTGGCGGCTTTGTGCGTCATTTAGCCCAATAAATCGGCAAACAAGCGGCGAGGGGATTTACAAGGGCAATCGCCATGGGTAATATTCGCCGCACTGTCGCGGAGGGGTGGCAGAGCGGCTGAATGCACCGGTCTTGAAAACCGGCGATGGGCGACCATCCGTGGGTTCAAATCCCACCTCCTCCGCCATTTATTCAGCCAAAAAGGCCATCCGAAAGGATGGCCTTTTTGCTATTCAAATCCCCGCCGTCATTCTGCCTCTGATTGGTCAAGCCATCTTTATCCACGTTTTTCAGGCAGTTGGCCAAGGCTGACGCTTGCGATTTTCCTGCCTGTTTTCTCTGCGTTCATTGCGAGACTATCGCCGGACAACCAGCGTCTTGATCGTCTCCGTTGGCCCTGATATTCGCACAGCTCGGTAGGTATCTCGTCTCGCTGGCTCATCCGCCACAACTTGGACTCCTTCTGCTGCTTGATGCAGGCAGCGTGGAGGACTGTTGGTCCGCCGGTGAGAGGTCAGCAATGACGAATGTTGCAATGATTAACATCCGTAGGAGTCATGACTGGTCGCACGTGGAACAATTTTGTTTTTCTGTAGCATTTCATTACAAAAAATACGGTTCGATAGCATAAAGTGTGGGAGAGTTCTGATTTTCCGACCTGCCGGAGTGTGTCATCTGTTGACGCTTGTTAACATTTGGCATGTTTCCATGTTTGGCTGGCCTACCTTGTGCATGATCCTCATACCCCAGAAATGAATACCCTGCACGCGCTGGAGCTCATCGCCCAGTTCGAGACGGCCGCTGACGAGCGCACCATAGTGACCTTGCTGCGCGAGCTAAGCGGGCGCATGGGATTCGACTATTTTCGCCTGGCCCTGATCTTTCCCAGTACCATCCAGCGTCCTGACGTAATCATCTTCAACGGTTGTTCGCAGGCCTGGGTTGATACCTACACCAGCAGCGGCTTCTTTGCCATCGACCCCATCGTCAAGTGCGCCATGACCAGGAGCACCCCCATTCTGTGGGCCGATGTGGTGAACGATGAGGCGCGTTGTGATGAGCAAGGCCGGGAGGTGATGCAGCTGGCCAGCGAGTACGGCATTTGCGATGGCATCACCCTGCCCTGGCACGGTGCCAACGGTCATGTCGGCTTGCTCTCTTTTATCACCAGTACGCCTCGCACCCGACAGCAATGGCTCTCTGCGGTGCCCTTTATCAGCTGGCTCTCCATGCATATTTTTGAGGCGGTGGCCCGTGTCTGTCTGGCGAGTCTGTCACCGCACGATGCGCTGAGTTTGCGGGAGCTGGAGGTGTGTCGCTGGGCGGCGGAGGGCAAGCAGGTGAGCGATATTGCCCAGATCCTGGGGATCACTCCCCGTACCGTGACGTTTCATCTGAACAATGTGGTCAGCAAGCTGGGGGCCAGCAGCAAGAGCCAGGCCATTTCATGGGCATTGAAGCAGGGGATGGTCAGGTTGAACGTGGAGATGGCGCTGGTCGCCAATGTGGATGAAAAGCAGTGATTATGTTTGTTTTAAGCAACTTGTTGCGTAGGTGGCGAGATGTTCCACTGTAAGTGCAATAGATAATGGTGCAATAGTCTGCTGGTTGCAACTTTTTGCGTCATGTATCCGGCAGGGCTGCTAGTTTTTTGCTTAAGCATTTGAAAAATAAATATAAAAAAGAGTGGCATGGTCGCTGCTAACTGGTTCGGTCGAGTGTCATTACCGTTCAACCAATCAGGAGCAAACTCATGCCAACTCCATGTTATATCAGCATCGAAGGTAAAACCCAGGGCAATATCACCGCTGGTGCCTTCACTTCCGATTCCGTCGGCAACATTTTCGTGCAGGGTCACGAAGACGAGATGCTGGTACAAGAGTTCCAGCACGTCGTGACCGTGCCGACTGACCCGCAATCCGGTCAGCCTGCGGGTCAGCGTGTCCACAAACCGTTCAAGTTCACCGTTGCGCTGAACAAGGCCGTGCCGCTGATGTACAACTCGCTGGCGTCCGGCGAAATGCTGCCGAAAGTGACCCTGAAGTGGTACCGCACCTCTGTCGAGGGCAAGCAGGAGCACTTCTTCTCTACCGTGCTGACCGATGCCACCATCGTTGACATCGACTGCCAGATGCCGCACTGCCAGGATCCGGCGAAGTCTGACTTCACCCAGCTGATCCAGGTCTCCATGGCCTACCGCAAGATCGATTGGGAACACACCGTTGCCGGTACTTCCGGTGCAGATGACTGGCGTGCACCGATCGAGGCCTAACTCTCGATCTCTTATTTGCCGTTATTCCTTGTAGTGCACCCCATGGCCTGACGATGGCAGTGTCAGCTGTCGTCAGGCCCATGCAAGTTTTCTCCGACCTGTTCAACTGGATGCGGTCGGAGCTTTTGTGTTTTGCCATATGGCTGCGAGGCGACCTTATGGCAAAGCACAACAGAGGCCAGTCGTCATGTGTTCCACCATTGCATCGTCCGGTGACGTGCTCATCGAGCGCGATGGGCTTTTCCCATCTCCCGTGATTTCAGTCAGCTCTGAGCGTTTTCTCGGTAGCAAATTGGCGTCCCGGCAGGACGAGCCGCGGGCCCCTTACGATAAATCCGACAATCCCCTCCGTCCGCGCAGCACCTCTGGTCGCCAGCGTACTTTGCGGTGTGGCGGCCAACCCATCACTGCGATTGGTACCGCCGTCGGCTGCGGCGGCGTGGTGATTGGCTCAGGCAGTGGACAGGCAGGTTAAGGAGCGCTTCATGGCAGACAGCACAGGATTACAATTTACCGTCAAGGTGGGGGCCTTGCCCGAGAGTACCTTTGTGGTGGCCGAGTTTGCGCTGGATGAAGGGCTGAACCGGCCGTTCAACCTGCGTCTGGAGCTGGCGAGTGCCCAGCCCGATATCGACTTTGGCGCCGTGCTGGACCAGCCGTGCGAGCTGCTGGTGTGGTACAACGGCGAGCTGCAACGCCGGGTGTGCGGGGTGGTCAGTGACTTTGCGCAGGGTGATAGCGGCTTTCGCCGCACCCGCTATCAGCTCACGGTGCAGCCGGCCCTGTGGCGGCTCTCTTTGCGCCAGAACTCCCGCATCTTCCAGGCGCAAAAGCCCGATGAAATCCTCTCCATCCTGTTGCAAGAGCACGGCATCACCGACTACGCCTTTGCGTTGAAAAACGAGCACGCCAAACGGGAGTACTGCGTTCAGTATCGCGAAACAGACCTCGATTTTGTGAACCGCCTCGCCGCCGAAGAGGGGATGTTCTACTTCCACGAGTTTGAAGCGGGCAAGCACCGCATCGTGTTTGCAGACGATGCGGCGGCATTGACTCAAGGCCCCGAGCTCTTCTTCAACCTCGGTAACCGCTCGCTGGAGCAAGGTCCCTATGTGCGCCAGTTCCACTACCGCGAGGCGGTACGCCCGTCGGATGTGGAGCTCAAAGACTACAGCTTCAAGACGCCTGCCTACGGCCTCTCTCACAAAAAGCAGGGCAGTGAGCTCGAGCACCAGCGCGATACCTACCAGCACTTCGACTATCCGGGCCGCTACAAGCAGGAACCGAGCGGCAAGGCCTTTGCACAACATCGGCTCGATGCGCTGCGCAACGATGCGGTGGCGGGCCTGGCTAAGTCCAACTGCGCCGCCTTGCTGCCAGGGCAGAGCTTCTCGCTCACCGAACACCCCAACGGCAGCCTCAACACCGACTGGCAAATCGTGCGCATCCAGCACACCGGCTTGCAGCCGCAGGCACTGGAAGAGGAGGGTGGCAGCGGCCCCACCGTCTACCACAACGAATTCGGGGTGGTGAAAGCGAGCACCACCTGGCGGGCGCGCATCGGCAGCCCTGAGGCTCCTCACAAGCCCATGGTGGATGGCCCGCAAATCGCCATGGTGGTGGGCCCCGACGGGGAGGAGATTTACTGCGACGAGCATGGCCGGGTGAAGCTGCAATTCCCGTGGGACCGCTACGGCTCGAGCAACGACCAGAGCTCCTGCTGGGTGCGAGTTTCGCAAGGCTGGGCCGGCGGTCAGTACGGCATGATGGCGATACCCCGTATCGGTCACGAGGTCATCGTGAGCTTCCTGGAGGGGGACCCCGACCAGCCCATCATCACCGGTCGCACCTACCACGCCACCAACCGGCCGCCCTACGAGCTGCCAGCCAACAAGACCCGCACCGTGCTGCGTACCGAGACTCATCAGGGGGAGGGTTTCAACGAACTGCGCTTTGAAGACCAGGCGGGGCAGGAAGAGATTTATATCCACGGTCAGAAAGACCTGAACGTGCTTATCGAGAATAATGCCGCCTGGCACATCAAACACGACCAACATACCGATATCGACAATGAGCGGGTCACCCGCATCAAGGCTAACGACCACCTGACGGTGGAGGGCGAGAAGCGCGACCACATCAAGGCGGACTACTCCCTGACGGTCGATACCTCGATGCACCAGAAGCTGGGCCAGTCGCTGCTGGTCGATGCAGGCAGTGAAGTGCACCACAAGGCGGGCATGAAAATCGTGATGGAAGCCGGCGCCGAGTTGACCCTCAAGGTGGGCGGCAGCTTTGTGAAGCTGGATGCCGGCGGCGTTACCCTCAGTGGCGGCTCCATCAAGATGAATTCAGGCGGCAGCCCGGGTTCTGGCTCTGGTTGGGGTGGCAAGGCCCCCACCCAGCCAGGCAATGTCGAGGTGCCAACACCACCAGCAGCAACATTGCCAGCCCCGGCCATCCACAAGAGCATGGAGTCCATGGCGCCGCTGGCCAAGCCTTGTCCAGCAGCCCCGCCACCTGTACCACCTCCGCCTGCCGGGGGCCCACCAGCTCCACCGCCCGTCCCACCCCAGCTTGCCGGAGGCCCAATGATGCCACCGCCACCACCTGTTGCGGCCACAGGGGAAGGCATAAAGCCGGCAAAGAAGTGGGCGACGGTAGAGATATCCAAAGCGGATGAAGCACTTAGATACTATTCGGCGCAAGGGTACACATTGCTCAATAACTATTTGCGTGATCGCCCCTACAAACAGCGAGAGGCCATCGATACCCTGCTTAGTCGCAGCTATTTGAATGATGAGCCGACATCTACGGGTGAATTTGATAAGGCAATGAAGGCCTATGTTGCCGATGTGGAGGCGGGTCTGGCCAAATTGCCGGCCTCACCTGAGTTGTCTTTCGTCTACCGGGGGCTGGCGCTGGACAAGCCGGAGCTTGCAGCCCTCAAAGATCAGTTCACAGGGGTGGGCAATATCGTTGTTGAGCCAGGATTCATGAGTACCTCACCGGACAGGGCCTGGGTCAACGATACCTTGTTGAAGATCCGCTTGCCTGCCGGTCATGGTGGCCGTCTGCTGGGTGACGCTGCGCACTTCAAGGGGGAAGCAGAAATGCTGTTTCCGACTCAGACCAGGCTAAGGGTCGATCGGGTGGTTTCTTCCACGAGCGGTGATTTCGATACCTTGCTCAATACGATTCCAACCTCTGACAATGCATCGGACAACCGCAGCAGGATCAAGCGACTGATTGAGGTTTCCGTATTATGACGTTATCTGATTGGCTCGCTGGCGAGCAAGCGGGTGAGAGGTACGCCGTCATCGATGGAGCCCAGGCAGAATCAGCCGTGGCGGATTTCTATACCTATGACGGAGAGAATGCCAATCCACTTTTTGCCGGTACCGCTTTCGATGAGCAGTCTGCGTTGGGGCCTTGGTTGCTGCCAGCGCCTTCCACTGAGTTCATGATGGCCAATCCCGCCCTGAGCGGCTTCTATCTGATCAGCGACCAATCAGTGGAGCTGATCCGCCGCCATTGGCAGAGCCTGATAGAAGCGATACGCAAGGGAGAAGCTGTCTGGTTTCGTTTCTCTGACCCGCGCATTTTCCTGCCCATGCTCAGCGCCATGACCCCTGATGAACGCGATAGTGTGCTGGGGCCCTGTTCCGGGCTCTGGATCCATGGCAAGGCCTTCTCTCGCACGCCTCATGCCCGGTTCCAACCCGCATTGCAAACCCCCTGGTTTCATATCCGGTCTCATCATCTGGTTGGACTCTACGACGAGAACCGTCATGCCTACATCTTGCGGCGGCGGTTATGGCAGACCATGACGGCTATGATGGAGCGCCATCCTGACCCGGCCGGGACCATTTTACCCACACTCAAACTGGCCAATCAGGATGGGCTGCAAGAGGATGTGCGCGATGGTGTGGTGGCTGGTGCCTTGACCTTGCAGGCCAATTTGCCTCTTGAAGAGATACGGGGGCCTTTGATGCTGACCGACGATGAGCTGGTTCAGGTAGCCAACTGGCTGAACAAACATCACGAATTGACAGGAGTATCCTGATGGCGGCAGATCCCCACTGTATCCCTTGCGAACGTTATGATAACTGGATAGAGGTAGACATTCGCGATGAGCACAACCGTTCGTTCAAGGGGCTCAAGGCCACTTTGACTGACGAAACCGGCAAGTCAGAGACGATCACCCTGAAGGATGGACCCACCCTGGTGCGAGGGTTTGCAGTTGGTCCGGTGACAGTAAAAATCGAGACGCCAGCCTGGCTCAAGGCGGCGCAGTCCCGTGAGGCCCTCAAGGAGGGTGAGAGCACACTGGTACCCGCCTATACAGACAAGCTATTCGGGCACTGCGACGTCAAACGAGAGCATATCAAAGTGACCACTGGCGACCTCTGCCTCACCGACCCCGAGCAGCCGCTACCGGAAGGGCACAAAGCTGGGCAGGCTCAACCGTCGCGCTTTATCACCAAGCACTCCTACGTGATTGAGGTGAAGGGGTATCGGCTGAATATCCTGCGTATCGGTGTGTTCTTTGATGGCACGGCCAACAACTCCTTTAAACATGAGGAAGGTAAAGCAGAGATAGAAGCCTTTCTGGCTCAATGCAGCGATCCGCTAGAACAAGAGAGGGTACGTCAGCAGTGCATGGCGGGGACGGTGTCAGTGAGTGATAACAGCCAAGGGAACGACATCACTAATATTGGGAAGGCTTATGACTTATATATCCCCAATGAACCAGGAAGGCTGGTCGTGCGTGTTTATCTCGATGGCATTGGGACAGAATCTGGTAAAGGTGACTCAACCCTTGTTGGCCAAGGTATGGATGCAGGTCCGACATCTAGTGATGGCAAGGTCCAGCTAGCCTGCCGTGAGAAAATTGTTGAACAAATCAAACAGCAATTAGGAAATGAACTAACAACTTTGGAATGTATCCACAAGATCGAATTTGACGTGTTTGGGTTTAGTCGGGGGGCTTCGGCGGCACGGCAGTTCGTGAACACGATCGACCTGCAGGCTGATCACCCACTGGTTGAGGCAGTATCCAAAGAATCTAGTATCCGCTTGAAAGCAGGTTTTGACTGGGCAAGCCGGGAGGATTGCAGGATCAAGTTTGTCGGGCTGTTCGATACTGTCTGTTCGTCGCTACTGGAAGCACGTAACATCACGCTAGCCTCGGATTGTGCGGAGCGGGTCGTGCACCTGACAGCCAAGGATGAGTGGCGCTACTTCTTTGCCCTGACCCGGATCACCAATGACGTGGAGGGTAAACAGATTGCGTCCAACTTCACCGAACTGGCGCTGCCAGGTTGCCACTCGGACATTGGCGGCGGTTATTACAGTCGTTGGAGTTTACGAAACCCCAATAGCAATCCGGCTCTGACGGAGCAAAAGGCGATTAAGCTGTTTCAAAGTATGGAACCCGCAGGAACCCGACCGGAGCAAAGTTCCGCCTATCAGCAAGCAATGGACTATGCCCAAGCTAAATTGCGTCAGGGCTGGGGAAATGGGGTGACTGTGTTGCCTTCTCCAGCTAGTGATCCGATGAAAGGGAAACTCAATTTGCGAGTTCGCACGTTAAACCGTCCTGAGTTTGGCTGGAAAAAACCGTTGGAAGTCAGTGTAACCGTGCTGATCAACCGGGTCGTTGAGGGCGAGTATTCCCGTATCCCCCTACACATCATGGTCGAAGCCGCGAGGACGGCGGGTGTTCCATTCTGTGAGTGGGATAAGACAGACAAGGCCTTGATGCTGGATAGTGGAGCGCCGATAAAACCACGAGTTGATTTGAGCAAGCTGGATGGGCATTGGGTTAATGCTGGTAACGAGGCTGGGGTGGCCAAAGATTTGAGTCAACAGCTCTCGGAAGAGGTCTATCGATACTTGCGCTTCGAGTACTTGCATCACAGCGCGGATGATGGGTTGGTGAACGGGGCAAACCGTATTAATGGGCAAGAGGCTCGCCGCATCATCAGCAACTTGGAGGGGGGGAAATGAGACGTTGGTTATTACTGCCGTTATTGTTACTAGGGCTAGCTGGGTGCAACGACAATGGCCCGACCAAGATGGATTGGGATTACTCAGTTGGCACGAGGGCAGATGAAATTTGGCATACCCGAGCTTTATTTAGCCGGGAAGGAATGGGGGCAAACGAGTCAAGTACTGGGGGAGTATCTGCTGTAAATGAAAGTATCTTGAAAGAGAAAAAATATCAGGGACAGGTTGGTGGTGGCCGTAGTTTTGAGAACCAGCCAGTACCAGATAAGGTGCAGATAGAATGGGTGTCGTATCACGACAAGAAGCGCTATGGGATCACGCTGGATTTGCCCAAGGATTTGGGGAAGCAGATGGCGCAGCGTTACCGCTTAGAAGATAAAAGGATAAAACAGCGTAACTGGATTGAAATGTGGCTTTTCCCCGGAGGGTATGTAGAAGTAACTTTAGAAGGTCCATATGTTAAACCCGGAGTGCTGATTGCTAGTGGTATGGCCCATGAAGTGACCGACGATTGGTATGACAAGAAAGTGCCGCTAGATAGCCAATATCAGGAGCGATGGGCCCGTTTCGATAAAAATTTCCGACCCTATTACGACAAATATCCGGTCCCAACCGGCGAAGCGTGGGCTCCTATCATGGACGTGTACCGCGCCGCCCAGCCCAAAACGGATACCGAGCCAGTCAATTGATGATATCGGTGAACCGAGAGTAGTGAAAAATCTGGCCCATCAGTTGCCGCCAGAGATCTATCGGGCGTTACGCCGTGACTATTTGCATCATAGTGCCAGTAATCAAGGTATTGCCAACTCAGTCAATATCAAGAAGTACGAGAAGTCGGTGAGCAAAGAACGTCGCCGATTGATCGATAATCAGGAGGCATGATGGAACAATGTATTGCGGTAGTGTTGTTCTGTTTTTCCTTAATGATCTGTGCTGGTTCGTCAGCATCACAGCCGGTTCAATGGCACTATGGAGTCGGTAGTAATATCGATGATATCTGGGGTAGCAAAACGGAGTTTTCTCGACATGGGCAGCTTTTTTACGCTGATAAGGGCAAGGGAAACTACGGTGCTGCATTCAAAAAAATATTATAGGGAGAGAATATTATTGGGCTGGCGGAGGGGGACTGCCGACGGATGGCGAGCCAATCCCCCATAGTGCGGTTCTTGAAGTTGTATCGTTTTACGACCAGAAGCGTTATCGCATCAAGGTTGATCTGCCCAAGGATTTGGAACAGCGGATGAGGCAGGTTTATCAAGTCGATGGGCGTAAAGAACGTCGTGACTGGCTCTACTTTGGCCTAGCGCCTGGTGGATACTACGAAGTGCTATTGATGGGGCGCAGTCTTGGTGTTAGTCCTGACATATTACTTTCTCGTGGTATTGCAGAAGAAGTCACGGATGATTGGTACGATCAAAAAGTCCCTGTTGCGGAGCAATATGGGATAGATTCATTTGTGAGCAAATACGGAGAGTTGTTTAATAAACATCCCGTTCCCAACGGAATGGCCTGGGCTCCCATCATGGACGCCTACCGTGCGGCACAGCCCAAGACAGATATAAACCCGGTGCGATGATGGAATCAATGCGCACACTCCTATTACTGCTGATGTTGCCATTAGTCGCAGCTAGCCAAGCTAGATGAGCAATGAATTAATGCCGCTAAAGAACGAGGTATAGTTAAAATTTAGCGAATAAATTAACATCAGATGCCTATCGTTATCTTCGTTTTGAATACTTATACCATAGTGCAGAAACTGGATTGGTCAATATGGCGAATAATATCGATGGTAGAGATGGATGTAAAATTTCCAATAATCAGGAAGGCGGATAATGAAATTCAGTTGGATAAAACTTCCTTTACTAGCGCTGGGTCTGCTTGGTTTTAGCGCTACAGGTGTGGCAAGCACCCCACAGACTATGGATTGGTATTATATGGTGGGCTCCAACGCGGATGAAATATGGCACACAAAGGCCAATTTTTATCATGAGGGGAAGCTCATTCACAGCTCGTCAAACGGTGATGCTGGTTATGTTGGAGCTGAGGCTTTACGAGAAAAGGATTATCGCTGGCGCATAGGTGCAGGGCGAAAATTATACAATCAGCCAATTCCTGATAAAGTTGATATTGAATGGGTTTCCTTCCATGACAAAAAACACTACGGCATCACTCTGATGCTTCCATCAAATTTAAACTCTCAGATTGCACAAGGTTACTGGATATTGAATGCAGAAAAACGCCAAGAAGTACGAAGAAATATAATCGCACTTGGACTTGCTCCTGGGGGGTACGTTGAAGTATTTCTAACCAAATTCAAAGTTAAACCAGATGTTTTACTGGCAAGAGGCATAGCTAAAGAAATAAGGCCTTGGCAAGACGAAAAGGTGCCACTTTCCAAACAATTCAATAATGCTTTTGCGGAATTTGATAAGGATTATGGCGCCACTTACCTGCAGCACCCAATTCCGCAGGGTATGGACTGGGCGCCCATCATGGATGCTTACCGTGCCAAACAACCTCACACTGACAATGAACCAGTTAATTAATGCGTTGGGTACTCTTACTGCTGCTGTTGCCGTTAGTCACATCCTGCCAAGCAGCCCCCACAGGCCCCAAGCAACTGGACTGGCGCCATATGGTAGGATCCAATGCTGATGAAATATGGGTGACGGAGGTGCTTTTTTATCGTCAGGGACAATTGGTAGATGCCTCAACCAACGGATCGTCGAGTCGCGTTGATACAGAATCACTTCGTGCAAGGGACTATCGCTGGTTGATAACTGCCGGTCGCCGAGATATTCACCCCGCCCCCGATCGGGTAGAAGTGGAGTGGATTTCATTCCACGATAAAAAGCGCTATCGCATTAGCCTGGCCTTGCCAGCAGAGCTGGAAAGCATGATTGCGCAACCTTATCGCATCAAAGTGAGGGATGAGTGGCGTGAAGTACGCCGAGATAACATTGGCTTAGGTATGGCCACCGGTGGTTATGTGGAGGCGTTTTTAACCAACGCCAAAGTGAAGCCTGATATCTTGCTGGCCAGGGGGATTGCTAACGAAATTCAAACCTCGCAAGACAAGGAAAATCCTGTCACCAAAGTATACAAAGAGTGGTTCGACGATTTTGACAAAGCATACGGTAATGCCTACAAGCAATATCCTACCCCCAGTGGTATGGACTGGGCACCTATCATGGATGCATATCGCACTGCCCAACCCAAGACGGATACTGACCCAGTAAGGTGATACCTACGGAGCTTGAAAATGTCGATCAAAAGTGCCAGATATCCTCCCGCGACAGCTCACGCCAGAGGAGATTGAAGCGCTTCGCCAAGACATGCGCCGCCGATATATTGACAATATGAAGGCGCTCGAGAGCATGAGTCTCTTCCATCTAGAGCAGGAAGTACCAACAAAAAGATGAAATATATCGTTGCATTGTTGTGGTTTGGCCTGTCATTGATGACCAATGCGGCGCCACAACCTTTGCCTAAATTTGCTTGGCGTTATGGTTCGGGCAGCAATATAGACCTTACTAAGAACACCAAGACCGAGTTCTATCTTGGAGGGAAACTGGTTTATGCCGACAGCTTGGCTGGAGGCGGGGCTGGAGGTTTATTTGCCGACAGAATCAAGGGACAGCGTTATTATTGGGCGGGCGGTGGAGGCCTGCCTACCGATGGCGTTTCCATCCCCGATAAAGCTGTGATTGAGTTGGTTTCGTTCCATGATCGCAAGCGCTACCGCATCAAAGTGGATTTACCTACCGATCTAGAGCAAAAAATGCGTCAGGTGTATTTAGTCGAAGGACGCTACGATAGACGAAATCGCCTCTATTTTGGATTGGCTCCTGGTGGTTATTTCGAGGTCATATTAACCGGAGGAGGATTGCAGCTCAGCCCTGACCTACTGCTTGTCCGCGGCATAGCCGAAGAGGTAACCGATGATTGGTATGATCAGAAAGTATCGATAGTGCGCCAATATGGTATGGATGATTTTGACAAAAAATATGGTGAGCTATTCAAGCAATACCCAGTTCCTAACGGAATGGGTTGGGCTCCCATCATGGATGCCTATCGTGCTGCCCAGCCCGTCACCGATGTGAATCCTGTGGCTGAATAACGATTCTGTTTCATCTAAACCGGCGATAAAGGTGAGCTTAATTATTAAGTAGACCAATATTCGTACGCTATGTAATGCGGCACTAATGCCCCCATCAGCTTATGCCGATGGGGGTTTTTGTTTGTCTTTCAATGATGGCCGGGGATCAGCCCAATCAGATGCTGCAGGCTTTTCTGGCGGGGATGGCGGCGGGTGGCGAGGCTGATGCGGGTGGTGAGCGGCTCATCTGCGATGGGGTGATAGCTGACGCCGTGGGGATGCAGCTCGCTGACCGAGCGCGGGATGATGGCGACCCCGAAGCCGGCCTGCACCATGCCGACGGTGGAGATCACCTGCGGGCTCTGGCTGCCGAGACGGGGGCTGAAGCCGGCCCGCTGGCAGCGCTGGGTGATGGCGTCATGCAGCCCGGGCCCGAGCTCGCGGGGGAACAGGATGAAGGGATCCTGCGCCAGCGCCTCGATGGGAATGGCACCACTGTCGGCCAGCGGATGGTGCGGGGGCAGGGCAATCAGCAT
Source organism: Aeromonas sp. DNRA1 (assembly GCF_963888745.1). Classification (NCBI taxonomy): domain Bacteria; kingdom Pseudomonadati; phylum Pseudomonadota; class Gammaproteobacteria; order Aeromonadales; family Aeromonadaceae; genus Aeromonas; species Aeromonas sp. DNRA1. The sequence continues at coordinate 1,068,162 of NZ_CAWPKQ010000001.1, read as the reverse complement.
CTCCTCCTCGTCTATCAGGTGGTGGGCCAGCGCCGAGCTACTGCTGCAGGGCAGACGCAGAATGGCGGCATCCAGCTCTTCGCTCACCAGGTCGCGCACTAGATTGGGCATGCTGTTCTCGATTGGGTGCAGGCTGACCTCCGGCCAGGCCTGGCGAAAGTCGTGGATGAGTTGCAACACGCTCGGGTGCAGCACGGTGGAGCCGGCAAAGCCGAGGCGCAGCGAGCCCAGCTGGCCACGAGCGATACGCCTGGCCTTCTGCATGGCCTGCTCGGTCTGCGCCAGTATCCCCTTGGCATCCTGATAGAGGCTCAGCCCCGCCTCGGTCAGCTCCACACTGCGGGTCAGCCGGTGAAACAGCGGCGTGCCCACCTCCTGTTCGAATTTGCGGATCTGCTGGCTGAGCGGTGGCTGGGCCATGCCCAACGCCTCGGCGGCGCGGGTAAAGCTCTGTTTGTCTGCCACGGCCACCAGGTAGCGTAGGTAACGGAATTCCATATCTGGTACGTCTCGAAGCTGATGGGTTTGGATATTGGTATCAAACTGTGATCTTGGTCACTATTGAATCCTGATTTGCCAACCTAACAGGATTGGAGGTGAAATCCAAATGGAAACCAATTCATCATGTGACTGCGCCATCGAGATCAGCCAGCAGTTTGCCCGCTGGCAGGCTCGCCAGGGCGGCGGCGAGGTCTACCAGAGCTCCCTGATGAGTGCTCTGCTGGCGGGGGTTTACGAGGGGGAGACCACCATGGCCGACCTGTTGCGCCACGGTGACTTCGGCCTCGGGACCTTCAACCGGCTCGACGGCGAGCTGATTGCCTTCGAGCGCCAGATCCACCAGCTCAAGGCTGACGGCTCGGCCCGTCCGGCCAAGGCCGAGCAGAAGACCCCGTTTGCGGTGATGACCCACTTTCGCCCCTGCCTGCAGCGGCGCTTCGATCATCCCCTGAGCCGCGAGGAGATCCACCAGTGGGTGGATCGGTTGGTGGGTACCGACAACGTCTTCGTCGCCTTTCGGCTCGACGGCCTGTTCGAACAGGCGCAGGTGCGCACCGTCCCCTGTCAGAGTCCCCCCTACAAGCCCATGCTGGAGGCCATCGAGGCCCAGCCGCTGTTCTCGTTCAGCCAGCGGCGCGGCACCCTGGTGGGCTTTCGTTGCCCGCCCTTCGTGCAGGGGATCAACGTGGCCGGCTATCACGAGCACTTCATCACCGAGGATCGCCGGGGGGGCGGCCACATCCTCGACTACGCCATGGGCCACGGCCAGCTGCAGCTGTCGGTGGTGCAACACCTCAATATCGAGCTGCCCCGCAATCCGGCCTTTCAACAGGCTGACCTCAATCCCGCCGATCTGGACCGCGCCATCCGCGCCGCCGAAGGCTGAGCCCTTCGCTTAACAAGGAGTGACATCATGGAAAATCAACACTGGGCCTGTGGGGCCGAACTGGTGGTGCGCCATCTGGAGGCGCAAGGGGTCAAGCAGGTATTCGGCATTCCCGGGGCCAAGATCGACAGGGTATTCGATGCGCTGGAGGACTCCCCCATCGAGACCATAGTGGTGCGCCACGAAGCAAACGCCGCCTTCATGGCCGCCGCCGTCGGCCGGCTGACCGGCAAGGCCGGGGTGGCGCTGGTGACCTCGGGGCCGGGCTGTGCCAACCTCATCACCGGCCTTGCCACCGCCACCTCGGAAGGGGATGCCATGGTGGCGCTGGGCGGTGCCGTGCGGCGGGCCGATGGCCTCAAACTGACCCACCAGAGCCTGGATACCGTCAGCCTGTGCCGGCCGGTCACCAAGTTCAGCGCCCAGGTGGGCACCGGCTCCGCCCTCTCCGAGGTGATGGCCAACGCCTTTCGCAGCGCCGAGCTGGGGCGGCCCGGGGCGGCCTTCGTCAGCCTGCCGATGGACATCATCAACGAGCCGACCGACGGCGCCATCCTCGTGCCGAGCGCCATCCCGGAGCCGGGAGCGGCCGACGAGCGCGGCATAGATCGGGCGCTGAGCTTGCTGGCGCAGGCTCGCAAGCCGGTGGTGCTGCTTGGCCTGCTGGCCAGCCGACCGGAGAACTCCCTCGCAGTGCGCGCCTTCCTCGACAAGAGCAGGTTGCCGGTGACCGGTACCTATCAGGCGGCCGGGGTGGTGGATACCCACCATTTCGATGACTTCGCCGGACGGGTGGGGCTGTTCAACAACCAGCCGGGGGACAAGCTGCTGCAGGATGCGGATCTGGTGATCTGCATCGGCTACAGCCCCATCGAATATGATCCCGTGCTGTGGAACGGCACCGGTGAGCGCCAGCTGCTGCACATCGATGCGCTGCCAGCGGAGATCGACAGCAGCTACTGCCCAGCGGTGGAGCTGGTGGGCTCCATCAGCGCCAACCTGGCGCGGCTGACCCGGATGCTGCACCAGCCGCTGGCGCGGGATCCGGCCATTACCGCGCTGCTCGGCGAGATCCGTGCCCAGCGCCATCAGCTCGCCGAACATGCCGGTCGGTTGGGAGGCACCCCCATCCATCCGCTGCGCATCGTCAAGGAGCTGCAGGACATCATCGGGCAGGACATGACCCTGTGCGTGGACATGGGCAGCTTCCATATCTGGATTGCCCGCTATCTCTACAGCTTCCGGGCCCGCCAGGTGCTCATCTCCAACGGCCAGCAGACCATGGGGGTGGCGCTGCCCTGGGCCATCGGGGCCGCCATGGTGCGCCCGGGGGAGAAGATCATCTCGGTGTCTGGTGATGGCAGCTTCATGCAGTCGAGCATGGAACTGGAGACCGCGGTGCGGCTCAAGTCCAACATAGTGCACATCATCTGGGTCGATAACGGCTACAACATGGTGGCGATGCAGGAGGAGAAAAAGTACTGCCGCAGCTCCGGGGTGAGTTTCGGCCCCATCAACTTCAAGGCCTATGCCGAGTCGTTCGGGGCGGCCGGGTTTGCCGTCACCTGTGCCGAGGATCTGCGAGCGACCCTGCGCGCCGCCATGGCGGTGAGCGGGCCGGCGGTGGTGGCCATCCCGGTGGATTACAGCGACAACCACCTGCTGATGGAGCAGCTCAGGCCCGAAATGCTCAGTTGAGCCGGATCTGAGGCGGGCTGCGAAGCGGCCCGCCCAACGCAGAGCGCCCCTTGCCAATTAGCAAGGGGCGCTCCGTCATTGCGAAAGGAAGAGTCATTCAGGGCATGAGCGAGGGGGGCAACACCATGGGGCCGGCCACCGCACGGGCAGCCTCGTCACCGCGCAGCACCCGCACCAGCGCGAGGGCGAACTCGATGGCGGTGCCCGGCCCCTGGCTGGTGACAAGGCGATGAGCCTGATCGGTTACCACCCGCGCGGTGCTGAGCTGCGCCGCAGGGAGGCGGGCCTGAAAACCGGGATGGCAGGTGGCGCTGGCATCCCCCAGCAGATCATGGTGCTGCAACACCACGGCGGGGGCGGCGCAGATGGCTGCCCGCCAGCGCTGCGCTGCCGCCTGCGCCTTGAGCAGGGCGATGGCGCGCGGCGTATCGCGGATAACCTCGCTGCCGGGCAGGCCACCTGGCACCACAATGGCCTCGAACTCCTGATCCGCCAGCTCGTCGAGGTGGCAATCCGCCACCAGCTGCACGCCGCGGGAGGCGCGGATCTGGCGCTGCCCGGCGGGGCAGCAGGAGGCCAGCACCACCTCGATGGCCCCGCGTACCAAGGTATCGACGATGGCGACCGTCTCGATCTCTTCTGACCCGGGGGCCACCAATACCAGTACGCTCATCCGTTGCTCCTTGCGTTGGCGAGCCCGCCGGGCTCACTGCTTCTCTTTGATGGCCTGATAGAGACCCTGATTGACCGGCACCGCGATGCCGTGGCAAGCGGCCCGGGCCAGCAGGAAGCCGGTGATGGCCTCAATCTCGGTCTCGCGCCCCTGCTCCATGTCCTGATACATGGAAGAGTAATTGTCGGCGGTGAGCTCCACCACCGTCATGACCCGGCGCAGCAGCTCGTCGCTGCCGGTGGGTTGGCCTTCGGCCTGCATCACGTCCGCCACTTCCACGCAGATCTGCTGCAGGGCATCGGCAAAGCGCGGACCGGCCAGCTCGCCATTCTTGAGCTTGTAGAGTGCGGTGAGCGGGTTGATGGCGCAGTTGACCGCCAGCTTCTGCCACTGGCGCGCCTGGATCTGTTCATCCCAGCCGGCCTGGCCGAGGGCGGACGCCAGATCGTCAGCCAGGGCGGCGTGGGCTCTGGCCGCCTCGTTGACCGGGCCGAGCCAGGTTTCGCCCTTGCCGGTATGGCGGAACACGAAGTGGCCGCTCTGCATGGCGCCATGGCTGGTGACGCCGGCGATGATCGGATTGTGCGGGAACAGGGTGACTACCTGCTCGGCGATCCCCATGCCGTTGTGCAGCAGCACGATGGGCACGTCGGTCGCAAGCTGGCCCACCAGCGGCGTCAGCGCCTCGATGACCTGGCCAGCCTTGGTCATCACCAGCAGCCGTTTGACTTGGCCGGGCTGGCTGATGAAACCGCGCTCGATGTTGATGAGCTGGGTGTGGCCTTCCAGCGAGGTGAAGTCGATGCCGGGGTGCAGGGTGGAGCGGTGGCGCTCGCGCAGCAAGACGCGAGTGGCCTGGCCGCTTTGAGTCAACAGGGAGGCGAAGACGCCGCCCAGGGCGCCGCAGCCCAGCAGGGTCCATTGGGGGGAGGAGGTGTGTCGACTTTGTGTCAGGTTGTAATCGCGTGATCCGCTTGGCATGGAGAGACTCAATCAAGGTAGGGGCTGCATTCCAGTCAACCGCCTGCCGGGGATAAGTGAAGATGTCGCCTGGCGGACACCAGAAACGAGTTCATCATCTTGCTGCGAGGTCGTGATCAAGGTTTGTATGAGACTTGCTTATAGGCAACCGGCAGCTGATGTATTCATGTACACGCCGGTTCCTGCGCTGCACTTTACCTTCTGGACGACCTATCGCGGCAGATCCTGAACAGGTTCTAACGGGTCTCGCCATTCCTGTGCGCAGGGGATTCTAGCAGAGCAGCCCCATCGAAATCAGCAAATTTGCCGTAATTCTGGTAGATTTGCCCCCTTATAGCGCAACATGAGGAGCCCACTATGCCGTCATTCGATATTGTCTCTGAAGTCAAAATGAACGAGGTGTTGAACGCCGTCGACAACGCCAATCGTGAACTGGCGACCCGTTTCGATTTTCGTGGTGTCGAAGCCAGCTTCGAATTGAACAAGGAAGAGGTCAAGCTGGAGGCCGATGCCGATTTCCAGCTCAAGCAGATGGTCGAGATCCTGCGCGCAGCCCTGCTCAAGCGCAACATCGAGAACAGCTCCATGGACGTGGGTGACAGCGTTCACTCCGGCAAGCGCTTCCACCTGACCGTGAAGTTCAAGCAGGGGATCGACAAGGAAGTCGCCAAGAAGCTGGTTAAGCTGATCAAGGATTCCAAGATCAAGGTGCAGGCCGCCATTCAGGGCGACGAAGTGCGCGTCACCGGCAAGAAGCGTGACGATCTGCAGGAGACCATGGCCCTGGTGCGTGGCGCCGAGCTGGGTCAGCCGATGCAGTTCCAGAATTTCCGCGACTGATGATGGCCTGGGGAGGGCACGGCTCTCCCCTGTTGCCGGCAGCAAGCCATAAAAAAACCGGAGCAGCTGCTCCGGTTTTTTGTATCCCTGATACCCGTTCGATTAGAACTTGTAGGTAACGGAGAAGTAGTGGCTGAAGCCAGAGCTCTTCCACGGGGTACCGTCGTAGGCAGTGGAGCCATCTTTGGTGCCGTAGGCATCCATGAAGTACTTCAGGCCGTAACCGACGGCGTAACGATCGGAGTGCCAGTAGATACCGTGGAAGGTAGCCAGGTTGTCGCTGGTACGGTCAGCACGGTTGTGGGTGTCCAGATCGAAGGCGTAGTCCAGGTAGCCCTGGTAGGAGACGAAGCTGCCGTTGCTGAAGGTGTAGAAAGGCTTGAACCAGTTCATGGCGAACCAGTAACCGTTCCACTCACCCTCTTCTTCGGTGAAGAACTGGTTTTCGGTGGCGTGACGAGCATACAGGTTCATGCCCACTTTGCCGAACCAAGGCACTTGTACATCAGCACCCAGACCGATCATGTTCTCCATCTGGTTGTCGCCGATGTTGTTCAGGGAGGCGATGTAGACCTCTTGCACCGGACCAAAGGAGAGATCTTTACCAGTCAGCGCATCCAGAGACATACGCGGCGCAAACTTCATGAACAGGTTCTGACCCTTGTGCTTGTCGCTGTGACGGGAGTCGAAGATATCGAAGACGTCGACGTAACCGTACAGGTCAAACAGGCCGGAGCGACCACCGAATTCCATTTCGAAGTAGGTGTCGTTGTAATCTTCAGCACCAGTGGTGAAAGGACGTTGGTCGATGGTGTGCATGACGTTGAACTGCATCCACTTGTAGTCATTCTTGTGGATGTCACCGCTGTAGTCAGCAGCGAAGGCCGGGGTAGCGGCGGCAGCCAGCAGACCGGCAGCGATCAGAGTCTTGGTAAATTTGGCCATTTTATTGGTCTCTTGTGCGTTAGTTGAGGTTTTCCGTAGCCTGCCCACAAGGAGCGGAAGGGATTCTAGCCAAATAAATTCATCGGAGAAACCAGCATCGGGGAACTTTATTCGGAAGTGTGAATCTAATCACCCCCAATTTTACGCAAACGCTTGCTATTTATCCGATTCCGATAGCAAGTGTCTTCCTCGTTTGGCAACCAGCACGATCAGGATCAGCACCGGAATACCGAGCAGGCTGGTGCTGATGAAGAAGCTGCTGTAGCCGAACTGTTCGACGAAACGACCGGAAAAACCCGCCAGCAGCTTGGGCAGCAGCAGCATGACCGAGCTGAACAGGGCGTACTGGGTGGCGGAGAAGGCCACGTTGGTCAGGCTCGACAGATAGGTCACGAAGGCGGCCGTGGCAATACCGGCACTGAGGTTGTCCAGCGAGATGATCAGGGTCAGCAGTTCCAGGTTGTGGCCCACTTCGTTGAGCAGGGCAAACAGCAGGTTGGTGCTGGCGGTGAGCAGGGCGCCGAGGAACAGAATGCGCAGGGTGCCAAGGCGCATCACCAGCACACCACCCAATGCGGCTCCCACCAGGGTCATGATGACCCCGTACACCTTGGTGATGGTGGCCACCTCGGTCTTGCTGAACTGCATGTCCACGTAGAAGCTGTTGGACATCACCCCCATCACCACGTCCGAGATGCGATAACAGGCGATGAGCCCGAGGATCAGCAGGGCCGAGCCGCCGTAGCGGCGGAAGAAGTCGGCAAACGGGCACCAGATGGCTTCGTGGCTCCAGGCGCCGAGCCCGGCCAGCGAAACGGGCCAGCCACGGGCGAGCAACAAGGCCTTGTGGGCCGCCTGCTGCTCATTCTGGCTGGCAAGGTCGATCACCGGTTCATGACAACAGAGGGTGGTGATGACGCCGAGGGACATCAATCCCGCCATCAGCAGATAGGTGAGTCGCCAGCCGTTGTAGTCATAACCGCTGTTGCTGCCGAGCCAGGCGGCCAGCGCCAGTGCGCCGGCGCCGGCCATGATCATCGCCAGCCGGTAACCGGTCATGTAGGAGGCCGCCATGGCCGCCTGCAGCCGCTCGGGGGCCGACTCGATGCGGTAGGCGTCGATGACGATGTCCTGAGTGGCAGAGGCAAACGCCACCAGCAGGGCGAACAGGGCCAGCTGGGCGAGCTGGGTCTTGGGATCGCAGAAGGCCATGCCCACCAGCGAGGCGGCGATCAGCAACTGGGAGAACAGCATCCAGCTGCGGCGCCGGCCCAGCCAGCGGGAGAGCAGCGGGAGCGGCAGCCGATCCACCAGCGGTGACCACAGCCACTTGAAGCCGTAGGCCAGCGCCACCCAGCTCATGTAGCCGATGTCGGTCAGGCTGACATCCGCTTCGCGCAGCCAGAACGACAGGGTGCCGAACACCAGCAGCAGCGGCAGGCCGGAAGAAAATCCCATGGCAAACAGGATGAGAACCCGAGTCTCAAGGTAGACGGCGAGCGAGTCTCGCCAGCTCGGTGTACGGACAGTGTTCAAATACCTGACTCCTCTGGGAAAATTGCGCCATTTTGTCAGGTTCGAGAGGGATAGCCAAGGCAAGCCGGGGGTGGCGTTGCGCGATTCAGGGGCGCAGGCCGATGCAGTGGCGCGGCAGCGGCCCGTCCGTGGTCAGGTAATTGGCGCACTCCATCAGCTGCAGGCGCAGCCAGACGTCGGCGATGATCTGCTGTTCATCCCATTGATGCAGGCTGTGCAGCAGGTGCCAGAATACCCCTTCCTGCTCGGAGGCAGGGGCCTTGTCTGCGGGAACCTGGGGCAGATCCTGCCAGCGGGACAACAGCTGCCAGCTCAGATCTTCCAGCTGTTGATAGGGGATCTCTCGTGCCAGAAAGTGACGAACCGTCTGGGCCAGCGGGATGGCTTGCTGGGCTATGTAATCATTGCAGGTCACCGGAACCTCCTTCTCCTCTATGTGGGCCTAGTCCCGAACATCGGGGCAAGGCCAGAGTATAGAAAGGGGCGCCGGCGACCCAGCGCGCGGGGTGGCGGAATGTGATCCGCTCCGCGTTATTTGTCTGCCAGCAGCACTACTTTCTTCAGGATGATGGGGCTGGTGGGAACGTCATTGGCACGCAGGATCGGGCTGTAACCGGTCTGCACCTGGGCCAGCTTGTCCAGCACCTCCATGCCCTGCACCACCTGGCCAAACACGGTATAACCGGCGCCGGCATTGGCGTTGAGGTTGTTGTTGTCGACTAGGTTGAAGTAGAACTGGCGAGTGGCACTGTCGACCGCCTGGGTGCGGGCCATGGCGATGCTGCCGCGCTTGTTGGGCAGGCCGCCCTTGGACTCGTTGACCACGGGATCGAAGGTCGGCAGTTGTTGGAACTGCTGGTTGTAGCCGCCCCCCTGCACCACGAAGTCCTGGATCACCCGGTGGAAGATGCTGCCGTCATAGCTGCCATCCGCCACGTAGCGCAGGAAGTTTTTCACCGTCTGCGGCGCCTGTTTGGACGCCAGTTCCACCACGATATTGCCGTGGTTGGTCTCCATCCTGACCTTGGGGCCGGCGAACGCCAGCGGGGCGATCAGCATGGCCAGTAACCAGAGTTTTTTCATCTATCCGCTCCTCGCTCAGCTCGGCTGACCCTTGAGATAACCGCGCAGGGCATTGTCCGCCATGATCTGTTGCAGCAGGCTGCCCAGCTGCTGGTTCAGGATGGATTCCAGCTCGGCCATGCTCGGCTCACCCGGGCCTTCCTTGCTGGAGGACATGTTGAACTGCTTGGTCAACTTGCTGCCTTGGAAATCGGCGATCACCTGCAGGCTGACGCGGGACTTGGTGACATAGGTGAAGGTCTTCTCTTCCACCGTGACCGCGGCACTGGAGATGGCGAGGGTCAGGTTGGTAGTTCCGCTGTTGCCCACTTCCAGCCCCTGGCTGCGCAACCCTTCCGCCAGCTTTTCGGCCAGCAGGTTGTTGAGCGGCTGTTCGCTGTTGACCAGCACGGCAGCCTTCTCTTTCTTCTTGATGGAGAAGACGTAGGCGGCTTCACGCTTGTCCACCCCTTCCAGGGTGATGCGGTTGCCGGAGTAGTACTGCTGATTGGAGGGGATCACCTGCGGGTTGAGCAGGGCGGTCTCCGGCCAGTGAGTCGCACAACCACCCAGCATCAGGGCGGCCAGCAGCAAGAGTGACTTTTTCATCATGGGTTTCCTTTAGCTTTCTGTTTAGCGTTTGATGGCTTTCAAAATAACGAATTTGCTGTTCGACGCAACGACTTGTGCGTTGGCAAACAGGCGCTTGAGCTTGTTGTGATAATCCAGGTGACGGTTGCCTACTATCCAGAGTTCGCCGCCCTTGGGCAACACCCGATGGGCATCGCTGAACATCTGCCAGGCGATATGATCGGTGATCGCCTGCAACTGGTGGAACGGCGGATTGCAGAGGATCCGGTCGACCGAGCCGACCGCCACGCCGTCGAGACAGTTGTTGACCAGGAAGTGGGCACGGGGCAGGGCAGCCGGCAGATTGTGTTCGACGTTGAGCCGGGCCGAGGCGACCGCCATATGGGACTCGTCGATGAAGGTCACCTCCACCTCGGCGTCCCGCGCCAGCAGGGAGAGCCCCAGCACGCCGTTGCCGCAACCCAGATCGATCACCTTGCGGGCGCTGTGGATAGGCAGGTTGTCCAGCATGAAGCGGGCGCCGATGTCCAGGCTGGTGCGTGAAAACACGTTGGCGTGGTTGTGGATGAGCATGTCGGTGCCCTCCAGCGGCCAGACCGTGGGAAAGGGATTGGCCAGCGCGGGGCGTTCGGCAGGCGTAGCCGCCGGGGTGCAGTGAATCAGGCGGGCCTTCTTCCAGGCCAGCGAGGTGCGGGTCGGCCCCAGGTATTTTTCAAACAGCGCCAGAGTGGAGCTGTGAATGTCTTTGGCCTTGCCGGCGGCGATGACGCGGGTGGTAGGGGTGGCCACCTGGCGCAGGGCCAGTAGTTGCTGCTCCAGCAGCGCCTGATACTTGGAGACCTTGATCACCACCAGCGCGGGGGCACCGGGCAGGGGGGTAAGTGCATCCTGCAGGTGGATGGCATGCGGATCCAGGCCGTTCTCGGCCAGATTGGCCAGGGTGGCCCGCTCGCTGATATGAGAGTCGGTCACGCTGACGGGAGCATGGCCGTGCAGATAGGCGGCCAGCGCGCCGAAGCCGTCGTTCATGATGATGACCGGGCCGTCGCGCTCGAGAGGATCTTCGGCCAGGGTGTTGATCAGGTACTCGTCTGCGGCGTCCCAGGCCTGCAACGGATCCTGGAGCTGGCGTGGATAGCGATACAGGGTCAGGCGACAATGGGCCGTGTCGAGAAGGGTTTGCATAGGCGAAGTGTCCAGCTGATTCATGTAACGGGCGCCGACGGGGCGCAAAGTGGCGCTATTCTAGCGGGGGCGGAGAATTTCACCAGTCCTGGCCGCTGCGGCAGAACGGGAAAAGCGTGCCATTTTCCCGTTCTGGGTGATTTCGTCATACGGCTAACCCTGGCTACAATGGCCGGACATCCACTTTGGGAGTTTTGCTCGTGACCATGCAACAACAGATCGAGGCCAAGCTGGCCGCCGCCTTGTCCCCCAGCCATCTGGAAGTGATCAACGAAAGCTACATGCACCGGGTGGCACCGGGCTCCGAGAGCCACTTCAAGGTGGTGGTGGTAAGCCAGGCGTTCGAAGGACAGCGGCTGCTGGGTCGTCATCGTCAGGTCAACGGGGTGCTGGCCGAAGAGTTGGCGGGGGCCATTCATGCATTGGCGCTGCATACCTATACCGAGCAGGAGTGGCAACAGCGGGAACAGGCTCCGACCACCCCCAGTTGCGTCAGCAAAAACGGCCTCTCCTAAGGCTATTGACGAATTGATTACTCAATCTGCGACCAGTTAACAATTCATAAACGTTTTTCGGTGGCGTCCCGGGCTGTGGAACGGGACGTCAACCTCCCGCCCTGACATCAAGATTTCTAATCTTTTTTTGAACATAAAATTCATTACCCATTTTTAGGTAATAATGGCTAACTCGAAGTCGTGCCTGAGGTTTCGTGAAAAAAAACCGCATGATTAAATTTCGATGATTTTGTGATAGAGCGGGGATTTTCCCCATTTTGCATGGCAGGCAACTCGCCATAAGTGGTAAACTCAGGCGCTTTTGAATGACTCTGTATGTTGCTGATTTGTTTGTTTCTTCGACATCATCCCGCAACATCAACGGGCTCATTCAACAACTCGTCGTGATGTATTTCTCGGCGCTAACCAACCTGTCTTCCCTTAACGGTAGTGCAAGTGAGTATGATTACAATTAAAAGAGGACTGGACATCCCCGTGCTGGGTGCTCCGGAGCAAGTAATCTACGATGGCCCGGCCATCACCCGTGTTGCTACACTCGGCGAAGAGTTCGTGGGGATGCGTCCTACTATGTTTGTCAAAGTAGGTGATCGCGTCATTAAAGGTCAGGAGCTCTTCGAAGATAAGAAGAATCCCGGCGTTAAATTCACGGCCCCCGCCACCGGTGTGGTTTCAGAGATCAACCGGGGTGCCAAGCGCATTCTGCAATCCGTTGTCATCGATATCGATGGGTCCGACGAGCAGGTGACCTTCGAGCACTTTGCGTCTGCCGAGCTGGCCAAGCTCGAGCGCAGCAAGGTGCAGGAGATCCTGGTCGCATCCGGCCAATGGACCGCGTTGCGTACCCGCCCGTTCAGCAAGGTGCCGGCCGTGGGTTCCACCCCTCGCGCCATCTTCGTCACCGCCATGGACACCAACCCGCTGGCTGCCAGTGCGGAGCTGATCATCAAGGAACAGGCCCAGGCCTTCCTCGACGGTCTGGCCGTGCTGACTCGTCTGACCGATGGCACCGTCTACGTCTGCAAGGGCGAAGCGAGCCTGCCGCACGCTTCCCTGGCGCAAGTCAAGGAAGAGGTGTTCGTCGGCCCGCACCCTGCCGGTCTGCCCGGTACCCACATCCACTTCCTGGACCCGGTCGGTGCCAAGAAGGTGCAGTGGCACATCAACTATCAGGATGTGATCGCCTACGGCAAGCTGTTCACCACCGGTCAGATTTTTACCGACAAGGTGATCGCGCTGGCCGGCCCGAACGTGGTCAAACCGCGTCTGCTGCGCACCCGCATGGGCGCCTGCATCAGCCAGCTGACCAACAACGAGCTGCGTGCGGACGAGAATCGCATCATCTCCGGTTCCCTGCTGAGCGGTGCCAAGGCCGAAGGGGTACATGACTACCTGGGTCGCTACCACAATCAGGTCAGCGTACTGGGTGAAGGTCGCGAGAAAGAGTTCCTGGGTTGGGTCAATCCCAGCGCCAGCAAGTTCTCCATCACCCGTACCACCCTCTCTCACCTGATGAAGGGCAAACTCATCAACTTCACTACCACCACCAACGGTAGTGACCGCTCCATGGTGCCTATCGGCAACTATGAGCGGGTGATGCCGCTCGACATCCTGCCGACCCTGCTGCTGCGGGATCTGGTCTCCGGCGACACCGACAATGCGCAAGCACTCGGCTGTCTGGAACTGGATGAGGAAGATCTGGCGCTCTGTACCTTCGTCTGCCCCGGCAAGACCGAGTACGGCCCAGTCTTGCGTGAGTGCCTGACCAAGATCGAACTGGAAGGTTAAGCGATGAGTTTCAAGCAACTTCTTGAAAATATGGAACATCACTTCGAGCCGGGTGGCAAGTACGCCAAGTACTATGCCCTGTTCGAAGCGGCGTACACCCTGTTTTATACCCCGGGTTCCGTGACCCGCAATGCTGCCCACGTCCGTGATGCAATCGATCTGAAGCGCATGATGATCATGGTGTGGCTGGCCGTGTTCCCGGCCATGTTCTGGGGCATGTACAACGTCGGTAACCAATCCATCGCCGCCATCGCCCATCTGGGCACGGCTGCCGGTGCCGACACCTGGCAATACACCATCGCCACCCTGCTGGGTGCTTCGCTGGATCCGGCCGTCGCCGGCATCGGCAGCAAGATGCTGATCGGTGCTGCCCACTTCCTGCCCATCTACCTGACCGTGTTCCTGGTCGGTGGTTTCTGGGAAGTGCTGTTTGCCATGGTGCGCAAGCACGAGATCAACGAAGGCTTCTTCGTGACCTCCATCCTGTTCGCGCTGATCGTGCCGCCCGAGCTGCCCCTGTGGCAAGCTGCCCTGGGTATCACCTTCGGTGTGGTGCTGGCCAAGGAAGTGTTCGGTGGTACCGGCAAGAACTTCCTGAACCCGGCGCTGGCGGGTCGTGCATTCCTGTTCTTCGCCTATCCGGGCCAGATCTCCGGTGATGCAGTCTGGGTTGCCGTCGATGGCTACTCGGGTGCTACCGCACTGAGCCAGTGGGCCCAGGGCGGTCAGATGGCGCTGATCAACGGTGCTACCGGCCAGACCATCAGCTGGATGGACGCCTTCCTTGGCAACCTGCCCGGTTCCATCGGTGAAGTCTCCACCCTGATGATCCTCATCGGTGCGGCCATGATCGTCTACATGCGGATCGCCTCCTGGCGCATCATCGCCGGTGTGATGATCGGCATGGTAGCGACCTCCCTGCTGTTCAACGTCATTGGTTCCGATACCAACCCCATGTTCAACATGCCGTGGCATTGGCATCTGGTGCTGGGCGGCTTCGCCTTTGGTATGGCCTTCATGGCGACCGATCCGGTCTCCGCTGCCTTCACCAACAAGGGCAAGTGGTGGTATGGCGCCCTGATCGGGGTGATGGTGGTGCTGATCCGGGTGGTGAACCCCGCCTTCCCGGAAGGCATGATGCTGGCCATTCTGTTTGCCAACCTGTTTGCCCCCTTGTTTGACCATTTCGTGGCGCAGGCGAACATCAAGCGGAGGATCGCTCGTGGCGTTTAATAAAGACTCTACTGTCGGCACCCTCACCATAGTGACCGGTCTGTGCCTGGTCTGCTCCATCGTGGTCTCCGTGGCCGCCGTGGGACTGCGTCCTGCCCAGCTGGAAAACCGGGCGCTGGACAAGCAAAGCAACATTCTGTCCGTCGCCGGTGTCGACATCAGCAGCGTGGCCAAGCGCGATCTGGCCCAGCTGTACGGTGACAAGATTGAAGCGCGTCTGGTTGATTTGACTACCGGTGAGTTCGTTGACGGCGATGCCGACAACTTCGATACCAAGCTGGCGGCAAAAGACCCGGCCAAGAGCATTCGTCTGGCCCCGGCCGACGACAAGGCCGGCCTGCGTCAAATCTCCAAACTGATCCCGGTGTTCTTCGCGAAAGATGCCGAGGGCAAGGTCGACAACATCATCCTGCCGATCTACGGCCAGGGTCTGTGGTCCACCATGTATGCCTTCGTGGCGGTCGCGGCCGATGGCCAGACCATCAAGGGCATCACCTACTACGACCACGGTGAAACCCCGGGTCTGGGCGGCGAGATTGAAAACCCGGCCTGGCGCGAGCTGTTCGTCGGCAAGAAGCTGTTCGATCAGGATGGCATGCCGGCACTGCGGGTGATCAAGGGTCATGCTCCGGCTGGTTCCGAGCATGAGATCGACGGCCTGTCCGGCGCGACCCTGACCGGTAACGGCGTACAGCATACCTTCGACTTCTGGATGGGTCCCAAGGGCTTCGGTCCTTTCCTGGCCAAGGTTCGTGCAGGAGAAATCAACAATGGCTGACAAGAGCGAAATGAAAAAGTTGCTGTTGACGCCTGTGCTCGGCAACAACCCCATCGCACTGCAGGTGCTGGGGGTCTGTTCCGCGCTGGCCGTTACCAGCCAGATGAAGACGGCGTTCGTGATGACGCTGGCCGTTACCGCGGTCACCGCCTTCTCCAACCTGTTCATCTCCCTGATCCGCAACCAGATCCCGAACAGCGTGCGGATCATCGCCCAGATGGCGGTGATTGCCTCGCTGGTTATCGTGGTTGACCAGGTGCTCAAGGCGTATGCCTACGACATCTCCAAGCAGCTGTCGGTGTTCGTCGGCCTCATCATCACCAACTGTATCGTGATGGGTCGTGCCGAAGCCTACGCCATGAAGAGTGCCCCGCTGCCCTCCTTCCTGGACGGTATCGGCAACGGTCTGGGTTATGGCGCCGTGCTGCTGACCGTGGCCACCGTGCGCGAGATCCTGGGCTCCGGTACCTGGTTTGGCATCGAACTGCTGCCGCTGGTGAACAATGGCGGCTGGTATGTGCCCAACGGCCTGCTGCTGCTGCCGCCGAGTGCGTTCTTCATCATTGGTCTGATCATCTGGGGCGTACGCACCAAGGATCCCAAGCAGGTGGAGGCGAAGGATTAAGGTATGGAACACTATATCAGTCTGTTGATTCGCTCGATCTTCATCGAGAACCTGGCGCTCTCCTTCTTCCTGGGGATGTGTACCTTCCTGGCGGTGTCCAAGAAGGTCAAGACCGCCATGGGCCTGGGGATCGCCGTTATCGTGGTTCAGACCGTGGCCGTCCCGGCCAACAACCTGATCTACAACTACGTCCTCAAGGATGGCGCCCTGGTTTCCGGCCTGGATCTCAGCTTCCTGAGCTTCATCACCTTCATCGGGGTGATCGCGGCACTGGTGCAGATCCTGGAGATGGCGCTGGACAAGTACTTCCCGGCTCTCTACAACGCGCTCGGTATCTTCCTGCCGCTCATCACTGTGAACTGCGCCATCTTCGGTGGCGTCTCCTTCATGGTGCAGCGTGACTACAACTTCGTTGAGTCCGTGGTCTATGGCGTGGGTTCGGGTGCCGGCTGGATGCTTGCCATCGTCGCGATGGCGGGGATCCGCGAGAAGATGAAGTATTCCGATGTTCCGGAAGGCCTGCGCGGCCTTGGCATCACCTTCATCACCGCGGGTCTGATGGCGCTGGGCTTCATGTCCTTCTCTGGTATTTCCCTGTAATCGGAAAGGAAATATAGATGGAAATTATTCTGGGTGTGGTCATGTTCACCGTGATCCTGCTGGCCTTGGTGGCAGTCATTCTGTTCGCCAAGTCCAAGCTGGTGACCGCCGGTGACGTGACAATAAGCATCAATGGCGACCCGGCCAAGGCTGTGACCAGCCCGGCGGGTGGCAAGCTGCTCGGCGTGCTGGCCGGTAGCGGTATCTTCGTCTCCTCCGCCTGCGGCGGCGGCGGCTCCTGTGGTCAGTGCAAGGTACGGGTGAAATCCGGCGGCGGCGATATCCTGCCGACCGAGCTGGATCACATCAGCAAGGGCGAAGCCCGTCACGGCGAGCGTCTGGCCTGTCAGGTCACCGTTCGTTCCGACATGGACATCGAACTGCCGGAAGAGATCTTCGGGGTGAAGAAGTGGGACTGTACCGTCATCTCCAATGACAACAAGGCCACCTTCATCAAGGAGCTCAAGCTGCAGATCCCGGATGGCGAGAGCGTACCGTTTCGCGCCGGTGGTTATATCCAGATCGAAGCGCCGGCTCACCACGTGCAGTACAAGAACTTCGATATTCCCGAGGAGTATCGTGGTGACTGGGATCGCTTCAAGATCTTCGAGCTGGAGTCCAAGGTCAACGAGCCGATCATCCGTGCCTACTCCATGGCCAACTATCCGGAAGAGTTCGGCATCATCATGCTGAACGTGCGGATCGCGACCCCGCCGCCGAGCAACTGGACAGCACCTCCCGGCCAGATGTCCTCCTACATCTTCAGCCTGAAGGCTGGCGACAAGGTGACCATCTCAGGTCCGTTCGGCGAGTTCTTTGCCAAGGACACCGATGCCGAGATGGTGTTCATCGGTGGTGGTGCCGGTATGGCGCCGATGCGTTCCCATATCTTCGACCAGCTGCGCCGTCTGAAGACCAAGCGCAAGATGAGCTTCTGGTACGGTGCCCGTTCCAAGCGCGAGATGTTCTATGTCGAAGACTTCGACATGCTGCAGGCCGAGAACGACAACTTCCAGTGGCACGTCGCCCTGTCTGATCCGCAACCGGAAGACAACTGGGACGGCTACACCGGCTTCATCCACAACGTGCTGTTCGAGAACTATCTCAAGAACCACGAGGCGCCGGAAGATTGCGAGTTTTACATGTGCGGGCCTCCCGTCATGAACGCTGCCGTCATCAACATGCTGAAAAACCTCGGTGTTGAAGACGAAAACATCCTGCTGGATGACTTTGGTGGTTAATCAATGCACAGTGTTGTAAAGACCTGGCTAGCCTTCGGGCTAGCCTTTTTCTTGACTGGGTGCGGTCAGGAACAAACGGTCCAATCGAAGCCGGAGATCCACATCACCGGCAGCACCATGGGTACCTATTACTCCATCAAGGTGGCGGACAGCGTCATCACGGATCCCGCCAAGTTCCAGGCCGAAGTAGATGTGCTGCTGGAGCGGGTCAACGATCAAATGTCGACCTACCGCCCGGATTCCGAGCTGTCGCGCTTCAATCAGCATCGTGGCTCGACGCCGGTGGTGGTCTCCCGCGATACCGCGCGGGTGGTGACCGAGGCCATTCACATTGGCCGTGAGAGCCGCGGGGCGCTGGACGTCACCGTCGGCCCCTTGGTCAATCTGTGGGGCTTCGGGCCCGATGCGCGCCCGACCAAGACGCCGTCCGACGAGCTGATCACCCAGACTCGCCAGAAGACCGGACTCGGCAATCTGCACGTGATCACCTCGGCCGATGCCGATACCTTGCAAAAGGACATCCCGGATCTCTACGTGGATCTCTCCGCCATCGCTAAGGGCTTTGGGGTCGACAAGGTGGCCGAGTATCTGGAGTCCATGGGCTCGCGCAACTATCTGGTGGAGATCGGCGGTGAGCTGCGGATCAACGGCGTCAACGGCAAGGGGCACCCCTGGCGTGTCGCCATCGAGAAGCCCACCGCCAACGCCGGTTCGGTGCAGGAAGTGATCGTGGCCGGTGACAACGGGGTGGCTACCTCGGGCGAGTACCGCAACTATTACGAGCTGGACGGCAAGCGCTTTTCCCACACCATCGATCCCATGACCGGCAAGCCGATCCAGCATCGGATGGTGTCGGTGACCGTCATTCACCCCTCCTGCATGACCGCAGACGGGTTGGCGACCGTGTTCATGGTGCTCGGGCCCGAGAAGAGCCTGGCCTATGCCAAAGAGCGGGGATTGGCTATCTTCGTGATCACCAAGACGGATGATGGTTTCGAGGAGTCCTACTCCGATGCCTTCAAACAGTATCTGGTTAGAAAATAAGGGGCGGTAACATGCAGATTTTTTTGATCACCTTCGGGGTATTTCTGGCGGTAGTGGTGGCCATGGCCATCGGTTACATCTTCCAGAAGAAGACCATCTCCGGCTCCTGCGGCGGGCTTGGCAGCATAGGTATCGAAAAAGAGTGTGATTGCCCGGAACCCTGTGACAACCGCAAGAAGAAGATGGCCAAGGAAGAGGCCCGTCGCAAGATGCTGGCGGAGAACCGGATCATCTGAGCGGACAGGGCGCCGAGTCGTACTCGACCCCGTGCCGGATAACCGACGGGCTGACCTGATGGTCAGCCCGTTTTTTTTGCAAAAGACTCAGTAGTCGTATTGCTGGCAGGCTTTCTTTTTGAACTCGGCCCGCCAGCGTGCCAGCTCCTCCCGGGTGCCCAGCTCGTCGCCCTGCTTGATGGCCTGCTCCAGCGCCGCGATGCGGTCATACAGCCAGCTGCATTCGGCGGTCGTGTCGTCCTTGCTGCTGCCCGGCTGTGCCAGCAGGCAGAGCCCCAATCCCAGCCAACCTATCTTCATCTCACCCTCCTTGCGTGATGTGGTTATCAATGGTGTCTTAAGAGTCTATATCTGACCCTCATTTCATGCCGATGGCAGAATTGGCAGCACTGGGTTAGCATAGACTGGTTACCTGTTTATTCGTACAGTGGTATGCGCAAGATCATTCACATCGACATGGACTGCTTCTATGCCGCGGTAGAGATGCGGGACAACCCGGCGCTGCGCGAGGTGCCGCTGGCCATCGGCGGCTCGGCGGACAGGCGCGGCGTCATCTCGACCTGCAACTATGTGGCGCGCCGCTTCGGGGTGCGCTCCGCCATGCCGAGCGCCCTGGCACGCAAGCTCTGCCCGCCGCTGGTGCTCATCCCCGGCCGGATGGCGGTCTACAAGGAGGTTTCCCGCCAGCTGCGGGCCATCTTCCTGCGCTACACCGAGCAGGTGGAGCCGCTCTCCCTCGATGAGGCCTATCTCGACGTGACGATGAGCCCCTGCTGTGACGGCAGTGCCACCCTGATGGCGGCGGAGATCCGCGCCGCGATCAACACCGAGCTGGGGCTGACCGCCTCGGCCGGGGTGGCGCCGAACAAGTTTCTGGCCAAGCTCGCCTCCGAGCAGCGCAAGCCGGATGGCCTGTTCGTGATCCGCCCGCAGGAGGTGGATGAGTTCGTGCGTCAGCTCCCCCTTGGCAAGTTGCCCGGCATCGGTCGCAAGACTGCGGATCGGCTGGAGTCGCTCGGCCTTTACTCCTGCGAAGATGCCCGCCAGCTCGGCAACGAGGAGCTGATCGCCCGTTTCGGCAAACTCGGAGAGATGCTGGCCGGACGGATCTGGGGCCACGACGAGCAGCCGGTACAGGCCCAGCGGGTGCGCAAGACCATCGGGGTGGAGACCACCCTGGCCAGCGACGTGCTGGATGAGGCTGCCTGCTGGCAGGTGCTCCGCCAGCTCATCCCCGAGCTGGAGCAGCGTTTCTCGATCAGCCACAGCAAGGAGCTGCTGATGGGGCAGGGGATCAAGCTCAAGTTCGCCGATTTCCAGCAGACCACCGTCTACCGGCGCGGTAGTTACCAGCCGGAGCGGTTTCACGATCTGCTGCACGAGGGCTTGCTGCGGGCACAGGGCAAACCCATTCGGCTATTGGGATTGGTGGTTGGCCTGCCTGCAGCCGGCGAAGTGAACCAACTTGCCCTGGATTTAGCGTGATAAGGTTAAGTTTTTGTTTCTAAAACCGATACACTGATCATATCTGTAAAAAGCTAGGAAATGGTGGCATGAGTTCTCTTTCTGTTCAGGGGCGGATCACCCTGATTGCCGGTTGTTGTTTGTTGGCCAGTGCCGGAGCCTTGGTGGCCTCGTCCCTCTTCAGTGCTGCCAACATGCAGGATCAAGTGCTGACTTCCACCACGGCGGAAGCCCAGAGTGCGGCCGAAAACTGGATGAAGGCGATGGGTTCGGAGCAGGCGGCCAAGGTCACCAGCTATCTGGACGAGGCCTACTTCCGGGCTACCCTGCTGGGTCAGGGGATCCTGTTCCAGCGCAAGAATGCGGCCGACAACTTCGGCTCCTCCGAAACACTGCGTACCGCAGTCAATCAGCAACTGCACGATGCGGCCGCATCCTCTGACAACCTGCTCGGCGTCTATGCGGTGTTCGAGCCGGATCAGCTCGACGGTGAAGACAGCAATTATCATGGCTCCAGTGCGTTGGGCTCCAACGATCAAGGCCGCTTCTCCACCTATTGGGCGCGGGTCGACGGCAAGATCGAACCCGAGGTACAAAACGAATCCGTGCTGGCGGATGAGAGCCCGACGGCGGCCGGCGGGGTGGAGAACGAGTGGTATCGCTGCAGCATCCGCAGCAAGGCGCTCTGTCTGCTGGAACCTTACCTCGATGATGTGGGCTCACAGAAGGTATTGATGACCTCGGTGACCGTGCCCCTGCTGGAGCAAGAGAAGCTGCTCGGCATGGTCGGCGTCGATATCTCGCTGACCGCGCTGCAAAGCCTGGTCAAAGAGATGGATCAGGAGCTCTATGAGGGGCAGGGCAAGGTGCTGCTGGTCAGCAGCCAAGGCCGTATCGCCGGTGTGGACGGCTTCGATGTCACTCTGGGCAGCCCGCTCGGCCAGCAGTATCAGACCCTGGCAGGAGAGCTGCAGGGCTGGCTGGGACAGGGGCAGATCAGCAGCCGCTGGAGCCCTGATGGCACCCTGCTGCAGACCTTCGTGCCGGTCAAGATGCGGGGCACCGAGCAGAAATGGGGTATCTACATCGAACTGCCGCGCAGCGTGGTACTGGCATCGGCCCTCCAGCTGCAGGACGATCTCTCCGGTCAGGCCAACCGCAGCGTGATGACCCAGCTGATCATCGGCGGCCTCATCTCGGCGGTAGCACTGATCTGTATCTGGCTGATGGCCCACCAGATAGTGGCCCCCATCCGCGCCGTGGTGGCCCGCCTCAAGGACATCGCCAGCGGCGAGGGGGATCTCACCCAGCGCATCGAGCTGCGTCGTGACGACGAGATTGGCGAGCTGGCCAAGTGGTTCAACAGCTTCTTGAACAAACTGCAGAGCACCATCAGCCAGGTCATCGATACCGTCGCTGGCACCCGGGCCAGCGCCGAACAGGCCGCCAGCGTTGCCGAGCGCACCAGTGCCGGCATGCAGGCCCAGTACCAGGAGGTGGATCTGGTGGCGACCGCGTTCGAGGAGCTGAGCGCTACCGCCCTGCAGGTGGCGGGCAATGCCAACTCGGCGGTGGCCGCGGCCAATCAGGCCGATACGGCGGCGCAGGAGGGCAAGTACGTGGTGGCGGATACCCAGGAGGCGATGCGCAAGCTGATGGCGGTGATCAGCGATGCCAAGCCGGTGGTGGAGCACCTGTCAGACAACAGTGAGAACATCAATGACATCCTGGTGGTGATCCAGGGGATCGCCGAGCAGACCAACCTGCTGGCGCTCAACGCCGCCATCGAGGCGGCGCGGGCCGGTGAGCAGGGCCGTGGCTTTGCGGTGGTGGCAGACGAGGTACGCAATCTGGCGGGTCGCACCCAGAACGCCATCGTCGAGATCCAGACCCTCATCGGCCAGCTACAGTCTGGCACAGAGGCCGTGGTGAAGGCGATCATGACCGGCCACAGCCAGGCGGATCTGACGCTCACCAAGGTGGATTTGTCGGTGAGCGTGCTGGAGCAGATCATCCACGCGGTGGCGACCATTCATCAGATGAACGAGCAGATTGCCAGGGCGGCGCAGGAACAGAGCGGGGTGGCGGACGAGATCAATCGCAACGTCAGCAACATTCGCGATGTGAGCCACACCATCCGCGCCGAGGCGGCCAGCTCCGCCGAAAACGGTCGCGAGTTGTCGGCGCTGGCCGACAAGCAGCAGCAGCTGGTGGGGCAGTTCAAGGTATAGGGATAAGAAAAAAGGCGCCATCCGACTGGAGGCGCCAAACACATTCAGATGACAGACTGGGTTAAATCGGTCCGATTTAAGCCCCTCTTCCCGCAGAGGAAGAAACACAACACCACAATCGCAGTCCAGTGACTCACAAAAATCACATGTAAACCAACATGGAAGAGAAAAAGTGAGCCATATGACAACGGATTGCGAGGCGAATTATGTTTATTCACTGGTCGACCCGCAACCGACAAATTATAATGCGGCCCATTAGAAAAACTCATCGTCGGCTGGTCTCATGTCTCGTCGTTTACCCCCGCTCAATGCACTGAAAGCATTTGAAGCCGCGGCTCGTCATTTAAGCTTCACCCGGGCTGCGGAAGAGCTTTTCGTGACCCAGGCTGCCATCAGTCACCAGATAAAGGCGCTGGAAGAGTACCTAGGCATCAAGTTGTTTCGCCGCAAGAACCGCTCCCTGCTGTTGACCGAGGAGGGGCAGGGCTACTTCCTCGACATCAAGGACATCTTCACCTCCATCTCGGAGGCGACCGACAAGCTGCTGGCGCGCAGCGCCAAGGGGGCGCTCACCGTCTCTTTGCAGCCGAGTTTTGCCATCCAGTGGCTGGTGCCACGGCTGGTCAAGTTCAGCGAGCGCCACCCCGACATCGATGTACGGATCAAGGCGGTGGACATGGACGAGGGCTCGCTCACCGACGATGTGGACGTGGCAATCTATTACGGTCGCGGCAACTGGCCTGGGCTGCGTGCCGACAAGCTGCACACCGAGTATCTGATCCCGGTCTGTTCACCGCTGCTGCTGACCGGTCCCAAGCCGCTGCGCACCCCGGATGACTTGACTCGCCATACCCTGCTGCACGATACCTCGCGCCGCGACTGGAAGGCCTGGTTTCGCCAGCTCGACATCGATGCGCCCAATGTCAATCAGGGGCCCATCTTCAGCCACTCCACCATGGTGATCCAGGCGGCCATTCACGGCCAGGGGGTGGCCCTTGGCCACAGCGTGCTGGCCCAGCCAGAAATAGAGGCCGGCCGCCTCATCTGCCCGTTCGAGCAGGTGTTGGTGAGCAAGAACGCCTTCTATCTGGTGTGTCAGGAGCAGCAGTCCGATCAGGGCAAGATAGTGGCCTTCCGCGACTGGATGCTGGAGCTGGTGGAGCAGGAGGAGGCCCGTCGCCGGGCACGATTGGCCGATGCCTGAGGTGATCCGGGAGGGGGCTGTCGATGCCCCCGTTCGCATTCTGCTGGCCCATGGCGCCGGCGCGGGCATGGATCACGCCTTTCTGGCCGAGCTGTCGCGTCTGCTGGCCGGGCCGGACATCGAGGTGGTGCGCTTCAACTTCCCCTACATGAGCAAGCGCGCGCTGGATGGCAAACGCAGACCGCCGGACAGGCAACCCGTGCTGCTGGCGCACTGGCGCCAGATGGCGAAGGAGTTTGCTCATCCTCGGCTGTTTCTGGCCGGCAAGTCGATGGGTGGGCGGATGGCGGCCGAACTTTATCAGGATGGCGAGGACGAGATGAATGCTGCAGGATTGCTCATTCTCGGGTATCCTTTCCACCCCCCGGCCAACCCCGACCGCTGGCGGGGTGACGTGCTCAAGCAGATCAAGACGCCGACCCTGCTGTTGCAGGGGGAGCGCGATACTTTCGGCACCCGTGCCGAACTGGCTGATTTTCCCTTCTCACCCGCCGTATCGGTCCATTGGCTGACCGATGGTGATCATGGCTTCAAACCGCGCAAGAGCAGCGGGGTGAGCGAGCAGGAGAACCTGCGGCAGGCGGCCGGGCAGATCAAGAACTTCATTGCGACCATCCCGATGCGAACCTGAGGATGGGAAGCGAAACGACGAGGAGGCAAGGGATGCAATTCCATCGACATTGGCTGGTGCTGGCGGGCTTTTTCGGCCTGACGGCAACCCTGCTGGGAGCCTACGGCGCCCATGGTCTGGCGGCCAGCGGGATCGAGCCTTCACGTCTGGCGGCGTTCAATACCGCCGTGCAGTATCAGTTTTTCCACGCCCTGGCCCTGCTGGTGTTGGGGTGGTGCGGTGTGCGCAGCAAGGTCATCACCTTTGCCGGCACCGCCTTCGTGCTGGGGATCCTGGGATTCTCCGGCAGTATTTATGCCATGGTGCTGCTCGGCAGCAAGGGGCTGGGGCTGATTACCCCGGCCGGTGGCCTCTGTTTTATGTTGGGATGGGCGGCTCTGATATGGGCTGGCTGTCGTCTTGGAGGAAAAAATGAATAATCTGCTGCTTTATTGCCGCCCCGGTTTTGAGAAAGAGGCGGCGGCAGAGATCACCGAGCGTGCCAGTAACATGCAGTGCTACGGTTTCGCCCGGGTCAAGGACGACAGCGGTTACGTGATATTCGAGCTGTATGACGAGGAGCAGGCCGATCTGCTGGCGCGCAAGCTGCCGTTCAGAGAGCTCATCTTCATTCGCCAGATGCTGGTGGTGACCCATGAGCTGAAGGATCTGGACCTGTCGGATCGCATCACCCCCATCCTGGAGGCGACCCAGGGTTACGCCATTTGCGGCGATCTGCGGGTGGAAACCGCCGATACCAACGAGGCAAAAGAGCTGTCGGCCTTCTGCCGCAAGTTCACCGTACCGCTGCGTCAGGCACTGCGCGGCAACGAGTTGCTGACCAAGAAGGAGACCCCGCACCGGCCGGTGTTCCACGCCTTCTTCCTGGCCAATGATCACGTGTTGCTGGGGTACTCCTACTCCTTCAACAACTCCGAATTCCACATGGGCATCCCGCGTCTGCGCTGCCCGGCCGATGCCCCGAGCCGCTCCAGCCTCAAGCTGGAAGAGGCCTTCTACGTGTTCGTGCCACGGGAAGAGTGGGATCTGCGCCTCACCTCTGGCATGAAGGCCGTCGATCTGGGCGCCTGTCCGGGTGGTTGGACCTATCAGCTGGTACGTCGCGGCATGATGGTGACGGCGGTGGACAACGGCATGATGGCCCAGTCCCTGATGGATACCGGCCAGGTCAAGCACATCCGTGACGATGGTTTCGTGTGGCGGCCGAGCAAGAAGAATACCTATTGGCTGGTGTGCGACATGGTGGACAAGCCGGCACGGGTTACCCACATGATCGCCGACTGGTTCCGGGAGAGCGATTGCCAGGAGGCGATGTTCAACCTCAAGCTGCCGATGAAGAAGCGCTACGCCGAGGCAGTGCACAACATCGAGGTGCTGCGTGAGCTGCTCAAGGAGATCGACAACGCCTTCGTGATCCAGGCCAAACAGCTTTATCACGATCGCGAAGAGATCACGGTGCACGTCTACAACAAGTACTGGGTTTCCAAGCTCTCCGCCAAGGAGTAATTGCTGGCGATGAGCCACTGACCACAAGGCCGACAACCCACGGGTTGTCGGCCTTGTCATTTCTGCGTTATCAGAAACGGTAATCGAAACGCAGCGAGGATTCGCCGTCGGTGAGCTTGAGTTCGATGTCGAGCGGTATGGTGCGATCGGTCGGGCTGAATTCCAGCTTCACCCCGTTGCCGCGCAGCTTGATCGAGGTGTTCATGCCGGCGGTCTTGAACTTGATCCTGGGTTTGTGCTGCTCGAAGGAGAGACTCACGCTCTTCTCGGCGGTCAGGTTCAGTTTCTGATAGGGAGTGACCTGACTGTTGCCATCGCTGTCGGTCACGACATCCATCCCGAAGGAGAGTGGTTTGGGTGCCTTGAGCAGGTCGTTGGTATCCACGTTGGAGCGCCAGACCTGGCTGGCCTGCTGGGAAGAGGGGGGCAATTGCGGCCAGACATTCTCGACCGGTCTGTCTACTGCCATGGCGTTGCTGCTGATGAGCAGCAGGGTAACGATAGCGCGCATAATGGATCTCCTTATCCCTTATCTATTGAACATAGTAGCCAATCGACAAAGGGGGGAACGCGGCGCGAGATAAAACAAAGGGAGCCTAAGCTCCCTTTTAAAATCAATATCTTGTATGTGATTACAAACGGTCGATGATGGATTGGGTGAACTCGCTGGTGGAAGCGGTACCCCCCAGATCCCGGGTCACTCGGTCGCCGGATTCGATGGTGGCGCGTACCGCTTCGCGGATCCGTTCGGCCTTGTCCTGCATGCCCAGATACTCCAGCATCTGGATGGAGGCGAGGATCACCGAAGTGGGGTTGGCGATGTTCTTGCCGGCGATATCCGGCGCCGAGCCGTGCACCGCTTCGAAGATGGCGGCGCCGTCGCCGATGTTGGCGCCAGGCGCCATCCCTAAGCCCCCCACCAGACCGGCGCACAGATCCGACAGGATGTCGCCGAACAGGTTGGTGGTGACCATGACGTCGAAGCGCTCCGGGTACATCACCAGGTTCATGCAGGCGGCATCGACGATCATCTCTTCGCTCTGGATGTCCGGGTAGCGGCTGGCCACTTCACGGGCCACTTCCAGGAACAGGCCGGAGGTGGACTTGAGGATGTTGGCCTTGTGGATGATGGTGACTTTCTTGCGCCCTTCCTGGCGCGCCAGCTCGAAGGCGAACTTGACGATGCGTTCCGCCCCTTCGCGGGTGATGATGCTCATCGCCTCGGCGCTCTTGTTGTCATCGCTGCGCTTCTGACCTGCACCCGAGTACATGCCTTCGGTGTTCTCGCGTACCGTGATGATGTCGATGTTGTCATAACGGCTGCGGGTCCCCTTGAAGGAGAGCACCGGGCGGACGTTGGCGTAGAGGTTGAATTTCTTGCGCAGGGAGACGTTGATGGAGGTGAAGCCACCGCCGACCGGGGTGGTGAGCGGGCCCTTCAGGCTGACCTTGTTCTTCTCGATGAGATCCAGCGTCGCCTGGGGCAGCAGCTCGCCGTGCTTCTCCAGCGCCACCAGGCCGGCGTCCGCGTATTCGTATTCGAAGTCACAACCGGCGTGGGTCAGGATCTGGATGGCGGATTCGATGATGCTGGGGCCGATGCCGTCGCCCGGGATGACGGTAATTTTTCTTTTTGACATGAGACGTATCCACTTCTAGGGAACAGAGGGGGAGGATTCGGCGGTTTTATACCATTTCTACACCTAACCCTCCATGTTTCTTTACATTCTATCTGTTTTTGTCAACAGCGAGAGTGAGTCCGGTCATGCTTGGCGGTTTCGCTTGCTCAGGATTCGGGAGCCGGTGGGTAGCGGATCTCCCGCAGGTTGAAGCCGAGTGGAATGTCCCGCTGCAGCCGCACCAGCCGTTGGGCCAGCAGGGCCTCGTCCTGGTGCTGGCGCAGCTTGAGCAGCGCCTTGGCGGCATCTTCCTGCTGGCAGGCCGCCAACAGGCTGGCCAGATCGCCGTATTGCTGCAGCAGCTGGGTGGCGGTCTTGGGGCCGATGCCGGGCACTCCCTTGATGTTGGAGCCGCCGATGCCGGTCAGAGCCCAGAAATCCACCAGTTGTGCCGGCGCCACTCCGTACTGCTGCTCGACGAAAGCGGCATCCAGCCAGCGCTTGTTGAAGTAGTCGCGGATCTGGATCTGCGGGCAGATGAGCTGGCAGAACCCCTTGTCGGTGGAGATGATGGTGGCTCTGGCACCGTGCTGGGCAATGCCGCTGGCCAGGGTGGCGATGAGATCATCCGCCTCGTCGGTCTGGGAGAGCAGGGCGTCCACGCCGCACTCCCAGAAGGCATCCTGCAGCTCGTTCAAGCCCTCACGCAGCTCGGTCGGCATGGGGGTTCGCCCCTCCTTGTAGGCCGGGTAGACCTCCTTGCGCCAGCTGTGCACCTCGCCGTCGAACACCGCGATGACGTGGGTCGGCTCGCTGGCGGCCAGCAGCTTGCGGCAGGTGTTGATGAGGTTGGCACGGGTGGCGATCAACGCCTGGGTCGGGGTCAGCGCCTGCTGGGCCTGTACCGCGTGCAGACGGCGAATGAGATTGAGGGCATCGATGATGAGCAGGTGTGGCCTTGGGTTTGACATGGGGCACTCTTGGCAGTCGGGACCCCCCATTGTAACAAACCAGCGGGCTCGATGGGGGATTGATGGCCGCGGGCATCCCCAGCGACAAAAAAGGGGCGCCATGCGCCCCTCGTTTCAGCGGTGCTGCCCGTCAGCGCACGATTTCGTAGCAGGGCACATACTGGCTGCCCGGCAGCTTCATGCGCTGCTGCTTGACGAAGCTCTCCAGCAGCTTGTCCATCAGGTGCATCAGCTCCTTGTCGCCGTGCAGCTTGAAGGGGCCCTTCTTCTCGATGGCGCGGATGCCCCCTTCCTTGACGTTGCCGGCGACGATGCCGGAGAAGGCTCGGCGCAGGTTGGCCGCCAGCAGCTGGGGCGGCTGATTGCGGTGCAGATCCAGGCTGGCCATGTTGGCGTGATCCGGCTCGAATGGCAGCTGGAACTCCGGCTCGATCTTGAGAGACCAGTTGAAGGAATAGGCATCGCCGACCGATTTGCGGTATTCGCGGATCTTCGGCATCGCCTCTTTCATGACCCGGGCCACTTCCGGGGCATCGCCGACGATGATCCGGTAAAGGCTGGTGGCCGGTTCGCCCAGGGTCGCCTTGACGAAGTCGTCGATGGCGCGGAAGTAATCGGCGCTCTCCTTCGGGCCGGTCAGGATGATCGGCATGGGCTGTCGTTCGTTGGCCGGGTGCATCATGATGCCGAGCAGGTAGAGCAGCTCTTCGGCGGTACCAACCCCGCCCGGGAAGATGATGATGCCGTGGCCGAGGCGCACGAAGGCCTCCAGCCGTTTCTCGATGTCCGGCAGGATCACCAGCTCGTTGACGATGGGGTTGGGCGGCTCGGCGGCGATGATGGAAGGCTCGGTGAGGCCGATGTAGCGGCCGTTGCGCACCCGCTGCTTGGCGTGGCCGACGGCGGCGCCCTTCATCGGGCCCTCCATGGCGCCCGGGCCGCAGCCGGTGCAGATGTTGAGCTCACGCAGGCCCAGTTCGCTGCCTACCGCGCGGGTGTACTGGTACTCGATCTCGTTGATGGAGTGACCGCCCCAGCAGACCACCAGATTGGGATCGGCGCCAGGCAGGATCGCCTTGGCGTTGCGCAGGATGGCGAACACCACGTTGGAGATGTGGGTGGAACTGGTCAGGTTGACCAGCCGGTTGGACTCCAGCTGGGTCGACACATAGAGGATGTCGCGCAGGACGGAGAACAGGTGCTCCTGAATGCCGCGGATGATCTCGCCATCGACGAAGGCGTGCTCGGGGGCGTTGAACAGCTCGAGTTTGACCCCGCGCTCGCGCCGGATCACATGAATATCGAATGATTTGAAGCGCTCCAGTATCTCTTTGGAGCTGTCGGTATGGCTGCCGGAGTTGAGTACCGCCAGCGAGCAGTTGCGAAACAGTTGATAGATATCGCTGGAGGCGGTTTGCTTGAGGCGGTCCACCTCGAGCTGGGACAGCAAGTCCATGCTGCCGACTGGATTGATGTGCGTAATCATAGGTTCCCCTTTCACTCGCTTGTTATCGTTGTGCTTTTCCCTGGGGAGAAAACGGGATGCCCTGTGGCATCCCTTGAATTTGATAGTAGATGTAAGCGGTGGGGCAGGGGAATAGGGGGAAAGTGCGTTTGCTGCTTTTTTAGTCGCCTATCAGGCCAGATTGACCTGATCACGACCCGAGTTCTTGGAGCTGTAGAGCGCCTTGTCGGCCCGCTCGAACGCGTCCGTGGTGTGATCCCCTTCCCTAAACAGGGTGGCACCGATGGAGATGGTGATCTCGACCCTGGCATCCCGAAAACGGAACGGAATGCTCTTGATGGTCTGGCGCAAGGTCTCCAGTGGTTTCTGGAACTTGTCCGGGTTGATGTTCGGCAGCAGCACCACGAACTCCTCGCCGCCGAAGCGGGCGATAAAGTCGGTGTCGCGCAGGGCCCCCTGCAGCGCCTTGGCCACCACCTTCAACGCCTTGTCGCCGGCCATGTGGCCGTAGTTGTCGTTGATGTGCTTGAAGTGGTCGATGTCGATGATGGCCAAGCACAGCGGCGTGTTGTAACGCAGCCAGCGCTTGTATTCGAGCTCGAGCCGCTCGTCGAGGGCCGCCCGGTTGTGCACCTGGGTCAGGCTGTCGAGGAACAGCTTGTGTTTCTGGATGGTGAGCCGCTTCTTGTATTCGGCGGTCTCCTCCTTCATCAGCCGCAGCTTGGCCTCCATGGTGGAGAGGCGGGTCAGCAGGTGGCGCTCGCGGGCGGCCATGGCCTCCCTGTCCTGCAGCAGCAGGTTGATGGCCCCCATGTGACCGGAGATGGCCCCCTTGAGGTCATCAATGGTGTCATGGCTGGCCAGGGTATGGTCGATGGCCTTGAGCTCCCTGTCGATGGCCTTGCGGGTATCCAGGGTGGCGCTTTGCAGGGCGCGCCCCTCGTCGAGGGATTCGGTAAAGCTGAAGTGGACCGCCGAGAGGCTCTCGTTGAGGGTGCTGAGAAACGCCTGGGAGGCTTTGCGCTCCTCGCGGGTGCCCTCGATGATGAGCTCTATCACCTGCAGGCAGATCTCCGCCAGCAGGGGAGGGGTGATGCCATTGAGCAGCTGGCGGCGAATGTCCGCCAGGCTCTCGCCGACGGCGCCGGCAAAGTCGAGTTCGGTGATGAGCCGCTGCAGCTCGTCGGCGATGTGGGCGTGCACCTTGACGTCAAAGGGGGCGCCCGGCTCCGGCGCGGCAAGGTCGGTGACCGTTTCGGTCTGATTGCCGGCGGGCGTGCTCTGCGCCAGCAGGGGCTGGGTGGGCAACAGCTGGATCTTGATGGCCTGCTGGTAGAACTCCAGCAAGCGGATCACCTTCTTCTGGTGATCGCCGATGCCATAGCCATCCGGGCTTGCCAGAAACTCCTTGAGGGATTTGCGGGTCTCCTCCGGAAAGCCCTTGAGAGCCTTGAGCTGTTTGCTGCCGAGCTCGATGGCGGACTTGGTCAGGGAGATGGACTCTTCCAGTGCATTGCCGTGCTGCTGCAGCAGCTTCTCGATGACGGCGAGGTCGGCATCGAGGGAGGAGAGCGGCGGGTTGCCATCGAGTTTCTGCTTGAGCTTGGCGAGCTTGTTGTCCAGCTCGCGATCGTGGCCGCGACAGGCCTGCATCAGCTTGGCGATGAACTGGATGCTGCGGGCGCGTTCGGTGTCGGAGAAAGAGACGACGCCGTCCAGCTCCAGCTGCTTTTGCTGAAGGGATTCCCTGAGTCTGGCCAATTGTCCGGCTACGGCAGCGATATCATTCATTATTCAGGTCGCCCTGTTGTCATTATCGTTGTTGTGTTGGATAGCAACAGCGGTCGAACCCAGTTCCAGACCCAGTTGATTATCTATGTGTCATTGATCAACCGGCGCTTTCGTCCGTGAAAGTCGAAGCCAATTAACCCATTGCTTTTCATGAGAAGAATTTACTTTTACCAGTCCCTTGTCAATTGCCATCAAGCAGCATTGCCACACATCCCCATTAAAAAATGCGGCCTGCTGGCAATCGATGGCGGCCAGCTCCAGCCAGACGCTTTGCTGGTGTTTTTCGCTGAGCTGAATGGCTCCTGCCAGGGCCAGATAACAGAGGTCGAACAGGCCGTGATGATCGAGGGCGGTGGCCGCCTTGGGCAGGAAGGGGTGGCTGACGATGCCGAGGCTGATGTGGCGATCGAGCGGGTGCTGGCAGGGGAATTCGGCCAGTGCCGCGAGCAGTTCGCGGGCCAGTCGGTGCAGGTCTTCCACATGGCGCTGGGGCACCACATAGAGCAAGTGGCCTTCACGCAGGTCGTAGATGCGGCCATCCTGCGGGGTGAGGCCGTTGACGTAGGCGCCGAAGGCCTGCTCTATCTCGCGGCTCACCTGATAACCGTGCTGTTCCAGGCTGTTGACCAGGAAGGGCACCCGAAACAGCAGGTAGTGCAGCTTGTCGTCAAACTCGCTGGTGGGCAGTTCGCTTAAATACCAGCGCTCGGATTTTTGCTGGCGCTTGGCCATCTCCCGCGGCCAGCGGCTCATCAGTCGCTGCCAGTTGGCCAGCCCGGTACGTGGCTCGAGCAGCAGCGCCTCGCCCAGCTGTTTGCCCTGCAGCCGGGCGACCCGCAGCTTGAGCCAGAGGGTGAAGAACAGATAGATGAACAGGGTCAGCAACAGACCGGTCACCACGCTCGACCAGAGGTAGCGATCCTGTTGATGCTTGCTGGTGCTCAGCTGTTGCTGCAGCTCCTTGATCTGCTGCTCCCGTTCCACCTGGGCGTAGTTGTCGCGGATCGCCTCCTGCTCCAGATCGACCTGCTGCTGGCGGACCTGCTCGCTGCGCTGGTGGAAATTCTTGTAGCTGTCCAGCGCCTGCTGCAGATAGCCCTTCTGCTCGTAGGCTGCCGAGAGCAGGCGGAAGATCTCGAACTGGCGCTGGGTGTCACCGATCTGGTTGGCCAGTGCCAGCGCGTTTTCCAGCTGCAGGATGGCGATGCCCGCTTCCTTCTGCTTGAGGTGCAGCTCACCCAGCAGCAGCAGGGTGTCGATCAGCGGCTCCTTGTCGTCCCCCAGCTCGTGGGACTGGCGGGCCGCGGTGAGGTAGTTGCGGGCCAGGGTCAGGTTGCCGGTTTCCAGATAGGTTTTGCCTATCTCGTACTTGAGGTGGGCAATGCGGGTGCGGTTGTTGCCCTCGTCCAGCAGATCCAGGGCATTGAAGAAGTAGACCAGCGCCATGTTCATCTCGCCCTGCTCCCGGTTGAGGCGGGCCAGCACGATGAGGGCGTCGCTCAGCAGGGAGGGATTGCCGAGGGCATGGAAGTAGTTGGCCGCCTCGTTGGCGTATTGCAGCGCCTTCTGCGGCTCCTGCTCCTCCTGATAGAGGTTCACTATCTGGTTCGACAGCAGGCCGAGGAACAGCGGATCCTGCAACCCTCTGGCCTGCTGCTGGGCATCGATGTAGTCGCCTAGCGAGAGCTGGGGTTGCTTGAGGGCGTGGTAGAGGTCGCCGCTCACCGCGCTGACCCAGGCACTGGCCAGCGGATTCTTGGTCTGATCCGCCCAGCGGCGGGCTTCGGCCAGCTGGCGCTTGGCCTCGTCGAACTGGTGCGCCTCTATGCTGGCGTTGGTGCGTAGCAGCCGGCTGTAAACCTGCAGCTGGCTCTCTTTCAGGCTGGGTGTGCTGAGCAAGGTCTCCAGCTGGCCGAGCAGGCCGCCGCTGGCGCCGTGGGAGCGCTCCTGCAGGTTCTGGCTGCGGATCTTCAGATAGAGGCCGTGGGCCTGCAACTCCAGTTGCTGCTCTTTGGCCGCCATGGCGATGCCCTGATCGAGGGATTTCTGCGCCGCCTGGAACTGGCCGAGCTGCAGCAGGCACTCCCCCTTGAGCAGGTGGGCACCGGTGGCCTGGGCGGCGGTACCATAGCTCAGCAGCGGCTCCCGATAGCCGTACTCCTGGCGATTGCTGATGATTTGCTTGGGATTATTGGCCGTGCGGGTGAGGAAGGCGGAGGTGATCTGCACGCATCTGGCGGGATCGGTCAGCACCAGGGTCTGGGCCTGTTGCAGGTCGATGGACAACTGCTCCTTGGCCAGATCCAGATCAGGAGCCGACAGGGAGGACATCATCATTGCCAGAAAAAACAGTTGATTCATTGGATTAAGGGCAGCACGGGAGTGAGGGCATGTTATCCAAGCCCGCCCCCGTGCGTCCAGAGTTTACTGACAGATTGCGCGCTGGCTCCGCGATCCGGGCCGTGGCAGCGCTGCAGGCCCGGCGGGTTGACCGGTTATTGCCGGATCAGGCGCAGGTTGGCCGGCACCACTTCCCAGTCGCTGCGAAACGGGTTGATGTCCAGGCCGCCGCGGCGGGTGTAGCGGGCGTAGACCGTCAGCTGGCTCGGGCGGCAGAAGTGCTTGAGATCGGTGAAGATCCGCTCGATGCACTGCTCGTGGAACTCATTGTGCTGGCGAAACGAGATGAGGTAGCGCAGCAGTTTTTCCCGATCCAGCTGCGGGCCGCGATAGTGGATCACCACGGAGCCCCAGTCCGGCTGGCTGGTCACCAGGCAGTTGGACTTGAGCAGGTGGCTGTGCAGGGTCTCCTCCACTTCCTGGCTGCCGGCCGCGCCTTGCAGCAGGTCGGCATCGAACTCGTAACAGTCCACGGCGATGTCCTGCTCGTCGATGCACTCGCCCGGCAGGGCGGCAATGTGGTGCGGAGCCTGGGCCAGCGGGAACAGGGCGACGCTAACGTCGCTACCGGCACAGGTGCTCAAGTCCTTGACCAGCATGGCCTGCACCGCTTCCAGCGAGTCGCAGCGGGTCTGGTTGAAGGAGTTGAGATAGAGCTTGAACGACTTGGATTCGATGAGGTTCGTGCTGGTGGCGGGCACCGAGACCTCGCCGACGGCGACCATGGGCTTGCCCTTGGCATTGAGCCAGGAGAGCTCGTACAGGGTCCAGACATCGCAGCCCTGGAACGGCAACTCGCCGCCAAGACCGAGGTCGTCGCGGTTCAGGCTGCGGGGCACCGGCTGCAGCAGGGCCGGGGTGTACTGGCTGATGTAGGCCGACTGTTGACCCAGGCTCAGCCCCTGCAGGGCGCTGGCTCCGGCGTATCTCTCTTGTTTGCTCATGTGTGCTGACTCGAACGTTGAATGGGCGATGGCAGAGCATGCGCCCGATGGGGGCGGCAAGGCGGGGAGCGCCGGCTGGCGATCCGCGCTGCACCTTGTCTGCTCATGGCTTTGATGGTGCAATAGCGAACTTTGGCAGCAATTGTGGAGAATTTCGATGTCGGATCAAGTCTTGTCTGCCCTGGAACACTTTTTTTTGCGCTGGCAGCGCGACGGCGAGGCGAGGCGAGGGCTGCCCCTGTGCGAGTGGGAAGCCGACTGGCGCTCCCCCTGCGAACTGGATGAGCCCAAGGAGGGGCGGGTGGCTTGGCGCCCGCATCGTCGCGCCGAACCCGCCGATTTCACGGCGATGAACGAGGCGCTCGAGCTGACCCTGCATCCGGCCACACAGGCCCTGTTTGGTGGCTGGTTCAGCCGCCCTGTGCCCTGCCTCTACAAGGGGTTGCGGCTCGAGTTTGTGCTGCCCTGGAACGAGGCGGATCTCGACTTGCTCAAGGAGAACCTCATCGGCCACCTGCTGATGCTGCGCAAGTTGAAGCGCTCACCCTCTTTGTTCATCGCCACCACCCGCAACGAGATGACGCTGGTGTCGCTCGACAACGAGAGCGGGCAGGTGTGGCTGGAGTGGCTCGACTCGGGTCGTCGGTTGGTGCTGGCCCCCTCACTGCCGGCGTTCCTCGAGCGGCTGGAGACTTTGCCGCAATAAACAGCGTCAGCCCAATGAAAACGCCTTGCCGATCGGCAAGGCGTTTTTGTTTGGTTCACCGCCGGGCTCAGTCCTTGAAATCCCAGGAGAGGTTGGCGACCAGCCGGCAGGGATCGCACTTGAAGTCGAAGATCTCGTGCAAGGGTTCGGCCAGTGCCCACTCGCCGCCGCAGCTCGGACAGGGACGGGCTTTCTCCTCGGCCGCACTCAGGCCGCCCACTCGGTAGAGGTAGTAGTAGGTGGGAATGCCGGTGAGGGCTTCCAGCCGCTTGCCGAGATCGCTGCCACGGCGCTGGAGGCGGCTGCCCACCTCACCGATTTCGTGCAGCGCCGCATGCTCGGCGATGGAGCCGTTCATCTGCAGCTGATCGCACGCCTCCCAATCCTCCTGCCACTTGATGATCTGCTTGTGGTCGCCGTTGGCGACGGCCGGCAGCCGATAGAGCGGGATGGGGGCGAAGTGGTCGCCGCAGCGCAGCGGCGAGCAGGTGTGCAGGAAGCTGGTGTAGAGCAGCATCCAACTAGGGCGCTCGCCATCATGGCCACAAGGGTCGGTGCTGTCGGAGAGCAGATCCGCCCCCTGCAACTGGAGTTTGGGGGCGAGCAGGCCGGCCTGATTGAGCTGCTGCTCTGCGAGCTTGACCTGCTCGCTCTGGTTGTCCGGGTGCAGGCTGTCCTGCTCCGGGCAGACCACCCGGCTGACGAAATAGCCCTCGTGCATGCTGGTGGGGAACTCCCGGCCGAGGATCTGGCCCTGATAGCGCAGCATGTCGAGGTAGTTGACGATGGCCCGTTCGGCCTCGCCCAGCGAGGTGTCACGGTAGCACTCAAAGCAGAGTTCGAGGATGTACATGGCTCACTGCTTCCCCTGCTGGAGCAGCAGCTCGGTCAGTCGATCCACCTTCTGTTCGAGGCGCTCGAGCCGTTCGGCAAGCTGCTGCAGGGTGGGCTCTGCGGCGGGCGAGGGGGGCATCTGCGCTGTGCTTCCGGCTTCCGGGGTGCTGGCGGGCTGCTGCTTCCACTGGCTCAGCACTTTGAGCAGCTCGGCCATAGGGACGGGCTGGCTGAGGCGGGCCTTGACCATGGCGGTGGAGGGGGTGATCCCCTTGGCGGCCAGTTCATTGGCGATGCGGATGATCTCTTGGGCTGACATGGGACTCCTGCGCAGGATGAAAAGTGGTTCGGGCTGGACGGGCAGAGAGCTTAACCAAAGCGCGGGGCGCTGAACAGCGGGGCAAGGGTCAGTCGGGCTGGCGCAGCAACACGTCCAGTTCGTCGATGGCTTCCGACCAGTCCGCATCGTTCCACAGGGCATCGCGCAGAAAGTCGGCCTGGGCGCGGCTCCAGAAGGGGGCTTCCGGCAGCAGGGTCTGGTTGTCCAAGCGGTGCTCGTGAATGAAGCGGTGCAGGCTCAGCTCGTCGTTGGCCAGCCCCAGTTGGGCAAACAGGGCGGCTAGGTCGTGGGTCAGGAATTCCATCTCATCGCTCCCAAGAGGCATTCCTGAACATTATAGGCCCGCCCCGTGGCGGCAGATTTACAGGGTGGGTACCCGATGGGGTGGCAGCTCGACGCCGACCACCTGCAGCCCCTGCATGCGCAGTTGCCCCAGATAGTGGCTCTCGCCATCGCTGGAGAATTCAAACTCGTAATAGGTGAGCAGCCGCAGCGGCTGGTGAGCCAGCGCACGGTGGCTGCGTGCCAGTGACAGCAGTTGAAGGTCGTGATGCTGGCAGTAGCGGCGCATGTATTGCCAGGCTAGCTCGGCCTGACGCCGCTGATGCCAGAAGGCACCGGCACCGAGGATAAGTAGCAAGATTGCGAACATTTCACCCATCGCGGGCTCCTTCCGGGGTGTGATCCGTGGCGACAGGCGACCCGCCATGGTGACGGGCCGCCGACATCATCAGGCCGAGGCGAACAGGCGACCGATGGCCTGGCCCAGGGCGTCACTGCGCTCGGGGTCGCGCAGCCTGGCCAGCATATCACTGCGCAGGGCCGGCAGGGTCACCAGCTCGGCAAATACCTGATTGAAGAACTGGGTCGGCTGCAGAGCCAGCTGTTCCAGGAACAGGCTGAGCAGGCCGGCATCCTTCAGATCGGGCCAGAGCCGGCCGGCGATGGCCAGCAGCAGGGCCGGGCTCGGCTGGGTTTGCAGCAGGGTCAGCAGCTTGTTGGTGCGCATGCTGCTGCCATTGCAGGAGGCCAGTGCCCGGCACAGGTAGGCCAGGGTCTCGGCATTGGGTTCGGCACACTCCTGCTCCTTGCTGATGCGCTCGAACAGGGCACCCTGCACGGCCGGCGGCAACGGGGCATTTTCCAGGCTCTGACAAAGGGCGTAGAGCGGCTCTTGCGGCAGTTTTGGCAGCGCCTTGCACACCAGCGCCAGGTTGCGTTCATCCTGCAGCCGCTCAGCGAGATCGGCAAAACCCTGTACGCCGAGGGTCTGCCATCCCTCTGGCGTCGGTGCCGCCAGATAGTGGCAGAGCCCCTCGAAGTAGGTCGAGGGGGCCTGTTCCAGCTGACGGGCCAGTTTGGCGTGTAGGCTGGCCATCTTGGCCTCGGCCGGGCGGAAGGTGTAGGGGTTTTCCGCCAGCCGCTGGGCCTTCTCTTCGTCGAGCTCGCCGGTCAGTTTGTAGCCCAGGGTTTCCACCACCTGATCCATGAAGTGTTTGGGGCCGCTGGCGATGAGCAGACCTCGCTCGTCGAGGGCAAACTTGAGAAACCACAGGTAGTGACGGGATTCGGCCGGTTGGAAGAAGTGGACGCCGAGCCAGGCGTGCTGCTGCAGGGGCCAGGGGTAGGGCTCCTGCTGCTGTTCGATGCGCTCGAAAGTGTCGCTCGCCAGTGGTCGCACCTGGCGGCCCATGTCGAACAGTTGGAACTGGGTGTCGGCCTGGGTCAAGAATTCGGTCAGCGTATTGATGGTGGACATGAGGTGATCCGGCTAAGGGTGATGCGGGCCGATTATAAGGAGGTTGCACAAGATAGCCAGTGGGGGCGCGCCGCTCGGCATCCGGCCCGGTACGCAGGGGCGGGAGCCGCCATGGCTCTTCGCCCCTGTT
This sequence comes from Aeromonas sp. DNRA1, assembly GCF_963888745.1. NCBI lineage: Bacteria > Pseudomonadati > Pseudomonadota > Gammaproteobacteria > Aeromonadales > Aeromonadaceae > Aeromonas > Aeromonas sp. DNRA1. The sequence goes on along the minus strand of NZ_CAWPKQ010000001.1, from coordinate 1,029,212 downwards.
GTCGGCCGCAAGGGGCATGGCAGAGGATAGGGGGGAGGGTGTATAGTAACGCCCTTTTTTGCAAAGTTCGGCCTGTCGCCAGCGACACAGGATTGGCGGCGGACGGTGTGTGGTGATGAGGAAGAGAACGCAATGAATCAATATCTGCTGGTAGCCGGCCTGTTGGGTGAACTGACCGCCGAGCTGCAACGTCTGGAACGCTGGCAAGCGGCCCATCCCGGTGAAGAGGCCCTGGCCAGCGAGCTGCCATTTTGCGTCGATACCCTGAGCTTCGATCAGTGGCTGCAGTTCGTGCTGATCCCGCGCATGGAGCAGCTGGTGCTGCTGCAGGCGCCGCTGCCCAGCAGCGTCTCCCTCTATCCCATGGCCAGCGAAGTCTACAAGGAGGAGCTGGCCGAGGTCGAAGCCCTGCTGCGCCTGATCGCCCGCTTCGATCTGCTGCTCTCCGGCAAAGTGGTTGAGCAATGATGCGTGAGCAGGCACAGGAAGAGAGCGCCTTGCAACTGACCCTGCTTTATCAGGATGACTGGCTGGTGGCGGTCAACAAGCCCTCCGGCCTGCTGGTGCACCGCAGCTGGCTCGACAAGGCCGAGACCCGTTTCGCCATGCAGATGACCCGGGATCTCATTGGCGGTCGCCACGTCTACCCGGTACACCGGCTCGACCGGCCCACCTCGGGGGTGCTGCTGTTTGCCCTCGATCCCGCCGTGGCCCGCACCCTGACCGAAGCCTTTGCCGCCCGTCAGGTGCACAAGGAGTATCTGGCGCTGGTGCGCGGCTGGGCCCCCGAGCAGGGGCTCATCGACTATCCGCTCAAAGAGCAATTGGACAAGATCGCCGACGCCATGAGCGACCCGGATCGCCCGGCCCAGGAGGCGGTGACCGCGTTTCGTCGCCTGCATCAGGTCGAGTTGCCCCATGCGGTCTCCAAGAAACACCCCACCAGTCGCTACAGCCTGGTTCGGCTGTTCCCCAAGACCGGCCGCAAGCATCAGCTGCGCCGTCATATGGATCATCTGTTCCACCCCATCGTCGGTGACACCACCCATGGCGATGGCCGCCACAACCGCTTCTTTCGCGAGCACTATGGCTGCGATCGCCTGCTGCTGGTGGCTCGCACTCTCAGCTTTGAGCACCCGGTGCTGAAGGTGCCGATGCGGATCCAGGCGCCGTTGGGGCAGGAAGTGTTGCAGCTGTTTGCCGAGCTGGGATGGCCTGCCAGCGAGAGCGACTACTGAGCCTGATGACCACGGGGTGTTGCCCAAGCTTTCACTGTGGCATGCTGGGCATCCATGTTGGTCAAAGGGGTCCGTGATGGCGCAGATAGACATAGTGGTGGGTACCGTATACGGCTCGGCCATGCTGGTGGCCGAGACGCTGGCTGCGCAGCTGGAGCAGGTGGGGCACGGCTGCCAGGTGTTAGAGGAAGCCGAGCTGGCAGATCTGGATGCGAGTCGATTCTTGCTGGTCATCACGGCCACCACGGGGCAGGGCGATATTCCGCCCAATCTGCAGCCACTGGCCACCGCCCTGGCTGACCGGGCCCCCTACATGAAAGGGTGGCGTTATGCGCTGGTCGCCATGGGAGACAGCAGCTACGAGCATTTCTGCGGTGCCGGTCGTCACCTCGATGCGTTGTTGCAGGAGCTCGGTGCCAGTCCTCTGCTGCCCCGGCTGGAGATAGATGCCACCGTCGATGATGAGCCGGAAAAGGTGGCGCTGGTCTGGCTCAATGGCTGGCTAAATAATCTGTAGCGATCGCCCGTTTTTATCCTTTATTCATCCCCGCTCAGCCCGTCTGACGGGGATGTTTATTTTACGGTAATCAGCAGTCTCAACTGACCATATTTGCCCGATATTTATCCGGTTATTTTCTACGCCATTTCCTCTTTGCTCTGCGATTTATTTCGGGGGCAGCTGACATGCCTCAAATTTAAAAGTTCCCCATTGAAAGCGATTTCAGTCATGTTTTTGTCATCAATTTGAATATTTATAACTTATTCATCGAAGCGAATTAATGGTTGGTAGCGGTTTCATAGTGGATCTTTTCGCTTTTAAGTGTGAATGAGTGGTGAGTTATTGCATTGTTCGGTTGATTATCATCGCACAAAACCCTCCACGGCCAATGCTGGGCGATTTGTCGCCATTTTGTGAATCAGCTCATGTTTGTCCCGAAATTGGCTACCTATAATCGGCCTCGGTTATCACCTAAACGTTTTTATGGTGATAAGAACTTGGATATTCAGGATCACACTCCTCTCAGCGGGAATAAGGAAAATGAAAATGAAAGCAAAGTGGCTCCCGATCGCTGCAGCAGTAACCGCAGCCCTGGCTTCCCAAGCCGCCTTCGCCGTTGATTTCCACGGCTACTTCCGTTCAGGTGTCGGCGTTTCCGGTGACGGCGACATGGTGAAATACAACGTGAACAAGGTTGGTCGTCTGGGTAACGAAAATGATACCTACGGCGAAGTTCAGCTGGGTCAGGAAGTATTCAACAAGGACGGCAAGACTTTCTACGTTGATTCCATGTTTGCGATGGCTTCCAACGGTTCAAACGACTGGGAAGGTACCGGTACCGTTTGTAACTTTGATGCCAAACAGTGCAGCGGCGACTCCGATTTCGCGCTGCGCCAGTTCAACGTGCAAGCCAAGGGTCTGCTGGGCTTCGCCCCGGAAGCCACCCTGTGGGCTGGTAAGCGTTACTACCAACGTCACGACATCCACATCTCTGACTTCTACTACTGGAACATCTCCGGTGCCGGTGCCGGTATCGAAGGCATCCAGGCCGGTCCTGGCAAGATCTCCTTCGCCTGGATTCGCAACGACCGCAGTGCAAAAGACGTATTCGGTGAGTACACCAATACCGGTACCAGCGCAGCTCCGAACTATGTGAAGAACGAAGATCTGAACGTCAACACGCTGGATCTGCGTTATGCCGGTATCCCACTGTGGAGCGAAGCATCTCTGGAAGTCGGCGCCATGTATGCTCTGGTCAATGAGACCGAAGCGCAGAAACCGCTGAAAAACAACAACATGAAAGACGGCGTCATGCTGACTGCCGAACTGACCCAAGGCATCCTGGGTGGCTTCAACAAGACCGTGCTGCAATACGGTACTGAAGGTTACTCCAAGACCATGGCCTTCTACGGCGACGGTTCCTGGTACGGTGCTGAAGCCAAAGACGGTGCTGACGGTTTCCGTATCATCAACTGGGGTGTTGTCCCGATGGGCAACAACTTCGAGATGGGCCACCAGCTGGTCTACGGTGTAGGCAACGAGATGTGGGATGGCAACGACAAGTGGGAAACCATGTCTGCCGTTGTTCGCCCGATGTACAAGTGGGATGACTTCAACAAGACCATCTTCGAAGGCGGCTACTTCAAGGACAAGAACAAGTCCACCAACGGTACTACCGAAGATGATTCCGGTTACAAGCTGACCTTGGCTCAAGCCTGGTCTGCCGGCTCCAGCTTCTGGGCCCGTCCTGAAATCCGTGTGTTCGCCTCCTACCTGGCCAACGACGAAGACAAGAAAGTCTTCGAGAGCGGTACCTCCAAAGACACCTACCAAGTTGGTGTTCAAGCGGAAGCTTGGTGGTAAGCAGCTGTTTAAGTTAAGTTAGTCACTGCCCCCGTATGGGGGCAGTTTTGTTTCGCCGGGTAACGGCAACCGGGTTATGGAGATAAGAAGAATGAAACTGGTAAAGATGTCTATCGCAGCCGTGGTTACTGCGCTGTTGGCCGGTTGTTCCGGTAGCATGTTGGTCCCCGTGCAGGATCATGCATCCATCCTGAGTAATGCCGATCAGGCCAAACAGGCGCTCTCGCAGGCGACCAGCTGCTGCGCTGCTTTCAGTGATTTCAATTATGTGGCGTTGCCGGAGGGCGACACTCTGCTGGCCCTCGACAGCAAGCAGCCCAGTTTTCAGTTTGACGAGGGGATGAGCTATTTCGCCGCTTATCGCCTGCCGGCCAATACCGGCAATCTGGCCATCAGCATCGCATCCCAGGTGAGCAAGACGGTGCTGATCCCGCAGGTCATCATGCTGGATGCCCAGTTCAAGGTGACGCGCGTGCTGGGTGAATCGGTATTCACCTATCAGCCGGCCCATCTGCTCGATAACGACAGGATTGAGGGCAAGTTGTTCGTCGACCGCAGCATGCCGGGCAATCCGGCGGCCGAGACCTATATGATTGTCTATGCCCCGGCCAATAAGCTGGCAGGCAGCACCACCATACTGCACCCCTCCAAAGCGTTTGCCAGAGCCAACGGGACGGTTGAACCGGATATCAAGGACCCCGTGATCCCGCACTCCCCATGGGGTCTGGTACAGATCAAGGTGGCCGACATGGCAAAAGGGCAGGGACTGGAAGCGGTCTTCAAGCCTGAATATGCCGACAAGGTAGCAATGAGCAAGGCTGCACCTGCGGCGACGGCCGTCGCGGCGGGCACTGTAGCGACCGCTGCGGCTGCCGCACCTGCCAAGCCTGCGCCCGCCATGCTGAGCGAAACCGAGGCCTTCTATCAATCCCAGATCGAAAAAGCGGTGAAAGCCGGTGATATCGACAAGGCGATGCAACTGGTCAGCGAGGCGGAGCGGGCCGGTTCGACCAAGGCGAAATCGGTCTTTATTGATGCGGTCAAGCGTTCCCAAAAAGGCTGAATATTGCCCGGTCATTAAAATATAATATTTATTTGAGGCCTCCCTTGTTGGAGGCCTTTTTAATCGGTAGACTAAAATAGAAAAAACAGCAAATGGTTACATTAAGTTACAATACGTTTCGTTAGGTATTGTTTTGATTGGCTAAAATACAATGCGAAACAGCACTTTTCATATTTATGGCTTAACATGAAGATGCCGAAATATATCTGTAATTAGCTAAAATTTCCCACCAAAATTATCTTGTGATCTCCCCTCCAAATTTTTTATTCGCTTACCCCTGATGGAAGATATTTGCGATCTGCTGGGTTATATTCAGCTGGTCAAAATAAACAAACCCGCGTCGAATTCATGCCGATGAGAGATGATGTTGATGATCGTCTATAAATTGGACTGAAACGTCTACGGTAAGACATTCCATTCAGGAGCGCACACATGTTAAAAAATGCTTTCTCTAATCTGCAAAAGGTCGGTAAGGCGCTGATGCTGCCAGTATCGGTCTTGCCCGTTGCAGGTATTCTGCTGGGGGTGGGGGCTGCCCACTTCAGCTGGTTGCCGGAAATTGTCTCCCAATTGATGGAGCAGGCCGGTGGTTCCGTATTTGGTCAGATGGCTCTGCTGTTCGCAGTGGGTGTGGCCCTTGGCTTTACCAATAACGACGGCGTATCCGGTCTGTCGGCCATCGTCGGCTACGGCATCATGGTTGCCACCCTGAAGGTCATGGCACCCGTGATGGGCGTTGAGACCATCGAAACCGGCGTCCTGGGCGGTATCCTCGCCGGTGGCGTGGCCGCATGGGCGTTCAACCGCTTCTACAAGATCCAGTTGCCCGAGTATCTGGGCTTCTTCGCCGGCAAACGCGCCGTGCCCATCATCACCGGCTTCGTCTCCATCGGCCTGGGCGTGATCCTGTCCGTCATTTGGCCGCCGGTGGGCGCTGCCATCGGTGCCTTCTCCGACTGGGCTGCCAACCAGAACCCGGTACTGGCTTTCGGTATCTACGGCGTGGTTGAGCGCTCCCTGATCCCGTTCGGTCTGCACCACATCTGGAACGTACCTTTCTTCTATCAGGCTGGTACCTGTGTCAACGCTGCCGGTGAAACCGTACACGGCATCATGACCTGCTTCCTGACTGCTGACGACGCTTCCCGCGCTGCTGGCAACGGCTTCGGTCAGCTGGCCGGTGGCTACCTGTTCAAGATGTTCGGTCTGCCTGCCGCCGCGTTTGCCATCGCGCACTCCGCCAAACCGGAAAACCGCGCCAAGATCGTAGGTATCATGGCCTCTGCCGCCCTGACCTCTTTCCTGACCGGTATCACCGAGCCGATCGAATTCTCCTTCCTGTTCATCGCGCCGGTACTGTACGCCATCCACGCCGTGCTGGCTGGTCTGGCCTACGTGCTGACCAACTCCCTGGGCGTGGTACACGGTCACACCTTCTCCAACGGCTTCATCGACTTCGTGGTGCAATCCCCGCGTGCCGATCACATGCTGCTGCTGGTGGGTTTGGGTCTGGTCTATGCCGTCATCTACTATGTGGTCTTCACCGTGGTCATCCGTGCCATGAACCTGAAAACCCCGGGTCGTGAAGACGAAGCGGCCGAAGAGAGCGTTGGTCAGAGCAAGGACGAGATGTCTGCCGCACTGGTCTCTGCCTTCGGTGGCAAAGAGAACATCGCTTCGCTGGACGCCTGCATCACCCGTCTGCGGGTCGGTGTGAAAGACGTGGCCAAGGTTGACCAAGCTGGTCTGAAGAAACTGGGCGCTGCCGGTGTGGTAGTGGCAGGTTCCGGCGTACAAGCCATCTTCGGTACCAAGTCCGACAACCTGAAAACCGACATGGACATCTGGATGAAGAGCAACTAATCCTGTTGCCTGAATACCAGAGTTGTTGAAAAGGGAGGCGCAAGCCTCCCTTTTTGCTGGGCGTCATAGGGCAGCCGGATGCGGTGGTGCATATTTCGACCGGCGGGGTATCAATGTTGTCATCGGTCTTCAGCTCAAAGAAAAAGGCGCCCATAGGCGCCTTTGCTGCATCAGACCGGTTTAGAGCTTTTCCAGATCCCGCTCGATTTCGCTGATCTTGTTCTGCACCACTTTTTCCAGGTGGCGCAGGTCGCGCAAGATCTTCTGCTTGATGTCCGGGTCGGCCTGCACGTGCACGCCCTGAGTCAGGTTGTCGAGCTCATCCACCACGTACTTGAGATTGGCGTTGATCTCGGTGACATCCTTGTACTCGTGGGTGCCCGAGTCGACCAGCATGGTCTTGCGCTGGCGGGGATACTTGAACTTGACGCTCTTGGCGAAGAACTCGCCCTTCTGTTTCTTGAAATAGATCTTGAGGATGTCGTGATTGGCTTCCTGGCGCAGGGTATAGCTGTCCACTGAGGTGGGTTCCTGGATCCCCAGGCTCTTCAGATTCTCGTACATCGGGCTTCCTCGGTTTGAAACGATCCTGACCAATCTATCTTAACCGAGTCGGTGTGGCTTGCCTGTGACAGGGGCGCCAAAATCAAAAGGGCGCCATCAGGCGCCCTTTTAAATTAACGTAAACCGCTTACTCGTCGATGGAGCGCAGCAGGGCGTTGATACCGACCTTGGCGCGGGTCTTGGCATCCACCTTCTTGACGATGACGGCGGCGTAGAGGCTGTACTTGCCGCACTTGGAGGGCAGGGAGCCGGAAACGACCACCGAGCCGGCCGGGACGCGGCCATAGTGGATCTCGCCGGTTTCACGGTCATAGATGCGGGTGGACTGGCCGATGAAGACGCCCATGGAGATGACGGAGCCCTCTTCCACGATCACCCCTTCCACCACTTCGGAACGGGCACCGATGAAGCAGTTGTCTTCGATGATGGTCGGGTTGGCCTGCAGCGGCTCCAGTACGCCGCCGATGCCGACGCCGCCGGAGAGGTGCACGTTCTTGCCGATCTGGGCGCAGGAGCCCACGGTGGCCCAGGTGTCGACCATGGTGCCTTCATCGACGAAGGCGCCGATGTTGACGTAGGAGGGCATCAGCACGGTATTGGGGGCGATGAAGGAGCCTTTGCGCGCAGTCGCGGGCGGTACCACGCGCACACCGGCAGCTTTGAACTGCTCGGCGCTGTAGTCGGAGAACTTGAGGGGAACCTTGTCGTAGTACTGGGCGTCGTCACCCTTGATGATGCCGTTGTCATTGATGCGGAAGTAGAGCAGTACCGCCTTCTTCAACCACTGGTGTACCACCCACTCGCCGGCAATCTTCTCGGCAACGCGAGCCTTGCCGGAGTCCAGCAGGTCGATGGCTTGCAGGATGGCGGCCTTGGTGGCGGCATCGACGGAGCCGGGAGTGATGGAATCACGGCGCTCGAAGGCCGCTTCTATGATCTGTTGCAACTCGGTCATGACAGGTTTCCTTTAAAAAATTCCGTTTGTTGTATCACACTTTTCCAATTGTTTTTAAGGGCTTGGACCGATTTCTTCACGGGAACGCTGATTTATTGTGCTGGTGTGGTCCAACCATTTGTTCTACTTGATAAATCAGGGGCAGACTCGGCGTCTTGTGAAGCCTTCACGGGCCCGGCCTGCCCTCATCATCGGCCGACTCTTGCGGGTTGAGCTGGTTGACCAGCCGCTCCTCCAGCGCCTGCTGCTCGGCCTGGGTCAACGGCTCGCCGGCCAGGGTGGTGAGGCTGAAAAAGTCCTCCACCCGCTCGCCGATGGTGGTGATCTTGGCGGCATGGAGCGACAGACCGCACTGCTGGAACACGGCGCCGATGCGGGCAAGCAGCCCCGGGGTATCGAGCGCCGTCAGCTCCAGCAGGGTGTGGCGGGTCTCCCCTTTGTGGGGCAGAAAGACCACCCGGGTCGGCACGCTGAACTGGCGATGGCGCCGTGACAGGGGCTTGCTGCGCAGCACCAGTTTGCCCGGCTCCTGCAGCGCCTTCTCCAGCGCCTTCTTGATGGTGGCGGTGCGGTTGGGGCTGATGGGCTCGCCGTTGGGCTCGAGCACCACGAAGGTATCGAGCACGTAGTCGCTGCGCGAATTCATGATCTGGGCGTCGTGGATGTTGAGGTTCTTCTGATCCAGCGCCGAGGCCACGGTGGCAAACAGATTTGGGGTGTCGCGACAATAGATGAACACCTCGCTGCCGCCGCGGGTCGGGTGCTTGCCGATGATCACCAGCGGTGCCGGGTTGTTGCCGTGCTCGATGATCTTGCGGCAGTGCCAGGCGATCTGCTCCGGCGTGTGGCGCAGGAAGTAGTCGGCCTTGAAGTCGCTCCAGAGCTGGTTGATGGCCTCCTCCGGCACGTCGCGCTGGGCCAGGATCTGCTTGGCCTGGCGCTGGTTCTCGCGGATCTTGAGGCGCATGTCGGGCGGGTTTTCCAGCCCCTGGCGCAGCGCCTTCTGGGTGGCGAAGTAGAGCTCGCGCAGCAGGGTGCCCTTCCAGTCGTTCCAGAGGGTGTCGTTGGTGGCACAGATATCGGCCACGGTCAGGCAATAAAGCAGGTCGAGGTGCTGCTCGTCGCGCACCTTCTGGGCAAAGTCGGTGACCACTTCAGGGTCATAGATGTCGCGGCGCTGGGCGGTGACCGACATCAGCAGGTGATGGCGCACCAGCCAGGCAACCAGCCGGCTCTCGTAGCGATCCAGGCCGTGCAGCTGGCAAAACTCCAGCGCATCGACGGCGCCGAGCTCTGAGTGGTCGCCACGCCGCCCCTTGGCGATATCGTGAAACAGGGCGGCGATGCTGAGCAGCTCGGGCTTGCGCAGCCGGGTGAACACCTCGTGGCAGAGCGGATGGGTCTGACGGCTGGCCGGGTTGGGAAACTGATGGATGTTCTTGAGCAGACGGTGGGTGTGTTCATCCACCGTGTAGGCATGGAACATGTCGAACTGCATCTGGCCGACGATGAGGTTCCACTGCGGCAGGTAGGCCGCCAGGATGCCGTACTTGTGCATCAGGGTGAGCGGCTGACCGATGCCGTTGGGGTGGCGCAGTAGCGCCATGAACAGGCGGCGGCAGTCGGGCAAGTCCTGCAGCCAGCAGTTGAGCTTGCGGCGCGCCTCGCGTAGCTGGCGCAGGGTGGCGGAGTGGATGCCGGCAATCTCCGGATGCTGGGCTATCTGGTAGAAGAGGCGCAGGATGGCGGCGGGCTCGCGGCCGAACAGTTCGGAATCCACCGCATCGATGAGGCGGCCGCGCAGCTGGAACTCGTCGGAGAGACGGCGCACGTCCATGGCGGTGTTGCCGAGGATCGCCTCGTCAAACAGCTGCAGCAGCATCTCGTTGAGTTCGGAGACCCGCCGCACCGTCTGGTAGAAGCGCTTCATCATCTGCTCGACCGGGGCATTGCCTTCCCCCTCGAAGCCCAGCATCTGGGCCACGGTGCGCTGGCGATCGAACAGCAGCCGGTTGTCGCCCTTGTTGATGGCCATGTGCAGGGCGAAGCGCACCTTCCACAGAAAGTTCTGGCAATCGAGCAGCTCGCGATACTCGGCCCGGTTGAGAAAGCCGTGGCTGGTCATCTCGAACAAGGTGGTGGCGCCGAAGTGGCGGCGGGCCACCCAGGCCAGGGTCTGGATGTCGCGCAGGCCACCGGGATTGCTCTTGAGATCCGGCTCCAGCTTGTAGGCGGTGCCGAGAAACTGCTGGTGGCGCTGGGCCTGCTCTTCGCGTTTGGCCTTGAAGAACTGCTCGCTCGGCCAGAAGTGCTGGGGGCCGGTGGCCTCCTTGAGCTGCTGGAAGCCCGCCTCGCGGCCGGTGATGTAGCGCGCCTCGATAAGGTTGGTGGCGACCGTGATGTCGCCGCGTCCCTGCTCGAGGCACTCGGCCACGTTGCGCACCGCCTGACCCACCTCCAGCTTGAGATCCCACAGCAGGGTAATGAATTCGCCGATGCGCAGCCCCAGCACCTCGTCTAGTTCGTCCCCTTCGTAGAGGATCAGCAGGTCGATGTCGGAGTGGGGGTGCAGTTCGCCGCGGCCATAGCCACCCACCGCGATCAGGGTGAGTTCCGTCTTGTCGAAGCCGAACTTTTGCCACAACCGGGTCAGCAGCTCGTCCATGTATTCGGAGCGGGTGGCCACCAGTTCGATGATGTTGTCACCGGCATCGAAGCGGGCATGCAGCCAGCCGAGAAAACGGCTCAGGTACTCCTTGCAGTTCTCGCGGGTGAGCTGAGCGTCGGGTAACAGGTGGGGGGAAAGCAGGCTGGCATCCATGGCGTCTCACACTCTACTGTCGCACGCATGTGCGCTGTTCTCGCACAGGTTCGCGGCTGATAAAAACAAAACCCCGGCGGGAGGCCGGGGTTTGATGTTAACCGTGTTTGATGAGACGGTCGATAGTGTCATCCGGGCGCAGCGTCAGCACCTCGCAGCCATCTTCGGTCACCAGCAGGGTGTGTTCCCACTGGGCGGAGTCGCCGCCGTCCTTGGTGGTCACGGTCCAGCCATCCTTCGGATTGACCTTGCAGTGGTACTTCTTGCTGTTGACCATGGGCTCGATGGTGAAGCACATGCCCGGTTTGAGCTCCTGCTTGCCGCCGTTGCGATAGTGCAGGATCTGCGGCTCTTCATGGAACTCGGCTCCGATGCCGTGGCCACAGTAGTCGCGCACCACGGAGAAACCGGCCTTCTCGACGATGGGCTGGATCACGGCGCCGATTTCGGTGATGCACATGCCCGGACGCACCTGCTTGATGGCGGCGTAGAGGCTCTCCTGGGCGACCTTGCACAGCTGACGGCGCAGCGGGGTGGTCTCACCCACGATGAACATGGCCGAGGTATCGCCGTGATAGCCATCCTTGATGACGGTGATGTCCAGGTTGATGATGTCCCCTTCCCGCAGTTTCTTGTGGTTCGGGATGCCGTGGCAGATCACATCGTTCACCGAGGTGCAGATGGACTTGGGGAAGCCGTGGTAGTTGAGCGGCGCAGGGATGGCCTGCTGCACGTCGACGATGTAGTCGTGGCAGAGGGTGTTCAGTTCGTCGGTGGTGACGCCCGCCTTGACGTGGGGGGCGATCATGACCAGCACATCGGCGGCCAGTTGGCCGGCAACGCGCATCTTTTCAATCTCTTCCGGTGTCTTGATTTTAATGGACATGGGATCTCTCTTGGGACCTGACCGCGCATCTATCGATGTCCGGCAATCAGGTAATGAAAAATAGATGCGTTTGCAATCAGGCCAAAATTTTATCCCCAACCCCCGTTTACTTCCAGTGTGATTGTCATCACAGCGTCAAATCGGCGCTTCAGCATGCTGCCCAGGGATCTATTTTTAGCGGTTCGGCTGGTGGTGTCCTGACCAAAGTTATGGTATAAAGCGCGCCGGAATGGGGAACTTGTGTCCTCATGCCATCACCCTTACTTAAACAACACACACACATCGACACATATGCCGGGGTGCCTTAACGGGTCGGTTATATGGGATGTGTGGAGGCCTAACCCCAATAGAGGTATAAAATGGCTAAAGTTTCTATGCGCGACATGCTGCAAGCCGGCGTTCACTTCGGTCACCAGACTCGTTACTGGAACCCGAAAATGAAATCCTACATCTTCGGTGCCCGCAGCAAGGTTCACATCATCAACCTGGAAAAAACCGTTCCGATGTTTGACGATGCCATGAACTTCATCAGCTCCGTAGCTGCCAAGAAGGGCAAGGTACTGTTCGTAGGTACCAAGCGTGCCGCGTCTGAAGCCGTAAAAGAAGCCGCTGAGCGTTGCGACCAGTTCTATGTTAACCACCGCTGGCTGGGCGGCATGCTGACCAACTGGAAAACCGTTCGTCAGTCCATCAAGCGCCTGAAAGATCTGGAAACCCAGAGCCAAGACGGTACCTTCGACAAGCTGACCAAGAAAGAGGCGCTGATGCGTACTCGCGAAATGGAAAAGCTGGAGAAGAGCCTGGGTGGTATCAAGAACATGGGCGGCCTGCCTGACGTTCTGTTCGTTGTCGATGCCGACCACGAGCACATCGCTATCAAAGAAGCCAACAACCTGGGTATCCCGGTAGTTTCCATCGTTGATACCAACTCCAACCCGGACGGCGTTGACTATGTCATCCCGGGTAACGACGACGCTATCCGTGCCGTTCAGCTGTACCTGAATGCTGCTGCTGACACCGTACTGGAAGCTCGCGCTCAGGACATCGTTGTTCAAGCCGAACAAGATGGCTTCGTTGAAGCTGAGTAATTGATAAGGACTGCAAAGCCCTTATTAACCAAGCTGATGTAATTGGTTAGCAGGGGCCCTTGTGGCCCCTGTTTCTTGTCAATTCAAGACCGAGGATACTGGACATGGCAAACATTTCTGCCGCCCTGGTAAAAGAACTGCGCGAGCGCACCGCCGCTGGCATGATGGATTGCAAAAAAGCACTGGAAGAAGCCAACGGTGATATCGAACTGGCTATCGAAAACATGCGCAAATCCGGTCAGGCCAAAGCTGCCAAGAAAGCTGGCCGTATCGCCGCTGAAGGTGTGATCTTCGCCCGTACCGAAGGCAACGTTGCCGTCATGATCGAGCTGAACTGCGAGACTGACTTCGTTTCCAAGGATGCTGGCTTCCTGGCCATGGGTCAGAAAATCGTTGAAATCGCCGCTACCCAGAAGATCGCTGACGTTGACGCGCTGAAAGCCGCCGACTTCGGCAACGGCGAGTCCGTTGAGCTGACCATCACCAACCTGATCGCCAAGATCGGTGAGAACATGAACCTGCGTCGCGTGATGCTGGTTGAAGGTGACAACCTGGGCACCTACGTTCACGGCTCCCGCATCGGTGTTATCACCAAGCTGGCCGGTGGTTCCGACGAGCTGGCCAAAGATCTGGCCATGCACGTTGCTGCCAACAGCCCGCAATTCGTCAAGCCGGAAGATGTGTCTGCCGAAGTCGTTGCCAAAGAGCGCGAAATCCAGATCGACATCGCCATCAACTCTGGCAAGCCGAAAGAGATCGCCGAGAAAATGGTTGAAGGCCGCATGAAGAAGTTCACCGGTGAGGTTTCCCTGACTGGTCAACCGTTCGTGAAAGATCCTTCCATGACCGTTGCCGAGCTGCTGAAGAAAGAAGGCGCTGACGTTGTTTCCTTCACCCGTTTCGAAGTGGGCGAAGGCATCGAGAAGCAAGAGACCGATTTCGCTGCGGAAGTTGCAGCCCAAATCGCGGCCGCTCAAAAGGCCTAATCGAACCGGTTTTTCCGTTTCCCCAGACCGCGACTTATGTCGCGGTCTTTATATGACCAGGAATCAGTGACATGAGTACCAATCCCAAGCCTGCATACAGACGTGTTCTTCTGAAGTTGAGTGGTGAAGCCCTGCAAGGATCCGAGGGTTTTGGCATTGATCCGGCGGTGCTGGATCGGATGGCCCAAGAGATCAAAGAACTGGTTGAGCTGGGTGTTCAGGTCGGTCTGGTCATCGGTGGCGGCAACCTGTTCCGTGGTGCCGGTCTTGCCAAGGCGGGCATGAACCGCGTGGTGGGCGACCACATGGGTATGCTGGCTACCGTGATGAACGGTCTGGCCATGCGTGATGCCCTGCATCGTGCTTATGTGAATGCCCGTCTGATGTCTGCCATCTCCCTGCAAGGCATCTGTGACTCCTATGTCTGGGCCGAAGCCATCAGCCAGCTGCGCGCCGGCAAGGTGGTGATCTTCTCCGCCGGTACCGGCAACCCCTTCTTCACTACCGATTCTGCGGCCTGTCTGCGCGGGATCGAGATCGAAGCTGACGTCGTGCTCAAGGCCACCAAGGTCGATGGCGTGTTCACCGACGATCCGGTCAAGAACCCGGATGCCGTGCTGTGCCATGAACTGAGTTATGATGAAGTTCTTGAAAAAGAACTCAAAGTAATGGATCTTGCTGCTTTTACTCTGGCCCGCGACCACGATCTGCCGATCCGGGTGTTCAACATGAACAAGCCGGGTGCGCTGCGTCGGGTGATCATGGGCGAGCCGGAAGGTACCCTGATCCATCACGTCAGCAAGTGAGACAAGCGTGAGCTTCGGCTCGTTTGTCCATGACGCCAGCCAATAAGATAGATACGGGCCGGTTGACGGCTCGTTCGCCAAAAGGAAAACCACTGTGATCAACGAGATTAAAAACGACGCCAAGGACCGCATGGCCAAGAGCGTAGAGTCGCTCAAGACCCAGATGTCCAAGATCCGTACCGGCCGTGCTCACCCGAGCCTGCTCGACGGTATCCAGGTGGAGTATTACGGTGCGGCCACTCCTCTGAAACAGTTGGCCAACGTGGTGGCTGAAGATGCCCGCACCCTCTCCATCTCCATCTTTGACCGCTCCATGATCCAGGCGGTGGAAAAGGCCATCCTGACCTCCGATCTGGGCCTCAACCCGTCCAGCAACGGCCAGACCCTGCGCGTGCCGCTGCCGCCGCTGACCGAAGAGCGTCGTCGCGACCTGACCAAGATCGTGCGTGCCGAAGCGGAAGGTGCCCGGGTTGCCGTGCGCAACATCCGTCGCGATGCCAACGCCGACCTCAAAGCGCTGCTCAAAGACAAAGAGATCTCCGAAGACGACGACCGTCGTGCTCAGGAAGAGATCCAGAAGCTGACCGATTCCTTCATCAAGCTGGTAGACGAAGCACTGGCTCTGAAGGAAAAGGAGCTAATGGAAATCTAAGCCTCTGACAGGTATATTACGAGCGCCGTGTAGTGCCCCTGCACGGCGCTTTTGTCTTTGTGGGAGAAATGAATGTCGCTTTTGGCAGCCGTAGGTGATTGCGCCAATTCGTCCTTGCCTCGTCACGTCGCCATCATCATGGACGGCAACGGACGCTGGGCCCAGAACCGTGGCAAGATGCGGGTCTATGGCCACAAGGCAGGCGTGAAGTCTGTTCGCGAGGCGGTAACCTTTGCTGCGCGGGCCAAGATAGACGCGCTTACCCTGTTTGCGTTTTCCAGCGAGAACTGGCGTCGCCCGGAAGGGGAGGTCAGCGCCTTGATGGAGCTGTTCATGACGGTGCTGGGCCGTGAGGTGCAGAAGCTGCACAGCAACGGCATCCGGCTCAAGGTGATCGGCGATACCGCCCGTTTCAGCGAGCGTCTGCAGGCCAAGATTGCCAAGGCAGAGGCGCTGACAGCCAACAATCAGGGGCTGACCCTCAATATCGCCGCCAATTATGGTGGCCAGTGGGATATCGCCCAGGCGGCCCGCAAGCTTGCCCGTGCCGTGGCGAGCGGGGAACTGGCTGCCGATCAGATAGATGAAGCCATGCTTGGCCGCGAGGTATGCATGGCCGATCTGCCGCCGGTGGATCTGCTGATCCGTACCGGGGGCGATCATCGCATCAGCAATTTTGTGTTATGGCAGCTCGCCTATGCCGAGCTCTATTTTACCCCGGTGCTGTGGCCTGATTTCAGCGAGGCCGAGTTCAGCGAGGCCGTTGCCTCCTTTGTGGCCCGTGAGCGTCGTTTCGGCTGCACGGGTGAACAGATCCGGGAATTGATCGCCGAGCAACAGACCGGCTAACCCCCCTCCCAAGAGAGAGGCTTCTTTTGCTAAAACAACGAATTATTACCGCATTGCTACTGGTTCCCCTGGTGTTGGGGGCGCTGTTTTTTCTGCCGTTGAAATTCTTTGCCCTGTTGGCATCCCTGGTATTTCTGTTGGCCAGCCGCGAGTGGAGCGGCTTCGTTTCTGCCAAGCCGCAGCAGTGGCTGCCGCTGGTGTACTGCCTGCTGCTCGGTGCCAGTCTGTTCTGGCTGCCGGTGGAGCAGCTGTGGACTCCTCATCTGCATCCGCTGGTGATGGGCGTGCTCTGGACCGCCGTCAGCTGGTGGCTGCTGGGGCTGCTGCTGGTGTTGCGCTATCCCCAGAGCGCCAAGCTGTGGAAGGAGTCCATCTGGCTCAAGTCCCTGTTCGGCCTGGTGACCCTGGTCCCCTTCTTCTGGTCCCTGGTGGCCATCCGTGGTTACAACTTCTATCACGACCCCATGATGGGGGCCTGGATCCTGCTGTTCGTGATGGGATTGGTCTGGGCGGCAGATTCTGGCGCGTATTTTTTCGGCAAGGCGTTCGGCAAACACAAGCTGGCGCCGGCCGTGAGTCCCGGCAAAACCATCGAAGGCATGTGTGGCGGCCTGTTTACCGCCAGCCTGCTGGCGGTCGGGGTGACCTGGTTCATGGGCTTCGTGCCCGCCAAGATGGCCATCGTGCTGTTCTGCTCCTTGCTGGCGGTGCTGGCCTCGGTGCTGGGCGATCTCACCGAGAGCATGTTCAAGCGCGAAGCCGGCATCAAGGATTCAGGCACCCTGTTGCCTGGCCACGGTGGCATCCTCGATCGGATCGACAGCCTGACCGCGGCGCTGCCGGTGTTCCTGCTCAGCTATCTGCTGCTCAGCCAGGAGTTTTGATGCTCAGCCTGATGCGTCTGCCTGCGGCGGGCGCCATCCATTCGTCATACTGCGGGAGTTTTGATGCATAACCTGGTGATTCTGGGAGCCTCCGGCTCCATCGGTCAGAGTACGCTCAAGGTACTGCGGCACAATCCGGGGCGCTGGCAGGTGCTGGCGCTGACCGCAGCCCGCAGCGTGGAGGCCATGCTGCGCGACTGCCTCGAATTCTCTCCCCGCTTCGCCGTCATGGTGGACGAGGCCGCCGCCAGCGAGCTGGCCGCTCAACTCAAGACCCACGGCAGCGCGACTCGCGTCATGGCTGGCCCGGCCGCCCTGTGCGAAGTGGCCGCTCACCCCGATGCCCACAGCGTGATGGCCGCCATCGTCGGCGCCGCCGGGCTTGCGCCCACCATGGCGGCGGTGTGTGCCGGCAAGCGCATCCTGCTGGCCAACAAGGAAGCCCTGGTGATGTCCGGCGCCTTCTTCATGGAGGCGGTGCGCGAGCACGGGGCCGAGCTGCTGCCCATCGACAGCGAACACAACGCCATTTTCCAGTGCCTGCCAGAGGCCATCCAGCGCCAGCCCGGCTTTTGTGACCTGGCGGGTGCTGGGATCAGCAAGATCCTGCTGACCGGCTCCGGCGGCCCGTTCCGTTATACCGACATCGCTGAGCTGGCCCGCGTCACCCCGGCTCAGGCCATTGCCCATCCCAACTGGTCCATGGGGGCCAAGATCTCGGTCGACTCCGCCACCATGATCAACAAGGGGTTGGAGTATATCGAGGCGCGCTGGCTGTTCAACGCGGCGCCCGAGCAGATCCAGGTGGTGATCCATCCCCAGTCGGTGATTCACTCCATGGTGCAGTACAAGGATGGCTCCGTGCTGGCCCAGCTCGGCAATCCGGACATGTGTACCCCCATCGCCCACGCGCTGGCATATCCGGCTCGAATCGAGTCCGGTGTGGAACCTTTGGATTTCTTCAGTGTCGGAGAGTTCAGCTTTATCCGTCCCGACTATGAGCGCTATCCCTGCCTGCAGCTTGCCATGCATGCCTGTCAGCAGGGGCAGGCCGCGACCACGGCCCTCAATGCCGCCAACGAGGAGGCCGTGGCGGCTTTTCTTGCAGAGCGGATCGGTTTTATGGATATTGCCAGAGTCAATGAGGCCACCATGCTCGCCCTGGGCGGTACGGCGGTCGGTTCGCTGGACGATTTGATTGCGCTGGATGGGGCGGCCCGTGCACGTGCTCACAATTTGATTGAGGAGCTTAGCTGATGAGAGCTGTTTCGTGGCATTGTGCTGCCTTCACCCTGATTGTCGGAGACAGGACCATGCATGAAAGCGAGGTGATGGGCTGATGGGCGGTGTGTTGTGGAACATCGGTGCCTTTATCGTCGCCCTCGGGCTGCTGGTTGCGGTACATGAATTCGGTCACTTCTGGGTGGCCCGTCGCTGCGGCGTCAAGGTCGAACGTTTCTCCATCGGTTTCGGCAAGGCCATCTGGCGTCGGCTGGGCAAGGATGGCACCGAGTACGTGCTGGCCCTGATCCCCCTCGGCGGTTACGTCAAGATGCTGGACGGCCGGGTGGACGAGCTCAAGCCCGGTGACGAGCAGTACGCTTTCAATCACAAGAGCGTCTGGGCGCGGATGGCTATCGTGGCTGCCGGCCCCATGGCCAACTTCGTGTTTGCCCTGTTTGCCCTCTGGCTGATGTTCATGATCGGTGTGCCCGCCGTCAAACCCGTGGTGGGGGAGGTGCGTCCCGCCTCCATCGTGGCGGCGGCCGGGGTGGAACCCGGCATGGAGATCGTCGGCGTCGGCGGTGAGGAGACCGGTGACTGGGAGAGCGTGACCTATGCCCTCATCAGCCACCTTGGCGATGACTCGGTCCAACTCAAGCTCAAGGCGGCCAACACCAGCTACGCGGTGGACAAGACCCTGCAGCTGGCTGGCTGGAAATTTGACCCCGACAAGGAGTCTCCCATCGGCAGCTTGGGCATAGTGCCGCTCGGTGGCAAGGTGCTGCCGGTGGTCGATGCGGTGGTGGCCGCGAGCGCCAGCGAGAAGGCCGGCATTCAGGCGGGCGATCGCATCAAGCGGGCAGGGGAGCAGGAGATCACCGAGTGGGCCCAGTTTGTCCACCAGGTACAGCAGTCGCCCCAGCAGCCGCTTGAGGTGACCGTCGAGCGGGCGGGCAGCGAGCTGACCCTGACCCTGACGCCGGATGCCAAGAAGGTGCGGGGCCAGCTGGTCGGTTTCGTCGGCCTGTCGCCGCAACTGGTTCCATTACCGGATGAGTATCGGATTCTGTTACAGTATGGGCCTTTGCAAGCCCTGTGGCAGGGCGCCCAGAAGACCTGGAGCCTGACCACCCTGACCTTCGACATGATCGGCAAGCTGATCGGTGGCATCGTCTCGCTGGACAACCTGAGCGGCCCCATCTCCATTGCCAAGGGCGCGGGCAGCAGTGCCGACTACGGTCTGGTCTACTTTCTCGGCTTTCTGGCGCTGATCAGCGTCAACCTGGGGATCATCAACCTGTTCCCCCTGCCGGTGCTGGACGGTGGCCATCTGGTCTACTTCCTCATCGAGGCGGTCACCGGCAAACCGGTATCAGAAAAAATTCAGGAAGTGGGTTTCCGGATTGGCGCCGCCATTCTGATGTTACTGATGGGTATTGCGCTGTTTAATGATTTCGCTCGCCTCTGAGGCCAGAGCATCAACAAGGACACATAAGAACAAAATGGCTGTTAAAAAAGCATTGGTGTTGAGTTGCCTGCTGGGTGCCAGTTTCCTGGCCCAGGCGGCCCCTGCCTCTTTTGTGGTGCAAGATATTCAGGTTGAAGGTCTGCAGCGGGTGACCCTGGGGGCCGCCCTGCTGAACCTGCCGATCCGGGTGGGCGATTCCGTCGATTCCGTGACGCTGGCCAACGCCATCAAGAAGCTCTATGCCTCCGGCAACTTCGAGGACGTCAAGGTCTACCGCGACGGCCAGGTGCTGCAAGTGGCGGTCAAAGAGCGGCCGACCATCTCCAGCATCGAGTTCTCCGGCAACAAGGATATCAAGGAAGAGCAGCTGACCCAGAGCCTGGAGTCCTCCGGCATCCGGGTGGGTGATCCGCTGGATCGCACCGTGCTGAGCTCCCTTGAGAAGGGGCTGGAAGATTTCTACTACGGCGTGGGCAAGTACTCCGCCAAGGTCAAGGCCATCGTCACCCCGCTGCCGCGCAACCGGGTCGACCTCAAGTTCACCTTCGTGGAAGGGGAAGCGGCCAAGATCCAGCAGATCAACATCGTCGGCAACAACGTGTTCCCGGAAGAGAAGCTGCTGGCCCAGCTCTCCCTCAAGGACGACGTGCCCTGGTGGAACTTCACCGGTGACCAGCGCTACCAGAAGCAGAAACTGGCCGGCGACATCGAAACTCTGCGCTCCTACTACATGGACCGCGGCTACATCCGCTTTACCCAGGAGTCGACCCAGGTCTCCATGACCCCGGACAAGAAGGGGGTCTACGTCACCCTCAACGTCAAGGAAGGGGATCAGTACAAGGTGTCCGGCATCCAGCTCAAGGGCGATCTGATCGATCGTGGTGGCGAGATGAAGGGGCTTATCCCCATCGAGACCGGCAGCATCTACTCCGCCAGCCAGGTGACCCACACCGAAGAGGTGCTCTCCAAGTTCCTCGGTCGCTACGGCTACGCCTACCCGAAAGTGGTCACCTTCCCGCAGGTCAACGATAAGACCAAGGAAGTGGAGCTCATCGTCAACATTGAGCCAGGCCCCCGCGTCTATGTGCGCAACATCAACTTCACCGGCAACGTCACCACCAAGGATGAAGTGCTGCGCCGCGAGATGCGTCAGATGGAGGGCACCTGGCTCTCTTCCGACAGCGTCGAGCAGTCCAAGACCCGTCTCAACCGCCTCGGCTTCTTCGAAACCGCCGAAGTGGACACCAAGCGGGTGCCGGGCAGCGATGACCAGGTCGATCTGGACTTCAAGGTCAAGGAGCAACCGGCCGGTTCCATCAACGCCGGTGTGGGTTACGGTACCGAATCTGGCCTGAGCCTGCAGGCGGGCCTGCAGCAGGACAACTTCATGGGGACCGGCAAGAAGATCGGCATCTCCGCCAGTACCAACAAGTACTCCAAGAGCGTCGACCTCAGCTACAACGATCCCTACTTCACCGTGGACGGAGTCAGTCTGGGCGGTCGTCTCTACTACAACCAGTTCAGTGCGGCCGATGCCAACATCGTGGACTACGAGAACACCACCATCGGCTTCCGCCTTTCCAGTGGTTTCCCGGTCAACGAGAACAACCGCCTCGACTTCAGTCTCGGGGTCGAAAACAACAAACTGTCCCAGCCCAACCCCTATCTGCAGGTGGATGAGTTCTGGAAGGTGTACAGCGAGAACAAGGATGGCGACAACCGCATGGTGTTCAACACCGTCGACGTCACCGCCGGCTGGACCCGTTCCACCCTCAACAAGGGCCAGTTCCCCACCGCCGGTGACCGTCAGCGGGTCAACGCCAAGGTGACCGTGCCGGGCATGGATCTGCAGTACTTCAAGCTCAACGCCGAAGACGCGCACTACTTCCCGTTCGATGCGGATCACAAGTGGGTGCTGATGGCCAAGGCGCGTGCCTCTTACGGCAACGGCTACGGCAGCAACGGCAGCTATGACCACGTATTGCCGTTCTTCGAGAACTACTTCGCCGGTGGTTTCGATACCCTGCGCGGCTTCAAGAGCAATACCGTGGGTCCGAAGGCGCTCTACTACTACAACCTGAGCGGCAACGACGTCATCCAGGGCACCGACAGCTCGGTGGGCGGCAACGCCCTGGCGGTCGCCTCCCTCGAGATGATAGTGCCGACGCCGTTTGCGTCCGAGACCTATCAGCCGCAACTGCGGACCAGCTTCTTCATCGATGCCGGCTCCGTGTGGGATACCACCTTCGACTATGACCAGTACCGCAACCGTTGCTTCAGCGGCTGCAACTATCTGGCCGACTATTCAGATCCGACCAACTACCGCGCCTCGGCCGGTCTGTCGCTGCAGTGGCTCTCCCCGATGGGCCCGCTGGTGTTCGCGATTGCCCGTCCGCTCAAGCAGTACGAGGGCGACCGGACCGAGTTCTTCTCATTCAACATCGGCCGTACCTTCTAAGGACGGACTCTGCCCCCACCCAGCGGTGGGGGTATTCAATGATGGGACGCGCAGCTTGCGTGCCTCACCAGGTAACAAGTCGGTCCGGGTACCACTTGCATAATCAGGTAAATCAGGTAGCCCTCACATGAGGGAACAAGGAGTAAGTGTGAATAAAGCGTTGAAAGTAGCTGGTTTGAGTTTTGCACTGATGGCTGCCGGCATGGGCTCCGCCTTGGCCGAGACCAAGATCGCCGTGGTCGACATGGGCGAAGTATTCCAAAAGCTGCCCCAGCGTGAAGCAGTCTCCAAGAAGCTGAAAGGCGAATTCGAGCCGCGCATGCGTGAGCTGCAGAAGCTGGAATCCGACGGTCAGAAACTGGTCGAGAAGTTCAAGAAGGACGAAGCCTTCATGAGCGCCGAGCAGAAGAAACAGAACCAGGAGAAACTGGCCAAGCTGCAGATGGAGTTCAACCAGAAGCGTCAGGCGTTTGAACAGGACAACGGTCGCCGTCAGTCCGAAGAGCGCAACAAGATCCTGACCAAGGTGCAGGCTGCCATCGATTCCATCGCCAAGAGCAATGGTTACGATCTGGTGCTGGAGCGCAATGCCGCCCCGTATGCCGCCAGCAAGCTGGACATCTCTGCCCAGGTTATTTCTCAGGTAAGCAAGAGCAACTAATTGATGGCATTCACTCTCGCACAGCTGGCCCAGCAACTGGGGGCCCAGGTCCATGGCGACGGAACCCTGGAAATCCGCAAGGTAGCGACACTGGAAAAGGCCGGGGAGGGGGACATCACCTTCCTGTCCAATAAAAAGTACCGGCATTATCTGGAGCAGAGCAAGGCGACCGCCGTGCTCATCACAGAAGCGGATCTGCCATTTTGTCCCACCAATGCCCTGGTGCTCAAAGACCCCTATGTGGGCTTTGCCCGGGTAGCCCAACTGCTGGACACCACCCCGCAGCCGGCCACGGATATCCATCCGAGCGCCGTCATCGCGGCGGACGTGCAACTGGGCGAGAGAGTGGCCATCGGGGCCAATGCGGTGATCGAATCCGGCGTCGTGCTGGGGGATGATGTACGCATTGGCCCGGGCTGTTTCGTTGGCAAGAATACCCGACTGGGAGCTCGCTCCCGGTTGTGGGCCAACGTCACCCTGTATCACAACATCACCATGGGCACCGACTGTCTGGTTCAATCCGGCACAGTGATCGGGGCCGATGGGTTCGGTTATGCCAACGAGCGCGGCGAGTGGATCAAGATCCCCCAGCTCGGCGGCGTGACCATCGGCAACCGGGTCGAGATCGGTGCCTGCACCACCATCGACCGCGGCGCGCTGGAAGATACCCGCATCGCTGACAACGTCATCATCGACAACCAGTGCCAGATCGCCCACAACGTCGAGATCGGCTACGGCACTGCCGTGGCGGGCTCCACTGTGATGGCAGGTAGTCTCAAGGTTGGCAAATACTGTATCATTGGCGGCGCCTCCGTCTTTAACGGGCATATGGAGATCTGCGACCAGGCCACCGTTACCGGCATGGCCATGGTGATGCGACCCATTACCGAGCCCGGTGTCTACTCTTCCGGCATTCCCCTGCAAACCAATAAAGAGTGGCGCAAGACCGCCGCCCGGGTGATGCGTATCGAAGAGATGCACAAGCGGTTGAGCAAGCTTGAGAAGAAGCTGGACCAAGAATAATCACGATTGGTATAGGGTACTGTTTTGACTACTGAAAAGAAGAGCCTGGGTATCCAGGAAATAATGGATCTGCTGCCCCACCGTTATCCGTTCCTGATGGTGGACAAGGTGGAAAACTACGAGATCAGCGATGAGCGCAAGACCTTGCGTGCCATCAAGAACGTCTCGTTCAACGAGCCGATCTTTCAGGGCCACTTCCCGGCCAAGCCGGTGTTCCCCGGCGTGCTGATCCTGGAAGCCATGGCACAGGCCACCGGTATCCTGGCGTTTACCATGGTGGGCAAGCCGTCTCCCAACGAACTCTATTACTTTGCCTCAATCGACAACGCTCGTTTCAAGCGTCCGGTGGGCCCCGGCGATCAGCTGGTGCTCGACGTGGAATTCCTGAAAGAGCGTCGCGGTATCGCCAAGTTCACCGGTGTGGCCACGGTCAACGGTGAAGTGGTCTGTACCGCCGAGCTGATGTGCGCCAAACGCGAGGTTTAACACACGTGATCGACCAGACTGCCATCATTCACGATACTGCCGTCGTCCATGAGTCTGCCGTCATCGGTAAAGGGGTTGAAATCGGCCCCTTTTCTGTCATCGGTGCCGAGGTGGAAATCGGCGACAACACCTGGGTCAGCTCCCATGTGGTGATCAAGGGCCCGACCAAGATTGGTCGCGGCAACAAGATCTTCCAGCACACCTCCATCGGTGAGGATTGCCAGGACAAGAAGTACGCCGGCGAGCGCACCTTCCTCGAGATCGGCGACAACAACGTCTTTCGCGAGAACTGCACCGTGCACCGTGGCACCATCCAGGATCAGTCCCTGACCAAGATCGGCAGCGGCAACCTGTTCATGGTCAACGTCCACGTGGCCCACGACTGCATCATCGGTGACAACTGCATCTTCGCCAACAACGCGACCCTGGCGGGCCACGTGGTGATCGGCGATTTCGTGATCTTCGGCGGTCTCTCCGCGATCCACCAGTTCGGCCGCGTCGGCTCCCACGCCTTCGTCGGTGGCTGCGCCGCCCTCAACAAGGACGTGCCGCCCTACGTGATGGCCGCTGGCAACTACGCCAAGCCGTTCGGGGTCAACTCCGAGGGGCTGCGTCGCCGCGGTTTCAGTGCTGAGGCGATCTCCGCCGTCAAGCGCGCCTACAAGGAGATCTTCCGCTCCGGCAAGACCATCGAAGAGGTGCTGCCGGTGCTGATCGAGATGGCGGCCAGCGAGCCGGCAATCCAGCTCTACGTGGATTTCCTCAAAGACAACGAGCGCGGGATCATCCGTGCCTGATCCCGTTCGCATCGGTATCGTCGCCGGAGAGGTTTCCGGCGACATTCTGGCTGCCGGCCTGGTGCGCGAGCTGCAGGCCCGCTACCCGGACGCGCAGTTCGAAGGGATCGCCGGGCCGCGCATGCAGGCCCTCGGCGTGAAGGCGCTGTTCGAGATGGAAGAGCTTTCCGTCATGGGGATCACCGAGGTGCTGGGCCGTCTGCCGCGCATTCTCAAGGTCCGCCGCGAACTGCTGCGCCACTTCATCGCCAATCCGCCCGACATCTTCATCGGGGTGGATGCACCGGATTTCAATATCGGGGTGGAGCTCAAACTGCGCCGCGCCGGTATCAAGACGGTTCACTACGTCAGCCCCTCGGTGTGGGCCTGGCGCCAGAACCGCATTCACAAGATCAAGGCCGCCACCGACATGGTGCTTGCCTTCCTGCCGTTCGAGAAAGCCTTCTACGACCGCTTCGATGCCCCTTGCCGCTTCGTCGGCCACACCATGGCGGACGACATCCCGCTGGTGCCGGATCAGGCCGCGGTACGCAGAACCCTCGGCATCGACGCCAACCGGCGCTGGCTGGCGGTGCTGCCGGGCAGTCGCAGCGCCGAGGTGGGCTTTATGTCGCCCCTGTTTCTCGAGGCCTGCAAGCACCTGATGGTGCGCTATCCGGATCTCGGCTTCATCGTGCCGCTGGTCAACCAGAAACGGCGTGAGCAATTCATGGCCATCAAGGCCGAAGTGGCGCCGGATCTCGACATGGTGCTGCTGGAAGGGCAGGGCCGCGAGGCGATGATCGCCGCCGACGTGGTGATGCTCGCCTCCGGCACCGCGGCGCTCGAAGCCATGCTGGTGAAAAAGCCGATGGTGGTGGGTTACAAGCTCAAGCCGTTCAGCTACTGGCTGGCCCAGCGGCTGGTGAAGACCGAATTCGTCTCCCTGCCCAACCTGCTGGCCGGGCGCATGCTGGTGCCCGAGCTCATCCAGCACGAGTGCACCCCGGAGAATCTGGTGGTCGAGGTGAGCAAGTTCTTCGAGCACGACAACAGCGCGCTGGTGAATACCTTCACCGAGCTGCACCAGCTCATCCGCTGCAACGCGGATCAGCAGGCGGCCGAAGCGGTGGCCGAGCTGCTCGGCAGATAACTTCCGGGCGGCCGCAGGGGCTGCGCCAACGTGACGCCAGGCCCTGCGGGGCCTGTTTTGATTCAAGGCTACAAGATGATGATCGATATTCCTGACGACAGGCTGGTTGCCGGTGTGGACGAGGTGGGCCGTGGCCCGCTGGTGGGTGACGTGGTCACCGCCGCGGTGATTCTTGACCCGGCCAATCCCATCATCGGGCTGAATGACTCCAAGAAGCTCTCCGAGAAGAAGCGTCTCGCCCTGTTTGACGAGATCAAAGAGAAGGCGCTGGCCTGGTCCGTTGGCCGTGCCAGCCCGGCGGAGATCGACGAGCTCAACATCCTGCACGCCACCATGCTGGCGATGCAGCGCGCTGTGGCGGGGCTCTCCATCGCGCCCGAGCTGGTCTTCATCGACGGCAACCGTTGCCCAAGTTTGCCGATGGAAGCCCGCGCCGTGGTCAAGGGTGACAGCCTGGTAGCCGCCATCAGCGCCGCCTCCATCCTGGCCAAGGTGACTCGCGATGCGGAGATGACCGAGCTGGACAGCCGTCATCCCGAGTACGGTTTCGCCCGTCACAAGGGCTATCCGACCGCTGAGCACCTCGCCATCCTGGCCGAGCGCGGTCCGCTGCCTGAATATCGCAAAAGTTTCAAACCGGTGCGTCGCGCACTGGGGATCGAATAGACCATGCAATTTAGTCCGAGCAACGAGAGGGGATGACGATGGCTGAACCCCGTTTTATCCACCTGCGGGTCCACTCCGACTTCTCCATGGTCGACGGCCTGCAGAAGATCAATCCCATCGTCGGCGCGGCGGCGGCCAACAACATGCCGGCGCTGGCGCTGACCGACCAGATGAACATGTGCGGCCTGGTGCGCTTCTACGGCGCCGCCCACGGCAAGGGCGTCAAGCCCATCGTCGGGGCAGACTTCTGGGTGCAGAGTGACGAACTCGGCGACGAGCAGTTCCGCCTCACCCTGCTCGCCATGGACAATGACGGCTACCAGAACATCACATTGCTCATCTCCCGCGGCTATCAGCGCGGTCACGTGCAGGGGCGCCCGGTCATCGACAAGGCCTGGCTGGCCGAACACGCCAAGGGGGTGATCGTCCTCTCCGGCGGGCGCGAGGGGGACGTGGGCAAGTTCCTGCTCAAGGGCAACCGCCAGATGACCGAGCAGTGTCTCGCCTTCTATCAGAGCCACTTCCCCGACGCCTATTATCTGGAGCTGCTGCGTACCGGCCGCCCCGATGAAGAGGTTTACCTGCACATGGCGGTGGCCATTGCCACCGAGTTCGCACTGCCGGTGGTGGCCACCAACGAGGTGGTGTTCCTCACCGCCGAAGACTTCGATGCTCACGAGATCCGGGTCGCCATCCACGACGGTTATACCCTGATGGACAAGCGCCGCCCGCGCCGCTACAGCCCGCAGCAGTATCTGCGCAGCCAGGAGGAGATGGCGGAGCTGTTTGCCGACATCCCTGAGGCGCTGGAGAACACGGTGGAGATCGCCAAGCGCTGCAACGTGACGGTGCGCCTCGGTGAATACTTCCTGCCCAACTTCCCAACCGGTGACATGACCACCGAAGACTTCCTGGTCATGAAGTCGAAAGAGGGGCTGGAGGAGCGACTCGAATTCCTGTTCCCGGATCCGGCGGTGCGGGCCGAGCGTCGTCCAGAGTACGACGAGCGTCTCGACATCGAGCTCAAAGTGATCAACCAGATGGGCTTCCCGGGTTACTTCCTCATCGTGATGGAGTTTATCCAGTGGTCCAAGGACAACGGCATCCCCGTTGGCCCGGGCCGGGGCTCGGGGGCGGGTTCCCTGGTGGCATACGCCCTCAAGATCACCGATCTCGACCCGCTGGAATTTGACCTGCTGTTCGAACGTTTCCTGAACCCTGAGCGGGTATCCATGCCCGACTTCGACGTCGACTTCTGCATGGACAGACGGGACGAGGTGATCGACCACGTCTCCGAGATGTACGGCCGGGAAGCGGTATCGCAGATCATCACCTTCGGCAGCATGGCGGCCAAGGCGGTGGTGCGGGACGTGGGCCGGGTGCTGGGCCACGCCTACGGTTTTGTGGATCGCATCTCCAAGCTGATCCCGCCGGATCCGGGCATGACGCTCGCCAAGGCGTTCGAGGCCGAACCCAAGCTGCCCGAGCTCTACGAGCAGGATGAGGAGGTCAAGGACCTGATCGACATGGCCCGCCGGCTGGAAGGGGTGGTGCGCAACGCCGGTAAACACGCCGGTGGCGTGGTGATCGCGCCCACCAAGATCACCGACTTCGCGCCGCTCTACTGCGATGACGAAGGCCATCACCCGGTCACCCAGTTCGACAAGAACGACGTGGAGTATGCCGGGCTGGTGAAGTTCGACTTCCTGGGTCTGCGCACGCTCACCATCATCGACTGGGCGCTCGGCATGATAAACCCGCGCCTTGCCAAAGAGGGCAAGCCGCCGGTCGACATCGCCGCCATCCCCATCGACGACAAGCGCTCGTTCGACCTGCTGCAGCGCTACGAGACCACCGCGGTATTCCAGCTGGAATCCCGTGGCATGAAGGATCTCATCAAACGGCTGCAGCCTGACTGCTTCGAAGACATGATCGCACTGGTGGCGTTGTTCCGCCCGGGCCCGCTGCAGTCGGGCATGGTGGACAACTTCATCGAGCGCAAGCACGGCAAGGAGGCCATCTCCTATCCGGACGAGAAGTGGCAGCACGAGAGCCTCAAACCCATACTCGAGCCCACCTACGGCATCATTCTCTATCAGGAGCAGGTGATGCAGATTGCCCAGACCCTGGCGGGTTATACGCTGGGTGGCGCTGACATGCTGCGCCGGGCGATGGGCAAGAAAAAACCCGAAGAGATGGCCAAGCAGCGGGCCGGCTTCGAGGAGGGGGCGGTCAAGAACGGCGTCGACGGCGAACTGGCGATGAAGATCTTCGATCTGGTGGAGAAGTTTGCAGGCTACGGCTTCAACAAATCCCACTCTGCCGCCTATGCGCTGGTCTCCTACCAGACCCTCTGGCTCAAGACCCACTTCCCGGCGGAGTTCATGGCGGCGGTAATGACCGCCGACATGGACAACACCGACAAGATAGTGACCCTGGTGGACGAGTGCCAGCGGATGGGGCTGACCGTGATCCCGCCGGATGTGAACACCGGTCGCTATCGCTTCAGCGTCAACGAAGACGGTCACATCGTCTACGGCATCGGCGCGGTGAAGGGGGTGGGGGAAGGCCCCATCGATGCGATCCTGGAAGCGCGGGATCGGGACGGGCCGTTTCGCGATCTGTTCGACTTCTGCAATCGGGTCGACATCAAGAAGCTCAACAAGCGGGTGATGGAGAAGCTCATTCTCTCCGGCGCCATGGACCGGCTCGGCCCCCACCGCGCCGCCCTGATGGCGACTCTGGAGGAGGCGATGCGCGCCGCCGAGCAACACGCCAAGGCGCAGGCGGTGGGTCAGGTCGACATGTTCGGCGTGCTCACCGAAGAGATAGACGACGTCAAGAAGGCGTTCGCCAACGTGCCGCACTGGCCTGACAAGGTGTGGCTGGAAGGGGAGCGCGAGACCCTCGGGCTCTACCTCACCGGTCACCCCATCAACCAGTACAGCGGCGAGCTGCGTCGTTATACCTCGGGTCGTCTGTGCGATCTGCACCCCACCTCCCGCGATACCGTGACCACGGCCGCAGGCTTGGTGATTGCGGCGCGCAGCATGGTGACCAAGCGTGGCAACAAGATGGGGATCTTTACCCTGGACGACCGTTCCGGTCGCCTCGATGTGACCCTGTTCAGTGAAGCGCTGGAAAAGTATGAAGAATTGATGCAAAAAGACCGTATTTTGGTGGTTTCTGGACAGGTCAGCTTTGATGACTTCTCCGGTGGCCTTAAAATGTCGGCCCGTGAATTACTGGATATCAACGATGCGAGAGAGCGTTTTGCCAGGGCGATCCGCATCTCTCTCGATGAACAGCAGATTGATGATCGTTTTTTCCCGCGTTTGTGCGAGATTTTGGAACCCGCCCGTGCCGGAGTTTGTCCGGTTCAGGTAAACTATCGTCGCCCCGGCTCCCGGGTGCGATTGACGCTCGGTACCGAGTGGCGGGTGACGCCCACCGATCAACTGATAGATGACTTGCGCGTCCTGCTTGGACGAGAGCGGGTTGAATTGGTTTTTGATTAGAGGATCTATAGTCCCTATGAGTCTTTTTCTGGATTTTGAACAGCCGATCGCCGAGTTGCAGGCACAGATCGATGAACTGCGCCATGTGAGCGAGCACAACAGTGCCGTGGATCTCAACGAAGACATTCGCCGGCTGGAGAAGAAAAACGAAGAGCTGACCAAGAAGATCTTCGGCGATCTGGGGGCCTGGCAGGTATCTCAGATGGCGCGTCATCCCCAGCGCCCCTATACCCTCGACTACATCGAGCACATCTTCACCGACTTCGACGAGCTGGCTGGCGATCGCGCCTATGCAGATGACAAGGCCATCGTCGGCGGTATCGCCCGTCTCGACGGCGAGCCGGTGATGGTCATCGGCCACCAGAAGGGGCGCGAGACCAAGGAGAAGATCAAGCGCAACTTCGGCATGCCGCGCCCGGAAGGGTACCGCAAGGCCCTGCGCTTGATGGAGATGGCCGAGCGCTTCAAGATGCCGATCATCACCTTCATCGACACCCCGGGCGCCTATCCTGGCGTCGGTGCCGAGGAGCGCGGCCAGTCCGAGGCGATTGCCCGCAACCTGAAAGTGATGGCCGGTCTGACCGTGCCGGTGGTCTGCACCGTGATCGGTGAAGGCGGCTCCGGCGGCGCCTTGGCCATCGGTGTCGGCGATCGCGTCAACATGCTGCAGTACTCCACCTACTCGGTCATCTCGCCGGAAGGGTGCGCCTCCATCCTGTGGAAGAGCGCCGACAAGGCGCCGGTCGCGGCTGATGCCATGGGCATCACCGCCCAGCGGCTGAAAGAGCTGAAACTCATCGACAACATCGTCGAGGAGCCGCTCGGTGGTGCCCACCGCAATGTGGAAAAGATGGCCAAGCGCCTGAAAGACCGCATTCAGCAGGATCTGAACGCCCTGCGCCCGCTCGAGACCGAGCAGCTGCTGGAGCAGCGCTACCAGCGCCTGCTGGGCTACGGCTACTGCTAAGCCCGCTTCGGTATCGCACCATGCTGGAAGGCCCCCGCTCTGCGGGGGCCTTCTTTTTTTGGGCGAGAGTTTGGGCGAAAGCGGGGCAGTGAAAAATCCTGTTCATATGGATACCTGTTGGCACGATGTTTGCCAAAACCACCCTGTTGGATCAATTCAACGGCGATTTGTAGCCAAAAAAAGTGGGATCCCGCTCCCGTTTTGCTTAAAGTGATTGTTTCCGATCGACCCGATCGGCATGCCCGCAAGGACGCTCTGCGGACGTAAACAGGCCAGCCCGGCCTGATTCACAGGAATGTTCACCTTCCCGGCGGCCCAGTCTTGTGCAGCACCCTGCTGCGTCCAGCCGCCCCGGTGTTACGTCACTCTCATCGTGCATCGTCTCCATCTGCAGCGAGTGAATCATGAGCGAATCGGTTTTTGAGATCCATGACTGGACCCTGAGCGTCGACGACAACATGCTGTGTCGTCCCGACCGCGAGGTCTACCTCGAGCCCCGGCTAGTCAATCTGTTGCGCTTCCTGGCCAGCAACGCCGGCACGGTATTTGGGCGTGACTGCCTGATCAACGAGGTGTGGGACGGCGCCGAAGTGACCGATCAGGTGGTGACCCAGTCCATCTTCGAGCTGCGCAAGATCCTCAAAGACGGTCGCAACGATGCCGCCGACTACATAGTCACCGTGCCCAAGCGCGGCTACAAGCTGGTGGCGCCGGTGAGGCCGCTGCAAGTGGTGTCGGTGGTGATGGCGCCAGCTGGCAACGAAGTCCAGAGCGATTTGAGCCCGCCGCTGGCAGAGGAGGACGTGGAGGCCGTGGTCACCGCGGCCCCCTTCCCGGCCGGCCCGTTGACCCGGGCCATCTCGAGCCACGCCCAGGATGGCCGCAGCCGCTGGAAGATGATCGGCTTCGATGTTTTCGTCGCGGTGATCCTGGTCTCCATCGTCAGCCTGCTCAGCTATCAGCACGCCAGCCCCCAGGTGCATTCCATGCTGGATCCCGACCTGCTGGTATTTCGCTTTCACTCCGGCATGGATGGCAGCAACGAGAACGTGCGCCTGGCCGACGGCATCACCCGCGCCCTGATGGGGGAGGTGGCCGCCGCCACGCCGCTGCGGGTGCAGTATGGTGCCAACACCCTGATGGGGGGCATCCTGCCCGGCAAGGAGCTGAGCGTGCGGGTCTCCCGCCAGCCGGGGGGCACTTATCTCGATCTGGAGTACCGCAACATCAACACCAACCGGGTGCTGTTCAGCCACCAGTACCAGCTCAGCCGTCACAACGTGCACGGGGTATTGCAGGCGAGCAGTCAGGATCTGCTGCGCGCCCTCGATCAGCCGGACGTGCTGCCCGGCATGGGCTGGCCGACGGATGACGGGGCGCTGATGGCCATGATGGAGGCGCACTACTACATCAACAGCCAGGATCCGGTGGCCCTCAAACGCGGTGTCGAGCTGCTCGACAAGTCGCTGGCCAGTCAACCGGATCAGCCGTTGCTGCTGGCGGAGCGTTATCTGGCCGGGGAGGCACTGGCGACCCTGACGGGGACGCCCCAGAGCGAGCGCCTGCAGGGCATAGGTGCCCATCTGGCCGGCGTGGTACGGGATCAGGCCGCCCTGCCGGCCCGGGTCTGGGAGGCCCTCACCCTGCAGGCGATCCTGAACGGACAGCAGCAGGAGGCTACCCGTCTGCTGGCCGAGGCCGCCAGCCGGGGCCGCTCCGTGCTCTATCACATTCTGCGTGGCAAGCTGGCCGAGCTGGATGGCCGCCCCGAGGCGGCGGGGGATGCCTACAGCCAGGCTTTCCTGATGGAGGCGACCGAGCAGACCTTTCTGCTCTGCCAGCAGCTCGGTTTTTACAGCAACATGGAAACCCTCACCCCGGCCCTGTTCAATGCCCTTGGCCAGAGCAAGGTGAAGCTGTTCTGATTCCCGCCGGGGCCATCCCGGCCCTGTCGTCAAGGCGGCGCTCCCCGCCGGTTGCCTAGGGCCACCGGCGGGTGTGCCGCCTGACATCATCTCTCAGCCGTACCCATCCCCATCCCAGGTTTGCCCCGTGCAGGCATGAGCCATGGTTGCCGCCATCCTTGGCGCCAGCATCGAACTGTCTCTCTGTCTCCTCGCCGAAACTCTGAACCGCCGAACCAGCCGAGCTGGCGCCGGTTTTTACCGTGCTGCAGGCACTCAAGGTGCCCGATCTCAGCCTTGATATTGTCTTGAGTTGTCTTGAGCCAGGAGCGCGGCGCGGTTGTGGTCACCAGCCGGTGCCTGTTGCGGCGGCCGAGCACTGGTATAGCGCTGCGGCCGAAGGAAATAGCGCGCTCACGGTCGACGGGGTGCAAAAACACCCAGCAAAAAGGGTCGTGCAAACCCGTCTGCCGGGCATGGCCGGACTCGGTGGGTCATGAATGACGCTCTTTCTGCCGCGACGCCCCTCAGAAAAATATCAAGGCGTGTCGACTGGCGCTTATCGGCCCCATCAAGGGGGGCGGTGGATATCAAGGTTTTATCAAGGTGCTTGATGGCGCATCAGCCAGCCGATTGTTTTTAAAGTGTTTTTATCGATTTAGGCCACCTGCTCGAAAAAGTTCACTCATGTTTTTATCCCTTAGCTGGTCTTTATGTTTTCCGGGGACGAGGAGCCTAGTCTGTGGCCATTGGTTGGCGGGAGGCTCCGCCAAGCGTGTGTTTGATGCCTTAATATCGACCCGGAGATTTTATGTCCCTAGATACGAGCAAGAAGATCGGCCTTGTCGCCTGTACAGGTGTGGTGGCCGGCAACATGATGGGGAGCGGTATTGCACTGCTGCCCTCGGCCCTGGCCACCATAGGTTCCATCTCTGTGTTCAGCTGGGCCATCTGCCTGGTCGGCGCCATGGGATTGGCCTTCGTGTTTGCCCGCCTTGCCACCAAGAACCCGCAAGAGGGTGGCCCCATCGCCTATGCTGGCGAGATCTCCCCGGTGTTCGGTTTCCAGACCGGTGTGCTTTATTACCACGCCAACTGGATCGGCAACCTGGCCATCGCCATTACCGGCGTCTCCTACCTCTCCGTCTTCTTCCCCATTCTCAACAGCCCGATCCCGGCCGCCGTGGCCACCATCGCCGCCGTCTGGATCTTCACCTTCGTCAACCTGCTTGGCGGCAGTTGGGTGAGCCGGCTCTGTACCCTGGGTCTGGTGCTGATCCTGTTGCCGGTAGTGGGTACCGCCGTGATGGGCTGGGGTCATTTTGATGCCACCGTCTACAGCCAGAACTGGAACACCACCAGCGGCAGCGACCTGCATGCGGTCATCAGCGCCGTGCTGATCTGCCTCTGGTCCTTCGTGGGCGTCGAGTCCGCCGCCGTCTCTTCCGGCATGGTGAAGAATCCGAAGCGCACCGTACCGCTCGCCACCATGCTGGGCACCGGTATCGCGGGTGTTATCTACATCCTCTCCACCCAGGTGATCAGCGGTATGTTCCCGGCCGGTGAAGTGGCTGCCTCCGGCGCCCCGTTTGCCATGGCTTCCTCCGCCATCTTCGGCAGCTGGTCCGCGCCGTTCGTCTCCGCCTTCACCGCCCTGGCCTGCTTCACCTCGCTGGGTTCCTGGATGATGCTGGTGGGCGAGGCGGGCAAGCGTGCCGCCCACGACGGCAACTTCCCGAAAATCTATGGCGAAGTGGACAAGAACGGCGTCGCCAAGAAGGGTCTGATCCTGGGCTCCCTCAAGATGACTGCGCTGATGGTCGGCCTGACCGCCTTCACTTCCCAGTCCGCCCACGCGGCCGATCTCTTCAACGTGCTGACGACCGATGCGGTGCTGCTGACCATGCTGCCCTACTTCTACTCCAGCATTAACCTGATCCGTTTTGAAGGCATGACCTCCCGCAGCATCGGCGCCATGATCTTCTCCGGTGTGGCCTGCGTGTTCTGCCTGGTGGCCCTGATGGGGGCCAAGGGTTCCAACCTCACCGCTACCTTCGTGGTGTCGCTCATCATCTTGATGTTCTACGCCAAGAAACAGGGTCTGCGTCAGCACGACGCCCTGCTCAAAGAGCAGACCAGCCACTAATTCCGTTTTCCTTTTCCGAGCGCTCTTCACTCACCATCCCTGATGGAGAGCGCCCCATCACGTGTGGAGCATTACGATGAACATCATTGCCATCCTCAACCACCTGGGCGTTTTCTTCAAAGAAGAACCCATTCGCCAGCTGCAAGCCTCCCTCGAGCGCAAGGGTTTCGAGGTCGTTTATCCGGTCGATGTGGCCGATCTGCTGAAACTGATTGAGAAGAACCCCCGCGTCTGCGGCGCCATCTTCGACTGGGACAAATACTCCCTGGGCCTGTGCAAGGAGATCCACGATCGCAACGAGAAGCTGCCGATCTTCGCCTTCGCCAACGACCAGTCCACCCTGGACATTCACCTGACCGACCTGCGTCTGAACGTGCACTTCTTCGAGTACCGTCTCGGCATGGCCGACGACATCGCCCTCAAGATGGGTCAGGCCACCCAGGAGTATCAGGACGCCATCCTGCCGCCCTTCACCAAGGCACTGTTCAAGTACGTGGAAGAGGGTAAATACACCTTCTGTACACCGGGTCACATGGGCGGCACCGCTTTCCAGATGAGCCCGGCCGGCAGCATCTTCTATGACTTCTACGGCCCGAACGCCTTCAAGGCCGACGTCTCCATCTCCATGCCGGAGCTGGGCTCCCTGCTGGATCACTCAGGTCCGCACAAGGAAGCCGAAGAGTACATCGCCCGTACCTTCAACGCCGATCGCTCCTACATCGTCACCAACGGCACCTCCACTGCCAACAAGATCGTCGGCATGTACTCGGCGCCGGCCGGCAGCACTGTGCTGGTGGACCGCAACTGCCACAAGTCGCTCACTCACCTGATGATGATGAACGACGTGACCCCGCTCTACTTCCGCCCGACCCGCAATGCCTACGGCATTCTGGGCGGCATCCCGCAGAGCGAATTCAGCCGCGACACCATCGCTGCCAAGGTTGCCGCCACCCCGGGTGCCCAGGCGCCGCGCTACGCCGTGATCACCAACTCCACCTATGACGGCCTGCTCTACAACACCGGCTTCATCAAGGAGGCGCTGGACACCCCTTACATCCACTTCGACAGTGCCTGGGTGCCCTACACCAACTTCAGCCCGATCTACGAAGGCAAGTGCGGCATGAGCGGCGAAGCCATGCCGGGCAAGGTGTTCTACGAAACCCAGTCCACCCACAAGCTGCTGGCGGCCTTCTCCCAGGCCTCGATGATCCACATCAAGGGCGACGTAGAGGAAGAGACCTTCAACGAAGCCTTCATGATGCACACCTCCACCTCGCCGCAGTACGGCATCGTGGCCTCGACCGAGATCTCCGCCGCCATGATGCGGGGCAACACCGGCAAACGGCTGATCAAGGACTCCATCGATCGCGCCATCTCCTTCCGCAAAGAGATCAAGCGTCTGCGCGAGCAGAGTGAAGGCTGGTTCTTCGACGTATGGCAGCCGGACGACATCGACACCGTCGAGTGCTGGAAGCTGGATCCGAAAGATGACTGGCACGGTTTCAAGGACATCGACGACAACCACATGTACCTGGATCCCATCAAGGTCACTCTGCTGACCCCGGGCATGGGCCGCAATGGTCAACTGCTGGACAACGGCATCCCTGCCTCGCTGGTCTCCAAGTTCCTGGACGAGCGCGGCATCGTGGTTGAGAAGACCGGCCCCTACAACCTGCTGTTCCTGTTCTCCATCGGTATCGATCAGTCCAAGGCGATGCAGCTGCTGCGCGCCCTGACCGAGTTCAAGCGCGGTTACGATCTGAACCTGACCATCAAGAGCATCCTGCCGAGCCTCTATCGTGAAGACCCGAGCTTCTACGAAGGGATGCGCATCCAGGAGCTGGCCCAGCGCATTCACGAGCTGACCAGCAAGTACCGTCTGCCGGAGCTGATGTTTAAGGCGTTCGACGTGCTGCCGGAGATGAAGATGACCCCGCACGCCGCCTGGCAGCAAGAGCTGGCCGGCAACGTGGTGGAAGTGCCGCTGCGCGACATGGTTGACCGCATCAGCGCCAACATGATCCTGCCGTACCCGCCGGGAGTACCGCTGGTGCTGCCGGGCGAGATGGTGACCCAGGATTCCCTGCCGGTGCTCGAGTTCCTCGAGATGCTGTGCGAGATCGGGGCGCACTACCCGGGCTTCGAGACCGACATCCACGGCCTCTATCGTCAGGCCGATGGCAGCTACACCGTCAAGGTGCTGCGTTAAGCGAGAGTGACAACAACGGGCCGCAAGGCCCGTTTTTCCCATCTGGGTTCATCCATTTTTTTGCGAGTCAGCATGAAGCGAGTTCTCTCCATCCAGTCCCACGTGGTGTTCGGCTGCGCCGGCAACAGCGCCGCCGTGTTTCCCATGCGCCGCATGGGGCTGGAGGTGTGGCCCGTCAACACGGTGCAATTTTCCAACCATACCCAGTACAGCGCAGGCTGGCAGGGGATGGTGATGCCAAACGGCCATATCCGCCAGCTGATGGCGGGGCTGGCCGACATCGGTGTACTGGGGCAGTGCGATGCGATCCTGAGCGGTTATCTCGGCTCGGCCGAGCAGGGGGAGGAGATCCTGGCGGCGGTGGCTCACCTCAAGGCACTCAATCCGAATGCCCGCTATTTTTGCGACCCCGTGATGGGGCATCCCGACAAGGGGTGCATAGTCGCGCCCGGCGTCGCCGATTTTCTGAAAAACCGGGCGCTGGCCTGCGCCGACCTGCTGGCCCCCAATCTGCTGGAGCTGGAGCAGCTGACCGGCCGCGAGATCTGCAATCTGAGCGAGGCGCTGGCGGCTTGCCAGCAACTGCGTGAGGGGGGAGTGGAGCTGGTGATGGTCAAGCATCTGGGCCGCGCCGGCTTGAGCCTGGATCGGTTCGAGATGCTGCTGGTGTGCGAGGAGGGGGCGTTTCATATCTCGCGCCCCCTCTATGAGTTTCAGCGTCAGCCCATCGGGGTGGGGGATCTGCTGAGCGCCACCATGCTGGCCAACCTGCTGGCGGGCTTTACGCCGGTGGCGGCGTTCGAGCGCACCAATGCCAGCGTGGATGCGGTGCTGGCCCAGACCTGGCTGGCGGGCGCCTACGAGCTGCAGCTGGTGGCCGCCCAGCAGGCGATGGTCGAGCCCGAGATCCGCACCTGTGCCCGCCGGCTGCCGGCCTGATGGCGGCGCTTAACCGGCGCGCCTGGCCAGTTGCACTTGTTGGCGCGCACCAAGCGGCTTGCGACCGGGCCGGCTCAGCGGGGCACAGGCCAGCTTGAGACGGCGCCACTCCCGCCACAGCAACCAGCACAGCGGCAGGGTCAGCAACACCACGGTGGTGGGCTGGGCCAGCAGTACGCCATCCCGGCCCCACCAGAGTGGCAGCATGAAGATCAGCGGCAGCAGCAGCAGGGTCTTGGCGGCCGAGATGAGCAGCGCCTGGCGGGTACGGGCCATGGACTGCAGCAGCACGATGCCGAACATGATGATCCCCTCCAGCGGAATGGCGCCGAGGTTGAGAGTCAGGCTGCTGGTGGCGGCCGCGAGCAGCTCGCCATCTTGATCGCCGGTGTAGAGCATGGCCACCTGGCGCGGCAGCAGCTGGATCAGCAGCCAGACCGCCAGACCATAGACGAGCGTGATCTTGAGCCCCATCTCCATCAGGAACTTGAGGTCACGATGGCGTTTGGCACCGGCCGCCTGACTGACCAGCGGCTGAATGCCGAAGGCCAGCCCCTGCAGGATGACGATGAACACCGCCTCGGTGTAACCGGCCACGGTGAAGCCCGCCAGATCCTTGACCGAACCGTGCACCATCAGCTGGCTGTTGTGCAGCAGCAGCAGCAGGCCGAGGTTGAACTGGGCGATCAGGCTCGGCAGGCCGGTGAACAGCAGGTTCGGCATGGCCGGGAAGTCGGGCACCAGGTGGCGCCACTCTATGCGCAGCTTGGCATGGCGGGTAAAGAAATAACCCAGCCCGAGCAGGCTGACGACCCCTTCCGAGATGAGGGTGGCCTGCGCCGTACCGATCAGACCCAGTCCCAGCCGGCCCACCATGATGTAGTTGAGGATGATGTTGAGGATAGCGCCGCTGCTCACCAGCAGCATGGCGAGACGGGGGCGGCCGTCGTTGCGCAGCAGATAGGGCACCGCCAGGTTGCAGGCCAGCAGCAGGGTACCGCCGCCAATCCAGTAGAGGTAGTCGCTGGCCTGTTGCCAGGTGTCGGTACCCTGTTCAATGCCCAGTGCCAGCAGGATGTCGACGTGCCAGTAGTGCAGCAGCAGCGGCGCCACGGCGCCCAGCAGCCCCAGCAGCCAGAGCGCATTGACCAGCGCCTGGCGGGCCAGGCCGAAATTTCTGGCGCCCTGCTGGAAGGAGATGGCGGTGGCCGCCCCCATACTGATCATGGCGGCGAGACCGATCAGTACCATGATGACCGGGTAGACCAGGTTGATGCCGGCGAGGCCGGCGGCCCCCACGTAGTGACCGACAAAGATGCCATCGACCAGGTAGTAGGCGCCGGATACCAGCATGGCCATGATGGAGGGGAGGGCATAGCCCCAGAAACGGCGGGTCATCGCCCGCTGGCGCAGAGTGAAGTAGGCAGACATATCTGTTCTCTTGGGGAGTTCGATTATCGAGCAGATAGTCTAGATTAATATTTTTTTATAGATAATCCGGTTTCTACTTGATGAATTGATGAGCCATATTCATCAATCAGCGTGGCTGGTAGTGTCCCTTGAGCATGTCGATAAGGGCGCGCAGCCCGTTGCCCAGCTGATGGCGACTGGGATAGAAGAGCGAGAAACCGACGAAGGTGGGGCACCAGGGCTCCAGCACGCTTACCAGGGTGCCCTCGGCAAGCTGCCTGCTCACCTCCTCTTCCAGACAGTAGGCCAGTCCCAGTCCCGCCTCGGCCGCTCCCAGATAGAGGGCTGGCGTGCTGGTGGTGAGCGGCCCGGTCACTTCGATCTCCAGCATGGCGCCCTCCTCGCCGGCAAAGGCCCAGCGATAGTGATGGGAGGGGGTTAGCCGATAGCCGATGCAGGCGTGCCGGGTCAATTCGCGCGGGTGCTGCGGGGTGCCGTGCTCGGCCAGATAGGCGGGGGCGGCCACCACCAGATAGCGCTGGGGCGGGCCGAGCGGGACCCCGATCATCTCCTTGGGCAGCAGATCCCCATAGAAGAGGGCGGCGTCATAACCATCTTCGATGAGGCGCGGCATCAACTCCTGCTCCACCACCTCCACCTGCATGCGCGGGTAACGCACCATGTAATCGATCAGCACCGGGGCCAGCAACTCATCGATGGCACCGCGCGGTGCGCTGATCTTCAGCCTTCCTACCGGTTCGTCGCTGTGACGGGCCAGCTCACCCAGTGCGCTCTCCAGATGGCTCAAAGTTGGCAGCAACTGGGTCAGCAGGCGCTGACCCGCATCTGTGGGGACCACGGCGCGGGTACTGCGATTGAGCAGCCGTACCCCCAAACGGGTCTCCAGCCCTTTCAGGCTGTGGCTCAGGGCGGAGGCAGACACGCCGAGTTCGAGGGCGGCCTTGCTGAAACTCTGGTGGCGGGCGACGGCGGCAAACACCGCCAGTTCGGCGAGATCGGTACGGGTGATGGCCATATTAATTCAGCGAAAAAATGTTGAGCAACAGGGTACGTCAGCGGACGGCGAGGCACAACCTGAGCAATAAATAGTCGAATGTAAGCAATTTGTTGTACCTACAAGGATATAGATACGGGTGAAACTACCTCTGTTTGTTAACGGCTGTTCACAAAATTGGGCTCGTAACGTGATCTATGACGCCAGAAAGGCGATTCCAGTCAAACTTTGGTTGATTAATTCAAAAAAACACTGTGATCGCTAAGGGGATTTAATTAGAGTCAGCGCATCGGAACAAAAGCGTGTTAGCGAGTTGTAAAGTCTGACGCGTTTGTGGCCCTCGGGCCTATGACCCGCCGGCTTGTTTGTTGCAATTTGGTTGTTACATGGAGTGATGACCAGCTTGCCGAGCTGGCGGGATGAGAATAACAGGGATGGACTGCAGGAGTTCCAGGGAGATGGGACAGGGCATTGCGCCCGGTTGACTAGAACTTTTCTATTTTCCTTGATGACAGGAACACCCCTATGTCTGACATGAACATTGCAGTAGAAGGCCGCTTAGCCAGTAATGCGTCTTCCCGTGGCATCAACAAGGCCGATGTGGTCTGGATGCTGGGTCTGTACGGTACCGCCATCGGTGCCGGTGTACTCTTCCTGCCGATCAACGCCGGTGTAGGTGGTCTGTGGCCGCTGGTCGCCATGCTGATCCTGGCCCTGCCGCTGACTTTCTTCGCACACCGTGGCCTGGCCCGCTTCGTGCTGTCCGGTTCTACCCGTGATGGCGACATCACCGAGGTAGTGGAAGAGCATTTCGGCAAGACCGCAGGCAAGTTCATCACCCTGCTCTACTTCTTTGCCATCTACCCGATCGTACTGATGTACTCGGTAGCCATCACCAACACCGTCGAGAGCCTGATTGTTCACCAGCTGGGCATGACTGCACCTCCCCGTGCCATCCTGTCACTGGCGCTGATCCTGGGTCTGATGGCGGTTGTTCGTCTGGGCGGCCAGGTTATCGTCAAAGCGATGAGCGTGCTGGTATTCCCGTTCGTGATCACCCTGATGGGTCTGGCGTTCTACCTGATCCCGCACTGGAACGGTGCCATCATCACCGAAGCGCCGGCCCTGTCCGACGCCTTCAACGGTGACTTCATCAAGACCCTGTGGCTG
The DNA here is from genome assembly GCF_963888745.1 of Aeromonas sp. DNRA1. Lineage (NCBI taxonomy): Bacteria > Pseudomonadati > Pseudomonadota > Gammaproteobacteria > Aeromonadales > Aeromonadaceae > Aeromonas > Aeromonas sp. DNRA1. Next base: position 987,002 of record NZ_CAWPKQ010000001.1, on the reverse strand, counting down.
GCTATCCCGGTCATGGTGTTCTCCTTCAACCACTCCCCGATCATCTCCTCCTTCGCGGTGGACAACAAAGGTCGTTACGGTGAAGGTGCCGAGAAGAAGTGCAGCAACATCCTGCTGGGCGCCCACGTCATGATGGTGATGACCGTTATGTTCTTCGTATTCAGCTGCGTACTGAGCCTCTCCCCGGCTGACCTGGCTGCTGCCAAGGAACAGAACATCTCCATCCTGTCCTACCTGGCCAACCACTTCGACAACCCGGTTATCGCCACCGTGGCTCCGCTGATCGCCATGGTCGCCATCAGCAAGTCCTTCCTGGGTCACTACCTGGGTGCACAAGAGGGCATGAACGGTCTGATGGCCAAGGCGCTGCGTGAGAAAGGCAAGAACGTTGACGTCAAGCAGCTGAACAAAGTGACCGCAGTGTTCATGATCCTGACCACCTGGGCCATCGCCACCATCAACCCGAGCATCCTCGGCATGATTGAAGACCTGGGCGGCCCCATCATCGCGATGCTGTTGTTCCTGATGCCGATGTACGCCATCACCAAGGTGCCGGCCATGCGCAAATACGCTGGCAACATCAGCAACGCGTTCGTGACCATCATCGGCCTGATCGCCATGTCCGGTATCATCTACAAGCTGATTGCCTGATAACACGGGTTACCCGGTTGAATGAAGAAGCCGCCTCGCAAGAGGCGGCTTTTTTTATGGCCGCTGTCCATGGATACGGCCTTGCATAAAACCGGGCATATTCTTGCCATCGTGCTTAACAAAGGGGCGGGGCAGGCCTAACATGGCGGGATGTTTTTCTAGTCGGGACAAAAGGATATGTCTGGGTTGAAAAAGGATCTCGGGCTCTGGCAGGGAATGGGGCTGCTCGCCACCTCGCTGCTGGGCACCGGGATCTTCGTGGTGCCGGCGACTGCCGCCTCGCTGGCGGGCGGGGCCTCGCTGTGGGCCTGGTTGCTGTTGATTGCGCTGGTGCTGCCCATCGCCTTTACCTTTGCGCGCCTCGGCCGCCGTTATCCCCACGCCGGCGGCGCGCCGCACCTGATTGGCCTTGCCTTTGGCAACGGCGCCGAGCGCTTCTCCGCCTTCCTGTTTTTGGCAGTGTTGCCGGTGGGCTTGCCCGCCGCCTTGATGATCGCCGCCGGCTTCTGGCACGCCCTGTTCGATCTGGGGGAGTGGACCCTGTGGGGCATCCAGCTGCTCACCCTGCTCGGGGTATTTTTGCTGGGGCTGCGCGGTGCGCGCTCCTCCGGCAACCTGCAACTGTTGATAGCTCTGGCCATTCTGGGGCTCACCCTGCTTATCTGGTTCAAGGGGGATATCAGCTGGCGCGACGCCGCCCGGCCGCTGCCGACGACGGACGAGTGGCCTGCCATGGCCACCGCGCTGGCGGTGATGTTCTGGTGTTTCGTCGGGCTCGAGGCCTTCGCCCACATGGGGGAGGAGTTCAAGCGACCGGAGCGGGATTACCCTATCGCCCTGCTTGGCGGCGTGCTGCTGGCGGGGCTCATCTACTGGGTGCACTCGCTGGTGGTGCTCAAATACGGGCTCTACGGCGATGAGGCGACCAACGCCACCGCCATTCCGGCCCTGCTCTCGCTGCTGTTCGGCCCCACCGCCAAGTGGCTGGTGGCGGTGCTCGGCTACTTCTCCTGCTTTGCCAGCATCAACATCTACCTGCAGGGGTTTGCCCGGCTGATCTGGAGCATGGCGCGCGAAGGCAAGCTGCCGGTCTCGCTGGCCCGCCTCACCGCCCGCGGCGCGCCGCTGCGGGCCTTGAGTCTGGTGCTCGCCATCTGTCTGGTCTGCATCACCCTGATCATCTGGCTGCGACTGCCGCTCGATGAGCTGATCCGCTATGCCAACGGCAACTTCGTGCTGGTCTACCTGCTCTGCATGGCGGCGGGCTGGCGTCTGCTCGGCGGGGTGGGCAAGGGGCTGGCGGGGGTGAGCGTGCTGCTCTGCGCCCTGGTGCTGGTGGCGCTCGCCTCCCAGGTGCTCTATGCCGTCGTGCTCAGTCTGGGGTATGGCTGCTTCTCCCTGTGGCGGCGCAGACGCCGCCGCTCGGTATCCGATGAACGTGTCTGCGCCATCAAGTAACCCGAAAAAAGCCCCGCAGTGCGGGGCTTTTTGTTGCAGGTCACAGGTTGGCGGGCAGGTCGCTGCGCAAGATGGCGTAGTGGCGCAGGGAGATAAAACCATCTCCCTTGCGTTCACACTCCCGCGCGGTGCCTTCGTAGTGAAAGCCCGCCCGCTCCAGTAGGCGGGCGGAGGGGAGATTGGGCTCCTCCACCACTGCCAGCAGCCGGTGCAGGTCGGTAGTGTGGTAAGTGAGCGGCAGCCACAGTTGCAGCGCCGCGCTCATCACCCCCTTGCCCCAATGCTCGGGATAGAGCCAGTAGCCCAGCTCGGCGTGCCGGTGAGTCGGGTCGGCATCGTTGTAACCGATGGCGCCGAGCGGTTCGCCCGTGTGCCGGTCACGAATGAGGTGCCAGGCGCCGCGGCCGGTACGGGTCAGCTCGGCATACCAGGCCATCTGGGCCTGGCACGCTGTCAGGCTGTCGTAGCTGACGCCGTAGTAGGCGACGACCCGCGGATCGGACAGGCCGCGGTAGATGTGGGGCAGATCGGCGTCGCTCACCGGATCCAGCCTGATGTGGGGTTGTTGCGTTGATGTCATGATGGCTCCTTGCGGCCAACCGGAGTTGGCCGCGAGTGTTGGGTCAAACAGGGATGGCTGGCAAAGCCGGTTGATGGCTCTGCTCATGATCCGACCAGCCCGAGCTGGTCGGTGAGCCTGGCCAGCTCGTCACGCCACTGCTGCTGCAGGCGCGGGGTCTGGTGCCTGGGCTTGCGGGCCAGATCGGCGGCGAGCAGGGCATCGAGTTCATACCAGCGTGCCAGCAGCGCCTCTTCGTGATCCGCCGGGCCGGCTGAGGCCTGCCCCATGGCGGCGGGGGCGGCCAGGCTTGCCTTGTCTGCTGCCGGCGAGGGCGCATCGCCGAGCAGCTCGGCATAGGCCCGCTCGGCACTGTGAGCCTCCTGGATGCGACCGTCCCTGATCAGCCAGAAGCGGTTGCAGCTGCGCTCGATCAGCTCCCGATCGTGGGAGACAAGCAGCACGCCGCCCGGGAAGGCGGCAATCGCCTCGGCCAGCTCCTCCTTGCCCGCCAGATCCAGGTGGTTGGTGGGTTCGTCGAGCCAGAGCATGTGGTGGCTGCCGAGCGACAGGGCGAGAAACAGCAGCCGTGCCCGCTCGCCCCCGCTCAAGGTACGTACCTGCTGGCCGTGACGGGCATAGGGGAAGCCCGCCCGGATCAGCGCCTGACGCCGCGTCGTCTCCGGCAGAGGAGCCAGCGGGTAGAGGGCATCGCTCAGGGTGGCGTCGTCAGCCAGCTGCTGCAGGGACTGATCGTAATAGGCGATGCTGGCGCCGGGGTGGCAGTACCAGCCCGCCTGCGGGCTCTGCGCGGCCAGTTCGCGCCAGCACTGGCGCAGCAGGGAGGACTTGCCGGTGCCGTTGGCTCCGAGCAGCGCGACCTTGTCTCCTGCCCGCAGCCAGAGCCCTTCGGCGCGCAGCAGCGGCGGCAATGCTGGCGCTGGCGATACGTCGAGTGCCTCCAGTCGCAGCAGCGTGTCGGCAGGCAAGCTCACTCCGCGCAGCTCGAGCCGCCAGGGGGCCAGCGCTGCCACTTGGCTCTGCTCCTCCTGCAGGCGGGCGATGCGCTTCTCCATGGATTTGGCCTGACGCACCAGCTTCTCGTTGTCATGCTCTCGCCCCCAGATGGCGAGGCGTTTGCTGCTGGCGCTCAGGCGGTCGATCTCTTTTTGCTCGTCAGCCCGGCGCAGGCGGGCCTGCTCATCCTCGGCGGCCAGCGCCGCTCGCGCCTGGCTGCAGGGCAGGGCGAAGCGGTGCAGCTCGCCATCGCGCAGGATCAGGGTCTGCTCGGTGACCCGGTCCAGCAGACGGCCATCGTGGGAGACCAGCACGAAGGCGCCGCGCCAGCCCAGCAGAAACTGCTCGAGCCAGAGCAGGGCGGGTAAGTCCAGGTGGTTGCTGGGCTCATCGAGCAGCAGCAGGTTGGGTTGGCGCAGAAGGGCACGGCCTATCTGCAGCCGGCTGTGCTGGCCGCCGCTCAGTGTACTGACCGGCAGCGCGGCCTGGGCCTCCAGTTGCAGCTCGGCCAGCAGCTTGTCCACCTGCCATTCGGCGCTCGGATCGTTGCCCAGCACGTCAAACAGCACGGCGCGGGTGCTGAGGGTAGAGAGCCCGGCGGGTAGTTGCTGGGCCACGAACTCGCAGCGGCAGGCTGCGGCCTGCACGACACGGCCAGCTTGAGGCATGCGCTCGCCCGCCAGCAGCGCCAGCAATGTGCTCTTGCCGCAACCGTTGGCGCCAATCAGGCCGAGCCTGTCACCTGCGCGTATGCCGAGTTCGAGGTGGTCAAATAACGGAAGGTGCCCCGCACTCATCTGCAGGGAATGGGTACTCATCAGGGTTGTCATGCTCTTGCTCTCTTAAATCGCGGGATCGGAGATCCCTGTCATCAGGAGCGCTGGCGACAACGGCAGAGTCGAGAAAGGTCTCGGTATGGAAGGGAGTCGGCTTTGCTCGAACCCGCTATCGCAGCGCGATGGTATGCAGGCAAGAGCACGCGAATGTGCCGAACAGGCGAGCCGAGAACATCGGACACGCTTGGATAACCATTTTTTACCTCCTTGTGTTTCGTTATGGCACGGTGCGGCGATTATAAGCGCAGAAAAAATAACCGTCTATCCATGGCGGTGCCCTGCGGGTGAGGCGGGAAGGCGCTTTGTCAGCGGCGGGACAAAAAACGCCCCGCTGGGCGGGGCGTGGTGATGGGGGTCAGTCGCGCGGGGTCTTGAGCGCCTGGATCACATCTTCATTGGGGGCCAGCCCCTCCACGTGGTTGAAGCTGTCCAGCCCCTCCTGCGGGTTGATGGTGAAGGCGTCGGCGCTCAGGTAGCTGCCGCTGCCGGTACTCTCGACCACGACGATGAGCTCGGGCTGCTTGTCGCCGTTGAGATCCAGCAGCTTGAGCTCCTTGATGCTGCCATCGCGCGGCAGCACCTTGCCATCGATGAACTGATCCAGCGGGAACTGGGGGTTGGCGCCGGAGTAGAGGTGCACGTCGTAGCTGCCGGTGGAGGCAGGTTCGCCGCGCCCTTCGCTGACGGTCACTACCTGGCCTGAGGGGAGCGTCAGCTGTTTGAAGAACCCGTCCGCCGCCTGGCTGGCGAGGGGCAGGGTGAGCAGGCCGAGTGTCATGAGCAAGGCTTTCATCGGTTTGACCCTTGTTACTGCGGCGGCGGTTGCCCGCCACCTGTGTCACTGTGCGAACCGGCCGGGCAGCCCCCGCCGGTTCGCGTCATCCGCCCCTCATCGGGGCGGTCATTACCAGATCTTGACCCGTTTGGCCGGGTCCAGATAGAGCTTGTCACCCGGCTGGATCTTGAACGCCTCGTAGAAGGCGGGGATGTTCGGCACCACGCCGTTGACCCGGTATTCCGGCGGCGAGTGGGGATCCGAGGCGAGCAGCATCTGCATCAGCTCGGGGCGATACATGCCCTTCCATACCTGGGCCCAGCCGAGGAAGAAGCGCTGCTCGCCGGTGAAGCCGTCCAGCACCGGGGCCTCCTTGCCATCCAGCGACAGCAGGTAGGCCTTGTGGGCGATGGTAAGGCCACCCAGATCGCCGATGTTCTCCCCCAGGGTGAACTGGCCGTTGACGAACTGCCCCTTGATGGGCTCGAAGCGGTTGTACTGGGCCACCAGCCGGCTGGTGCGGAAGCGAAACTCCTTGAGATCCTGGGGCGTCCACCAGTCGCGCATCACGCCGTCACCGTCGGATTTGGCGCCCTGATCATCAAAACCGTGGCCCATCTCGTGGCCGATCACCCCACCGATGGCGCCGTAGTTGACCGCGTCATCCGCCGTCATGTCGAAGAAGGGGGGCTGCAGGATGGCGGCCGGGAAGACGATCTCGTTGTTGCTCGGGTTGTAGTAGGCGTTCACCGTCTGCGGCGACATGTGCCACTCGTCTCTGTCTACCGGCTTGCCGAGGCGCGCCAGGTTGTCGGCGTATTCGAAGGCGCGGGCCCGCTGCAGGTTGCCCACCAGATCGTCGGCACGGATCGCGATGGCGCTGTAATCCTTCCACTTGTCCGGGTAGCCGATCTTGGGGCGGAACTTGGCGAGCTTCTCTTTGGCCTGGGCCTTGGTGGCCGGCGACATCCAGTCCAGCTCCTCGATGCTCTGGCCATAGGCGGTGCGCAGGTTCTCCACCAGCTGCTCCATGCGGGCCTTGGCCTGGGGCGGGAAGTAGCGCTCCACGTAGAGCTTGCCTACCGCCTCGCCCAGGTGATCGTCCAGTACGCCGAGGGCCCGCTCCCAAGGGGCGCGCTGCTTGGGCGTGCCGCTCAGGGTGGTGCCGAAGAAGGCGAAGTTCTGGGCATCGGTCTGGCTGTCGAGGTAGGGGGCGTAATCGGTGATGAGATGCCACTTGAAGTAGGCCTGCCAGTCGCCGATAGGGGTCTGCTGCATCACCTCATTGAGGGCCGCGAGATAGGTGGGCTGGCCGATGACGAGGCTGCTCTGGCCGGCGAGGCCGGCCTGGGTCAGGTAGGCATTCCATTCGATGGTGGGGGCGAGGCGTTTGAGCTCGCTCTGGGGCCCCTTGTTGTAGTTCTTCTCCCGATCCCGCAGGGTGACGTTGTCCCATTGGATCCGGGCGAGTTTGCTCTCGAGGGCCAGGATGCGTTTGGCCTTGGCCCCGGCATCCGCCTCGCCGAAGCGGCCCAGCATGGTGGCGATGTGCTGCTCGTATTTTTGACGCAGCGCCTGGCTGGCGGCATCCGTCTTGAGGTAGTAGTCCCGATCCGGCAGACCGAGCCCGGCCTGGTAGAGGTAGACCGCATAGCTGTCCGGCGCCTTGGCGTCGGCATCGACCCAGAAACCGAACGGGGCGCCGCCGCCGTTGCGGCCGCTCTGGGCGAAGGCCCGGGCCAGATCCTGCGGTGTGCGGATCTGCTCGATCTCGCTCAACATCGGCATCAGCGGCGCCGTGCCCTTGGCGTTGCGGGTAGTCTGATCCAGGTAGCTCTGGTAAAGGTCGTGGATCTGCTGGGCCGGTGTGCCGGCGGCGGCCTTGCCGTCCAGCCCTTCCACCAGCACCCGCACGTCCGCCAGGGATTTGTCGCGCAGCATGTAGAAGGCGCCGTCGGCGGGCCTGTCGTCCGGGATCTTGGCGGTGGAGAGCCAGTGGCCGTTTACGTAGCGAAAGAAGTCGTCACCGGGTTTGACGCTGGTGTCCATGTTGGCCAGCGCGAGGCCGGAGTGTTTGTCTGCGCCAGCCGGGGCCTGACTGCAGCCGGCCAGCAGGGCCAGCCCGACGAGGGCGGCCAGTATGCTTTTTTTGTTGTTCATTATGATGGATTCCAATTCGGGTTATGCGGCTTCCTTGCCCACGCAGGGAGCGTCTCACTCTAGCAGTCGGGTTAGCGCTTGATAAGCCCGAGTCTGCTAAGATCGGCCTGGTCGTATTGGGGAAGCCTATGATTTCTCGTATTTATTCTCGTTTTTGTCAGACTCTGCCCGCGCCGGAAGGTTCCCGTGGTTTGCTGGTGGCCTTCAGCGGTGGGCTCGACTCCACCGTGCTGCTGGTGCTGGCGGCACGCTTTGCCCGTGCCTACGGCCTTGCCCTGCGTGCCTTGCACGTCCATCACGGCCTGAGCCCAAATGCCGACGAGTGGGTGGCCCACTGCGAAAAGGTGTGTCAGCAACTGGCGGTGCCGCTGCTGGTCGAGCGGGTGCAACTTCAGCGAGGCAGTGGCGACAGCCTGGAGGCGCAGGCGCGGGAGGCCCGCTATCTGCGCCTCGCCGCTCAGCTGGGGGAGGGGGAGTGGCTGCTCACTGCCCACCATCAGGACGATCAGCTGGAGACCCTGCTGCTGGCGCTCAAGCGCGGCGCCGGCCTGCGCGGGCTGGCAGGCATGGTGCCGAGCCAGCCCTTTGCCGGTGGCCTGTTGCTGCGCCCCTTGCTCGAGGTGAGCCGGGCCGAGCTGGCCGAGGTGGCGGCCAGTCTCCCCTATGGCTGGGTGGAGGATGAGAGCAACCAGGATGTGAGTTATGACCGCAACTTCCTGCGCCAACGGCTCATTCCCCAGCTCAAGGCCCGCTGGCCCGCCATGGCCCAGACCGCGGCGCGCAGCATGGCGCTGTGCGCCGAGCAGGAGGCGCTGCTGGAGGAGCTGGCCGAGGCCGACTGGCGGCTGGCGGCAGCAGGAGAGGCGCTGCAGATCGCGCCGCTGCGGGCCCTGTCAGCTACCCGGCGCAACAACCTGCTGCGTCACTGGATCCGCCGCCAGGGGGGCGAGATGCCCTCTCGCGAGCAGCTTGGTCTGCTCTGGCAGGAGGTGGCGCTGGCGCGCGAAGACGCCAATCCCCAGCTCAACTGGGGCGGGCAGAGCTGCCGCCGCTTTCAGGGCCGGCTTCATCTGGTGCGACCCGGGCTGCAGCCTCGCCACGAACAGCTGACATTGGCCGTGGGGGAGACGCTGATCCTGCCGGGCGGGCTGGGGGAGGTGTGCTTGCTGCCGCGCCTGGAAGGCGAGGGGCTGCGGCTGCCAAGGGCGGACGAGCCGCTGTCGGTGCGCTTCGGGGTGGCTGCCGGCAGCATGCTCAAGCCGGCAGGGCGTGGCGGCAGCCGGCGCCTCAAGAAGCTGTTGCAGGAGTACGGGGTTCCCTCCTGGCAGCGCGGCCGCATTCCCATCCTCTATTACGGCGAGCAGGTGGCGGCAGTGGGCGAGCTGTTCCTCTGTGACGGATTCATGACGCAGGGCGCCGGCCTGGCCTGGCACTGGCTGCCGGCGGCGGCCTGTCAGCCCCCGGCGTGACGCTCTCATTCGCCAACGCGGATAACGGACAAGGCCGGCATATGCCGGCCTTGTCGTATTCAGCGGCTGGCCGGTTCAGTCCAGCAGGCCGGCCTTGCCCGCCTTCTTGCGGGCATAGAGGTGGGCATCGGCGGCCTCGTACAGGCTGTGCACGTCCACCCCGGACTGCCAGCTGGCGGCTCCCAGGCTGCAGCCGACCGAGAAGGTACTGAGTTCCTTGTTGGTCATCAACATGTGCTGCAGGCGCAGCCAGACCGGGCGCCAGGCCTCGGGTTCGGCGGGTTGCAGCAGCAGGGCGAACTCGTCGCCGCCGAGGCGAAACGCCTGATCCGTGCTGCGGATGCAGTGGGTCAGCAGCTGGGCGAAGCGGCTCAGCACCAGATCGCCGACCGGGTGGCCCCAGGTGTCGTTGATCTGCTTGAAGCGGTCGAGATCCAGCAGCACCAGCACCAGGCCGTGGGATTCCCGGCTGTGCTGCTCTACCGCCCGGCCGATGGCCTCGTCGAAGTAGGAGCGGTTGCCGAGCCCGGTCAGGTGATCGAGCCTGACCTGCAGCTCCAGCTGTGACAGGCGCAGATAGAGGGGCAGAGGCAGGCAGAGCAGCTGGTGATACTGCTGTAGGATCCGCTGCTGGCTGCCGCTCAGGGCATGTTCCAGGGTGTAGTGCAACTGGCCGATCAGCTGGCCATGCTGGCCGCGCAGCTCGAACGGGTAGCTGTGCAGGGTCAGGCTGGCCTGGGGCGGATGCTGGATCAAGGTGTGAGACTGGCCGCAGTCGAAGTGCAGGCTGTGGATCCGGACAATTCTTGCCGCGCGATCGGCAAAGGTTGCCAGCAGGCTGCCGAGGTCCATCTGCACCAACAACAACTCGAGCAACTGGTTGCGATCCTGACTGGCCAGCGGCGTGAGCCGCTCCATCTGGCGAACCCACTGCTCGATGCCATGTCCCAGACCATTCAATGATGATGTGTTTTCCACGGTACAGCCCTCAAACAACCTACTTCCTGACACTTACCTGCAATCCTTGTGCCCAAAATATGTTCGATGCGAACAAGAGTGGCTGGCTAGGCTTAAGTAGATAAAAAGGGAGGAAATATTGTACGCAGATGTGTTGATCCTGCTGCTTGCCGCCGTGCTGTTGGTGGCGATTTTCCGGCGCCTCGGCCAGCCGGTGATCCTCGCTTACCTGCTTGCCGGGGTACTGCTCGGCCCCTATGGCGTCGCCGTGATCACCGGCCAGGCGATCATGCAGACCATCGCCGAGCTCGGCATCGTCTTTCTGATGTTCTCGCTCGGGCTCGAATTCTCGCTGCCCCGGCTCATCGCCATGCGTCGGCTGGTGATCGGGGTGGGCGGCCTGCAGGTGTTGCTCACATCATCGCTGTTTTTCGCCATCGCCTGGTGGTGGGGCCTGAGCCTGCCCCAGGCGCTGGTGGTGTCGGGCACCCTGGCGCTCTCGTCCACCGCCGTGGTGATCAAGCAGCTGGGGGAGCAGAAGCAGCTGCACACCCGCCGCGCCCAGCTCGGGGTGAGCGTGCTGCTGTTTCAGGATCTGGCGGTGGTGCCGCTGCTGGTGATGATCCCCATCCTGGCCAGGCCCGAGATCCAGGGTAGCGCCCTGCTGGCGGAGATCGCCTGGGCCACCCTCAAGGGGCTGTTTGCCCTGCTGAGCCTGCTGGCGGTGGGCAAGTGGCTATTGCCACTGTTGTTTCACGAGGTGGCGCGGGCCCGCTCCGACGAGCTGTTCGTGCTGAGCGCCCTGCTGGTGGCGCTGCTGGCGGCCTCGCTGACCCAGTGGATGGGGCTCTCCATGGCGCTGGGGGCCTTTCTGGCGGGCATGATGCTGGGGGAATCCCACTATCGTCATCAGCTGGAAGTGGATATCCGGCCATTTCGGGACGTGCTGATGGGGCTCTTCTTCATCACCATCGGCATGACCATGGACTGGCAGCGGGTGGCGCAGGACTGGTGGCTGGTGGCCACCAGCGTGCTCTGCCTGATCCTGTTCAAGTCCCTGCTGGTGCTGCTGGCCGGCCGGCTGATGGGGGAGCGCAAGCGCGATGCCATGGCGGCGGGGATCATGCTGAGCCAGGTGGGGGAGTTCGGCTTCGTGCTGCTGGCGCTGGCCAACCACCACGGTCTGCTCGACCATCGGCTGGTCTCCCTGCTCATCGGCATCGGCGTCACCTCCATCGCCATGACGCCCTGGCTGGTGCTGCAGGCTCATCATCTGGCCCGCTCCCTCACCGATCCGGCCCTGCTTACCCGCTCCGAGGTGGCCCAGTCGGGCCTTAGCAAGAGCCAGCACGTGATCATCGCGGGCTTTGGTCGGGCCGGCCAGACCTGCGCCCGTTTTCTCAAGCAGGAGGAGATCCCCTTCCTGGCGCTGGATCTCGACCCGGAGCGAGTGAGCGAGGCCAAATCGGCGGGGGAGCAGGTGGCGTTCGGCGATGCCAGCCGCCGCGACATCCTGCTGGCCGCCGGCCTGCTGCGGGCCCGGCTGGTGATCATCACCTTTGACGATCACAAGCGGGTCGAGGCCATGCTGGCGTTGATCAGGGAGCTGGCGGGGGAGGTGAAGGTGCTGGTGCGCACCCGGGATGACAGTTTTCTGGAGGCGTTCAAGCGGGCGGGCGCCTTTGAAGTGATCCCCGAATCCCAGGAGGGGGCCCTGATGCTGGTCTCCCACCTGCTGCTCAACTGCGACATCCCCATCGGTCGGGTTATCCGGCGGATGGAGCACGAACGCAGCAGCCAGTACCGCTTTCTGCACGGTTTCTACTGGGGGGATCAAAGCGCCGGCAATCTGGAGACGGATCAGCTGCTCGAACGGCTGCACCCCGTGCTGCTGCACGAGCAGGCCTGGGCCGTGGGGCGCAGCGTGCAGGCCCTGGCGTTGGAGACGGTGCGGATCAAGGAGGTACAGCGCGGCGAGCTGCGGCTGGAACCCAAACCTGAGCTGGTGCTGGCGGCAGGGGATCGGCTGGTGCTGTTCGGCAATGGGGTGGCGGTGGAGCAGGCGGAGCAGCGTCTGTTGGAGGGGCGCTAGTTCTCCCTCAAGGTGTATTTATCCTCGCCGAAGATGAATGAGCCGCTTGCTGGTAGGCGTGCCGGCCCACCCTCAAGAGGCCATTTCAGGCTTCGACCGGTACCATCTCCTCTATCCCCAGAAACGCTTCGACCCGCCGGCGCTCGTTCAGAGTATCCAGGTAGCCCAGCTTGATCAGCTGCTGGCAGTAGCCGGGATAGAACATCAGGAAACTGGCCAGGCTGCTGGTCTCGTCCCCCGTCACCCCCAGTACCCGCAGCAGGCGGCGCAGGTGTACTGGCAGCTTGCGCAGATAGGCCAGCGCCAGCAGGTCGAGATCCTGGCTCGGCTTGAGCACGCAGGTCTCCACCCGTTTGAGTTTCAACCGGTTGCGCTCCCGCTCCGGGATGAGATCCAGGGTCTGGTTGATGCGCCACAACCGCTCCAGATCCGAGTTGAGGGTGTCGGTGAAGACGGTATCCAGCAGGTGGCTGGCGATGTTGGAGCTGGTCAGGTGGCCATGGTGGAAGGTGGGTGCCGTGTGCGCCGGCGGATCCAGGGTGATCAGCAGGATCCGCTCCGCCCCCAGGTGGATGGCGGGACTGAGCGGGCTCAATTGATGGATGGAGCCGTCGCCGTAGAATTTGTCGCCGATGTGAGTGGCCGGGAAGACGAATGGCAGCGCCGAGGAGGCGAGCAGGTGATCCGAGGTGAGCAGGGTGCGCAGCCCGCGCCGTCTGGCCCGCTCCCACGGCAGGTGCTCGGCTCGCCCCTGAAAGAAGGTGGTGGAGAGGCCATCGTCGTAGTCGGAGGCGGTGATGGCCAGCGCCTCCAGGCTGCCGTAGAGGATGTTGTCGTCGATGCGGTGATAGTCGATGAGTTGATCCAGCAGGCGGCGCAGCGGCGCATTGTCGAACAGGTGAAAGGCGTGGTTGGTGTGGGGATTGATGAGCCCGGCCGAGCCCTCGTACATCAGCCGCCACAACAGACGCCCCGGGTGAAAGTCGAAGATGTGGTGGGTCTCGAAGCGGCGCCAGACCCACTCCAGCTTGCGCACCCCCAGATGAAAGCAGGAGGCGTAGCAGGCCAGCGCGGTGACATTGATGGCGCCGGCCGAGGTGCCGCACAGGATGGGAAACGGAATGCCGAGATTGCGGGGATAGAACTCGGCGATCGCCTTGAGGGCGCCGACCTGATAGGCGGCGCGGGCACCACCACCGGTCAACAGAAGAGCTGTGTTGGGTTTGGCCATGATACTGCGCCTTATGCATGCCACTGGGGGTGTTGCCACCGAGCAATTTAACTATAAGACGCTGTATCAAATATAAAAACAGGCCTGCCAACCATTTTTTTTAGGCCCTTTTTGAGGCTGTTCAGTTGGCGCGGCGGGCGGCGCTCAACTGATCGAACGCGGCGAATGCGGGAGCACTGGCGAGGATGCGACCGTGGCCGAGGCCGCGGGTGCTCACCAGCCGGGTGCGACCATCCTGAGTGGCGCGCAGGGAATCGCCGTGCGGGGCGAAGCGATCCTCCTCGTCGTGCACTATGATGGCGGGCCCGCTGCGACCGGCGAGCCGCCCCAGCGGGTCGACCGTGCTCAGGGGGTGCTGGTACTCCTGCTCAATCTCCTTGACCACCGCATCGAACAGCCGGATGGAGTAGCCGGAGCGCGCCACCATGCCGTAGAGCTGGGGCACGTAGTCGAGCACCGGCGAGATGAGCAGCAGCGGCAGGGCATCCAGCTCGCGTCGGCGGCTGGAGAGGGTGACGGCGCCCCCCATGCTGTGGGCGATGACGCCCTGCAGCGGGCCACACTCGGCCGTCATCTTCTCCACCAGTTCGTCGAAGGCGCGCACGAAGCGGGGCAGGTGGCCGGTATGGCCGGCGCTGTGGCCGTGGGCCGGGTGATCGTAGGCAATGGCCGTGAAGCCCTGGGCGGCGATGTGGCTCATCAGGGGGTAGAACTGGCCGGCGCTGCCTGACCAGCCGTGCATCAGCAGCCAGACCGGCCCCTGGCCGAGTCGGTAGCTCATCAGGGGGCCTTCGCTGGTGTGCACGGCCTGTTTGACCAGTCCGGCCGGCGCCGTGTCATCCCGCTGGTTGCGCTGGGGGGTGAGCAGCAGCTTGCTGGCGGTGCGCTTGGCATGAGCGGGGGCCAGGGTGTGATGCAAGCGGGTGCCAAGGCCAAGCAGCCATTTGCTCGGGCTGAAGCGGCGGGTGTTGAAGTAGATCTTGCTGCTCATGGTCATCCTGTGGTTTTTATGTGCGAACGGTCGTGCTTTTTTGTCGGTTTTAAAAAAGAGAGGTCAATCCATCAGCGCCAGCCATCCAGCAGCAACTCCACTTCAGGCCAGAAGTGGCGGGCCGGATCCTGACACAGAGCGAGGGCATTGAACACCTGATCCGCCAGATAGAGGCCATAGAGGCGATAGACGGCGCGCCAGGGGTCCATGTCGCTGCGCCACTCGCCCTCGCTCTGTCCCTGCACCACCTGGCGGGCCAGGTAGTCGAGCCAGAAGCGCACCAGCTGGCGGGCGGCCTGCTGCACCTCACCTTCCTGAGCCGAGGTCCAGGCGTCGAGGAACATGCAGCGGCCGGCGAAGCACTGGTTCCATGCCAGCCAGGCCTGCAGCAGGGCCGTCAGCTTCGCTCGCTGGCTGCCGTGCTGCTGCTGGCGCACCGGCTGGATCACCCGCTCTCGGAACACCTCGGCGGCGTACTCCAGCACGGCGATCTGCAGGTTGTCGCGGGACTGGAAGTGGGCAAACAGGCCGCTTTTCGACATCTCGCAGGCGCTGGCAAGGGAGCCGATGGTGAGGCTCTCCAGCCCCTGCTGGCTCGCCTGCTCGAACGCAGTCTGCAAAATGTTGTCGCGGGTCCGCCGGCCCTTGCTCATCGTACTCTCCTTCATTGACCGGGGCAGCATAAAGTACGACCGTGCTATTTGTCGAGCGACGAATCGGTCTGCAAGAGGAGATGAGGCGAGCTCAGTCGTCCTTGATATCCATCTGCTGCAGGGCGATGACCGCCTGGGTGCGGTTCTTGACGCCGAGCTTTCTGAAAGATGGGCGTGATGTGGGCCTTGATGGTGGCAAGAGGCTCAGTCGTCCTTGATATCCATCTGTTGCAGGGCGATAACCGCCTGGGTGCGGTTCTTGACACCGAGTTTTCTGAAGATGGCGGTGATGTGGGCCTTGATGGTGGCCTCGGAGACGTTGAGCTCCCAGGCGATCTGCTTGTTGAGGCTGCCGTCGCGCAGCATCACCAACACCTTGTATTGCTGGGGGGTGAGGCTGGCCAGCTTGCTGGCAAAATCGGCGCCCTCACAGGGTTCGGGATGGAGCGAGATGCCGGCCGGCACCCAGTTGTCACCCCCGATCACCGTATTTAGGGCGTTGACCAGCTCCTTCATCGGCGCCGATTTGGGGATGAAGCCGAGCGCGCCGAGTCGCAGCACCTGCTGGATGATGGCAGGCTCTTCCGAAGCTGACACCACCACGATGGGCAGGTCGGGATACTGGCCGCGCAGGTGGGCGAGACCGGAGAAGCCGTTGGCCCCCGGCATCTTGAGATCGAGCAGCAGCAGGTCGACTTCCGGGTGCTCACCCAGCAGGTGGGCCAGGCTGTCGATGGAGTCTGCTTCCAGCAGCTGGGCATCGTCGATGGCCATGTGCACCGCTTGATAGAGGGCGCCCCGAAACAGGGGGTGGTCATCTGCGATGACGATGGTAAATTGGCTGTCCATTGCTCACATTGTTGCTAACTGATTGTTTTGGAAAATCAAACTAGCACCGCTCCCGGAGAGGGTCAAACCTGCCGGCGCGCAAATGTGAAGCGACCGTCGGATGTCGTGCCATTGGGGCAGATGGGATGGTCAAGAACAACCCATGCAGGAGGCAATAGATGGGATCTCTGGTATTGACGGTGGGCACGGGCTCCACCTGGGCGATGCGGGCGGCGCTGGTGCTGGCCATGAGCGGGCTGGAGTGGCAGGAGCAGGTGTTCGACCTGGAGGATGCCAAGGAGCTGCAGCGGCTCAAGCGGCTGGCCCCCGCCGGCCTGGTGCCCTGGCTCGATCACGACGGCGTGCGGGTACACGACTCGCTGGCCATCGCCGAGTACCTGCACGAGCTCTGCCCTGCGCGCCGGCTCTATCCCGAAGCGCGAGCCGAGCGGGCGCTGGCCCGCAGTCTTTGCGCCGAGCTGCACGCCGGTTTTCGCCAGATCCGTACCCTGCTGCCCTTCTTCCTCGGCGCCCCGACCCGCAGCGAACCGCCGGTGGAGGCCATCGGCGAGCTGGCCCGGCTGCAGACCATCTGGTCCCAGGCGCGAGGCCCCTTCTATTTTGGCGAGGCGGGGATCCTCGATGCCTTCTATGCGGTGATGGCCTACCGGCTGGCGAGCTACGGCATCCAGCTGCCCGGGCAGGCGGGTGCCTATCAGCAGGCGCTGCTGGCCTGGCCGCTGTGGCAGCAGACCCTGGTCAAGGCACGCCTGCAGTGGCCGGCGACCGCTCGTCAGCCGCAGTGAGCCCGCGGGCACAACCGCCTGTTTGAACGGCTGGAGTAAACAGAAAGGGGAGCCACTGGCTCCCCTTTCTGTTTGGGGTTGATTCCTTAAGCTGGATTATGGCTGGCGGCCGGCGAACACCACCACCACCTTGTCATTTCCCTTCTCCCGCACGAAGGCATAGGGGCTGTCGGCCAGTTTCTTGTGGCTGCCCGCCGCTACCGCCGGGTGGGCGGCGCGGAACTGGCCGAGCCGCTGCCAGTGCTTGACCAGTTCGGCCTTCTCGCCGCCGGCCAGCTCCTGCCAGTTCATGTCCGAGCGCAGTGCCTGATCGAACACGCCGCCATCCTTGGCGAGCCCGCGGCCGGACTCATCGCCGTAGTAGACCTGTATACCGCCCGGCAGCAGCATGAAGCTGCTGGCAACCCGGCGCTGCAGCGGCACGTCCTGATAGTCGCCGAAGAACAGCTTGGTGTCGTGGGAGCTGATGTAGCTCAGCACGTTGAACTCGGGATCCTGATTGATGCGGCTGGCGTAGCTGGCATAGGTGGGCTCGGCGCTGGCCAGACACTGGGCCTGAGGCAGGGCGAACTCGCGCTGATAGTCGAAGTTGATCAGGGAATCGAAGCCGTGTCGGTACCAGAAATCCTTGGCTACCCCGTGATCCCACACCTCGCCCACCATGTAGAAGGGCAGATCGTCGAGCTTCTTGGTCGGGTTGGCGGCTTTCCACTCCTTGAGGGCGGTGGTGCCGGCCTGCTTGAGGCGGGCCCACACCTCGGGCTCCAGGTGTTTGACGGTGTCGGCTCTGAAGCCGTCGATGCCGAAGCGGCGCACCCAGTCGGTGTGCCAGGCAATGAGATAGTCGCTCACGGTGGCGTTGGGCAGCGCCTTGGCCTTGGTATCTTTTTTCGCCGCCAGCAGCGGCGGCAGCCCCACCGACTTGGTCGATTCGGTGAGGAAGTCTGGCAGCCCCGCCACCGAGCCGGTGACATCGTCGGTGCCGGGCTGCGGGTAGCCGGGCAGGCCGGCCCGCACCCAGTCACCGCTCCACCACTGGTCCCACTTCGGCGACTGGTAGTCGATGAACTGGTTGTAGCCATGCCAGTTGAGGCCGCCGCTCGGTTGCCACTGGTTCCAGCGGGCTGGCAGTTTGCCGGTGTTCTGGGTGAGATCGGTGAGCCCCAGATCTTGCAGGTCGGCGAGGGTGGCGTAGCCGGCGTGGTTCATCACCACGTCGAGGATGATGCGCATGCCGCGCTTGTGGGCCTCGTCCACCAGGGTCTTCAGGCTCTCTTCGTCGCCGTAGTTGGGATCGATCTTGGTGAAGTCGAGCGCCCAGTAGCCGTGATAGGCGTAGAAGGGGAAGTTGCCCTGCTCGCCGCCGCCGATGAAGCCGTGCACCTGCTCCACCATGGGAGTGATCCAGATGGCGTTGATGCCAAGCTGCTTGATGTAATCGAGCTTGGCAGTCAGCCCCTTGAAGTCGCCGCCGTGCCAGGTGGCCACTTCATCCTGACCGTCCTGTTGGCGCCCGAAGCTGTGGTCGTTGGCGGGATCGCCGTTGTTGAAACGGTCGGTCAGCAGGAAATAGACGCTCGCCTGATCCCAACTGAAGGGGGCCACTGTGGCCGCCTTGACCGGTTCGAGCAGCAGCAGGCCGCCGCTCTCTTTACTCGGCGTCAGGGTCA
The DNA here is from genome assembly GCF_963888745.1 of Aeromonas sp. DNRA1. Taxonomy (NCBI): domain Bacteria; kingdom Pseudomonadati; phylum Pseudomonadota; class Gammaproteobacteria; order Aeromonadales; family Aeromonadaceae; genus Aeromonas; species Aeromonas sp. DNRA1. The sequence continues at coordinate 968,849 of NZ_CAWPKQ010000001.1, read as the reverse complement.
GCTTGCCGCCCTTGACCACCCCTTGCTGGCCGGAGTAGGCGTCCCGCAGCTGGGTGCCGTCGGGCCAGACTCCTTTCAGGGATACCGTGACCGGGCCGCCATCCCAGCTAATGCAGGGCTCCGCTGGCGGCTGGCGTTTGAATTCGCTCTTCTTGGTGGCTCGCAGCACCTTGAGGCTGGGGGTATCCGGGTTGAAGGTGAACTGATAGTCCCCCGCCAGCATCACCCGCAGATTGAAGTGCTGCCCCTTGCTGCACTTGTCCATGGGCTGGGCGGTGCCGAAGGGGAGCGGTTTGGCCTCGCTCGGGCCGAAGCTGGTGCCGCAGCTGTTGCCCGCGTCGCTGATGCGGATCTGGTGGTTCCCCTTGGTGAGCGGATGGGTCATCTGCACCGCTCCCTTGTCCAGCGTCATCGGTGCGCCGACCGGCTGGTCATCCACGTAGAGGCGCACCTCGGCGGCCATGGCCTGATGGAGGAAGAGGGGGCTGGCCAGCAGGGCTAGCCAGAGGGGAGAAACCGAGGGAGTGCGACGCATAAGCCATTCCTTGCTGGGGTTAAGCGGACCAGATTGCCGTCAATGGGGCTCATTCTAGGAGGCATGAGGGCGGGCTTGGACAGGCAAACCGTCGATTTGTGACATCAGTTCAAATGGTTACGTTTTCAAGAATGGAAAAGTGTGAGCGGGGTGTCGCGCCCATAAAAAAAGCCGGTCGATAGACCGGCTTGTTGCATTGCCACCTTCGTCACACGGTGAAGAACTTGAAGTTGACGAAGGCCACCGCGATGAAGGAGGCCACCATGCCGCTCAGGCAGAGCACGGCCGGGCGAATGGCCGGCCAGCGATGGGTCAGCAGGATGATTGCCAGCATGGTCGGATAGAGGCCGAACATGTAGCGCGGCATGGCGTTGAGCCCTGTCATCAGCGGAATGGTGCAGCAGATGAACATCAGGGTCGCCTCGGCCCAGCGCTTCTGGCTGAACAGATAGAGGTTCAGAGCCCAGCCAAACATCACCATGATGGAGAGGTAGGATTTGCGTCCGCCCAGCTCGAAGCCGCTCAGCCACCAGTCCAGCGGGCTGTCCATGTAACGGCCCCAAGCCACCTGGATGTGCTTGAACGCCAGCGCATCACCGGTGAGGTGATAGAGGTAGAACATGTAGGCGAACAGGCCGAGCGGGATCATCCAGAGGGTGAACACCACCTTGAAGGCGCGCTCGGTGAAGCGGAAGAACTCGCGCCAGCCGTAGGCCTGCAGCGCCAGGATCAGCACCGGGAACACCATCATCACCCCCAGGTTGCGGGTGGCGGAGATGAACACGCCGAGCAGGGCCACCATCAGCCACTGCTGGCGATAGGCGAACAGGAACATGCCCAGCATCAGCGCCATGAACATCGATTCGGTATAGCCGGAGACGAAGTAGGCGGAGAAGGGGGAGAAGGCGAGCAGCCAGACGCCGAAGCGGGCGGTGTCGTCACCCAGCTTGAGTTGGCGCAGCACCAGCAGCATCAGCGGCAGGCTGATGAAAAACGCCAGGTTGGCCACCAGCATCAGGCCGATCAGACTCTCGACGTTGAGCAGGCTGGAGATGGTGCCGGAGATCATCGGGTAGAGCGGCATGAAGGCCCAGTTGGCCGCATTGCCCTTGCTCAGCCAGCGCGGGTAGAGATCGTAGCCGTTCTCGATGATGCGCTGGAACCAGACGCAGTCGAACTGGCAATAGGCCTGCAGCGGACCTATGTCGGGGGAGCCGTAGAGCTGGACGCCGAAATAGCCCATGCCGTAGAGAGCGGCCCGGCTCAGTACGAAGGCGGCGATGATCATCAGCCAGTCACGGCTGCTGATGGCCAGTGACGGGCGATAGGGGCCCGCATTGTCAGGGGGGATGGAGGTAGTCATGTCATTCATCAGGCAAATACCCAGATCCTGGAGAGGAGGTAGGTGAGCACGGTGACTGTCAGGGTGGCGATCGCCACCGGCAACAGACCGGAAAGACCCGCAAACAGCAGACCGCTCAATATCAGGTTACGCACCGCCAGCGAGAAGAGGGCGACCAGCAAGAACTTGCTGGCGGCACCCTGTTTCTGGAAGGTGATGTAACGGTGACCGAAGAAGGAGAACCAGAAGGCGATGGCAAAGGCCAGCGTCGTCACCAAGTGCTCCGAGATGGTGGGCCAGGTGTGAAACAGGGCGATGGAGGTGCCCAGATCGACGAGGGTGGCACCCCCGCCGACAAACCCGAAACGTACCAGCCGCCAGAATTCCTCGCGGGAGATCATTGAGAAGCCTGCTCCTGCTGATCATCAGCGGCTTTCGCGGCAGCAGCCTTCTTGCCGGCGCTCTTCTTGATGCCGGTGGCGGCGTCTTGCTTCGGTTCTTCATCCTGCTTGGCATACTGGCCATACACCCCTTCGATGAGGTAGACGGGGCGCTGCTTCACTTCCACGAACATGCGGCCGATGTACTCGCCGATGATGCCGAGCGACAGCAGCTGGATGCCGCCGAGGAACAGCACCACCGACATCAGGGAGGCGTAACCCGGCACGTCGATGCCGAAGAAGACCACCTGGGTGACGATCTTGAGGATGTAGAGGAAGGCGACGAAGGAGACACCGACGCCGACGTAGCTCCATACCCGCAGCGGCCAGCTGGAGAAGCTCATCAGGCCGTCGAGGGCGAAGTTCCACAGCTTCCAGTAGTTGAACTTGGTCTCACCGGCATGGCGGGCGGGGCGCTCGTAGGGGACGCCGACGGCGCGGAAACCGGCCCAGGCGAACAGCCCCTTCATGAAGCGGTTGCGCTCCGGCAGCTGCTTGATCGCCTCGACCACCTTGCGGTCGATCAGGCGGAAGTCGCCGGCGTTCTCCGGCAGCTTGGTGCTGGTGGAGAGGGCGTTGAAGAAGCGGTAGAAGCCGCCGGCGGTGAGGCGCTTCATCGGGGTGTCGGCGCTGCGATCCACCCGGATGCCGTAGACGGTGTCGTAGTCACCGGTCTGCCACAGCTTGACGAATTCGAGAATGAGTGCGGGCGGATCCTGCAGATCCACGTCCATCGGCACCACGGCATCACCCTTGGCGTGATGCAGGCCGGCGGTCATGGCCGCTTCCTTGCCGAAGTTGCGGGCCAGGTTGACCAGGGTGACGCGCGGGTCGCGGGCGATGGCCTGCTCGACGACCTCACGGGTGCGGTCGCGGCTGCCGTCGTTGACGAATACAATTTCCAGCTGATCCTTGAGCGGCGCCAGTTCGTTATCTATCGCGTTGATGAAGGCATCTATGCTCTCTTCCTCGTTGTAAACGGGAACGATCAGAGAGAGTCGAAAATCGGCATGCGACATGAAAACTTCCTTATTTGGAAAATTATTTTATAAAACAGCGTATTGGAGAATACGTCTTATTGGGCGACGGTCAAGCGCACCGACTGGACATTGAGCGGCGTCGGGGCAGAGAGCGCCAGAAAGTTGGGACGCTTGGGGTCCGAGGTCAGCGACTCGCCCGGCAGGCTGAGACGGATCTCGTTGATGCCGGCCTTGGCCAGCTTGACGGTGGTGGTGAAATCGTGACCCAGCGCCACCTTGAGCAGCGCACCGGCCTGCGGGCTGTTGATCCGGGCCTGGATGGTCAGCTGTTCCGGCTGCGCCTGCTGCTTGGGCAGCACGAAGTAGAGGCCGCCCTGGCCGCTCAGTTCGGTGCCGTCCGCGCTCGGTTTCTTGGCCCAGCCTTCGCTGGAGAGGAAACGGCTCGGCTTGGTCAGATTGAGCTCGTTGCCAGGCTGATAGGTCATGCTGGAGTTGTGCTCCCAGAAGCGGGTCTTGCCTTCCAGGTAATAGAGCTTGTAGGCCAGGCTCACGTTGGGGTGGGCGGCCAGGTAGAGGGTATAAAGGTAGAAACCACTCAGCGCCATGATGGCGGTCAGAAAACCAAACTTTTTGTACGTCATATCACTCTCTGCGCCTCACGGTTTGTAGGCTGATTTCGCGCATATGCTAATCCAATTGCAAAAAAAGCATAGTGGATCACAAAAATATATTTGGTCACATATTAACCCCTTTCCGGCTGGTGTTCCAAATGTTGCTGTTCCCGTATTTTACCTGCCCTGGCGAGTCGGAGAGCCGGTGCAGGCCAGGCGCATTTAGGCCCGGCTTCGACAAGCATAAATGAGGGCGCCGCTCACACGGCCGGAAGCCTGCATCGCTGTGGCAGGATCTGTCGCCATTTTGCCTAGGCCGATTTATGATGGCGTATCACGCAGTCAAGGATGACCCATGAAGCTGAAACTCTGCTGCTGGATGCTCTGCTTGCTGGCGCCGCTGGCCTCGGCAAACAGTCTGTGTCCCTCGCCCTTGCGGGTCGGTTTTGACAACTGGCCGCCTTATCACTATTACGACGGCACGGCGGCCGGGCAGAAGGAGCTGCGCGGCTTTGCCGTCGAGGCGCTCACCGCCATGCTCAAGCGGCTCGATTGCAAGGCCAGCTATGTGGAGATGCCCTGGAAGCGGGTGCTGCACGGTCTGTCGCTGGGCTCGGTCGACATCGCCATGGAGGCCTATTTCAATGAGGACCGCGCCCGCTATGCCTGGTTCTCTGATGCCTACAATCCGGGCCGCAGCGCGCTCTGGATCCGCAAGTCATCCTCCTACCCCGAAACCGATCTGGCAAGCTGGCTGGCCAGCGGCCATACCCTGGGCATCACCAAGGACTACTACTATGGGGCCAAGATCAGCGAGTTGCTGCGCCGTTATGCCGCTCAGGTGAGCGTGGTCAATGACGAGCAAAACTATGGCAAGCTGGTACTGGGGCGCATCGACGGCTTTCTCGGCGATGTGCTAGCCACCCCCTGGGGCTTGAAGGAGGAGGGGCTGAGCGATCTGATCGTCCCCCACACCATGGCCGTATATGAAGCGCCGACCTTCTTCATGTTCAGCAAGAAGCGGCTGTCACCCGAATTTGTCAGCGCGTTCAATCGCGAGCTGGCTGAATTTAAAGCAACAAATGAGTATGACATTATCTGGCGGCGCTACGCGCCCGCCAGCTAGTAAAGTCGCGGGCATTCACGCATCATGAGCGCCTTGACCGCCGGGTCTGACAGGCTGAAGTGAACCGATCTTGAGGTAAGCATGGGGAAGAAGTATTGGCTGGCATTGGCAAACCTGATCTGGCTGGGCTGCTGGCCGGCGGCCATGGTACAGGCCAGCGAGGGCCAGGTGGTGGTAAGCAATGCTGCGATGCAGCACGACTGGTATCAGAACAGCACGGCGGAGCAGGCCAGGCGTGAGCTGGAGCTGCAACTGCAGGAAGCCGTGCTGGCCCAGTTGCACCCGGATTTTTACACGCTCTGGAAGAAGCTGCAGGCCAAGCCGGCGGATCAGCGTGGCGCCCTCTATGACGAGGCGTTTGGCAAGCTGGCCCGGTTCCAGCAGGCGTGGCGGGCCATGGATCTGGTCTCCCGCGAGCAGATGCAGACCCTCAAGCTCAACCTCAGCAAGCCGCTGGCCCACGAGCCGGCCGGCGACAACCTGCTGGAGCAGGTCAGGCAGCTCAGACCCCAGGTCGCGGAATATGACGCGGTGCGCGAAGAAGTGCGCAAGCTGCTGGCGCTGCCCATGGCCAAGAAGTGGCCGACCCTCACCATGCCGACCCTGCGGGCCGGCGAGGTCTCCCCGGAACTGGGCCAGATCCGCTCCATCCTCAACGAGCTGGGTGACACGGCCCCGCGCCATGACGATGCCACCTACGACGCCGAGACTCTGCAGGCCGTCAAGCAGTTCCAGCGCCGCCACGGCCTGACCGCCGACGGCATCATAGGCCGGCAGACCCGCAGCTGGCTCAATACCGGACCCGAGGTGCGCGCCAGCCTGCTGCTGCGCAACCTGTGGCGACGTGACCTGGTGGATCAGCTCTCCGGCGCCCGCTACGTGCTGGTCAACATCCCCGACTATCGGCTGAGCGTGGTGGAGTCCGGCAACGAGGTATTCACCAGCCGGGTGATCGTGGGCAAGGAGCAGCGGGCGACCCCGATCCTCGCCAGCGAGATCCGCTCCATCGTGCTGAACCCAGCCTGGCACGTGCCGCGCTCCATCCTGAGCAAGGACATTCTGCCCAAGCTGGGACGGGATCCCGCCTACCTCAATCGCGAGCAGTTCGAGGTGATCGACGGCGAGGGCAATCCGGTGCAGTTCACCGAAGAGGGCTGGCAGCAGGCGCTGGCGTCCGGCTTCCCCTACCGGCTGCGGCAAAAGCCGGGCGATCACAACGCACTGGGTCGCTACAAGTTCTATCTGCCCAACAACGAGGCCATCTACCTGCACTCCACCCCGCGCAAGGCGCTGTTCGAGCAGGGTGCGCGAGCCTTCAGCTCCGGCTGCATCCGGGTGGAGCATGCCGACGATCTGGCCGAGCTGCTGCTGGCAGACTCTCGCTACCAGCCGGACAAGGTGGCCAGCATCCTGAAAGAGACCCAGACCAAGTGGCTGCCGCTGACCACCCCGATCCCGGTATTCACCGTCTACTGGAGCAGCTGGATCGACGAGGATGGACGTCAGCAACTGCGCAACGACATCTATGGATTTGATCGAGTCAGCTACCAGAGTCGCTTGCTGTGATCCTCGCCACAGAGTGAAAAGCCCGGCCTGTGCCGGGCTTTTTCATGGCCCCTTGCGGTTTGACAGCGGCCGGCTCGGCGGGTAGTTTCAAGCGCCTGTATCAAATTCATTCAACGGTTTCACCTCAACATAGCGATGGACGGACAAGGGATGCTTGATCAAGAGATAAGCCGACGTCGCCTGCTGCTGGGTGCCGGTTGCCTGCTGGGGGGCTCGCTGCTGTCCTTCCCCGCCACGGCGAGCCGCAGTACGGCAGGACGTGAACTCAGTTTCTTCAATCTCAATACCGGCGAGCGGGTGCGCGCCAGCTATTGGGAAGATGGCCGCTACCTGAAAGACGGGCTGGCCGAGCTCAACCACATCTTTCGCGACTATCGTCGCAACGAAGTGTTCAACATCGACCGCAAGCTGTTCGACCAGCTCTACCTGCTGCAGCACAAGCTGGGTCGTCACGGTGAAATCCAGCTCATCTCGGGCTATCGCTCCCCCGTGACCAATCGCCAGAAGCGCAGCCGCAGCCGCGCCGTGGCCAAGCACAGCTACCATACCCTGGGGCAGGCGGTGGATGTGCGCATTCCCGGAGTACAGCTGGCGCACCTGCGCAAGGCGGCGCTCCATCTCAAGGTGGGCGGCGTCGGTTATTACCCGAGCGACAACTTCGTGCACCTCGACACCGGGCCGGTGCGCAGCTGGTAACGGCCGGCTGCCGGCCACAGCTGCCCGGCGGGTGACTGGTCAGCGGGGTGGCCGAGCTGGTAGGCTCTGGACACCATGCAGAGGAGAACCAGATGAAACATATTTTGCTTGGCGGGCTGATTGCCCTGCTGCTGACCGGTTGCGGCAAGCTCAACCGTGAAAACTACGACAAGCTCAAGATGGGGATCAGCTACGCCGAGGCGAGCAGCATCCTCGGCAAGGCCGAGCGTTGTGACGATGTGCTGGGGACCACCAGCTGCATCTGGGGCGACGAGGGCAAGAACATCAAGATCCGTTTCATCGCCGACAAGGCGACCTTCTTCAGCTCGGAAGGGATCAACTGAGGCAGCCACAGCCCCGTTGCCCATATAAAAAAGCGCCTGACCGGCGCTTTTTTGTTGGCTGCAATCCGTACCGGCTTGCCAGAAGCTGGCGCGCTCAGTGCGTGGCGTACTGGTAGTGGAAGGTAGGCAGCCCCCACTTGAAGCGCACCGCCAGGAGCCGCAGCACGAAGCCGATGCCGATGGCGCCGAAGGCGGCCCAGTCGTTGGGCAGGCCCTGATCCAGCGCCAGGCAGTAGATGGCGGCCGTCACCAGCGAGATGGCGGCATAGAGCTCGCGGCGAAACACCAGCGGAATGCGCTGGCAGAGCAGGTCTCTGAGCACGCCGCCGAAGGCCCCCGTCACCACAGCCATGATGCAGGCGATCCCGGCACCGTGGCCCATCTCCAGCGCCCTTGCCGCGCCGAAGATGGAGAAGACCACCAGCCCCAGGGCATCGAGCGCCATGAACAGCTTGCCAAGGTAGCGCATCAGCGGCGCCGAGATGACGCCGGCCATGGCCGCGCCGGCGACCAGCAGCACATACTCCGGGTGTTCGACCCAGAGCAGGGGGTAATGGCCCAGCAGCACGTCGCGAATGGTGCCGCCCCCGATGGCGGTCGCTGATGCGATGATCACCACGCCAAACAGATCCATCCGTCGCCGGCCCGCGGCCAGCGCGCCTGTCATCCCTTCGGCCACCAGGCCCAGCAAGAAGAGTGCATGTAACATGAGATATCCCAGGGTGCGAGAAAGCCCCGCATCCTATCAACTCGCGCTATAGGGGACAAGCAATGAAGGCTATGCATTATTTTTTATAATGCAAAAATGAAACGGGGCCCCCAAGGGAGCCCCGTTGTCACCGCCAACCGACTCAGCGTCTGAGCTGTTCGGCGCGGTAGTGATCGACCCACATGGCGGTGGCGCCGCAGATGGCCACCGGCATCACGAACAGGTTCACCACCGGGATGGCGGAGAAGAGGGTGACCAGGGCGCCGAAGCTCAGGCACTTGCCGCGCCGCTGCTTGAGGGCGTCGCGCATGGTGATGAAGTCGATCTTGTGGTTGTCGAACGGATAGTCGACGTACTGGATCGCCATCATCCAGGCGCTGAACAGGAACCAGAGCACCGGCGCCAGGGTCTGGCCCACCACCGGAATGAGGAACAGGATCAGGCAGCCGATGGCCTTGGGCAGGTAGTATTTGAGCTTGGTCCACTCGCGGCCGAAGGTGCGCGGCACGTCCTTGACGATGTCCAGCATGCCGGTATCGCTGACGGTCTCGCCGGTGAGGGCCTGTTCCACCTTCTCCGCCAGCAGGCCGTTGAAGGGGGCCGCTATCCAGTTGGCCACCGAGCTGAACAGGAAGGAGAAGACCACCAGGATGGTGATGAGGGCGATGGGCCAGAGCAGATAGTCCAGCCAGTCGAGCCAGCTCGGGATCTGCTGGTGCAGCCAGCCGAACAGGCCGTCCAGCTGCAGCAGCAGGGCGTAGAAGGCGCCGGCAAACAGCACGAAGTTGACCAGCAGAGGGATCAGCACGAAGGTGCGGATGCCGGGCTGGCGAATGAGCGAGAAGCCGCGCAGGAAGTAGTCTGCGCCGCTGATCGAGTCTTTTACCATACGGGGTGAGTGGCTCATTTGAGCTCCATCTATTCATGGGAAACTGCCTGCATATTACAAACAAGCTTTTGATTTGGTAAAGTCGCCTGCCCGCCTCCTCTTTATTTCGTTACCCACATAGGCCGCCATGCGTCTGAAATTGATCAAACTCGCCGGTTTCAAGTCGTTTGTCGAGCCGACCCGCATCGAACTCAACGCCGACATGACCGCCGTGGTGGGCCCCAACGGCTGCGGCAAATCCAACGTCATCGACGCCGTGCGCTGGGTGCTGGGGGAGAGCTCCGCCCGCCATCTGCGTGGCGAAAACATGACCGACGTCATCTTCAACGGCTCCGTCAACCGCAGTGCCCACGGCCGTGCCTCGGTGGAGCTGGTGTTCGACAATCCCCACAACCGGGTGCCCGGCGAGTTCGGCCGCTTTACCGAGATCTCGGTGCGCCGCGAAGTGCTGCGCGACGGCTCCAACCACTACCAGATCAACGGCCAGAAGTGCCGCCGCAAGGACGTGACCGATCTCTTCCTCGGCACCGGCCTTGGGCCCCGCAGTTACGCCATCATCGAACAGGGCACCGTCAGCCGGCTGGTGGAGTCCCGCCCCGCCGATCTCAAGCTGTTCATGGAAGAGGCCGCCGGGGTCTCCCGCTACAAGGAGCGGCGCCGCGAGACCGAGCAGCGCATCCGCCATACTCAGGAGAACCTGGAGCGCCTCGGTGACATCCGCGGCGAGCTGGGCTCACGCCTCGAGCATCTCAAGGCCCAGGCCGAGACCGCCGAGCGCTACAAGCAGCTCAAGAGCCGTTCGCGCGCCGCCCGCGCCGAGCTGATCGGCTCGGAACTGTGGGCGCTGGAGACGCGCCTCGGCGAGGCCAAGACCGAACTGGCCCAGACCGAACAGGCACTGGCGGCGCTCGATGCCAAGCGCACCGCCGACGAGGGGCGTCACGTCACCCTGTCGGTGGCTCGCCAGGAGGCGCAGGCCGAGCAGGCCAGCCGCCAGCAACAGATTTTTCTCGGCGGGCAGGCCATCGCCCGTCTCGAGCAGCAGCAACTGCACCAGAGCGAGCTTGGCCGCGACTGGCAGGCAAGGCGGCAAGCCCTCAGCGAGCGTATCGAGGGGCTCAAGTCCCAACTGGCCGGCCAGCTGGAACAGCTGAGCGAAAGCACGTTGCAGGGCGAGGTCGCATCGGCGCGCTTAGAGCAGTGTGAGCAGTTGCTTACCGACCAGCAGAGCGTGCGGGCGGCGGCGACCGAGCGGCTCGAGCAGGCGCGCCAGCGCCAGCAGCAGTGGCAGCAGCAGCTGGGACAGTTACAGGGGCGGCTCAACCAGACCCGCGCCGAGGTGAACGGTCTGCAGGAGCTGCAGGCCAAGACCCGGCTGGCCCGTCTCAAGCTGGAAGATGAACAGGCCGGGCCCCTTGGCGGGGAAGGGGAGAACCTGCAACCGGCGCTCGATACGCTGGCGGCGGAGCTTTCGCTCTCCCGCGCCCGCCATGAGGAGTCCGAAGCGGCGTGGCAGACCGCCGTGGACCGTCACGAAGCCTTCAAGACAGAGCAGGGTCACCAGCAGGGCTTGCTGCGCGAGCTGGAGGCTCGCCTCGCCACCCTGGATCAGATCCTGGGGGAGCAGATGGCGGGCGCCACCCTGGCGGATCGGCTGCAGGTGCCCCCAAAGTGGGCCCGAGGGCTGGACAAGGTGCTCGGTCGCTGGCTCACCGCCACCCCGGCAGATGAGTGCAATCTGACGCAATCCGGGCTCTGGATCGGCCAGGCCCAGCCGGCGGTTGCCGGTACCCTGGCGGCGCAGCTGGGCGGCGAGCACATCCCTTCCTTCCTCAATGCCATCTGGCTGGTGGAGAGCCGGGAGGCGGCATTGGCCCGCCAGCCGAGCCTGGCGGCCGGTGAGTCGCTGCTCACTCCTGCTGGCGACTGGTTTGGTCCCAACTGGGCGGATCTGGGGGAGGGCATGGCTCTCGGGACCCTGGCGCTGCTCGGCGAACGTGAGCGGTTGCACACCGAGCAGGCCGCAGGTCGGGAGGCGCTGCGCCGGCTCGATGAGCAGCTTGCCGCCGCCGATGCGGCGCGGGCCCAGCTGCACGGCGCCCATGAGCTGGCTCAGCGCACCCTGCGTGAGCAGGAGCAGCAGTGGCAGCAACTGCGCGAAGCCTGGAGCCTGCGCGAGGGGCAGCGGCAGGAGCGGTTGCAGCGCCTCGGCCAGCTGGGGGAAGAGCTGGCACGACTGGCGCAAGAGCAGGCCGAGGAGGCCGAGCGGCTGGCGTCGGCCGGGGAGCGGCTTGAGCAGGGTGAAGCGGCCCTTGGCGAGCTGCAGGAGCAGGGCGAGGCGCTTGCCGAGGCGCTGCTGCTCGCCCAGGAGCAGGCGAGCGGGGCGGAGCGGGCGCTGGAGGAGGCACGCCTGCGCCGGGAGCAGCAGCAGGCCGCCTGCCAGCGGCTGCAACTGGAGCAGCAGAACCTGCGCCAGCTCATCGCCCTGCGCGAACAGGAGCTGGCCCGCCTCGGGCTGGAGCTGGCCGAGCTCAAGGAGCCGGGCGCTGCGCCGGGTCAGGATCTGTCGCCCCTGCTGGCCGAGCAGCGCAATCTTGAGGCGCAGCAGCTTGCCTGTCATCAGCGGCTCGCAGAGCTGGAGCGTCAGCTGACCGAACTGGAGCAGGCCAGAAGCGCCGATCACAAGCAGCTGGTGCACATTCAGGAGAAGCTGGCGACCCTGCGCCTTGAGCGTGAACGCAACCTGACGCGCCGACAGGGGCTGCACGAGCAATTCGAAGAGCTGGGTGTGCGGCTGGTGGATCTCGATCAGGCAGTGCTGATTGCCGCTGATCGCGGCAAGCTGCGCCAGGAGATCCAGACCCTGGAGGCACAGGTGGAGGCGCTTGGCGCCATCAACCTGGCGGCACTGGAGGAGTATGAAGAGGCGAAAACCCGCTCAAGCTACCTGGAAAACCAGTGTCAGGATCTGGAACAGGCGTTGGAAACCTTGAGCCAAGCCATTAAAAGAATTGATAAAGAGACACAAATACGGTTCCGGGATACTTTCGATAAGGTCAACGAAGATTTAAAATCCCTCTTTCCGAAAGTGTTCGGGGGGGGCAGTGCCTGGCTTGAGCTCACCTCCGATGATCTTTTGGAGGCCGGAGTGAGCATCATGGCGAGACCTCCGGGTAAGAAGAATGCTACCATTGCCCTGCTTTCCGGGGGGGAGAAGGCGTTAACCGCACTTGCGCTGGTTTTTGCCATCTTCAGACTCAACCCAGCACCATTTTGTCTGCTGGATGAGGTGGATGCACCGCTCGATGAAGTGAACGTCGGTCGCTTCTGTTCTCTTGTCAAAGAGATGTCGAGCACAGTACAGTTCGTTTACATCAGTCATAATAAGGTCTCCATGGAGATGGCTGAGCAGCTGGTTGGCGTCACGATGCAAGAGCCCGGGGTTTCGCGCATAGTGTCGGTCGATATCGGTGAAGCCGTCGCTTTGGCTGAGCAAAACTAGAAAGAGAAGCAGCTAATGCAGGAATTGCGTTACATCTTGGTTGCCCTGGGCGGTATTGCCATCGCGGCATTGCTCATTCACGGGTTGTGGAGCAACAGAAAGAATCGTCAGGCACCGATCAAAGAGAAACCTCTGGGCCGGATGGAATCCAAATCACGGGATCGTGACAACGACGCCTTCGACAGCGATGGCATCGGTCAGGTGCGAGTGGTCAGCGGTGGCCGTCGTGCCGAGCCCAAACTCCACCATGATGAGCCACGCCAGCCGGAAGTCAGCCGTCGTGCGCCTGCGCCCGCCTTCGATGATGAAGATGACGATGCCGATCTGCCGCCGCCCGTGGTACGCAAACCTGCCGCCCGCCCCGTGCCGCCGCCCCCCGTCTATGAAGAAGACGAGGAGGAGTTCGAGGAGCCGGTTGCCGCAGCCGTCGAGGAAGTGCCTGCCGCGCCGGTGCGCAAGCCCGCCCAGGTCATTCGCCGTACCCCGGTCCACCGTTCCCGTCCCCAGCGCGAGCCGCTGCTGCAACCGCTGGACGAAGAGCCGCTGGTCGAGCCCGCCTACGCGACTGCACCCACTTTCGGTGCCCGCGAGCCGGCCCCGGTCGCCGCTCCCGAATACCAGGCACAGCCCCGTCATGCAGCCCCCGAGCCTGCCTACGAGGAGCCCATCTATGAAGAGCCGGTGCGTGCTGCGCCGGTCGAGAAGATCTGGCAGGATGTCTATGTCATCAACCTGATGGGCCGTCCGGGTCACGATCTGCAAGGGGCCACCCTGCTATCTTCCCTGCTGGCGCTGGGCTTCAAGTTTGGCGAGATGGATATTTTCCACCGTCACGAAGACCCGAACGGCAAGGGTGAAGTGCTCTTCTCCATGATCAACATGGTCAAGCCGGGCACCTTCAACCCGTACCGGATGGAGCAGTTCGCCACCCCGGGCGTGTCGCTCTTCATGCAGCTGCCGCTGCGCAGCAACGCTGCGTTTGCTTTCGAGGACATGCTGCAGGCCGCCGATCAGCTGGCAAGCGATCTCGATGCCATGCTGACCGATATGGAGCGCAGCCCGCTGAGCGACGAAACCATCGCCCGTTACCGGCATGAGCTGGCCGCCTACGAGGCCAGTCGCGACTAATACGCCATGCGGGTCGAATGAATAAAAAGTGCGGTACCCAGGTGCCGCATTTTTATTGGTCCGCTGGCCGGTTTTTCCATCACACTTCGAGACTTTTTCATGAGCGATATCCTCTCCCGCCACCGTCAACTGTGTGAGCTGCTGATCGAGTACGGTCATCAGTACTATGTGCTGGACAACCCCACGGTGCCGGACGCCGAATACGATCGGCTGATGCGCGAGCTGATCGCGCTGGAAGCCGAGCATCCCGAGCTGAAGACGCCGGCCTCGCCGAGCGTGCGGGTGGGGGGCCAGCCGCTGACCGCCTTCAAACAGGTACGCCACGAGATCCCCATGCTGAGCCTGGACAACGTGTTCAGCGGCGAAGAGCTGCAGGCCTTCGAACAGCGCATGCGCGATCGCCTTAAGCGGGAGGTGAGCTTTACCTTCTGCTGCGAACCCAAGCTGGACGGTCTGGCGGTGAGCCTGCTTTATGTGGACGGCCAGCTGGTGCAGGCCGCTACCCGGGGCGACGGCACCACGGGTGAGGAGATCACCGAGAACGTGCGTACCATCAAGGCCATTCCCTTGTCCCTGCGTGGCGAGGGCTGGCCGGCAAGGCTGGAGGTGCGTGGCGAGGTGTTCATGCCCAAGGCGGGGTTCGAGGCGATGAACGCCAAGGCGCTGGCCGCCGGCGAGAAGGTGTTCGTCAACCCGCGCAATGCCGCCGCCGGCAGCCTGCGTCAGCTCGACTCGCGCATCACCGCCAGCCGCCCGCTGGCCTTCTACGCCTATGGCGTGGGGGTGGGAGGCGAGCAGCTCGGTGGCTCTCACTTCGGTCGCCTCAATCAGCTCAAAGAGTGGGGGCTGCCGCTCAGCCCGGAAGTGAAGCTCAAAGAGGGGGCCGCCGGTTGCCAGGCGTTCCACGACGACATCCTGGCGCGCCGTGGCGAGCTCCCCTACGAGATTGATGGCGTGGTCTACAAGGTGGATGCCATCCCCCTGCAGGAGGAGCTGGGCTTTGTGGCCCGCGCCCCGCGCTGGGCGACCGCTCACAAGTTCCCGGCCCAGGAGGAGATGACGGAGCTTGAGAACGTCGAGTTCCAGGTCGGCCGCACCGGCGCCGTGACCCCGGTGGCCAAGCTCAAACCGGTGTTCGTCGGCGGCGTCACCGTCTCCAATGCCACCCTGCACAATGCCGACGAGATTGAGCGTCTTGGCGTGATGATTGGCGACACCGTGATCGTGCGCCGGGCCGGGGACGTGATCCCGCAGATAGTGGCGGTGGTGGAGGCGCAGCGCCCGGCGGATGCCCGCGCGATCCTGTTCCCGACCGAGTGCCCGGTGTGCGGCTCGGCGGTGGAGCGGCTGGAGGGAGAGGCGGTGACTCGCTGCTCCGGCGGCCTGTTCTGCGAGGCGCAGCGCAAGGAGGCGATCAAGCACTTCGCCGCCCGCCGTGCCATGGACGTGGACGGCCTCGGCGACAAGATAGTGGAGCAGCTGGTGGACAAGGGGCTGGTGAAGACCCCGGCGGACTTGTTCAGCCTCAACGCCATCCAGCTGGCCGGGCTCGAGCGGATGGGGCAAAAATCGGCCCTCAATCTGGTGGCGGCCATCGATGCGGCCCGCAGCACCACGCTGCCCCGCTTCCTGTTTGCACTGGGGATCCGCGAAGTGGGGGAGGCGACTGCCTTGAACCTCGCCAACCACTTCCTCACGCTGGACGCCCTGCGCGCCGCCTCGGTGGAGCAGTTGCTGGAAGTGGCCGATGTGGGGGACATAGTGGCCAAGCACGTCTACTACTTCCTGCGTCAGCCCCACAACATCGAGGTGCTGGAGGCCCTGCTGGCCGCCGGCATCCACTGGCCGGCCATCGAGAAGAAGGAGGCAAGCGATCAACCTTTTGCCGGCAAGACCTTCGTGCTGACCGGCACCCTCACCACCTTGTCGCGCAACGACGCCAAGGCGGCGCTGCAGGCGCTGGGGGCCAAGGTGGCGGGCTCGGTGTCGGCCAAGACCGATGTGCTGGTGGCGGGGGAGGCGGCAGGCTCCAAGCTGGCCAAGGCCCAGGAGCTCGGTATCACCGTCTGGAGTGAAGAGGAGCTGCAACAGGCGTTGCAGGGCTGAGTCGCAGCGTCAACCAGATAAACAAAGAACCCGGCATGGCCGGGTTCTTTGTTATGGGGGCACTGATCAGCGCTCAATCACGCCAGAGGATCTTGTAGCGCCACTTGTCGGGCAGGGTGAGCTGCCAGCGGGCCAGCTCGCTCTTGCTGAACACATACTCGCCACGCAGGGCGGCGCGTGGTGCCAGGGTTTTGGGCTGGGCGCCCGCCAGGATGGCGTTGACCAGTTCGGCCGCCTTGGCCCCCTGATCGCGGCCATCCAGCACCAGACCACCGATGGCCTTGCCCTTGCCCACCGAAAACTCCCAGAAACAGAACAGCGGCACCGGGCTATGGGCGCTGGTCCACTCCAGCAACCTGTTCTCATCCACATGGCGCCCCTGATCGTCGCTGAGGGTGTGGTAGAGGCCGATGAAGATGGCTTCATAACCACTCTGCTTGGCATTGAGCACGGCCTCCTGCCACAGGCTGTAGTCACCAAGGAGCTGGCTGTTGACCCGGGTCTGGCCGACCCGCAGCTCGGTCTGGGTCTTGAACTCATCCTGGATGGCGGTGAGCGCCACGTTGCTCTAGTCAAACAGCACCAGTGCCTTCTTGATCCCCCCCATCAGCTGGCTCATCTCGCTGATGTTGCGTTTGAGCAGGGGTCGCTCCAGCACGCCGGTGATCTTGGGGTGGCCGACCAGCCCCTTGTGGCGCGGGTTCTCGTTCATGCCGAGAAACACCACAGGGGTGCCGAGGGAGGCGATGTCGCTGGCCAGGTAGTTGATGGCGTTGTCATCGCCGAGCACCACCAGATCCGGTTTCACCTGGCGATAGTAGGCGAGCGCCTGCTCTGCTATCTGATCGAACTCCTCGGGGGGGCGGCGTTTGGTATCCATGTAGAAGTGGCTGATGTGGTGGTCACCCTTGAGGTTGGCGGCCAGGCTGGCGTTGTAGCTCTGATCCCACAGGTATTCGGGGTGGTAGCTGCTGATCACCAGGATTTCGGCCGCCCACAACCGCAACGGCAGGGCACACAGCAGCAGTAGCAGCAATAGCGGGTTGGTCATGTCGCTTCCCATCGAACAAGAGGAGTTGTCATTCATTATGTCCATCTTGGTGCAAACCTGTCCCGGTCAATTATTGTCGGAAGGGAAATCTTTTTCCCTCTGGCCGGTATCGGGCGCCAGCCCGCATCAGGCTTGAATTGGGTCTTGCATGGGGCCATTTGTGACTGGTCGGGAACTGCGCCACTCGCTTCAAAACCTGTTCTGGATCAAGAAATACGGTCACGCTTTGGTGCCTAATAGACACCATATATAGGGCCACATTCGTTTTTAATCCCTATATGTTGTGTTATTGAGCTGTGTAAAAGCTGTTCCCTTCTCATCGTCAGCCCTGGCTTGTCAAGCCTCGGCTGAATTTATTTGCGCCGAGGACGATGCGTGGAGAAGGGGGCCAAACAAGGGTAAGCCGAGGGCGAGAGCCTGGCCTTTTTAACGGGGAAAATCCATGAAACCGGTTGTGATCAAACGTGATGGATGTCGCGCACCATTCAATGCCCAGCTGATTGCCGAGGCGGTGGGCCGAGCGGCAGAGGCGGTCAATCAGGCCAGTCCGGCGCTGGCCGAGCGCATTGCCTCCGCCGTCACCCAGGAGCTGGAAGGACGAGGGGAAGTGGACATCCACGAGATCCAGAACCGGGTCGAGAACCACCTGATGGCCTCCGACGACAAGGCCATCGCCCGTGCCTACATCGAATACCGTCACGACCGGGATCAGGCCCGCGAGGCCCGCGGCCGGCTGGCCCAGGAGATCCGCGGCCTGGTGGAGCAGACCAACGCGGCCCTGCTCAACGAGAACGCCAACAAGGATTCCAAGGTGATCCCGACCCAGCGTGACCTGCTGGCGGGCATCGTCGCCAAGCATTACGCCACCAGCCACATGCTACCCCGCGATGTGGTGCAGGCCCACGAGAGCGGCGATCTGCACTTCCACGATCTCGACTACTCCCCCTTCTTCCCCATGTTCAACTGCATGTTGATCGATCTGAAAGGGATGCTGACCCACGGCTTCAAGATGGGCAACGCGGAGATCGACACTCCCAAGTCCATCAGCACCGCCACCGCGGTCACGGCCCAGATCATTGCCCAGGTGGCGAGCCACATCTATGGCGGCACCACCATCAACCGCATCGACGAAGTGCTGGCCCCCTATGTGACCATCAGCTGGGAGAAGCACCGGGAAGTAGCGCTGGAGTGGGGCATTGCCGATGTGGATGCCTACGCCATGGCCCGCACCGAGAAGGAGTGTTACGACGCCTTCCAGTCGCTGGAGTACGAGGTCAACACCCTGCACACCGCCAACGGTCAGACCCCGTTCGTGACCTTCGGCTTTGGCCTGGGTGACAGCTGGCAGTCACGCCTGATCCAGCGCGCCATCTTGAGCAACCGCATCGCCGGCCTTGGCAAGAACAAGAAGACAGCCGTGTTCCCGAAACTGGTGTTCGCCATCAAGGATGGCCTCAACCACAAGCAGGGCGATCCCAACTACGACATCAAGCAGCTGGCGCTGGAGTGCGCCTCCAAGCGGATGTACCCGGACATCCTCAACTACGACCAGGTGGTCAAGGTGACCGGCTCCTTCAAGACCCCCATGGGTTGCCGCTCTTTCCTCGGTGCCTACGAGGAGCACGGCGAGCTGGTCCACGAAGGGCGCAACAACTTAGGCGTGGTGAGCCTCAACCTGCCGCGCATCGCCCTGAAATCCCGCGATGAAGCGGACTTCTGGGACAAGCTGGACGCCGCCCTGCGGGTAGCCAAGACAGCACTGATGTACCGCATCAAGCGCCTCGACGGGGTCAAGGCCCGGGTCGCGCCCATCCTCTACATGGAAGGGGCCTGCGGGGTGCGTCTGAAAGCGGACGACAATGTCAGCGAGATCTTCAAGCACGGTCGCGCCTCCATTTCGCTTGGCTACATCGGGGTACACGAGACCATCAACGCCCTGTTTGGCGATCAGGTACACCTGTTCGACAGCGCCGAGTTGCAACAGAAGGCCATCGCCATCATCGAGCGCCTCAAGGCCGCGACCGATGAGTGGAAGGAGGAGACCGGCTATGGCTTCAGCCTCTACTCCACCCCGAGCGAGAACCTCTGCTCGCGCTTCTGCCGCATCGATGCCAAGGAGTTTGGCGTGGTGCCGGGTGTGACCGACAAGGGCTACTACACCAACAGCTTCCACCTCGATGTGGAGAAGCAGGTCAACCCCTACGACAAGCTGGACTTCGAGGCGCCCTATCCGCCCATCGCCAGCGGCGGCTTCATCTGCTACGGCGAATACCCCAATATCCAGCACAACCTGGAAGCGCTGGAGAACGTCTGGGATTACAGCTATGACAAGGTGCCCTACTACGGTACCAACACCCCCATCGACGAGTGCTACGACTGCGGCTTTACCGGCGAGTTCGAGTGCACTTCCAAGGGCTTTACCTGCCCGCGCTGCGGCAACCACGACCCGGCCAAGGTGTCGGTGACCCGCCGTGTCTGCGGCTACCTCGGCAGCCCGGATGCGCGCCCCTTCAATGCGGGCAAGCAGGAAGAGGTGAAGCGCCGCGTCAAACATATGTAGGCCGAGCCCTCACCCTAGCCCTCTCCCAAAGGGAGAGGGAACCATCCGGGGTACTGTTGGCGCCGCGTTGTTCCCTTCTCCTGCTCACGTTGCAAATAGTGGGAGAAGGGCCGGCGAGGAGGGGCCGCAATAGAGAGAGAAGATGCACTACCACCAATACTACCCGGTCGATGTGATCAACGGCCCCGGCACCCGTGCCACCCTGTTTGTCTCGGGCTGCGAACATCAGTGCCCTGGCTGCTACAACCAGAGCACTTGGCGGCTCGATGGCGGCAAGCCATTCGATGAGGCGATGAGCGATCGCGTTATCGCGGATCTCAACGACACGCGCATCAAACGGCGCGGGCTGTCTCTCTCCGGCGGCGATCCGCTCCACCCCGCCAACGTGCCTCAGGTGCTGGCGCTGGTGCAGCGGGTGCGCGCCGAGTGTCCCGGCAAGGACATCTGGTGCTGGACCGGCTATCTGCTTGGCGAGCTCAGCCCGGCCCAGCGCGAGCTGGTGGCCTTGCTGGACGTGCTGGTGGACGGCAAGTTCGAGAAGGCGCTGGCGGATCCCGGCCTGCTCTGGCGCGGCAGCAGCAATCAGGTCATCCACGACCTCAATGCCTGGCGGGAAGGGGGTGAGCGCATTCCCTGTCTGGTTTGCAGTTGAAGCCAGGGATGTTTATGGTTAGCCCATTGCCATCCCTGTGACATCGTTGACGAGGAAATCCGAGATGAACAATCTGCTCAAGATCCTGCTGGCCATCTTTCTGCCCCCGGTCTGTGCCTTTCTTCAGGTGGGCTTCAGCCTGCATTTTCTGATCAACATAGTGCTGACCCTGCTCGGCGGCCTGCCAGGCATGGTGCATGCGCTCTGGCTGGTGGTGAGCGACAAGCGCGGCTGACGCTGAGCCGCTTTGCCAAAAGCCAACCCGATGGGGTTGGCTTTTTTTATGCTGCTCAAACGGGTTTCGATTGTTACAGTAATGGGCCGGCAACCCTGCCGGGGAGGGGTGACCCCTCTGATCTGACTCAACAAGGAGTGTTGAATGGGTTTGAAGGTCTTGCTGCTGGGCACTGTGCTCGGTTTGCTGGGGGGCTGTGCCAGCCCCAGTCCCACCGTGAAGCTGAACCAGCCACCGCTGGAGGTGACCATGGCGGAGCTTGGCAAATACTGGGTGCAGGATGGCGAAGTGCCTCCGTTTGAACCGGTGGGCGGCGCGCCAGCCAAGCGGCCCGTCAAGGGCTATGTGGAGATCCGTTATCTCATCGACTCCAACGGCAATCTGTTCAGCCCGGAGATTGTGGCCTCGGAGCCGCCCGGGGTGCTGGACCTGATCGCCCTGTCGGGGCTGGCCAAGACCCGTTATCGAGTGTCGGAGCAGAACCCGCAGGCCATTCCGGTGCGAGTGGTGGGTCGCTACGAGATTGAAGTGGAGTAATGAACAACCCCGGCCTGGCCGGGGTTGTTCATTACTGCTGCTTGCAGTCGTTGTAGACGCTCTGCCACTCGCCATCCTTGTCGCGCATCTCGACAAAGCCTTCATCTCCCTTGTTCCACCAGACGGCCTCATGGTCGTCGGTGTAGCGGGCACCGGAGGCGGAAACGCTCTGTGGCAGGGTATAGTCCTTGCCGTCTGGCAGTGCCAGCTTGACGAAGTTCAGGCTCTGATCGGAGAGGGCGAAGTAGCGTACCTGCACCCGTTGGCCCTGTTCACACAGATAGGTGACGGGGTCGCCGCCGGTCACGCTCAGAGTGCCGGCGCCGCGTTCGCAGCCGCTCAGCAGGGTCAGGCTCGCGATGCCCAGCAGCAGAAGGTTGGCGTGCTTCATGTTGATTCTCCATCGGTGTCATCCGGGCGTGATCCTAACAGCTTGCCAAAGGTGCGCAATGGGCCTCGACCCGGCTTGCGTCGATATGCGTCCATGGGCGTCAAAAGAAGCGCTAATGAGCAGCGGCTCAATGCAGGCCGAGTCTGGCCTCGAAGGCGCGCACCAGTGCCTCGTAGGTGCCGTTGTTGCGGATCTTCTGCAGCCCCTCCTCGAAGCGCTTGGCCATCGCCTCGCCCTGAGGGTGGGCGCGGGAGAAGGCGAGCCAGAAGCCGTCGGTGGAGATCTTGCCCACCTTGACCACCTTACCACTCAGCTGTTTTTGCTGGATCTTGAGGTAGCCCGGCATCTCGTTCATCAGGATGTAGTCGACCCGGCCACGCACCAGCATCTCGATGATCTGGGCATCGGACTTGGCCTGGAAGCGGGTGATCCTGGGGTTTTCCATGAAGTCGGTGGGGTAGGTGTAGCCAAGGGTGATGCCCACCGTCTTCTGTTCCAGCGAGGTGAGCTTGAGATCCCGGCGGGGTTCGCGGGCCAGGGCGAAGATGGCGAGATCCTCCTCGAACATGGGGGTCTCGTGCCAGAAGTACTGGTAGCGGTTCTCCTCGGTGATGGTGGCATCGAAGCAGCCGAGCACCTTGTCGCTGCGCGCCTCGTACATGCAGCGGGCGAAGGGGATGGTTCGAAACTCGACGTCGACCCCCTCGGCGGCGAAGGCCGCCTTCACCAGCTCGGGAGCCAGCCCCTGCGGCTGACCGCTCTGCTTGTCGAGGGCGCAGTAGGGGGACCAGTCATCCTCGGCGGCAATGAGCACCTGCTCTGCCCGGGCACAGGTCATCCCCAGCAGCAGAGTGATTGCCAACCAGTGGATGTATGCTGCTCGTGCCATGGTCTCTCTCCTGTTGCCGACAGCCCTAGCAAGCATAGTTGCTGGGGCTGGCCGCAGGTGCCGCCAAACGGAAGGCAAAAAAACGCCCCGGTAGGCATAGCGGGGCGAAAGGCAGCACATCCTTGAGCTAACAACAGGGGGTCAATAACCGAACCGAGTGGCCTCGAAGCGGTTAAGCAGTCGGTGGATGAGGTAACAGGCCAGCAGGGTGGCGACGATGGCAAACAAGATGCTGCTGACCCGGTAGAGGGCGCTAAACACCAGATCGTTGCCCGGCGTCAGGTATTGGCCGAACAGGATGCCGAGGGTGGT
Source organism: Aeromonas sp. DNRA1 (assembly GCF_963888745.1). Classification (NCBI taxonomy): domain Bacteria; kingdom Pseudomonadati; phylum Pseudomonadota; class Gammaproteobacteria; order Aeromonadales; family Aeromonadaceae; genus Aeromonas; species Aeromonas sp. DNRA1. The sequence goes on along the minus strand of NZ_CAWPKQ010000001.1, from coordinate 946,248 downwards.
GAGGGCGCCGAAGCCGACCCCGGAACCGCTCGCCTCCTTCACGTGGGCATGGCTGAACAGCATGGCGCCGAGCCAGAGCATGGGGGCGACTAGCAACAGCAGTCCCGACCAGTCGTAGAGCACCAGCTGGCTGACCAGGCCGAAGCTCACCCCGAGCAGGGTGCCCATGGCCCGTTTGCGGGCATAGCTCAGGGCGCCGTCCCAGTGCATGGGGAAGAGCACCAGCAGGGTCGTGGCCTGGGCCGACATGGAGTCCCGCAGATCGAAGATCTGGAACACCATGAAGGAGAGGGTGGCGATGCTGGCGCCAAGCAGCGCCTCGTGCCGCATCCGGTGTGGTGCCTTGGGGGAGGGGGCCGGCTTGGGGCGCTCCTCCACGTCCGGGATCAATGCTGTCATCAGGTAGGCGATGAGCACCGACAGTACGCTGGCCCACAGGTTGCTGAAGATGAGGTCGTTGAGATCGGTCTGCGGGTAGCTGGCAAAGTGCAGCATGATGCTGAGACTCAACACCCCGTTGGCACCGAACAGGAACAGACTACCCCGCGACATGGCGGCGAAGCGGTAGAGAAACAGCAGGAAGGCGATGGGAACCATCAGGCCGGGATGGCCGCCAAACAGCCCCCCCAGCAGCCCTACTTCCAGCCCGCAGACCACGGCGGCGGCGATCAGCTGGCGGGCGGCATGACCGTTCATCACTGGCACCATGCCCAGCAGCAGCACCGGCGTTACGGTGTAGAAGACGCCGTAGTTCCAGCCGAACAGCTTGCAGAGCAGAAAGCCGGTGGTGCTGCCAAAGGCGATGCGCAGGCATTGGCGCAGTTCGTTGGCGGTGAGGGGCCTGTGCCACAAAGTCATTGCCGTCACCTCAGTAGATGTAGTGCAGCAGGCTGAGCAGGCGGATCTGGGCGCGGGCCAGCAGTCCGGTCAGGGCGTTGTCGGGCAGCAGCTGCACGGTGGCGCGGGCACCGGCCGGCAGATGGGCGGGCAACTGCTCCAGCGCCAGGTGCAGGCGCAGACGCTGGGCGTCGCGCACCCAGCGATCCGACTCGGTAGGGCTGGCCAGGAGGCCGTTGGCATCGAACTGGCCGGCGCTGACCCCGGCATCCAGGCTGGTGACCCGGGCGGGATAGAGGCGACCCGGCTCGCCATCGAAGGCGACCAGTGCCTGGCTGTCCTGATTGACGTGGCGCAGGCTCTTCTCGCGAAAATCGGCGATCACGTCCACCTGCTCGGAGACCAGTGCCAGCAGCGGTGCACCCGCCGCGGCGAAGCTGCCCGGCTTGAGCTGCAGGTTGGTGATGATGCCGTCCTGGCTGGCGTGTACCCGGCTGTAGGCGAGGTTGAGCTCGGCCTGGGCGAGGCGGTTGCGGGCTTGGCGCAGCAGCAGGTTGTCGTCGCCGGGCAGACCGCGGTTGACCCGGGCCTGGGTCATGCGGGCCTTGCTGGCCAGCAGGTTGGCCTGGGCGGTGCGAAACGCGCTGTCGGCATCATCCTTCTGCTGCTCGGAGACCATGTGGCGGCGATAGAGGGCATCGATGCGTTCCGCTTCCCGCAATTTGAGGGCGGCCTGGGTCTGCAGCGAACTGAAGTCGGCGCTGGCGGCATTGAGGGTGGCATCGAGCTGGCGATTCTGCTGCTCGGCCTGGGCCAGGGCGAGGCGGGCCTGCTCCACCGCCAGCTCAAAGGGGGCGGGATCGAGCACGAACAGCAGGTCGCCCTGCTTGACGTGCTGGTTGTTGCCGACGGCCACCTCGACTACCTTGCCGCTGACCTGGGGCACCATCTTGGTCACGACGCGGGTCGCCATGGCTTGCGGGGTGAGCGGCATCTTGAGGTCGGCCAGCAGGAAGTAGGCAAACACCAGTACGAAGGCGCCCATGGCCCATTTTATCCAGCGCTTGAATTGTTGATCCGGGGTCATTTCACTCTCTCTCTTCACTCTGTGTACCTATCTTGCCAAGGGCATTGGCGCAGATGCGGTGCACGATATCTTCAAACTGTTCCAGCTCCCGCTGGCTGATGCCGGCGAGCAGCTCCCGGCGTATCTCCATGATGCGATCTTCAATCTGGTCGAGTAGCGCCTTGCCGGCCGGGGTCAGGGTGACGATGCGGGCCCGCTTGTCCTGACTGCAGCAGTGGCGCTCCACCAGCCCCTGCTCTTCCAGCTGGCCCAGGGTGCGCATCAGGGAGGGCAGTTCGATCTCCAGCGCTTCGGCCAGGGTCTTCTGGCTGAGGTGGCCACCGAGCCGGCTCAGTTTCCACAGCGCTGTCCAGCGGGGATGGGTGAGGCCGAGGGGGGCCAGTTCGAGATCGGCCACGGTGCGCCACAGCCGATGCAGTCGGCCGACTCGCTCGGCGAGGGACAGCTCGCGCAGCATTTCCAGATCCTTCATCATGAGACTCTCCATTTACTTAGCTTGCTAAGCATTGTAGTTGTTTAGCAGGCTAAGTAAATAGTGTGATCGCGATCTTGTTTATGAAAATTGGAGGTAGGTTTCTTGTGGAGCTTGCTTGCTAGGCTTGAGCACCCCGCCGGCAGCAACCGGTGTCTGCCGCGAGCCTATTTGGGTGAACAATTCCCGCCATGGGCCGGTGAAATAACCAAATCATGTCACCCATCGTGCTGAAAATAGTCTTGGAATAGCCATGACCGATAATGTTGGCAGCAGAAAAATATTATCTGCATTCGGCAGACTATTTTTTATCCACTAATATTGATGGGTCAGCTAAACAGGGAGACGATAGCTGTGGAACGATATGAATCGGGTGACCCCCATTTTTCCATCGAGAGTCTGTTGCTGGAGGTGGAATATGTTGCCGATGGCCATTATGGGCTCAGCCTGGAAAGTACCGAAACCTGTCATGAATTTGACCCTGCCAATATTCCACTGTTATTAGCCGAATAGTTTTTCGGTTGGTGTCATGAGGCCGTCATCATCATCTGACGGTCTGTTGCAGGGCCCGCTTGTATCGGCTAAAACGCTCCCCTGAGGCAGGCACGGCCTGCCATGGGCAGATCATCCTTGTGGGCCTCTGCGTGATCGCCTGTCCTCAATCTTCCAGTTGTCTCTTCCGGTCTGCGGCGGTTTATCCGATTGGGATTTACTGATCTTGAGATCGCCAGTCAATCCTTGCTTGTGATCAGTCGAAATAGCATCGAGTGGCGAAAGCATGGTTTCCCATTATTGAGATGTATGCCGCCCATTATTTAATCGTTATTTGATAATAGCCCCATAAAGAGCCTGTTGGCATTGAGGGATGAGGGCTCGCCGGTTTGATTGGCGCAGCACAATAGTGCGCCTGAATAATGCCAATGACAGGCTGGGCGACATCCTCTGCCAGTCATAACGTTTAAGAATTTAATGTTTTTATATGCCTTTGCAGACAGGCTAACCGACAGGGGTTAGAGAGATGGCTAGAGTGGCGCCACACCACACGCTGGAGCATAACAATGAAAAACCTCTCTACCCCACAGACCCGGATCGCGCTGTTTGGCGACCGGCAGATTGCCGGCATGCCCATGATGATCTTCCTCGGGCTTGCCACCTGCGTACTCTTCTCGGGTTGGAACGGCTCTCTGCCACTCGGCATGGTCGGTGCGCTGGCATTGATGTTCGTGCTCGGCACTCTGCTGACCGAACTGGGGGAGCGCATCACCCCCATCCGTGAATACCTGGGAGGTGGCACCATACTCGCCATCTTCGGCGGCGCCGCCCTGTTTGAATACCGGATCCTGCCAGTCGAGGCGGGCCAGGTGATCATCGGCTTCATGAAGGAGGGGGGCTTTCTCAACTTCTTCATCGCCAGCCTGGTGACCGGCTCGGTGTTCGGCATGAGCGGCGCCCTGCTGAAAAACGCCGCCATGCGCTACCTGCCGGTGATCCTGGGGGGCGTCGCGCTGGCGCTGCTCAGCGTCGGTCTGGTGGGTGCCCTGATGGGGTATGGCTTCAAGAATGCGGTGCTGCTGATCGGCTTGCCCATCATGGGCGGCGGCATGGGGGCGGGCGCCGTGCCGCTGGTGGAGATCCTCTCTGGGCCGCTGCAGATGTCCAGTGCCGACCTGCTGTCGCGGATGGTGCCGGCGGTGGTGATCGCCAACACCCTGGCCATTCTGGTGGGCACCCTGTTGGCCCGCCTTGGTCGCCGCTACCCCTCCCTGACCGGCAACGGCAAGCTGATGATAAAAGAGAGTGCCGCTGGCGTGGCCGAAGAGAAGGTGCAGGCGCCGACGCTGGAGAGCCTGGGTCTCGGGCTCTTCATCAGCTCCAGCATGTTCGTGCTGGGATCATTGCTCGGCAACTTCATCCCCATGCATCCCTTCGCCCTGATGATCCTGGCGGTGGCCGTCATCAAGGTGAGCGGCCTGCTGCCCCGTCGTTACGAGCAGGCGGCGGCCGACTGGTACCAATTCGTGGTCAGCAACCTGACTCCCTCCCTGCTGGTGGGGATCGGTGTCGCCTACACCAGCATCCCCGAGCTCATCAGCGCCTTCTCGGTCAGCTACTTCGTGCTGGTGCTGGTGACCGTGGTCGGCGGTGCCCTGGGGGCAGCGCTGGTGGGCCGAATGATCGGCTTCTACCCCATCGAGGCGGCCATCACCGGGGGCCTCTGCATGGCCAACATGGGGGGCACTGGCGACGTGGCGGTGCTCTCGGCGGCCCAGCGCATGACGCTGATGCCGTTTGCCCAGATCTCTTCCCGTCTCGGGGGCGCCGTCATGCTGATCCTGGCCACCCTGCTCATTTCGCTGCTGGCATAAGGAACAAGATAATGAACGACATCATGATGGGCACCAGCCTGCCCTATGCCGAACGCAAGCGACAGGGGCTGATGGGGCGCATGCCCCACAAGGAGGAGTCGCTGGCCCAGCAGCGGCGCCGTATCTACCGGCTGGTTTCGGCCATGCAGAGCCCGTTTGATCAGCACCTGCTGCTGCGCCAGCTGCAGGAGGACAACCCGGTGCTGTTTTACGAGCTGGTGCGCCACCACCTGCCCGAACTGTTGCCCATCATCTACACCCCGGTGGTGGGGGAGGCGTGCCAGCGCCACAGCGACCTTTATCTGCGCAGCCACGGCCTCTACCTCTCCTGGCACGACCGGGACGAGCTGGATTACATCTTCGCGGCGGTGGAGCAGGAGGTGGATGTCATCGTCATCTCCGATGGCGAGCGGGTGCTGGGGCTAGGCGATCTCGGCATCGGCGGCATGGGGATCTGCATCGGCAAGCTAGCGCTCTACTCCGCTGCTGGCGGCATCAACCCGGCGCGCACCTTGCCGCTGTGCGTCGACGTGGGCACCAACAACCCCGAACTGCTGGAAGATGACTCCTACCTCGGCTGGCAGGCACCGCGGGTGGATGGCGAGCCTTATTACCAGTTCATGGACAAGGTGGTGGCGGCCATTCGCAAACGCTGGCCCCAGGTGGTGCTGCAGTTTGAAGACTTTGCCGGCAAACATGCCGCCAATCTGCTGGCTCGCTACCGCGATGAGCTGTGCATGTTCAACGACGATATCCAGGGCACGGCGGCGGTGGCGTCGGCTTGCGTGCTGGCGGGACTGCAGCAGGCGGGCAGTACACTGGCCGAGACCCCGGTGCTCATCGTCGGGGCCGGCTCGGCCGGCTGCGGCATCGCCGCCATGCTGGCCCAGCTGGCGGGCGGTACGGAGCGGGTGCAACTGTTCGATCAGGATGGTCTGGTCTGCCTGGACCGCGGCGGGCTCACCCCGGCCCAGCAGCCGTTTGCCCGCCCGGCGGCGGAGGCGTGCCACTCCCTGGCCGCGCTCATCGAGCGGCTGCGCCCCGGGGTGTTGATCGGGGTAAGCGGTCAGGGCGGCCTGTTCGACGAGGCGGTACTGACGGCCATGGGGGAGGTGTGCGAGCGGCCGGTGATCCTGCCGCTCTCCAACCCCACCCGCAGCGCCGAGGCGACCCCGGCCCAGGTGTGGCAGGCGACCGGCGGACGCGCCCTGCTCGCCACCGGCAGCCCCTTCCCGCCGGTGGCGGTGGACGGCGCGCCGCGGGTAGTCTCCCAGTGCAACAACGTCTATGTGTTCCCGGGTATCGGCCTCGGTGCCTGCGCGGTCAAGGCGCGGCGCATCAGCGACGGCATGTTGCGGGCGGCGGTACAGGCAGTGGGCGCCTATCCGCTGGCCGAAGGGCGGTTGCTGCCCGCCATCGAGCAGGTGGGGGAGGTGGCCCGCGCCGTGGCGAGGGCGGTGGCACTGTGTGCCCGTGCCGAGGGGCTGGCCGATTTTGCCGGCGATCCCGCACCTTTGATTGACCAGACCTGGTGGCGCCCGCACTATTGGTCCGCGTCCTGATGTTGCAAGGCTAATCGATGAAACTGCGTCACCAACTGGTCACCCTCTCCCTGGGCCTGTCACTGCTCCTGATCGTCATCCTGGGCAGCCTGCTGGCGCTCTTCATCCGCCACCTGCTGGAAGTGAACCTGGAGGAGAAGGGGGGCGATCTGGCGCGGGTACTGGCGGCGGACAGCCGAGTGGTACAGGCGCTGGAGTGGGGCAGCGATCCGGGTCTGCGCGACTATGTGCAGGGGATCTGCAGCCGCACCGATGCCGCCTACATGGTAGTGACCGACGAGCACGCCCGCCGGCTGAGCCACCCCTCCCCGGAGCTGGTGGGTGGCCTGTTTCGCGGTGAGGATATCTGGCCCTCCCTCAACGAGCGCAGCAGTTATTGCTCCAAGGACGTGGGCACCCTGGGGCCGGCCATTCGCTGCTTCGCTCCGGTGATCGGGGCGGACGGGCGCGCCATCGGCGCCGTGGTGGTGGGTTATCTGATGCAGACGGTGGAGGGCATCTATCTGGATCGGATCGCCCTGCTCATCAGCGCCATCGGCGCCGTGCTGGGCTGCGGCCTGCTGCTGGCGCTCTGGATCCAGCATCGGCTGCGCCGCACCCTGCTGGATCTGGAGCCGGAGACCATCGTCAACCGCTTCGTGCTGCAGGAGCTGGTGCTGGAGCACATTTCGGAGGGGGTGATCGCTCTCGACAGCCATGGCCACATCCGCATGCTCAACAGCGCCGCCTTTTACCAGCTGCGCCTGCCCGGCACCGGTCGCCACTCCCTGCTTGGCCAGCCGCTGGCGGAGTTGTCGCCGCCACTCGCCCCCGCCCTGACCCAGCTCGAGACCGAGCTCGGCTTTACCGTGCACGGCGAGTCGTTCATCGGGCGCTGGCAGGCGGTGGAGGGCAAGATCCCCGGTCGGCTGCTGATCTTCAGCCGCCCCGAGGTGACCGGCAGCCTCGGCATGCAGGTGACTCACCTGCGCCAGTATGCCGAGATGCTGCGGATGCAGACCCACGAGTTCGCCAACAAACTCAGCAGCCTCTCCGGCCTGCTACAGCTGGGCCACGTGGATCAGGCGGTGGAGCTCATCCAGCAGGAGAGCGAGGCGTGCCAGACCATGCTGCACGATCTGCTGCGGGCCATCGAGGACAAACCGGTGGCCGGGCTCATCCTCGGCAAGTTCAGTCGGGCTCGCGAGCTCGGGGTGGAGCTGGTGCTGGATCCCGATTCGGCGCTGGGCGAGTACCCGGCAGCGGTGTCGGCGGATCTCATCACCCTCATCGGCAACCTGCTGGACAACGGCATCCGCGCCGCCTGGGCCCGGCGCAAGCAGTGTCCGCCACGGGTGCTCATCTCCCTCAACGACTTCGGGCGTCGGCTGGTGATCGAGGTGGAGGACAGCGGTGAGGGGGTGGACGAGGCGCTGGCGGATCATCTGTTTGATTACGGCATCAGTCGCCAGACCGGCGATCACGGTGTCGGCCTGTTCCTGGTCAAGGAGACGGTGGCCAGGCGAGGGGGTGTGATAGAATGGCGCCGCACCGCCGAACAGACGACCCTGTTCGGTATCTACTTGAATAAAAACCAATTGGTGTGATCTATGGAGCCCATTTTCACTCTGGTGATCGAGGATGACGAACGGATAGGATCCATTCTGGCCGAGCTGGTCTCCTCTACCCCCGGATTTTCCCTGCTGGGTCGGGCCGAGAGCCTGACCCAGGCCGATCTCATGATGCGCGCGGCCCAACCGCAACTGCTGCTGGTGGACATCTCGCTGCCTGACGGCTCAGGCCTGGAGTGGGTGAACCGGCTGCGCAGCCACAACCGCGAAGCCTACGTCATCATGGTGACCGCCTCCTGCGATGTGGAGACCATCCAGCAGGCCCTCAATCAGGGGGTGCAGGATTACATCATCAAGCCGCTGCGGCTGTTTCGCATCCAGCAGAGCCTGGACGAGATCCTCACCCTGCACCGGCGCATCTGCGAGCGCGGCTCCCTCGAGCAGAGCGACCTGGACCGCTTGATGGGCAAGGTGAGGCCCCAGGGGCGCGAGGTGCGCGACACCCCCAAGGGGATCGACGCCATCACCCTGCGCCAGGTGCTGGAGCTGCTGGCGGGCGAGCCGGACAGCGCCTTCTCCACCGACACGGTGGCGTTGCGCTTGTCCCTCAGCCGCACCACGGCGCGCCGCTATCTGGAGTATCTGGAGTCGGAGGACAGGGTGGACGTGGATCTCAACTACGGTCAGCGTGGCCGGCCCGAGCGCCGCTACCACTGGCGGCGGGGTAACTGAGCCCGCGTTTTTTTGCGCGCAGATGCAATACAAGAAGGGAGCCTCGGCTCCCTTCTTGCTGTCTGCCCGTCGCCGCATGGGTTGCAGCCCTTCCTAACTTGCCTGGTTCACAGTGCGCCAAGAGGGAAAGGGTGGAGGGCTGATTCGGCCTCTTCAAACAGCTGGATCAGGTGATCCGCGACGGCCCGCACCCGTCTGGAGTGGGCGAGATCTGTGTGGATCACCAGCCAGATCGGCTGATCTACTCCCAGCTCGGGCAGGAGGCAGACTAGATCCGTCTCTTTGGCCAGATAATGGGGCAGCACCGCCAGCCCGAGGCCGGCGGTGGCAGCGGCCAGCTGGGCCGACAGGGTGTTGGTCTCCACCCTGCAGAGGCGCCCACGCAGTATGCGCGCAATCCATTTGGCGGCGGGCAAATGGCCGTGGGATTCCCCCCAGCCGATGAAGGCATCCTCATCGAAGCCAGCGGCATCTGTGCCCGGATGACGGCTATCGACATAGCTGCTGGCCCCATAGAGGCCGAAGCCCAGGGTGCCCAGCCGCTTGATGGTGACGTTGCCGGCGTCAGGCTTGACCATGCGCACGGCCAGATCGGCATCGCGCCTGTGCAGGTTCACCGTTTGCACGCCTGTGACCAGCTCCACCCTCAGCTCGGGATGAATGGCAAACAGCCTGGCCAGGGAGGGAATAATGAGCGGATTGGCCAGATTGTCTGCGGTGGCGAGGCGCACGCATCCGGCCACTTGTCCCTGCTGCTGCCCGGCTTCGCCAAAGGCATGCCCGGCATGTTCCAGCGCCTCGGCCCGCGCCAGCAGGGCATCCCCATCGTCGGTCAGTCGATAGCCGTGCTGATGACGACTGAACAACGGCAGACCCAGTGCCGACTCCAGGCGATCCAGCCGTCGAGAGACAGTGGCAATGCCCATGTCAAGGGCGAGGGCGGCGCCACTCAAGGTGCCGCTGCGGGCGATGGCCAGAAAGACCCGGGCGTCATCCCATAGCAAGAGAGCGTTCATGTATCTTCCAAAATCGGAAAGCTGACTACCAATCCAGTCTATACCTGAATCATATTCGGAAGACCATACTGACCTCCATCTTGTAAGGAGAAATGTATGCAACGACGAACACTGGGCACTGATCTGGACGTATCCGCCATGGGCCTCGGCTGCATGGGCATGAGTGAGTTTTATGGTCCGCGGGATGATGAGCAGGCGCTGCGGGTGCTGGCCCGGGCTGTCGAGATGGGGATCGATTTTCTCGACACCGCCGACATGTATGGCCCGTACCACAATGAAGCCCTGATAGGCCGCTTCCTGGCGACCCACGGAGCCGGGGTCAAGGTCGCCACCAAGTTCGGCATAGTGCGCCAGAGTGGCGAGTACAGACGTACTCTTGACAACAGCGTCCAATATGCACGGCAGAGCTGTGAAGCCTCGCTGCGCCGGCTCGGGGTTGAGCAGATAGACCTCTACTATGTGCATCGCATCGATCCGGCGCACCCCATCGAAGAGACGATGGCAGGGCTGGCGCAGCTGGTGCAGGAGGGCAAGATTGCCCGTATCGGTCTGTGCGAGGTCAGTGCGGCCACCTTGAGGTGCGCCCATGCCGTGCATCCGGTGGCGGCGGTGCAGACGGAATATTCCCTCTGGACGCGAGATGTCGAAGCCCAGGTACTGCCGACCTGCCGCGAGCTGGGTATAGGTCTGGTGGCGTATTCCCCCTTGGGGCGAGGCTTTCTGACCGGACGTTTCCAGCAGGATACGGCGTTTGCAGAGGGCGACTTTAGGGCCAGCCTGCCGCGCTTTCAGCAGGAAAACATCGCCACCAACCGCTCGCTGGTGGCGGTGATCATGGCCCTGGCGGAGCGCAAGCAGTGCACGACGGCGCAGATCGCCCTAGCTTGGCTGCTGGCGCAAGGGGATGACATAGTGCCCATTCCCGGCACAAGGCGGATCCCCCATCTGCAGGACAACCTGGGCACCCTGTCGGTGCGTCTGGAGGCCGGGGATCTCGCCGCGCTGGACAGTGCCATCAGGGCCTTGCCAGTGGCAGGGGAGCGCTATACCCGAGAAGGCATGAAGGGGGTGAACGCATGAGCGGCTTATCGTCCGAGCGGCGTGAACAGGCCTTCGCGCTGCTGGCCCGGCTAGACCCGCAGGCGCCGGATCAGGTCGCGGCGAACCTGGATGCCCTGTCGCCAGATTTTGCCGAACTGGTGTTGGGATTTGCCTTTGCCGATGTGCTCTCCCGTCCCGGTATTGATCTCTGCACCCGTGAGATGCTCACCGTTGCTGCGCTGATGGCGATGGGCAATGCACCCGGACAGCTCGAATTTCACATCCGGGCCGCGTTGAATGTGGGCGTCAGCCGGGAAACCATCATCGAAATCCTGCTCCAGATCGCCGTCTATGCCGGTGTCCCTGCCTGCATGAATGGCATCAGCGTGGCCCGAAAAGCCTTTGCCGCTCATGACAAGGCCCGGCTCGACCCGCACAAGGCGCACCACGAGCAAACCTGAATCACAGTTGTGTCGGGAGGGGCTTACCATTGGCGCGGGGATAACCGAGCCTGTGGTTTTTAGCGAGAAGATGCAAACAAGAAGGGAGCCGAGGCTCCCTTCTTGTTTTGTGCTGCAGCGGCTTGTCTCGCCGGTTTATGCCTCTTCCACAAGGGCGGGGCGCACCCTGGGCTTGAACTGGGAGAGCATGACCCCCGCCAGGATGAGACCGCCCCCCAGCAGGTGGTAGTCATGTATCGGCTCCCCCAGGCTGATGACGGCGATCAGCGCCGTGCACAGCGGCATCAGGTTCATGAACACCGAGGTACGCTCCGCCCCCATGCAGGCGAGGCCGCGCATCCAGCAGTAGGCGGCGAAGAGCGAGGAGGCGATGCCGGCAAACAGCACCAGGCCCCAGCCTTCGGCGGGCACCGCCAGCGATTCGGCGCAGAGGGCCACCGGGATCAGCAGCAAGACCGCCAGCAGGATCTGCAGGTAGAGGTTGAGCCAGGGGCCGAACGGCAGCTGCCAGCGGCGGATCAAGAGGCCATAGAGGGCGTAGCTGGCGGAGCCGAGCAGCATCAGGCCGTCGCCCTGATTGATACCGTCGTGCAGCAGTGCCAGCGGTTGGCCCAGGCTCAGCAGCCAGAACACCCCGAACAGGGAGATACTCATGCCGAGCAGCGCCTGTTTGCCCGGCCGCTGGCCGAAGAAGAGGGCGCTCTGCAGCAGGGTCAGCAGCGGGATGAGAGAGCCGATGACCCCCATGTTGGTGGCCGAAGTGGTGTGGGCGGCGTAGTAGGCGAGGCACTGGTAGAGCACCATGCCAAGGGCTGCCAGCACCAGCAGCTTGCCGAGCCAGGGGCGGATCTCGCCACGGCGGCGCCACAGCTGCGGCAGGCAGAAGGGGGTCAGTGCCAGCGCGGCGATCACCCAGCGGTAGAAGGAGATGGCCGCGGGATCCAGCACATCGGCGGCGGCCTTGGACACCACGGTATTGGTGGCCCAGATCAGCACGGCGAGCAGCGGAAACATCAGCGGGTAGAAGATACGCATCAAAGACTCCTTATTATCGAGGTGACCAGTCTACCCTTGTCTTTCTGATATCAAGTAACGTAAAACTGACAAATCATCCCGCGCAAAGGACAATCCGCCCGCCATGGCCATACGTCACTACCATCCGACGGACCTGCATCTGCCAGCGCCCAATCCGCTCTATCTGCGCTACCAGCAGATCCAGGCCGAGAGCGCATGTGCGCCCCACAGCCACCCCTGGGGCCAGCTCAGCCTCATCAGTCTGGGGGTGATGGAGATAGTGCTGGACGATCACCGGCTGGTGGCGCCGGCCGACTACCTCATCTGGGTGCCGGCGGATCTGGAACACGCCTCCTACAACCAGCAGGCCCTCGACTACACCTCCATCTACGTCAATGACGCCCTGGCGGCGCGGCTGCCTGCCGAGCCCAGGCTGCTGCAGATGACCCCGCTGATCCGCGCCATCCTGGCGGATTTTTGCGATCGCAAGCTGGGCCACATGGAGGATGAGTGGGACGTGCGTCAGGCCGAGCTGCTGGTGGAGAAGCTGACTCGCACCCGCTGCCAGGACAGCTACCTGCCCATGAGTCAGGACAAGCTGCTGGCCCCCATGCTGGCGGCGCTCTACAGCGACCCCGCCGACCCGCGCACCCTGGCCCAGTGGGCCGAGCAGCTGCACACCACTGAGCGTACCCTGGCCAGGCGCTGCGTGCGGGAACTGGGGATGAATTTCGGCCAGTGGCGGGCCCGGCTCAAGCTGCTCAAGGCGTTGGCCTGGCTCAAGGGGGAGCTGCCGGTGCAGGAGATTGGCTGGCGGCTCGGTTACGGCTCCACCTCGGCCTTCATCGCCATGTTCAATCGGGAGCTGGGCTGTTCGCCCCAGCGTTATCGCCAGCAGCTGGGTATCGGCGCCGGGCAGGCGGCGCTCTAGCAAGGAGCGCTCTGGCAATGAAAAGGGCGCCCGCAGGCGCCCTTGTTGATCATGGGAGGAGCTTAGAAGAAGCCGAGGGGATTGATGTCGTGGCTCACCAGCAGGTTCTTGGTGTTCTGGTAGTGGTCCAGCATCATCTTGTGGGTTTCGCGGCCGATCCCTGACTTCTTGTAGCCGCCGAAGGCCGCGTGCGCCGGGTAGGCGTGGTAGCAGTTGACCCAGACCCGGCCGGCCTGGATGCCGCGCCCCATGCGCCAGGCCAGGTTGCTGTCGCGGGTCCACAGGCCCGCCCCCAGCCCGTACTGGGTGTCGTTGGCAATCGCCAGCGCCTCCGCCTCGTCCTTGAAGGTGGTGACCCCGAGCGCCGGCCCGAAGATCTCCTCCTGGAACACCCGCATCTTGTTCTGGCCCGAGAAGATGGTGGGCTGGATGTAGAAGCCCCCCTCCAGCCCGCTCACCCTGGCCGGGCCGCCGCCGATCAGCATCTTGGCCCCTTCGCCGCGACCGATCTCCATGTAGCTCAGGATCTTGTCGAACTGCTCGCGGGATGCCTGGGCGCCGACCTGGGTGGCAGTGTCGAGAGGGTTGCCCTGCACTATGGTGCGGGCGCGGGCCAGCACCTTGTCCATGAAGTCGTCATAGATGCTGGCCTGCACCAGGGCGCGGGAGGGGCAGGTGCACACCTCGCCCTGGTTGAAGAAGGTCATCAGCATCCCTTCCACCGCCTTGTCGATGTAGCTGCTCTCGTGCTGCATCACATCGGCGAAGTAGATGTTGGGGGACTTGCCACCGAGCTCCACGGTGGAGGGGATCAGCTTGTCGGCGGCGCAGCGCAGGATATGGGCGCCCACCTCGGTGGAGCCGGTGAAGGCGAGCTTCTGGATGCGGTTGCTGGTGGCGAGTGCCTGGCCCGCCTCGGCGCCGAAGCCGTTGACCACGTTGACCACCCCGGCAGGCAGGATGTCCTTGATGAGATCCATCATCAGCATGATGGTGACCGGGGTCTGTTCGGCGGGCTTGAGCACGCTGCAGCAGCCGGCCGCCAGCACCGGGGCCAGCTTCCAGGCCGCCATCAGCAGCGGGAAGTTCCACGGGATGATCTGGCCGACCACCCCGATGGGCTCCTTGAAGTGGTAGCTGACGGTGTTCTGATCCAGCTCGGCGGCCGAACCCTCCTGGGCGCGGATACAGCCGGCGAAGTAGCGGAAGTGATCCACCACCAGCGGCAGGTCGGCGGCCAGGGTCTCGCGTACCGCCTTGCCATTCTCCCAGGTCTCGGCGATGGCGAGCACTTCGATGTTCTGTTCGATGCGATCGGCGATGCGCAGCAGCAGGTTGCTGCGCTCGGTGACGCTGGTCTTGCTCCAGCTGGCGAACGCCTTGTGGGCGGCGTCCAGAGCCAGCTCGATGTCGGCGGCGTCGGAGCGGGCCACTTCGCAGAACACCTTGCCGTCCACCGGCGAGATGTTTTCAAAGTAGCGGCCGGCGCGCGGCGCCACCCACTCACCACCGATGAAGTTGTCGTAACGGGACTTGAAGTTGACCAGGGCACCTGCCTGACCGGGAGCGGTATAAATCATCTCATCATCCTTATGTGTGTGGTCCTGACCGGGCTGGCGGGCAACCCGGTTGCTGCTATGTATCGCAAGGGGCGTGCCAGAGGGTCTGACCAGCACAGCAAAAGTTACAAAAACGTTATCAAACGGGATGTGGCAGCGTATCTTGGTTAACCAATGATCAGGGCGAAGGTGAGGAAACTGTGCCGATTCTGGACAGTGACCGTGACAGTCGTGCCGTTTATGAACAGGAGGCGTGATGAGCGAATTATCTCAATCCAGTGCCAGCCCGATCGAGCGTTCCTGGCAGCGCTGCCTGCATCAGGGGCTGAGCCGCCGGCAGAGCGCCGAGCTGGACTTGCTGCCCCAGGGAGAGCTGTCGGCCCGTCAGGAGCAGCACAGGGTGCTGATCGCCAGCTTCCAGCCTTTCGTGTTGCCGCTGTTTGGCCAGTTGCTGGCAGGGCGCCCCTGTCGGTTGCTGCTGTGCGATGGCGAGGGTGCCATCCTGGCCGCCAGCGGTGACGACGGCTTTGCCCGCCACGCCGAGCGCATTTTTTTGCGCAGCGGCGCCCGCTGGGGGGAGGCGAGCAAGGGCACCAACGCCATCGGCACTGCGCTGGCCGAACAGAGCGAGGTGCAGGTACTCGGCAATCAGCACTTCTTCGCCCAGCACAGCTTTCTCAGCTGCAGCGCCTGCCCGCTGCTCGGGCCAGACGGGCAACTGCTCGGGGTGCTCGACATCTCCACCGACGCGGCCCATCACGATGGCGACATGCTGGGCACGGTACGGCTGCTGGCCATGACCCTGGAAAACGCGCTGCTGGCGCGCCAGCCGGGCTGGCTGGTGGATCTCGAGCCCCAGAGTCTCTGGTCCGCCCGTCTGCTGCTGGGGGAGGAGGGCGAGCTGCTCGGGGCCAACCGGGCCGGTCGGCTCTGGCTCGGCCAGCACCCCTTCGACGGCAAGCGGCTGCTGCGGGATCGGCGTGGCTTGCGATTGGTGCCGGAGGCTCATCCCGTTGCGACCCTGCCCGGCCTGCCGGCCGATGCCGGCGGCTCGCTCGGCCAGCAGGTGCCGCTCAAGATGCTGGAGCGCGGCATCTCGCTGCTTATCGAGGGGGAGACCGGCAGCGGCAAGGAGCATCTGGTGCGCGAACTGCACGGGCAGTCGAGCCGGCGGGCGCAACCGCTGGTGTGCGTCAACTGCGGCGCCCTGCCGGCGGAGCTGGTGGAGGCCGAGCTGTTTGGCTATGTCGGCGGGGCTTTCAGTGGTGCCCGGAGCCAGGGCAGCCAGGGGTATCTGCGCGCCGCCCACGGCGGCATCCTGATGCTGGACGAGATCGGTGAGCTGCCGCTGCTGGCCCAGACCCGCCTGCTGCGGGTGCTGCAGGAGCGCGCCGTCACCCCGGTTGGCAGCCACAAGCCCGAGCCGGTGGATTTCTGGCTGGTCAGCGCCAGCCACCGGGATCTGGCGGCCATGGTGGCGGCCGGCACCTTTCGCGAAGATCTCTACTACCGTATCTGCGGCTGGCGGCAACTGCTGGCGCCGCTGCGCGACTGGCCGCCCCGCGAGCGGCAGGCGCTGGTCCGGCGGCTGCTGGCCGAGATGGATCCTGCCCTGCACCTGACCGATGAGGCCGAGCGCCAACTGCTGGCCCACCCGCTGCCCGGCAACGTGCGCCAGCTCAAGCAGGCGCTGGAAGTGGCCTGCGTGCTGGCGGAGGGGCTGGGCTGGATTGAGCCTGCCCACCTGCATCTGCCGACCGTGGCGGTGGCGCCGGCCGCCACCACGGCGGTGGCGGGCAGCACATTGCGCCAGCAGAACCGGCAACGGGTGCAGCAGACCCTGACGGAGTGCGATGGCAACGTGAGCGAGGCGGCTCGCCGGCTCGGCATCAGCCGTACCACCCTCTATCGGGCGCTGCGGGAGGCAGGCTGAGGTGTTTGTTACCCGAGCTTTTTCGTGGTTAAGATGGGTCCACAAGAGACCCTTTGATGATTCTCTTGCATGGCATGGAGTGCTTTATGACGCGTACCCGATTTGATTGGCAAGACCCCTTCTTTCTCGATGGCCAGCTTGGCGAAGAGGAGCGCCTCATCCGCGACGCCACCCGCGATTACTGCCAGGCGCGGCTGATGCCCAGGGTGCTGGAGGCGAACCGCCGCGAGCAGTTTGACCGCACCATCATGAACGAGCTGGGGGAGCTCGGGCTGCTTGGCGCCACCCTGCCGGAGCAGTATGGCTGCGCCGGGGTCAATCACGTGGCCTACGGCCTCATCGCCCGGGAGGTGGAGCGGGTCGACAGCGGCTACCGTTCGGCCATGAGCGTGCAGTCGTCCCTGGTGATGCACCCGATCCACGCCTATGGCGACGAGGCCCAGCGCCAGCGTTGGCTGCCGGGGCTGGCCCGGGGCGAGCTGGTGGGCTGCTTCGGCCTCACCGAGCCGGATTCGGGCTCCGACCCTGGCTCCATGAAGAGCCGCGCCGAGCGGGTCGACGGCGGCTATCTGCTGACTGGCAACAAGATGTGGATCACCAACTCCCCCATCGCCGATCTGTTCGTGGTGTGGGCCAAGCTGGATGGCGAGATCACCGGCTTCGTGCTGGAGAAGGGGATGGCCGGGCTCTCTGCCCCCAAGATCGAGGGCAAGTTCTCCCTGCGCGCCTCCATCACCGGAGAGATAGTGATGGAGCGGGTCTTCGTGCCGGAAGCGAACCGGCTGGCGGGGGTGAGCGGCCTCAAGGGGCCGTTCGGCTGCCTCAACAAGGCGCGCTACGGCATCGCCTGGGGGGCGCTCGGCGCCGCCGAGTTCTGCTGGCATGCCGCCCGCCAGTACGGGCTGGATCGCCAGCAGTTCGGCCGCCCGCTGGCCGCCACCCAGCTGTTTCAGCTCAAGCTGGCCAACATGCAGACCGAGATTGCCCTCGGCCTGCAGGGCTGCCTGCAGGCCGGGCGCCTGATGGACGAGGGGCGCTGCCCGGTGGAGCTGGTGTCGCTCATCAAGCGCAACAGCTGCGGCAAGGCATTGGAGATAGCCCGCGTTGCCCGCGACATGCACGGCGGCAACGGCATCAGCGACGAGTTTCACGTCATTCGCCACGTGATGAACCTGGAGGCGGTCAACACCTACGAGGGGACCCACGACATCCACGCCCTGATCCTGGGGCGGGCCCAGACCGACCTGCAGGCGTTTGAGTGATGGGGCCCCTTGCCGGCGTGCGTGTGCTGGATCTCAGCCGTGTGCTGGCCGGCCCCTGGGCCAGCCAACTGCTTGCCGATCTCGGTGCCGATGTGGTCAAGGTGGAGGCCCCCGGGCGCGGTGACGACACTCGCCACTGGGGCCCACCCGAGCTGGTGGCGGGGGAGGCGGCCTACTTTCATGCCGCCAACCGGGGCAAGCGCTCCATCGCCCTGGATCTAGCGCGCGATCACGAAACCCTGCTGGCCCTGGTGGACCGGGCCGACGTGGTGATCGAAAACTTCAAGGTAGAGGGGCTGGCGCGCTACGGCCTCGATTACCCGAGCCTCAAGGCCCGCCGCCCGGGGCTCATCTACTGCTCCATCACCGGTTTTGGCCAGGACGGTCCCTGGGCTCAGCGACCCGGTTACGATCTGCTGATCCAGGGGCTGGGCGGATTGATGAGCATCACCGGCCAGCCGGACGAGGCCCCCGGCGGCGGGCCGGTCAAGGTGGGGGTGGCGCTTGTCGACATCCTCACCGGCCTCTACGCCACCATCGGCATCCAGGCGGCCCTGCGCCACCGGGAGCGAACCGGGGAGGGGCAGCAGATCGATCTGGCCCTGCTCGACGTGTCGGTGGCGGTGCTGGCCAACCAGGCGATGAACTATCTCGCCACCGGTCAGGCGCCCGGGCGCCTTGGCAACGGCCACCCCAATATCGTCCCCTACGACGTCTATCCCACCCGGGATGGTCATCTGATCCTAGCGGTGGGCAACGACGGCCAGTTTGCCGCGCTGGCAGCCCTGTTGGGGGAACCCGGCTGGGCGACGGACCCCGACTTTGCCAGCAACAGCGCCCGGGTGCGCCACCGCCATCGGCTCAATGCCCTGATTGCCGAGCGGTTGCTGGCGCGCAGCAGCGCCGAGTGGAGTGCCATGCTGGAGGCAGCCGGGGTGCCGGGCGGCCCCATCCTTACCCTGGATGCCCTGTTCGCCCTCGAGCAGGGGGTGGTGCGCGGCTGGGTGCAGCAGGTACAACGCGGCGATCAGCCCTTGCCCACCCTGGCCAATCCGCTGCATCTGTCGGCCACCCCGGTGCGCTACGGGCGTGCCTCGCCGGCGCTGGACGGGGACCGGGATAGCGTGCTGCGCGACTGGCTCGGGCAGGGCTGACCCGGTTGCTTTAGGCGGGGAAGTTGCGCCTGCCCGGCGCCATGCTCCCCTCCTCTATCCTCTGCCACCTCATCAGCCTAGGTGCTGGAGCCCGGGGCCGTCCCCCGTTATGATGCGCCCCGTCCATTCATCTGTTGAGGAACTTCCCATGGCACAACACATTGGCGCCCTGGCCCTGCTGGTGGCCGATTACGACCAGGCCATCGCCTTCTTTACCCAGGGACTGGGGTTCGAACTGCTGGAAGACACGCCCCTCGACGAGCCGGGCAAACCGGGCAAGCGCTGGGTGCGGGTTGCCCCTAAGGGGGCCCCCGGCTCCGCCCTGTTGCTGGCGCGGGCCGCCACCCCGGAGCAGCAGGCCGCCATCGGCCAGCAGGGGGGCGGTCGGGTCTTCCTGTTCCTCGAGACCGACGACTTCTGGGGCGATTACCAGCGCATGCAGGCGTACGGTGTCCATTTTTGTGAACAGCCGCGTATCGAGGCTTACGGCACCGTGGTGGTGTTCGAGGACATCAGTGGCAACCGCTGGGATCTGCTGCAACTCGCTGCTGCCAACTGAATCTGAAAACGTTTATCATCCCGCCTGTCATAAAGTCATAAAAGTGTCACAGAAAGTTCTAATAATTGGCGCACCCATCTTCACAGAGGAGAGAGAAGGGATATGGCTAAGCGAATTCTGGTGGTCGAGGACGAAGCACCGATCCGCGAAATGCTCTGCTTCGTGCTCGAGCAGAAGGGATATGAAACAGTAGAAGCTGAAGATTTTGCCGACGGATTGGCGAAGGTGCGCGAACCCTACCCCGAACTCATCGTGCTGGACTGGATGATGCCGGGCGGCAGCGGCATCCAGTTCATCAAGCAGCTCAAGCAGGATGAGGTGACCCGCCAGATCCCGGTGGTGATGCTGACCGCCCGCGGCGAGGAAGAGGACAAGGTGCGCGGGCTGGAGGCGGGGGCCGATGACTACATCACCAAGCCGTTCTCGCCCAAGGAGCTCACCGCCCGCCTGCATGCGGTGATGCGCCGCGTCTCTCCCACCTCGGTGGACGAGGTGATCGAGGTGCAGGGGCTCAAGCTGGACCCCGTCTCCCACCGGGTCAGCGCCGAGGAGAAGGCGCTCGACATGGGGCCGACCGAATTCAAGCTGCTGCACTTCTTCATGACTCACCCGGAGCGGGTCTACAGTCGTGAACAGCTGCTCAACAATGTCTGGGGTACCAATGTGTACGTCGAGGACAGAACCGTGGATGTGCACATCCGTCGCCTGCGCAAGGCCATTGAAGAGACGGGGCACGATCGCTTGATCCAGACGGTGCGCGGCGCAGGTTATCGCTTCTCAACCCGTCTGTAGAGGAAGTTATGTTGCAACCTTATGCCTGGCGGCGCCAGTTGTGGCGAATGGCGTTCTTCTATGCGCCCTTCGCCTTGGTCGGCTGGTTGACGAATACCCTCGCCCTCTGCCTGCTGGCGGCCACCGTGCTGCACCTGGGCTGGCACTATCGCTTCCAGAAGCGGCTGTCGGACTGGCTGTGGCACGATCGCAGCCTGGTGCCCCCCAACGGCAGCGGCAGCTGGGAGTACATCTTCAACGGCATCTACAAGTTGCAGCAGCGCCACCGGGCCCGCCGCCGCGAGCTGGCGGGGCTGATCCGCCGCTTTCGGGAAGGGGCGGAGGCACTGCCCGACGCGGCCGTGGTGTTTCGCACCGACGGCAGTATCCTCTGGTGCAACCGGCTGGCCGAGCAGCTGCTCGGTTTTCGCTGGCCGGAAGATGCCGGTCAGCATATCGGCAACCTCATTCGCAATCCCGCCTTCGGCGCCTACCTCGGCAAGGGGCAGTATGACGAACCGTTCGAGATGACCTCGCCCATCAACGAGGAGAAGTTTCTCGAGTTTCGCATCATGCCCTACGCCGAGGATCAGGCCATGCTGGTGGTGCGGGACGTGACCCGGCTGCGCAGCCTGGAGAAGACCCGCAAGCACTTCGTCTCCAACGTTTCCCACGAGCTACGCACCCCGCTCACCGTGCTCAAGGGCTATCTGGAGATGACCGAGGAGCCGCCGCCGCCCGCCATGTGGGCCAAGGCGCACAAGGTGATGATGGAGCAGACCATCCGCATGGACAATCTGGTCAATCAGCTGCTCACCCTGTCGCGCATCGAAGCGGCGCCGACCGTGGATCTCTCTCACCTGGTGGACATGCCCGCCATGCTGGGGCTGCTGGAGCAGGAGGCGCGGGCGCTCTCGGGCGAGCGGGCCCACCAGATCGAGTTCATGGTGCAGCCCAATCTGTTGGTGCGCGGCGATCAGGATCAGCTGCGCAGCGCCGTCTCCAACCTGGTCTACAACGCCATCCACTACACCCCGGCGGGGCGCAAGATCACGGTGGAGTGGCGCAAGCAGGGGGCGATGGCGCTGTTTGCGGTGCAGGACGAGGGGGAGGGGATCCCGCCCGAGCACCTGGCACGGCTCACCGAGCGGTTCTATCGGGTCGACAAGGCCCGCTCCCGTCACACCGGCGGTTCGGGGCTCGGGCTTGCCATCGTCAAGCATGCCCTGAGTCACCACGACTGCCAGCTCGACATCGAGAGCCGGGTTGGCCTCGGCAGCCGCTTCAGCTTTCTCATCCCCGGCCGCATGGTGGTGGTGAAATAGTCTTTTCCGGCAAGGGGTTGGCATCAAAAGGGGGCTGCGATGGCGGCCCTTTTTTCATTTGTTCAACAAGCCCGCCATGTCATTAAAGTGTCACATTAAATCCATAAATTTGTCACTGCCAGGTCAGATACTGGCGCCGTCTTGAGAACGGACCTGTCGCCGGTTTGGCGCAGGGAGAGTACGAAACGCGACCGGCCGATCGCAGTGCTCGGGATGTGACCACTTTCGGCCTCAGATTGACGCTTGCCTTCTGCCACCACAGGACTGGGGGAAGAGGGCAGGAAATGACACTCAGCGCATCGTCCGGCGTGGCCGGCGGTGAGCCAAGTTAACCCGTGTTTTGATGGACTGCGTTCTGCAACCTTGGAGAGATTGGATGAAACTCAACAAACTGGCTGGTGTAATCGGATTCACCGCAGCTACCCTGTTTTCCGTCAGCACCCTGGCTGCCGGTGTGGATAAAAACCTGCCGGATTACACTCCGACCAGCGGCATCTCGGGCAACCTGTCCTCTGTCGGCTCGGACACCCTGGCCAACATGATGACCCTGTGGGCCGAAGAATTTAAGCGCATGTACCCCAACGTCAACGTGCAGATCCAGGCCGCCGGTTCCTCCACCGCGCCGACTGCACTGACCGAAGGCGTTGCCCAGTTCGGCCCCATGAGCCGCGCCATGAAATCCGGCGAGGAAGAGGCCTTCGAGAAGCGCTACGGTTACAAGCCGACCGCCATCCGCGTCGCGGTCGATGCCCTGGCGGTGTTCGTCAACAAGGACAACCCCATCAAGGGGCTGACCATGCCGCAACTGGATGCCATCTTCTCCAGCACCCTCAAGTGCGGCGAAGCCAAGGCTGCCACCAAGTGGGCTGATCTGGGTCTGGACGGCAACTGGTCTTCCAAGGATCTGCAACTGTTCGGTCGCAACTCGGTGTCCGGTACCTACGGTTACTTCAAGGAACACGCCCTGTGCAACGGTGACTTCAAGAGCGGCGTGAACGAGCAGCCGGGTTCTGCCTCCGTGGTGCAGTCCGTCTCCTCCTCTCTGAACGGCATCGGCTACTCCGGCATCGGTTACGTCACCTCCGGCGTGCGCGCCGTACCGCTCTCCAAGGATGGCAAGACCTTCATCGAGGCCAGCGCCGACAACGCCATCACCGGCAAGTACCCGCTGTCGCGCTTCCTGTACGTTTACGTGAACAAGCACCCGAACAAGCCGCTCTCTCCGATGGAGCAAGAGTTCCTGAAGATGGTGCTCTCCAAGGCGGGCCAGAACATCGTTGCCAAAGATGGCTACGTACCGGTACCGGCCAAGGTGGTCGAAGCCGACCTGAAGAAACTGGGCATCATGTAAGCCGGTTTCCTTTGCCAGACGGGCCCTGCGGGGCCCGTTTTGTTTTTTGGTCGCCGCCTGATGGCGGTATGTGACCGCTTTCGCCAGACCGGGTGATTTGTCGACTTGCACCAGACGCCCGCATTTCCGAAAATAGGGCATCTTTATGGTGAAGGACACCTCCATGACATCTCCCCTGTTCAAGCTTGGCCTGGCGGCACTCTGTTCCACCCTGCTCGCCAGCTGTGCCCAGTCTCCCACCGGCCGCAGCCAGATGCTGCTGTTCTCGCCCCAGCAGATGAGCAAGCTGGGGGCCGACTCCTTCGAAGAGATGAAGAAGCAGGAGAAGGTGAGCACGGATGCGAAGATGAACGCCTATGTCTCCTGCGTCGCCAAGGCGGTGACCGCCCAGGTGCCGAGCCAGTACGGCATCACCAATTGGGAAGTGGTGGTATTTGACTCCAAGCAGGTCAACGCCTTCGCCCTGCCCGGCGGCAAGATCGGGGTCTACAGCGGCCTGCTCAAGGTGGCCAAGAATCAGGATCAGCTCGCCACCGTCATCGGCCACGAGTTGACCCACGTGCTGGCCCAGCACTCCAACGAGCGGCTCTCCCGCAGCCAGCTGACCGGCCTTGGGCTGGCGGCGGCTGACATCGCCATGGGCAGCAGCGAATACCGCGGCGCCACCATGGCGGCGCTGGGGCTCGGGGTGGAGGTCGGTGTCATGCTGCCTTATGGCCGCGAGCAGGAGAGCGAGGCGGACCGGCTGGGTCTGGATCTGATGGCCCGCGCCGGTTTCAATCCGGCCGAAGCGATTCCGCTGTGGCAGAACATGAGTGCGGCCGCGGGCGGCAATGCACCGCCCCAGCTGCTCTCCACCCACCCCAGCAACGAGAACCGGATCGCCGAGCTGCAGGCCCAGCAGGCTGAAGCCGTGCCGCTCTACGAGCAGGCCCGCGCCTCCGGGCTGGTACCCCAATGCAAGGCATAAGCCTGCGCATGGCGCGGCCCGATGACGCCGCCGCCATGACGGTGATGCAGCGGGCCAGCTGGCTCGCCGCATACGGCGGCGTGCTTGGTGCCGACATGCTGGCCCAGCTGGCGGTGACCGAGCATCTGCAGATCTGGCTGCGCCGACTGGCGGAGACGGGCCCCAGGCCCATGCTGCTGTGCCAGGACGAAGTGGTCATCGGCCTGCTCTACTGGCAGCCGGAGACGACGGGGGAGTACCCCACCGCCTGGATCCGCGCCTTTTACCTGCACCCCGACCACTGGCGTCAGGGCCACGGCAAGCGGCTGTGGCAGGCGGTGGCGATGCAGATGCGGCGCGCCGGCTGTGAAGGCGTTAGATTGTGGCTGCTGGATGGCAACCACATCGGCGAGGGGTTCTACCTGCGCCGCGGCTTCATGTTTGATGGTCAGGAGCGCACCCTAATGAGCCTCGGCCAGCCCTGCCTGCAGCGACAAATGTTTCGTTTGCTTTGATCTCTCTCCCGTTTTTCGCCTCCGGTCACTTTATTTTTTTTGCGAATTAATACAATGTCCCCCTCTGGACAGGCTGAGGTGAGGCGACTCATCGACAAGGGAGTGTGGCATGTATTACGGCTTTGATATTGGTGGCACCAAGATAGCGTTCGCTGTGTATGACGGCGCCTTGAATCTCTGTCACGAGGAGCGCATGAGCACTCCCGGCAATGATTACGAAGGGCTGCAGCAGCTGATCCGCGCGCGGGTCGAACAGGCGGATGCCCGTTTCGGCGCCCGTGGTGCGGTGGGCATCGGCTTTCCCGGCATTCTCAACCGGCACGACCACAGCATAGTGGCGGCCAATCTGCCCTCCATCAATGGCCGCCACCTGGGCGCCGATCTGGCCGAACTGCTGGAGCGCCCGGTCAAGGTGGACAACGATGCCAACTGCTTCCTTTGGTCCGAGGTACATCAGGGGGCGGCGGCGGGGGCCGACAGCGCCCTCGGCGTCACCATCGGCACCGGCATCGGTGGCGCCGTCTATCTGGCGGGTAAACTGATCCAGGGCCGTAACTGGCTGGCGGGAGAGATAGGCCACTACCCGCTGCCTGCTACCATGCTGATGAAGTATCCCGACCTGCCTCGTCCCCGTTGCGGCTGCGGCCGTCTGGTCTGTTTTGAAACCTATGCCTCCGGCACCGGGCTGGAGCGGCTCTACCATCACTTCCACGGTCAGCGTGCCAGCGGCCACCAGATAGTGGGGCGCTTCGAGGCGCACGAACCCCATGCGGTGGCCACGGTCGACTGTTGGCTCGAAATCATGGCTGCCGGGCTTGCCACCGCCATCTCGGTGGTCGACCCCGACGTGGTGGTGCTGGGGGGCGGCCTGAGCGGTCTGCCCGCGCTCTACGAACAGCTGCCGCTGCGCCTGCCAGGCCATCTGCTGCCCGGGGTCGCCCTGCCCGAGATCCGCGAGGCCCGCTTCGGCGGCGCCGGCGGGGTGCGCGGGGCCGCCTTGCTCAATTTATGAGATCAGATCCGGGGTCTGATCTCCCCAATAAAGGAGTCCATCATGACCTCTCTTGAAATCTGTATCGACAATCTGGAATCCCTGTTTACCGCCCAGGAGGCTGGCGCGAATCGCATCGAGCTCTGCTCTGCGCTGGGGCTGGGTGGCCTGACTCCCTCCTATGGCTTCATGCAGCTGGCGGCGCGCCATGCCACCGTTCCCGTCTACGCCATGATCCGGCCCCGGGCCGGCGACTTCTGCTTTGGCAACGGGGAGTTCGAGATGATGCTGCAGGACATCGCGGCGGCCCGTGCCGCCGGCCTGCAAGGGGTGGTGGTCGGTCTGCTGGACGAGCAGGGACGGGTGCCTGCCGCCAAACTCACCCAGCTGGTGGAGGCGGCAGGGCCTCTTGGCGTTACCTTCCACCGCGCCATCGACCTCTCCTCCGACTGGCGCCTCGACTTGGAGACCATAGTCGCCGCTGGCTGCGAGCGCATTCTGAGCTCGGGCCACGCGCCGACCGCGCTGGCCGGGCTCGAGACCCTGCAGGCGATGCAGCAGGCGCTGGCGGGGCGGGCCAGCCTGATGCCAGGGGCCGGGGTCAATGCCGACAACGTGCGCACCATAGTGGAGTTCACCGGGGTGAACGAGGTACACATGTCCGGTATGGGCTGGCGCGGCGGCATGGTGCCCCATGGCGTCAACATGGGCACCTCGGACGATGGCCGGGTCAATATCACCGACGGCGCCAAAGTCGCGGCGGTGCGGGCATTGCTGGACAGAGCCTGATACGGACCGTGCGGCGGCATGGTGTCTCGTCATGGGGCATCAACATGGGCACCTCGGACGATGGCCGGGTCAATATCACCGACGGCGCCAAAGTCGCGGCGGTGCGGGCGTTGCTGGACAGGGCCTGATGCGGGCCGCGCGGCGGCATGGTGCCTCTCTCTGTGACGTCAACATGGGCACCTTGGACGACGGCCTGGTCAATATCACCGACGGCGCCAAGGTGGCGGCGGTGCGGGCGTTGCTGGACAGAGCCTGATGTGACCTGAATGCGAGCAGGGGCGATGGCGCTCTGTTTTCCTCCCTTCTCCCCTTGCGGGAGAAGGGGTGGGGATGAGGGGGCTGATGTGAGGCACCTCCCACCTGGGGGCAAAACCGGGGACGGGTCGGCAGCACCCGGCGCAAAAGTCTGATATTATCCCGTCTCTTTTACCCTCAGGACCCGGAGCAACTTCTCAATGTCCCAATACGACTCTATCGAACAGAAGGCCAGCTATGGCATCGGCCGCAACATGGGTGATCAACTGGCGCAGCAAGCCTTCGCCGGTCTGGATATCCCGGCCCTGCAGCAAGGTCTGGCAGATGCCCTGAATGGTCTGGAGTTCGCGGTCAGCCGTGACGATATCAACGATGCCTTCCAGGTCATCACCGCCCGCATGCAGGAAGAGCAGGAAGCTGTTGCCAAGGCTGCCGCCGCCGAAGGCGAAGCCTTCCTGGCCGACAACGCCAAGCGCGCCGAAGTGAAGACCACCGAGTCCGGTCTGCAGTACGAAGTGCTGGTGGAAGGCAACGGTGCCGTACCGGTAGCCGGTCAGTCCGTCCGTGTGCACTACCACGGTACCTTCACCCACGGTGGCGTGTTCGACAGCTCCGTCGCCCGCGGCCAGCCGGCCGAATTCCCGGTAACTGGCGTGATCGCCGGCTGGGTAGAAGCGCTGCAACTGATGCCGGTTGGCTCCAAGTGGAAGCTCTACATTCCGCAGGATCTGGCCTACGGCGCACGCGGTGCCGGTTCCATCCCGCCGTACTCCGCCCTGGTCTTCGAAGTGGAGCTGCTGGACATCCTGTGATCCGGCTGGCTTGATTGATACAGACGGCGACCCTCGGGTCGCCGTCTGTTTTTTTGCACCGCGCGCGGCGGGGCATGGGCAGCGCCTGCGCTTTTGGATATAGTCATGGCTCCTGCTGGGAGAGCGCCCATGGCTGCCATCATTGAAGTCGTCGATCTCGTCAAGCACTTCCCCGGCGTCAAGGCGGTGGACGGGCTCAGCTTTGCCATTCCCGCCGGCAGCTGTTTCGGCCTGCTTGGCCCGAACGGGGCGGGCAAGACCACCACCATCGAGCTGCTGGAGGGGATCCTCACCCCGGACAGCGGCCAGATCCTGTTCCACGGTGCCCCCCGCGGCCCCGACTACCGCTCCCGCATCGGCATCCAGTTCCAGCACACGGCGCTGCAGGATTTCCTGACGGTGCGCGATACCCTGCGCCTGTTTGCCAGCCTCTACCCGGCCCCCTTGCCCCAGGCCCAGCTCATCGAACTGTGCGCCTTGGGGGAATTTATCGATCGGGACAGCCGCAAGCTCTCCGGCGGTCAGCGGCAACGGCTGCTGCTGGCGCTGGCCCTGCTCGGCGACCCAGAGCTGCTGTTTCTGGACGAGCCCACCACGGGGCTCGATCCCCAGGCTCGCCACCACTTCTGGCAGCGCATCGAGGCGATCAAGGCGCAGGGCAAGACGGTGGTGCTCACCACCCACTACATGGACGAGGCCCAGCAGCTGTGCGATCAGATCGCCATCGTCGATCACGGCCATCTGCTGAGCCTGGATACCCCGGTCGCCCTGCTGGCCCAGCATTTTGACGGCGTGCTGGTGCGCCTTGCGGCTCACCCGGCCCTCGCCAGTCTCGGCTATCCCCTGCGCCCGCTTGGCGAGCAGGTGGAGCTGAGCTGCCCTGACGTGGCGGACTTGCTGCCACGGCTGCTGAGCCTGGGAGTGCCGCTGACCGGCATGCAGGTGCGCTCCCCCAATCTGGAGGATCTCTTCCTGCACCTGACCGGCCACAGCCTGCGGAGCGGTGCATGAACGTGGCCTCGTGGCACACCGCAGCGGCGCCTGTCTGCATGTCGCCCCAGCCTGCCAGCCCAAGGAGTACCAGATGACGGGATCCCTCAAGCGCATCGGGGCGCTCTTCTATGCCCGCAACCTGGAGTTCGTGCGGGATCGGGCGGCGCTTGTCTGGAACCTGGCCTTTCCGCTGCTGCTGGTGCTGGGGTTTACCCTCATCTTCTCCGGCCCGCCCAAGCCGCTGGTGCAGATGGGGGTGGTGGGGGAGCTGCCCGCGGCCTATACCTCGCTGCGCGCCGTGCCGCTGCTCAAGATCATCCCCTATGACGAGGAGGAGAAGGGCCGGCTCAAGGTGCGTCACCATCAGCTGGATCTGCTGCTCTCGCCCGGCACGGGCCGTTACTGGATCAACCCGGACGCCCCCCAGGGAGCCATGGCCGAGTATCTGCTGCGCCAGGCCGTGCCGGCGCAGCTCACGCGAGAGACCCTGAGCGGGCGCGCCATTCGCTACGGTGACTGGCTGCTGCCCGGGGTGATCGGCATGAACCTGATGTTCTCCGGCCTGTTCGGGGTAGGCTTCGTCATCGTCCGCTACCGCAAGAACGGGGTGCTCAAGCGGCTGCGGGCCACCCCGCTCTCGGCCGCCGAGTTTCTCTGCGCCCAGCTGCTGTCGCGCATCCTGATCACCCTGGTGGTGAGCCTGCTGGTGTTTCTGGTGGCCTACGGCCTGCTCGGGGTGCCGCTGCTGGGCTCGGGCTGGCTGCTGCTGTTGATCGCCCTGCTGGGCGGGGCGTCCATGGCGTCCCTCGGCCTGCTGGTGGCGGCCCGCATCCAGAACGAGGAGCTGGCGAGCGGGCTGCTCAACGTCATCAGCATGCCGATGATGTTTCTCTCCGGCGTCTGGTTCTCGCTGGAAGGGGCCCCCGCCTGGCTGCAGCAGCTGGCGGCCTGGCTGCCGCTCAGCCAGATCATCGCGGCGGCCCGTGCCGTCATGCTGGAAGGGGCAGGCTGGGCCGAGGTGGCGGCGCCACTGGGCTGGGTCCTGCTGTTTACGCTCTGCTGCATCACCCTGGGCAGTGCCCTGTTCAAATGGAGTCACCGATGAAGTCACTACCGCTGGTTGGCGGGACCCTGCTGGCCCTGCTGTTGAGTCTGCCGGCCAGTGCCGGCGCCATGCGCTGCAAGAATGCGCTGATCACCGAAGGGGACAGCACCGCCGAGATGCTGCTCAAGTGCGGCGAACCCATGCTGCGCGAGGAGCTGACCCGCAACGAGGAGAATCAGTTCGGCAACCTGATGCAGGTGAAGTATGGGGAGCGCTGGACCTACAACTTCGGCAAGAACGAGTTCATGCGCTTCGTCACCGTGCGCAACGGGGTGATCACCGACATCGAAAACGGCCCGCGCGGCGAGTAGCCGGCGGGCAAAGACGTGCATGGACGCAGACTACAAAACAGAAAGGACTATGGAAGTTACCCCAACAGCAGGGTGGTGTGACGCAGGCCGCGAACCTCCAGATTGATCTGCCGGGCCAGACTCAGGGTCTGCCGGCAGGTCAGGCTCTCCAGATTGATCTCGCCGCCGCTGAACTCGAACCGCCCGTGGGCCTCCACCATGAAGCTGCCGTGATGGAAGCTCTTGATGTAGCGGGCAATCTGGCGGGGAGACAAGTTCTTGAACACCTTCATCACAAAACACCTGTTGCGTGGACAGGGCACACTATGGCGTTGCCAGGTGACACGGATGTGACAGTTTGTGGAGGTTTGTATGAATCCGCTTTGTCTTCTGCCCGCACTGGCCGTTCGTGTGGGGCGGGAGTGAAAAAAGGCTGCCATGGCAAGCCGTTGCCCCGATATACTGCGGGCAGTTTAACGCCATGAACAAGAAGGGTCTGCGTGTGGAATGGGTGGATGTGGTGGATGGAAACAATCGGGTGGTCGGGGTTGCCGAGCGTGCCAAGGTGCGGCGGGAGAACCTCTGCCACCGCGCCAGCTATATCCTGGTGCTCGACGAGGCTGACTGCATCCTGGTGCAGCGCCGCACCCTCAGCAAGGATTTCTGCCCCGGCATGCTGGATGCTTGCGCCGGTGGCGTGGTCACCACGGGCGAGATGATGGAGCCCTCCGCTCGCCGCGAGCTGGCCGAGGAGCTGGGGATCCGCGATGTGCCGCTCGAGGCATTCGGTGACTTCTATGCCGAAGGGGAGGGGTATCGGGTGTGGGGCGGTCTCTTCAGTTGCCGCTATCAGGGGCCGTTGCAACTGCAGGCCGAAGAGGTGAGCGAGGTGTGCTGGATGAGCCAGGCGGAGATCGCCGCGCGGGCCGCCGAATTTACCCCCGACTCCCTGCTCGCCATCGCCACCTGGCAGGCGCGGCGCTGACGCGTAGCCAGCATGCAAAACGGGCAGCCAGTGGCTGCCCGTTTTGTTTCAGGGGGGGGGATGTTAGACCAGCCTGAGTCGGCGGTTGGTGCGCCCGCACGAACTGGCGCCGGCGAGCCAGTGGCCCTGCCACTCGGTGATCAGACGCAGCAGCGGGTATTCCAGATCGAGCCGGGTCACCACCAGCTGACCGACGCCATCGCCGATGACCGGCTCGCCGCTGGCCAGATCGATGATCTCGATGATGTAGTTCTCGTTGACGATGAAGCCTTGGCCGGGCTGGCTCTCATAGGCGATCACCCCCGCATCCTGCAGCAACAGGCAGTTGAGCGCACGGATACCGTGCACCGCCTGCAGCGGCCGGGTATCGGGGTGAGAGGATTCGCACAGCAGGGCGCAACGCAGGCTGTCGCTCGGTACCTCGGCTCGCTCTGCCGCCTCCAGCAGATCCAGCAGCACCGCCAGCGGCCCGACGAACCCGGTCGGCTCATAGCGCTGCAGTGCCTCCAGCTGGCGCCCGGTATCATGGGGGCCGCAGGGCACCACGGGTGCACCCAGCTGGCGGGCGCCGTTGTCGAAGATGAAGGCGGTGGGGCTGATGTGGTAGTCGTGGCCGTTGAGCAATACCTCCCCGGCCTTGAAACCGGCAGCGAACAGGGCGCGTGCCGCCCCCCACCAGTCGGCACCGGCGTACTCGGGAATGGCCAGCTGACCCGGGCAGGCAAAGACCCGCAACGCCTGGCTGGCGGGGCGGCCGGTGAGGCCGGCAAAGGGCGGGTGAGCCTGCTGGGCGGCGAACAGTTCGCTGGCGTTGAGCAGAGGCAGGCTGGTCAGCTCGCCCAGATCCTGCAGGCGGCGCTGGCGGTAGGCACTGGAATAACCGGCGCAATACTGGCCGACATGGGTAAGCAGGTGATTGAGTTGATCCAGTTGTTGCTGCTCTCGCAAGGCGGAGGGGCGAATTTCCAGTCCATCGTAATAGTGCTGCATGAGGCCTCCTTGGTCAGCTGATCCTGCTCAAGGTTAGTCCAAAAGGCGAACGGGATCGGGGTCTGTGTCACATGACGGGAGTGGGGTAGACTGGAGCCCCTGCCATCCAGTTGAGGACGAGAGATCATGATAGCGATTGGCCAAGCCCTGCCTGCGGGCGAATTCACCTTCATCACCGCCGAGGGCAAGCAGCAGCGGGATAGTCAAAGCCTGTTTGGTGGCAAGCGGGTGGTTCTGTTTGCGGTGCCCGGCGCCTTTACCCCCACCTGTTCCAACGCCCACCTGCCGGGTTATGTGGTGTTGGCGGACGAGTTCAAGGCCAAGGGCGTCGATGCCATCTGCTGTCTGTCGGTCAACGACGCCTTCGTGATGAAGGCGTGGCAGGATGCCCAGAACGCCGAGGCCATCACCATGCTGGCCGACGGCGACGGCAGCTGGACCCGGGCACTGGGTCTGGCCAAGGAGACCGGGGCCTTTGGTGGCGTGCGCGCCCAGCGCTTTGCCCTCATCGCCAACGATGGCGTGGTCGAGCAGCTGTTCGTGGAGGCGCCCGGCAAGTTCGAGGTGTCGGATGCCCAGAGCCTGCTGGCGGCGCTGTAAAATATCAATCGTCGTTTGATTTCTTCTTGAAATGGAAAGTCGGCCCGCTACACTGGGCCCACTTCTGCAAAGAGCCGGGCCATCGCCTGGCTCTTGCGTTTGCTGGCGATGGAATGGAGATGTTATGACCCTGGCTTTTGTTGCCCTGATTGCCGGACTGGCGCTGCTGGTCTGGAGTGCGGACAAGTTTGTCGATGGTGCCGCCGCCACCGCCCGTTACGCCGGCATGCCACCGCTGCTGATCGGCATGGTGATCATCGGCTTTGGCACCTCGGCCCCCGAGATGGTGGTCTCGGCGCTGGCGGCCTCCCAGGGCAACCCTGGCCTCGCGCTCGGCAACGCCTATGGCTCCAACATCACCAATATCGCCCTGATCCTGGGGCTGACCGCCCTGATCAGCCCCATCGCGGTGGCCTCCCAGGTGGTGCGCAAGGAGATCCCCATCCTGCTCGGCATCACCCTGCTCTCCGGCGCCCTGCTGCTGGACGGTCATCTGGACCGCACGGACGCCGTCATCCTCGGCGTGGTGTTCGTCGGCCTGATGGGCTGGTCGATCCGGGCCGGCATGCGCGGCATGGGGGATGCGCTGGATGCGGAAACCGAGGAGAGCATCGACAGCGAGGGGATGTCTCTCAAGGCGGCCATCGGCTGGCTCATCGTCGGGCTGGTGCTGCTGATTGCGGCCTCCCGCCTGCTGGTGTGGGGGGCGGTGACCATCGCCCAGGCGCTCGGCATCAGCGATCTGGTGATTGGCCTCACCATCGTCGCCGTCGGCACCTCGCTGCCGGAGCTCGCCTCTTCGCTTATCGCCATTCGCAAGAACGAGCACGATCTGGCCCTTGGCAACGTGCTCGGCTCCAACCTGTTCAACACCCTGGCGGTGGTGGGGATCGCGGCGGGGATCCATCCGCTCGACGTAGCACCGGAAGTGCTCTCCCGCGACTGGAGCGTGATGATGGGGCTGACCCTGTTGCTGCTGTTGATGTGCCTGGGCCGCAAGGGCCAGGGGCGGATCAACCGGCTGGAGGGGGGACTGCTGCTCGCCTGCTTCGTCGGCTACACCGGCTGGTTGCTGGCCAGCCAGTTCATCTAGCTGTTTGGGCTGGATGAAACGAAAGAGGGGAAGCCGCGGCTTCCCCTCTTTGCATCCTGTCGATGGCGCTTAAGCGACCGCCACCAGTTTCTGTCCCTTCTGGCTGCTGTCCAGAATGAGGATGCTCGCCTTGGGGAAGAAGTTGAAGGTGGAGGCCGAGGCCCAGGTGTAGGCTCCCATCACCCGGCCTACCACCAGCTCGCCGATGGCCAGATCCGGCAGCATGATGCCGTCACGGATCACGTCCACGCTGTCGCAGGTGGGGCCGGAGAGCACCGAGTTGTGCAGCTCGCCGCGAGCCAGCGGGGTGCTCACCGGGTAGGTGACGTGATCGTAGAGCTGGCCGTTGTAGCTGCCGTAGAGGCCGTCATCCAGGTAGTACCAGATCTTGTCGCCGCGATGGGCCTTGCCCATCACGCTGGAGACCGAGGTCATGGCCGGCGCGCTGATGAAGCGGCCCGGCTCGGCAATCTTCTGCACCGTGGCCGGCAGCTTGGCCAGCGCCTCGCGGATCGGCGCGCAGAAGCCGTCGATGTCGAACTCGCCGCCCTCATAATCCACCGGGAAGCCACCGCCGATATCCAGTACCCAGGGCTTGAGACCAAGCTCCCAGGCCTGCTCCATGATCTCGCGGCAGGCGTCGATGGCTTGCACGTGGCGACGGGCATGGGGCACTTGCGAGCCGACGTGGAATGACAGCCCCATCACCTTGATCCCCTTGGCGTGGGCCAGCTGCAGCAGCGGCAGCGCCTGTTCCGGAGTGCAGCCGAACTTCTTGGAAAGATCGACCTTGGTCTCGGGGTTGGGGAAGCTGACTCGCAGCAGCAGTTTCACTTCGTCCTTGTAGGGAATGAACTTCTCCAGCTCCAGCGGGTTGTCGTAGACAAACACGGTGCAGCCGTACTCCAGCGCATAGCGGATGTCGCTGTCGCGCTTGATGGGATGGGTATGAATGCAGCGTCCCGGGCGGACCCCCTGACTGCGCACCAGATCCACTTCGCCATTGGTGGCCAGGTCGAAACAGGCCCCCTCTTCCTTCAAGACAGAGACCACTGCCTCGTGGGGCAGGGGTTTGAGTGCATAGTGCAATCGTACATCGGGCAGGGCGGCCGCCAGGGCCCGATACTGTTTGCGGACGGCTGCCTTGTCGAGCAGCAGCAGGGGGGAGCCGAACTGTTCAACCAGCTGACGGTAATCTTGTGCTACCAGGGTCTCGTTCATTCTCTTTTGGTCATCCTTAGGGGGCGTGATATGCCCAAGCCATATGGGGTTGAACCGGCGACGGCCGGCTCAGGCGAGCGGTCCGGAGGGACCAACCAGGCACATTGCATAACTCCATTGCAAAGTGCTTAGTTATGCGCGGGATTATCGGCTTATTGCGTTTGTGTGCAACCCTTTTGATTGGATATATCGGCAAGTTTTTCTGGTCGAGACGAAATATCATCTTGATATGGCAGCCGTATCGGTTAGTGAAGCTGGGCCATCTGCGGTAAGTGGGAATAACTTATTGATAGTTAACGAACAAATAACAGATGGTTCGGTGCGAAAAAAAACGGCGGCCGGGGTGGCCGAGTGGGAGACAGCTCACATTTTTTGGATTACCATGCCCGCTTCCTAATCCAAACTAGTTCGGATGAAGGTAGCAGGAGAGCGATGGGCAACCATCCACCGAAGAAGTGAATCTTTCAGGTACTGGGCAACCGGTGTGGACTGCTACTGGACGATACTCTGGAGAGACCCGTTGAATCGGGCGCCGAAGGAGCAAGGCACCGTGATTGCATCGCAATCTGGCGCCGGAAACTCTCAGGCAAAAGGACAGAGGGGATGGGATGGTTGTACCTGGGCTTGGCCCGCATCCGATCGCCTCTGGCCGATCGCGACACCTATGGGAAGATCATCCTTCTCCTCCTTAATTTTTGTTTCTTAAGGAGGATGCATGTCATCAGTTCAATCGGCGTTAACCGCCATCGATAGCTTTATCTGGGGGCCACCCCTGCTGATCCTGCTGGTCGGGACCGGTATCTACCTCACTCTGCGTCTGGGTCTGCTTCAGGTGGTGCGCTTGCCGCTCGCCCTGCGGCTGGTCTTTGGCCGCGATCAGGGTCAGGGCAAGCAGGGGGATGTCTCCAGCTTCGGCGCGCTCTGCACCGCCCTCTCCGCCACCATCGGCACTGGCAATATCGTCGGGGTGGCCACCGCCATCAAGCTCGGCGGCCCGGGTGCCCTGTTCTGGATGTGGATGGCCGCCCTGTTCGGTATGGCCACCAAGTACGCCGAGTGCCTGCTGGCGGTGAAATATCGCCAGCAGGATGCCAACGGCCAGATGGCCGGCGGCCCCATGTACTATCTGGAGAAGGGGCTCGGCTCCAGGCCGCTGGCGAAGCTGTTCGCCCTGTTCGGCATCGGCGTCGCCTTCTTCGGCATCGGCACCTTCCCGCAGGTCAACGCCATCAGTGACGCCATGAGCCTCTCCTTCTCGGTACCCCGTGAAGTGACCGCCGTGGTGCTGACCCTGATCGTGGCGCTGGTGACCCTGGGGGGCATCCAGTCCATCTCCAGCGTGTCGAGCAAGGTGGTGCCCTTCATGGCCATCTTCTACATCGTCGCCTGTCTCGGCGTGCTGGTGAACAATGCCGCTGCCCTGCCGGAGGCGATCGCCCTGGTGATCGGGAGTGCCTTCACCGGCCATGCGGCCACCGGCGGCTTCGTCGGTGCCGGCATCATGCTGGCGATCCAGTCCGGGGTGGCGCGCGGGGTCTTCTCCAACGAGTCGGGACTGGGTTCTGCCCCCATTGCGGCAGCGGCAGCCAAGACAGATTCGTGCGTGGAGCAGGGACTGGTCTCCATGACCGGTACCTTCATCGACACCATCATCATCTGCACCATGACCGGCCTGACTCTGGTGGTGACCGGGGTGTGGAGCGGCGATGTGAGCGGCGCGGCCATGACCAGTCTGGCCTTTGCCCAGGGGCTCGATGCCCATGTCGGCCAGTATCTGGTGAGCATCGGCCTGTTGTTCTTCGCCTTTACCACCATCCTTGGCTGGAACTACTACGGCGAGCGCTGCACCGAGTACCTGTTCGGGGTGAAGGCTATCAAGCCCTACCGCCTCATCTATCTGGTGCTGGTGGCGAGCGGTGCCTTCCTGCATCTGGACCTGATCTGGCTGCTGGCCGACATCGTCAACGGCCTGATGGCGGTGCCCAACCTCATCGGTCTCATCGGCCTGCGCCACGTGGTGATCGCCGAGACCCGCGCCTACTTCAGCCGGGACCGGGATACGGAGTCCGAGCCCGAGCCGCAGACGGCCTGACGCTGCGATCATCCATTCCAACGAAAAGCCACGACCCGGGTCGTGGCTTTTTTTGTTGGCGTTTTTGATGAGGGGCAGGTTGTGGTGCCCGGCAGCAGGGCGCTGGGCTCACTCCTGGGTCAGCAGCGCTGTGAGCCGGGTTCGCACCCTCTCCACCAGTTCGTCCTCGCTCCCTTGCCAGTTTATGGCTTGCGCCAGGGTGGTGGAGGTACCCGGGAGAAAGCGCAGCTCGCCGCCCGCCAGCTCGTAGAAGCGACTCGCCATCCGGGTGCCTTGGTCCACATTGCCGGCCACCAGCAGCATGGCCTGGGCCAGCACGGCACCACCGTGATCCTGACCCGGCGCCAGCCAGCGCTGGGCGGTGCCGGTCACCTTGCGACCCCCGATCACCAGATTGTACTGACCATCGCAAAAGGATCCGGGCACGAAGTCATAGCTTCCCTCAAGGCCGTACTCCGCCAACAGGGTCAGCAGCGGCGCCCCCAGCAGCCGGTAGTAGTGAGCCAGATCCGTGGTGGTGCGGGGCAGCAGCAGGGATAGGTTGAGGATCCCCGCCCCGTGGGGCACGGCGGTACCGCCGCTGTCGCGCACATGCACCGGCCAGCCTTCGTCTGCCAGCTGTTTGCAGGCGGCTTCGTAATGGGGGAGGCGGGTATCTTTGCGAGTGACAATCAGGCATTGGGGCGCCTGCCACAGGTGAGCTCGGGGCTGGCGGTCATGGGCACACTCTCGCAGCCAGCGCTGCTCCTCGGCCAGGACCTGATCCGGGGTATGGCTGCTGGGCAGGGAGGGAAGCAGGGTATAAGGCATGAAAGGCATCCTTTGGCAGAGGCTGCCAAGCACAGTACGCGCGGGGGCAAACAAGGTAAAGCCCCGCATGGCGGGGCTTTGGTACAAGGATGGCGGAGTGTCAGGCCTGTGCAGCGGCGCGTTTGGGCAGCAGCAGGTTCATGATGATGGCGGTGAGGCCGCCGGTGGCGACGCCGTAGGAGAGCACGCTCTTGGCCAGATCCGGCAGGTGCTGCAGCACTTCCGGCACCTGTGCCACCCCGAGGCCCATGGCCAGCGATACCGCCAGGATCATCAGGGCGCGGCGGTCGAGCTCCTCACGGGAGATGATGCGCACGCCAGCGGCGGCGATGGTGCCGAACATGACGATGGTGGCGCCCCCCAGCACGGGCTCGGGGATCTGCTGCACCAGGCTCGCCACCGCCGGGAACAGGCCGAGCAGCGCGAGCATGGCGGCGATGAACAGGCCGACGTGACGGCTGGCCACCCCGGTCAGCTGGATGACGCCGTTGTTCTGGGCGAAGGTGGACATGGGGAAGGTGGAGAACACCGCCGCCAGCATGGAGTTGGCACCATCGGCCAGCACGCCACCCTTGATCCGCTCCATGTAGACAGGCCCTTCCAGCGGCTCGCCAGAGATGTCGGAGGTGGCGGTCATGTCGCCGATGGCCTCGAGCGCCGTCACCACGAAGATGATGGCGAGCGGCACGAACAGCTGCCAGTCAAAGCCGAGCCCGTAGTGGAGCGGGATCGGCACCATCAGCAGCGGGCCGTCGAAGGTGGGGACGTTGACCTTGCCCAGCAGCAGCGCCACCGCATAGCCCACCAGCATGGCGATCATGATGGCGGAGAGGCGCAGCCAGGGGTTGCGGCTGCGCTGCAGCAGCACGATGAGACCGAGCACCAGCAGGGAGAGGAAGAGGTTGGTGTGGCTGGCGAAGCTGCCATCCGACAGGGCGCCGTAGCCGCCCCCCATGCTGATGAGGCCCACCTTGATGAGGGTCAGGCCGATCAGCAACACCACTATGCCGGTGACCAGCGGGGTGATGATCCGTTTGACCAGGTGCAGGAAGCGGCTCATCACCACGATGGTCAGGGCTGCTGCCAGCATGGTGCCGAACAGGGTGCCCAGCAGATCCTCGGTGGGCATGGCCGCCTGCTTGAGGGCGAGGCCGGAGGCGATGATGGGGCCGAGGAAGTTGAAGCTGGTGCCCTGTACCGAGAGCAGGCCGGAACCGAGGGGGCCGAAGCGGCGGGTCTGGATGAAGGAGGCAATGCCGGACATGACCAGCGACATGGAGACGATATAGCGGGTGTCGGCGGCAGGGAGGCCGAGGGCGTTGGCAATGATGAGAGGGGGAGTGATGATGGCGACAAACATGGCAAGCATATGCTGCAGGGCGGCGAACAGGGTCTGGGGCAGGGGCGGGACATCCTCTATGCCGTAGACCAGTTCGCTGTGGGCTCGCCTGGGTGGATGGGCCTCTCGGGTTGCGCGTACGGCGGCAGCCTGTTCCATAAATACCTCGAATGTGTGGGGGAGGGGGCAGAAAATTGGGCGCTATTTTAGTGATTGAGAACGGGCTGACCAGCGCTAATTCGGGTTGCAACGGGTTTATTTTTTGATGGGTTGAAACGTTTGCGCGTGGCGATTATGATCCGCCGGTTTGTGTGACGACGCTCGCCCGGAAATGGGACCGGTTGCATAGGATTTTGCCGCCGCACGGCGTAGAATGAGCCCTCTGTTGCGATTTGGAGGCTCTGGATGCTGAAGCTGTCGGAGTTCTGGAGTGCCCGTGCCCACTCCGAAGATTTTACCCTGACCCGCATGGGCTTTATGACGGTGCGTCTTCGGCTGCTCACCTGTCTGTTGATGGTGGGCCTGCCCGCCTGGGCGGTGGTGGACTGGCTGACCTTGCCCTCCGCCCAGTTCGATGAACTGTTTCAGGCCCGGATCTTCTGCCTGCTCGCCCTCTCCCCGCTCATCCCCTTCTCCTACCTCATCCACTTCAGACGCGAACGCATGAAGCTGGCGCTCGGCTACCTGATGGCGGTGATGATGTTCTTCTCCCTCATCTGCCTGCACAGCTTCGGCGCGGATCAGGAACTGCAGGCGGGCTACATGGCCTTCCCTTACCTGCTCATCAGCCTGTTCGCCATCTTCCCCATCCCGCTCTCCCTCGGCCTGCAGCTGGCAGGGGGCATTCTGGTCACCATGCTGGCCGGCAACTGGCTGCTGGTGGGGCAGCCGCTCTGGAGCGTGCAGACCCTCAACCAGATCTGGCTGCTGGGGCTGTTTGCCCTGGCCAGCAGCTGGGTGCAGTGTGGCCAGCTCAACATGCTGCTGCAACTCTACCGGGAGTCCACCACCGACGAGCTGACCGGCATGATGAACCGCCGCCTGCTGATGAAACAGCTGGAGAAGGCGCGGATGAGCATGATCCGCAAGCAGACGCCGTTCGCGGTGCTGTTGCTGGATCTGGACCGCTTCAAGCGCATCAACGACACCTTCGGCCATCTGGCGGGGGATGCGGTGCTCAAGGAGGTGGCGGCGACCCTGGCTGAGCAGCTGGAGCCCGGCATGGTGCTGGGCCGCTACGGCGGTGAGGAGTTTGCCATCCTGCTGCCCAACTGCGCCGAGCTGGCCCAGGCCAAGCGGGTGGCCGAACGGCTGCGGGTGGCGGTGGAAGCGCGGCTGGTGAAAAGCCCTACCTCCGACGAACTGCTGGAGGTGACGGTGAGTATCGGCCTGACTCTGGCCCTGCGCGGCGAGGGGGTGGAGGATCTGCTCAACCGGGCTGACGAGTGCCTCTACATGGCCAAGATGGCCGGGCGCAACTGCGTGGTGGGGGAGCTAGGTGGCAAGCAGGCTCTGCCTGCCGTCCTACAGACAGATGCCGCCTGAGGGCGGCATCTTGCTTGAGCGGGGTTGAGCGGGCTCAGCCCAGCTGGTACTTGCCGGAGAGCTGCTGGGCCAGCAGCTTGAACATGTTGAACACCGCCATGGTCTTGCCGGTCGGGGTGCCATCTTCGGCCAGGAAGAACTCCCCCTTGAACACCAGGATCTCCCCCTTCTGCTCCACCGAATCGGCACGCATGCCGTGGATGAAGTCTTCGTGTTCCTTGATGATCTTGTTGGCCATCTCCAGCAGGGCAGTCTCGGTGATCAGCTCTTTTTGTGGTTGCATGCTCGTCTCCTTAAACGACTACTGGGCAGGGGCATAATGTCGCTGCACGCGGTGCGCCCTGCCTCTGATTGAAGAGGGGGCCAGCATACTGCAAACGGGGATTTTCTGTCATTGATATGACCCCGCATTTTCCCGCTTTGCTCTCTTCCCTTATCCCAGCACCAGATTTCTGAGCCAGCGGCGCTGGCGAATGCGGCGCTGCACCAGCAACACCTTGCTGAGCTCCTCCAGCAGCACCACCGCCACCACCCAGGAGAGGGGCCAGCCGAGCAGGTTGACTGCGCCCCAGGCGAGCGGCAGGCCGATGCACCACATGCCGACGATGTCGATGAAGATGCTGTAGTTCACATCCCCGCCCGAGCGCAGCACCCCTATGATGCCCACCATGTTGAACACCTTGAGCAGCATGCCCAGACACATGATGGCGAGCACCTGGCCGGCTTC
Organism: Aeromonas sp. DNRA1; assembly: GCF_963888745.1. Classification (NCBI taxonomy): domain Bacteria; kingdom Pseudomonadati; phylum Pseudomonadota; class Gammaproteobacteria; order Aeromonadales; family Aeromonadaceae; genus Aeromonas; species Aeromonas sp. DNRA1. Next base: position 905,164 of record NZ_CAWPKQ010000001.1, on the reverse strand, counting down.
CGTCATCAGCTCGCCCGGCAGGTTGCCGACCCACTGCAGCAGGTGGGTCTGCAGCAGCCAGACCGCGATCCCCACCAGCAGGGCACCGATGGGGGCGAGCAGCAGGAACAGCTGAGAGTGTTGCCAGGCAATCTCGTACTCTTCCGCCCCGAGCCGGTGGCCGAGCAGGGTGGAGCAGGCCACCGCCAGCCCGAAGAAGAGGGAGATGAGGATGCTCTCCAGCGTGCCGAGGGTGGTCATGATGGCCAGCGAGTCGGTGCCAAGGTGCGCGTAAAGAAAGCCGTAGAGCAGCATGCCGAAGGCCCAGAGCCCGTCGTGGAACAAGAGCGGCAGGGCGATCAGGGTGAAGCGCACCACCTCCTTACGCTTGAAGGCGGCCAGCCAGTCATCTTTTTGCGGGATCAGGCGCGCCTCGTAGCGTCTCACGTAGAGCAGCAGCAGGGTCGTTTGCAGCAGCCGGGAAAGGGTGGTGCCCCAGGCCGAGCCGGCCACCCCCATCGCCTCGAAGCCGAAATGGCCGAAGATGAGGGCGTAGTTGAGGATGACGTTGGCGATGATGGCGATGATGCCGATGCGGGTGGGGGCGGCGGCATTGCCGACCGAGCGCAGCGCCGACTCCAGCGGCACCACCACGGCGGTGCAGAGGATGGTGGCGCCGGTGATCATCAGAAACTGATCGGCCAGCTCGCGCAGCGCGGGCTCTTGGCTGGCAAAGCCGAGCACGCAGCCCGGTGAGAGCACGTAGACGAGGGCAAACGGCAGGCTCACCAGCAGGGCCCCCACCAGCGCCAGCGCCAGCGAGCGGCGCACCCCGGCCATCTCGCCACGACCGTAATACTGTGCCGCCAACACCGAGACCCCGCCCGAGAGTCCCGCTATCACCAGCAGATTGAAGAAGAAGACCCGGTTACCCAAGCCGACCGCCGCCACAGCCGTGGTGCCAAGCTGGCTCACCATCATGATGTCGATGAGGCCAAGCAGGGAGAACATCATGGACTGCAGCGAGACCGGCAGGGCCAGCCGCCACAATCGGGTCATGAACTCACGATCGGTGGTTTGTTTTAAAATCGCTTGCCAATAATTCATTTATGTTAACCGGGTAGATAAAAAGCAAGGTTTGTCATGGGTATGATAGGGGGAGTGGCGGGCGGCTTCACTGTGAGCCTCTCTCGGCTTTCTTGTGTCAAACTATCCTGTTGAGGTGTTATGCCGTTTGTCAGCGAGTGTCTGGAAATCGCCCCTGCCTGCGAGGAGCGTATGCTGGGGCGCGAAGGGCTGCCGCTGCTGGGCGAGGCGGGTATCTTCCTGACCGGGCTCTCGAGCATCCGCGACCACTACCTGATCCGTCGCAATCGACCGGAGTTTCACATCCTGATGGTGAGCCACGACGAGGGGGGCGCCCTGCTCACCGATGGTGGCGAGCAGCCCATTCCGGCCGGTTCGCTCATCTTCTTGCCGGCGGCTGTGCCCGGTGGTCTCAAGCTGGTGGGGGCACAGTGGCGCACCAGCTGGATCCTGCTGGATGACGTGCCGCGCTGGCAGCACCTGCACCGGCTCGGCCACCGCATCTGGCAAGGGGAGGAAGGGGAGCAGCTCTACCACCTGCTCAGCCTGATGCAGGGGGAGGGCACTCGTTCCCCGCTGCAGCCCCAGTTGCTGAGCCTGCTGCTGGCGCTCTTGGAGCGCACCCTGCAGGGGGAGGTGCGCGGCACCCCGGAGCTCAGGTTGCAGGCGCTGTTTCGCCGGGTGGAGGCGCGCCTCGACGAGCCATGGAGCGTGGCTCTGCTCGCCGACCAGATGGCCTGCTCGGTGCCCCATCTGCATCGGCTCTGCCAGCAGGCGTTCGGCATGGGGCCCATGGCGAAGGTGACTGAGCTTAGAATGAACAAGGCGCGCCAGCTGCTGCTCTACACCAACTGGCCGCTTAGTGAGCTGGCCGGCCGGGTCGGTTACAGCGATGGGGCCAACTTTGCCAACCGCTTTCGCCGGCTCACTGGTCTGACCCCCGGCGCCTTTCGTCGCCTGGGTCGCAAACCTTTTGCAACGGATGTGCAAACTCTTTGAAATTAATGGCGCAAGCCCATAGGATCGGCGGACTCCTTCGTCCAGGTCATCGTTTAGGTACCCGATCCATGTTTGAAGATAATAACCAGAAACGTCCCCTCTACATCCCCTATGCCGGTCCGGCCCTGCTGGAGACCCCGCTGCTCAACAAGGGCAGCGCCTTCACCAGCGAAGAGCGCAGCAACTTCAACCTCGAAGGCCTGCTGCCCCAGAATATCGAGACCATTGAAGAGCAGGCCGAGCGGGCCTACCGTCAGTTCATGGCGTTTGGCAACGACATGGACAAGCACATCTACCTGCGCAACATCCAGGACACCAACGAGACGCTGTTCTACCGGCTGCTGACCAACCACCTGACCGAGATGCTGCCGGTCATCTACACCCCGACCGTCGGCAAGGCGTGCGAGGAGTTCTCCAACATCTATCGTCGCGCCCGTGGCCTCTTCATCTCCTATCCGGACAAGGACAGGATCGATGACATGCTGCAAAACGCCACCAAGCAGAACGTCAAGGTGATCGTGGTCACCGACGGTGAGCGGATCCTGGGCCTCGGCGATCAGGGCATCGGCGGCATGGGCATTCCCATCGGCAAACTGTCGCTCTACACCGCCTGTGGTGGCATCTCGCCGGCCTACTGCCTGCCGGTGGTGCTGGACGTGGGCACCAACAACCAGCAGCTGCTGAATGACCCCTTCTACATGGGTTGGCGCAATCCGCGCATCTCGGGTGAAGAGTATGCCGAGTTCGTCGACGCCTTCATTCAGGCGGTCAAGCGCCGCTGGCCCGACATCCTGCTGCAGTTCGAGGACTTCGCCCAGAACAACGCCATGCCGCTGCTCAATCGTTACAAGAACGAGCTCTGCTGCTTCAACGATGACATTCAGGGCACCGCCGCCGTGACGCTCGGCAGCCTCATCGCCGCCTGCAAGGCCTCCGGCGCCAAGCTCTCCGAGAAGCGGGTCGCCTTCCTCGGCGCCGGCAGCGCCGGTTGCGGCATCGCCGAGCAGATCGTGGCGCAGATGAAAGCCGAGGGGCTGACCGATGCCCAGGCTCGCAGCCGGGTCTTCATGGTGGACCGCTTCGGCCTCATCACCGACAAGATCCCCAACCAGCTCGACTTCCAGCGCCGCCTCTCCCAGCCGGTGGAGCGCATCGCCGATTGGCCGGTGGGGGACAACATCTCCCTGCTGGAGGTGATGGAGCACGGTCGCCCGGACATCCTGATCGGGGTCTCCGGGCAGCCGGGGCTGTTCACCGAAGAGGTGGTCAAGACCATGCACAAGCACTGTGCCCGTCCCATCATCTTCCCGCTCTCCAACCCCACCTCCCGGGTCGAGGCGACACCGGCAGATCTCATCCGCTGGACCGACGGTCAGGCGCTGGTGGCCACCGGCAGCCCGTTTGCACCGGTGGAGTACAAGGGCAAGCGCTACGTCATTGCCCAGTGCAACAACTCCTTCATCTTCCCGGGGATCGGCCTTGGCGTCATCGCCGCCGGCGCCACCCGGGTGACCGATGCCATGCTGATGTCGGCCAGCCGCGCGCTGGCGGAGTGCTCGCCGCTGGTGAAGGGGGAGGAGGGCTCCTTGCTGCCGGATCTGGCGGACATTCACCAGGTTTCCCGCTATATCGCCAAGATGGTGGCCAAGACCGCCATGCTGCAGGGCAAGGCGGTACAGACTCCTGACGAGGTGATCGATCAATCCATCGAGGCCAATTTCTGGCGCCCCGAGTATCGTCGTTATCGCCGCACCTCCTTCTGATTTCTGCGGGAAGACGCAAAGCAAAAGGGATGCCTCGGCATCCCTTTTTTGTGCATCGCGTTGTGGGTGGGCTTGCTCACCACCTGTTGTTATCTGCACCTCTTCACACGTCTGGCACTGTGCTCTCTTCGTGGCTGGAATTACTGCTCGGCCGGGGCGGCGGCTGCCTCGGGGGCACCCTGAGTGCCGGTGACCCTGATTTCTACTCGGCGATCCGGTGCCAGGCAGTCTATGAGGGCGGCCCTGGCCTTGATGGCATCACACTGGCTGCCGGTGACCGGGTTGCTCTCGCCATTGCCCTGGATGCTCACCTTGTCGGCGGGCAGCCCCTTGCCGATCAGGAAGTTGGCGACCGTGCTGGCGCGGGCCTCCGACAGCGCCTGGTTGTTGGCATCCGACCCGATACGGTCGGTGTAGCCCATCACCACGGCACTGCCATCCTTGGGCTTGACGTCGGCTATCTGCTGATAGAGCGACTCCAACGCCTGCATCCCCTCCGGTTTCAGCTCCGCCTTGCCAAACGCAAACAGCACGTCCGAACTCAGGTTGAAGGTCTGATCCACCGGCTCGGGAGCGGGCGGTGGCGGGGGAACGACCATGGGCGCGGGGGCCGGCTCAACCGGTTTGCTGCGGTTGGGATGGATCACCAGCTCCAGGGTGGCGGTGCTGATGTCACTGACCCAGCGTTGGGTACCGCTGCCTACCTTGTCATTGTCGGGATCGTCGCCGACCCGGACCATGTAGCGGTAGCGGGCCTGGATATCGACCCAGTCGTGCAGCTTGGCGGTGAGGCCGAGGCCGGCCAGCGGAGTCAGGTTGTTGTCGCCGCCGTTGATGGACTTGACGTGGTAGACATAACCGCCGCCCTCGGCGAACACCGAGAAGATATCCCCCAGCGGCAGTCGACCAATCACCGACAGGGTGGCGCCCTGGCTGCTGAAGTCGTTGCCCTGCACGTCCCAGTCACCAGTCGACAGGTAGCCGAGCTCGGCCCCCAGATTTTCGGTGAAGTTGTAGCCGCCGAACAGAGAGAGCGCGGTGGCGTCCTTGCTCGCATCCTTGCCAAAGTCACCCAGATCGTGAGCGATGGCCCAGCCACCCCCCACCCCGGCGTACCAGTCGTTGTCCGGCGCCGCCTGTGCGCCCGTGGCTGCCAGTGCCAGTGCAATCCAAACAGGTTTTACTCTTATGTTCATCGCGTATCCTCGTCGATGTCTGGTGTAGTAGGGCGCAAGCCCTGTTGTGTACAACCACCACTATTTATAGGCGATGCAGGTTTTTTAACCACTTAGGTGGTATCGAGGATGGCAATGAGCGGGATCTGCTGGTCAGCCGAGGTGTTCAGGGTGAGCGCCAGGCAATAAAAAAGGAGGCCAGATGGCCTCCTTTTCGGTCACCAAGGTGACTTACTGGGTGACTTGCTGTACGCCGGTGACGCGTACTTCTACGCGGCGATCCGGGGCCAGGCAGGCGATCAGCTGGGCCTTGGCCTTGATGCCGTTGCACTGGGTGCCAGTGACCGGGTTGGCTTCGCCACGACCTTCGATGGCTACCTTGCCGGCAGGCAGACCCTTGCCGACCAGGAAGTCGGCCACGGTACGGGCGCGGGCTTCAGACAGCTTCAGGTTGTAGGCATCGGAGCCGATGCGGTCGGTGTAACCGACGACCACGGCGCTGCCATCTTTCGGCTGTACGTCGACGATCTGCTGATACAGGGTGTTCAGGGCGGCCACGCCTTCCGGTTTCAGAGTGGATTTGCCGAAGGCAAACAGCACGTCTGAACTCAGGGCGAAGTTTTTGTCGACCACGACCGGCTCAGGAACCGGCTCGGGAGCCGGGGCTGCTACCGGTGCCACGTAAGTGGAGCGGTTCGGGTGCATCACCAGTTCCAGGGTGGCCACGCTCATGTTGGTTTCCCAGGTCTTCTGCTCGTCACCCAGGTTCCACATGTAGCGGTAACGGGCCTGCAGATCGATCAGATCAGAGAGCTTGGCGGTCACGCCCAGACCGGCCAGCGGCGCGGTACCGTTGTCGCTGCTGCCGTTGCCGTTGACGTGGTTGAAGTAGGCGCCGCCTTCTGCAAACACGGAGAAGATGTCGCCGAGCGGCAGACGAGCCAGACCGGACAGGGTTGCGCCCTGGGTCTTGAAGTCAACGCCATCGACGCCACCCTTGCCGGCGTAGAGATAACCCAGCTCGGCGCCGAAGTTATCGTTGAAGTTGTAGCCGCCAAACAGGGAGAGCGCGGTGGCATCCTTGTCGGCATCTTTGCCAAAGTCGTTCAGGTCGTGGCCATAAGCCCAACCAGCACCGATACCTGTATACCAGTCGTTGGCAGCCTGAGCGGTGGAAGTCCCCATGGCCGCGATGGCCAGAGCAATCAGGGCGGGTGCCATTTTCATTTTCATCGTTTTATCCTCGTTGAGTTTGCCGTGCTAGGGCGTACTGCGCACTCTTCAGTTATACCGGTCACAAGTGACAATTCAGCTGTGACCTCCATGGTGAACCACGGTTGGCCTGAATGAAAAAAGAGATGGTTCCTGGATACTCACGAAGCCTTGGCTCCATGGACAACTAACCGGGCCGGAAGCACTTTTAATAGTTCATCCAATGCCTTACAAGCGGAGTTACTGTATTCTTTTGACTCGTGTTGATCAAGTTTCTGTACAGATATCCAGCGCTGGCGCGGCTCTGCACGAAGTAGCAGAAAGCCGGAAGAGGGAAATGATTTGACAGAAAGTGACGCGCCTTGCTGTGTTTTTGGTCAGTTGGTGGCGGGGAGACAAACAAAAGGGGATGCCGTGGCATCCCCTTTTCGCATCATCTGAACGGAGTCAGATTACTTCTGAACTTCTTGTACGCCGGATACGCGAACTTCAACGCGACGGTCCGGAGCCAGGCAGGAGATCAGCTGAGCTTTGGCTTTCACGCCGTTGCACTTGGTGCCGGTAACCGGGTTGGCTTCACCACGACCTTCAACAGCAACTTTGCTGGCGGCCATGCCTTTGCTGACCAGGAAGTTGGCAACAGTGCGAGCGCGGGCTTCGGACAGCTTCTGGTTGTAAGCGTCGGAACCGATGCGGTCGGTGTAACCAACGACAACAGCGTTGCCATCTTTCGGCTGGAATTCAACGATTTGCTGGTACAGACCGTTCAGGGCAGCAACGCCTTCCGGCTTCAGGCTGTCTTTGCCAAAGGCAAACAGCACGTCGGAGTTCAGGGCGAAGTTCTTCTCGACAACTTGCGGAGCCGGAGCCGGCGCTTCTTCAACAACCGGGGCCGGAGCCGGGGCTACGTAGGAAGTGCGGAACGGGTGGTAAACGGCTTCCAGGGTCGCAACGCTCTGGTTGGACTTGTAGCGTACGTCGTCCGGGGCATCGCCTGCGTGCAGGTCAGCCACGTCCCACATGTAGCGGTAACGAGCTTGCAGATCCAGCGCGTCGTTAACCTTGTAGGTCACGCCCAGGCCGGCCAGCGGGGATACTTTGGTGTCGCTGGTGCCCAGACCATCGGTGTGAGCCCAGTAGGCGCCGCCTTCAGCGAAGGCAGAGAAGTCGCCGCCCAGCGGCAGACGAGCGATACCGGACAGGGTGGCACCCTGGTTCTCGTAACGCAGACCATCGGTGTTGCCGCGGCCAGCGTACTGGTAGCCGAACTCGGTACCGAAGTTTTCGGTGAAGTTGTAACCGACGAAGGCGTTGGCAGCAGCAGCGTCTTCAGTACCAGCGTAACCGCCACCACCGATCTTGTTCAGACCGTTGAAGTGGGCAGCACCGGCACCGGCACCGAAGTAGATGTCGTCAGCGGCGTGAGCTGCAGTTGCACCCATGGCAGCCATGGCGATGGCGATCAGGGAAGGAGCCATTTTCATCATAAAAAAATCCTCGTTGAGATGGCACGTTGTTCACGTGCTTCGCACTTTTTAATTTATGTAAGCTGCAGGCTCTGCCGAACAACAGCGTTGAGTCTGGCAGGGATCCCGGATCCATCCGGGAGGCACACATTCCTGGTGCACAAGCGAGCGGGTGGCAGCGTAAGCAATGCCTTCAACCCTTCACGAACAGCCGATGTCATTCCGATGACGTGGCGCACTCTATGCCGATTTCAAAACATGATCAAGCTCACACATAATCCATATGGCAAATTGTGTCGTGTGGATAACTGGCTGTTTATCCAAATTAATTAGTGATCCAAATAGGCTCGGTGCAGTCTCTTCTCGAGTTTCATATAGGCCTGAACCCAGTCAGATTGCGCCATGGCGGGAAATTCCCTCGCCTGGAACACGGCCAGGTAATCGGCCTCGGTTGCTTCGCACAGTAAGGGTGTAAAACTGCACAAAAAATGACGGGCCAGGTAGGGATCGAGCGGCCAGATGTTGAGGATGGCCCGCGCCACAGGCTGCACCGCAGCTGAACAGCAGAAATGCAGGTGGCCTGCTTCGAGCCAGTCGGCCATCTCGGCCAGCCCGTTGACGGGGACCAGGCCGCCATCGCCCGGCTCTTTGGCCAGCGCCAGATGCTGGCCATTGCCAAGCAGCAGGGTTCCATCTTCCTGCATGACGCCGTCGTGACTGCGCAATGGCAGCCCGGTTGCGGGCTGCTCAAGAAACAGGCTGCTCTTGTCATCGAGCGCAGCCAAAACTGCTGTCGCCTGATCGTGCAGCGCTGCGGGCAACCAGAAGGCTTCGGCACGAGTCTGCTGGCCTTGCTGCAGTTGGCGAGCGAGTTCTGCGGGGGAGGTGACTGGGTGTAAACAGGAGATTATGCCGGGAAGCGCCATGAGTTCTTACTCTTAAGGGATAGCCGGCGAATTATACGAGTTATTCCTGTGGCAACAATAAAGGTTTCTTTTCGAGACTGTTTACCTGAGGCGGTTGAGCGATTACCATCCCCGATGTTTGCAAGGGTTGTCGTCGAAAGACGCTGATTAAAGATAGAGGCTCGACCATAACGAGTCCGTTCAAAACTGATACACTTGACTACGAGTCGTCGCGAAAAATAAAGGTGGAGTCAATCCGCCGTACGGAGTATGGAACACATGAATTCAAATATCGTAACTGTTGGCAAGAAGATCCGTCAGATCCGTGAAGCGGTCGGCCTGAGCCGTCCCAAGTTTGCAGATCTGCTGGGCGTTCCCCCGACCACCCTGAAGAACTACGAACTGGGTTATCGTGAAGTTGGTGGCGCCTTCCTGGTGGCACTGGCTCATCACCCGGAACTGCACAAGTTCACCCTCTGGCTGCTGGCCGACAAAAAAGTCGCCGAAATCGGTCAGATCGGCCCGGACGATATTGCCAAGGCTTGATTTGATTGAGCTTTGACAAAAATGCCGCCATCGAGGCGGCATTTTTTTATCCATCAAACAACCCACGAAATTAATTAAATTTGGCTAATTGTGCTCTCACCAAGGCTTTTCACGAAAATACCTTGGCAAGCCGGATTAATCCTCAGAAAATTCTGACCGCTAAAATTAGCGGTATCCCTCGCATGATGCGCACAGTGAGACAAGCATGAGTCAAATCACCCCCAAGGCCAGAGATGGCTTTACCAGCAAATTCGGCGTCCTTGCCGCCACCCTGGGCTCAGCCGTCGGGCTGGGAAATATCTGGAAGTTTCCCTACCTGACGGGCGAAAACGGCGGCGCCGGTTTCCTGCTGGTCTATGTCATCGCGACGCTGCTGGTCGGTCTGCCGGTGATGATCTCCGAGATCATGCTGGGGCGCAAAGGCAAGTCCGATGCCGTCACCACCCTCAGCAAGCTGGCCCCCAAGGGGCAGCCCTGGTGGTTGATTGCGGCCATGGGGGTGTTGGCTGCCTTCCTTATCATGTCCTTCTATTCCGAAGTGGCTGCCTGGGTCTTTGCCTACATCTTCAAGGCCGTTGACGGCTCCATCCTGTCGACCGATCCCAAGGTGACCGGGGCGGCCTTCGGAGCGCTGATAAGCGACCCACTGCAGAGCCTGCTCTGGCAGTGGCTGGTGCTGGCCCTGATGGGCAGCATCCTGCTGATGGGGGTCTCCAAGGGGATCGAGGCGGTGACCAAGAAGCTGATGCCGGTGCTCTTTATCCTGTTGCTTGTTATCGGCATCCGCAGCCTGACCCTGCCGGGTGCGAGCCAGGGGCTGCATTTTCTGTTCTCACCGGATTTTTCCAAGATAACGGCCGGGGTGGTGCTGACCGCCATGGGGCTGGCCTTCTTCAAGCTCTCCATCGGCATGGGTTGCATGATGACCTATGGCAGCTACTTTCGGGATGATCAGAATATCCCGCTGACCACTTTCCGGGTGATGTGTGCCGACCTGTTCGTCTCCATGCTAGCCGGCATCGCCATCTTCCCGGCGGTGTTCGCCTTCGGTTTTGAGCCCACCGCCGGTCCCTCCCTGCTGTTCATCACCATTCCGGCGGTCTTCGCCAGCATTCCGTTCGGTCACCTGTTCATGGTGCTGTTCTTCGTGCTCTCCGCCATCGCCGCCACCGGCGCCATGCTCTCCATTCTGGAAGTGCCGGTCTCGGTGGTGTCAGAGCGATTTCGCATGAGCCGCCCCAGGGCGACCCTGCTCAACCTGTTGGTGCTGGGGGCGGTGGGGTCGACCTGTGCGCTCTCCAACAGCTCGCTGGCGGAGGTTCATATCGCCGGCAAGACCTTCTTCGACCTGTTCGATTTCGTCTCCTCCAACGTATTGATGCCCCTTGGCGGCATCTTCCTCTGCCTGTTCGTGGGCTGGGTGTGGGGCTTCGAGCGAATGAAGGAGGCGCTGACCAACGGCGGTGAACTGGAGCTGGCGATCCTCAAACCTCTGTTCTTCATCATTCGTTACGTGTCGCCGCTGTTGATCCTGATCGTGATGCTCAAAGGGTTGGGGCTGTTCTAGCCAGCAAGGTTGGGCTCACAGTTCCCACAGCAAAAGAGCGCCATAAGGCGCTCTTTTTGTTGGGCAGGACGAATCTGGTGAACCGTACTAGAGCACACCGAGGCGGCCGAGTTCATCCTTGAGCTGGTCGAGGTTGCGCTCGACGCAGGCTTCGCCCTCGTTGATGGCGTCGCTGGCGCGGTGGAAATCCATGATGGAGAAGCTGCCAAGGCGCGGGCAGAGCTGGATCTCGGGCGGGTCGCCGGCCATCCGGGCGCGGGTGATGCGCTCCTGCATGATGTTGATGGAGCCGGTCATCACGCTCCACATGCCCGGCGTGTTGGGGCTGTCGCCCCGGTTGAACCACTGGCTGAAGCGGTTGCCGCCACTCGGTTCATCCGGCTCGTCGGTCCAGGGCTGGTGCATGTCGGCGTTGAGATTGACGGCGATCACCACCTCGGCCCCCATGGCGCGGGCCAGCGAGATGGGCACCGGATTGACCACGGCGCCGTCCACCAGCCAGCGATCCTCGACCCGGGTCGGGGTCAGGATGCCCGGCATGCCGCAGGAGGCGCGCACGCACTGGCGCAGCGGTCCCTGCTGCAGCCAGATCTCGCGGCCGGTATCGAGCTCGGTGGCGACGCAGGCAAAGGGGAGCGGCAGACTTTCGATGGCGGGATCGCCGAGGTGGTTGGCGGCGATGCCGAACACCTTCTCGCCACGAAACAGGCCGCCGGAGAGGGCCGGGTCGAGCAGGCTGACCACCTGCAAGCGGCTGAAGCCGCGTACCCAGCTCTCCAATTTATCCAGTTCACCGGCGGCATAGGCGGCGCCGACAAAGCTGCCGATGGAGCATCCCGCCACCAGATCCGGTTTGACGCCGAGCCGCTCCAGCGCCCGTATGATGCCGATGTGTGCCCATCCACGGGCCGCGCCGCTGCCAAGAGCCAGTCCCACACGGGGTTTTCGTGCCACTTTGTCTCTCCAGGAGTGAGTGAGAAAGCCAGCTTACCCGCAGTTGCCGGCGCCGTCATCCTGCCAGCGTTCGCTGCGATTGCGACCGTTGGCCTTGGCCTGATAGAGCGCCACGTCGGCCCGCCGAATGGCCTCCTGCAACTGGGTATCGGTAGTGCTGTGGTGGTAACCCAGGCTGACGGTCACCGCCAGGGCCGGCGCCAGCTCCTGCCAGGGGTGGCTGGCGATGCGCAGACGCAGCTGCTCGGCCAGCTGGTCGAGTGGTTCGCCCCCTTTGGCCGCCAGCAGTAGAAACTCCTCGCCGCCCCAGCGGATCAGGGCGTCTTCCCGGCGCAGGTGCTGCTGGCACAGGCGCACCAGCTGGATCAGCACCTGATCGCCCACCTCGTGGCCAAAGCGGTCGTTGACCTGCTTGAAGTGATCGCAGTCGAACATGATCACCCCGACGCTGCCCCCGCGCTGCTGATGGCGGCGCTCAAACTCGTCGAAGTAGTGGCGGTTGAAGGCACCGGTCAGGGCATCGTGGCGAGAGAGGTAGTCCAGCTGCCGGTTCAGGCGGCGGGACTTGAGATTGGCAAGCACGGCCCAGGCCATGAAGAACAGGGCGATCAGGGTCGGGGCGGACTGGCAGAGCAGGGCCCACAGCAGCGAGGACAGGGGGATGCGGTGAAGCAGGGTGAGCTCGGTGTCAGGAATGTCGTACTGGAACTGAAAGGCCCCCTGCTGCCAGTGGTAGCCATCCCGAGCCTTTGACGGCTTTGGGACCAGCCCCTCCTCCTGTGCGTTGCTGGCCAGGATCTGCTGATGCTGGTTGATCAGAAACAGGCAGCCGATACCTGGGGTGGATTCGCGCAGCAGCTGCTTCAGCCGGGAGAGCAGCACATCGATGCTGATGACCCCCACCAGCACCTGATCCTTCACGATGGGCTGTGACAGGGTGATCATCTGGCCCGCGCCGGCAAAGTCCTCGTAGGGGCGCGAGACGGTGGCGCGCAGGCTCTTCTCCTTCTGCTTCAGGGCATCCTGCCAGTAGGACTTGAGATAGATGTTGCGCCGAAAGTGAAACTGGCTGGTGGGAACCCAGGGGTAGAGGTAGATGAAGTCATCGACCCCGGTGAAGTAGATCCAGCCAACCTTGTCCCCCAGCAGCTTGCTGGCGGTGGAGAGCAGGGGGGAGAGGCTCAGCGCCAGGTGCAGCCTGGCGGCGCGTGGGCTGCCGGGGGCTGGCAGCGGTCCCAGTCCGGTCAGGTTGCCGCTCAGCCCCTTGGGCAGGTTGGCGGGCACCCGATCCAGCGCAAAGCCCTGGTCGCCATTCTCCCGCAGGGCGCCGTAGAGCTGCTGGGTGAGGGCGGATTGCGGGTTGCTGCGCAGCCGCTCTTCTGCCTGACCGCGCATCGCCTCGAGAAAGGTTTCCATCTGCTGAAACTGGGATTTCAAGCGGGAGGCGGTGCTGAGGGTATCGCTCTGATAATGGTCGGTGACCTGGGTCAGGGTCAGCTTGAGAGTGATGGCCAGCAGCAGGGCGACGAAGGCGCAGAGCAGCCATTGCAGACGATAGGTAACAAAATGAGATCTGGGTTCAGGCATAGGCGTTAGGCGGGATCCGGACAGGTTCGGAGCATCAGTTTAGGGCACAATCGTGAAGCCCGTCTTCTGCTACTGCTATTTCAATCAAATATCGCCGTTTCTGTTACGTTTTGTCACATTTATACATAGTCACGGCATAGTCAGGGGGTAACATGGTGACCATCATTGAGGAAGTGCCCTCTTTTCTCTTAATTTCATGGATTGCTTGATGAAAATGCGTATATGGCTGGTGCTTGCCTGCCTCTCTCTGCTGATTTCCGCCGGCTGGTATTACCGCCACTCCGCCCCTGTCGGCAAACCCCAGCCACGTCAGGTCAACATCCGGGCGCAGACGGTCAGCCAGAGCCTGGCCGAACCCTCCATCAAGCTGGTGAGCAAGCTGGCCGCCAACCGCTCCGTGGTGATAAGCCCGGAGGTGACTGGCCGCATCGTCAAGATCGCGGTGCGCTCCGGCCAGCAGGTCAAGCAGGGGGACGTGCTGATTGCCCTCGACGCTGGCAAGCAGCAGGCGGAGCTGGCCGAGCAGAGCGCCAGCGTGCGCGACGAGAGCCGCAAGCTGCGGGACATGCGCCGGCTGGTGGCGCGCGGTGCCATCACTACCTCGGAGCTGGAAGGGCAGGAGGCTACGGTTGCCCAGGCTCAGGCCCGCGCCGATGCCGCCAAGTACGAACTCTCCCTGCGCACCCTGCTGGCGCCGTTCGACGGCTCGGTCAGCCTCATCGATCTGAGCGAAGGGGCCCTGGTCAACAGCGGCGATACCCTGCTCCACCTGGACGAGCTGGCCAAGCTGCGGCTCGATCTGGCGGTGCCTGAGCGCTACCTCTCGCTGCTGCGCCCCGGCATGGCGGTGACGGCGACCAGTTCGGCCTGGCCGGATCAAGCTTTCCGCGGCGTGCTGGAGACGCTGGACAGCCGCGTCTCCAACGATACCCAGAACATCAAGGCGCGGGTGATCATCCCCAATCCTGACGGCCAGCTGCGCCCCGGCATGCTGCTCAACGTCGAGCTCTCCCTGCCGCCACAGAAGATGACCCTGATCCCCGCCCAGTCGGTGGAGTATGCCGGCGAGCAGCGTTTCGTCTATCGTCTCGAGCCCAATGGCAAGGTCAAGCGGGTGCCAGTGGTGCTGGGGGATACCCATGGCGAAGAGGTGTGGGTGACCGAAGGGCTCAAGGTGGGCGATCGCATCGTGGTCGAGGGGCTGGTCAACCTGCGTGACGGCGTCAGCGTGCACGATCTGGCGGAGGTCAAAGGCTGATGTGGCTCTCCGATATTTCCGTGCGCCGCCCGCTGGTGGCGGTGGTGCTGAGCGCGCTGCTCACCGTGTTCGGTCTGGTGGCGTTTTCCAAGCTGACGGTGCGGGAGATGCCGGACGTGCAGACCCCGTCCGTCTCCATCACCACCATGTACGAGGGGGCCGCCCCCGCCGTCATGGAGAGTCAGGTCACCAAGCCCATCGAGGATCAGCTCTCCGGCATCAGCGGCATCAAGAACATCAACTCGGTGACCCGCAAGGGGCGCTCTGTCATCACGGTGGAGTTCAAGCTCGGCTGGAACATGGTGGAGGGGATCTCGGATGTGCGCGACGCCATCTCCCGTGCCCGTCCCAAGCTGCCGGACGAGGTGGACGAACCCCTGGTCACCAAGGACAACGGCAACGGCGACGTGGCGGTCTGGCTCAACTTCAGCAGCACCCAGATGGACCGCACCGCCATGACTGACTATGCCAACCGGGTACTGGTGGATCCCTTGAGCCTGGTGGACGGGGTGAGCGAGGTGTCGCTCTCCGGCGATCTGACCCAGGTGATGTACGTGCGGCTGCGCCCAGCCGACATGGCGGCGCGCGGCGTCACGGTGGCGGACGTGCAGGACGCCCTCAAGCGCGAGAACATCGAGCTGCCGGGCGGCGAGATCCGCAACAACAGCATGACCATGGCGGTGCAGATCGCCCGCCTCTACCACACCGCCGCCGATTTCCAGGCGCTGCAGGTGCGCACCGCCACCAACGGCCAGAGCATCTATCTGGCCGACATCGCCGATGTGGAGGTCGGGGCCAAGAACGAAGACAGCGCCTACCAGCGCAACGGCCGCGAGAGCCTGGGGATCGGCATCGTCGCCCAGTCCACCGCCAACCCGCTGGCAGTGGCGCAGGGGGTCGAGAAGAAGATGGCCGAGATGCAGCGCTTCCTGCCGGAGGGGGCGACCCTGGAGGTCGACTACGACTCCACCATCTTCATCAAGCAGGCCATCGACGAGGTGTATGAGACCCTGGCCATCTGCGCCGTGCTGGTAGTGGCCGTGCTCTACCTGTTTCTGGGGCAGGGGCGTACCACCCTCATTCCGGCCATCACGGTGCCGGTCTCCCTCATCTCCGCCTTTATCGGTGCCTGGTATCTGGGCTTTTCCATCAACCTCATCACCTTGCTGGCGCTCATTCTCGCCATCGGTCTGGTGGTGGATGACGCCATCGTGGTGGTGGAGAACATTCACCACCATCTGCAGCGCGGCGAGCCGCCCCTGCTGGCCGCCTGGCACGGCACCCGCGAGGTGGGCTTTGCGGTGATCGCCACCACCGCCGTGCTGGTGATGGTGTTCGTGCCCATTGCCTTCATGGATGGCATGGTGGGCCGGCTCTTTACCGAGTTCGCCATCCTGCTGTCGCTGGCGGTGCTCTTCTCGTCGCTGATCGCGCTCACCCTGACCCCGGCCATGGGCTCCTGGCTGATGCGCTCGGTGGATCGGCCCAACCGGCTGACGGCGGCGCTCGATCGTGGCCTCGGCTGGGTGGAGACCCACTACCGCCGGCTGCTCGGCTGGATGCTGCACCATTCACGCTGGACCCCGCTGGTGCTGGTGCTCTGCCTTGGCGGCATCGGCGCTCTGTTTGCCCAGTTGCCTACCAGCCTGACCCCGACCGAGGATCGGGGCGTACTCTACGTGTTCGTCAAGGGGGCCGAGGGCACCAGCATCGAGCGGATGAAGCGCAACATGCAGCAGGTGGAGGCGGCCATCATGCCGCTGCTTGGCAAGGGGGTGGTGCAGGCCATGAGCTTCAGCACCCCGGCCTTCGGTCGCGGCGGCGATCAGACCGGCATGGCCATCATCCAGCTCACCGACTGGGCCGAGCGGGATGAGACCGCCACCGAGTTTGCCAAGTCCCTGAGCGGGCGGCTGGCCGGTATTCCGGACGTGATGATCCGCACCTTCCAGCCGGGCTTTCGCGGCGGCTCCACCGCGTCGGTGCAGTTCGTGCTGCAGGGCTCCGATTACGCCGAGCTCTATCAGCAGGGGCTGGCCCTGAAAGAGGCGGCAGCCCAGAGCGGTTTGATGGAGACGCCGGATCTCGACTATGCCGAGAAAACCCCGGAACTGCAGGTGACCATAGAGCGGGACCGGGCCAATCAGCTTGGCATCCCGGTCTCCACCGTTGCGAGCTCCCTGCAGGCCCTGCTCGGCGGCATCAGCCAGACCACCTATGTGGACAGGGGTGAGGAGTACGACGTCTATTTGCGTGCCAACCAGCGCGACTTCAACGGCGTCTCCGACTTGAGCCGCATCTACCTCAAGGCGGCCAATGGCGAGATGGTGACCCTCTCGACCCTGGCCACCGTCAAGCAAGTGGCGAGCCCGCAGCGCCTCAACCACTACCAGCGCCAGAAGGCGGTGACCCTGACTGCGGATCTGGCGCCGGGCCACACCTTGGGCGAGGCGCTGGATTACCTGGACGGCTGGGCCAGCGCCAACCTGCCAAGCGGCATGACGGTGGATTATGCCGGCGAGTCCAAGGACTATCGCGACAACCAGGGCGAGATGGTGATGGTGTTCGCTCTGGCCTTGCTGGTGGTCTATCTGGTGCTGGTGGCCCAGTTCGAGAGCATGCTGACCCCGGCGGTGGTGATGGTGACGGTGCCGCTTGGCATCTTCGGCGGTCTGCTCGGCCTCTGGTTGACGGGGCAGGAGATGAGCATCTACAGCCAGATCGGCATGATCATGCTGATCGGCATGGTGACCAAGAACGGCATCCTCATCGTCGAGTTCATCAACCAGCTGCGCCAGCGCGGCGAGGAGTTCGACGAGGCGATCATCGCAGGTTCGGTGCGCCGCTTGCGCCCGATCCTGATGACCTCGCTCACCGCCATCATAGGGGCCGTGCCGCTGATGCTCTCCATGGGGGCGGGGTATGAAAGCCGGATGTCGGTGGGCACCGTGGTCTTCTTCGGCCTATCGCTTGCGACTCTGGTGACCCTGCTGCTGGTGCCCGCCATTTACCATCTGCTGGCCAAACGGGCCGGCATGACTGGAGCGCGGGATCAACAAGTGGATGAAGCGCTGGCGGCCAGCGAGGCCGTCTCGCAGCAGGACAAACCGGCGACCTGATGCCTACACCCATATAGGTGAAAAGCACTGCAAGCTGATGGCATCCTCGGGTAAGCGGGTTAATATATAGCCAGTTTAATGTTGAGGTGAGCTATGTTGCCATCAGCCATTTATGAACCGCTGCCCTTTGCCTATATGGGCAGCGGTTTGCTGTTGTTGGGGATTGCCGATCAGCCGGGGCTGTTGCTGGCCGGGTTGGCATTCTATCTGGCCGGTTCGCTGGCCTGGTTTCGACGCGGCGCCTATCGCCGGCCCGACAAGCAGCAGCTGCGAAAGCAGGGCTGGCCGCTGTGGCTCTACGAGAGCCGGCCGTTTGCGCTGATCCTGCTGGGCCTGCTGATGCTGCGCCTGGCCACCCACCCGGTGTTCCTGGCGCCCGCCTTGGTCTGGTGCCTGCTGGGCGGCTATCAGTTGCTGCAGCGCCACTACAACCGCATTGTGCTGGCTCGCGTCCTGGCCTGAGCCGACAATTGACCTGCACTTTTGAGGCGAGCCCCGCTGGCTCGCCTTTTCCGCATCTATCGTAGGGGCAAAAAGCCGTCGCCCCCGCCTTGCTCTGCCGGTATAATGCGCGACCCGAATTGTTCCAGGTGGTCAAAATGCAGCCGGTTACCAACCTCTTCTCCTATCCCCGTTACTGGGCCGAGTGCTACGGCACGGCGCCCTTCCTGCCCATGTCCCGCGCGGAGATGGACAAGCTCGGCTGGGACAGCTGCGACATCGTGCTGGTGACCGGTGATGCCTACGTGGATCACCCGAGTTTCGGCATGGCGGTCATTGGCCGCATGCTCGAATCCCAGGGCTTTCGGGTCGGCATCATCGCCCAGCCGGACTGGTCATCGAAGGATGACTTTATGCGCCTGGGCAAGCCGAACCTGTTCTACGGGGTGACGGCGGGCAACATGGACTCTATGATCAACCGCTACACCGCCGACAAGAAGCTGCGCCACGACGACGCCTACACCCCGGGGGATGTGGGCGGTAAGCGGCCGGATCGTGCCACCCTGGTCTATACCCAGCGCTGCAAAGAGGCCTATAAAGAGGTGCCGGTGGTCATCGGCGGCATCGAGGCATCCCTGCGCCGCATCGCCCATTACGACTACTGGTCCGAGACCATCCGTCGCTCCATCCTGATCGACGCCAAGGCCGACATCCTCATCTATGGCAACGCCGAGCGGCCGCTGATCGAGGTGGCGCACCGCATCGCAGGCGGCGAGACCATCGACACCATGCAGGACATTCGCGGTACCGCCGTCATCCGCAAGGAGCCGCTGCCGGGCTGGCGCGGGGTGGATTCGAGCAAGCTCGACCAGATTGGCCGCATCGATCCCATCCCCAACCCCTATATGGAAGGGGCCCCCTGCTCTGATGATGAGGGCACTGCGCCGGTGGAGCAGGAGGCCAAGCCCATCCTGGTGCAGCCCCCTAAGCAAAAACCCTGGGAGCTGACCTACGTCAAGCTGCCGGCGTTCGAGCGGGTGAAGGAGGACAAGGTGCTCTACGCCCATGCGTCGCGCATCCTGCACCACGAGACCAACCCGGGCTGCGCCCGCGCGCTCTCCCAGGCCCACGGCGATCGCATCATCTGGGTCAACCCGCCCGCCTTCCCGCTCGAAACCGACGAGATGGACGGGGTGTTTGGCCTGCCGTACCAACGGGTGCCGCACCCGGCCTACGGCAACGAGAAGATCCCGGCCTACGACATGATCAAGACCTCGGTCAACATCATGCGCGGCTGCTTCGGCGGCTGCTCCTTCTGCTCCATCACCGAGCACGAAGGGCGCATCATCCAGAGCCGCTCGGAAGAGTCGATCTTGAAAGAAATCGAAGAGATCCGCGACAAGGTGCCGGGCTTTACCGGCGTCATCTCGGATCTGGGCGGCCCCACCGCCAATATGTACAAGTTGCGCTGCAAGAGCCCCAAGGCCGAGCAGACTTGTCGGCGCGCCTCCTGCGTCTGGCCGACCATCTGCCCGCACATGGACACCGACCACAGCCCGACCATCAACCTCTATCGCAAGGCGCGCGACCTCAAGGGCATCAAGAAGATCCTGATCGCCTCCGGCGTGCGCTACGACATCGCGGTGGAAGATCCACGCTACATCAAGGAGCTGGCCAAGTACCACGTCGGCGGCTACCTCAAGATCGCGCCGGAACACACCGAGGAGGGCCCGCTCTCCAAGATGATGAAGCCGGGCATGGGCAGCTACTACAGCTTCAAGGAGCTGTTCGACAAGTACTCCAAAGAGGCGGGCAAGCAGCAGTACCTGATCCCCTACTTCATCTCGGCCCACCCGGGCACCACGGATGAAGACATGGTGAACATGGCGCTCTGGATCAAGTCCAACCGCTTCAAGCTCGATCAGGTGCAGAACTTCTACCCGTCGCCGCTCGCCAACGCCACCACCATGTATTACACCGAGAAAAACCCGCTCAACAAGGTGAGCCGCCAGGGCGGGGACGTGTTCGTGGTGAAAGGGGAGCGTCGCCGTCGCCTGCACAAGGCGCTGCTGCGCTATCACGATCCAGCCGGCTGGCCGATGATCCGCGAAGCCCTGCTGGAGATGGGCAAGGGCCACCTGATTGGCAACGGCCCCGACTGCCTGGTGCCGCCGGAAGGCCGTGGCGAAGCCAAGGCCGAACGCAGCCGCAGCAAGGGCCTCAAGCCCGCGTTGACCCGCCACAGTGCCATCACCCATCAGCGCAGCAACGGGGCGGGCAACAAGGCCGCCCGCAGCGAGGCCGGTGCAGCCAATGCCTCAGCGGCCAGCAGAAATGGCGGCAAGGCCGGCAATGGCAAACCGGTGGGATCCCAGCTCCAGAAAGGGGCTGGCAACGGCAAGCCCAGTTCGCAAGGTACAGGTCAGGGCGCAGGCCAGAGTGCTGGTAAGAGCAAACCGGCCCACAAGGGCAAGACCCCGACCCGCGCCGGCTCTGCCAAGCCGGGTGCCAAACCTGCCACTCAAGGCGGCAAGCCTGCGGCCAAAGGGAATGGCGCCAAGCGACCTGCTCGGTGATATTTGCTGATTAGCAAAGCGATAGAAATAAAAAGGCGACCAAATGGTCGCCTTTTTTATTTTTTCCGTATGGGAACGTTTCGTTTTTATTTTCTGGAAAGAACCATCTATGTCATAAATATGGTGTATTTAGTACAATACACCACATCTTCATGGTTCATAAACGTCGATACTATATCTTTGTTAAAATTGGTTCTATTTCAAGGAGTTTTCCTACTTCTTCTATTTTCTTTTTTGAAAAATTCCACGCGGAACTACCATCTCGAGTTTTGATCCATTTTCCACCGAGGGATTTTAACTCTTCTTTTTTTGACTTAGTGTCACCACGAACAACAAAGGATTTTTCTGTGTAGTCCTCAAGATAAATGGCTAAGTCTCGAGCGCTTTGTGTATTTTTTGCAATCGGTGATGGAATTGTCGATACAGATTTCGTTGATTCCTTTGCTTCTTTAACTACAGAGGCAGCAACCACAGTTCCCACAGAGATGCCTCGTGTTACAATAGTTAGATGACGAGATAGTTTTGTTTTGAGTTCTTCAACGGTGGAATAGCTTTCTTGAATACCTTGATTGCGAATGCTTGTTTTAAATTCTTCAAGCTTTTCTAGTTGATTATTATCTATTTTGCTTGGCTGAACGGGGGCGTCAGAGTAATAAAGCATTACAGGTTTTTTATTTTTCAGAAACCATTTTATTTCTTCGACAGTTCCACTGTTCTCGACACCTGTTGGTGAGCCAATGCGAGTCCAGAACGCACCAATTAACATATCGCAGGACTTAACAACTAACTCATTAATAATGCCTTGAGGGCGGTCCCCCATGCTAGGAGCGCTGTGAGACTCCCACATAACGGGCAAGAGTACCTTTCCAGTGCTTTCTGAATGAAGTGAATTCCATTCATGCAAACTTTCTGCTATCGCTTGGCGTTCATTCGGCACATCAGATGGTGATGCAATTAATACATTAAAAACTGTTGCTGAGTATGGCATTTTTTCTCATCTCATATGTTCGACTAACGGCCGCTAATTTTACTTATAGTTCAGACTCAAAATTGTAGCGGCGTAATACGATAAAATCTAAATTTGCACACCAAATTACAGGTTTTCCTTTACCGGTATAATAGCAATCACCAATTATTAATGCATGACAGCCTTCAAGTTGCTCTAATGACTCTGTAACCTTGAAGTACTCTCTAAAAGGTTCTGTGATGTCAGGGTTAATTGCAACACTTAGTCCATCTGTTCGACGACCAGCATTCAACCATAATTTGCCATCTGGAGTGTACCCTGCATCACTAATGAATCCCCAGTAGATACGTTTTTTTTGATTGAGATCTTCGCTAACATCTTTAAAGTTAACAAATAGTTTGTTGGCTCTATCTGGCAGCTCTGGAAATCTATTGTCAGGGAGAATGACTTTTGTATCAGACAAATAAAGCTTGTCAGAGCGAACTAATTTATAAAGTATGTTTTTTAACGTTAAGTGTGCTGGATAATCTATTCCACCAGCATTCGTAATTTTTATTGGGGCTCTTTGCTGGCCCGTGGCAATATGAAGGTCAACATCTTTTTGTTTTACATCTATTGAGTAATTCTTATCCAAACCTAAATCGATAATAATTCCACTATCTGGTTCAGCCGCAGGTTGCCCATCTCCACCATCGCCCTCACCTACAACTTCATAATTTGTTGCCTCTATACATTGGTCAATATGGTGGGCACAAAAGTGAGGTGATTTATTTCCATAGCTTGATTGCCTAAACCAAGCGTCACCACCACATGTAGAACACACAAGATTGCGTCTGCGTGTTTGTAGCTCGGCATCGCTTAGTGCAAAGAATTCTGATGCTTTCCAATGTGAGTTATCCAGAGTACATAAAGCGGTATCCATACATTATTCTCCTCACGAAATTTATTTTCTCTCTGGTTTCTAGGCTTCTAATTTCATGCTTAGGAAACACTGTATTAGCGAAAATATGTAGCAGCTCAGGAATTACAGCTTCCAATATGCACTCTTGGCCCGCGCTGGCAGCAACCCATCGCAGTTCAACAGGTTCTGGATGGCTATGGTAAGCCAAACGAAACTGCGGATGTGAGTATCAAATTGACTTAACAATCAGAAAAGTTTCGTTTTTTGATCGGTATCAAACTCTCTTGGCTCCGGATCCTTCACATCACCCAGCAGAGGTCAGCCCCTAGCAGTTGGCCATCGAGCGGTAGTGATAAGGATTGGATGTCCAAGCTCAAAAGATGACTGTCTTCATCGGGGGAGGCTTTGTTATCTTGCCGGGTAGATTGGTAGGGGCGATAGGTGCCCCCTTATCTCATCCCAACAGGAGCAATCAGATGGCAATAAAAACGCGATCCCGCAGGGAGAAGGTGGGGAGCGGTCTTGGGCTGTTGCTCGGAATTATCGGCTTCAATCTGCTGGTGCCTTTTTTCTTTGAAAAGCAGGCGGGCTTTGATGGCAGTCAGATGCTCTGGGCTGCCGTGACGGCGCTGGTCTGCTCCGAGCTGGGGGCCAGAGTGGGCAAGTGGCTGGATCGCAGAGAGCAATCTTGACGGGATTTCCCGAGTCACCCGGCAAAAGGCTGTCACCTGGCCAGGGGGCAGCAAAGCGTTCCGCTTTATCGCCCCTTATTGCCACACTTCCTGCCCCTTGCCATTGAGCAGGGTGTGAAACAGATAGTGATCATCCCGGTCGTAATAGACGGTGAGGGTGTGGCGCTGGGTGTAATCCGCCGCCACGCCGGCCACCGTCATCGGTATCAGGATCAGCTCCCCCAACCCCATTGTCACGGCGCTCGCCGTGGCCTGGCCATTGCCGTCACCGCGTTTGTGGATCTTGCCGAGCACGGTAAAGCGATCACAGCCCTGCACCTTATCCTCGGTCAGAAAGGCGGCCTGCTGGCAGAGCTGGGGCTCGCCCAGTTCGGCGTGAATGGTCGCGCGGGTTTCCCCCGCTGCCAGGGTGTTGCGAAAGCGCCCCGAGTAGTGATCGATGGCGGCGGCGCAGCCGCTCAGCAGCCCGATCAGCAGCAGTGGCGTGAGCCGCAGACCGGCGCGTTTCATGGGCGGGCCTCGTTATCCGCCGAGGGGGCATAGCCCCGCCGCCCGGGTTCGCTGCGATGCAAAAAGGTGGTCAGGGTATCGCGCGGCGGCGTGATCCCGCACTGCACCAGAATGCGCCCGACCGCCCCCCTGTGATAGCCGCCGTGGGTCACCAGGTGCAGCAGCATCTCGGCGCGGCTCATCTGCCCCTTGTCGCCATCCACGAAGTTGAACGAGAGCACGGCCTCGGCATCTGCCTGGCTCAGGCCGGCAACGTAATCCAGATACAAGGCATCCAGCTTGCTGATGGCGCTACGCAGCATCGCCAGGGTCGGCGTCTCCGGGGTATTGGTGGCGGTAAAACCGTGCCGTTCCCCCAGCAGATTGGCCTTGAAGATGGCATCGACCACATGGATATGGTTGAAGATGCGCAGGGCCGTGTGGTGGGCCTCGCCATATTGCGCGGTATCCAGGGTGGCGAGGGCATCCAGCAGTTCGCCATCGGCCCAGGCCTTGTAGCGAAACAGCGAGAGCAGGGTTGAGGTTGGCATGGCACTCCTTGGCGCTTCTTGTGTCCAAAAGCGGGCATCTTAGCCAGATGGAGCCAAAAATGACACTCCCCGGGCAGAGGGCGGGGCTGGGCCAGCCACCGGCTGTGTCCGGGTCGGCGGGGATGCTACCCTGTCAGCCGTTGCCGGATAAAACGGCGCCCATAACCCGCCGCCACAAGGAGTCCCCATGCGCATTGCCCTCGTAGGTCTTGGTGATATCGCCCAGAAAGCCTATCTGCCGCTGCTTGCCAGTGACGAGCGAGTCACCCCGCTGCTCTGTACCCGCAATCCAGCGGTATTGGATAAGCTGGCCCGTCAGTACCGGATCGCCGAGTGCTTTACCGAGCTGGGCGACTTGCTGGCAAGCCGCCCGGATGCGGTGATGATCCACGCCGCCACTGCTGTGCACCTTGAGCTGGCTGCCCAGTGCCTGCGCGCCGGCATCCCCACCTTTGTCGACAAGCCGCTGTGCGACACTCTTGCCGGGGTAGAGGAGCTTGCCAACCTGGCGCTGGCGCAGAACCGTCCGCTGTTTGTCGGCTTCAACCGCCGTTATCTGCCTGCCATGAGCGCGGCCCGCGGCCAGCTGCTTACCGAGCTCAACTGGCAAAAGCACCGTCACGCCCTGGCGGGGGCACCGCGCGCATTTTTGTTCGACGACTTTATCCATGTGCTCGACAGCCTCTGCTTCTATGGCGGCGCACCGGATGGAGATCTGCATGCGGTGCTGCGGCGCTGTGCCCGCCAGCCGGCGCTGCTGGCCGGGGTGAGCGTGGCCTGGCAGAGCGGGCAGGTGGCGGTGAGCGGCAGCATGAACCGCAGCGCCGGTCTCACCGAGGAGCGCATCGATGCCTATGGCGACAACCTCTCCCTGCATATCGAGAACTGCACCCGGGGCACCCTGGCCCGCGATAAAACCGTGCAGACCCTGGCCCCCGACGACTGGCAGTCGGTGCTTACCCAACGGGGCTTTGCCGCCATGCTGGCTCACTGGTATCAGCAGATTGAGACGGGACAGGCCGACGGCGCGCTGATTGAAAGCTACCTGCACGGCCACCGGCTGGCAGAGCAACTGGTGGCCTTGGCGGGGGAGTGAGGGTGAGCGCCGCGCCGGTTTGCCCAAGTCATCGGCGGGCTGCGGGCGAAAAAATCGCCGGACCACTGTATGAGATGGCGCATCCCTGCGCAGTTGATTGGCGGGGGCGCTGCCGCACAAGCCAAGCGGGCGCTTGTTTGCTATCTTGGCGGCCATGAACTGCCAGCAGAGCGACAGAGTGTGATGAACCAGCTATTGAAACGGGGTGGCCGGCTGGCTGCCCTTGCCAAACGGGAGCGGATCCCCGCCATGATGGCCAGGGTGGCCCGTCCATGAGCATCATTTTGGGGATAGACCCGGGTTCACGCATCACAGGTTACGGGGTCATTCGCATCGTGGCGGGCAAGGCGGAGTACTTGGGCTCTGGTTGCATCCGCACCGACTTGGGCGAGCTGCCGTCGCGCCTCAAGCAGGTCTATGACGGGGTGAGCGAGATCATCACCCAGTTCAAGCCGGACGAGTTTGCCATCGAGCGGGTCTTTATGGCGCGCAATGCCGATTCGGCTTTGAAGCTGGGTCAGGCTCGCGGCAGCGCCATCGTGGCGGCGGTCAATGCCCTGCTGCCGGTGAGCGAATACTCGGCCACCCAAATCAAGCAGGCGGTAGTGGGCACCGGCGGCGCCGCCAAGGAGCAGGTGCAGCACATGGTGACTCACCTGCTCAAGCTCTCGGCCACCCCTCAGGCGGATGCGGCGGATGCCCTCGGGGTGGCGCTCTGCCATTTCCATACCCGCCAGATCCTGATCAAGATGGCCGGGCGCAGCACGGGATCGGTGCGCGGTCGTTACCGCTGAGCCGACATTGCCGGTCTGATTCCGGCAATCTCAGGCAAGCGGCCCTGTGCCGATTGGTTGCCTCTCTGGCAGTGGCGGCTGTCGGCAAAAGCCTCAACAGAGTTACAAGCTGTCGCACTGCCTGCCTGCTACGAGGCGCAGCCCGCCCGGACGCTAACGACAATCTTCTCAGTTAATCAATAACTTGTGACGCGAGTCACGTTTTTCGGCCTTCATCGCTTCCCTTCGCTTGCCCGATCGGGACTCCCATAATGTGCGCCGGCCGCGTGGTGCGGCCCGGTGAGCCGCTGGCTCCCGCTTCATCCATCATTGGGAGAGTTGAGAAGTGAAACCTTTTGCAGCTGAATTCATGGGCACCTTCTGGCTGGTGCTGGGGGGCTGCGGCAGCGCCGTGCTGGCCGCCGCCTTTCCGAACGTCGGCATCGGCCTGCTTGGCGTGGCGCTGGCGTTCGGTCTGACCGTGCTGACCATGGCTTACGCCATCGGCCATATCTCGGGCTGTCACCTGAACCCGGCCGTGACCATTGGTCTCTGGGCCGGCGGTCGTTTCCCGGCCTCCGGCGTGCTGCCCTACATGGTCGCTCAGGTGTTGGGCGGGATTGCGGCAGCGGCGGTGCTCTATGTGATTGCCAGCGGTCAGGCCGGTTTCGATCTGGCGGCGGGCTTTGCCTCCAACGGCTATGGCGAGCACTCCCCGGGCGGCTACAGCATGCTGGCGGCGCTGGTGTGTGAAGTGGTGATGACCGGTTTCTTCCTGTTCGTCATCATGGGCGCCACCGACAGCCGGGCCCCGGCCGGTTTTGCTCCCATCGCCATCGGCCTGTGCCTGACCCTCATTCACCTCATCAGCATTCCGGTGACCAACACCTCGGTCAACCCGGCGCGCAGTACGGGCGTGGCCTTCTTCGTAGGGGACTGGGCACTGGGCCAGCTGTGGCTGTTCTGGGTTGCGCCCATCGTCGGTGCCATTCTGGGTGCATTGGCCTATCGCGCGATCGCGACCAAAGCCTGATCCGTCAGGGCAACAAAGTGTGGTATCGACACGCCCCCGGGCGTGTTTTTTCGTTTCTGGCGGGCACGAAAACGGGCCGCAAGGGCCCGCAGGGTTGTTTGGTCGCCGGCAAGAGGGGAAGGGCTTACAACCCCTTGGCGCTCAGCATGTCTTTGTAGCGCTGGCGCAGCAGCTGCACCCGCTCTACGTAGGCGCGGGTTTCAGCATAAGGGGGAATGCCCCCATGTTTTTGCACCGCGCCGGCGCCGGCGTTGTAGGCCGCGGTGGCTAGCGCCACGTTGCCGCCATACTGCTTGAGCAGCCCCGCCAGGTATTTCACTCCGCCAAAGATGTTCTGCTCCGCCAGCAGGGCGTTGCCCACCCCCAGCTCCCGCGCCGTGGCCGGCATCAGCTGGGTCAGCCCCATGGCCCCCTTGCGGGACACAGCCAGCGGGTTGAAGGCGGACTCGGCATGGATCAGTGCCCGGATGAGGGCAGGCTCCACCTGATAGGCCTTGGCCGCCGCCTGGATGGTGCTGGCGTAGTCATAGAGAAACAGCCCCGTGGTGTGCCAGTTGACCTTGGAGTCGGGGTCGCAGGCGTAGCAGTCGTTGAACAGCAGCAGCTCGTAGTGACCCTGCTCCGGCATCATGTCGGAGTAGCGCACCACGCCGTTTTTCTGCACCGACTTGTAGACCTGGATCTGGCGGGTGCCGGGCGGCAGTGGGGGGCTGGCCGGCTCGGGGGGCGGCAGCACGCCCGGGGTGTGCATGGTGACGGGGGGCGCCGCAGGGGGCGGCGCCGGCGGCTCGGCAGTGAGGATCACCACCTCGGCCGGGGCGGGTGTCTGGCTCCAGCCGGGTGCGGAAAACAGCGGGATCAATCCCATCAACATCCATGCTTTCAACGGCTTGCTCCTTCAGCCTCGTTAGCCTTGTTGAGTAAAGCATCACGGCGCGGGCAGAACAAGCCCGCCCTGACCGACCCGTGCACTCGGCCGAGAAAATAGCGGCGGCAGACCAAATAAAGAGGCCGCCCGGTGGCGGCCTCGCGCGGCAACTGCCGGTTTACTCCTGCAGCCAGAGGCGGGCGCTGCGGGCGGGAATGGCGACCCGCACCCACTGGCTCTGCACGTTGACCACGGCGCTTTGGTCGAGCACATCCCGGTAGTTGCGATACCAGTTCATCTCGAACTTGGCGGTATCGAGCCAGTACTCCTGCTCGTAGTCGCACTTGTTGATGCCGACCAGCCCCTGCTTGCCGCGCTTGAACAGCACGAAGCAGTCGCCGCTGCCGACCAGCTGCATGGGCTGGCCCTGCACCGCGTTGTGGAAGCGGATCATCCCCTTGAGGTCGCTGCGCAGGTAGTAATCTTGCCAGCGCAGCCCGTCCTTGGCCTGGGTCTCGCCGTGATCCGAATAGACCAGCGGCGAGCCACCGTCGCGGCCGAGCAGGTAGGCATAGGCCAGCTTCTCGTCGGTCGGGTTCAGGATCTGGTAGCGAAAGCCGTCGTTGGTAGGAATGTCGTGGGTGATGGCGAAGGTGACCGCCCGGCTGCCCGGCAGCGCCTGGCCGTAGGCCCCCGGATCCGCCAGCTGGTTCATGCTGCCGCCATAGCCGAGCGCCCCGCGCAGGGAGGCAAACAGCGGGAAGTCATAGGCGCCCTGACCGCTGCTGTCGAGATAGGGCTTGAGGAAGCGCTCGTAATCGTTGCTGCCGGCGCCGCCGGTGGTGATCACTTCGCCGAACACGTGCATCCCCTGCTTTATCTCGGGGGTGAACACGGCGTTGATCTGGTAATCGCTCATGTGTTTGACCGCATCGACCCGAAAGCCCTTGATCCCCATCCCCTTGAGTGCCTTGAGGTAGGCCTGCTGCTGGCTCACCACCCAGTTGTTGGGGTCAAGATCCGGCAGCCCCTTGTCACCCGCGCCGCCGCACAACCGCCAGTACTGTACGTTGCCCGGATCGTTCCAGTCGCTGATGCACCCTTCCGGGTGGAAGTCCTGACCGGCGAGCAAGTTCTGGCCCAGATCGCCAAACAGCTTCTGCCGCTCGAAGTAGCCGGGGTTGGCGGCATAGCTTTGCAGCAGCTCGTTGCCGGGGTAGTTGAGATCGCTGCGTTTCCAGCTCTCGTTGGCCATGTGGTTGAGCACCACGTCCGCATAGACGGCGATGCCCCGTGCCTGCATGGCGGCGATCAGCTGCTCGAGATCCTGCTTGTTGCCAAGGGGGGTGTCGATGAGGCGCAGGTCCTGGGGTTGGTAACGTGCCCACCACTCGTTGCCCGACGACTTGAGGGGCGGCGAGATGAGCACCTGTTTGTAGCCGGCGGCCTTGATGAGATCGGCCTTGGCGGTGACTTCACTGTATTTCCAGTTGAAGGCGTGCAGTATGACGTCGGCATGTGCCAAAGGAGCGATCAGCATGCCTGCGATCGCCCAGATTCCCGCTGTGTGTTTCATTATTGTCAGTCCTTGTTTTGGGTGCCCAGATGGGCACCCAGAGCCTCACACCGGCCTGTCTTGCCAGCAATCGCCGTGCGGCGATTTTGTGAGCACTTTCAAAGCGGACTGTGCGGATCTGTGACGGCTTGCAAAAAACCGCGCAGGCCGCGTCATTACTGACTTTTCAATCACTTCACCGGACTTTTTTCGGCTCAGTCAATCCCGTTGTTGTAGAGCGGCTGCCAGGCGCAGTAGCGCTGGCCATTGCGCTGGTTGTAGAGCCAGAAGCGGTTGCAGTTGTCGTCGTAGTTGCTGGCGCCGACGTTGACGGCATAGCTGCTCAGCCGCTGCCCCTGCAGGGACTGGAACGCCCCGTTGTAGAGCAGGGAGAAGTGCAGGTGCGGGCCGGTGGAGGAGCCGCCCTCGCACAGCGCCTCGTTGCGGTTGCTGGCATAGGTGCCGATGGGGGTGTCGGCGGCCACGTAGTCGCCGCTGCGCACCGAGATCCCGCTCATGTGGTAGTAGTTGGTGGCCCAGCCGTTGGGGGCGGTGACGCGCACCTGGCAGCGGGAGAAGACGGTGACGGTGCCGCTGTTGGCGGCGGTGACTGTGTAGGTGGCGCCGCCCCAGCCCGGCCAGTCGTAGGAGACATCGATGGAGGAGTAGGGGTAGCCGGAGCCGGTATGGGAGTGGGCGCCATTGGCCTTCCAGCTGTAGCCCTGGCGCCAGGGCAGCTGGAACTGGCCGCCCGCCAGCGGTGCGGCGGGGGCGGCCGCGCCGCCTCTGGGGGAGGTCATGGCGTCCTGGCCGAACAGGGTCCGCCACTGCTCACCGAGTTGGCGCTGCACCGACGTGCTCAGCAGACTGGCAATGGCGGCCTGATGCGCAGCCTGCGGTGCCAGGGCGGGGGCGCTGCGCTGCATAAGCTGTTGCTGGGCGCGGGCCTGATAGAAGCGCTCGGAGAGCTGGCGCGCCATCAGCTCCAGCTGGTTGTCAAAGCCCCTGGCCTTGACCAGCCTGGCGAACGGCGCCGCCATGGCCTGCTCGGAGGGGGCCGAGATGAGCTGGCTGCTCGCCTCCATCAGGGCCAGCAGCAACTGGGGGTTGAGGCTGGTGATGCCGCTCCAGTGCAGGATCACCTCCTCCTTGGGCAACAGGTGGGGCGCCTGTTGCAGCAAAAAGTCGTGCAGATCGAAGGCCATGGCCGCCTCGCCGAACACGAAGTGGGCCTCATCTAGGGGGAGGGCCGGGGTCTGACTGGCGGCAAGCTGCTGCGCCGTGAAGTGATAAGGGGCAAGCGGGGCGTGGATGTCGCCGGCCCAGCCGGCGGCGGGAAGCAGGGCCAACATCAGCAGGGAGGGGATCGGTCTGGACATGATAACTCCTTGGCAAAGTGGTGAGGTGTCGGTGTGGGGATGGACCCACGCGGGCAACAACAGCGCGAGGCTATGCCAAGGCTTCACCATAGGGGCAAATGCCAAAGTTGCTATTCAAATGGGACTTTTTGTGCGGAGGGATAGCGGTATTTGTTTGTTAACAAATGTTTACGAAAAGGGTTTGTAGAGCCAAATCAGTGAGTTGCGGGCCATGAAATGGCGGGCTGCCGTAAAGGGCGGGGAAGAGGCGCAAACAGTGTCTGCCACTGGCTTGCCGTGATAGGATCGCCACTGGCCAGACCGGCTGACGGCATGTTAAAAATTATGCAACCCGGTGTGGTTATTGGCTTTTTTGTTATTAAAAGCCGTGATATCGTCAATCTGGTCGGATCTCTGCGACCAACTTCAATGTAAGAGGACCGGGCCGAATGGCCATGGATGGAACGGGTGTGATAGGCAAGCGGGCGATGGAACTCACGTTCGAAGAGTACTGTGATGCAGACCTTTCCCTGATCAGGGATTACTACGAAACCACTTTCTCCCACTATGTGCCGGATCTGGCCGAGCGGATCTTCGTGGTACGCGACGCCCACTGGCTGGTGGGGGCCGTGCGTCTGCGCGACGAACAGGATTACTACCACCTGTGCGGTTTTCGTCTGCTGCCCCACTACCAGTCGCTGGGACTGGGCTCGCGCCTGTTGCAGCACGCCTGCAGCGATCTGCAGGACAAACCGGTGGTGTGTCAGGCCTTGCCGTTTGAAAAGCCGTTCTACCTCAAGGCCGGCTTTGCCGATCTGCCCCTGCATGAACTGGAGGGGCCGCTCTTCTCGCTGTATGACCAGCAGCGCGAACAGGGTTACCAGATCGAGCTGCTGGTGCGCCAGGCCAAGGCCCCGGTCTACAATTGACGACTCACTGGGGCTTGGTCAACAGATGGATCTTGCCCGGTGACAGCTCCAGCCCCAACAGATTCTCCTTCAGCCAGGCCTGGTTCGGATCCTTGTCGTTGAGCCGATAGACCGGCTGGGTCTCCAGCCGCTTCTCCATGCTCTGCAGCAGCATGCCGAGCATGAAGCCGAACTTCTGCTGCGCCGCCTCCGGCTCCAGCTTGTATTCAATCAACTTCATGTTGTCGAGGAACAGCGCGCTCTGCGCCTTGTCGTAACGCGGTCTCGCCTCATAGGTCATGTTCAGCCGCGCGTCGTACTCGGTCTGATCCGGCAGGGCGATCTTGAGCTTGCCCTTGCCATAGACCCGGGCGGTGTCCGGGCTCTGGCGCCCGATCTGGACATCGCTCTGCTCGAGCTGCACATGAGCCTTGATGATGCCGGGTAGCTCCAGCTGTTTGTTCACTTGCACCTGGGATTGCAGGTACTGGTTTATCTGTTGCTCATTGATGTCATATGAGCCTTGACCTAGCATGGCCAGACTGAGCAGCATAGATTGCAGGATCATGCTAACGACCTGATAGAATGGGTGTGTTTTACAGCATACCATCCCGGCTTCGCGGGATCTGCCCACCGCATTTCACTCGTCTGTAAAAGGAGTTCTCGTGATCAACGGTCTGGAGCACGACATCCAACTGCTGTTTTCCCAGTTCCTCGGCTGGTTGCTGCTGCTGTTTCACACTGTGATCGTGGCGGGGGTCTCATTTCGGGTGGTGATGAAGCGGCGCCCCATCGGGGTCTCGCTGGCCTGGCTGGCCCTCATCTATGCCATCCCGTTTGCTGGGGTCGGTTTTTACGTGCTGTTCGGCGAGATCCGCCTCGGCCGGCGCCGCGCCGAGCGGGCGCAGGCCATGTACCGCCCTTACGCCATCTGGATCCGCCAGCTGGCCCGGCTCTTCCCCCAGCACTGCTGCGAAGTGGGGGAGAAGGCTCAGCCGCTGCACGATCTGATCCAGGGCAGACTGGCCATGCCCATGCTCTCCGGCAACCGGATGACGCTGCTGAGCAAGCCGGAAGCCATCCTGCGCGAGATAGTGCGCGACATTCGCCAATCCTCACAGTCCTGCTACCTGGAGTTCTACATCTGGCACCCGGGCGGTGACACCGACGAGGTGTGCGAAGCGCTGATGGAAGTGGCGGCGCGCGGCGTGGATTGTCGCTTGCTGCTCGATTCCATGGGCAGCAAGACCTTCTTCCGCTCGCCCTGGCCGAAAAAGCTGCGCAAGGCCGGGGTCAAGCTGGTGGAGGTACTGCCGGTCGGGGCCTGGCGCATCCCGTTCCAGCGCCAGGACCTGCGCATGCACCGCAAGCTGGTGGTGATCGACGACCGGGTTGGTTACACCGGCTCCATGAACATGGTGGATCCCCGCTTCTTCAAGCAGAACGCCGGGGTCGGCCAGTGGGTCGACATCATGATCCGGGTGCAGGGGCCCATGGTGCCGCTGATGTGGTCCATCTTCGTCTGGGACTGGGAGATGGAGACCGGCGAGCGGCTGCTCGACAGCCTGCAGCACGAACCAGAGGCCTGGCCCCAGAGCAACTACCGGGCCCAGCTCATTCCGTCCGGCCCCTTCGTCGGCGGCGACTGCATCCAGCAGAGCCTGCTGCTGGCCATCTACCAGGCTCGCCACCATCTGGTGCTGACCACCCCCTACTTCGTGCCGGATGATCCGCTGGCGGCGGCGCTCTCCTCGGCGGCGGCCCGCGGCGTGCAGGTGCAGCTGGTGCTGCCGGCGCGCAACGACTCCCTGATGGCCAATTACGCCTGCAACGCCTTCATGGAAGAGCTGCTGGAGGCGGGGGTGGAGGTCTATCGCTATGACGCCGGCCTACTGCACACCAAGAGCGTGCTGGTGGATGACGACTTCGCCCTGGTGGGCACGGTCAACCTGGACCGGCGCAGCCTCTGGCTCAACTTCGAGGTGACCCTGCTCATCGACAACCCGGTGTTCGTCGCCGAAATGACCCAGCTAGTGCAGGGCTACATGATAGAGGCGACCCCCATGTCGCTGGCCAAGTGGCGGGCACGCCCCTGGTACAAGAAGGTGATGGAGAACATGTTCTACCTGTTCAGCCCCTTGTTGTGACATCACTTAATTGCGGCAGGCGCCGAATTGCGCTTGCCTAGCCCCAAGCTGGCCCCGTAGAGTGCGGCAATCACTCCCTGGAGAAACAGAAGAAGATGAAGAAGCGAGTAGCGCTGGCCGTCACGGCGGCCTTGGTGGTGGGTGGGCTGGGTGCCTGCTGGTACACGGGCAACACGTTCGATCGCATCATGGCCGAGCAGATCGCCAAGGTGAAGCAGGAGAGCGGCGTCGAACTGAGCTGGCAGCCGAGCTCGAGCAACCTGTTCGCCCGCGATGGCGTGCTGAAGGTGGTGGTCACCCCGCAGACCCTGGCCAGCCTGGATGGTCAGCTGGAGGGGAGCGAGCCGGTCGAGGCGCAGTTCATCGTCAACAGCCGCATCCTGCCGCTCTACATCAAGAGCCACATGCTGCTCGACACCAAGCAGGGTTCGCTGGCGCCGGTGTTCAACGCCTTCAAGATGGAGCAGTGGCAGTTCGGCATCGAGTCGGTCAGCAGCCTGTGGACCGCCAGCAACAGCAGCCGCTTCTGGGCCAACGAGTTCAAGATCAAGCAGGGGCTCGACGAGTTCAACTTCCTGCCGATGAAGGGCGACTATCACGGCGATCTGGAAGGCAATGGTCACGTCACCTTCCACTGGCAGGGCATGACGGTGCATGAAGAGCAGAACAAGATGGACATGGTGCTAGCCGAGCTCAAGGGCAGTGCCGACATGGCCGAGATCAGTGGGATCTGGCTCTCTCCCCGCAGCGACATGACTCTCTCCGCGCTGTCGGTACAGCTGCCTGACAGCGTAAAGGTCTCCCTGAAGGGGCTGACCACCGAAACCCAGCTGGCGGGGGATGATGCCCAGACCCTCTCCAGCAGCTACCAGATGAAGGTGGACACCCTCAATCTGGAGAACGAGACCGACAACCTGGCGCTGACCCAGAGCAAGCTGGCCCTCAATCTGAAGGGGCTGGATCTGGAAGGGTATCAGGCGCTGCAGGCCTCCAGCGGCCAGGGCGTGGAAGAGGAGGCGATCCAGCAGGCGCTGGACAAGATGCTCAAGCGTGGCGCCACGCTGGAGCTGGTGGACTTGAGCTCCCACCTCAATGGCGAGCCGGTGGCCATGAAGGGCGACATCAAGCTGGCGGCCACCTCGCTCGAGCAGCTGTTCAACAGCGAAGAGGGGATGCACGCCCTCTCCGGCCTGCTGCACGCCAACCTGAGCGGCAAGCTGGGCAAGGCGGTGCCGCAGCTGGCGCCCATGCTGGATCAATTCGCCGCCATGGGTTACCTCAAGGCGGACAAGGAGCAGCTGACGGCCGAGCTCAAGCTCGACAAGGGTGCCATGACCGTCAATGGTCTGCCGCTCTGATTGACGTTGCTTTCGTGCACATAAAACAAAGGCTCCCGCGGGAGCCTTTGTTGTTTTCAGTGGCCGGGATTACTTGAATACCACCGTCTTGTTGCCGTAGACGAACACCCGCTCGTTCAGCACCAGCTCCAGTGCCCGGCTCAGTACCGATTTCTCCACGTCGCGGCCGGCCTTGGCCATGTCGTCGGCGCTGAAGGTGTGATCGACGTGGATCACGTCCTGCTCGACGATGGGGCCCTCATCCAGATCGTCGGTGACGAAGTGGGCGGTGGCGCCGATCAGCTTGACCCCGCGATCGAAGGCCTGACGATAGGGGCGGGCACCGATGAAGGCGGGCAGGAAGGAGTGGTGGATGTTGATGATCTTGCGCGGATAGGCCTCGACGAAACTCGGGGTCAGCACCCGCATGTACTTGGCCAGCACCACGTAGTCGGGCTGGTAGCCGTCGATGATGGCGCGCACCTGCTCTTCGTGCTCGGTACGGCTCAGATCCTCGTGGCTGACGGTGTGGAACGGAATGTCGAACTTGCCGGTCAGCTCTGCGAGGGTGTCGTAGTTGCCGATCACCGCGACAATGTCCATGTCCAGCGCACCGGCGTAGTTCTTCATCAGGATGTCGCCGAGGCAGTGGGTCTCCTTGGTCACCAGGATGACAATGCGCTTCTTGCCGGCCTTGACCAGGCGGCGCTGGGCACCGGCGGGCAGGGCATCATCGAGGTCGGCCAGCAGGGTCTCGTCGTTGAAGCGTCCCTCCAGCTCGGTGCGCATGAAGAAGCGGCCGTTTTCGTGATCCACGAACTCGTCGTTCTTGTTGATGTTGAGCTGGTGCTTGTAGCAGATGTTGGTGATCTTGGCGATGAGGCCCTTGGCGTCCGGACAGTCCGTCAGCAGTATTTTCTTTTCCATCTCTGTCATGATTCCGTTTGTGTTGTTGGCGCCCGAGTCTGCGCAGGCAGCGCGTTTTTTCAGGCACTATGCCATAAACAAAATCAGAAAAGACAGTGCGCTGTGCTCCCTGATGCAATGCGGCCACAAGCGGTCCGCTATTCATCTTTGATGGGTTTTGGGCTGGTATCCGGCGTTTTTTTTCTTTACGCTGTCTGCGCTTATTCTCAGGGCGGGGTGAAATTCCCCACCGGCGGTATCCCGATGTGACTCGGGGAGCCCGCGAGCGCCCGACCCGGTATTGCACCGGGACGGGGTCAGCAGATCCGGTGAGATGCCGGAGCCGACGGTCATAGTCCGGATGAAAGAGGATAAGACAGATATTGCAGGCAAGCCCCATGGGCCGGCCGCTGCATACCTATCTCTGTCTGCCTTTCCATGCCCTGATTCTGGTCCTTGTCTTGTTTAGGAGTCTTACCATGAATCAGTCTCTTCTCAGTGAATTTGGTGATCCCATTGCCCGTGTCGAAGCGGCGCTGGCAGCTCTGCGTGCCGGTCGCGGCGTGCTGGTGGCCGACGATGAAGATCGGGAGAACGAAGGGGATCTCATCTTCGCCGCCGAATCCATGACCAACGAACAGATGGCGATGATGATCCGCGAGTGTTCCGGCATCGTCTGCCTCTGCCTGACCGATGAGCGGGTACGCCAGCTCGAACTGCCGATGATGGTGGAGGCCAACTCCAGCCACTATCAGACCGCCTTCACCGTGACCATCGAAGCGGCGCAGGGGGTGACCACCGGCGTGTCGGCAGCCGATCGCATCACCACCATCCGGGCCGCCATCGCCGACGGTGCCAGACCGTCCGACCTGCACCGCCCGGGTCACGTTTTCCCGCTGCGGGCCCGTACCGGCGGGGTGTTGACCCGTCGCGGCCACACCGAAGCCACGGTGGATCTGATGCAGCTGGCAGGACTCAAACCGTTCGGTGTGTTGTGCGAACTGACCAAGGAAGATGGCTCCATGGCACGACTGCCGGATCTGGTGGCATTCGGTCGCCAGCATCAGATGCCGGTGCTGACCATCGAGGATCTGGTGCAATATCGTCAATTGCTGTCAGAACGTTCAGCCTGAGCCTCATACGAAATTGTAATAAGCCCAAAATTTGGTTACGCTTTGTGCGAACCTCATCCAGAGACCCTCATTTTTGGCTTAACTTTGCACAAAAAGTGTACGTTTAAAAAAAAATGAGGGTTTTAATGCATTTATCTGTGATGGGGCCTATCCAAACTATGATTTTTTTGTGCCATAATCACGCCGCTTGCTAAACGTCTGGCGAGTTAAAGGGAGCTTTTAAAATGAAAAAAATGTTGTTGGTAGGTGTTGTTGGTCTGTCCGCTCTGCTGGGCGGTTGTGCAAACACCAGCGAACTGGAAACTTCCGTTCAGAATCTGTCTAACAAAGTTGACCAACTGGCTCAAGATGTTAGCGCTGTTCGTGCTGATCAATCCAAGATCGCTGCTGATGTTGCAGAAGCCAAGCAAGAAGCTATGCGTGCTAACCAGCGCATCGACAACATGGCTACTTCCTACAAGAAGTAATCCATGCGAAAAAAATGGCGCAGTTATGCGCCATTTTTTTTTGCCTGAAATTCGTCAAATTCCCGCGTTTTCCCCGCTGATACCCGCCTGACAAGGCAATGCCGATCACTCGGCATCACCCCGTTTTTCATTTCCGCATCGATCAGTAGAGCAGGCTGTAGAGCTTGCGACGGTAGTTCTGCGCCGCCGGGTTGCTGCCCATGGTGGTCAGGATGTCGAGATAGGTCTTCTTGGCATCACCGAAAGCGAGATCCCGCTTGAGGATGGTAAACAGCAGCGTCAGCGCCTCTTCCTGCCGGCCGGCCTGGCTGTATTGCACCGCCAGCTCCTGGGCCAGGGCAAAGTTGTCCGGCTCCTGCTGGTGACGGGCTTCGAGCGCCCGCAGTTCCGGGCTGTCGGCGGCCTGCTGGGCCAGTGCCAGCCGGGATGTCAGGGTCTGGTAGTGATCGTCCTGGGCGATCATCGGGATCTTGCCGAGGCGCTCCTGCGCTTCGTCCAGCAGATTGAGATCGAGCGCCGCCTGAATGAGCCACAGGCTGATGTCGTGGCGCTCCGGTGCCAGCAGATGAGCCTTGCCGAGATGGGCATAGGCAAGGTCCGCCTGGCCATCCGCCAGTGCCTGCTGTCCCTGTTCGAACAGCAACTCCTCCTCCTTGGGGGCGAAGGCGGTAAAGTAGTGGCGCAGGGTGGCTTCGTCCTGCGGGCCTTCCAGAATGGCCTGCTCGTCAGGGCGGCCCTGATGGAACAGTACCAGCGCCGGCAGGGCGCGCAGGCCGAGCTGGCCAGCCAGCGGCTGCAGCTGCGGATCGTTCATGTCCACCCTGGCCAGGGTCACCTGGGGATTGGCCGGGCCGACCAGCGCTTCCACCAACGGGGTCATGGCCTGACACTCCGGCATCTGGGGGGCGTGGAAATAGATGACGATCGGCTTTTTCATGGAAGCATCGATCAGGGCGCTTTGGAAATTCTGGGGATGGATGTCGACGATCATGAGGCTGACTCTTGGAAAATGGTGTGAGTTAACATGGGGTTGATGGGCACAGAATTCAAGCTGCCGTCGAGTAGCCAGCCGTTGACGGCGAGGGTCGGTGCCGCCAGGCTGAGCCAGCCCCGGCCGATGGGCCAATCCTGTACCCGGTAATCCTGTTCATCGAGTTGGTTGTCGAGCCGCCAGGCTTCCTCTGGCACGAAGCGCACCTTGTCGAGGCCGGCGGCGATACCGGCGCCGTGGGCCTTCAATACCGCCTCCTTGCGCGACCAGAACCGATAGAAGGCCGACTCTTGCTCCGCCTCTGGCAGGGCGAGCAGCCACTCATATTCACTCTGCGCATAAAAGCGGCGGGCCAGGGACAGAGTTTGGCGGCGCCGCTGACCCATCTCTATATCCACTCCGAGCGGGCCGGCGGCGCAGAGGGCGATCGCCAGCCAGTCACTGCTGTGACTGAGGTTGAACTGCAAGCCCCCATCGCTCAGTGCCGGCTTGCCGTGCGAGTTGCTGCAAAACTGCAGCGCCTCGGGGCGGCACTGCAGGCGCTCGGCCAGCAGCCGTCGCAGCAAGCCACGGCTGAGCAGGTACTCCTGGCGGCGTGCCGGCTGACCGATGGACTGCCATATCAGCCGTTCTTCGGGGGAGAGCAGGGTTTGCAGCAGGCTCAGCTGGTCGGCGTCCGTGTTTGCCGGTTTTAACAAATAGAGATCCACAGAGATCATAATTTTTCACTTAAAAAGCATGCTGAAACAGCGATAAAAGTCAGTTTGATCCGGCCTGGGTGGCCCCTTTCGAGATTGTATATTGTTTGGCCACGATCACATTAATCAGGAAAAATAATGCATTTCCTTGCAAAAATGTGAGGTCGATAGGGATTTTCGCTTGCCTCGATAGAATTCTTGGATATAGTCGGGTGCTGTTGCCTTATAAATTGCCCGTTCGGGCCGTATTTTAACAAGTTTTACTATTTTGCGGGGATAAAGGATTGCGCCACCTGATGCTACTGCTGGTCGCGCTCGGAATGGTGGGTTGTGCCTCGGCACCCCAGCCCGAGGTCGCGAGTAAGATCGAAGTTTCCATGATGGAACCCGTTATTGAACCGGAAGCTTCGCAAACCCCAGATGTAAACGAAATCCTGACAGTATACAAAGAGTGGCGCGGTGTTCCTTACCGCATGGGCGGCAGCAGCCAGCGCGGCATCGATTGTTCCGCCTTCGCCCGTGAAGTGTTCCGCAACGCCGTCGGCATCGAACTTCCCCGTGATACCCGCTCCCAAGTCCATGAAGGCACCCGCGTTTCCAAGCAGGATCTGGTCGAAGGTGACTTGGTCTTCTTCAAGATCAATCGCCGTCTCAATCATGTCGGCATCTATGTGGGCAATGGTGAATTCATTCACGCCTCCACCCGCGCCGGGGTGACGCGCTCCAAGCTCGACAGCTCCTATTGGCGCAGCAAATTCTGGCAGGCACGCCGGATCGACATCTGAGTCAGGCTGGACAAACGGCTCGCAGTACGGACTGTTTTTCCAACCTCACTTGAACCGGGCTCGACAGCCCGGTTTTTTATGGCCGTCATTTAGACTTTCCGGGGCCAAGTCACTATAGTGTGGGCCCGTTTTCCTCGGCAGGCCCAGCATGAAGACCCATTCCGACCGCAAATCCGGATTGCATCCACGCAATCGCCATCAGGCTCCCTATGATTTCGATGCGCTCTGCCAGCGTACCCCCGAGCTGCAATCCTTCGTGTTCGTCAACGAGCACGGCACCCAGACCCTGGACTTTGCCGATCCGGCCGCCGTCAAGGCGCTGAACAAGGCGTTGCTGGCGCTGCACTATGGCATTGCGCACTGGGATCTGCCGGCCGGCTATCTCTGCCCGCCCATCCCGGGGCGGGTGGACTATCTGCATCGGGTGGCCGATCTGCTGGCCGAGAGTGCCGGCAAGGTGCCGACCGGCAAGAGTGTGCGGGTGCTGGATATCGGGGTCGGTGCGAACTGCATCTATCCGCTGCTGGGGGCCCGTGAATATGGCTGGCGCTTCGTCGGCTCCGACATCGATCCGGTGTCGGTCAAGGCCGCTACTCTGCTGGCCAAGAGCAACGGGCTGGGCAGCCAGATCGAATGCCGTCTGCAGGGCAAGGCCGGCGACATCTTTCAGGGGATTGTGGCGCCGCGCGAGCGTTTTGCGCTGACCCTCTGCAATCCTCCATTTCATGCTTCACTGGCAGAGGCGAGCAAGGGAACGGAGCGCAAGCTGCGCAACCTGGGCAAGGTGGTGACGGCCAAGCCGGTGCTCAATTTCGGCGGTCAGAAGGCCGAGCTCTGGTGCGAAGGGGGGGAGGCCGCCTTTCTGGCGAGCATGATCACTCAGAGCAAGGCATTCGCCAGCCAGTGCCTCTGGTTCAGCTCGCTGGTGTCAAAAAAAGAGAACCTGCCGGCGGCCAAGCAGGGGTTGAGCCGGATCGGGGCCCGTCAGGTGCGGGTGCTCGAGATGGCCCAGGGCAACAAGATCAGCCGGGTCCTGGCCTGGTCTTTCCTGGACGAAGCGGCCAGCAAACAGTGGTGGTCGCCAATGGTGCACGATAACGCTTGAGCCGGCTGAAGCGGGACGACGACAAGGGGCATGCCGATGGTATGCCCCTTGTTTTTAGGGGGGGTCAGTGGCCAGTCTGGGTCGATACCCGGTCCCCATGACAATCGTTTTTCCCCTTGTGGCATCTGGGCTGGCGGCTGCATGTTAGTGAACACTTTCATCCTCGGTACAGTTGTACGCTGAGATTTTTTTGCACTTGCAGTTGAAACTTTCATAAAATAGGACTGGTTAGACCTCTTTACAGGCTTTGAATCGAATAGGGATCGGTACATGAAAGTTGTCGATTTTCTGAAGCGCAAGCGCGAAATACTGGCGCAGCACCCCTTTGAGCTCAAGGATTGGCTCTCTCCGGCGATCCGCGACTACTGGCGTGAGTTTCAGCAAAAGGCACACCTCCACCCTCTGCTGGGCCGGGTGCTGGATTTGCAGAGCGACAGCCAGTCGACGCAGCAACAGCAAGGTGCGGCGCAAGCCGTCAACGGCCAGCCCGCGTCGCTGGATACCCCTGCTGTCGAACTCAGCGGCGAGGCAGCCGCCCTGTTTGCCACCCTGCAAGAGCGCATCGGCGAAGAAACCCATGTCGGTGAGTGGTTGCTGGTCAGCCAGCAGATGATCAACGAGTTTGCCGCAGTGACCGGCGACAATCAGTGGATCCACACCGATCCGGAGCGTGCAGCGGCCGAGTCACCGTTCAAGACCACCATTGCCCATGGCTTCCTGACCCTGGCGTTGTTGCCGCGGTTGACGGGCAGCATCAACGAGGCCGCTCCCGAGTTTCCGACCGCCCGCATGGTGGTGAACTTCGGCTTGGATCAGGTGCGTTTCCCGTATCCCATCAAGGTGGACAGCAACATCCGTGCCCGCACCAAGCTGGCTCGGGTTACCCCGATCAAGGGTGGGCTGGAGCTGCTCAAGGAGATCAAGGTCGAGATCGAGGGTATCCGTCGCCCAGGCTGTGTCATTGAATCGGTCACCCGGATCTACTTCTGACGGGGTGACGGTGTCACTCGCGGGCATGAATCGTATTGAAAAAAACAGGCTCACCTCGGTGAGCCTGTTTTGTTTATGGCGCTTGCTGTACTTGCCTATGTCGCCTCTATGTTGCCGCCACTCGCGGCATCCATGACTTGCCCTGAGTACTAGAAGCTGGCTCCCAAGCTTATCAGATGACGCCACTCTTTTCCTGATAAGGGTGCCTGAACACCTTGATAATCCAATCTGGAGTCTTCCCAATCGAGCTCGCTCGACCAGGAGAGGCGCAGGTGATCGTTGAAGTAGTAGCGCATCCCCAGGCTGCCTTTTACGGCCTGCTCCCGGGTGATGTAGGGCGAGGGCTGGTCCAGATAGCGCTTGTAGGTGCCCTTGCTGAACAGCTCCAGTTGCTCCGACCAGAGCGCGATGGGTTGGCGGTAGTCCCAACCAAGTCCCATCAG
The DNA here is from genome assembly GCF_963888745.1 of Aeromonas sp. DNRA1. NCBI lineage: Bacteria > Pseudomonadati > Pseudomonadota > Gammaproteobacteria > Aeromonadales > Aeromonadaceae > Aeromonas > Aeromonas sp. DNRA1. The sequence goes on along the minus strand of NZ_CAWPKQ010000001.1, from coordinate 862,338 downwards.
GGGATAGTTGATGATCCTGTCGTTGAACAGATCGATGATAACGATGGTGTTGATATCATCCGGCCGGAAATAGGAACGCTCCAATCCCGCCTGGCTGATCAGCTCCAGCCGTCGCCGCTTGTCGTTCCAGAACCGGTAACCAGGCCCGGTCACATAGCCCACATCCATGTATTCGGGGCTCAGCATCTGGTATTCAAAGTCGACGGCGGAGCGCAGAAACCAGCGCTGATCGAAAAAGAAGTCCAGCATGGGCTTGAGCCGGTACTCATGGCTGTTGGTGACGTTGTTGGCAGTCTCGTAGATATACTCCCCATCCAGCGTATAGCGCCAGTCGAGGTTGGCCACCTCGGTGGAGGCCTTCAGGTTGACGTTGTTGGTCTGCTTGTCGCTGTGCTTGAGCTTGACGTTCAGATCGCTGCTGCCGCTCCACAGCCAGGCTTTCTGGTCATCCGGCGTCAGGGCCAGCAGGGTAATGCCGGTCTTGACGGTCGGTTTGGGTTTGTCCTGCTTCTCGATGCGCCAGCGCTTTACCGCCTCGCGCTTGACGGTGACGGGCCCGCTGTAAGGGAGCGCGATGCGCACCTGCTGGTCACCTATCTCCTCTATGGTGCCGGTCAGCCGGTCACCGTTGTCCATCCAGAGGATGTCGGCTGATGCCGCCTGGCTCAGCAGCAGGGCCAGCAGACAAAAAATGCGGTAGCTCATGAAGATCCTCGTGAACATGGTTGGCCATCAGCCGCTGACGGGACGGGGGATACCGTTCTTGCTGTTTAGCACGCTGGCGGCCTTGTCACCATCGACTTCCGGTTTGGCGATGAAGGCCTCCACCTCAGGGGAGAGGATCAGCGGGGCGCCCTGCTCCAGCTCCAGTTCGGTGCGAGATAGCGGGGAGTGCACTTCCAGCCAGTGGTGGCCATCAGGCTCGATGGCGGTTTTGACCGGCTGGTTGATGATCCGCACCTGAGTGCCAATGGGAACAATCTTGAACAGGGCCTCGATATCGTCGGGGCGCAGCCGAATGCAGCCGGCGCTGACTCGCAGACCGACGCCAAAATCCTTGTTGGTGCCGTGGATGAGGTAGTCCTGCTTGCCATAACCGAGGCGCATGGCGAACTTGCCGAGGGGATTGTCGGGACCGGGTGGCACTACCGCCGGCAGGGTGATCCCTTTTTGCTCCAGCCAGGACTTGCGCACCATGGGGCCGGGCACCCAGGTCGGATTGGGGTTCTTGGCGATGACCGTGGTGGTCATCTCCGGCGTCTCCCGCCCTATGTCACCGATCCCGATGGGCAGCACCATCACCTCGTTTTTGCCTTTCGGGAAATAGTAGAGGCGCAGTTCCGGCAGATTGATGACGATGCCTTCGCGAGGCACGTCCGGCAGCAGCATCTGGGTCGGCAGGGTCAGCCGGGTGCCCGGCTTGGGCAAATAGGGATCGACCCCAGGATTGGCTTCGAGCAGCGCCAAAAAACCAATCTGGGTGTGCTTGCCGATGAGCTCAAGATGTTCATCTGGCTGGACTATGTAGTCCTCCAGTTCGCCGATCAGGCGGCTGCCAGCCGGGGGCAGCGGATAGGTGGTGGCGAGGACGGGAGCCGTCAGCAGGCTGGCGGCCAGCGCCAGCAATGAGAGGGTTCGTGCTATGAACATGTACTTCCTGTCTGATTGAGATGAGGGGGCCGCGAGGCGACCGCCTTGGGTAAAAGGGGGAAATTGTCAGTCAAACGGGTGACGATTGCCAGCTTGGCCGACCAGGGGTACAGCCGGGTCCCGACGTGGCAATCCATCATTTTGACCGTTTCTTGCCCGTTTTTAATGCAAGGCAGCATAACCTGCAATGAACAGCGTGCTTAGCGGGCGGTGGGAGAGGGGATGAGTGGTGAGTAACGCTGGCAGCACCGGTGCAGGGGGAGTGTATCGGCGTCAGTGCTGCATCGACAGCAGGCACGACCGCGGAGAGCATCTCGCCACCGGGCGTGCTCACCTGCTGGTTTTATGTGCAGTCGTTTGATCTTTAAAGAGATTCAAGTTGATTTCCAGAGGCGGCTCCGGTAACAATGATGCCCCGTGGAGAGATGCCGGAGTGGCCGAACGGGATTGACTCGAAATCAATTGTGGCAGCAATGCCACCCAGGGTTCGAATCCCTGTCTCTCCGCCAAATACCAAGCCCAACCTATTGATTAGGTTGGGCTTTTTCATTTTTTATTTTCTGGTATGCCATTTGGTGTTGGCTGACATACTACCCGGCTGGATTACATTGGACATCGATCCAGCCAAGTGTCCACGTATTGATGATGTTGCCCTCTCGTAGCGATTATATCACCCAAGGCAACGTAGTCTTGGCACTATCCGAGATAGCTCCCGCTAGCTCCGGCCTATTTTTCAATTCGACCATGCAGCCGACCCCGACTTGATCCCCCACCTTGAATTTGCTCACCTGGCTACCGATGGCCACCACTCGACAGATGATTTCATGACCCGGCACGATGGGATAGTGGGCCTAGCCCCAGTCATTGCGAGCGGTGTGCAGATCGGAGTGGCAGACGCCGCAATGAAGAATGTCGATCTCGATATCATCGGGGCACGCTGGTCGGCGAGTGATGGGGTACAGCGCCAGAGGCGCCGTGGCCGAGGTGGCGGCATAGGCTTTGACGGACTTGCTCATCGTTGTCTCCTGTGAATCGGCATCGGATGCCAGCTTTTCTTGTTTTGGCCTGCTTGTGCCTCTGGGGGCCAGGTGCAGGCTCGATTGCACTGTGCGATGGCGAATGGATTTGCTAACGGATGGGTCAACTTACTGGCCAAGCGTGACGGGTTTGAGCCGGCTGCCATTGCCGACCACTAGGGAGGCTGCGGTCAGCAACAGGGCGCTGCCCATAAAGGTGGCGCTGATAGAGAGAGAGTCCAGCAACCAGCCTCCCACGGCGGCCCCCAACGTGATGGATAGCTGAATGGCGGCGACCATCAGACCACCGCCGCTCTCTGGCGTGTCGGCGATGCCCTGGGTGATCCAGGCGGACCAGGCGACCGGAATGGCCGAGTTGAGCGTCCCCCAGAGGATCAGCATCAGGGCCACCCCCCAGAAGTGATGCGCCACCGTCAGCAGAGCCAAGGTGATGACGCCGAGCGCCAGCGGCAACCAACGCAACATCCGGTAGAGATGACGGTGCAGCAGCAAGCTCACCGCCGTGGTACCTGCAAAACCGGCCAGCCCCAGCGCCAGCAGCAGCGCCGAGAGTTGTGGCAGGTCGACCAGGGTACGCGTCTCAAGGAAGGGGCGAAAATAGGTAAAGGCACTAAAGGCGCCGGCAAAGGTCAGGGTCACTCCTATGATGGCAATGACGACATTGGGCCTTTGCATCAGGCGAAATGCGCTTTGCGGGCGCGCTTGGGAACGCATAGAAGGCAGGCAAAGTGCCATCCACAGCAGATTGATCACTACTAGTGGCACCAGCAGCCAGAACACCCCCCGCCAGCCGATCAACCCTCCAAGGTAACTCCCAATGGGGGCTGCGAAGGCGGTCGCGACCGCATTGCCGGTATACAAGATGCCCAATGCTTTGGGGACGGATTGGCTGCCGACCAAACGCATGGTGGTGGCCGTTGCCAATGCCCAGAACCCGCCGATGACGATCCCGAGCAGAGCGCGTGCCACCATCAGCACGGTAAAGTTGGGGCTAAGGGCAATCACGATTAAAGAGGTCAGCATCACAACGGCTAGCCCCAAGAGCACATGACGTCGGTCCAGCCTGTGAGACAGGGGGGCGATCAGCAAACTGGTCGGGACGGCAAACAGGCCGGAGATGGCAATAGCAAGACCGGCCATGCCATTGCTGGCACCAAGATCGGTGGCGATCGGCGTCAGCAGGCTGACCGGCATAAACTCGGCGGCAATTAGCAGTGCCACACACAGGGACATGGCGGCAACCGCAGACCAGTGTTCGTTGACGACAGCGGGTGTATGTGATGATAACGATGTTGCGTTCATGGCATGACCTGAAAGTGAAATATGGGCTTATTCGATTGCTTCGATCGTGATGCTGGCGGCCGAGGTGGTGGTCAGGTGGGAGAGACCCGATTCAATGCGCCCCAACTTAATCAGTCCGGTTGAATAGCCAAAGTCCCGATAGAAGATCGCCAGATTGCCCCATGGGGCGTAATAGGTTAGATCCCCCATGTTCGGGTCAATGCCCTTTGGGGCGCCCTGCGTGGTCAATTTGCGGGGCAGATAAGCAATCTTCTCGGTGTCGGCGTAATCCTTGAGGGCCAGCGTCAGGGGGAGCATGGCAAAAAAGTCCCGGGCGCTGTGACCATCGTCCAAGGTGGCCGTGATGATCTGGCCGGCTATCGTCATCTTGATGTTCATACTATCTGCCTTGTTCTGAGCCTCAGTACTTGTAGCGGTTGCTGTGCTGGCCACCCCCAGCAACAGGGCCATCACGCTGACAAACACTCCTCTGGTCATTGTTCTTCTCCCTATGTGACGTGAATGGTGGCGTCGAAGCGAGTGAGAAAACGCGGCGAAGAGGCCGCCGCATTTTCGACGCTTACTTCAGGTTGGTTTTGAAGAACTGCTCGAACTTGGCGAACGGGATCTTGCCAGCCTGGTTGTCATACAGGTCGACATGATTGGCGCCAGGCACAACGACCAGCTCTTTCTGCTTGCTGCCAATGGCCTTGAAGGCATCTTCGGCAAAGTAACGGGAGTGAGCCTGCTCACCGGTCACGATCAGAGTGGGAATGGATATTTCGCTTGCATAACTCAGCAGCGGCATATTCATGAATGACAGCGGCATGGTAGTGGTCCAGGCCCCGTTGGAGTTCACCGAACGTGCATGGAAACCACGCGGTGCACGGTAGTAATCGAAGAACTCCTTGAGTACCGGGAGCGGGTTTTCCGGCAGCACCTCTGGCAGGGTGCGGGCAGCCGCTGTGACATTTCCCTTGTCATCGACATAGAGGTCGTGATTGCTATGGGCATAGGTGCCACTTTCCGCGTCTTTCCAGCGTTGTTCATTCAGGTATGCCAGAACGGCGCGGCGATCGGCGGTGGAATATCGATCCTTGCCATCGCCTACCCCGTGCCCCATGGCCCGGCTCATGTCATACATCACGCTGGTTGCCACCGCCTTGATGCGGGTGTCGCCGGCGGCGGCATTGAGGGCCATGCCACCCCAGCCGCAAACCCCCAGCAGACCGATACGGTTGCGGTCGACCTCTTTTTGCAGGCCGAGAAAATCAACGGCGGCGCTGAAATCTTCGGTGTTGATATCTGGCGAGGCCACATCACGCGGCTGGCCGCCACTCTCACCGGTGTAAGAGGGGTCAAACGCCAGCGTGACAAAACCACGCTCAGCCAGGGTCTGGGCATAGAGGCCGCTCGATTGCTCTTTTACGGCACCAAATGGACCGCTCAGGGCAATGGCCGCCAGCTTGGCGTCTCCCTGGTTTTTCGGCAGATAGAGGTCAGCCACCAGAGTGATACCGTAACGGTTCTTGAAGGTGACCTTGCGATGATCGACCTTATCGCTTTGGGCAAAGGTCTTATCCCATTCGGTGACCATGGAGACAGGTTCAGTGGGGTTGGTGGTTTGGGCATGACTCAATGTCGAGACTCCGGTTAATGCGGCGCCCAGCAGCAGGGCAGACGCGATAGCTGTCAGTTTTTTGGGGAGAACATTCATGGCAAAGTTCCTCGAAATCGGATTTCTGATGCGTGGTCCTGGTGGTGGGGGGCTGGTTTTGTGACCCACGACACACAGTCTAGTTAGAACATTTAGTGATGATTAGAGGCGGTTTTTTGATAACATTAATGCGTAAAAGTTCTGAATGAAGGCGTCTGATGCGCACCTGACTCAGGTCGTGGCGGACAGGAACATAGGGGATGAACAAAATGACAGGCCGTGAGAATTACAACGATCTCCACGTCTTTATGCTGGTCGCTCGGGAAGGGAGCTTTACCAAGGCCGCAGCTAGGTTGGGGCTTGCCCAGTCCGGGGTCAGCCGAACGATTCGGGATCTCGAGGCCCGGCTCGGGGTGCAGCTTCTGATGCGCACCACCCGCAGCCTCTCCCTGACTCAGGCAGGTGAGCAGTTGTACCGTACGGCGCAGGGCTGTTTTCAGTCCCTCGATGCAGGTCTGGCCACGCTCGCCCACTATCGTGATACCCCTTCAGGCACGGTACGGATCAACGCCAGCCAGCACGCCATCGACAAGGTGCTGCTTCCCAAGCTGGCCATCTTCAGGCAGCGTTATCCGGATATTCGGCTGGAACTCATCAGTGAAAGCCGCTTCGTGAACATCATCGATGAGCGCTTTGATGCCGGCGTGCGGCTGGGTGACGAGGTGGATGAGGGGATGGTGGCCGTGCGCATTGCGCCCGATCTGGAGATGGTGATGGTGGCCACACCAGATCATTTTCTTCAATACGGATTTCCCCAGACGCCGGCCGATCTGGCTGGACATCCCTGTATCGCTTACCAGTTTGCTGATGGCAGCCTCTATCAATGGGAACTGTGGCAAGAGGGCAAGGCGATTAAGCATCGACCACAGGGGCAGTGGGTCTTCTCTGACAGTTACATGGAGGCGGCCGCCGCCAAAATGGGGCTGGGACTGGCCTATGTGCCAGAAGAATTGGTGAGCGATGAACTTGAGCGCGGTACCTTAATCCAGGTATTGAAACCCTATGCTCACCGACTGGCCGGACAGTACCTCTACTATCCCCACCGCAATGTTTCACCCGCATTAAGAGTGGTTATTGATGCATTAAAATTATGAAAAAATTCATTCGTGGTGGTCTAACCATTCCGGGCACAGTTTTAGGTGGTACAGTCGTAATCATTACTAGGTTGTCAAACCTACGAGGACAAAACCATGAGCTACCAAATTCTCTCTGCTACTGTGACCGCCAGACCCAATATCGAATGGGCACACTGCGAGATGAAGGCCTGGGGGCTCTTCGTAACCGGGTGCATGCCTATGCCTAGCTCTCACTGGTTGCCACTGAAGGGATGCTGGAGGCTGTTATGAACTCGAGGCAACGATGACAAAGCCAGAAGTCAAAAAAGCACCGAAACTCTCTGAGCACTTGTTTGGCAAGATGTCATCAAAGGTTAAGAAAAACTCAAAAAAACATAGAAGGAAGCGGCCTTGGTGGACCACTCCCTTCTTATTTTGTTGGTAAATTGCCAACCACAAACTCAGCCCAATCATCCATCATGGGTCGACGCTGATCCAGCAAGTCCGTGCGGTGGTACGCAGCTTCTACCTTGTTTTGCACCGTGTGAGCTAATGCTCATTCAGCGAGGTCGCGTGCATAGCCTTGCTCGCTTCTCCAGAGCGACAAGCTGTCAATATCACAAATGGAAGCAAGGCATGGCTAACATCAAATCTTGCCGAGTTGGCCAAATGTTCCTTGTAGAACGCAGTAAGAAGACGCCAGTCCATGGTTGGCTGATGCTGGGTTCTAATTGCTTTGCCAGGTTGTTGCGGCAGGAGTTTATCTACCACATCGACTGGATTGGCAGGGCAAAACCCATGAGCCCAAGCCAAGACGGCATGCAGCCGCTGTTTCACTCAGGGTGCGGTTTCCGGGATCGTTAACCAGATAGGCTGCAGTACACGTGCAATCTGGGCTGGAGTAATTGAATAAATAGGCTGTTGCCCGATAACTGGGAAAGCGTATTGCTCTAGGGTGGAGAGCCACTGCTTACCGTGTTTGGGATTGCGCCATCCAGGGAGTAACTGTTGGTGAACCTGGCGAGCCGCAATTTCGACAGTGGGTATCGCTGGCTTAGTGGCTTCTGCTTTCTTCATATCTAAGGGTCTAGCCCCTGGGATAATTGCTCACGCATCAGGCGAGCCTGGTTATCTGCATCTGCAACCGTGACTTCCTGTCTCTACGCTATCTTCAAGGCCCAAGCTGCCAGGCAGCTTGGGCCTTTCTCTTTTGCAACGCTTACCGGCTTGTTGCGAGGCAGGGCTGGCATGCCGGCGCGCCGGTGGCAGGGGCAGAGCGCCACTGCCAGGGTCTTGTCACGGCGTTACATGCTGGAGAAGACATTCATGATCACCCCGCCCGAGATGATCAGCGCCATCGCCAGGATGGCGGGCAGATCCGGTTTTTGCTTGTAGAGGAGCATCGAGCAGATGGTGACCCCGACGATGCCGAAGCCGCACCAGAGCGAATAGGCCACCCCGACCGGAATGGTGCTCATGGCGCGGGTGAGGGCGAAGTAGCACAGGCTGTAGGCGCAGACGACCAGTATGGATGGCCCCAGTCTGCTGAAACCGTTGGTCTTCTTGATCATCGAGGTGCCGGTGATCTCAGAGCCGATAGAGAGCGCCAGCCATAAAAATCCGAAATTAAACATGGGTCATTCCTTTTTGTCAGTTGGCGATGTTGTTGTTCATGGGGGGAGAGAGAGGCTCGGCGGAGGCATCGGCGCCCTCTTCGCTGCCCATCTTGGAGAACAGATTCATGATGACGATGCCGCTGGCGATGACGGCCATGCCGATCATGGCGGCGGTGTCCGGGTGCTGGCCGTAAAACGCCATCCCCAGCGTGGAGACCACCAGAATGCCGGTGCCGGACCAGGTGGCGTAGGCAAGCCCAACGGGGATGTCTTTTACCGCGCGGGAGAGGGAGTAGTAGCAGGTGCAATAGAGCAGCACGAGCAGACCGAGCAGTAGCATCTTGGTGGTTCCTTCACTGCTGCCAAACATCTTGAGAGTGGAGGTGGCCGAGGTTTCGGACACGATCACCAGCAGCATCCATAGCCAACATTTTGTTTTTGAAGACATAAGTTAAACTCCGGGTTTGTTATTTAAGGTAAGGTTGTTTTTCTTTTCTTCTGCTTTTCAAAAAATCGATGGCGGCATCGGTCAGCTGGGCCTCGGCCGTCTGTGCCAGCGCCGGATCTTTCTCAACATCGCTGACCGTGAGATAACGGCGCGCCGCGCCCGCCGGTACCGGGGCCGCGTCGTTCGCCGGTGCCAGCTTCTCCAGCAGCTCATTCATGGTGCACAGCACCACACCGATCTCGCCCAGACGGCTGAGCGCCGCCTGCATGTGCCCGGCGTATGGCGCGCCTGGTTGCGCACCCAGCAGCTGGTTCAGCTCGCTGGCGGGATCGCAGTGATAGCGCAGCGCCAGCACCGGCAAGCCGCTCAGCAGGGCATCGTGCAGCCGCTGGGCGACAGGGCTTTGCAGTGAGCCGCTCAGCAGATCCATCGCCAGCGGGTAGTCGAGAAAGGGCAGCACCAGCGCGCGATAGGGGGCGGGCGGCAGGGCCTCTTGCCAGACATTGGCCGGCACTGTCTCCCCCAGCGGTTGCCACAGGGCGCCATCCTCGATGTCTGCTGCCAGCGCAAGCTGCAGGGGCTGCCCACAGCCGGCCAGACGGTTTCGAATGGCCTGCCGATAGCCCTGGGCCGCGGTCACCATCACCAGCAGTGGCGGCTGCAGGCGCCTGAGTATCTGTTCGACCAGGCGTTCAATCTGTTGGTCGGTCATGGGGATCTCCGTTAGCCGAGCAGCCTGACCTGCGCGCCGTTTTTCAAGCCGGCGGCGTTGGCCTCTTCGGTATCGATGTGAAATTCCAGGGCGAAATCGTCGCGCACCCGCACCACCACCTCATCGAAGGTCAACTGGCGCTCGCCGTCGCTGCGCACCCTCACCTTCTGGCCGTGGGTCACGTTCAGCTGGCGGGCGTCTTGTGGCGAGAGGTGGATATGGCGCCAGGCGCAAATCACCTGGGAGCGCAACTCCACGTGGCCGGCGGGGCCGATGAGCAGGGCGCTGCCGGTATTTTCCAGCTGGCCTGACTCACGGACCGGCGCCTTTATGCCGAGGGTGAAGCAGTCGGCGCGGGAGATCTCCAGCTGTGAAACCGGCCGGGTCGGGCCGAGTACCCGCACCCGGGTCAGCGAGCCCTTGGGGCCGACCACGGTGACGCACTCTTCGGCGGCAAACTGACCCGGCTGGCGCAGCGGTTTGAGCGGTGTCAGGGTGTAGCCCTTGCCGAACAAGGCCTCCACATCCTGTTGTGCCAGGTGAACGTGGCGATTCGAGATGCCGACCGGGATCGCCGGGCTGACCAGGCTCAGACGGGCGGCGATCTTTTGATGCAGCTGGGGATCGATCATGCTTTCTTCCCTTTTCTTGCCGCGCCCTGTTTGTCTTCCGCCTGTTCGGCGGCTGGCTGGCTGGCAGGTGGCGTGGCAGGTTCGGTAACGGCACCGCTTGGTGGTGGCAGGGCCGGGGCTGCGCCCGTCAGCTCGGCCCCGGTGCTGGCCGGTGCACGCGGCGGGTAGCCCTTGAGGTTGCCGAGCGCCGCTACCGCGCTTGGCTCAGGACGAGCAATCACCAGGGAATGGACCTGCTGGTCAATGGTGGCGGCCACCGCGACGCCACGCTCGATGGCGGTGTGGATGGCGCTGATCTCCCCTTCGAAGCAGACACTCACCAGCCCGGAACCCACCTTGCGATAGCCGATGCAGCTGACACCTGCCGCTTTGCAGGCGGCGTCCACCGCCTGAATGGCGGCGACCAATCCTCGCGTTTCAATTACGCCCAAACTTTTCATCGTCGACTCCTGTTAATGGCGGACCAAGCGAATATCGAAATCAAATTGTGCAAAGAAGGCTTCCAGCCGATCCAATTCGTCCGGCGTGTAAGAGGGGTCTTGCGCAATCGGGTAGGGCATGTCCAGCCGCTCATATTTCTTGCGGCCCAGCTGGTGGTACGGCAGCATGTCGATCCGCAAGATATTTCCCCGCTTTGCCAATTTCTGTACGTATTCGATGGCACCGGTAATGGCATCCCATGAATCGTTATATCCACGGATGAGCGGCATGCGCACAATCACCTTGGCGCCGTAATCAACCAGCCATTCCAGATTGCGGCGAATACCTTCATTGCCGATACCCAGCATCGCCTTATGCTGTTCGCTGTTGATTTGCTTGATGTCGAACAAAAAGGTATCGGTGACGGGAGCCAGCTGCTGGTAATTGGCCAGCGAGGTGGTGCCCTGGGTCTCGATGGCGGTATTGATCATCATCTTCTTGCATTCGCTAAACAGCGCGACGGCAAAGTCGGTCTGCAGGCTCATCTCGCCGCCGCCGATGGTGACGCCACCGCCGGAGGAGATGTAAAAGTCATAGTCCTGCATGATGATCTCCATCAGCTCGCTGACGGTGACATCCTTGCCCATGATGTCCAGCGCATGCTGGGTGCAGACCTCTTCGCATTTGCGGCAGCCGATGCAATCCTTATTGCGATCGACGAAGTGTTTCATGCTGCCGTTCTCTTCGGCCCGGTAATGGACTCCGGCCGGACAGACATTCACGCAGTCACCGCAGTTGATGCATTTGTCGTGGGAAAACATCACCTGAAATTGGCTGCTGAGCCCTTCAGGGTTGGCGCACCAGGGACAGCGAAGGTTGCAGCCCTTGAAAAAAACCAGCGTGCGAATGCCATCGCCGTCATATATCGAATATTTCTGGATATTGAATATGCGGCCGGTTAATTCATTATTTGCGATCACGCTTGCCTCCTCTCCGGATGTGGCAGGCCGCAGTCGCATTATTTGCGACCTGCCATTGCGGAGTACTTCCGGTTATTTTGGCGATTAAGAAAGACGGGTTATCAACGCTTCGATCAGAACTTCTCAATCACGGTGCGGCTGATGATCTCGTCCTGCACCTCTTTGCACAGCTCGACGAAATAGGCGCTGTAGCCGGCGACGCGCACGATGAGGTCGCGGTACTTCTCCGGCTCCTGCTGCGCCTTTTTCAGCACTTCGTTGTCGACATAGCTGAACTGCATCTGGCCATTGCCGAGGATGGAGGCGGTGCGCAGCAGGGTGATGAGGCCATGGCGGCCCTCCTGGGTATCCAGCAGCCCCTTGAGGAACTTGAAGTTATGCACCATGCCGATGTTCATGGTCTCCACGTTCATCTTGCTGACGGACTTGATGATGGCCGTCGGCCCCTGCTTGTCTGCCCCCTGGGTCGGGCTGATGCCATCGGAGAGCGGCATCCAGGCCAGGCGCCCGTTCGGCGTGGCGTTGGTCAGCTCGCCGATGGGGGTGTTGTTGGAGATGGAGAGGGTGCCGTGACTCATTCTGGAGTAGAGCATCTTGTACTTGCGACACTCCTTCTCCGTCCACTCGGTGATATCCAGCGCGTACTGGTCGACGTAGTTGTCGTCGTTGCCGTACTTGGGCGCATTGAGGCAGTCGCGGCGCAGCGCTTCGAATCCTTCGAAGTTGGCCAGCAGGGCATCGCGAATTTGTTCGAGAGTGTATCTTTGCTCCTCGAACACCAGCTTGCAGATTGCCGCCATGGAGTCGACATAGGTTGCAAGGCCAGAAAAGATGAGTCCGGGCCCATAGTTGATCATTGCACCGCCAGCAGAGACATCTTTTCCGCTCTCCATGCACCCTTCCACCATGAGTGACATCAGCGGTTTCGGCGCCACGTCGCGGTGCACGCGCTGACTGATCACGGTGCCGACTGCTGACATGCGAACGATGTGGGCAATCTGCTGTTTCACCGCCGCATCGAACTGCTCGAAGGTGCGCAGATCGCGCAGATCGCCGGTATCCAGCCCTTGATGGCTGTCGAACAGCACCATGCGACCACGGTTGAGCACGAACTCGATGGCGATCGGCCACTGGGTGTAACCGGTGGAGGTCCACTGATAGATGCGTCCCGATTTTTGCGGCTCGACGCAGCCCATCAGGCAGTAGTCGCGGGCGTCTTCAAAGTCGAAGCCCTTGCGCAGCATCATCTTGATGTGGGAGTCATCGAAGTGGCAGGCCGGGAAACCCATCCCCGCCTTCACGACGTCGACGATCTTCTCCATGTATTTCTGCGGTGACTGGTTGTGAATGCGGCAGGCCAGCGACGGCTGGTAGACCTTCACGAACCGCACGGCATCCATGATGAGGTAGGTCAGATCGTTGCAGGCATCGCCGCCGCTGCGCTTCTGGCCGCCCACGGTCAGGTTGATGAAGGGCTGATAGCCGGCGAAGTATTTCGCCCCCAGCTCGCTCGACATCCACATCAGCTCGGCACACTTGATGATGAAGGCCTGCATCAGCTCGAGCGCGCTTTCGTGGGTCAGACGACCCTCGCGGATATCCGCTTCGAACATGGGGTAGCAGTACTGGTCGACCCGACCGAGTGACAGGCCGGTCTGGTTCTCTTCGATCTCGAACAGCGACTCCACCGTCCAGATGCTCTGCAGCGCTTCTTGCAGGGTCTTGGGCGGGTTGGCCGGCACGTTCTCGTTCACCTCGGCGATGGTCAGCAGCTCGGTGCGGCGCTGGGCATCCTGCTCTTTGGCCGCCAGTTCGCGGGCATGGGCCGCGATGCGGCGGGCGTAGTTGACCACCCCTTCACAGGTTTCGACCGCTGCCTTGTAGTAGTAGATGCGATCGATGTCGTCCGGGTTCTCCATGCTCAGCTGATCGAGATGGGCCTGGGCGTCGGCCTTGATGCCGTTCATCCCCTTGGTGAACAGCAGCACGTCGTAGCCCGGGCAGGTGTCGCCGCCCCCGTTGATCTGGTGGTAGGAGAGGTCGCTGACGAAGGTCTCGCCACTGAAAGCCCAGACGCCGGCTTCCCGGTACTGCGCTTCGCAAATCTCGTCCAGCGAGCGACCTTCCCAGAACGGCACTATCTCTTCGCGGATGGTTTTCTTGTCCGCTTCGCTGATTTCAAAGGGATCTTGTGGGCGGGTGCTCATGGTATCGAGCTCGTCGCGTACCCAGCGCCAGGCAATGTCCGGCGAGAAGGCGCCGGCACGCGGCTTGCCGCACGGGTGGCCGACGATCAGCTCGTCGTTCTGGATAAGGATGGGGGCGGTTTCGCAGGCGTGGCGGAACGCTTTGGCCCGCAGCAAGATGGTCGGCATGCCTGGGTTGGCCTTGACGACCTCGGTAAAGGCCAGTGCCCGGTAGATGGAGACGCTGGGGCGCACGGTCAGATAGTGGTTGCGCAGGCGCTGCAGGCGCGGCGTCAGCCCCTCCATCACCGGCGTATCGGCACAGGCGGCAAACGGGACGGCGGAGACGTGCTGCACTCCGCGAAAGAGGCGAACCGGCAGCTTGAGGGCGCTCAGGTTTTGCTGGGCGCAGAGGAACATCTCGGAGAGCGGGTTGATGCTCGCCTGCTCCAGGCTGGCGCCGTGCAGCAGGGCATCAAACATGGGGTAGCCATCGATGGCGCAGGTGGCGCGCACTTCGCTCAGCTCTGCCAGCTTGAACCACAGGCACTCGACGATCTCGTACGCCTGCGGCTCGGTCAGCGCGCCGTTGGCGATGTCACGCTGGAAGTAGGGCAGCAGCGCCTTGTCGGCCCCTTCCGGGTTGACCGCATAGCTGCCGTTGTCGAGTTGAAGCGCCAGCTGGAACAGGTAGAACGACTGGCAGGCCTCTTTGAAGTTGCGCGCCGGATGGGCCGGTACATGGTGCAAGATGGCGGCGCTGTCGCGCAGCTCGGCCTGGCGGAACGGGTTGGTTTCGGCGGCGGCCAGGGTTTCGGCGCTGTTGGCCAGGTTTTGCGCCAGCGCCATCAGGGCATCGCAGGCGTGGATGGCGGCGCGACAGCCGTTGACTTCGTCCATGCCGCTGCGGCTGACGGCGCTGCCCAGCGCGCGGGTTTTCTCTTCCAGCTGCTGCCTGATGGCCAGCACGCCCTTCTCCACCACCAGCTTGTAGTCGGGGGAGTCGATGGCGCTGTTCAGATTCAGGAACTGGAAGGTGGACGGGCGCTGCCCGGCACTGTCATCGTGAAAAATGGCGCCGTGCGGGGTGCGGGTCTGGTTGCCGACAATCAATTCGTCGGCACTGATGGTCAGCGGCAGCTGACGCATCAGCTCGTAAAAACGGCGTGCCGGTTTTACGGCGGCGGGAATGCCCGCGATGTCGCCATCCAGCCCGCTCAAAATCGTGGCGTGTTCGCTGCACAGGGTGCTGGTGTGCGCCAGTAAACGTTCAGCCAGCACGTTGACGCGCGGCGTTAAGCTGTAGTGTGCCATGAGGTAGGTTCTCCAGTTCTTGTTCTTAATGGCCGGCGGCAAGAGTGCCGCCCCATGCCTTGCGATAGAGTTCGGTCAATGCCCGGGCATCCGGTATGCGCGGGTTGGTCGGGGTGCAGTTGTCGCGCAGCGCCTGGCTGACCATCTCCGCCAGCCGCTGGTCGAAATCGGCAGCGAGGAGGCCGGTATCGCCAATGCCGGCCGGCATCTTCATCTCGTCTTTGAGCGCCTGGATGGCCACCAGCAGGCTGTTGACCCCCTCGCGCGGCGTATTGGCGGGCAGGTCCAGCAGGTGGGCCAGGCGGGCATACTTGTGGGCGGCCTGGGTATCGCACTGCCCGTCGTGGTCGGCGTTCCATGCCACCACCTGCGCCATCAGGAGCGCGTTGGCACGCCCGTGCGGGACGCGGAACACGCCGCCGAGGGCATGGGCCAGGCTGTGGGTGATGCCGAGCGAGGCGTTGGTGAAGGCCATGCCCGCCATGCAGGAGGCGTTGTGCATCTTCTCCCGCGCCAGCAGATCGTGGCCGTCGCGCCAGCAGGCGGGCAGGTAGCGAAAGACCTGCTGCACCACCTTCTCCGCCAATGCGTCGGAAAAGTCGCTGGCCGCCCGGGAGACATAGGCCTCCAGCGCGTGGCACAGCACGTCCATCCCGGTGTCGGCGGTGATGGCGGGGGGTACCGATGCCACCAGCGATGGATCGAGAATGGCGATATCCGGCAGCAATGACGGGTCGACCAGCACCAGCTTCTCGCTGCGGGCCTTGACCACCGAGAAGCTGGTCACTTCCGAACCGGTGCCGCTGGTGGTCGGGATGGCCACGAAACAGGGGCGCTCGCGCCCCAGATTCGGGCGGGTTTGCGCCAGGGCGAACATGACCGCTTTGGCTGCATCAATCACCGAACCGCCGCCCAGCGCGATCACCAGATCTGGATAGCGGCTGTCCATGAGCTTCATGCCGCGCACGACCGTGGTGATGTCCGGATCGGCCACTACATCGTCCCAGCACTGGAACGGGATGCCGCGCTGGCGCAGGATCTGCGTCACCCGGTCGGCCAGGCCAACTTTCACCATCATCTGATCGGTGACCAGCAGCGCCTGGCGGGCAGGCTCTTCAGCCAGGGCGGACAGGGCGTCCTGACCGAAGCGGATCCGGGGTTTCAGCAAAAATTCACTCATTGGGTCATTTACTCCTCAAGCGTCCCGAAACACCTTCTCGACAATGGCGACCACCGACATGGCCTTGTAGCGGTCTCTGTTGAGCGCGAGGTACTCCTCGGCCAGTACGACGTCGTGCATGCCTGCGCCGACGCTGTCGACGGCGACCCAGGAGCGGTCTTTCATCGGTTGCTGCTGATCGTCCAGCTGGGTGATCAACAGCAGGTTGCTGCCACGCAGCTCATCGCACTTCTGGGTGGCGACCACATGTCCGGTTACCTTTGCGAGAATCATGGTTCTTATCGCCTTATCTCAATGGGTTACTTGCCAAGGCGCTCAAGCACCTGACGGATGACCCGCTCCACGTTCTGCTCGCTGATCTCGCCGCCGGCTTCGGCGCTGGCGCCGGCAAAACGGTCGTCGGCGCTGTGGCAGGCCGGCCCCGGGGCACTGAAGCGGGCATCGTCGAGGATGCTGCAGGGCTGGGGCGCGGTGGGGGCGGCGCTGGCGGGCTGCACTGCAACCGGCTGGATGGGGGCGCGCAGCTCTTCAATGGTGCGCACGCCATAACCCACCTTGCGGATGTTGAGCAGGTTCATCGGGCCGACGTTGTCGGAGCTGGAGCCGCCGCCGACGGCGCCGCAGCCGAGGGTCAGTGCCGGCGTGAGGTTGGTGGTGGCACCGATGCCGCCGAGGGCGGCGGGGGTGTTGATCAGGATCCGGTTGACCGGTTTTTCGAGGCTGAACTGGCGGATCACGTCCTGATTGCGGGTATGGATCACCAGGGTGTGGCCCAGCCCTTCGTTGGTCAGCAGCTCGACCACCCGATGACAGGCGGCGCGCCACTCCTCTTCCACGTAAAGGCCGAGCACCGGGCAGAGCTTTTCACGGGAGTAGGGGTTGCTGTGGGAGACGGTGGTCTGCTCGGCCACCAGCACGCGGGTGATGGGGGGGACGCTGAAACCGGCCAGCTGGCTGAGATGGAGCGCCGTCTTGCCCACCACTTTCGGGTTGATGGTGCCGTTCGGGCGCAGCAGCAGGGCTGCCATCTTGGCGGCTTCGTCTTCGTTCATGAAGTAGGCGCCCTGGGCAGCCAGCTCGCGATGAACCTCGTCGTAGATGCAGCGTTCGACGATGATCGACTGTTCGGAGGCGCAGATCACGCCGTTGTCGAAGGTCTTGCTGGTGATGATGTCCTTCACCGCCTGGTGAATGTCGGCGCTGCGCTCGATAAAGGCCGGGCCGTTGCCAGGGCCGCCACTGATGGTCGGGGTGCCGGAGGCATAGGCCGCGCGCACCATGCCTTCGCCACCGGTTGCCAGGATCAGCGACACGTCCTTGCTGTGCATCAGCTCGGAGGTGGCTTCCAGGGTCAGCTGGGTGACACCGTCCACGATGCCCGCCGGGGCACCGGCGGCTTCGGCGGCGCGCTTGACGATTTCGATGGCTTTCCAGCTGCACTGGCGTGCGCCCGGGTGCGGCGAGAAGATGATGGCATTGCCCGCCTTGAGGGCGATCAGGGTTTTGTAAAAGATGGTGGAGGTCGGGTTGGTGGAGGGTACCAGCGCGCAGATCACGCCCAGCGGCACGCCCACGTCCATCACTTTTTTCGCCTGATCGTCATGAATGATCCCGACGGTCTTCATCTCTTTGATGGCATCGTAAACGTGCAGCGAAGCGAACCGGTTTTTCAGCACCTTGTCCTGCCAGTTGCCAAAACCGGTCTCTTCTGCGGCCATTTTCGCCAGCGTTTCGGCATGGCGCGCGGCTTCTTCGGCCACGTTCTTCACGATGGCGTCGATTTTCTGCTGCGAAAAGGTGGCCATAATCACCTGCGCCTGTTTGGCGTTGCGCACCAGTTCTCTCGCGTTCTGGCGGGAGAGCAAATCGGTATCGAGTTCAATCATGAATCTATCCTTCATCAGACTAAAAAAGTGCGGGCGGGGCGTGCCCTCTCAGGTCATGCCTTGTGCTGCGCCGCGATTTTTTCGATGTCGTTGTGCGGGCGGGCGATGACGCGAGAGGTAACCACTTCGCCAATGCGTTTCGCCGCTTCCACACCGGAATCCACCGCCGCATTGACCGCGCCGACGTCGCCTTTCACCATGGCGGTGACCAGGCCAGAGCCGACGTTCTCATAGCCGATCAGCTCGACGTTGGCGGCCTTGCACATGGCATCTGCCGCTTCGATACAGGCCACCAGGCCTTTGGTCTCAATCAGACCAAGCGCTTCTTTCATCATGTTCTCTCCCGTTATTCGGCAATTTTGTAGTGGGCGACAATCTTGCTGATGTCGTTGTGCGGGCGGGCGATGACCAGCGAGGTCACCACTTCACCGATGCGCTGTGCGGATTCCACGCCGGAGTCCACCGCGGCTTTCACGGCCCCTACGTCGCCTTTCACCATGGCGGTGACCAGGCCAGAGCCGACGTTCTCATAGCCGATCAGCTCGACGTTGGCGGCTTTGCACATGGCATCCGCCGCTTCAATGCAGGCCACCAGGCCCTTGGTTTCAATCAAACCCAATGCATCACCCATTTGCGATCTCCCGGCCTCAAGCCTTGTGTTTAATGACGATTTT
The DNA here is from genome assembly GCF_963888745.1 of Aeromonas sp. DNRA1. Taxonomy (NCBI): domain Bacteria; kingdom Pseudomonadati; phylum Pseudomonadota; class Gammaproteobacteria; order Aeromonadales; family Aeromonadaceae; genus Aeromonas; species Aeromonas sp. DNRA1. The sequence goes on along the minus strand of NZ_CAWPKQ010000001.1, from coordinate 843,550 downwards.
GTTGATGTCGTTGTGCGGACGGGCGATGACCAGCGAGGTCACCACTTCACCGATGCGCTGTGCCGACTCCACGCCGGAATCCACCGCCGCCTTCACCGCGCCGACATCCCCCTTCACCATGACGGTGACCAGGCCGGAGCCGATGTTTTCATAGCTGATCAGCTCCACGTTGGCGGATTTGCACATGGCATCCGCGGCTTCAATGCAGGCCACCAGACCTTTGGTTTCGATAAGCCCCAATGCGTCACCCATGGTGATCTCCTCAGAACAGATATGTGTGGTGTGGTTAAGGAACTCCGTCCGTGTCACGGCGTTGAGCCACGGTTGCGGCGTTCAATCGCCACTATAGGTATTGGCAGTGTTTGTGGAATTTGAATCTGTAAAATTGAGATATTTAGTTTGTTGTTCTGTATTTATTGTTTTTATAAGCCGCATTTATCTATTTATGCTGCGGCCACGAGGCTGTTTTATGCCTTGCATAAGGCCGAATTCAGGCCCGGGAAAAGATCGTTGGCTGATGTTAATGGGTTGTTGTGTGATGGGGGCCGAGAGGTAATTTGGCCGGCAGCTAACTGTGGCGGAGCTCATGTTTTGCCGGCGACGCTAAATGTAAAAAGTGAGCCGGGTGTGACGGGAAGGAGAGATAAAGGTAGTGACGGCGGGCCAGACGGGGGAGGTTGCATTGAGAGCGGGGCGCGAGTCATGTGGATGCCAGCGTGAGGGGGATGGGACGGGCTGGAAAAGTAGCGGGAACCGGTCCTGCCTGGTGATGCGCAAGGGGCGTCTTGTCGGCACGGATGTGTAGTCGGGGGAAGGGGTGGCCGGCAGTTACCACGGCACTGCCTTCAGGGCAAACAGGTGGATAGGTCGCATTGGGGTGGCGTCATAGGGGCTTGCGCGGGTCAGCTTGTGGGGCAGGGCGATATGTGCGCGTCGTCGACGCTTGGGTCGGGACTGCCGCCGTATTGTCGGGACTAGTGCAGTTTGCTGCCGGATTTGAGGGTGCAGATCCAGAGCGGCGAGTTGATGGAGCTCAGCAGTATGGCCTGCTGATTGAGCCGCTGGGCACTCAGAAACAGCCCATCGTGACTGTCGGACATCTCGCGCATGAAGTAGTCGAAGATCACGTCCGGCGATTGATCGATGGAGGAGGCGCTCGCTTCCCATTTGTTGATGCGGTATTGACGCTCGGTGGCGGAGACTCGGTTGCTGCTGTAGGTAAACGTGACGTAGCGCTGGAGGTAGAGCCAGCCTGCGGCCGAATCGGTATAGCCTTCAACCACCATGGAGCCTTTTCCCTGGCGGCCGAAATTGAAGTGGATGTTGCCGTTGACGTTCTCTTTGTGCATGTCCTCAAAGCGCATGATGCCTTTGGTGGCGCAGCTCATGACGCCATCATTTTCGCTGGGCAGCTGATAACAGGCATAGAGTGCTGCGGCGAGAAACAGGGTGCAGGAGAAGAGAAAGAAGGGACGCGGCGCAAGTCTCATCACGGCTTCCAGGAGTAGTAGAAATAGTTGTCGCAGTAGCTGAACGGGTTGTCTTCATGCATGGCGCAGTGGGCCAGAAATACCCGGCCCAGGCCATTGGTTTCCAGTCTGTCCCCGTAGAAAAACAAAAAACGCTCGCCCGGTTTGCAGCTGATGTTCAAACGCTGGCGCACCTGTTCGAAATGCTCACCGTAGGTCGTGGCGCTGACCGAGCGCAGCATCTCGTCGCTGGCCAGCAATTCGCACTGACTGTTGGGGATCCCGGTCAGGGTGACGGGGCGCGGCTCACGGCCATTCAAGAGACCAAATGCCAGCAGCATGAGGGCAAACGCGAGCATGCAGCCCCCCGCGATGTACCAGCAGATGCCGCGTGAACGGGAGGTGAGGGGAAGTGGCCATTCGGCAGGCTCGAATGCCGGCTCGGCGGCGGCCAGCGTGGAGGGCGAAGGTACTATTTCAATGGCCGGTGCAGGCGCATGCTCAATAGGCTCGATGATGACCTCGGGATTGAGCTGCAAATAACCGCGTGACACCGTGACGATGATATTGTCGATATCGTAGTGGCGAAAAGCCTTGCGCAATATGCTCAGGTATTGGTTGAGGTTGCTGTTCGATGAGGTTAATCCGTTATCGTCCCAGACTTTTTTAAGCACTTCCTCGCGGCTGACTATCCCGGTATTTCTCAAGAAAAAATAAAACAGCGCATTGGCGGTGATGGATAATTGGCTGTCCGGCTCAACGCTTTCCCGCTGAGTCAGGGAACCATCGGTCGCGTCATAAATGAAGCGGGCATTGATGTGGTAGCGCATCTCGGCCTCAATCCATCCGCTTCACGTGGGGAGCGTCATATTATGCAGGGTCTTGACCAGCGCCTGACGGTGCTCGGTGCTCATGGTGCGCCCTTCGGTCAATTCCGATAGCCAGATGCCGTCTGCGGCATAACGCACCAGGGTGCCGGTATGGCCATTATCCAGCTCATCCCCTTGCGCCAGATGCGCCAGCATCCAGTCACGCCAGCATTGTCGCAGTACCGGCTCATCCGGCATGGCCAGCGAGAGCACCATCAGCTGGCGGCTCTCCTGGGTGTCCGTCAATTCTGGGGCAGAAAGATAGTGCAGGTAAGCACGGGTAAAGCGGCCGTAGGCGGTCTTGTCTGCCGCCATCAGTGCTGAGATGGCCTCTTCCATGATGGCCAGCAGACGCGCAAACAGGGCAAAGATCAGCGCCTGCTTGTTGGGGAAGTGGTGCAGCAAGCCCCCCTTGCTTACCCCGGCCTCAAAGGCAACGGCGTTCAACGACAGGGCGGCGATACCATCCCGGCCGGCGATGGTGGCGGCCGACTCCAGCAGTTGTCGATAAAGACGTACAGGGTCTTTTTTTCTATGTTGGGTTTCAATGTTCATGGCCCAATCATACCGACCAGACGGTATGATCATTCTTGATCGCCATCAATATGAGGAAATGGGGGCGGGAGGAAAAGTCGTTATTGTGTGGTGCTTCACAAATAACCTTGAAATAAAGGTGAAAGAGTCGCTTTAAATATTTTGTCTGGATTTGTTTGAGAACTTGACTTGTCAATTAATCACGGCTTTTTTATCTCCTGGGTAAAGTCATTCTCAATGAAAAATAACTATTTTAAGGAGTCGGGATAGGGATTAAGTTGTCATTTATTTACCTCGTTGCAGCAATCATTTTCCTGAGTGTTTATCTCTTCTTGTTAACCAATGAGAGGTTGTTTTTTAGCGGAAAGGTATATATTTCTGCCACCTTTGGTCATGGCGGAAATATAAAAAAGCAGTGTGTTTGTGGGCGTTACCTTATTTTTCAAGGGGGGCGTCTGCCTCTTGCACCAGCTCGAGGAAGGCGCGCATGGCGGGGGTGATGCTGTGCTGGCGGGTGATGAAGGCGGTGTGGCCGATGTCGCGTTGCGGCGCCAGCGGCAGGCAGGCCAGATCTGAGAGGTTGCTGGCGGATCGGGCGAGGCCGGCACTGACGATGGCCCAACCCAGCCGGTGGCGCACGGCACTCACCAGGTGAAACAGGGAGTCGGTTTCCAGTACCACGTCAAGCCGGATGCCGGCCCGCTCGGCGGCGCGGTCCAGGTACTTGCGAAACTGCATGGTGCGGCTGGGCAGTACCAGCGGCTGCTGCTGCAGTGCGGTCAGGGTCAGCTCGTCGCCGGGGAGGCGCTGATCCGCCTCGTCGAGGTTCATCAGCACCGCCATCTGGTTGTTGCCCTGGGGATAGAGGTGAAAAGTCTGTTTGGCGGCGCCGGTGAGCGGCTCGTCAAACCCCAGCCCGATATCGCACTGGTGCAGCTCCAGCTGTGACAGCAGGGCTTCGTTGCTGAGCACCGAGAGACGAATGACGATATCGGGGTAGCGCTGCTTGCAGCGGGCGATGAGCGGCATGATGTCGACATTGGACTGGGGCACTATGCCGATGCGCAGGGTGCCGGAGAGCTCGCCATGAAACAGCGCCAGCTCCTGCTTGAGCGCCTCCTGTTCCAGCAGCATTCGCTCGGCATACTGGCGCACCAGCTCGCCCGCTTCGGTGAGGGCGACGAACTGGCTGGTACGCACCACCAGATCGGTGCCGAGGTTCTTCTCCAGTGCCGTGATGCTGGCTGAGAGGGTCGGCTGGGTGATGTGGCAGGCCTTGGCCGCTCTGGCAAAATGCTGGTGTTTGGCCAGTTCGTGGAAATAGTGCAGCTGCTTGATGTTCATGATCATTGGGGAGGTGAGGATGAACCTAAAAATTAATCAATTGAAAAAACGCCGTCAATAGAACAAATCTATTGCCATATAGATTTATTTCATTGGTTTTGCGTCTGCCGCCTCTCTAAACTTGAATGCAGTTTGCATTTTTAGGCCAACCTGCATGCCTGCCTACACGCCTGTCGACATCCCCGTCAATTTGCCTGCCTCGCCTTCACTGGATCATCTGGTGGAGGAGGTGGCCGTCGCCATCAACATCAATGGCATCAACCATGCGGTGATGATGGCGACCCCGGACGATCTCGACGACTTTGCCGTCGGCTTTCTGTTTGGCGAGGGGATCATCCGGCACAACCACGAGGTCCACGACATCCAGGTTGCGCCAGCCGAACAGGGTATTGTGCTGGATGTGACCATCGCCAACCGTTCCCTGGCTGCTCTGGCCCAGCACAAACGCCGGCTGACCGGGGCGACCGGTTGCGGCATCTGCGGCGTGGCGGCGGTGGAGCTGGCGCTGCCCGCACTGCCGGTGTTGCCGCTGACGCCGCCGCTGGATGGGGCCTTGCTGGCGGGGCTGCGTGCGCAGATCGCCCAGTGGCAGCTCAAGGGTCAGCAGCATGGCGCCCTGCATGCGGCGCTGGCGCTGGATGCCGAGGGCCGGATCCTGCATTGCCGGGAAGATATCGGGCGCCACAATGCCCTCGACAAGCTGATCGGCCTGCTGCTGCGTCAACACAGTGCGTGCGACACCCTGGTGGTGACCAGCCGCTGCGGCAGCGAGCTGGTGCAAAAAGCCGCCCGCTTTGGTGCCCGTCACCTCATCTGTCTGGCATCGCCCAGTCAGCTGGCGGTCAGGCTAGCCCTCAAATACAACCTCAACGTCGTTCATATTCCCAAGTTTGATGCCCCGGTCAGCTATTCGAGCTATCGCCCGGCGGATCCCATCGGAGAGTGCCATGAGTCATATTGAAAAGCCCGCCAAAGCCGGCGGTTTTTCGTCCCTGCAATCCACCATGAAACAGGTGCTGCGCAGCCAGAAGACCCGTCAGAACATCAAGAACCTGCTGCGGGTCAACCAGACCGACGGCTTCGACTGCCCGGGTTGTGCCTGGGGTGACAACGACCACGGCACCTTCCAGTTCTGTGAAAACGGCGCCAAGGCGGTGGCCTGGGAATCCACCGGCAAGACGGTGGGGGCCGAGTTTTTCGCCGCCCACTCGGTGCGCCAGCTGGCGACCCAGAGCGACTACTGGCTCGAGTATCAGGGGCGGCTGACCGAGCCGATGCGCTACAACCCGGCGACCGATCACTACGAGCCAACAAGCTGGGACGATGCCTTTGCCCTGATTGCCGACACCCTCAAGGGGCTGAATAGCCCGGACGAGGTGGAGTTCTACACCTCGGGACGTGCCAGCAACGAAGCTTCCTACCTCTATCAGCTGTTTGGTCGCCTGTTTGGCACCAACAACTTCCCCGACTGCTCCAACATGTGCCACGAGGCGAGTGGGGTAGCGCTGATCCAGTCGGTCGGCATCGGCAAGGGGACTGTGGTGCTGGATGACTTCGATCAGGCCGATGCGGTGTTCGTCTATGGCCAGAATCCGGGTACCAACCACCCGCGCATGATGAATGCCTTGCGTCAGGCGGCGCGCGGCGGCTGCAAGATCGTCAGCTTCAACAACTTGAAAGAGGTGGCCCTCGAGCGCTTTGCCAGCCCGCAGAGCCCGCTCGAGCTGCTGACCCCGGCGGCCACCACCATCAGCCACCAATACCTGACGCCGAAACTGGGGGGCGATATGGCCGCCATCCGCGGCATGGCCAAGTACATGCTGGAAGAGGCGCCGGAGGCGGTGGATCGCGACTTCATCGCTCGCCACACCCGCCAGTTTGCCGAGTACGAGGCGCAGGTGCGTGCCACCGACTGGGCGGCGATCGAGCAGCAATCCGGCCTGACTCGCGCCGACATCGTGCAGGCTGCCAGGGTCTTTGCCGCCAGCCAGCGCATCATCAGCTGCTGGGCCATGGGGGTTACCCAGCATCTGCACTCGGTCGATACCATTCGCGAAATCGTCAACCTGCACCTGATGCGCGGCCAGATTGGCAAGCCGGGGGCGGGGCTCTGCCCGGTACGGGGCCACAGCAACGTGCAGGGCAACCGCACCATGGGTATCAACGAAAAGCCGACAGCCGCCTTTATCGACCGGTTCGAGCGTCACCTGCAGGTGAGCCTGCCGCGGGCCCGTGGCCACAACGTGTACGAAGCGCTCAAGGCGTTGGACGAGGGCAAGAGCAAGGTGCTTATTTGCCTCGGTGGTAACCTGGCTGCAGCGGCGCCCGATACCGACTTCACCTACTGGGCGATGAAAAAGGCCGAGCTCAACGTGCAGATCAGCACCAAGCTCAACCGCAGCCATCTGCAGGTGGGCAATGCAGCGCTGATCCTGCCCTGCCTCGGCCGTACCGAGCTCGATATCCAGCGCAGCGGCAACCAGAAGATCACGGTGGAGGACACCTTCAGCATGGTGCACGCCTCGACCGGCGCAGCCGAGCCGGTATCGCCGCTCTGCCTCTCCGAGACCGACATAGTTGCGCGGATGGCTCACGCCACCGTGGGCAGCGAGCGGGTCGACTGGCTGGCTCTGCGCGATGACTATGCTCGTATTCGTGATCTTATCGAGCAGACCATCGTCGGCTTTGCCGATTTCAATGCCCGCATCCAGCAGCCGTGCGGTTTTCATCTCGATAACTCTGCGGCGCTGCTGACCTGGAATACCGCCAGCGGCAGCGCTGAGTTTCGTGCCAGCACCCTGCCGCAATCAGTGCTGCCGGAGTGTACCCGCCATGCCGAGCAGATGGCGGATCAGCCGGTACTGCTGCTGCAGAGCCTGCGTTCTCACGATCAGTACAACACCACCATCTACGGCATGGATGACCGCTATCGCGGCATCAAGGGCCAGCGCAACGTGGTGTTCATGAACGAGGCGGATGCTCGCCAGCTTGGCTTTGCCGAAGGGGATCGGGTCGACATGGCGGCCATCTGCAACGACGGGCGCGAGCGCTGCGTGACTGGTTTTGTGGTGGTGATCTACCAGATCCCGCGTGGCAACATCGCGGCCTACTATCCGGAAACCAACCCGCTGGTGCCTATCGACAGTATCGGTGCCGGCTCGTTTACCCCCACCTCCAAGTCCATCCCGGTGCTGGTGACTGCCTCCCGTCAACAGGACAATCTGTTGCTGCTATGAGCTGAGAGGTTTGCAGGCGTGGGCCGGTTCAAGCCTGCCAACCCAATGCAGCAGAGCCCGCACATCCTATAAACAACAACGCCGCATAAGACATGCGGCGTTGTTGTTTGCGTGATTGGTGCCGGTAAGAGGAGTCGAACCCCCGACCTTCGCATTACGAATGCGCTGCTCTACCAACTGAGCTATACCGGCGTGCCACTAGATTCCCGAAAACAGCGGGGCAAGTCAATGAGCTGTGCTCAGTTTTATGAGTGGGCTCATGGAGTTACGGTCAATGTCAGAGGTCGGCGAACTCCGGAATATGGGCCCGGCCGCGGCTTTCGAGAAAATCGAGCAGCGCACGGGGGGAGCGCGCCAGGATCCGCTCTGCCGGGAAGCCGGCTTCGGTGACCAGTCGGTGGCAGTGCTCGAAATCCCCGAGGCTGAATGCCACGTGGGAGTCGGAGCCGAAGGTGAGGTAGGCACCCAGGTCCCGCGCTGCCTCGACGATAGCACGGCAGTTGCCTTCACTGCCCGGGCGGGAGTGGCTGAAGGAGGAGTTGTTGAGCTCCAGCGCCACCCGATACTCTGCCGCTGCCTTGACCACGGCCTGGATATCGATGAGGAAGGCGGGATTGCCGGGGTGGCTTATCATGTCGACCCGGCCGCTCCTGATGGCGTTGATCATGGCCTGGGTGTGGGTGGCCTTGTCGCAGGGGGGGAACACCGGCTCGTGAAAGCCCGCCATGATCATGTCAAGCCGCGATTCGTAGCGTTCGGGGAAGTCGATCTCGCCATCTATGTTCTTGATGTTGGCTTCGATGCCGCGCAGGATGCCAACCCCGTCGACCACCCGTGGCAGCACGTGCAGATTGACGAAGTGCCAGAAGTGGGGGGCATCGGCCATGTCGGGGCCATGATCCGTGGTGGCGAACAGCTTGATCCCCTTTGCCTTGGCGATGGGCAGGTAGTCGTGAATGGTGCTGTAGGCGTGGGTGCTGGCGATGGTGTGGGTGTGGGTATCGACCGTGTACTTCATCTTATCTTCCCCTCTGGCGTGAGGCGCCAGCATAGCAAAGGCGGCGGGTCGAGACCATGTCGTGGCTTGTCATACTTTGTCACAAATTGGTGTCTGTCTGACAAAGTTTGAACACGCTTGGCGGTCATGATGGCGTCATCGATGAAAGCCTGAACTCGCATCGATGGGTTGGATCAGGATGGTGCAACCTCATTTCCCCGCCGTCGCGCCCTGCGACGGTTTTTTTTTGCCTGTTTGCCAGCGCGCTGCGCGGGTAACGGGCAAATAACGGGCAAAAAAATGCCCAACTAGCATGGAGCAGGTTGGGCGAGACTTAATGTTTAATTGCAGTGGCATAGATATAGAGTCCGATTCGTCCGTGAAGTTCCCGCCTTGTTCCCCATTTTCAACAAAAACATTTCACTAACACCCGTTCACATTCTCTTGACACAAAAGGTTGTGAAACGTACTTTTTAAACATTCGTTTAAGTGAGGTGTCCTGTGAGTAAAATCGATACCAAAAACCGCATTCTCGATGCCGCTGAGGTGTTGTTTGCCGAACGGGGGTTCGCCGATACCTCTTTGCGTCTGATCACCAGCGAGGCCGATGTCAACCTGGCGTCGGTGAACTACCACTTCGGCTCCAAGAAGGAGCTGATCCAGGCGGTGCTCGATCGCTATCTGAGCCTGTTTATGCCCGAGCTGGATGCACGCCTCCATACCCTGATGACACAGGAGCAGCTGACCCTGCTGCAGGTGTTCGAGAGCTTCGTCGACCCGCTGATGAAGCTGGTAGCGGTGCGCACCAACGGTCCGGCCATCTTCATGCAGCTGCTGGGACGCGGCTACATCGACAGCCAGGGTCACCTGCGCCGCTTCATCACTGCCCACTATGGCCCCATTTTGCAGCGGATCACCCAGGCTATCTCCAAAGCCAACCCGGCCCTCTCGCCAGCGGATCTCTTCTGGCGCCTGCACTTCACCCTAGGCACCGTCGTCTTCACCATGGCCTCTGCCGATGCGCTGCGCGACATCGCCCTGGCCGATTTTGGCCAGCAGCTCGATGTCGAGGGGTTGGTACGCAACGTTATTCCTTATCTGGCGTCCGGAGTCGGGGCACCAGTGGAGTCGACCAGGCTCTCCCTGGCCGTGTAACAACCAACAATAAATCAACGGAAACAGTGAAATAGAAGGAACTTGAGTATGATCACATTGCTTATCCTGCTGGTGCTGGCGATAGCCGTCGTGCTCGGCGTGCCCTCCATCCGTAAAAAGGTGGTCACCCGCCCGGTGTTCGGCATCTTCAAGAAGATACTGCCGCCCTTGTCGGCCACCGAGCGGGAGGCCATGGAAGCCGGCTCCGTCTGGTGGGATGGGGAGCTGTTTCGCGGCAACCCCGACTGGAAAAAACTGCACGGCTACGGCAAGGCGACGCTGACCGCAGAGGAGCAGGCCTTTATCGACAACCAGGTCGAAACCCTGCTCGCCATGGTTGACGACTTCAAGATCGTCAACGAAACCAAAGACCTGCCGGAGCCGGTGTGGGACTATCTGAAGAAGGAAGGCTTCTTCTCCCTGATCATCCCGAAATCCTACGGCGGCCGCGAATTTTCGGCGATTGCCAACTCCACCATCGTTACTCGTATTGCCACCAAGAGCCTGAGCGTGGCGGTTACCGTCATGGTGCCGAACTCCCTAGGCCCGGGCGAGCTGCTGATGCACTACGGCACCCAGGCCCAGAAAGATTTCTGGCTGCCGGGGCTGGCCAATGGCAAAGAGGTGCCCTGCTTCGCCCTGACCGGGCCGGAAGCGGGTTCCGATGCTGGTGCCATTCCTGACAAGGGAATCGTCTGCAAAGGGATGCACAAGGGGGAAGAGGTGCTGGGTATTCGCCTCAACTGGAACAAGCGCTACATCACCCTGGCGCCGCGCGCCACCGTGCTGGGGTTGGCGTTCAAACTGTATGACCCGGAAAAACTACTGGGTGACAAGGAAGAGCTCGGCATCACCTGCGCGCTCATCCCGACCAGCCACCCGGGCGTGCGCGTTGGCGATCGTCACTACCCCATGGGTCTGGCGTTCCTGAACGGCCCGACCTTCGGCAAGGATGTGTTCATCCCGCTCGACTGGATCATCGGTGGCCCGGATTACGCCGGTCGCGGCTGGCGCATGCTGGTGGAGTGCCTCTCCGCCGGTCGCGGCATCTCGCTGCCTGCGCTCGGGACCGCCTGTGGTCACATGGCGAGCCGCACCGTGGGCGCCTACTCCTATGTGCGCAAGCAGTTCGGCATGTCCATCGGCAAGTTTGAAGGGGTGCAGGAAGCGCTGGCCCGTATCGGCGGCCTCACCTATCAGCTGGAAGGGGCTCGTCGCATGACCGCAGGTTCCCTGGACTTGGGTCAGGCTCCAGCCATCGTCACTGCGATTTCCAAGTACCACATGACCGAGATGGCGCGCCAGATCATGGATGACTCCATGGACATCCACGCCGGTCGCGCCATCCAGCTGGGCCCGAAAAACTACACCGGCTACGCCTACATGGGTATTCCGGTCGCCATCACGGTGGAAGGGGCCAACATCCTGACCCGCAACCTGATGATCTTCGGGCAAGGCGCCACCCGCTGTCACCCGTACGTGTTTGCCGAGCTGGAAGCGGCGGCCGATACCGACGTGGAGCGCGGTCTCGAGAAGTTTGACGCCCTGCTGATGAAGCACATCGCCTTCGGCGCCGGCAATTTCTTCGGTTCCCTGTTCCAGGGACTGACCCTGGGTCAGTTCAACAGCGCGCCGGTGGCCGGTGAAACCGCCCGTTACTACAAGCAGTTGTCTCGCATGAGTAAAGGGCTGGCCCTGTGCGCCGACGTCTCCATGCTGATGCTGGGTGGCGATCTCAAGCGCAAGGAGATGATCTCCGCCCGTCTGGGTGACGTGCTGAGCCACCTCTACCTGGCCTCCGCCACCCTCAAGCACTACGAGGATCAGGGCCGCATGGTCTCCGATCTGCCGTTCGTGCAGTACGCGGTGGAGCGCAACCTCTACCTGATTGGCAAGGCGTTCGAGGGCTTCTTCCAGAACTTCCCGAACAAGGTGGTGGGTGCCGTGCTCAAGCGCGTGGTGTTCCCGTTCGGCGTCGGTTACAAGATGCCGGCCGACGATCGTTGCCACGCCATCTGTCTGGCCATGATGAAGCCGGGCGAGTTCCGCGACCGTCTGACGGCGCTGTGCTACGTCGGCAAAGACGAGGCGGACCCGGTTGGTCTGATGGAGCGTGCCTTCCAGGCCATGGTCTCGGTGCAGCCCTACGAGAAGAAACTGGTGCAGGCCCAGAAAGAGGGCAAACTGCCCCGCAAACTGGCGCTGCCGGAGCTGGTGGCCGCTGCTCTGTCTCAGTCCATCCTGAGCAAGGACGAGGCGGACAAGCTGCTGGCCGCCGATGCCCTGCGCTACGAGGCGATCCAGGTGGACAACTTTGCCCCGGGCGAGCTGGAGGGGTTATCCCAGCAAAACCCGGTGGTGCACGCCGCCTGAGAGAGCGCTCCCTCCTGAACCTGAAACCGGCCAATCTGGCCGGTTTTTTTGTTTGTTAACCCTGCATTTACAACCTCGATTAATTCCAGTTTAATGCAATGGCCCCCCACCCTTGGGGCAGGAAGCAAGGCCAGCGGAATGGCCGACAACAACAAACTCAGGAAGAGTGAATGAATCTCGCCAAAACGGCGATCGAACGCCCCATCTGGGTGGCGGTTTCGATCGTGCTGATTTTTCTGCTGGGCCTGCTCAGCATCCGGGGGCTGCCGATCCAGCTGTTTCCCGACATCGATCGCCCGCACCTCAACATCTCGGTGGACTGGCGCTCGGCCTCGCCCCAGGAGATGGAATCGGAGATAACCGACCCCATCGAGCAGGAGATGCAGGGGGTGCAGGGGCTCAAGAACCTCACCAGCAACAGCTTCCCCGGCTTTACCGAAATCGACCTGGAGTTTGCCCTCGGCACCGACATGCAGCGGGCCCAGCTCGACGTCATCTCCCGTCTTAACCGGGTTTCCGGCCTGCCGGACAAGATTGGCGGCCCCTACGTCAACAACTACAGCAGCAACGACACCCTCACCTTCTTTTTCATCCAGCAGCTACCCGGTGCCAAGGGGCAGATCGACGATCACCAGGCGCTGATCGAGGCGCGGATAAAACCTGAGCTGGAGCGCATTCCCGGGGTGTCGACCGTCGATATCCAAGGGATTAACGAGCGCCAGATCCAGATCCGTTTCGACCCTTACCGCGCCGCCGAGCTGGGGGTGGAGATCCCGGTACTGGCCAGCCGGGCCAGCACCGGCTGGGACGTCTCCGCCGGTACCCTCGACATCGGCCGCTGGGAGTACAAGCTGCGCTTTGCCGGCCGCTACGACGTGGCGACTCTGGGAGACAAGGTAGTGGACTGGCGCGACGGCCTGCCCATCTATCTGCGGGACGTGGCGGAGATCCAGCTGGCCCGGGAGGAGAACCCGGTGCTGCGCATCCAGAACGGCAACACCGCCATCGCGGCCCAGATCTTCAAGGAGAGCGGTGCCAACGCCCTGGCGGCGCTGGAGGCCATCAAGCTCAAGGTGGGCGAGCTCAACCGCGAGGTGCTGGAGCCGGTCGGCCTGCACATGGAGCAGTCATTTGACGCCTCCCTCTACATCAACCGGGCGGTGAGCATGGTGACCGCCAACCTGGGGCTCGGCGTGCTGCTCTCCTGTGCCATCCTCTGGGTCTTTCTGCGCCAGCTCAAGGCGACCCTGATGATCGCGATCGCCATTCCCATCAGCATCATGCTCACCTTCTGCCTACTCAAGGTGCTGGGGCGGACCCTCAACGTCATCTCGCTGGCGGGGATCGCCTTTGCGGTGGGCATGGTGCTCGATGCTGCCATCGTGGTGCTGGAGAGCATCTACCGGCGCCACGAGCGGGGCGATCTCAGCAAGGCGGAGGCGGCGCTGGAAGGCACCAGCCGGGTGTGGACCGCCCTGGTGGCTTCCACCCTGACCACGGTCGCCATCTTCCTGCCGGTGCTGCTGCTCAACGACGTGGAGGGACAGCTGTTTGCCGATCTGGCGCTCACCATCGCCTGCGCGGTGACCGTCTCCATGCTGGTTGCGGTGACCGTGCTGCCGGCGGTGGCGGCGCGCTGGATGGGGCGTGAGCGGCTGATCGATCCCTATGAGGGGCTGTGGCAGGGCGCCACCCGACGGGTGATCCGTTGGACCGGCACCTCCCGCCAGCGCTGGACCGTCATCACCCTGATGATGAGCCTGCCGGCGCTGGCCACCTGGGCTCTGTTGCCGAAGATGGACTATCTGCCCGACGTGAAGCGCGATGCGGTGGATGTCTGGATGAATTTCACCCCGGGTTTCAACCTGCAGGCCCAGCGCGAGGAGGTGATCGACACCCTGATCGCCCGTCTCGCCCCTTACATGAAGGGGGAGCGGGAACCGGCCCTCAAGAACTACTACATCCTGCGCTACCCGGGTGGCGCCCAGATCGGGGTGCGGCCGAAAGAGGAGGATCAGATCAAGGTGCTGGAGCAGCTGTTGATGAAGCAGCTGCTGGTGGGGATCCCCGACACCCAGGTGTTTGGCGGCCAGGGGTCGCTGTTCGGCGGCTTTGACAGCGAGAACGGCATCTCCCTGCTGCTGCAGGGAGGCGATCTGGCCGAGCTCTACCAGGCGGCGCGGGCCGCCATGGCTATTGTCAAGCAGGATCTGCCTGGCGCTCAGGTGAGGCCGCAGCCGGATCTCGATTTCACCGCCCCCGAGCTGCGGCTGGTACCGCAGGACAGGCGTCTCGCCGAGGTGGGCTGGGATCGCATGCCCATGCCCGCCATCATCCAGACCTTCGGCGACGGGCTGCGGGTCGGCGAGTATTTCGACGGGGAGGAGCGGCTCGACATCATGCTGATGGGGCAGACCTCGGCCAACCCGGACGAGCTCAAGGCGGTGCCGCTGGCGACCCCGTCCGGGCGCATCGTGCCGCTCGGCGAGCTGCTGCGGGTGGAGCACGACATGGGGCCGGCCAGCATCTTTCGGGCCGATGGCCGGCGTAGCATCAGCCTGCAGATCTCGCCCCCGGCGGGGATGAGCATGGAGCAGGTACTCGATACCCTGCAGAGCAAAAGCTTTGCCGCCATCCGGCCACTGCTGCCTGCCGGCGGCGAGCTGCGGGTCTCCGGCAATGCCGACAGTCTGCAGCAGGCGCTGGGCAACCTGGGGGCTATCTTCCTGTTTGCCGTGATGATCCTGCTGATCCTGTTGTGGGGGGTGTTTGCCTCCCTCAAGGATGCCGTGCTGGTGCTGCTGACCCTGCCGCTTGCCACCGTCGGCGGCGTGCTGGCGCTGCACCTGAGCGGCCTGCTGGTGCCGCTGCCGATGGATCTGCTGACCATCATCGGTTTCGTCATTTTGCTGGGGCTGGTGGTCAACAACGCCATCCTGCTGGTGCATCAGACCCGCACCGCGGAGCGGGAGGGAATGAGCCGCCAGCTGGCGGTGGCCGATGCCCTGCAAAGCCGGATGCGGCCCATCGCCATGACCAGCCTCACCAGCATCTTCGGCATGCTGCCGCTGATGCTGAGCCCGAGCGAGGGCAGTGAAATCTACCGGGGGCTGGCCACCGTGATCGTTGGCGGCATGAGCTGCAGCACCCTGTTTACTCTGATCCTGTTGCCCGCCTTCCTGCGACTGGGAGAGCGGGTCGAATCACCGCTCGCCCTGCGCCAGCGGGCCTGAACAAGGAGCTCATCGATGACACACGGTTTTACAAGGATGGTAGTGGGCGCGGCGCTGCTGGCGGGGGGCGTATTCCCCACGCTGGCGCAGGGCAAGATGGTGACCCTGGCGGATGTGACCCGGGGGGAGGCTGCGGCCAGCATCTGGGTCAGCGGCACGGTGGCGAGCCGCCAGCAGGCGGCGCTCAGCGCGGAGGTAAGCGGCCGGGTGGAGTGGATTGCCGAGTTCGGCAGCCGGGTCAGCAAGGGGGATGAGCTGCTGCGCCTCGACAGTGCGGCGCTGCGGCTCTCGCTGGAGCAGGCTCAGGCCGAGCAGGCCAAGTGGGAGAGCAACGTGCGCTTCGCCCGCGCCGAGTTTGGCCGGCTGGCGACGCTGCACCGCCAGAAGAGCACCTCCCAGAGCCAGTATGACAAGGCGCGTTATGACGTGGAGCAGGCTGAACTGGCCGAGCGGCTGGCGCGGGTGCAGGTGCGCCAGATTGAGGAGCAGCTGCGCAGAAGCCACATCTTCGCGCCGTTCGACGGGGTGGTGAACAACCACTTCATTCAGCCGGGGGAGCACGTGGATGCCGGTGAGCAGGCGCTGGAGCTGGTCAATCCCGATCAGCCCGACATCCGCCTGCAGGCCCCCATCGTCTGGGCCGGTCAGCTGGCGCCCCAGACCCGGCTGCGGGTGGAAGGGGAGCAGCTCAGCGGCCACGGTGTCTATTACCAGCGGGCGGCGAGCGCCGACCCCAAGTCGCGCCTCATCGAGCTGCGCCTCAAGCCCGAGGCGGGGCGCTTCATCATCGGCTCGCCGGTGCGGGTGGCGTTGCCGCTGGCGGAGCAGCAGACCATGCTGCTGCCGCGCGATGCCCTGGTGCTCAACACCGAGGGGAGCGTGGTCTATCAGGTGGAGCAGCGCGGTGAGGAGCTGACGGTGAACCGGGTGCCGGTGACCGTGCTGTTCGGCGACAGCCGGCAGGTGGCGGTGAGCGGGGCGCTCAAGCAGGGCGACAGGGTGGTGGTGCGCGGCGCCGGCAGCCTGCAGGACGGCGACAAGGTCGAACTGTTTCGCGGCTGAGGCGGCGGTTTCGCCATAAAAAAACGGCTCCCGCGGGAGCCGTTTTTGGTGCCGGTGAAGGGCGATTACTCGACCATCATCACCTTGCAGGTGTTGGTACTGCCGACGGTTTCCATCTTGTCGCCGTGGGTCAGCAACACCATGTCGCCGCTTTGCAGCAGCCCCTTGGCCTTGAGCACGTCCAGCGCGTCGCGGCACACCTCGTAGACCGGCTTGGTCTCGTCGCCGTCGAACAGCACAGGGGTGACGCCGCGGTAGAGGTTGGTCCAGGCCAGGGTCTTGTTGTGCGGTGACATGGCGAAGATCGGCAGGCCGGAGCTGATGCGGGACATCAGCAGCGGGGTGGTGCCCGATTCGGTCAGCGCCACGATCGCCTTGACCCCTTCCAGATGGTTGGCTGCATACATGGTGGACATGGCGACGGCCTCTTCCACCGAAGTGAAGGTGTAGCTCATGCGGTGGTTGGAGACGTTCAGGCTCGGGTGCTTCTCGGCACCGACGCAGACGCTGGCCATGGAGGTGACGGTCTCGATGGGGAATTGACCGGCGGCGGTCTCGGCGGAAAGCATCACCGCATCGGTACCGTCCAGCACGGCGTTGGCCACGTCCATCACCTCGGCACGGGTCGGCAGCGGCGCGTTGATCATCGACTCCATCATCTGGGTAGCGGTGATGACGACGCGGTTCAGGCGACGGGAGTGGCGAATGAGTTTTTTCTGCACGCCGACCAGCTCGGGATCGCCGATTTCGACGCCCAGATCACCACGCGCCACCATGACGGCATCGGAGCCGAGGATGATGTCTTCCATCGCCTCGTCGGTGGCGACGGTTTCGGCGCGCTCGACCTTGGCCACGATCTTGGCGTTGGAGCCGGCTTCGCGGGCCAGCTCGCGGGCGTAGCGCAGGTCATCACCGCAACGGGGGAAGGAGACGGCCAGGTAGTCCACGTTCATGCGGGCGGCGGTCTTGATGTCTTCCTTGTCCTTTTCGGTCAGGGCCGGGGCGGAGAGGCCACCACCCTTCTTGTTGATACCCTTGTTGTTGGAAAGCGGACCGGCCACGGTGACCGTGGTGTGGATGCGGGTGCCTTCGACCTGCTCCACCTTCAGCTGCACGCGACCGTCGTCCAGCAGCAGGATGTCGCCGGCGATAACATCGCCCGGCAGGCTCTTGTAGTCGATGCCGACCTGCTCCTGACAGCCTTCACCCTTGCCGAGGGCTGCATTGAGGATGAACTTGTCGCCGACGGCCAGATAGATCTTGCCGTCCTTGAAGGTGGAAACGCGGATTTTGGGGCCCTGCAGGTCGCCCATGATGGCGACGTGACGACCCAGCTTGGCGGCGATGTCACGCACCTGGTTGGCGCGCAGGATGTGGTCTTCAGCAGTGCCGTGGGAGAAGTTCATCCGCACCATGTCGGCGCCGGCACGGATGATCCCCTCGAGGATCCCTTCGCGATCGGTGGCCGGACCGAGTGTGGTTACAATCTTTGTACGTCTTGGCATGAAAGACTCCAGTTTTGAAGTTGATATGACTTGAGATACTGCCCCGTCAAGCGCATGACCCATTGCACCCGCTTGCAAGCCATCTGGGTGGCTTTTGTTACTAAATTACAATACTACACCAAGGAAGGTGGCAGAGACAGCCGGGGGCCGAGGCCCCCGTTGCTTACGAAGAGTGGGGTGTATCAAAGCGGGATTCGCGCAAACCTTCTTTGACTTTCTTCAGGTTTTCGCGAAATTTCATGCCGCGGCGCAGGGTGAAACCGGTTGCCAGCACATCCACCAGGGCGAGCTGGGCGATGCGCGAGGCCATCGGCATGTAGACGTCGGTGTCTTCCGGCACGTCCATGGAGAGCACCAGGTTGCACTCGCGCGCCAGCGGGGAGTCCTTGGCGGTCATGCCGATGACGGTGGCGTCGTTCTCGCGGGCCAATGCGGCAATCTCCACCAGCGCCTTGGTTCGGCCGGTGTGGGAGATGAGCACCACCACGTCCCCTTCGCTGCTGTTGATGCAGCTCATGCGCATCATGACGATGTCATCAAAGCTCACCACCGGGATGTTGAAGCGGAAGAACTTGTTCTGGGCATCGCGGGCGACGGCGGAGGAGGCGCCAAGGCCAAAGAAGCTGATCTTCTTGGACTGGGTCAGGATATCGACGCAGCGATTGATGGCGGAGATGTCCAGGCTGTTCTTGGCAGCATCGAGGCAGGCCATGGTGGATTCGAAGATCTTGGCGGTATAGGTATCGGGCCCGTCTTCCGCCTCCACGTGGCGGTTCACATAGGGCGTGCCGTTGGCCAGGCTCTGGGCCAGATGCAGTTTGAAATCGGGAAAGCCTTTGGTATCGAGACGGCGGCAGAAACGGTTGACGGTCGGCTCGCTGACGTCAGCCATCTTGGCGAGGGTGGCGATACTGGAGTGGATGGCCGTCTGCGGAGAGGCCAGGATGACCTCGGCGACTTTACGCTCTGATTTACTGAAACTTTCCAAATTATTAGTAATTTTATCAAGGGTATTCATCATCACCACCAGGCGTTTTTGTAATTTAGCTTCAGTGTCTTTGCACTAAATTCATGGCTAAGCAGGTTTCCAATCAACTTGATGACTATACAAGACAAGCTCTTATCGAAACTAATCTCGGCCCTGCAAAGTATGACTCATGTCTAATTATTTCGTTGTTTTGGTTACAAACTTCCAGTCATTCCGTGAAAGCGCTTACAAATGTTGCAAAGCAACAACACTGTGAGCGGGCGCACAGTTGCACCCATCAAACGCGCCGCAAGGGGAGGGGCTCGGGTAGAATTGGCACCAAATAATAATTGCGGGACGGTAACGGCCGCCCCGACCCCAGTAACGAAGGAGTTGTTTTATGCAGCATACCCATGCGCTGGTCGGCGACGTAGGCGGCACCAATGCCCGGTTGGCCCTGTGCGAGCTGGCAACCGGCACCATTTCCCAGGCCAAGACCTATTCTGGGCTGGCCCACCCCAGTCTGGAAGCCGTGGTTCGCCTCTATTTGGATGAGCACAAGGTGCAGGTGGGCGAAGCCTGTATCGCCATCGCCTGCCCCATCAACGGCGACTGGGTCGCCATGACCAACCATAGCTGGGAGTTTTCCATCAGCGAGATGCAGGCCAATCTGGGCCTGACCCGGTTGCAGGTGATCAACGATTTTACCGCCGTCTCCATGGCGGTGCCGGTGCTGGATGCGGCTGACTGCATCCAGCTGGGGGGCTCGGCGCCCGTGGCCGGCAAGCCCATCGCCATCTACGGGGCTGGCACCGGCCTTGGCGTCGCCCATCTGGTGCACACTCGCGAGCAGTGGCTGAGCCTGCCGGGCGAGGGCGGCCACGTGGACTTTGCCGCCAACAGCGAAGAAGAGGATGCGGTGCTGCAGGTGATGCGCGCCGAGCTGGGCCACGTCTCGGCCGAGCGGCTGCTTTCCGGCCCCGGCCTCGTCAACATCTACCGTGGTTTGGTGAAATCAGACGGCCGCGAGCCGCAGGCGTTCGAACCCAAGGACATCACAGAGCGCGCGCTGGCGGGCGAGTGCCTGGACTGCCGCCGTACCTTGAGCCTGTTCTGCGTGCTGATGGGCCGCTTTGCCGGCAACCTGGCGCTCAACATGGGCACCTTCGGTGGCGTCTACATCGCTGGCGGCATAGTGCCGCGCTTTCAGGAGTTCTTTATCGGCTCGGGCTTTCGGGTGGCCTTTGAAGACAAGGGTCGTTTCAAATCCTACCTCAAGGATATCCCCGTCTTCCTCATCACCCACGAGGGACCGGGTCTGCTCGGCGCCGGCGCCTATCTGCGCCAGTCGCTCGGCATCAAGTTATAAGCCGGCGGCTTGGCGGGGGACGGATCGGCCATGGTTCAGCCTTGATTCAGTGACCATGGCGTAGAGTGTCAACACGTACTCAAGAAGGCAGGGCTCCATAAGGAGTTGGGACTTGTCTTCATCCGCTGGGTGCGTTTGTCACCTGACAAGCCTGAACTGTTTCACCGGCCCTCGCGGCCGGTTTTTTTATGCCTGCGGTTTGCCGGCTGGATGGGGATGTCGTCCTTTGCGAAAGGATGGGCCTACGCCGCAATGCACTGCGCCTGCCGGGTGGCAGGCGCAGTGGGCAGGGATGGGCTCAGGGCAGGTCGAGAGTGAAGCGGGCGCCCCCGAGCGGGGACTCATCCACCATGATCTGGCCGCCGTAGCTGTGCACGATTTCGGTGACCACCGCCAGCCCGATGCCCTGGCCGGGGGAGCTGTCGGCGCGCACCCCGCGCTGGAAGATCTGCTGCGACTTGCCGGGGTCGATGCCGGGGCCGTCGTCCTCGATTTCGATCCGCAGCCGGTCGAGCCGGCGGCTCACCGTCACCCTGATCTCGCTGATGGCGAACTTGAAGGCGTTGTCGAGCAGGTTGCCCATCAGCTCCATCAGATCCCCCTGTTCGCCGGCGAAGAAGACGTCGTCATCGAACTTGAAGCGGGTCTGCAGCTTCTTGTGGCGATAGACCTTGGCGAGGCTGGCCAGCAGCTTCTCGATGAGGGGCACCGGCTCGGTGCCTTTGCTGGCGAGGCGCTGGCGGCCGGTAACGGCGCGGCGCAGCTGGTACTGGATGATCTGATCCATGGTCAGGATCTGCTCATTGATGTTGTCGTGGATGTCGCGTCCCAGTTTGACCTCCTGCGCCGTCATCTGGATCAGCGCCAGCCGTGTTTTCAGGCTGTGGGCCAGGTCGTTTAGGGCGTGCTGGTAGCGCTGGGTCTGCTGCCGTTCGTTCTCCAGCAGCTGGTTGACCGACTCGGTCAGCGGCGTCAGTTCCCGTTCATAGTCGTTGGAGAGTGCATCCCGCTTGCCGGCTCGGATCTCGTCCATCTGGCGCGCCATGGTGCGCAAGGATCCCAGGCTCCAGAAGCTGGTGAGCAGCAGCAGGGCACCGAGCATCATATAGGCCAGCAGGGCTTGACGAATACGCTGGTGGAGATAATCACGGGTCTGGGCCAGATAGCGCTTGGCCGAATCGACCATCACCACGTAATAGGTGGTGGGTCCGTCGCCGTGATTGCGCAGAAAACGCAGGCTGTAGATGAAGTAGCTCTCGCCATTCTTGATGGTGTGGAGCTTGAAGAAGTAGTCCTGATCCAGCCCACCCAGATACTTCATCAGATCCTGGCAGATGGTGTCCTTGGCCTGGATCACCTCTGGCATATGCATGCTGGACCAGCTCAGCTGGCCGTCGGCCCGGCAGATCAGGGTATCCAGATTGGGGTCGACGGCATCCGGGGTGATCCGGCCGAGATCCGTGGTTGCCCGGGCTTCCGGCAGCTTGGAGGAGAACAGCTTGGAGAGGTTCTCCTGCATGCGGGTGCTGGCTTTCTGGGCCTGCTCCTCGGTGTGACCCAGATAGAGGATGTAAACCGAGAAGGCCATGATGAGCGCGATGACCAGCATGGCGCTCAGCATCAGCTTGATGTGCAGCGAGCGGCGGATGAAGCGCATGGGGCGCAGCAGACGAACGTCCATCAGCTGCACGACAGGTTGAAGATGTAACCCTGGCGGCGGATGGTGGAGATGGGCTGGATGGTCCCCTCCGGATCCAGCTTCTTGCGCAGCCGGCTCACCATCACCTCGATGGTGTTGGGGTCCCCCTCGCCATCGCCATAGAGCTGGTCCAGCAGCTGTTGCTTGGAGACCACCTGGCGGGCGTTGCGCATCAGGTATTCGAGGATCAGGTATTCAAAGCTGGTGAGCACCACCGGGGTGCCGGCGATGGTCAGCTCCTTGCGGGAGAGATCCAGCTCGTAGTCGCCGGCCTTGACCCTGGGGGAGATGAAGCCGGCACTGCGACGCACCAGGGCGTTGAGGCGGGCCAGCAGCTCGTCCTTCTGGAACGGCTTGACCAGGTAGTCGTCCGCCCCGGCTTCCAGCCCTTCCACCTTGTCCTGCCAGTTGCCGCGCGCGGTCAATACGATGATGGGGAAGGGGATCTGCTGCTCGCGCAGCTGGCGGATGAGCTGCAAACCGTCCATGTCCGGCAGACCCAGATCGATGATGGCCACGTCGATGGGATAGTCGGCGGCGTAATGCAGGGCCACCTGGGCGCTGTCGGTGCTGTGTACCTGATTCTGGGCTTCGGTCAGCAGGGTGCTGAGGTGGTGATTGAGCAGCTTGTCGTCTTCGACCAACAATATTTTCATAAGGTGCGCGATCATGGGGATCCAGGCTGTCAATTAGAGGGCTTATGACGGGGAGAGTCAATCCGGATCCTAACAGCCCTGGCTGTATCGGGACTGAATCAGCCCGCCATTATTTACCCCCATCATTAGCCACTTCCTAGTCTGTGTGAACCAGGGGTTGACTCGTCTCATCACCGGTCTGCTGACGCCACAGCCTGGCATAGAGCCCCTCGCGTGCCAGCAGTTCATCATGGCTGCCTGACTCCACTATCTGACCTGCTTCCATCACCAGGATGCGGTCCGCCTCGCGCAGGGTATTGAGGCGATGGGCGATGCTGATGAGGGTGCGGCCGCGGCGGATGGCCGGCATGTTGGCCATGATGGCTGCTTCCGACTCATAGTCGAGGGCCGAGGTAGCCTCGTCGAGCAGCAGGATCCTGGGGTTGACCAGCAGGGCGCGGGCCAGTGCGATGCGCTGGCGCTGCCCGCCCGACAAGCGGGCGCCTTTCTCTCCCACCTGTTGCTCGAAGCCCTGGGGCAGCTCGCGAATGAAGGCGAGGGCTCCGGCCAGCTGCGCCGCCTGCTCCAGCTCGGCCTGGTTGGCATCGGGGCGGCAGATGCGGATGTTGTCGGCGATGGTGCCGGAGAACAGCACGCTCTCCTGCAGCACCACGCTCATGTTGCGGCGCAGGGAGACGGGATCGGCGATGGCGAGATCCATGTTGTCCACCAGAACCTGACCGTGCTGGGGCACATAGAGCCGCTGCAGCAAACGGGTCAGGGTGCTCTTGCCGCAGCCGGACGGCCCCGTGATGCCGATAAACTGCCCCGGCTCGATGGTGAGGGAGAGGTTGGCCAGCACCTCGGGGGCATCCGGCTGGTAACGAAAGCGGATGTGGCGAAACTCGATGGCGCCCTGAAGGGCGGGCACGGAGGCGAGCCCGTTGTTGCCATGCTCCGGGGCCTCATCGAGGATGTCGCCGACCCGGCGCAGGGCGATCAGGGTGTGCTGAAAATCCTGCCACACCTGGGCCAGGCGCAGCACCGGCTGGGTGACGTGACCTGACAGCATGTTGAAGGCAACCAGCTCCCCCGGGCTCATGCGGCCGTTCAGTACCTCGCCGACCCCGAGCCAGAGCAGCAGGGCAGCGGTGAGCTTTTGCACCAGGTCGATGCCCTGGCCGGCCGCCAGCCCCACCTTCTTGGCCTGAAAACCGCGCCTGAGCTGGCGTGCCAGCAGGCGTTGCCACTCCTGGTAGAAGCGGCGCTCGGTGGCCGTGGTCTTGATGGTTTCGATGCCGGTGACCGCCTCGGTCAGAAAGCTGGTGGCATCGGCATCCGCCTGATACTCCGCCTCGACCTTCCTGCGCACCAGCGGCCCTATCAGCAGCCAGAGCAGGAAGTAGATCAGCAGCGAGCCGAGCACGCAGGCGGTCAGGCGCGGAGCGTAGTGAAACATGACCCCGACGAACAGCAGGATGAACAGCAGATCCAGCACCAGCATCAGGGTCGAGCCGGTGAGGAACTGGCGGATCTGGGCCATCTCCTTGACCCGGGCGATGATCTGGCCGGTCTGGCGGGCTTTGAAATAAGCGATGGGCAGGCCGACCAGATGGCGATAGAGCTTGCCGGAGAGCTCGGCATTGACCTGGTTGGCCAGGTGACCGAACACCTGGCTGCGCAGAAAGCCGTAGAGCGGCTCGGCGCAGGCCAGCGCCACCATGGCCAGGGCCAGCACGTGCAGGCTGCCGAGACTGCGCCCCACCAGCACCTTGTCAATGATGTTCTCGAACAGCAGCGGGCTGGCGAGGGCGATGAGCTGCAGCAAGATGGCGAAACAGAAGACGTCCCGCAGTTGTTTCTGCTGGCGCAGCACCGCTGGGCTGAACCAGCTCAGCCCGAATTTGACCTCGGCCGGGGTGAGATCCTGCTGGGCCAGCAACAGAAAGTGCCACTGCGCCGCCTCGGCCTGGTTCGGCAGCGGTTGCAGCCCGCTGCTGCCGCTGGCGGGATCAAACAGCTGCCAGCCCTCTGGCGTGATGGCGGTGATGGTGTACCAGCGACCATCCCGCTTGAGCAAGGCCGGCAGCGGCAGCGCCGCGAGCGGGCAGCCCGGCCCCTGCGACAGGGCGCTGCGCAGGCCAAGACGGGCGGCGGCTTCCCGCACCGTCAGATCGGGTGGTGCCAGATCGCACCCCAGGGCGTGGGCCAGCTGTTCGGCATCGGCCGTCAGCATCAGCTGGTGCGCTGCGTGGGTGAGGGCGGCGAGGGCGCCATTGGCGATGGGGGCGGACTCGTTCACGGGGGCTTCACGGGCCGGCAAAGCGTGTGTCATCGTCATCGCTCCCGCAGCGCCTCGGCCTGATATTCGCGAATGGGGCTCAGCAGATAGTCGATGACCCGGCGGCGGTCGGTCTTGATCTCCGCCACCACCGACATGCCGGGGGTGAGCTTGACGGGCTGCTGGTCGATCAGCATCTCGCCCTGGCTCAGCTTGACCCTGGCGGCAAAGACCAGCCCCAGCTGCTCATCGGCGGTGGCGTCGCGCGACACGCTCACCAGCTCGCCATCTATGGTGCCGTAGCGGGTATAGGGGAAGGCATCCACCTTGATGCTCACCGCCTGCCCCTCGTGCACGAAGCCGATGTCCTTGTTGAGGATCTTCACCTCGGCGAGCTGCACCCCTTCGTTGGGCACGATCACCAGCAACTGCTGGGCCGGCTGCACCACGGCGCCCTGAGTGTGAATGGCCAGCTGCTGCACCGTGCCGGCCACGGGGGCGCGGATCACCTCCAGGTGCTCTCGCTCGCGCAGCTTGGCGAGCTCCTGCTCGATGGCGGTCAGCTGCAGCCTGGCCTGCTGGCGTTTCTCGATCCACTCCCGCTGCTTCTGTGCCTTGAAGCCGGCCAGCCGCTCCTGCAGGCTCTGCTGCTGGGATTGCAGCACCTCGAGCTCGGCCCGCTGCTGGGCGAGCTGGCGCTGGGTTTCCAGCAGCTCTTTTTCCTGCTCTAGATACTCCACCCGGGAGATGGCCTGGGATTGGCTCAGGGTCTGACGGGCCTGCAGGCGAGGGCGGATGTTGGCCAGCAGGGTGGTGAGAGATGCCATGTCGCCCCGTCTGGCGGCCTGGTTGGCCTGGTTGACCCCGAGCTCGGCCTGCAGGTTGCCGAGGGTGCTGTGAAATTCGTGCAGTTCGCTCTGGTAGTTTTCCACCAGCGCCTGCTGCTGCTCCGGCGTGAGCCTGACATAGTCCGGATGCTGGTCGGGGGCCTGGTCACGATAGAGCGACTGGTAGCGGATCAACGTCTGGTACTGGAATGCCTGCTGCTGGCGCAAGCGGCTCAGATCCTGACTGACCCCTAGCGTATTGAGGGTCAGCAGCGGCGCATCGGCGGCAACCGCCTGACCATCTTCCACGTGGATGCTCACCACTCTGGCCTGCTCGTAGGACTGGATCATCTGGCTGCGGCCAAGCACCAGCAGGCGGCCGCTGGCGGTGGCCTGGATGTCGAGCTCTCCCCAGCAGGCCCACAGCAGGGTCAGCAGTACGCCGGCACTGAGGGTCAGTGCCGTGATGCGGGCAAAGGGAGAGGGGGGCGTCTCGGCCAGCGCCAGGTGGGCTGGCAGAAAGCCGTAGTGGGTATCCGCCTGCCGGGGTGGACGGGGTTGGCGAAAGCGGGCCAGCCAGGTACGCAGATTCATGGGGTCTCCTCGTGCAAGTCCTGCTGCAGTCGCCACAGCCGGGCGTAGTGCTCTCCTCGCGCCAGCAGGCTGGCGTGGTCGCCCTGCTCGACAATCTTGCCGCGCTGCAGGACGATGATGCGGTCGCACTGGCGCACGGTGGAGAGTCGGTGAGCGATGATGATGACGGTACGGCCACAGGCGATCTGTCGCATGTTGCGCTGGATCAGCGCCTGGGACTCATCGTCGAGGGCACTGGTGGCCTCGTCGAAGATGAGGATCCTGGGGTCGGCCAGCAGGGTGCGGGCGATGGCGATGCGCTGGCGCTGACCGCCGGAGAGCGAGCTGCCCCCCTCCGCCAGCACGGTGTCGTAACCAAGGGGCAGCCGCAGAATGAAGTCGTGGGCCCCGGCCAGGGTGGCGGCCCGGATGATCTGGTCCAGGCTGGCATGGGGCATCGACTGGGCGATGTTGTCCCGTACCGATTTGTTGAACAGGTGGTTCTCCTGCAGCACTACGCCCATCTGTTGACGCAGGTGGTGGAGGGGGAGCTGGCGGATGGATTGGCCGTCGATGAAGATCTCGCCCTGCTCGGGTTGGTAGAGGCGCAGCAGCAGTCTGGCCAGGGTGCTCTTGCCCGAGCCTGAGCCGCCGACCACCCCGAGCGTTTCGCCGGCCGCTATGGTCAGGGAGAGATCATTGATGATGAGGGGGGCGTCCGGCTGATAGCGAAAGCGCACCCGCTCCAGCCGAATGGCGCCAGCACTCACCTGACCCGCGCCGTCACGCTGGTGTTCGGGGGGCAGGTTGAGCATGTCACCCAATTTGTCCACCGCGATCCGGGTCTGGATGAACTGGCCCCACAGCTCGACCAGCCGTGACAGGGGCAGGGCCACGTGGCCGGCCATCATATTGAAGGCGATGAGCTGGCCGATGGTGAGCTGCAGGCTGATCACCTCGCTCGCACTGAGCCAGAGTACGCCGGCGCTCACCAGTTTTTGCAGCCACATGACGCCGTGCTGGGAGGCATTGTTGAGCTGCTGAACCCGGTAACCGGCGGTTACCATCTGGCTGGTCTGCTCATCCCAGCGCCGCACGAAGCGCGGCTCCAGCGCCAGGCTCTTGAGGGTCTCGGCGCCGGCGACCGTCTCGTTCAAGAAGGCGGTGTTGGCGGCGGCGTGGCCGAACTGCTGCTCGACAGCCTGCTGCATGCGCGGCGTGATCCACCAGGCGATCAGTACATAGGCGGGGATGGAGAGCAGGATCACCAGGGTCAGCATGCCGGAGAGGCTGGCCATGACCGCCAGGAAGACGAACATGAACAGCACGTCCACCGTCAGGGTGAACATGGTGCCGGTCAGGAACTCGCGGATGGTATTGAGCTCCTGCACCCGGGTCACGATGGCCCCCACCTGGCGGCTCTTGAAATAGAGCAGGGGCAGGGCAAACAGGTGCTGCACCATGCGCAGGCCGAGTTGGATGTCGATCCGGTTGGCGGTGTGGGCGTACTGGTACTCCCGCAATCCGCGCAGACAGACTTCCACCAGGGCGGTGATCAGCAGCCCGAACACCAGCACATCCAGCGTCGACCAGGCCTGATGCACCAGTACCTTGTCCATGACGACCTGAAAAAAGAGCGGGGAGATGAGAGCCAGGAGCTGCAAGACCAGCGAAAAGAGCAATATCTCCCCCAGTAGCCGTTTCTGCTGCAGGAAGGCCGGAATGAACCAGCGGATGTCAAAGCGGCTCTGCTGTCTGCGTACTTGATAGACTCGTCCGTTCCAGCGAGCCAGCAGTACCTGCTGGTCGATGACCTGGGGATTGCCGACGGCGGGGTCCAGGATCAGGGCCTGCTCCCCCTGACGCTGGGCCAGGACGCAGGGGTTGCCGTTGTCACTGAGCAGGACCAGGGGGAGCGTCTGTTTGGCGAGTTTGCGGGGAGCAATGTGACGTTGGCGGATCCGGCTGTCGGTCTGCTGCTGCAGCCTATCGACAATAATATCAAAGGGTTCGTCTGGCGTGATATCTATATCTTTAGGGGGGCATCCCAATAATCCGGTAATAATCTTCAAGCATGCCAAAACAGACTCGTCATGCGCAGTCATAATATACCCCGTTGCCGCGTTTAAACCCCTCCTGTTTATATGGGGCAAGGTGACCTGTTACAGGCAGGGCGCGCATACTAACGAGCCAACAATTATCTGTCAAATATTATGTACGCTGACAAAGTCAATAATAAATTCACTGAGTCCATATATCTAAAAGCGATCTCAAGTGTGGCCTCATTATTAACCTTAATGAGTTTGTTGATATTTATTTTGACGTAATTGCTCTATTTTTGAATCATCGTTTAATTGAATCAGATAATATTTTCAAATATGGTAAATATAGCGAAAAATGAAATGTTAGCACCATGTTGATTTATCTTTGGTGGGATTTTTGTTTTTTGTTTTACCTTATATTTATTGATAATGGAATTTATATGACAGAGCAGTTTGTACAGACAGTATCCAGCGTCAACTACAACAAGGGGATTTTCTCCCTCTATTTCGTCGGCCAGGATCCGCTCAAGATGGCGCAGGGCGTCATGGCTGAAAGCGACAATGAGTTGGCGCTGAAACAGACGGTCCACATGCCGGCAGCTGGCTTTATGTATATGGTTTCAATGATAAAAAACATGCTTGAAGATCCGCGCATGGCGGCCGAATTCGACAAGCTGATTGCCGCTGGCCTGATCCCGGCCGCCCCTGCCGACGCACAGGAAACTGCTCCTGCCGCCACTGCACAGGCTGCGCCGCGCAAGAAGAAATAAGTTTCCGGTGTGGGGAGTCAATGCACTTGGTATTGCAACCAACGGAACCTAACTGGCAACAAAAAAAACATATGTTGGGAGGTGTCATGCTGCTCAGTCAGCACTCCTCCCTGCACCGGCGTTATTCCGTCGCCGAGTGGCAGCAACGTATATTGCCAGCATTTGAATTGAACCAGTTCTGCTATTACGAAGACTCACGCGGACGCCCGGTTGCATTTTGCAACTGGGCGTTTGTCTCTTTATCCATTCGTGACACCTTGCTGGCCGCCGAGCGGGAGCTGATCCGTGAGGATTGGCAATCCGGCGACCACATTTTTATTCCGGAGATGATAGCGCCATACGGACACGCCCGCGCCGTGGTGAGCGATCTGCGTCGCCGGATATTCTTGCCATGGAAAGGGCAGCGGGTCTGCACAGTACGCGGCCATGTTCATGCCGAACTTGGCCATTGTGTGCGCAGGGTGCAGTGGTTTTCCATTTAATCATAATGAGTTAATACATGGGAAAGAGTGTATGGAGAAGTATTGAGTACTTCTTTACCGGTAATTACACGGCAGATGACGGAAACAATGAGATCGATGCCTATGGCTTTGGCGGTGTCATCCGCGCCTATGGTGGTGACGATACCATCAGGGTCGGTTCCATCGGTGCCACCGTCTATACCGGTACGGGCAACGACAGCGTCTATGGCGGTGCCGCCTACCTCAAGGTGGTTGACGACTCTGGCAACCTGACCGTCAAGGGGGCGGCGGGCTATGCCGACATCAGCAAGTCCCAGTCCGGCAACGTCCACTTTGCCGGCGCCAGCGGTGCGACCAACATCGATCATCAGGGGCGTGACGGTGACATCCGCTATCAGGGAGCGGCGCTGGCCAACTTCCTGACCCGCAAGGGGATCAGCGGCAACGTCAGTTTCGAAGGGGCCGGTGGCTACAACAAGCTTTGGCACCAGACCGACCACGGCGATCTGAGCTACAGCGGCGCCGGGGCGGCCAACAAGCTGGACCGCACCTGGCACAGCCAGTATCAGGGCTCGCAGGGCAACATCCACTTCTCGGGGGCCGGTGCGGCCAACATCATCAGCTCCCAGGTGGAGTCCGGCAACGTCACCCTGAACGGCGCCGGTGCCTACAACAAGGTGTTCCGCAAGGGGCGCGAGGGGGACATCAACTTCAACGGGGCCGGCGGCTGGAACGAGCTCTCCCGTTTGCGCAACGAGCAGGATGAGTACCTGCAGACCCGTGGCGACATCAGCTTCAACGGGGCTGGCGGCTACAACCGGCTGCTGTCGGACGTGGCCGAGGGCAACATCCACTTCAAGGGGGCGGGGGGTTACAACCATCTCTCCCGCAAGGGCTCGGACAGCGACAGCTCCCCCTTCGCCGGCGCCCGTGCCGACGAGATCGCATTGACCACCGCCACCATGGGCGGCAGCTGGATCAACCAGTCCCAGGCCGTCACGGCCATCAAGTCCAGCCTGCAGCCCAATACCTACCTGTTTGCCTTCTTTGACGGCATGTACACCAAGATCAACCGGGTAGAGCTCTCCAACGATGGCGCGAATGGTGCCCTGCGCTATCACGCCACCTCCTGGTACAAGGAGGGGAACCACCTCGATGGCTTGGCCGGTCGTCAAATTGATGCGGGCAACGGCTTCGTCTCGACGCAAACCGACGGCGCCTATCGGCTGAGCGATCTGGTGTTCGAACGACGTCAGCGCATCAAGCTGGAGGCGGTGGAAGCGGATCTGACCGAGAACAGCTGGATCAACTACGGTGGCGGGGTGAACGTGTCGGCTGCCGACGTGACGCTCTCCAGCGCCAAGATGAGCGGCTACGCCGTTTATCGGGATGGCACCAAGGTTGACGTGAACGCGGTGAAATCCCGGGTACAGGCCAACACCTATGTGTTTGCCAAGCAGCTTGGTCCCTACACCAAGATAGTGGTGGTGGAGCTGGCCAATGATCGGGAGACCGGGGCGCTCAAGTACCTGGCCAAGGCCTGGTACAAGGAGGGCAACCACCTAGCGGGGCTGGCCAATCAGGTCATTTCGGAGCGTACCGGCTTCACCTCAATGGGGACAGGGGCGTACTCCCTGAGCGAGGTGCGCTACCAGCTCGATACCGTCACGGCCGTGTCGGATCGACTGCCGGCTACCCGCGAGTTCTCCAGCCAGCTGTTGCTGCCCCGCCAGCAAAGTGGCGGCAAGAGCAAGGGTGACATCTTCTTTGACGGCGCCGGTGGCGGCAACGTCATCGAATCCGACGTGACCGAGGGCAACATCCACTTCAACGGTGCCGGTGCGGCCAACGTGCTGATCAAGCGCGGCCAGCGCGGCGATCTGGTGTTCCGTGGGGCGGGCCTGGCCAACGTGCTGGTTCATCAGGGTGCCCAGGGGCGAATGGATGTCTATGCGGCCGGTGCGGCCAACGTGCTGGTGCGCAGCGGTGACGGCGAGTACCTGGCCCGTCTGCTGGCTTATGGCAACATCTCGGTGCAGCAGGGCCGTGGCGACAGCCAGGTGGTCATGCTGGGCGGTTACAACACCCATACCCAGTTGGGCGATGGCCAGGGCCTGTGGCTGGCGGGGGGCGGTTTCAACCTGCTGACCCAGGTCGGCAACGGCCGGCTCGATGCCCTGTCGGTGGGCGGCGCCAACGTGCTGACCAAGCTGGGTGCGGGCCAACTGACGGCCGGTCTGCTGGGCGGCGCCAACGTGCTGACTCACGTCACCCAGGGTGATGAGGCTGCCGATACCCGCGCCGTGTTGCTGGGCGGTGCCAACGTGCTGACCAAGAAGGGCAACGGCAAGGTGCAGGCCATTCTGGGGGGCGGCGCCAACGTGTTGACCCAGATTGGTCAGGGGGATACCCAGGCGCTGCTGCTGGGGGCTGCCAACGTGCTGACCCGGGTCGGCGATGGCGATCTCTCTGCGGTGATGCTGGGGGGCGCCAACGTGCTGACCCATGTCGGCAACGGCGACACCCTGGGCGTGATGGGGGCCGCCGGCAACCTGTTTACCAAGGTGGGCGACGGCACGGCGATTGCCGCCATGATCGGTGCCGGCAACCTGTTTACCCAGATAGGCCAAGGCGATGCCTGGGCCCTGATGGGCGGGGTCGCCAACGTCTTCACCAAGGTCGGCGATGGCAATGCACTGGCGCTGATGGTGGCCAAGGCCAACGTCTTCACCCATATCGGTGACGGCCTGACCGTGGCGCTGATGCTGGCCCAGGGCAACCTGGCGACCAAGGTGGGCAATGGCATGACGCTGGCCGCCATGGTGGGCAATGCCAACGTCTTCACCCACGTCGGTGCTGGCGAGACCTTCGCCGCCATGCTGGGGCAGGCCAACCTGTTCACCAAGGTGGGGGATGGCCTGACAGCCGCGCTGATGATCGGCAAGGCCAACGTCTACAGCCACATCGGCAACGGCACCAGCCTGGGGTTGTTTGCCGGCGAGCTGAACGTGATGACCAAGGTGGGCAACGGCACCACGCTGGCAGCCCTGTTCGGAAAGGCCAACATAGTGACCCATGTCGGCAGCGGTCTGACCGGTGTGCTGGCGCTGGGCAAGGCAAACATCATCACCAAGGTGGGGGATGATTTCCTCGGCGCCATCGCCAAGGCCGATGCCAACGTGCTGACCCACGTGGGTAATGGCACCACTGCCGGCGTGCTGTGGGGCAAGGGCAACCTGCTGACCAAGATCGGTGACGGTACCACGGTGGGCCTGCTCATCTCCGAGGTGGGCAACGTGATGACCCACGTCGGGGCCGGCAGCACCATCGGCCTGGCCAAAGGGCGCGCCAACCTCATCACCAAGGTGGGTGACGGGCTGGTAGTACAGGGCGCCTGGGGCGACGTCAACCTGCTGACCCAGGTCGGCAACGGCGATCGTTACAGTTTTGCCAAGGGCCGTGCCAACGTGCTGACCAAGGTGGGGGATGGCCGTGAAGTGGCCGTGCTGCAAGGGGAGGCCAACCTGGTCACCCAGGTCGGCAACGGCGACGGCTACACCGGCGCCTGGGGCAGGGCCAACGTCATCACCAAGGTGGGAGATGGCCGTCAGGTCGTGCTGGCCAAGGGTGATGAGAACATAGTGACCCAGGTCGGTGACGGCGATGGCTATCAGGCGCTGCTTGGCAAGGCCAACATCGTCACCCGGGTGGGGGACGGCATCCAGGTCACCCTCGCCAAGGGGGAGGTCAACCAGACCACCACGGTAGGGGACGGTCTGAGCGTGACGGCCGCCTACGGCAAGTTCAACAACAACGTCAAGGTGGGTGATGGCACCACCGTCAACCTGGCGTGGGGTGACTACAACCTCAACACCAAGGTGGGGAACGGCCTC
The DNA here is from genome assembly GCF_963888745.1 of Aeromonas sp. DNRA1. Taxonomy (NCBI): domain Bacteria; kingdom Pseudomonadati; phylum Pseudomonadota; class Gammaproteobacteria; order Aeromonadales; family Aeromonadaceae; genus Aeromonas; species Aeromonas sp. DNRA1. Next base: position 810,256 of record NZ_CAWPKQ010000001.1, on the reverse strand, counting down.
AACGTTGCGGTCATGAAGGGCAAGGGCAATGCCAACGTCCAGATCGGTGACGGACTGGACATCACGGCGGCCTATGCCCGCCACAACGTGGCCATCAAGATCGGCAATGGCGATTTCTACAGCCTGGCCATCGCCAGCAGCAATACCAGCAGCAACAAGCTCGGCACCCTGTTTGACAATATCAAGCAGACCCTGCTCGGCAGCGCAGGCAACCAGGCCATCAACTATCTGGTGCAGGGGGATGAAGAGGGCCCGATCAAGACCCCGCACGCGGCCAGCCTGGGCGAGGTGCAGGGACTGAGCGGCTTTGGGCTGGACGAGATTGACGAGGTGAAATCCTCCCTGGCCGGCAGTCTGACCGGCAAGGTGAGCCAGGCCGGCGAGCGCGACGAGCAGGCCATGGACAAGGCGCTGCAGCTCGATGAGCAAGGGCTGGCCCGAGGGGGTGAGAACCTCATCGTCAACGGCGATTTCGAACAGGGTGCTCACGGCTGGCAGCATGCCGGCGCCGGCATCGAGGCCGATTTTTCCGCCGCCACCTACGGGCTGGCTGCCGACGGGCACGGTGCCCGGGTCAGCGAACTGTCGACTGACCGCAATACCCAGATTTCCCAGGATCTTGCCGGCCTCAAGGCGGGCGAGACCGTCAACCTGACATTTGATTTTGCCCGCCGGGCCAATATTTCCCTGCAACACGGCATCGAGGTGTTGTGGAATGGCGAGAGGGTGTTTGCCAGCGAAGGGGATGCCAGCAGCTGGCAGAGCAAGGCGCTGACGCTGACGGCCAGAGAGGGTACCAATACCCTGGCGTTCCGCGGTACCGGTGAGAGCAACGGCCTTGGCTACCTGCTCGACAACGTGGAGGCCACCGCCTCTGGCAAGGCCGAGATAGGCCAGGTCAGCGCCCAGCTGGCGCAAGACGACAACGCTGCCCGGGCGAGAGCCGATCAGGCGAGTGCCGATGCCGACAAACAGCGGCTCGAGCAGGAGAAGGCGCAGCAGCTGGCCGCCATCGCCGGGAGCCAGTCCCAGCTGGAGGCTACCGACCAGCAGAAGCTGGCGGAGAATGGCCAGCAGCAGCGTGCCGCCATCGAGGCGGAAGCCCGCGACATGACGGCGCAGCTCGATACGCTGGCGCGCCGCTTCGAGCAGGTCAGAGCGTCCGACGCGGCGAGCGAGCCGTCCGGCCAGCACTGGCGCACCGGCTTTGCCGATCGTCTGCTGAGCACGGTCCAGGAAGATCTGGACGATGCCGGCAACACGGCTGGCACGGCGATCGAAGAGGCCAGATCTCGCCATGAGGCGCAGTATCAGCAGGTCGATAGCGCGCTGGCCAAGTCCAAGACGGGTCAGCAGCGCAGTGAACAGCTGCAGGGTGACGCCGAGACTGCGGGTCAGCACAGGGCTGAGCAGGCAGAACAGCGCCGTCTCGACGCGCTGGCTCGCCAGGGGGAGGCAGCATCGCGACAGCAGCAGGGCGAAGCGAGTGCCAGCCAGGCGCAGCTCGCTGGCGAGCAGGCGGCCAGCCAGGCCGGTTTGCAGGCCAACCAGGCCAAACAGAATGCGGCAAGCCTCAAGCAAAGCGGCGACAAGCCGAACCGCCAGGGTGCCCAGCCCGGCCAGCCCTCGGCCACCGCACAGCCCCTGCCGCAGGCCGGCGAGCTGGATGTGCCCGCCGTCGGCACCGTGTTGGCTCCTGATGAGGTCCAACCCTCGGCCATCGACACCGCCACCGGGCTGAGCGAGCAGGAGCAGTCCGCCCTCGACGGGGCGCTGGCGGCGGTCAACCGGCTGCAGATCAATGCCGGGATCCGTCAGCCGGCGACACCACCGGTGGCCCCGACTCCAACGCCGACCCCAACGGTACAGGAGGAGGTGCAGGCGACAGCCACGGCGACCAAACCGGTGCAGCAGCATGAGGTACTGGCCACGGCGGCCGTGGATCTCACCGGTCTGCATGGCCCCCGCACGGGCAGCAAGGCCGTGCCGGAGTTCAGCAGTCACTTCGACGGCTCTTCCATCGGCATTGAGAACGAGCTGACTGGGTTGGTGGTGGCGCTGCCGAAGAACTCAGCACAGAAGTTTGGCTATGTGCACGATGCGGCAGGCAACCCGCTGTTCATGCTGACCAAGGACATGAACCAGGGGGGCTACACCAATCCCGCCGGGATCAGCGATGTCAAAGGGATCAACCAGTGGCAGACCCATACCATCGAGCTGGTGACCTATCCAAGCGAGATGCAGGACCAGCAGGCGGTGGAAGCACGCAAGGAGGCCATGCTCTGGCTTGCCAGAGAGTTCACCCAGCACATCAGCCAGACCAATCACACCAGACTGTCCGATCTCGTGAGCGAGGATGGCCGTTTCACCCTGGTCATCTCCAATGCCAACCACGTGATTGCGGCCGGCAATGGCGCCGCCCGTGACGGTCAGGGGCAGACCATCGGCATGACGCCGAGCGGCCAGCAGGCGACCGTGGCTGTCAGCGCCAAGGAATTTGGTAGCGGCTCTTCCCAAGAGATCCGGCTGCTGGAGTCCGCTCCCTGGTATCACCCCGAGCTGAAGGAGCTGTTGCTGTCCAACACGGCCAATGTGCAGTGGGAGGATGCGGCCACCGCACAGAATGTGTTTGCCTACCTCACCTCCATCTACGGCAAGACGGCCGATCTGGCCCGGGAATACGGCATTCACATCAATGACTGGGATCCGCTGGCCGAGGGGATCACGCCCAACGCCCAGGGGTTGACCGATCCCAAGGTCAAGAATGCCTGGGAAATCTTGCCAAGAACCAAGCCGGTGGCCATGTTGGCCCTGCTCAGTGCCCATGACCGCAAGCTGGTGTCCGAGCAGATCCTGGCGACCCTCAAGTCGGCCTATTCACCGGCGCTGGCACAGAACATCTATGACTACTTCAAATTTGGTGGCGAGGTAGCCGGGCATGGCATCAACAATGCGACCACGGGGGACAGCAAGCACCCCGAGCCGGCCATCCTGTTCGAGTTCCGCCAGGTGCCGAACGAGCTGAGCCAGTTTGTGCCGAAGTCGGAATCGACCGCCAGGGTGGAGGTGAAGACCCTCGACCAGTTCGACCCGGTCAGCCGCCGTACCATAGTGGCGGCGGTCAACAATCTGGTCGAGCAGAGCGCGGACTTCGACAGCTGGTATCAGGCATATCGGGAGCGCCAGGGGTTGCCGCCGGTCAAGAATGCCAAGAAGGTGGCCTCTGCCAATCACAAGGCCGAGTGGGTAATGGCCAACCATGCCGAGGCATGGAGCCAGCTCACCGCCGAGCATCAAGCGGAGGAGGCGAGCGGACTGCAGGCCCTGGGCGGCCACAAACCGGGAGACCAGAGCCCGGGCGTGGCGAATGCCGATACGGCCCCGTTGGACAAGCAGCCACTCAATCCGCTGACCCGCTTCCTCAATGACAACCTCTACGGTACCCGCGATGAGCGGCGCCAGGTGGGCGACATCACCCGCCAACTGCTCGACCATGCGGTGAGCAAGGGCGAGGCCGAGCAGGTGACCCTGCAAGGGGATGCCGGCCGTCTGTCCGGTTACCTGCACAAGGGGGTCGAGCGGCCAGGGACGCCGCAGGATGGCAAGCCCGAGGTGGTGCTGTTCCTGCACGGGTCGGGTTCTTCCGCCGAGGAGCAGGCCGATACGGTTCGCAGCCACTATCAGAAGCAGGGTGTCGACATGCTGGCGGTCAACTTGCGTGGTTATGGGGCCAGCGATGGCGGACCCAGTGAGCAGGGGGTCTACCAGGATGCCCGCACCATGTTCCGCTATCTGGTGGAAGAGCGTGGGGTGGCGCCTGGCAAGATCCTGATCCACGGCTACTCCATGGGCGGCCCCATTGCCGCCGATCTGGCCCGTTATGCCGCCGAGCAGGGCAAGCCGGTGGGCGGGCTGCTGCTCGATCGCCCCATGCCCAGCATGAGCAAGGCTATCACGGCCCACGAGCTGCCCAACCCGGGTGGTCTGGTGGGGGCGATCGCCAAGGCGATCAACGGTCGTTTCTCGGTGGAGAAAAACCTCGACGGCCTGCCCAAGAGCACGCCCATCATGCTGTTGACCGACAACGAAGGGCTCGGCAGCGAAGGGGAAAAACTGCGGGCCAAGCTGGCGGTGGCCGGTTATCAGGTCAGTGGCGAGCAGACCTTCTATGGCCATCTGGCCAGCAACCGCCTGATGAGCCAGTACGCCGAGCAGATCGTGGGTGACTTGTTCAACCGCACGCCGCCGGCTGCAGACATTGAGGCGCCACTCAAGGGCATCGAGGCCATCAGGCGCGATCTCAAGCGCTATCAGGAGGCGCTCGCTCCACAGGTGGGCAGCAACGGGGCGACCAGAGACATCCGTACCACCAAGGCCTTCTTGGCCGGGTATCAGCAAGGGTTGGCCGGCAAGGTGGTCGAGGGCTTCCAGCCCGACATGAGTATGACCCAGCTAGTGGACCTGTTCGTCCAGCCGAGCCTGACGCCACAGCAGCAGGGGGCGCTGGCCTGGGAGATCGAAAACCGGGCGCTCAAGAGCACCATCAAGCCCAGGATTGAGCAGTCCAACCGTCTGTTCCGCGACGTGGCCTCACAAGGTGGCACGGATCCGCATGCCAGAGAACATCTGGCTCCCCAGCTGTTGCTGCTCAATCTGGCGGATGACGGCTTCGGTGGTCGTTGCGATCCCCTCTCCAAGCTGGTGCTGGTCGCCAAGCAGCTGGAGAGCGAGGGGCAGCCCGATCTGGCGCGGCGCATGATGGAGAAGCTCTACTCCGCGGCGGCGGTCATCAACAACCCGGATCGCTACTCGGCAACCGAGCTGGAGAATGCCCGCAAGCTGGTGGGCAGCCTGGCTGAGATCCATACCAACACGCCGGCCGCCTACAACTACGACAGCCTGCGCAGCATCAAGTACGACATCGTCAAGGAGAAGTGGGAGGGCAAGAATGCCATCTCCCTCGACACCGTGCTCACCAAGCTGACCGCCAAGGGCAGTGATGCTCCCGTGTTGCTGGAGCTGGATGCACCGGGCCACGCCATGGCGGCCTGGGCCAAGCAGGGGGAGTCTGGCCGGATCTACGGCTTCTACGATCCCAATGCCGGTATCGTCGAATTCTCCTCTGCCGAGAAGTTCAGTCGTTACATGACCCGCTTCTTCGGCAAAGAGGGGCTGGACATGGCCAACGGCTACCACCTCGAGTCGGGGCCGGACGGCAAGCCGCTGTTCTTTAGGGTCAGCGAGATGAACGGCGCCGAGCTCGCCCGCTTCAAGCCGTCCAAGGATCTGGCCAACAAGGTCACCTTGCAGGAGATCCTGCAGTTGCCGGTATTTGACGAGAGTCCGATGGCGGAGCTGCCGGGCAAAACGGTGGTGACGGAGCACACAGCCAAGCTGTTTGCCGATGTCTACAGCCCGGATGAGCTGAAAAAAGCCGCCCAGGTTTTTGCCAAACCCATTGGCGAATCTTATCAGCAGATCCTGGATCAGCTCGCCACGCTGCACGGTGCCAGTGGGCAGGCCAAGGTAGATGCCGCATTGCGGTTGAACAATCTGATCGACGACTACCTGGTCAAGCACGAAGGTTCTGGCAGAAACCCGGCGCTGAGCAAGCTGCAGAGTCAGCTTAACGGCAATCTCTATCGCGGTGAGCTGGCCTCGCTGCAAGCCGAGGTAACGGCGCTGGCCAAGACCCGCCCGGACCTGGCTGCCATTGTCATCGGCAAGGCCGCCGAAGAGGTGCAGGGCCAACATCCGGGTCTCACCCAGATGGTGTTGCGCTGGGCAACGCAAGACCCCTATCTAGCGGCCAAAGCTGGATATGAGGGGGCCGTGCCGGCGGATTTGCCGTTTGATGCCCGCTTCCACATCGCGCTGGGCGAACACCATGGTGACCTGAAGAAGTGGTTGACCGAGGCCCAGGGGAAAGGGTTGCTGAGCCGGGCCGTGCTGGACGACACCCGCAAGGTGCTTCATCTGGGTTACTCCTATCAGGAGCTGCAGGACCTGACGGGGGAGCAGTCCGCCCAGATGGCGGTCTACTTCATCAAGGAGACTGCCAAGCAGGCTGCACCCGGTTCGGAGCTCTCTGCCGAGCACATCATGCTGGACAAGTTCGGTGACCGCCGTTATCTCGGTGAGCTGGAGTCTCGCCGTATCGAGCAGATCGAGAACATCTATCACAGCAGCAAACAGACCGATGTGGCTGCCTGGGATGCCCGCTATGGTGGCGACGCCCTGCGGACGCTGAACGCGCAGCTGGATGGGGATAGCACGCTGGCCGGACAACTGGCACGCCTGCTGGATAACCGTAATGGCCTGCTCATTGGTGAAACCCATGGCAGCGACGTCAACGGCCTGCGGTTCGTCAATGAGCAGATGGATGCACTCAAGGCCCAGGGCGTGACCGTCATCGGCCTGGAGCATCTGCGTGGTGAGCTGGCGCAGCCGCTGATCGACCGTTATCTGGCGGGGGGGGAAATGTCTCCCGAGCTGGCGACCATGCTCAAGAGCAAGCATCTGGAGCCCTCCCTGTTCGAGCGGGCCCGGGAGCGGGGGCTGCGGATCGTGGCGCTGGATGATGGCAGTACCGCCAGACCCGTCATCGGCGGGACCGAGCATGGCCTGATGTACCGGGCCGGGGCTGCCAACAATGTCGCCGTTGACGTACTGGGCAAGCTGCCAGCTGGTGAGAAATTCGTCGCCATCTACGGCAGTGCGCACCTGGCGTCCCACAAGGGGATCGAAGGTTTCGTACCCGGCATCACCCATCGCCTGGGGCTGCCGGCCCTGAAAGTGGATGCGGACAATCGCTTCCACCTGCAGGCGGACGATGTCAGTCAGCGGGTCGAGTACGCAGATGTCGCCAGGAAGTGGACGCCGGCGGCGGCGCTGGATGGTGCGGATCAGCCGGTTCGCAATCAGCGGGTCGAACAGTGGCTGCGACCTGAGGTGGCGCTAGGCAGCGAAGGGGGCGAGACCCGCTTCACCAGCCAGATCATCATCCAGACCGAAGATGATCCGGTGGCCGCCAAGGCCGCGGCCAGCCTGGCCGGCAAGCACCCCGACCGCAGTCTGGTGGTACAGCTGGATGCGGATGGCAACTATCGGGTGGTGTATGGCGACCCTGCGCAACTGGCCGGCAATATCCGCTGGCAGGTGGTCGGCCATGGCCGCGATGCGGACGGGCAGAACAACAGTCGTCTCAGCGGCTACAGCGCCGACGAACTGGCCGGGCATCTGCGCCGCCTGGGCGATCGCCTGCAGCAAGAGGCTGGCGTAACCACCAAGCCGAGCCACATCAGTCTGGTAGGTTGCTCTCTGGTGAGTGACGACCTGCAGACCGGTTTTGCCCGCCGCTTTATTCAGGCGCTGGATGGCGAGGGGATCCGTACCCAGGTATCGGCCCGCAGCAGCGAGGTGGCGGTCGATCAGGGCGGGCGCAAGCATACCCGCGATGAGGCGGATGTCTGGGCCCGCAAGGTAGCAGCCAACAAGGTGGTGCTGACCCTGGATGACGCCGGCGAACCTGTGGTGCACACCGAGCGGGTACGCGGCGGCGTGGCAGAAGGGGATATCGATCTGGCGAAAGTGGGCCAGGGCGAGGGTGAAAGCCGTGCCCGGGGCGCCATTGCCGACAACGACGAGACCTTCGTCGCCCCCGAAAAACAGCGCCAGCCGGAAACGGCCTCGAGCCAGGCCGACAATGCGGTCAGCTACTCCGGCAACATCCAGGTCAACGTGGGGGATGGCGAGTTCACCGCCCTCAACTGGGGGACCACCAACCTGGGGGTCAAAGTGGGCACGGGCGGCATGAAGTCGCTGGCCTTCGGCGACAACAACGTCATGGTGCACATCGGGGATGGCGACAGCAAACACAGCGTCGACATCGCCGGCTACCGGGCGCTGGAAGGGGCCCAGCTGTTTGTGGGACAACGCAACGTCAGCTTCAACCTGGGGCGCAGCAACGATCTCATCGTGATGCTGGAAAAATCCATCCCCACTCCGCCGCTGGTCAACCCGTTTGGCGGGGCGGCCCGTATTGCCGGTGCCCTGCAGCAGATCGCCGGTGACGGTGCCAAGCCGGATTGGGTGGCCAGCCAGTGGGAGCAGTGGACCCTGGCCGGTGCCAACAAGTTCGTGGCCGACATGGCCGGTCTGGATCAGACCAGCAGCGTCGAATACGGTTCGCTCACGCGTCTGGACAGCGACCATGAGCGCAGCAGCCGCGGGCTCAAGAGCGATCTGGAGGCAACCCTCAACAAGGAGTTCAACAAGCGGATCTCGGGCGGCGGTCAGGGCGAACAGGGACCGTTGAGCCGGGCGGACAAGCTGCGCCAGGCCAACGAGAAGCTGGTCTTCAACTTTGCCGTGGCCGGTCAGGGGGCGGACATCCAGGTCACCACGGGCAACTGGAACTTCGTGTTCGGTGACAACATCCAGGCCATCCTGGACACCAACCTGGGCTCCCTGTTCGGGCTGATGACCCAGGAGTTCACCGCAAGCGGGCAGGCGAAAACCACCTTTACCTTCACCCCGACCGATCTGCCGCGCCAGCTGCAGAACCGGTTGCTGGGGCGCCTGGCTGGGGTGGGGGCCGATACCACGCTGGCGGACATCTTCGGCGTGGATTACAACGCCCGTGGCCAGCTGGTGGCCCGCGATGGGGCGGCCATCGATGCGCCGGCCCTGTTGCAGGAGATGCTGGGCGTCATCGCCGAGTTTGGTGGCGATCAGCTCAAGAGCCTGACCGATCCGGCCAAGTGGCTCGATCAGCTCAAGGCCGGGCTGGATCTGGGGGAGGATGCTCTCAGCAGCTTTGCCCGCAGCCACGGTCTGCAGGATGAGGCTCCCGAGGAGGCCAAGTCCGGTACCGTGACGGTGCAGCAGGAGAACGACGCCAAGCCGGCGGTGCTGCCGGCCGCCACCGAGGAGAGGGCCTTCGGCTTCAATGCGCTGAGTCTGCCCAACCTGTTTGCCACCCTGTTCAACCGGGACAAGCAGGCGGAGGTGGTGGCGCTGGCCAGCAACCTCAAGCAGAACCTGACGGCGGACCTGCTCAACATGAAGGAGCAGACCTTCGACTTCCTGCGCAACAGTGGTCACCTGCAGGGGGATGGCGACATGCATGTCTCCCTTGGCAACTACAACTTCAACTGGGGGGGAGATGGCAAGGATCTGGGGGCCTATCTCGGCGACAACAACAACTTCTGGGGTGGCCGCGGGGACGATGTCTTCTACGCCACCGGCACCTCCAACATCTTCACCGGCGGTGCCGGTCAGGACACCGGGATCATGATGGGCCGGGAGAACATGATGTTCGGCGGGCAGGGTGACGATGTCGCCGTGCTGGCCGGTCGTGTCAACCGCGCCTTCATGGGGGAGGGCAACGATCAGGCCTTCATCTTCGGGGAAGAGGGCATAGTGGAAGGGGGGGCCGGCCAGGATTATCTGGTGACCTCCGGCAACTACAACCAGATCGATGCCGGCGCGGATCAGGACTTCACGGTGACCATAGGTCATCACAACCAGATCCGGCTCGGCGAGGGCGACGACTTTGCCATGGTGTTTGGTAATCACAACCGCCTGCTGGCCGAACATGGCAACAACCAGGTCAAGCTGATGGGCTATCACGCCACCATTCGGGGTGGTGACGGCCGGGATCGGTTGATCGCCGATCAGGTCGCCAAGTTCAGCCAGCTCAATGGCGGCGCCGGCGATGACCTGCTGGTGCTGGGGGGTTATCAGAACCAGTTCAGCGGTGGCACCGGCGTCGACAGCTTCGTGTTCAGTGGCGCCGTGATAGAGAACCTGGTGCAGGACATCGGCAAGGAGGACTTCATCGTCTTCAACGATGTCAGCTGGCGGGATCTCTGGTTCAAGCGCAGCGGCTACGATCTGCAACTGCTGGTCAACCGTCACACCGACGGCACCAGCGAGCAGGGCAAGTTCGAGCAGCTGGGCAGTGCCACCTTCAGCAACTACTTCGCCGACAACCGGGCCCAGCTGGTGATCGGGCTTGGCGAGCAGCAGGCTGACGGCGAGCGCAGTTACAGCGCGCTCTCCCATCAGGCGGTGGACAACCTGATCCAGGCCATGAGCAGCTTCGCCCCCGAAGCGGGCGACATGGGCCTGCTCAACCGGCTCGACAGCCAGGCCAACAGCCTGGTGCAGTCGGCCTGGGGTGATGTGATCCAGGGCAAGGGCCGGGTTGCCTGAGCAACCTGACTTCCCTCCCATAAGGTAAAAACCTGCTCTTCGGAGCAGGTTTTTTTATGGCAAGAGGGGGGGGGAGTCGCATCCCCTGCCTGATGACGGGAACGCGCCTCCTGGCTCCCTCGCACAACCAGCGCCAGCATTCTGCCAGCACTTGTCTTTCCCGGCATGGCCAGCTTCCACTCCCCGGCTGGTTATGATATCCATTCGGTAACCTGGTTTTGGTGAGCGGGCCCAGGCGATGAACCGCAAGGCCGTCGCTCGCAAGCCTGACTCGAGGCGTTATCTCGCCCTGTTCATCCTTCCCCAGCCAGTCAGGGGTCATACGCAAAAGAGGATTTTATGGAGTTGTTGTTACTGGCGGATGCGCCCTCTGCCGCAGGCGTGGTTGCCGCATGGTATTTTGACGAGTGGTGCCGCGACAGTGGTCGTTGTACTCAAGACCAGGTGCTGGCCAAGGTCATGGCGGCTACCCAGGTTGATCGAGCTCCGCTGATGGTACTGGCCCGCCAGGCCGGTGAGTGGGTAGGGGCTGCCGAGCTGAAGATCCGCGAAATGGCGATGTTTCCCGAGTACGAGCATTGGTTGGGTGGGGTCTATGTGGTTGAACAAGCGCGCGGGCAGGGGGTCGCCTCCTTGCTGGTAACAGAGATCCTAAGCCGTGCTCGCAGGGCGGGGATCAGCAAGCTGTACTTGCAAACCGAGAACCTGACCGGTGGCGTTTATTGCCGTCATGGTTTCAAGGCCCTTGAGGAGGTCCATTATAAAGGCCTTCATGTGCTGGTGATGGTGGCTGATACCGGCGTCCCGTCCTCGTCAGAAAAGGTGGTCCAGTGATGCTTGATACTGCTGTTCTGCCTGTATAGTCAGTTCGCGCAATCAATAAAAAAGCCAGTCAGGGTCACTGACTGGCTTTTTTGTTGGCGCTTGTCGCGGGTCAGTCGATGAGACTGGCCCACAGGTCGTACTCGTCCGCTTCATCGATGCGGACCTTGACCATGTCGCCGGGCTTGAGGCCGGTTTCACCGTTCAGGTAGACCAGACCGTCGATTTCGGGGGCATCGGCGGCGGAGCGGCCGGTGGCACCCTCTTCGTCCACCTCGTCGATCAGCACCAGCATCTCCTTGCCGACCTTGCGGGCGAGCTTGCGGATGGAAACCTGCTGTTGCAGCTCCATGAAGCGCTGGAAGCGCTCTTCCTGCACCTCTTCCGGTACCGGATCCGGCAGCTCGTTGGCCTTGGCACCTTCGACCGGGCTGTATTTGAAGCAGCCGACCCGATCCAGCTCCGCCTTGTCGATGAAGTCCAGCAGCATCTGGAACTCTTCTTCGGTTTCGCCGGGGAAGCCGACGATGAAGGTGGAGCGCAGGGTGATCTCGGGGCAGATCTCGCGCCACTTCTGGATCCGCTCCAGGGTGCGCTCGACCGTGCCCGGGCGCTTCATCAGCTTGAGGATGCGCGGGCTGGCGTGTTGCAGCGGGATGTCGAGGTAGGGCAGTACCTTGCCGTCGCGCATCAGCGGGATGACGTCATCCACGTGCGGGTACGGGTAGACGTAGTGCAGGCGCACCCACATGCCGAGCTTGGCCAGCTCTTCGCACAGGGCCACCATGCTGGTTTTGACCGGCATGCCGTCGTAGAAACCGGTGCGGTGCTTGACGTCGACACCGTAGGCGGAGGTGTCCTGGGAGATCACCAGGATCTCTTTTACACCGGCCTCTTTCAGGCGCTTGGCCTCGGCCAGCACTTCGCCGATGGGACGGCTCACCAGATCCCCGCGCATGGAGGGGATGATGCAGAAGGTGCAGCGGTGATTGCAGCCTTCGGAAATCTTCAGATAGGCGTAGTGACGGGGGGTCAGCTTGACGCCCTGAGCCGGCACCAGGCTGGTGAAGGGGTTGTGGGTCGGCTTCTCGACGTATTTGTGGACGTGGCCCAGCACCTCTTCATAGGCGTGGGGACCGGTGATCTCGAGCACCTTGGGGTGGATCTCGCGGATCTGGTTCTCTTTGGCACCGAGGCAGCCGGTGACGATCACCTTGCCGTTCTCGGCCAGGGCCTCGCCAATGGCTTCCAGGGACTCCTGTACCGCGCTGTCGATGAAGCCGCAGGTGTTGACCACCACCACTTCCGCATCGTCATAGCTGGGCACCACGTCGTACCCTTCGGTACGCAGCTGGGTCAGGATGCGCTCGGAATCGACCAGATTTTTGGGGCAACCCAAGGAGACGAATCCTACTTTGGGGGCCTGTTTTGTGTTGGACATCGCTCAATCACTCTTAGGTGGCTCTAGTTTTAGGGCGCGGATTTTACCGGAATGGCTAACCAAAAACTATACAGCCGGCACGGCGGAATCGAACAATATCTCCGGCGAGGCAGGATTGTGCCAAGGCAGGCCCGTTTTGAGCCGATACGGGCCGATGACGGCACCCTTGCTCCGTCAGTTCGCTGGCTGTTGAGTTTCAACTCAATTTTGCGAGAGCGGGAAGACGGGGGTCACTATACTCCCTGCAGGCAGACTGGAAGGAAAGACGGGATGGACAGCTCATTTGGCGAGAGAATGCAGAACGTGCACGCTACGCTCAGGCAGCGGTTTGACAAGTTGAGCCGGGTGGCCATCGCAATTTATGACCAGCACACGGACAGGCTCAAAACCTTTGCCCACAGCACCGAGGGAAGTTCCCCGCTGGTGCAGTACGAGGTCAAGCTGAGCGACGTCCCCTCTCTGCGCTATCTGGCCGAACACCGGCAAGCAAGGGTGCTCGACACGCTGGATTCGCTGCTGGGCTCCCCCTCCGAGCACAGCCGCAAGCTGCTGGCGGCCGGTTATGAATCCAGCTACACCGAGCCGCTGTTGTTCAACAGCAAACTGTTCGGTTTTCTGTTTTGCGATGCCAGGGAGCCTGGCTACTTCGACCCCGCCATCCGCGGCGAACTGGCGGCATACGCCCAGATCCTGGCGGCCATCATCGCGGTGGAATTTTTCTCGATTCAGACCCTGAGCGGCGCGCTTACCACGGCGCGGGAGTTCAGCCGCTACCGGGATGAAGAGACCGCCAATCACCTGCACCGGATGTCGGCCTATTCGCGGCTCATCGCCCGCGCCGTGGCCACCCGTTATCCCTTGAGCGACGAGGAGGTGGAGTTCATCTATCTCTTCTCCGAGCTGCACGACATCGGCAAGATTGCGGTGCCCGACGCCATCTTGCTCAAACCCGGCAAACTGACGCCAGAGGAATACGGGGTGATGAAGATCCACCCGCTCAAAGGGCGGGAGATGATCGCCCTGATGATCAGCGAGTTTGGCCTCGACGGCATCCATCACACCGACATGCTCAAGAACATCATCGCCTATCACCACGAGCGCTTCGATGGGCAGGGGTATCCGGAAGGATTGGCGGGGGAGGCGATCCCGCTGGAGGCCCGCATCGTCGCGGTGGCCGACGTGTTCGATGCGCTCACCAGCGAGCGGCCCTACAAACAGGCCTGGACGTTTGAAGCTGCTTTTGCCTACCTCGAAACCCACGCCGGCAACCAGTTCGACCCCGCCTGCGTCGCGGCGGCGCTGTGCAACAAGGAGGCGTTTCGCGCCATCCATCAGCAATACCGAGAGCCCGCAGCAAGCTAGGCGGCGGGCCGTGTCATTACTTTCGCACTCCCGCTCTGCCCTGTTGCGGCTCTACGCGAGATAGCGTGAGAGCGGCGGCGGGCTTTGCCCCATCGAGGCCGTCAATGGGATGGATCCCATCATGACGAGCGTCACTGATTGACCCGCCTCATGCCTTTGGGCTTATCCGGCTCTGGCCAGATCTGCTACTGTGACCATCAACTCATCACAAAGGGTGGAGCACAGCATGAAGATTCGATTCCTGGTGATAGCAACGACCATGGCGCTGGCGTCGGCTCCCAGCCTGGCTGACTGGGCCAAGGTGAAGGCGGCCGCGAGCGAGCTCGGCAGCGCGGTGAGCGACACCAGCAAGGAGGCGTGGCAGAGCGTCACCGACTTCTCCAAGGCGACCTGGGCATCGGTTTCCCAGTGGGGCTCGGAGGCGTTCAACACCGCCGGCGCCTGGACCGACAAGAGCGTGGCGACCGGCAAGGAGTGGCTGACGGTAGCCGACAAGAAGCTCGACGAGATGCTCGAGCCCAAGACGGCCGACGAGGCACGGCTTGCCCTCGATACCATGGCCGACACCGCCCTGGTGCGGCTATTCAACCAGCAACCCTCGGCCAAGCTGTTGTTTGACAAGGCTTATGGCTATGCGGTGTTCGACTCGCGCAAGTTCTCCCTGATGCTGCACACCAACCAGGGGGCCGGGGTGGCGGTCAATCGCACCAGCGGCAAGCACACCTACATGAAGATGTTCGGTGCCGGGCTCGCGGCCGGGCTCGGTGGCAAGTTTTACCAGCAGGTGATCTTGTTTGAAGACAAGGCCAGGTTCGATGCTTTCGTGAGCCAAGGCTGGGAGGCCACCTCCGAGATGGGGGCCGTGGCGGGCAAGGAGAGCGCCGAGCTCAGCGCCAAATACAACGGTGGCATGGCCATCTACCAGATCGGCGAGAAAGGCTTGCTGCTGGATGCCAACATCTCTGGCTCAAAATATTGGGTGGACAAGGATCTGACCCGCTAGTCACCCGCTTTCCGGCCTTTTCCGTCGGCCCGCATCTTGCTGGCTGACGGGAAGGCCGTCACTTGGCAAATAATCTGCTCTCGCATCACCTGTTACGGGCTGCTTATCCACCCTCATCCCGCTTGCCTTGTGGTTTTCTACTTGTTGGCACCCTAATTGCTTACACCCTGACAGCGTCAATGATTTGTCTGGGGATGGAATATGGAAATTAGTGCAAGCAGCCTGATGCAAGAGATGCAGGCACTCAAGGTCGAAGCCGGCGCCACGCCGCTGACCCAGCCCGGCCGTCAGGTCACGTCCGACTTTGGCCAGTTGCTGCAACAGGCCCTTGGCAACGTTAACGAGTTGCAGGGGGCCGCCAACGATCTGCGTACCCGTTTCGACATGGGCGACAACTCGGTCGACTTGTCCCAGGTGATGATCGCCGGCCAGAAATCCTCCATCGCCTTCGAGGCGACGGTGCAGGTACGCAACAAGATGGTCGATGCCTACAAGACCATCATGAACATGCCGGTATAAGCGCGCTCACCATGGCAACTGAACATCATGAACATGTCAGCAATAAGGACATAAATCGTGGCTAATGACCAAAATGGCGAACTGCTGATGAACGATGAGGGCAGTGCCGCCCTCGATGAGAATGAGCAGAAGAGTTCAGCACTCGGCTTTCTGTCCAACACGGATGTGCTGCGTCAGATCACCCTGATCCTTGGGTTGGCCATCTGTCTGGCGATCGCCGTTTTCATCCTGCTGTGGGGCAAGGAGCCGGACATGCGGCCCTTGGGCACCTACACCACCCAGGAGCTGGTCAAGACCCTCGACTATCTCGATCAGCAGAAGATCCCCTACCAGGTGGATGGCAAGAGCGTGCTGGTCAGTGCCGAGAACTACTCCAGCATCCGGTTGGCGCTGACCCGTGCCGGCCTGGCCAACGCCACCGATATCACCAGTGACGGGGAAGACATCCTGCTCAAGGACTCCAGCTTCGGCGTCAGCCAGCGGATGGAGAGCGAGCGCCTCAAGCTGAGCCGCGAGCGCCAGCTGGCCAGCGCCATCGAGCAGTTCCAGAACGTGGCCAAGGCCCAGGTGCTGCTGGCCATCCCGAAAGACAACGTGTTTGCCCGCAACGAACGCAAACCGAGCGCGACTGTGGTGCTGAGCCTCAAGGGCAATGCCCTCGGCCAGGGGGAAGTGGACTCCATCGTCGACATGGTCGCCTCCGCGGTACACGGTCTGGAGCCGACCCGCGTCACCGTGACCGACCAGAACGGCCGCCTGCTCAACTCGGGCTCCCAGGATCCCGTCTCTGCCCAGACTCGCAAGGAGTTTGCGATGCAGCAGAAGCAGGAGCTGGAATACAAACAAAAAATTGACGCCATCCTGATCCCGGTGCTCGGCGCCGACAATTATACGGCGGAGGTCGATCTCTCCCTCGACTTCTCCCAGCAGGAACAGACCCGCAAGACCTACAACCCGGACTTGCCGGCGGTGCGCTCCGAAATGACCATGGAAGAGAACAGCGCCAACGGCAGCAACGGTGGCGTGCCCGGCGCCCTCTCCAACCAGCCGCCTGCCGCCTCCAACATTCCGCAGCAGGCGACCGGCCCCAATGCCGAAACAACTGCGTCTTCTTCCGGCCGCTCCCGCAAGGAGGCGACCCGCAACTTTGAACTGGATACCACCGTCAGCCATATCCGGCGCCAGATGGGTGGCATTCGCCGCATGACCGTCTCGGTGGCGGTGGATTACAAGGCGTCTACCGCTGCCGATGGCAAGGTGACCCGCGAGCCCCGTACCCAGCCCGAACTCGATACCCTGCGCCGTCTGCTGAGCGGTGGCCTTGGCTTTGATGTGACCCGTGGTGATACTCTGGAGGTGGTCGCCATCCCGTTCAACCGGCCCGAGCTTGAAAGCGTGGCAGAAGCGCCGCTCTACGAGCAGCCCTGGTTCTGGCGTGCGGTGCGCATCGCCGCCTCCGTGCTGGTCATCATAGTGTTGATCGTCACCGTGGTGCGGCCCATGCTCAAGCGCCTGCTCTATCCGGATGCCAAGCCGGAAGGGGAACTGGACTTCGACAACCACACCGTCTTGGGTGGGGATGACGAGCTCAGTCTGCTGGCGGCTCAGGCTGAATCCGAGCCGGTGTTCGGGGTACGTGACGGCCATCTGAAACTGCCGGATCTGCACCGTGATGAGGACTTGCTCAAGGCGGTACGTGCGCTGGTAGCGAACGAACCGGATCTGGCCGCACAGGTCATTAAAGAATGGGTAGCGAACAAAGATGGCTGACGAAAACAAGACACAGGTTACCGGCAATGACATCACCGACAGTCAGCGCCAGATCCTGGATCAGATGAGCGGGATGGAGATGGCGGCGGTATTGATGCTGAGCCTCAACGAAGAGGATGCCGCCCAGATCTTCCGCCATCTCGAGCCCAAGCAGGTGCAGCGGCTCGGCATGTCGATGGCCTCCATGTCGGATTTCAGTCACGACCGGGTGGCGGCGGTCCACCGTCAATTCATCGACGACATCCAGAAGTACACCAACATTGGTATCGGCAGCGAAGACTTCGTGCGCAAGGCGCTGGTGGCGGCCCTTGGCGAAGACAAGGCGAGCAACCTGGTGGACCAGATCATCCTGGGTTCAGGTGCCCGCGGCCTCGACTCGCTCAAATGGATGGATGCCCGCCAGGTGGCCAGCATCATCCAGAACGAACACCCGCAGATCCAGACCATCGTCCTCTCCTACCTGGAGCCGGAACAGTCGGCCGAGATCCTGAGCCAGTTCCCGGAACAGGTACGCCTCGATCTGGTGATGCGTATCGCCAACCTGGAAGAGGTGCAACCGGCGGCGCTGCAAGAGCTCAACGACATCATGGAGAAACAGTTCGCCGGTGCGGCGGGTGCCCAGGCAGCCAAGATGGGCGGCCTGAAGGCGGCAGCCAACATCATGAACTACCTCGACACCAACATCGAAGGCCAGCTGATGGACTCCATCCGCGAGTCGGACGAGGAGATGAGTCAGCAGATCCAGGATTTGATGTTCGTGTTCGAAAACCTCATCGATGTGGACGATCGCGGCATCCAGACCATGTTGCGGGAAGTGCCGGGGGATCTGCTGCAACGGGCGCTCAAGGGCTCCGACGATCAGATGCGCGAGAAGGTATTCAAGAACATGTCCAAGCGGGCCGCCGAGATGCTGGCGGACGATCTGGAGGCCATGGGGCCGATCCGGGTCTCCGAAGTGGAAGCAGCCCAGAAAGAGATCCTCTCCATCGCCCGCCGCCTGGCGGATGCCGGCGAGATCATGCTGGGTGCCGGTGGCGGCGAGGAGTTCCTGTGATGAGTGGCTACGTCGGCGTGAATAGCAGACCGGGCAGCATTATGGCGAGGAGTGCGGCAGGCAGATGAACAACAACAAGCTGCGCGGTTATGTCAGACCCGACGGGGATGAGAGCCAGGTCCAGACCTGGGGCTGGCCCGAGATGGAGGTCGAGGCCGAAGTCGAGACCAATGCCCTCGGGCTGACGCCGGACTGGTATCGGCAGGAAGAAGAGGTCCCGGTCGAAGAGCCGGTGGAGGAGCCGGCCCCCAGTATCACTGCCGAGGAGCTCGAAGCAATTCGCCAGGCCGCCTGGGAAGAGGGAATGGCCGAGGGGCGTGAAGCCGGTTACGCCAAGGGGCTCGAAGAGGGCAAGCTGGAAGGCCTGCAGCAGGGTCATGCCGCCGGGCTGGAGCAGGGCAAGGAGGAGGGGCTGGCCCTCGGCCGCGAGCTGGTGGATCAGCAGATGAGCCACTGGCAGGGGCTCATCGATCGCCTTGCCAACCCGCTCAAGGAGCTGGACGGTGCGGTGGAGCAGCAGCTCATCGCCCTGGTGATGCAGTTGGCCCGTGCGCTCATCCGTCACGAGGCCGAAACCTCGCCCCGGCTGTTGCTCGAAGCGCTCAAGCAGGGGCTGGCGCTGTTGCCGGCTGCCGAACTGGGGGTAACCCTGATGCTGCACCCGGACGATCTGGCCCGGGTCGAGCAGGCGTTCGGCGCCGAGGAGTGCGCCAAGCGCCACTGGCGGCTGCAAAGCGATCCCACCCTCTCCCCCGGCGATCTGCAACTGGCCACCGAACTCTCCAGCATCGATCTGACCCTTGCGGGGCGTATCGATCAGCTGCTGCGCAACTTTCTGCGCGACAATGCATCGCAGGATGCCCGCGGCTAAGGGCGTGCGGGCCGCCAGGGTGCGGCCCGTCTGCTTTCTCTAGCCATTCAACGTCATATCTCAGGAGGCCGGATGAGCGGCTCGTTACTCAATCGCTTGCAAGGGTATCGGGTACGCGATATCGCCCCCAAACCGCCGGTGGCCGGCAAGCTGACCCGGGTGGTGGGGCTGACCCTCGAAGCCATCGGCTGCCGTGCCGCCATCGGAGCGCTCTGTCGCATCGATACCCAGGACGGCTCGCTGGAGGCCGAAGTAGTGGGTTTCTCCGGTGATCGGCTGTTTCTGATGCCAAGCGAACAGCTCAAGGGGGTCATTCCGGGCGCCCGGGTGGTGCCCATCACCGAGGAGCACGGCATTCCGGTCGGCATGAACCTGCTGGGGCGGGTCATCGACGGCATCGGCCAGCCGCTGGACGGGCTCGGCCCCATCCTCTCTTCCCAGACGGTGCAGTTTGCCCAGCACCGCATCAACCCGCTCTCCCGCCGCCCGATCCATCAACCGATGGACGTGGGGGTGCGCGCCATCAACGCCGTGCTGACCGTGGGGCAGGGCCAGCGGATGGGGCTGTTCGCCGGCTCCGGCGTCGGTAAATCCGTGTTGCTCGGCATGATGACCCGTGGCTCGGTGGCCGACGTGGTGGTGGTGGGGCTCATCGGCGAACGGGGCCGCGAGGTGAAGGAGTTCATCGAGGAGATCCTGGGGGAGGAGGGGCGTGCCCGCTCCGTGGTGGTGGCGGCGCCGGCCGATGCCTCGCCGCTGATGCGGCTCAAGGGGTGTGAGACGGCGCTCGCCATCGCCGAGTATTTCCGCGATCAGGGGCTCAACGTGCTGCTGCTGATGGACTCGCTCACCCGTTACGCCCAGGCCCAGCGCGAGATCGCCCTGGCAGTGGGCGAACCGCCGGCCACCAAGGGCTATCCGCCCTCGGTGTTCGCCAAATTGCCGGCACTGGTGGAGCGGGCCGGCAACGGCAGCGACGGCCAGGGCTCGATCACGGCATTCTTCACGGTGCTGACGGAAGGGGACGACCTGCAGGACCCCATTGCCGACGCGGCGCGGGCCATCCTCGACGGCCACATCGTGTTGTCGCGGGAGCTGGCCGATGCGGGCCACTACCCGGCCATCGACATCGAAAAGTCCATCAGCCGGGTGATGCCCATGGTGACTTCGCCTGAACACATGGAGCTGGCGCGCACCCTCAAGCAGTTCTACTCCCTCTACCAGCAGAACCGCGATCTCATCACCATCGGTGCCTATAGCCAGGGCTCCGACCCCCGCATCGACCGCGCCATCATCCAGAAACCCTATCTGGATCAGTTCTTGCAGCAGGGCATGCGCGAGGTCATTCACTACGATGCGGGCCTGCAGGCCCTGCAGCTGGTGGCCATGCCGCTGATGCGTTGACGAGAAGATAAAAGGGAGGCGTGCCCATGAGTAAAGGCTTGGTAATGTTGTCGGAGCGGCTGGTGGAGGCCGAACAGCAGGCGGCGCTGGCGCTGGCCAAGGCCCAGCAGGATTTGAAAATCTTCATGGAGCAGCAGGACGCGCTCAACCAGTACCGCCAGATCTACCACCAGCAGTGGACCGACCGTGGCCTGCAGGGCATAGGTGCCCAGCAGAACAGCCAGTATCATGCCTTCATCAACAAGCTCGAGCAGGCCGCCACCCAGCAGTACGAAGGGGTGTTGCAGGTACGCCAGGCGCTGGAACTGCGTCGCGAGGAGTGGCTGGCCGCGCAGCAGCGGCGCAAGGCGGTGGAGTTGCTGCTGGCCAAGCAGGCGGGCCGCGAGCAGCAGAAAGCCCAGCGCCAGGAGCAGAAGATGCTGGACGAGTACGCCATGCTGCGCCGTTTCCACCATTCTGGCCTGTAACTTGCTTTCTTCTTGCCATCCCGTGTGCGCCTCACTTCCCCCGGGGAGCTGAGGATAAACCCGAAGCCGAATGTCGCCAGGAATCTTCACCATGATGCAGACACTGTTAACCAATTCCCCCGCCGCGCCGACAGCTGCCGCTGCCGACAAGAGCGCTGTGCTGACGGCGAGCCAGGATGGCGGTGAAGGGGCGTTGCAGAGCGACGGCAAGGCCGGCTTTTCCGAGGTGATGAACCGGGTGCAGCAGGCTGACAAGGTTAATGCTAAAGCCGATGGCAAGGCCCCGGCCCGGCCCGGCGCCGAGCAGGGGAGTGCTGGTGCATCGGAGAGCAACAAGCCGGTGCCGACCGCCAAGAGTGAGGCTGCCAAATCTTTGGCGAATGAGGCCGAAGAGGCCGGTAGCGCCGACGACAAACCACAGAAGGGGAGTGAGCCCGACCCCGCTCTCACCCCCAACGATTTCTTGCAGCGTCTGCAGGATGCCCTCAAACAGGACACCTCCCTGGTCGCCCCGACGGCCATCAATCTGGTCGCCACTGCTCCCGTCGTTGAGACGGACGGCAAGATGTTGCCGCAGAAGGGCGCGGACGCCGAGTCGGCCGAGGCTTCGGCCACTCTCACCCAGCCGCTTGCCGGCCGCAGCGACAAACAGGGGGCGACGACCAGTGCCGCCGCGCTGGCCCGCCAGGCTGCCAGCTTGCTCACGGGAGAAACCAGTGTGCCGGTTGATGCGAAGGCCGCGCAGCCGGATGCCGCCATGACGGATGACGTCGCCCTGACGGCTCAGCTGCAAGAAACCGGAAAAGAGGGAAGCGGCAAGAAGAGCGGCGCCAATGCCGACCAACAGGCCGATAACAGTGGCAAAGAGACCAAGGGGAGCAAAAGCGAGCTCTCCGCTGCCGAGCGGGCGGCTTTGCTGAGCAAGGTGCCCGCCGCAGCGTTAAGCGAACAGGGCGAGAATGACACTAAGATCCAGCTGGAGGGCGCCGACAAGGGGGCCAAGCCTGTGGTGCCGCCCATGGCGGGCAAGGAAGAGCCGGTAAAAACCGCTCCGCTGCAGGCCACCCACCAGGCCGTGGCCACTCAGCCCGGCGCCGCCAGAGCGTTTGAAGAGGGGATAACCCGCACCGATAGCGGGTCGAACAGCGCCGCTGCTGACAAGGCGCCGACGCAGACCGCCGCCGAGGGGGATGGGCAGTCCAAGCCGGTGGCCGCCAAGGCCGAGGGCCAGCCTGCTAATGCCGCCAGCAGCGGCGCACCGGCGCCGGCCACCGCTCCCGCCAGCGAACCCGTGTTGGTGGCGCCGCAACAGGTGCTCGCCAGCAGCGAGCCGCAGGGCCCGCAAGCGTCCCTGGCCAGCCTGTCAGCCGGGCTCAAGCAGATGGAAGCCACCGAGCGCAGCGACGCACCCAGGGCTCGCAGCGAGGTGAAAGTCGACGTGCAGCAGAAGGTGGCAGAGCTGGCTCGCGGCGGTGCCCAGGAGAGCAGTGAGACGACCACCCCCCCGGAGAGCAGCCGCAGCCAGCAGGTCCAGCAGAACAGCCAGCCCCAGGCGGTGGGTCATGACAATCGGCCGGCGGCCACCGAAGCGGCCGCGCGGCGCGAGCCCGCCAACCTGCCCCACCTCAAGTTGGCCGATCCGGAGGCGCCGGCCCAGTTGCACCAGAAGGTCAACCTGATGCTGGCGGACAAGCTGCAGCAGGCGGAGATCCAGCTCGATCCCCTCGGCCTTGGCAAGATGAAGATCCAGATACAGATGGGGGCAGACAGCCAGGCCAACGTCCATTTCGTGGTGCAGCACGGCCAGACTCGGGAAATGCTGGAGCAGGCCATGCCCCGGCTGCGTGATATGCTGGCTGGACAGGGCATCCAGCTGGGTCAGACCCTGGTGCAACAACAGCCGCAGCAGCAGTCACAGGGCCAGTCGGCGTTTGCCGGTCAGGGCCAGCAAGGCCAAAAAGGCAGCGGATCTTTTGCCGAAACAGGCCAAACTGAGGCAGAGGTCACGGGTGCCGGCATGCGTTTGTCGACGGAATCGACAAACGACAGCGGAATTGATTTCTATGCTTGATGCCAGCCCGAGTAAGTTTATGATATCGAACAAGTTTGAGACTAGGGTGGACAAGGGATGGCAGACGATAACGAACTGACGCTGAAAGATCCGGCGGCAGGCAAGAAAAAGAAGCTGATCATGATTATCGCCCTGGCCGTGATTGTGCTGGGTGGCGGTGGGGCTGGCGCCTGGTTCATGCTGTCCGGCGGCGACAAACCGGCGGCCGAGGCCGCGGGGGAGGGCAAAGATGCCAAGCCCAAGGAGGCGGCACCCCAGCCTTCGCTCTACGTGGGCATGCCGCGCCCCTTCGTGTTCAACGTCTCCGGTGGTCAGCGCGACCGGCTGGTGCAGATCAAGATCCAGCTGATGGTGCGCGGCACCGCCGACGAGACGCTGGCCAAGCAGAATATCCCCCTCATCGAAGGCACCCTGCTGCGGGTCTTCAGTGCGGCCACCAGCGAGCAGCTGATGACCTTCGAGGGCAAGGAGAAGCTGCGCAAGGATTCACTGGAAGAGTGCCGTCGGGTGCTCAATGACCTGGTCTCTTCCCCCGTTATCGAACAAGTGCTGTTTACCGGCTTTGTCATGCAATAAGGGTGAAGCGTGAGCGATCTGTTAAGTCAGGACGAAATTGATGCCCTCTTGCACGGGGTCGATGATGTCGAAGAGGAAGAGATAGGCGCGGCGGGGGATCCCGGCGTCGCCCAGTTCGACTTCTCCTCCCAGGACCGCATCGTCCGTGGTCGCATGCCGACGCTGGAGCTGGTGAACGAGCGTTTCGCCCGCCACATGCGGATCAGCCTGTTCAACATGATGCGCCGCACCGCCGAGGTCTCCATCAACGGCGTGCAGATGCTCAAGTTCGGCGAGTACGTGCACACCCTGTTCGTGCCGACCAGCCTCAATATGGTGCGCTTCCGTCCGCTCAAGGGGACGGCGCTCATCACCATGGAGGCGCGACTGGTCTTCATCCTGGTGGAGAACTTCTTCGGTGGCGACGGCCGCTACCACGCCAAGATCGAGGGGCGCGAGTTCACTCCCACCGAGCGGCGCATCATCCAGATGCTGCTCAAGCTGGTGTTCGAGGATTACAAGGACGCCTGGGCGCCGGTGATGGACGTGGGCTTCGAGTACCTCGACTCCGAGGTAAACCCGGCCATGGCCAACATCGTCAGCCCCACCGAGGTGATCGTGGTCAGCTCGTTCCACATCGAGCTGGATGGCGGTGGCGGTGACTTCCATGTGGCCATGCCCTACTCCATGCTGGAGCCCATCCGCGAGCTGCTGGATGCTGGCGTGCAGAGCGACAAGGGCGACACCGACGTGCGCTGGAGCAAGGCGCTGCGCGACGAGATCATGGACGTCAAGGTGGAGCTGCGAGCCAAGTTGCTGGAGACCGAGCTCACCCTGCGCGAGCTGATGGAGCTGCAACCCGGCGACATCATCCCGGTAGATATGCCGGAGAACCTGCTGGTGTTCGTGGAGGACTTGCCCACTTTCCATGCCAAGATGGGGCGGACCAAGGACAATGTGGCGCTCAAAATCACCGACAAACTCAAGCGCCCGGAAGGGGTCAAGACCGAGATGCATCTGGTGACCCGGGGCGGTGTACGCATCGATGGCGAGGCCGAGCTGGAAGAGCTCGAGCGCAGCATCGAAGATCAACAACGATAAACGGCGATCTGCGCTGGCAGGCCGTCAAGAAAGCAGCATAAGGAATTCAAGATGAGCGGAACTGATGAAGAGGATCTGATGGCGGATGCCTGGGCTGCCGCGCTGGAAGAGCAGGTGACTGCCGAAGCCAAGCCCGCTCCCCTCGAAGAGCTCAAGGATGATGCCCCCATCAGTGCCGAGGAGCGGCGCAAGCTGGATACCATTCTGGATATTCCGGTGACCATCGCCATGGAAGTGGGCCGCAGCCAGATCAGCATCCGCAACCTGCTGCAGCTCAACCAGGGCTCGGTGGTGGAGCTGGATCGGGTGGCGGGCGAGCCACTGGACGTACTGGTCAACGGCACCCTGATCGCCCACGGCGAGGTGGTGGTGGTGAACGACAAGTTCGGCATCCGGCTGACTGACGTCATCAGCCAGATTGAACGGATCAAGAAACTCAAATGATCCGCGTCTCCCCGTTGCTGCTGTTGTCCTTCCCCGCACTGGCTGAACCCGGTGCGGGTGCCAATCCGCCCAGCCTCACCTCCTGGCTGCTCTCCAGCCTGATGGTCATCGGCCTCATTCTGGTGCTCGGTTTCCTGCTCAAGAAGAGCAAGATTGCCACCGCCATGGGGGGCGGCCAGATGCGGGTCATCGCCAGCCTGCCGGTGGGCTACAAGGAGAAGCTGCTGGTGGTCAAGGTGGGCGAACAGCAGCTGTTGCTTGGGGTGACGCCGCAGCAGGTCAACTTTCTCTATCGTCTGGAAGAGCCGCTGGACGAGAGCCAGCCCCAGGCGTTCTCCCAGCAGCTTGGCAAATTGATGGGCAAGCATGAAAAAAGCTAACGGCTCACGGCCGCACGGTGGGCTGCTGGTCGGCCTGTTATCCCTCCTGATCCTCTGCTCGCCGCTGGCGCTGGCCCAGGACGGCATGTCGGCAGTCACCATCAAGACCATGGCGGACGGCAGCCAGGAATACAGCCTGACCCTGCAGGTGCTGGCGCTGATGACGGCGCTCTCCTTCCTGCCGGCCATCGTCATCATGATGACCTCCTTTACCCGCATTATCATTGTGCTCGGCATTCTGCGCCAGGCCATCGGCCTGCAGCAGAGCCCCTCCAACCAGGTGTTGATCGGCATTGCCCTGTTCATGTCGTTCTTCATCATGTCGCCGGTGCTGGATCGCATCAACAACGAGGCGCTGCAACCCTATCTGGCCGAGACCATCCAGGCCAAGGAGGCGCTGGAGAAGGCCGAGCTGCCCATCCACCAGTTCATGCTGGCCCAGACCCGGATCAAGGATCTCAACACCTTCATGGAGATAGCGAACGTGCAGGTGGACAAGCCCGCCGACGTGCCGCTGCGGGTGTTGATCCCGGCGTTTGTCACCAGCGAGCTCAAGACCGCGTTCCAGATAGGCTTCATGCTGTTTCTGCCGTTCCTGGTGATAGACCTGGTGGTGGCCAGTATCCTGATGGCGATGGGGATGATGATGTTGTCGCCGATGCTGGTCTCCCTGCCATTCAAGCTGATGTTGTTCGTCATGGTGGATGGCTGGAATCTTATCCTGGGATCCCTGGCCAACAGCTTCGGGCTGGGTGCCGGTGGTTAAGGGCGAGCAACGCAAGGAGCGAACGGCATGAGTCCTGAAACCTTTATCGACGTGTTTCGCGAGGCGCTCTGGCTGGTCACCATCATGGTGTGTGCCGTGATCCTGCCGAGCCTCTGCGTCGGTTTGCTGGTGGCCATCTTCCAGGCGGCCACCTCCATCAACGAACAGACCTTGAGCTTTCTGCCCCGTCTCATCGTCACCCTGTTTGCACTGGGGGCGGGGGCGCACTGGGGCTTGCAGAGTCTGATGGACTTCTTCCTGCTGATGGTGAGCCAAATTCCGGAGGTGGTGGGATGAGGGGCCCGCTCGATCAGAGCGCCCTTCTGTGCCCGTTGCTGGCCTCGCTGGTCCACAAGGTGCCGGGATGACCTACACAACCGCTCTCATCATGGAGTGGTTGTCTTCCATCGTCTGGCCATTGGCGCGGGTGAGCGGGCTGCTGATGGTGATGGCGGTGTTTGGCAGCCGCCTGACACCGGCTCGCGTGCGCATCAGCCTGGCGCTGGCGCTGACACTGATGATTGCCCCTTTGCTCCCCCCCATGCCCAAGATCGAGCTGTTCTCGGTCGGCAGTTTTCTGGTGCTGGGCCAGCAGTTGCTCATCGGGGTCGCGCTTGGCCTCATGACCCAGTTCCTGATGGAGAGCTTCGTGATGGCCGGCCAGATCATCGCCATGCAGACCAGCCTGGGTTTTGCCACCCTGGTGGATCCCATGAACGGCCAGTCGGCACCGGTGGTGGGCCAGTTCTACCTGATGCTGGCGACCCTGGTGTTTCTGGCGGTGGATGGTCACCTCATCATGCTGCGCATGGTGGTGCTGAGCTTTGATACCCTGCCGGTCTCGGACAGCGGCCTCAGCCTGCCCTCCATTCGCGATCTGATCGGTTTTCTCGGGGTCATGTATCAGGCCTCGCTGGTGATGGCGCTCTCCGCCATCGTCGCCCTGCTGCTCATCAACTTTGCCTTCGGCGTCATGACCCGTGCCGCACCCCAGCTCAACATCTTCAGCATCGGCTTTGCGGTCAGCATGATGTCGGGCCTGCTGATCCTCTGGCTCACCATTGGTGGCTTCCTCGGCCATTTCGACAGCATGTGGGAGCGGGTGCAGGAGACCAGTTGCACCCTCATCGGCACCCAGTGCCTGGGGGGCCAGTAAGATGCCGGCGGCAGGTTGTAGGCTCCATTGCGCGGAGCGGACTGTCTGGGTTTGCCCTATTGGCTGCGTGCGACTGAACAACGGTGCTCAGGCGACTTTGATGCCTGATTGCCTCGACCTGTGCGGGGGTCAGCATGGCTGATACCGATCAGGAACGTACCGAACAACCCACGGGCAAACGACTGCAACAAGCCCGGGAAAAAGGGCAGATTGCACGCTCCAAGGAGCTGGGTACCGCCAGCGTCCTGCTGGCGGCCGTGTTTGGCCTGCTGATGGTCAAGGAGAGCCTGGCCGGCGCCATGGTCAAGGTGCTCACCATGGGCTTTACCCTGGATCGGGAGCAGGCGTTCGATCCCAATGCCATGATGACCATGTTGCCGGCCCTGCTGCGTGAGCTGCTGCACCCACTCGGTCTGCTGTTCATGCTGGTGGCCATCGCCGCCTTCGTCGGCAATACCCTTATGGGGGGGATGAACTTCTCCTCCGAGGCCATGCTGCCCAAGTGGAGCAAGCTGAGCCCGCTCAACGGCATCAAGCGGATGTTCGGGGTACAATCCCTGGTCGAGCTGGTCAAGTCCATCGCCAAGGTGGTGTTCATCTCCCTGTTCGCCTGGTGGATGCTCTCCAGCCAGTTCAACCATCTGCTCAATCTCTCCCTCGAGGGCTACCCGGGCGGCATCATAGACGCGCTGGATCTGCTGTTGTGGATGCTGATCATTCTCTGCTGCGCCCTCATTCCCATCGTGGCCATCGACGTGCCGTTCCAGCAGTGGAACCACATGCGCCAGCTCAAGATGACCAAGCAGGAGGTTAAGGACGAGTTCAAGGACAGCGAAGGCAAACCCGAGGTGAAGGGGCGGATCCGCCGCTTGCAGATGGAGATGGCGATGCGCCGCATGATGGGGGATGTGCCCAAGGCGGACGTGGTGATCACCAACCCGACCCACTACTCGGTGGCACTCAAGTACGATACCGCCAAGCCGGGCAGCGCACCCAAGGTAGTGGCCAAGGGCACCGATGAAATCGCGATGAAGATCAGAGAGATAGCCAGGGAGTACGAGATACCGGTGATGCCGTCCCCGGCGTTGACCCGCGCCATCTTCCACGCCACCGAGATTGGTCACGAGATCCCGGAAGGGCTGTTTGCCGCCGTGGCCCAAGTGCTGGCCTATGTCTATCAGCTCAAGAAGTTCCGCCGTGGCCGTGGTCGCCGTCCCAATCCGCTGGCCAAGGATCTGCCCATTCCAACCGAATTCCGCAAATGACAAACTTCTGACACAGTCAAAATAAAATCATTGTATTTCAATATCTTGTATTATTGGCTTGATGTTTGCTTTAATCTGGCATCAGCGGTTTGAGATTGAGAAAAACGATGAAACTCCAGGCATCATTGGGCCGAATCAAAGAGTACAAGTGGCTGTTGACCAAGGGCCTTGGGACGCCGCTGCTGGTGCTGGCCTCTCTTGGCATGGTGGTGCTGCCCATTCCGCCGCTGATGCTGGATATCCTGTTTTCCTTCAACATCGCGCTCTCCATCGTGGTACTGCTGGTGGCCGTCTACACCCGCCGCCCGCTCGAATTTGCCGCCTTCCCGACCGTGCTGCTGATCGCGACCCTGCTGCGGCTGGCGCTCAACGTTGCCTCTACCCGGGTGGTGCTGCTGGAAGGCCACAACGGCAGTGCGGCGGCCGGCCACGTGATCGAAGCCTTCGGCAATGTGGTGATCGGCGGCAACTACACGGTCGGCATCATCGTCTTCATGATCCTGATGATCATCAACTTCGTGGTGGTCACCAAGGGTGCGGGCCGGATCTCAGAAGTCAGCGCCCGCTTCACCCTGGATGCCATGCCCGGCAAACAGATGGCCATCGATGCGGACTTGAACGCCGGCCTCATCAATCAGGAAGAGGCCAAGAAGCGCCGCCAGGACGTAACCCAGGAAGCCGACTTCTACGGCTCCATGGACGGTGCCTCGAAATTCGTGAAAGGGGATGCGGTAGCGGGGATCATGATCCTCTTCATCAACATCCTGGGCGGCTTCATCATCGGCATGGTGCAGCACCAGCTCACCTTCGGCGAAGCGGCCCAGATCTATACCCTGCTCGCCATCGGTGATGGTCTGGTGGCCCAGATCCCGTCGCTGCTGCTCTCCATTGCTGCCGCCATCATAGTGACCCGCCAGAACACGGATCAGGACATGGGCACCGCGGTGCTGGGGCAGTTGTTCGACAATCCCAAAGCCCTGATCATCTCGGCCGGTATCCTGCTGATGATGGGCAGCGTGCCCGGCATGCCCCATCTGGCGTTTCTGAGTCTGGGGGCCATCGCCGCCGCCGGTGCCTGGTGGCTGCTGCGCCGCGAGAAACAGCTGGCGGCCAAGGCGGCCAAGGGCGAGCTGATGCCGGCGAGCACGGAGCAGACCCACGAGCAGAAAGACCTGAGCTGGGACGACGTGATGCCGGTGGACATCATCGGGCTGGAGGTGGGCTATCAACTCATCCCGCTGGTGGATCGCAACCAGGGCGGCGAGCTGCTCAACCGGATCAAGGGGGTGCGCAAGAAGCTCTCCCAGGAGCTGGGTTTTCTGGTGCCTGCGGTGCATATCCGCGACAACCTGGATCTCGCCCCGAACCAATATCGCATCACCTTGATGGGAGTCAGTACCGGCGAGGCCAATGTTTACCATGATAAGGAAATGGCCATCAATCCGGGCCAGGTGTTCGGCCAGATCCAGGGGGTTGCGACCCGGGATCCAGCTTTCGGGCTGGAGGCGGTGTGGGTTGCCAAGGAGCAGGTCTCCCAGGCGCAGACCCTTGGTTACACGGTGGTGGATACCGCGACCGTGGTGGCCACTCACCTGAGCCAGATCCTCTCCAACCATGCCGCCCTGCTGCTGGGCCATGACGAAGTACAACAGTTGCTCGACATGATTGGGAAGCACCAGAACAAGCTGGTGGAAGGGTTGGTTCCTGAGGTCATCACCATGGGTAACCTGGTGAAGGTATTGCAGAATTTGCTCAATGAAGGCGTGCCAATCCGCGATATGCGCACTATCCTGCAGACCCTGGTGGAATATGCCCCGCGCAGCCAGGATCCGGAAGTACTGACGGCAGCCTGCCGTATCGCCCTGCGCCGGCTGATCGTGCAGGAGATTGCCGGCCCGGATCCCGAACTGCCGGTGATCACCTTGGCACCGGAATTGGAACGTATATTGCATCAATCCCTGCAGGCAGGGGGTGGTGATGGCGCCGGCATCGAGCCGGGTCTGGCGGAGCGGATGCAACGCTCGCTGGTGGAAGCCACTCAACGACAAGAACTGGAAGGCCAACCGGCCGTGCTTCTGACATCAGGGATACTGCGCAATACCCTGGCGAAATTTGTCAAGAATGCCATTCCTGGATTGCGCGTTCTGTCTTATCAGGAAGTGCCTGATGACAAGCAAATCCGCATCGTCAGTGCGGTAGGGCAGAACTAGTTAGCGGAGATGACGGGTGAAGATTAAGCGGTTTTTTGCCAAGGACATGCGAACGGCTCTGGCCGAGGTCAAGGAGACTCTCGGGCCCGATGCCGTCATCATGTCCAACAAGAAGGTCACCGGTGGGGTGGAGATAGTCGCTGCTGTCGATTATCAATCCCAGGTTCCGGGACCCAAAGATGCGCCGGTTCGCCGTCAGTTGAACGATGAGAGCGTCAATATCTCGTCTGCCGGACGGCAGATGACCCGCCCTGCACCGAGCCCGGCCCAGGAGCAGAACGAACATTATGCCGACACCCTGGCCGCCCTGCTGGCTCGCCAGCAGAAGCTGAACCCGGCCCAGAACGGTCAGGTGGGCCAGAGCGGCGCCCCGTCGGCCGCTGCCAGCGGCGCGCCCCGTACTCTGGCCGAGCAGGGGCAATGGGGAGCAGCTCCCGAGCCCGCCAAACCGAAGGCGAGAGCCGCCGTGCCCGGCCGTGCTCCTCAATCTCCCCAGCGGGATCAGGAGATGGAGGGGATGCGCAAGGAGATGGCCAGCATCCGCAAACTGCTGGAGCACCAGATCTCCGGCCTGATGTGGCAGGAGGTGGAGCGTCGCGAGCCAATGCGTGCCCTGCTCATCAAGGAGCTCAAGAAGATAGGGTTTGACGATGCCTTTGCCGATCAGCTGGCTGGCCTTATCCCCGAGGATATGTCGATCCATCAGGCCATGGCCCAGTTGGCCGAGGTGTTGACGGCCCAGCTCAAGATTAGCGAAGACGAAATTCTGCGGCAGGGTGGGGCGGTTGCCCTGCTCGGGCCGACCGGGGTGGGCAAGACCACCACCATCGCCAAGCTGGCGGCGCGGTTTGCCATGAAGTATGGCGCCGAGCAGGTGGCGCTCATCACCACCGACAACTACCGGATCGGTGCCCATGAGCAGTTGCAGACCTATGGTCGCATCATGGGCTGCCCGGTGCGGCAGGTGCGGGATGCCGAGGAGCTGGCCAATGCGCTCTATCAGTTCCGTCACCGCCGGCTGGTGCTTATCGATACCGCCGGGGTGGGGCAGCGGGATATCCGGCTGACCGAACAGCTCGATACCCTAGTCAAGAATGCCAAGGTACGCATCCGCAGCTACCTGGTGATGTCGGCCACTTCCCAGCGTCGGGTGATGCAGGAAGCGGTGGACCATTTCCGGCGCATTCCATTGAGCGGCTGCATACTTACCAAATTGGATGAGAGTCTGAATCTGGGCGAAGTGATTAACGTGTGTATCCAGAATGCATTGCCCATCAGCTATATCACTGATGGACAAAGGGTTCCGGAAGATATTCAGGTCGCCAATGCGGCACAGCTCGTCGGAGCTGCCATGGGCTCGCTGGAGCGGGAAACAGAAGAACCCTATTTCTGGGGCACAGGCTTTGGCGAGGCCGAAGATTCGGAGTTTTATGAGTAACATGTATATGGATCAGGCGAGTGGTCTGCGCAAAATGCGTCAAAACAATCGAGTAAAAGTGATCGCCGTGTCTGGTGGCAAGGGTGGCGTCGGCAAGACCAACGTGACCCTGAACGTGGCGGGAGCCATGGCCGCCCAGGGCAAACGGGTGATGGTACTGGACGCCGACCTTGGCCTGGCCAACGTGGACGTCATGCTGGGGCTGCGGGTGCATCGCAACCTGTCCCACGTGTTGGCCGGCGAGTGCACCATCGACGACATCATCGTCGAGGGCCCGTACGGCATGATGATAGTGCCGGCCACCTCGGGTACCCAGTCCATGGTCGAGCTCTCGCCGGTGCAACACGCCGAGCTTATCCGCGCTTTCAGCGAGATGAAGACCCAGGTCGACATCCTACTGGTGGATACGGCGGCCGGCATCTCCGACATGGTGCTGAGCTTCACCCGTGCGGCCCAGGACATCATGGTGGTGGTGTGCGATGAACCGACCTCCATCACGGATGCCTACGCCCTCATCAAGATCCTCTCCAAGGAGCACGGCGTCTTCCGCTTCAAGGTGGTGGCCAACATGGTTCGCTCCTTGCGTGAAGGGCAGGAACTCTATGCCAAGCTGACCCGGGTCACCGATCGTTTCCTGGATACCTCGCTGGAGCTGGTTGCCTGCGTCCCCTATGACACCAATCTGCGAGCCGCCGTGCGCAAGCAGAAGCTTATCGTCGAAGCCTTCCCCAAGTCCCCGGCCGCGCTGGCGTTCAGAGCGCTAGCCAACAAGGCGGCAAGCTGGCCCATTCCTAACCAACCCGGCGGTCATCTCGAATTTTTCCTGGAAAATTTGCTGCAAAAGCCGGTCATAGCACAGGAAGGTTCCCGTGAATAAAGCCCAAGCGTACTTGCGTCATCAGGATTCCTATGTGCTGGTCGAGCGTCATGCTCCGCTGGTGAAACGGATCGCCCAGCATTTGTTGGCTCGCCTGCCAAGCAGTGTCTTGCTGGATGACCTGATCCAGGCAGGTATGATTGGATTGCTCGAAGCCTCCCGCAATTTTGACGGCAGCAAGGGGGCGAGCTTTGAAACCTACGCCGGGATCCGCATCCGCGGTTCCATGCTCGACGAGATCCGGCGGGGTGACTGGGTGCCGCGTTCGGTACACCGCAACAGCCGCACCATCGCCGAAGCCATCGAAAATGTTGAACAAGCCCATGGCCGTGATGCTCGCGATAGCGAAGTCGCCGCCCAGATGGGGGTCAGCCTTGGTGAGTATCACGCCATGCTGCAGGATGTCTCCTGCGGCAAGATCATCGGCATCGAAGATCTTGGCGTCAGCGAGGATGTCATCGGTCATCCCGATGACGAGCCGGGCAGCAATGGGTTTGATGAACTGGCCGCCGAGCGTTTTCAAGGGGCGCTGGCCGAACACATCGGCCGCTTGCCGGAGCGGGAAGCGCTGGTGCTCTCCCTTTACTACGATGAAGAACTGAACTTGCGTGAAATAGGCGAGGTATTGAACGTCAGCGAGTCTCGCGTGAGCCAGATACACAGTCAGGCGATGCACAGATTACGCGCGCGTTTAAGAGATTGGCATGTATAAGTGTTTGTACTGGCTACACTGAAACAAAACTCTAAGGCATAATCCGCAAAACAAAACCTGCGATCTGCATCATGTAAGTGAGCCGCTCTGGCGGCTATTTAGGAGGGAATTTTGGACAAGAACATGAAAATCCTCATTGTTGACGATTTTTCAACGATGCGCCGGATTATCAAGAACTTGCTGCGTGACTTGGGATTCAACAATACCCACGAAGCAGACGATGGCAACACGGCCTTGCCAATGTTGAAAAATGGTGATTTTCAATTTGTCGTGACCGACTGGAACATGCCTGGCATGCAAGGCATCGACCTGCTCAAGGCTATTCGCGTCGATGACAAACTCAAACACCTGCCGGTACTGATGGTGACTGCCGAAGCGAAACGCGAGCAGATCATTGAAGCTGCCCAGGCGGGCGTCAATGGTTATATCGTCAAGCCTTTCACTGCTGCAACGCTCAAAGAGAAACTCGACAAAATCTTTGAACGAATCGGCTAAGGAGCAGCAGGGATGAAGGCCAAAACGAGTGCAATGATTTCGCTCGATCAGGCAAGGATGCTTGTTGCCCATCTTGAGCAAGGTGAATTTGAACAGGCCGACACTCTCATCGCCGATGCGTGTGCTCCCAATGCGGCGGCCTTGTTTGACAAAGTGGGTCAGTTGACCCGACAACTGCATGATTCCCTACAAGATTTTCGGCTAGATCCCCGGATCCCCGATCTGGCAACTCACGAAATCCCCGATGCGCGGGAGCGACTCAGTTATGTCATCGACATGACGGACAAAGCTGCCAATCGCACCATGGATGCCGTGGAAGCCAGTCTACCGATTGCCGATCGACTAAATGACAATATTCAGCTTGTTCTGCCCAACTGGAATGCCCTGATGAGCAGAGAGATGAGTGTTGGACAGTTCAAGTCTTTGTGTCACCAACTGGATGATTTCATTAAGGCTTCTGAATCTGATGCCGATAAATTACGGCAACTGCTGACAGAAATCCTGATGGCGCAAGATTTTCAGGATTTGACCGGCCAGATGATCCGCAAGGTCATCAAGTTGGTTCAGGAAGTTGAAACTAAATTAATAGAAATGCTGACTATGTTTGGTGAGGCATCTGCTGAGCATTCTTCTCGCAGCCTTCCTGTAAGCGGGATTGAAGCTGAAGGCCCCATCATGAACCCTGAGACTCGTTCCGATGTGGTCAATGGTCAGGATGATGTGGACGATCTGCTGTCTAGCCTGGGATTTTAATGGAGTGACGCATGGCCTTCGAAGTTGATGAAGACATACTGCAAGACTTTTTGGTCGAAGCATCCGAAATATTGGAACAGTTGTCTGAACAACTGGTCGACTTGGAAAAGCGACCCGATGACAAGAATCTGTTGAATGCCATATTTCGCGGCTTCCATACCGTCAAAGGCGGTGCCGGCTTTCTCTCGCTGACCGAGTTGGTGGATGTTTGTCACGGTGCCGAAAACGTGTTCGATATCTTGCGCAATGGCAAGCGGACCGTTACTGCCGAGTTGATGGATGTCATTTTGCAGGCGCTGGATGCCATCAATGTGATGTTTGCCCAGGTGCAGAATCGCGAACCGCCAAGCCCGGCTTCCGCTGAAATCCTGCACGACCTGCATGAGCTCTGCAAGCCTGAAGGGGAAGAGCAGCTGTTGACCGCTTCTGCGGGTGGCAATGTGGCGTCCGAAGAGATGGCTCCTGCCGTTGAAGAGGTGGTCGAGGTGGCCGCAGCCATCCCGGAACCTGTCGCCGATCCTGTCCCCGCGTCTTCCGTCGTCAGCGGTGGGGGTTCCATCGATGAGATCTCCGCCGATGAGTTCGAACGCCTGCTCGATGAACTGCATGGGGTGGGAGGTGCTCCGACTGCTGCCGCCAGCCCTATGGTGGCAAGTTCCGGAGATATTACCGACGATGAGTTCGAGGCCCTGCTTGATCAGTTGCATGGTCAGGGCCAACATGGCGGAGCCCCCGAAAGCAATCCATTGAAATCAGTACAAAAAGAAGTCGATGAACTGATCGATGATGATGAATTCGAGCGTCTGCTGGATGAACTGCACGGTCGTGGCCAAGGGCCGCAAACCAGTATTACGCCACCGCCAGCCGCGCCTGCGCAGGCCGCGGTAATACCCGCTGCCGCCACGCCAGCTTCGGCAGCCAAGCCAGCCCCGGCCCCTGTTGCCGCCAAACCGGCTGCTGCACCGGCAAAACCGGCACCAGCCCCTGCGCCAGCCAAGCAACCGGCCCCCGCGCCTGCTGATAACGCAGTGCAAAGCGATACCACCGTTCGGGTGGATACCAAGACGCTGGACGTCATCATGAACATGGTGGGTGAGCTGGTATTGGTGCGCAACCGTCTGGTCAGCCTTGGTATTGCCAGCAACGATGAAGACATGTCAAAAGCGGTTGCCAACCTGGATGTGGTGACGGCAGATCTGCAGGGTGCGGTGATGAAAACCCGCATGCAGCCCATCAAGAAAGTGTTTGGTCGCTTCCCGCGCGTTGTTCGTGATTTGGCTCGTACCCTCAAGAAAGAAATTGAGCTGGTCATGGTCGGGGAAGAAACGGATCTGGACAAGAACCTGGTTGAAGCGCTGGCTGACCCGCTGGTTCACTTGGTGCGCAACTCCTGTGACCATGGGGTTGAAATGCCGGATGTCCGCGAGAAAGCTGGCAAGCCACGGCAGGGTACCATTACCCTGAGTGCTTCCCAGCAGGGCGACCATATCTTGCTGTGCATCGAAGATGATGGTGCTGGTATGGATCCTGAGAAGCTCAAGTCCATCGCTATCAGCCGTGGTGTGCTGGATGCCGATACGGCGGCGCGGATGAGCGACAACGATGCCTATAACCTGATCTTCGCCCCCGGTTTTTCTACCAAGTCCGAGATCTCGGATATCTCCGGCCGTGGTGTCGGGATGGACGTGGTGAAGACCAGTATCGTCAGCCTCAATGGCTCGGTGCATATCGATTCGACCTGGGGCAAGGGCACCCGTCTTGAAATCAAGGTGCCGCTGACCCTGGCCATTCTGCCGACCCTGATGGTGGAAGTGGGTGAGCAGACCTTCGCGCTGCCGCTGGGTTGTGTGAACGAGATTTTCCATCTGGATCTCAAGAAGGCCAACATGGTGGATGGGCAGCTCACCATCATAGTGCGTGAAAAAGCCATCCCGCTTTTCTATCTGTACAACTGGCTGGTCAGGGGCAAGCACAAGAAGTCACGGCAGGATACGGGTCATGTGGTCATCGTGCAGATTGGCACGCAGCAGATCGGCTTTGTCGTGGATAACCTGATTGGCCAGGAAGAAGTGGTGATCAAGCCGCTGGACAGCCTGTTGCAAGGTACCCCCGGCATGGCGGGAGCCACCATCACCAGCGATGGTGGTATTGCACTCATTCTGGATGTGCCGAGTCTGCTCAAGGCGTATGCCCGTAGACATTGATAGCCCAGGCCCAAGGAGTTAGAAAAATAACAATGGCAGTCAAGGTATTAGTTGTCGACGATTCGAGCTTCTTCCGTCGTCGGGTCAGCGAGATCATCACTCAGGATCCCATGCTGACGGTGATCGATACGGCTCAAAATGGACGCGAGGCCGTGGACAAGGCGATCCAGTTGCGCCCGGATGTGATCACCATGGACATCGAGATGCCCGTGATGGATGGCATCAGCGCCGTACGCGAAATCATGGCCAAGTGTCCGACTCCGATCCTGATGTTCTCCTCTTTGACCCATGAAGGGGCCAAAGCGACGCTGGATGCGCTGGATGCCGGGGCGCTCGATTTCCTGCCCAAGAAATTTGAAGATATCGCCCGTGACAAGGATGAAGCTGTTCGTCTGTTACAGCAGCGAGTCAAGGAGATTTCTCGAAAGCGTTTCCTGATGGCGGCTCCTGCTCGTCCCAAAGCGCCTGAACCTGCCGCCCGTTCCCCGCTGGGCAGCTCAATCGCCCGGCCGGCAGAGCGTCAGGCCGAGCCGCCGCGCGCCATGCCAGCAGCTGCCTTCAAACGCAGTGGCAAGAGTTATCAGCTGGTGGCCATCGGCACCTCGACGGGTGGCCCGGTTGCGCTGCAGAACGTGTTGACCAAATTACCCGGTGATTTCCCTCATCCCATCTTGTTGATCCAGCATATGCCGGCAACCTTTACCGCCGCGTTTGCCGCTCGCCTCAACGGTCTGTGCCAGATCGGGGTCAAGGAAGCGGAAGATGGCGATGTGCTCAAACCTGGCCATGCCTACTTGGCTCCGGGTGGCAAGCAGATGCTGCTGGAGGGGCGTGGTGCGGGGGCGCGCATCCGGATTGTCGATGGCAATGACAAGGTGAATTACAAGCCATGCGTCGACATCACCTTTGCGTCTGCTGCCAAAACCTATGCCGACAAGGTGCTCGCCATCGTGTTGACCGGGATGGGGGCGGATGGCCGGGATGGTGCGCGTCTGCTCAAGGAGCAGGGCTCTACCATCTGGGCACAGGATGAAGCCTCCTGCGTGGTATATGGCATGCCGCAAGCGGTTGCCAAAGCCGGCATCGCCACGGAATCACTGCCGCTTGATCGGGTTGCACAACGAATCCTGGTTGAGCTGGGCCGCTAACGATGGGCATGTTCGGCCTGATCCTGGCACTGGGAGCCATCGCCATTGCCCAGTTATGGCATGGCGGCAACCTGCTCACCCTGCTTGATGGGCCTGCTTTCGTCATCGTTGTAGGAGGAACCTGGGGGGCTGTCATTTTGCAGACGCCACGCAAGTTTCTGCTGGAAGCGATAAGACAGACCCGTTGGATGCTGTTGCCTCCCGCCTGGGATCTGGTCGCACAAGCTGAACGACTGCAAGCCTGGGCCGTGTTTGCACGTCAGCAAGGGCTGCTGGCGCTGGAGAACCAGGCTGATCAGGAGAGCGACGAATTTACCCGGCAGGGGCTCACCATGATCGTTGACGGGGTGTCGATAGATGATATTCGCATGTTGCTCGAAGCGGATATCGACATCGAGCAGGAGCGAAACGAACACTCCGCCAGGGTCTTTGAAGCCATGGGGGGTTACAGTCCGACCATAGGTATCATTGGCGCAGTGATTGGACTTATCCAGGCCATGTTTCATCTGGAAGAACCCGCCTCGCTGGGTGCCGGTATCGCCGTTGCGTTTGTCGCCACTATTTACGGGGTTGGCTTTGCCAACCTGTTATACCTGCCGATTGCCAACCGGTTACGGGCTTTTCACTATCATTACGCCCTGTTTCAGGAGATGACGCTGGAAGGCTTGATGGCAATCGCCCACGGCGAAAATGGTCCTCAGGTTGAACGGCGGTTGAAGGCTTATCTGAAGGGAGAATAGCCATGCGCAAGCGCTACCGTTTGCATCTGCAAGGTCGGGAACATCTCGATCGCTGGCTGGTTTCCTACGCCGATTATATGACGCTGATCTTCGCCCTGTTCGTGGTGCTCTATTCGGTGGCGCTGGTCAACAAGGACAAGTATCGCGCGGTCATCGATGGCATGACCCAGGCATTCAACGTCATGCAGCCACGCAGCGACGGTTTGCTGGAAGGGCAGGGAAAGTCGTTGTTGAACAACGAGGTATCTGCCGCCTCCTCGGTTCTGGAGAGCGCCAAAGCGCGCTCACCCTCTTTGGCTCCCATCTCAGGTGTTCCCATCGCGCAAGATGGTATGACTCTTGCGAAGATCGATACGCAATTGCAGGAGAGCATGGGTTCTCTGGTCGATGCCGGGGTAGTCAAGTTGACGCTCAATGACAACTGGTTGACCGTAGAGCTGAGCTCAGGTCTGTTGTTCGGCAGTGGCAGCGCCTTCATGAGTAGCAATGCCGATCCCGTGCTAAATACTCTTTCAAGTATTCTAAAGCAGGTCGATAACTATGTAAGAGTGCGCGGTTATACCGATAACCAGCAGATAAATAATGAAATTTTCCGTTCCAACTGGACGTTGTCTGCGGCAAGGGCGGAAGCTGTACTCACCGCGCTCATCGCCAAAGGGATTGCGCCGCAGCGGTTGGCCTATGAAGCTTACGGGGAGTTTTCTCCCTTCACGGACAACAGTACCGAGCAGGGGCGTTTACAGAATCGCAAGGTGGTGGTCGCTATTTCCAAGTTTGCCTGGGTGCCACCTGCTCCGGTATCAAATCCCCCGGTGCAGGCTGTAACGGAGACGCAAGTGCCGGCAGTGCAACAGGCGGTCGAGGCAGGAGAGGTCAAGGTGATCACGCTGCCAGGTGGTGGCATACGCATAACAACGAGGCAGGATTGATACAGTGATTGTTTGGACGGTTGCCAACCAAAAGGGTGGGGTCGGTAAAACCACCACAGTGGTCTCGCTGGCCGGTATTCTGGCCCAGCGTGGCCAGCGGGTGCTATTGATTGACACCGACCCTCATGCCTCCCTGACCTCTTATCTTGATTTTGATTCTGACCGGCTGGATGGCACTCTTTATGAGCTGTTTCAGGCGGTCAAACCAACGGCAGAGCTCGTCAATAAACTGACGCTGCGAACCAAGTTTGACAATATTCATCTGCTGCCCGCGTCAATCACCCTGGCGACCCTCGATCGAGTGATGGGCAATCGGGAAGGGATGGGGCTGGTGCTCAAGCGAGCGTTGCTGCGCATTCAGGATCAATACGATTATGTGCTGATCGACTGCCCGCCTGTCTTGGGGGTCATGATGGTCAATGCGCTGGCTGCGTGTGACCGGATCCTGGTGCCGGTGCAGACCGAGTTTCTGGCGCTCAAAGGGCTGGAGCGGATGATGAAGACGTTTGAAATCATGCAACGTTCCAAGCGGGAGAAGTTCCGTTATACCGTCATTCCCACCATGTTTGACAAGCGAACCCGTGCCTCGCTGATGACTCTGCAGTCCATCAAGGAGCAGCACGGCAATGCGGTATGGAATGCCGTCATACCCATAGATACCAAATTCCGGGATGCCAGTTTGCTTCACATTCCCCCCTCCATCTATTCGCCGAGCAGCCGTGGCACCTATGCCTATGAGACCCTGCTCAACTATCTTGATGCGCAAGAGCGTCAGCGTGCTCATGAGGTGACATCATGAGAGATACCACCCAAGTTCGGGCCATGGATGATTATTTCCACTCCCTGTTGCTGGATGATGCACTGCTGCTGGATTCGTCTGACGAGCCTGACTCTGCCCCCGTCATCCAGCTGCAGCGTCAGCCCCAGCCGGTTGCCGATAAGGGGGCGCAACCCTATCTGGAGGCGGATCAACGGCTGGAGCAGTTGAGTGAATTGCTGGCTCAGGTCGGTCAGGTTCAGTTTGAAATCGACGCGCTGAGTCATGAAGAGGTCGTCAGCGAACCGCTTCAGATTGAGGCCGAGGATGCTCTGCTACCCGTCGAGCCAGTGTGGCCCGAGGTGATGCCCGAGCCCGCAGCTGCGGATCCTGCCACGCTGGTGGTGACAGAGACCGATGTCGCATTGGCGCCGCAGGAGGAGGTTGCACCCTCCACCTGGGAGAATATCGATACCGGCAAGGAGTTTCAGGCGCTGTTCTTTGAGGTCGCAGGTGTCACCTTTGCGGTGCCGTTGACCGAGCTTGGCGGTATTCATCAACTGGGAGAAGTGAACACCCTGTTTGGTCAGCCAGGCTGGTACAAGGGGATCATGACTTCCCGCGAACAGAAGATGAATGTGGTGGACACGGCGCAGTGGGTCATGCCTGGCCAGCATCTGGATGTGCCCGATTACAAGTATTTGATCATGCTGGGTGAATCTCCCTGGGGACTTGCCTGTCATCATCTGAAGGGAACGGAGTTATTGCATCGTGACCAGGTCAAATGGCGCCATCAGGAGGGCAAACGCCCCTGGCTGGCGGGCATGGTCAAGGAGAAGATGTGTGCCCTGCTACACGTGAAGGAATTGCTCCTGTTGCTGGAGCGCGGGGTCAACATAGAAGGTCGCTGATAACTTCTGCACTCGGGCTGTTTTATTGCTAGTTTTACCAGTAGACGTTTTCATAAAAGGAATAAAAACATGACAGAAAAGCGCAATATTGCACAGAATCTGGCCGAAGATGAAGTGCTGCAATGGGTCACCTTCCAGCTGGAAAATGAAACCTACGGCATCAACGTGATGCAGGTGCAGGAGGTGCTGCGCTACACCGAGATCGCCCCTGTGCCCGGTGCTCCCGAGTATGTACTGGGCATCATCAACCTGCGAGGCAACGTGGTGACCGTCATAGATACCCGTTCCCGCTTCGGCCTGCCCTCCGGCGATGTGAGTGAAAACTCGCGCATCGTTATCATCGAGGCGGAAAAGCAAGTGATCGGCATCATGGTCGATAGCGTGGCCGAGGTGGTTTATCTGCGCTCCTCCGAGATCGACGCGGCCCCGGCGGTGGGTACCGAAGAGAGTGCCAAGTTCATTCAGGGTGTCAGCAACCGCGATGGTCAGCTGTTGATCCTGGTCGATCTGAACAAGCTGCTCTCCGATGAAGAGTGGGAAGATATCGGTTCCCTCTGATAGGAAGATAATGTGTTGATGATTGAAATTGCCGCCTTGGGGTTGTCCTTGCTGGCGTTGGTGCTGGCCCTGTATGGGGTGATTGGTAGCCGACGTGGCCAGCGAGAGTCCGAGGCCAGGGTGGAGACGCTGCAAGGGCAGCTCGAGAGCCTGCGCAAGCAGATGATGGAGCTGCATACCGGGGCCATCGGCATGGGCCAGCGTCTGCAATCCGTCGAAGGGGCCATGCAGCAGATCAACGATCGCCAGCAGGAGCTGACCCTGCAGGATCCGGAACGCCGCCTGTACAGCCGCGCCGCCAAGATGGTGGAACTCGGTGCCGACCTCGATGAGGTCATGAACGAATGTGAATTGCCTAAGGCCGAAGCTGAATTGTTGATTTCATTGCGAAAAGGCCGCTCATGAATGTTCGGGAAGGCATCCGCCTTCCTGATTTTTTTCCCCTCCCTTCAAGGCGGGATCTCCCCCACAAATCCTGCTGATAATTGGCATCTTTGAAAAGACGCTTCCCGATACTGTGTTAATATGCAGGCCGCTTCTTTTCACTGATTACATCCTCATGCTGCTTCAAATTCACAATCTGAGCTGCGTGCGTGAAGATCGCACTCTGTTTGAACATCTCTCCTTTGCGGTGGCTCCTGGTGATCTGGTGCAAATTGAAGGCCCCAACGGGGTAGGGAAGACCAGCCTGCTGCGCTTGCTGACCGGCTTGTCCCAACCACTCGCCGGTGAAGTGTGCTGGAATGGCGAAAATATCCGCAGTTGCCGCGATGAATATCACGCTAATCTGCTCTATCTCGGTCATCAGCCTGGCGTCAAGGCTGCCCTGACACCGCTCGAAAACCTCGCTTTTTACCAGAAACTGCACCATGCGGCCGATACCAGCGTGGATCTGTGGCGGGTACTGGCCCAGGTCGGTCTGGCCGGGTTTGAAGACAACCCCACCGGTCAGCTCTCTGCCGGCCAGCAGCGCCGTGTCGCGCTGGCCCGCCTGTGGCTCAGCGACAAGCCGGCGCTCTGGATCCTGGATGAGCCGTTCACCGCTATCGACAAGCAGGGGGTGAAGGTGCTGGAGCGGCTGTTCCTGACCCACGCCGAACGAGGGGGCATGGTGATCCTCACCACCCATCAGGACATGACCCTGATGCAGGGACGGTTGAAGACCCTCTCTCTCACGCCCTTGCTGCAGGAGTAGTTCTGATGTTGCGCGCCGTAATGCACCTGATCCACCGCGAGCTGTTGATGGCCCTGCGCCAGCGCTCCGACATCCTCAACCCGCTCTGGTTTTTCCTCATCGTCATCACTTTGTTTCCGTTAGGGATCGGCCCCGAGCCCAAGCTGCTGGCCCGCATCGCTCCCGGCATCATCTGGGTGGCCGCTCTGCTGGCGGCCATGCTGTCGCTGGAGCGGCTGTTTCGCGACGATTTTGGCGATGGTGCGCTGGAGCAGATGATGCTGATGCCCCATCCGCTGGGCTTGCTGGCGCTGGCCAAAGTGATCGCTCACTGGTTGCTGACCGGCCTGCCGCTGCTGCTCATCTCCCCGCTGCTCGCCATTTTGCTGTCACTGGACATGAACACCTATCTGGCGGTGGTCGCCACCCTGGCGCTGGGGACGCCCGTGCTGAGCCTGCTCGGGGCGGTCGGCGTCGCGCTGACGGTCGGTCTGCGCAAGGGGGGGGTACTGCTCAGCCTGCTGATCCTGCCGCTCTATATTCCGGTACTGATTTTTGCCACCTCCGCCATCGATGCGGCGGGGATGGGGCTGCCCTATTCGGGGCAGCTGGCGATTCTGGGGGCCATGCTGGCCGGTGCGCTGACCCTGACCCCGCTGGCGGTCTCGGCGGCGCTGCGGGTCAGCGTGAATTGACGAAAGCGTCTGAAAAGGTGGCCATGGAAGGGCCGTTATAAAAAATATAATTGAGATAGATCAAGAGGATGGCTGCTTATTGCTTTCGGGGGATGTGATGTTTTCCGGCAGTGGGTATGGTAGGCCTCGCCACGATATTAATAACAGAAAGGTTTTGTGAGCTATGTGGAAATGGTTGCACCCTTACGCTAAACCCGAGCGGGCTTACCAGTTGGCAGGGACCCTGCTGCCCTGGTTTGCCGTGACAAGCCTGCTGGCATTCATCATCGGCACCCTCTGGGGGCTGGCCTTTGCACCTGCGGATTATCAGCAGGGCGACTCCTTCCGGATCATCTACATCCATGTTCCGGCCGCGATCCTCTCCATGGGGGCCTACTCCACCATGGCGGTGGCTGCCTTCATCGGTCTGGTGTGGCAGTTGCGGATGGCGGACATGACGGTGGCCGCGGTCGCGCCGGTCGGCGCCGTGTTCACCTTCATCGCACTGTTTACCGGCGCCGCCTGGGGCAAACCCATGTGGGGCACCTGGTGGGTGTGGGATGCGCGGCTCACGTCCGAGCTGATCCTGCTGTTCCTCTACCTCGGCGTCATTGCCCTCTACAACGCCTTCAGCGACAAGGTGCTGGCCGGTCGCGC
This sequence comes from Aeromonas sp. DNRA1, assembly GCF_963888745.1. NCBI lineage: Bacteria > Pseudomonadati > Pseudomonadota > Gammaproteobacteria > Aeromonadales > Aeromonadaceae > Aeromonas > Aeromonas sp. DNRA1. The sequence continues at coordinate 765,350 of NZ_CAWPKQ010000001.1, read as the reverse complement.
CGCCGGCATTCTGGCGCTGGTGGGGGTGATCAACCTGCCGATCATCCACTACTCGGTGGAGTGGTGGAACACCCTGCACCAGGGCGCCAGCATCACCAAGTTTGACAAGCCCTCCATCTCCCCCGAGATGCTGTGGCCGCTGCTCATCATGATCCTGGCCTTTGCCGCCTTCCTCGGGGCCCTCTCCCTGATGCGTTTTCGAAACGAGCTCTTGATGCGGGAGTGGCACCGCCCCTGGGTCAAAGAGATAGCCGAGCAGGAGAAGTAAGCATGCACTTTGCCTCATTCAGTGATTTTCTGGCGATGGGTGGTTACGCCTTCTACGTCTGGCTCTCTTTCGGTCTGACCCTACTCTGCCTGGTCGGCATCGTCATTTCCACCCGTATGAAAACCCGCGCCCTGCTCGGTGAACTGCGCAACAAGCAGGCGCGCGAGGCCCGCCGCAAGGCGGCCCAGCAGATGGAGAACACCCTATGAACCCGAGACGCAAGAAACGCCTCACCATCATCCTGGCGATCAGTGCCGGGCTTGCCGCGGTGATCGGCCTGGTGCTCTATGCCCTCAGCCAGAATATCGATCTCTTCTATACCCCGAGCGAGCTGGTGGAGGGCAAGGGCCCGGACAAGATCAAGCCGGAAGAGGGACAGCGCCTGCGCATCGGCGGTCTGGTGGTACCGGGTTCGGTACAGCGGGATCCCCAGAGCCTCAAGGTGGCCTTCAAGCTGGTGGACAATGGCGGGCATCTGGTGACCGTCGAGTTTGACGGCATTCTGCCGGATCTGTTCCGCGAGGGGCAGGGCATCGTCGCCCAGGGCACCCTCAAGGATGCAACCACGGTCGCCGCCTTCGAGGTGCTGGCCAAGCACGATGAGAACTACATGCCGCCGGAAGTGGCCGATGCCACCAACGGCATGCACTTCAAGCCGGAATATACCGAGGCGCAGCTGAAGGGGAGCAAGCAATGATCCCGGCAGCATTCGCACCGTTTTCACCTTTTCAAGCCGGTTTACAGGTTCGTGCTGCGGCTCATTTGAAAGGAGTTCAGCCATGATCCCTGAATTGGGACAGTTTTCACTGATCCTGGCCTTCGCCACCGCCCTGCTGCTGGGCAGCTATCCGCTGCTCGGCGCCAAATGGGGGCGCCTTGGCATGATGTCGGCGGCCCGCCCGCTCGCCTATGCCCAGTTCCTGCTGTTGTTGCTGTCGTTCCTGTGCCTGACCTGGGCCTTCATCGACAACGACTTTACCGTGCAGTACGTGGCCACCAACTCCAACAGCCTGCTGCCGCTGGCCTATCGCATCTCCGCGGTGTGGGGCGCCCACGAGGGGTCCCTGCTGCTGTGGGTGCTGACCCTGGGGGGCTGGACTGCGGCCGTCGCCATGTTCAGCCGTCGCCTGCCGCTCGACGCAGTGGCGCGGGTGCTCGGTGTGCTCGGCCTCATCTCGGTCGGCTTTACCGCCTTCGTGCTGTTTACCTCCGACCCCTTCATCCGCACCTTGCCCTACTTCCCGGTGGATGGGCGCGACCTCAACCCGCTGTTGCAGGATCCCGGCCTCATTTTCCACCCGCCGATGCTCTACATGGGCTATGTGGGCTTCTCGGTGGCGTTCGCCTTTGCCATTGCGTCCTTGATGACTGGCCGGCTCGATGCCACCTGGGCGCGCTGGTCGCGTCCCTGGACCATGGCGGCCTGGGTCTTCCTCACCCTGGGTATCGTGCTCGGCTCCTGGTGGGCATATTACGAACTCGGCTGGGGAGGCTGGTGGTTCTGGGATCCGGTAGAAAACGCCTCCTTCATGCCCTGGCTGGCGGGCACCGCCCTGCTGCACTCGCTGGCGGTCAGTGAAAAGCGCGCCACCTTCAAGGCCTGGACCGTGCTGCTGGCGCTCTCCGCCTTCTCCCTGAGCCTGCTGGGTACCTTCCTGGTGCGCTCCGGCGTGCTGGTGTCGGTGCATGCGTTTGCCTCCGACCCGACCCGTGGCCTGTTCATTCTGGGCTTCCTGCTGGCGGTAATCGGTTCATCCTTGCTGCTGTTTGCCTTCAAGGGTTCCCAGGTGAGAAGCCACGGCAAGCACGAGTTGTGGAGCCGCGAGACCCTGCTGCTGTGCAACAACATCATGCTGGTGGCGGGTCTGCTGACCGTGCTGCTCGGCACCTTGCTGCCGCTGGTGCACAAGGAGCTGGGGCTGGGCAGCATCTCCATCGGTACTCCCTTCTTCAACCACATCTACAGCTGGCTGATCATTCCGTTCGCCCTGTTGCTGGGGGTCGGCCCGCTGTTTCGCTGGCGCCGTCAGGAGCTGGGCGAGCTCAAGGGCAAGGTGGTGCTGGCGCTGGTATTGAGCCTGGCCGCCGCCATCTTGCTGCCGCTGCTGCTGGCCGAGGAGTTCAAGCCCTGGGCTGCGCTCGGTATCGGGCTTGGCGCCTGGATCATCGTGACCAGCGTGCAGGAAACCTGGGTGCGTGCCACCCACAAGCACAGCTTCACCGTCGGCGTACGCCGCCTTGGCAACAGCCACTGGGCGATGATCCTGGGCCACGTGGGCCTCGCGGTGAGCATCATCGGCATCGCCTGTACCCAGAACTACAGCATCGAGAAGGATCTGCGGATGCAGGCCGGCGATCGGGTCCAGTTTGCCGACTACGAGTTTGTCTTCACTGGCATCAAAGAGAAGAACGGCCCCAACTACGACGGCTTCAAGGGCGTGCTGGAAGTGCACAAGGACGGCAAGCAGGTCGCCCTGCTCAAGCCGGAGAAACGCATGTACAAGGTGACCCGGATGCCGATGACAGAGGCAGCCATCGATGCCGGCTTCACCCGGGATCTCTACGCGGCGCTCGGCGAGCAGCTCGATAGCGGCGCCTGGGCGGTACGGATCTACTACAAACCCTTCGTGCGCTGGATCTGGTTCGGCGGCGTCTTCATGGCCATCGGCGGCGTGCTGGCGATGCTGGACAAGCGCTACCGTTTCGGTCGCCGTGACGAGGAGGCCAAGGCATGAGCAAGAAGACCTGGTTGTTTCTGATCCCCTTCATCGTGTTTCTGCTGGGGGCCGTGTTTCTGTTCAAGGGGCTCTACTCCGATCCCACCAAGCTCGAGTCCGTGATGGTGGGCAAGGAGGTGCCCGTGTTCACCCTGCAGGACATCTATGACCTCAATAAACAGCATGACAGGAGCATCCTCAAGGGGCGCCCCATGTTGCTCAACGTCTGGGCCACCTGGTGCCCGACCTGCTATGGGGAGCACACCTACCTCAAGCAATTGGCGGGGCAGGGGATCTACATCGTCGGCATGAACTACAAGGATGAACGGGCCAAGGCCATCAACTGGCTGGCGGAGCTCGGCAATCCCTACCAGATCAATCTTTATGATCCCGACGGCATGCTGGGGCTGGATCTGGGGGTCTACGGCGCGCCGGAGACCTTCTTCATCGACAGTCAGGGCATCATTCGCTATCGCCACGTGGGGGACGTCAACCCCGAGGTGTGGGCCAGCACCCTCAAACCCATCTATGACGCCATGAAGTGAGGGAGAGCCTGATGAGAATGTTTATTGCGTCCCTGCTGCTGCTGGCGGGACTGGGCGGGGCAGGCCAGGCGCTGGCCGCCATCGATGTCTACACCTTTGACAGCGACGCCCAGGAGCAGACCTTTCGCGAGCTGACCAAGGAGCTGCGCTGCCCCAAGTGCCAGAACCAGGATATCGCCGACTCCAACGCGGGCCTGGCCAAGGACTTGCGTGACAAGACTTACCAGATGGTGCGCGAGGGCAAGGACAAGCGGGAAGTGGTGGACTACATGGTCGCCCGTTACGGCAACTTCATCCTGTACAACCCGCCGCTGATGGCGTCGACCCTGATCCTCTGGCTCGGCCCCCTGCTGGTGATCGTCATCGGTGTCGTCATGGTGGTGGTGCGCAGTCGCCGTCGTCCCGCGGCTGCCACGCCGGCGGATAGCGCCCTGAGCGCGGAGGAGCAGCGTCGTCTGGCTGCCCTGCTCAAAGAGGAAGAGAAACAATGACCGCATTTTGGATAGTGATCGCGGCCCTGCTGGCGCTGGTGAGCCTGGCGCTGGTGCTGCCGTTGTGGCGGGGGGAGGGCAAGCAGAGCATCAGCCGCTCGGCCCTCAACAAACAGCTCTATCGCCAGCGTCTGCTGGAGATCGGGGAAGAGCGCGAGCAAGGGGTGCTGGCGGAAGAGCAGGACACCCTGATCGAGCTGCAGCGCAGCCTGCTGGACGACATCCCCGACGTGGAGCAGACTGCCCGCGGCGGCAAGAGCATGATCTGGATCCCAGGTGTGCTGGTGCTGCTGGTGGTGAGCCTGGGGCTCTACTACAAGCTCGGCTCCTGGCAGGAGGTCAGCCGCTGGCAGGATGCCAACAGCCGGCTGGGCGAGCTCAGCAACCGCATCCTGGTGGAGCGGGACGCCGAGGTCACCGAGCAGGATCTGCTGGACTTCACCCTGGCCCTGCGTACCCGCCTGAAGGACGAGCCGAACGATTATCGCGGCTGGCTGCTGCTGGGTCGGCTGTCACTGGATGGCAATGATCCCGAGATGGCCCGCGAGGCGCTGGAGCGGGCCTACGGGCTGGCCCCGCAGAAGGCGATGGTGGCGGTGCCCTACGCCCAGGCACTGATGATGACAGGGGATGACGCGCAGGCCGACCAGCTGCTGCGGATGGCTATTGCCCAGGATCCTGCCAGTATCGAGGCGCGCTCCGTCTACGCCTTCATGGCGCTGCAAAAAGAGGACTTCAAGACCGCCCTGCAACGCTGGCGCGAGATGTTGCCGCTGATGGAGAAGGGTTCGACCCGTTACACCATGGTGGAGCGCTCCATCGACTATGCCGAGCAGCAGTTGAAGAAGCGCGGCATGGCCAGTGCGACCGTGCCGGCTGAGGCGAGCGGGCAGAACGTGGCCTCTGACCAGGTACTGGAGGTGAAGGCCGGCGAGTTCCCGCTCAAGGTGACGCTGGCCGATGGCATTGCACTGCCGGAAGATGCCCATCTGTTCGTGTTTGCGGTGATCCCCAACGGACCGCCCATGCCCATCGCGGTCAAGCGTATCCCGGGGCCGCACTTCCCGCTGACCCTGTCGCTGGGTGACGGTGACGCCATGATGGAAGGCAACAAGCTGGCCGCCTATCCCGAGCTGCAGTTCAAGGCGCGCCTCTCCCGTGGCGGCAACGTCATGAACAAGGAAGGGGCGTTTGAAGGTGTCTCCGTTCCGGTCGCCACCGGTTCGATTCCTTCAGCGCCGATTGACATCCGCATCGATCACGCCCTCTAATACGCCTTTGGCCCGGCCCCTCGATGGGGCCGGGCTGCCTATAATTCAGATTAATCACAATAAAAAGCTAGGACTTCCATATGTATGTGCGTGTAGGGGCATTGATGGTGGCCTTGTTGCTGGGCGGCTGTGCTGGCGGCCCGCCCAAGCAGGGGCCCGAGAGCCTTGACCTCAAGGAGACGCCGAGCCGGCCTGGTGCGACCAGCACGGCCAGCGATGGTCGTGACCCGTTCCAGGGCGCCAACCGGGCCATGTGGGCCGTCAACTATGATGTGCTGGAGCCCTATGTGGCCCGTCCCGTGGTGCACGGCTATGCCCGCTATATTCCGCAGGGAATGAAGGACGGCATCGAAAACCTGGTGGAAAACTTCAACGAGCCGAGCAGCATGGTCAACCATCTCATCACCGGCGATTTGAAGGGGGCGGGCACCAACCTGGGTCGCTTCACCCTCAACACCACAGTGGGTCTGCTGGGGATCTTCGACGTGGCCAAGCATGCCGGCCTGGCGCGCAACAAGCTGGAGCTCAATACCGTGCTGGGCCGCGCCGATATCGGCGATGGCGCCTACCTGATGGTGCCGGTCTACGGCCCGACCACCACCCGCAAGCTGGTGGGGGATACCATCGATACCATCTACTTCCCCTATGCCTTGCTGACCCTGCCCCTGCGCATCACCCACTGGGCGCTGGATGGTCTGGGTACCCGCTCCAAATTGATCGATCAGGAGCGGATCATCGACAACGCGCTCGATCCTTATGCCCTGACCAAGGACTTCTATCTGCAGTACAACCAGAACAAGGTGACCGGTCGTCAGACCGAGCTCAAGCAAGAGCAGCAGGAGAAGCAAGATGACAGCAATCTGGACGACTATCTGGATGAAATCGACCAGTGATGCCAGCGCATCCGGCTCGAGTAACGTAACAAAGGCGCCTGCGGGCGCCTTTTTCGTCTCTGCTGTTGCACAGGCATAAAAAACGCCCCGCAAGAGCGGGGCGTTTTGGCAAGAACGGGGCTATCAGGCAGCCAGGTTCTTGGCCACGAACTCCCAGTTGACCAGGGTCCAGAAGGTTTCCATGTACTTCGGACGCAGGTTGCGGAAATCGATGTAGTAGGCGTGTTCCCACAGGTCGACGGTCAGCAGCGGAGTGGTACCGGCTTCGGTCAGCGGGCAACCGGCGTTGGAGGTGTTGACGATGGCCAGGGTGCCGTCAGCCTTTTTCACCAGCCAAGTCCAGCTGGAACCGAAGTTGCCGATGGCAGACTTGGTGAACGCATCCTTGAACTCGGCGAAGGAACCGAAGGCCTTGGTGATGGCATCGGCCAGGGCGCCAGTGGGCTCGCCACCGCCGTTCGGGGAGAGGCAGTGCCAGTAGAAGGTGTGGTTCCAGATCTGGGCGGCGTTGTTGAAGATGCCGCCAGTGGAGGTCTTGATGATCTCTTCCAGAGACTTGCCTTCAAACTCGGTACCCGGCACCAGGTTGTTCAGGTTAACCACATAGGTGTTGTGGTGCTTGCCGTGGTGGTATTCCAGAGTTTCCTGGGAGATGTGCGGTTCCAGAGCATTGATTGCATAGGGCAGAGCGGGAAGTTCGAATGCCATTTTCTACTCTCCATTGGCTGGCCGTGCGAAGGCGACGGTTGCAAGACATTGCGTACTCTTTTCTATCTTGAAAAGAATTGTTCTTGAAATAAGGGGGGCCAGATGGCCCAAAGCCCATCGATTGTACCAGCATCAAAGATGGGCTAACAACTCTTGATTCTCGCCATGATCCGGATCAAGCTGCGGCGTATTGATTCATCACTTCTTGCATCCGAGGTGGTTTGTCAGTTTGTGGTCTGCCAGGATTGCAGTAGAATGGCCGCCGAAATCGCTCTAGTGAGGCACCTATGGAAACTATTGAAAAGATCAAACAGCAGCTGGCTGAAAACCCCATCATCCTGTACATGAAGGGTTCCCCCAAGCTACCCAGCTGCGGTTTCTCTGCCCAGGCCTCCCAGGCCCTGATGTCCTGTGGCGAGCCGTTTGCTTACGTCGACATCCTGCAAAACCCGGATATCCGCGCCGAATTGCCGAAGTTTGCCAACTGGCCGACCTTTCCCCAGCTGTGGGTGGAAGGTGAGCTGGTCGGTGGCTGCGACATCATGATCGAGATGTTCCAGGCCGGCGAGCTGCAGACCCTGATCAAGGAAACTGCCGCCAAACACAAGCAGGATGACGCCACCGCAGAATAAGGCAGCATCTGCATCATGCAAAAAGGGGAGCCGCTGGCTCCCCTTTTTTATTTCACAACTTTATCTTACAACAGGCATCAGGCGATGCGTTCGATGCGTGCCATGTAGAAGCCATCGAAGCCGGTGGCGGCCGGGCTGACGGTGTGGTCATCCCGCAGACGGTAGTTTTCATTGGCAGCGAGGAACTTGTCCACCTGCTGACGGTTCTCTTCCGGCAGGATGGAGCAGGTTGCATAGACCAGCAGACCGCCCACCTTCACCATCTGGCTGTAGCGCTGCAGGATCTCTGCCTGCAGGGCAACCAGCACCGGCAGCCGCTCGGCGGTGTCGCGCCACTTGGCATCCGGATTGCGCTTGAGCACGCCAAGGCCGGAGCAGGGCACGTCCAGCAGCACGCGATCCGCACTCTCTTTGAGGCGCTTGACGGTCTTGCTGCCGGTGATCACCCGGGTTTCCACGTTGTGGGCCCCGGCGCGGCGGGCGCGCTGCTTGAGGTTTTCGAGCTTCCACTCTTCCACATCCATCGCCAGCAGGCGGCCCTTGCCCTCCATCATGGCGGCCAGATGCAGGGTTTTGCCACCGGCACCGGCGCAAGCATCGATGACGCGCATGCCGGGGCTCACTTCCAGCGCGGCTGCAACTTGCTGGGAGCCGGCATCCTGCTGCTCGAACCAGCCATCGGCAAAGGCCTTGGTACGAAACAGGGCGGCATCCGAGGTCACTTGCAGGGCTGAATCGACCCCTTCCACTGGAATGGTAGTGACCTGCTCTTTGGCCAGTGCGGCCTGCAGTTCTTCGCGGGTGCACTTGAGGCTGTTGACCCGCAGGTAACGTTTGGGCATCCAGGCCAGCGCGGCACGCTCGGCAGGCCAGGCTTCGCCCAGTTGCTCGCTGCCGAGTTTTTCCAGCCAGGTCGGGCAGCCATCCATCAGCACCGGGTTCTTCTTGGCTTCGGTCAGACGGCGACGAAACGCCTCTTCATTGAAGCGATCCAGCGTCGGATGGTTAGGTTGAGCTATCTTGTGAAAGGCATGCCAGCTGTGCAGCAGTGGCCAGACGTTCTTCTCGGCCTGACGGACCTGGATGCCGGTCAGGGCGCAATAGAGGCTGAGGCGACGCAGCAGATCGCCGGTGACCAGGGCAATCCTTGCCTGTTCTTGCGGTTTGAGTTCGATGCCGGAGAAGTGACGGGCATAGGCGCGGTCCAGGGTGAGACCCTGACCCAGCACATCGTCAACAATGGCAACGACCAGGTCCCCGAAACGGGGCAACAGTGGGGATTTGAGCATGAGATTAACCTTGGTCAGATAAAGACGAACCGTCGTCATGGTGACGCGGCTCAAAAACTGATAAATCCGCGCAATGATAGGGGCTAGACAGGGTTGGTGCAACACTCCCCATTCGGGGAATATCCGCCAGGTGGTGCTGGACTAAGCAGGGCGGCAGGCAAATGATGCCAGTTGCAGTTTGGGTGAGTGCATTTAAAAGGACTAAAAAGATGCAGTTGATGAAATATTCTCCCTTGGCGCTGGTGATAGCCAGCCTGATGAGCTCGGGTGGCCTTGTGGCCAAGGAGTGGGACACGGTGGCGGCGCGCGCCAGCGCCGCCGACGGCTATGAAGTGCGGGCCAACCAGTTTCGGGTCGCCAAGGTGCCCATCGATTATTTTGCCGGCCTGCAGGCCGGGGCCCGTTCGCTGACCCTGCCGTTGCCCGACGGGGGAGAGGTGACCTTTACCCTCGAGGCCTATGATCTGCTGCCGGCCGATCAGGCTGCCAAATTTCCCGAGATCCTGACCTTCAAGGGCCATAACCCGGCGGCACCGGTAGAGACGGGACGTTTTGACCTGGGGCCGCTGGGCTTTCACGCCATGTTCACCCATCAGGGCAAGACGGTGTTCGTCGATCCGCTGCGCAATGCCGACGGTTATGCCGTCTATTACCAGCAGGATGCCTACAGCCGGCTGGAGGAGGATGCGGACAAGGTTATCGGCAGCGAGACCAGCAGGGCGCTGGCGCACAAGGTTCAGGTGGATGGCAACGTGCGCAAGCGTTACGTCATCGCCATCTCGACGGCGGGGGAGTACACCCAGTTCCACGGTGGCTCCAAGGTGTTGGCTACCGCCGCCATCGCCACCCTGCTCAACCGGGTCAACGAGGTGTACCAGCGCGATGTGGGGGCCGAGTTTCAGCTGGCCAGCGGCAACGACAACATCATCTTTACCGATCCGGCCAGCGATCCCTTCACCAATGGTGATGCCGACTTCGGCATCAACAGCGTGGTGCAGGCCAACGCCCAGACCCTGCCGAGCGCGCCGCTTGGACCGTTCGACATTGGCCATGTAATCAATACCGGGGGGGGCGGGCTGGCCAGCCTCGGTGCGCTCTGTACCGCCACTCGTTCGCAGGGCATGACCGGCTCGGCCACCCCGGTGGGGGATGCCTTCTTTATCGACTACGTGGCCCACGAGATTGGTCACCAGTTCGGCGCCGACCATACCTTCAACGGCACCACCAACAGTTGTGGCAGCGGCAATCGGAAGGCGACCGAAGCTTGGGAGCCGGGCAGCGGCACCACTATCATGGCCTATGCCGGGATTTGCGGTGACGAGAATATTCAGCCCCATGGCGATCCCTATTTCCACAGCAAGTCCATCGAGCAGATGCGGGCGCACATGGCGACCGTGCCAGCCTGCGGCACCACTCTGAGTCTTGCCAACAATGCGCCCCAGGCGGCGGCCGGGGCCAGCCGCATCATTCCGGCCAACACGCCATTCGTGCTCAAGGGGGCCGGCGCCGATCTGGACGGGGATCCCCTGACCTACACCTGGGAGCAGATCGATCTGGGCACGGAGTCGAGCAGCCCGGCCACCATGGTTGACGACGGCAGCCGGCCGCTGTTTCGCTTTGTTTCCCCCACCAGTTCACCGGAGCGGATCCTGCCGAGCCTGCCCTCCCTGCTCTCGGGTACGCTCGCCAAGGGCGAAGCCTGGCCCACCACCAACCGGGATCTCAACTTCCGGCTGACGGTGCGTGACGGCAAGGGCGGTGTCGCCAGCGACGACATGAAGGTTCAGGTGGTCAACACCGGCAGCGCCTTCCGGCTGACCGCCCCGCTTGGGGTGGCGTTGACGCCGGGGGCAAGCCAGGCGGTCAGCTGGGATGTGGCCGGCACCACGTTGGCGCCGATCAGCTGCAGCAAGGTGGACCTGTTCATCACCCAGAACGAGGGAACCAGCTGGAGCAATCTGGCGGTCAGCCAACCCAACAGCGGCGCCGCCACCGTCACCCTGCCGGCGGATCTGGCCAGCGCCGCACGCCTGAAGGTGGCCTGCAGCGACAACATCTTCTTCGCCATCAGTCCGGCCCAGCTGCCGGTCGTCCAAAGCGGCGGCAGTTCGGGCAGTGGCGGCGGCGGTGGTGGCGCCCTCGGTCTCTGGACTCTGGCGCTGGCCATGCTGGGTTGGCAACGGAGGCGCGGATGAGGGCTGGCTGGCTGGTGCTGATGTCCTTGCTTGGCGGCTGTCAGGTCGATGCTGATACCCTGGAGCAGGCGGTCAGCGCCAGTCTGGCCAAGCAGGATTACCGGCTGATCGTGCGGGCCGGGCGCGGCGAAGTGGCGCCCGGTATCGCGCCGGAGCAGCAGGCCTCGGCCAAGGCGCGCTGCGGCGTGCGCTACCTCGATGGCCTAGGGGATGTCATCAAGCCCGGGCAGGAAGAGGCCCAGGCCAAGCTGGCGGCCTATGCGGCCGATTACAACCGGCGCATGCTGGCGCATTGTCCCGCTGCCTCTGGCGAGCAATAAGCCTGCCGGCGGGCATGGCGTACCAAGAGCGTACGAAGGTTATACCAAGGGAGGGAGGCGTGAGCCTCCCTCTTTTTTTGCAGCCGTCATTTGCCGGTCACAAGGCTTGTACCCATGGCGTGCTCGTCGCACAATGCCAGCACGCATGGCCGCATGGGCGGCAAAGAGAGAAGGAAAATCAAGATGATGGATGTAGCCGATCTGCGCCGCGAATACACCCGGGGTGGATTGCACCGGGCCGATCTGCCGGCCGAGCCTCTTGCCTTGTTCGAGAAGTGGTTGGCCCAGGCGTGCGAAGCCAAGCTGACCGATCCCACCGCCATGGTGGTGGGCACCGTCGATGCCGACGGCCAGCCCTGGCAGCGCACCGTGTTGCTCAAGCACTACGATGCCGAGGGCATGGTGTTCTACACCAACATGGGCAGCCGCAAGGCGCATCAGCTGGAGGGCAACCCCCGCATCAGCCTGTTGTTTCCCTGGCACACGCTGGATAGGCAAGTGCATGTGACCGGCCGGGTGGAGAAGATGAGCACCTTCGAGGTGATGAAGTACTTCCACAGTCGCCCCAAGGACAGCCAGATCGCCGCCTGGGTTTCCCAGCAGTCGACCCGTATCTCGGCGCGCGGCGTGCTGGAGGCCAAATTCCTCGAGCTCAAGCAGAAGTTTGCCAATGGCGAAGTGCCGCTGCCGAGCTTCTGGGGCGGTTTTCGGGTGCGGATCGACACAGTCGAATTCTGGCAGGGGGGCGAGCATCGCCTGCACGACCGTTTCTACTACACCCGCGAGGGGGAAGGCTGGCACATCGAGCGGCTGGCGCCCTGAGTGCCCGCTGCCGCTGACAAGGAGTCTGTATGCGTCTGTATGGTGACCTGAAGTCCGGCAACTGCTACAAGCCCTGGTTGCTGGCCCGCTGGCTTGAACTGCCCCTCGACTGGGTGTCGGTAGATGTGCTGGCGGGGGAGACCCGTACCCCCGATTTTCTGGCCATCAACCCCAACGGCAAGATCCCGGTGCTGGAGTTGGCCCACGGCGATACCCTGGCGGAATCCAACGCCATCCTCTTCTATCTGGCGCAAGGCTCGCCCCTGTGGCCGACCGAGCCGCGCCAGCAGGCCGAGGTGCTCAAGTGGCTGTTCTTCGAGCAGTACAGCCATGAGCCCTATATCGCGGTGGCCCGTTTCATCGTGCACTATCTGGGGCGGCCGGAGTCCCAGGAGGCGCGCCTCGACGGGCTCAAAGCCGGTGGCGAAAAGGCGCTGGCGGTGCTGGAGCAGCAGCTCAAGCAGAGTCCCTACCTGTGCGGTGATTCCCCGACCATCGCCGACATCGCGCTTTACGCTTACACCCATGTGGCGGAGGAGGGGATCTTCTCGCTGCAGGGCTGGCCAGCTATTCGCGACTGGATCGCCCGTATCGAAGCCCATCCCCGTCACCTGAGCCTGCCGGCTGCCTGCCAGGCCGGCTGATGGAGCTGCTGATCGAGCGGGCCCTGTGGCAGCCCCACTGGGCGCCGGTGCTGCAGGCCTGGCAACGGCAGGGCGGCCGCTGGCTGCTGCTGCAGAGCAAGGCTGATGAGGGTTTGCCGAGCGACATCAGCGGACTCTGGTCCTGTTGTCCGCCCGATGGCGTGCGTTCGGCCAGCGCGCTGCTGGCCGCTTGGCTGGATGGTGACTTGCCTGCCCAGCCCGCGAGGGATCCGAGCCGCCAGATCCTCATCAGCGGCTCGGCCTCCCTGCTGACCCTGGCCCGGGAGGAAGGGCTGCTGACGCTGGGGCCACAGGGCGCCGATCTGACGCTGACGGCGCAAGACGATCTGGGCGCGGTGCTCAACCGCCTGCTGGCCCGCCGCCTGACGGTGCCGGTGCTGGCCGAGCCCGCCTCGCCATCGGGGCCAGCCCTGCAACTGCGTCTCCTGCTGGCGCGCGATGAGGCCGACGTGGTGCGCTATTGCAGCGATGCGGCGCTCGCCCGCTACACCCTCAACATCCCCCATCCCTACCCGCCGGAGGCGGCCCGCGACTGGCTGGCCGGCTGTTGGCGCAAGGCGGCGCTTGGGCTGGGCTGGAGTTGGGCGCTGACCCTGCCGGGGGGAGAGGGCCAGGCGCCGCTGGTGGGGGTGATCTCGCTGCACTGGAATGGCGAGCTCGCCTGGTGGGTGGGCGTGCCCTGGCAAAATCGCGGGCTGGCGACCCGGGCCGCCCGGCTGGTAAAGGTCTTTGCGTTTGAGCGGCTGCAATTGCCGGTGCTGACCGCCCGCCATATGCCTGGCAACCTGGCCTCCGGCCGGGTGATGGCCAAGCTGGGCATGCGCTATTGCGGTCGGCGCGAGCTGAGTGGTCAGCCGCCGTGCGAGGTGAGCTACTGGCAGTTGGAGCGAAGCCAGACGCTGGCGGCGCCGCTGACACGGCAGTTGGCCCCTCTGCTGGCCGACAAACGGGTGGTGGCGGCCATCCTGCAAGCAGGCGCTGAGGAGGATGAACCGAGGCGGTTGGCCCTCTTTCTGGCGCAGCCGGAGCCAGAAAGCGGACTGGCTGTCGACTCCCTGCCCGAGCAGGAGAGTGACGGGCCGCTGGCGGTGGAGTATCACGACCAAGAGTCGCTGGCGCAGGCCGAGCCGGACCAGCTCTATCTGTACCGGGGACTGCTGCTCAAGGACTTTGAAGAGCAAGGGCTGGCTTATCTGCAGCAGCTGGCCAGCCTGCAGCGCCAGGGGCCGGCGCCGCTCACGCTGTCGGAGCGGCGTCAGCGGCTCGGCTGGCTGGGCACCTTGGCCCGCCGGGCGAGCGGCGAGAACAAACAGGGGGATGGCGTCAGCCGCCGTTATCACCAGCTCTGGCTGCTGGTGGAATTGCCCGCCCTCATCGATGAGCTGGCCGGACGCTGGCATCGCGGCCCAGACCAGACGCTGAGCGGGCTGGAGCAGACGGATGCCGAGCTGTTTGCGGCCTATCGGGCGGCCATGACCACCCTGCAATCGAGCGATCTGCAAACCGTGCTGCACCTGCTGGCCGTGCGGTTTCCTGAGTCCACCCTCCCATTTCTCGACAAAGGTGCTCAGGGCGGCGGTCAGTTTGTGGAATAATGCCCGCTCTGCTGTACGAGGAGTAACGCTGTATGCTGAGAACCGAGCGCCCCGGCGACATGCTGCCGGTCTATGACCTGGTGAGCGCCGCCTTTGGCCGTTCCGACGAGGCCGAACTGGTCAACCGCCTGCGCGAATGTGGCGCCGCAGTGGTGACCATGGTCGAGGAGGAGGAGTACGAGTTCATGGGGCACCTGATGCTGAGCCCGATCACCATTAACGGCATGGAAGGGCCCTGGCTCGGTCTTGCGCCCGTGGCGGTCCATCCCGATTGGCAGGGGCAGGGCATAGGGTCGGATCTGGTACGCGAGGGGCTGGACACGGCGCTGGAGATGGACTGGAAGGCGGTGGTGGTGCTTGGTGACCCGACCTATTACAGCCGCTTCGGTTTTCGCCCCGCCAGCGAGTTCGGCCTTCACTGCATCTACGAAGTGCCCGCCGACTGCTTCATGGCTATGGAGCTGCAAGAAGGCGGCCTGACCGGGATGCAGGGCGAAGTGCTCTACCACCCGCTGTTTGACGAGCTTCCCGAAGAACAATGAGCAACGCAAACGGCAGCCTGCGGGCTGCCGTTTTGTTATCTGCATGAGCAGCAGGTGCTGCGCCTTTCCCCTTGAATAAGCGATGAGTCGTTGTGCTCCTCCACTCCATCATCCTGGGCAGTATCCACGCCCATGCCATTGAGCAAACACCTCTTGAATCCGTGTCGGGATATATGGAGCGCGCCACCATATTCTCTGAATATGGAGTCTGCTGCCTGAGGGCTGGCCGTTGCTTTTTCCGGAGGAATTCTGTTGCAATGTATTGTTACAATTTTTTATCAGCAAGATCTGTTTTTGTCTAACGGGTAACATTTTTGGTTTGACCTCATTATTGATGTTTGACTCAAATGAGGATGTAAAGGTAGATTGTTGAATATATAAACAAGGAGGCCTGGTGCGATTGCCATGGCTTTAATTATTCATTCCCGCCCTTGTCTTATATATCGATAGAGTTGCTCTCGTTTGCATATCAATAATGCTTACGCGGTAACCTGTCTTCATCTTACACCCAAGAACAACAACCATATGCTCGGTCATGATGATATGGCCTGCCCAGCTATTGCCTGAAAATATCGGGCAATCTGGAAGAAATTGAGCACTGATAGGGATATATTATATGAAAAAACTTTCAGAAATAATCCATCGTGAGGTTTCACAAGGACGTCGTGATTTTCTGACGTTTTCCTCTATGTCGCTGATTGGTCTGGCTGCCAGCAGCGTTTTCCCAGCCCCGGTGAAGGCTGCCATTGCTGTCTTGAATAATGGCAATTTTGCTGAACTGGATGCGATCAATTTTTACGTGATGGCGTCTAACCAGCCCGCAGTTGATTCAAATCGGGTCAACTTTGTACAAGAAACAGATGAAGCGCAATATCTTGCCCAGGTGATGTTTCAAGAGTTGATGAAGTACGAATTCCAGTATCAGAACAGCTCATTAAGCGAAGCATTAGGCCCTGGCATGAAGCCTAATAATAATGTGCTGACAATGAGTGATGGCATCAGCTCGGTCAATGCTATTTACAGCAGCAATCGACGCTATTTTACCGATAATATGGTTGAGTACGTGAGTGGCCTGTTACAGAACTCATATAGCAAGCAAACCAATGTCACAGTAGCTGACCGGAAGCTATATAACTCTTGGGATATGGTGAAGGTAAATGCGAATATCAAGCAAGCAGAAAAGGGGGCGCAGTTTAAGGAGATTATCGATCAACTATATTCTGTCGCCACCCATTATTGTCAAAGTGGAAAGTTAACCGCCTACAAAGCAGGAGGAGAACGCTGGGCTCGTCAACTTATCGAGCACTACTCCAAGAATGAGGTGTTAGACGAGCTTATCAGTTCTTTTAAAGTTCAGGAGTATCTGGGGTCAGGCTCATCGTTTGAAAAGGCGATGTGGCAAGTGTACAACACCATCAACAAAGTAAGAGCGATCAATATTTCATCCGGTCGTCGCATCACCGAAGATGAGCTGAAAAAATTTGAACGTACCATGGCGGGATCTGTTTACAGCGGGTTTGCCATGAACATGAGCTGGGGTCACCAAAGCGAGAAATACACTGTCCTGGCCAACAGGAGAAATTTCGATGATGTGGTGACCTTGCTGAGAAATGAAAGCGGTACTCAGCGCACCTTCTGGAACAGTTTCTTCAACCAGAATAGTCCGGATAGCTTCTGGAATGAACTGAATAATATGAGCCTGAGAACGAGCACCTTGCAGGATGAAGGGGCTCGGCAGCGTATTCTTCAACGATATCCTGCTCTGGCAGGGACGGCAGGCAGTATTGCTCCCACAGCCTTCGCCGGTGTGGCTCCCGCGGCCTTCCCCATAGATTCATTCCTTTCCGTGTTCACCTTGTTGCTGGGGGTGGGCAACTTTACCTGGTTGACGGCGACCGATCGGGAGGAATGGAGCAACCCTGTTCCTTTGATGGAGTTGGGGGCAGCCCTGTTTGATGTGACCTTGAATCTGATCCAGCTCGGCCGGTTCCTTGATAAAGTGACCATGTTTATTTATGGCAATGGTGAAGGCATCATCAATAGCATTGCCATCAATATGGGGAAATTCAGTCAATTCTTGAGCAACCTTACCGCCAAAGGCCAGCATCTCACGAATGTGCTGGAGCGGCAGATAGCCAGCAAGATGTTTCTCGCCACGCAAAATATCACTCGGGTTATCAATATATGTTTTGTTGGCTTGGCGGCACTGGGGGCGGCCCTGGCCGCGTATAACCTGTATCAGGCTGTCGAGGGCGGCGATATTGGGGATATTATATTTGCGGCAATCAATATGTTGGTCGCCACGGTGGCGTTGGGTGTCGCCATTGCCTCTTTTATGGGGTTTGCCATTGCCGGCCCCTTGGGTATCATTGTCGCGGTGATAGGCATAGTGGTGGCCATTGCCCAGTGGATCTACACGTTACTCAAAAAAGAAGAGGTCAAACCTACCCCGATCGCGAGATATACCAACGAATATATTAAGCCACGAGGACTTGAGTATGAAGATCTTGGTGCATATATTTGCCGAGTGTCCAGTTACTGGAAGCGTACTCTGGTGTGCGCATTCGATGCAAGGACCATGAATACCGATTGGGATTATGTCCCAAGTATCGCTGATCATGATAATCCGATTTATACTCAGCCAGGGGCTCTGGTAACCTCGCCTAGAAATGGCAGGATTTATAACTTTGCCAATATTCAAAAACCAGGTTACGGAAATATATCGAATTTCTTCACTGCGGGAGCCACCACACCAATCAGTAACTGGCGGCCGGGGAGTGATTTGCAGACCTGCTTGCATGCCGTTGAGAGTCAGGCAAGCAATAATAGTCGTGCTGCTATATTTGTGGCGCTGGGAAACAACTCAAGCTTTTCACGCGCTTTCTTGACATCTCACCTGGAAGATGCCCCGACAAACAGCAATGAGCTGAAGAGTCAATTAAATCTGGAGTGGCAAGAATATCCGCTGGATGTGGTTGCCATCAATGACCTTGATGAGACCATGTTCCTTATCTTCACTACCCGACATATCTATCAAGTGAAAGGTGGTGTAGTGCGCAGGATAATCTCTGACTTTGTCGGTCAGCGCGATGCACCGATAACCTATGGCCTGAATGCACTGGCACTCGGTACCAACGTGAATTTGATCTATCGGTTAAATGGTCTGCAGGCTCCCGAGACCCGCTACCATTATCTGCTGACCCGGGATGACAATGGTGACTATACCCGTATGAAATTACTGCGGACCATCAATAATCCCCTGTCCTCAGACTCGCCGATTGTTGGCAGATTGTTCAAGAAAACCAACGATCTGGTTTCGCGGATGGACTTTATGTATCACGACGGCAAAAGTGGTTATGCCCGCTATGGCGCAATTATGAGTAAGACTGATGATGCCTCATTGTCATTGTACAACGGGGTTGAGTTTCAGGTACCGGACAATGGATTCCGATCCTTCTACAAGAATGCGTTTATTCCGAAATAGCGGAGGTGACGCCCTTGTCCATTGCTTTACCATGAGTCGTCATTATTGAAGCGGCCATGTACGAAAACCAGGTGCATCCAAATAGGCTGCAAATAACAAAAAGGCGCCCTCGGGCGCCTTTTTCATCTCTGTCCGTCAGCTCAGCTGAAGAACCAGTAGCCGCGGTTGACCAAGCGGGTCAGCAGTTGCAGGAAGCCGGCCTGATCGGCAAGCTCCACCATGTCGGCCTGGGTGACCATGTCCTTGTCGCACAAGAGCGAAATGGCGGCCGCATCTTCGCTTGGCAGGGTCCAGGCTTCGCCGTCGATGTAGCACTGCTGGCTCTCGCCGCTGAACCAGACGGTGCGCAGGCCCGGTACCTTGATGGCGGGCTCGCCCTGGGTCAGCAGGTCGGCCACTTCCTCGGCGCTGTAGTCCGGCTCGACTGGATTGACGTCCAGATCGTGCTTGGCCTCGGAGATCATGGTGCCGAACCACTCCTTGAACAGGGTCTCGTCATCGAGGGCCTGTTGCATCAGCTCGCGCAGACGGTGCAGCTCGTGGGGCTGGATCTCGCCGTGGCGGGCGCGGGGCTTGAGGTCGGCATCGCCGTAACGCTCGGTGCGCACCTCGTTGTCTATCAGGTGATCGGCAAAGGAGGAGATAAGCGCCTTGGCATCTGGTGCGCGGAAGCCCACCGAGAAGTTCAGGGAGGGCTCGATGGCGTAGCCCTCGTGGGGGAATCCAGGCGGGATGTAGAGGATGTCGCCCGGCTCCATGATGACGTCGATGATCGCCTCGAACGGCTCGCAGTGCAGCAGGGCCGCATGGGCGGCAAACTCGTTCAAGGGCTTGGCATCGCCGACGCGCCAGTGGCGTTTGCCCTGGCCCTGGGTGATGAAGACGTCGTAGTTGTCGATGTGGGGACCGACCCCGCCGTGAGGGGTGGAGAAGCTCACCATCACATCGTCAAAACGCCAGCCCGGGATGAACTGGAACGGCACTGCCAGCTCGTTGACCTCGGGAGCCCAGTGGTTGCAGGCCTGCACCAGCACGGTCCAGTTCTCTTCACCCAGGTGATCGTAGGATTCGAAGGGGCCGTGGGCTGCCTCCCACTTGTTGTTGAAGCGGGTGACGAGGCGCGATTCAATCACCTCTTCCATGGCCAGACCCGCCAGCTCGTCCGGGCTGATGGGATCCTGAAAGTCGGTGAAGCCGCCCTTGATGAGCAGTGGGCGCTTCTGCCAGTAGTGCTCGAGGAAGTGAGCGATATCCAGATTGAGTTGGTACATAGATCTTCTCGTCAAAGGGTTCGACAAAGGTCAAGAGAGGTCTTGCCAGAGGCGGTGGCTGGCCTCGGGCAAGACCTCTTGCAAAGGGTGTATAGGGTGCCACATAAAATAACCGGGGCCCTGTTGCAGATCATGCACAGGGCCCCGGTGGTGTCACTTATCCGCTTATTTCAGCAGATCGACCAGACGCTGGGCGTCGCCGATGTAGTTGGCCGGGGTCAGCTTCTTCAGCTCTACCTTGACCGCTTCCGGCAACTCCAGGGTGTCGATAAAGGTACGCATCCCTTCGGCGTCGACGCGGCGGCCACGGGTCAGCTCCTTGAGCTTCTCGTAGGGCTTCTCGATGCCGTAACGGCGCATCACGGTCTGGATTGGCTCGGCCAGTACTTCCCAGTTGGCATCCAGATCGGCAGCCATGGCGGCGTCGTTGGCTTCCAGCTTGGAGATACCCTTGAGGGTCGCCTGATAGGCAATCAGGGAGTAACCCACCGCCACCCCCAGGTTGCGCAGCACGGTTGAGTCGGTCAGATCACGCTGCCAGCGGGAGATGGGCAGCTTGCTCGCCAGATGCTGGAACACGGCATTGGCCAGACCCAGATTGCCTTCGGAGTTCTCGAAGTCGATGGGGTTGACCTTGTGCGGCATGGTGGAGGAGCCGATTTCGCCGGCGATGGTGCGCTGCTTGAAGTGGCCCAGGGAGATGTAACCCCACACGTCGCGGTCGAAGTCGATCAGGATGGTGTTGAAGCGGGCCATGGCGTCGAACAGCTCGGCGATGTAGTCGTGCGGCTCGATCTGGGTGGTGTAGGGGTTCCAGGAAAGGCCGAGGGAGGTAACGAACTCCTCGGAGAACTGGTGCCAGTCCACATCCGGGTAGGCGCTGATGTGGGCGTTGTAGTTGCCGACCGCGCCGTTGATCTTGCCGAGGATCTCCACCGCCATGATCTGCTTGTACTGGCGCTCCAGCCGGTAGGCGACGTTGGCCATCTCCTTGCCCATGGTGCTCGGGGTGGCCGGCTGACCGTGGGTACGGGACAGCAGCGGCATGTCACGATACTCGTGAGCCAGGCGCTTGAGCTCGGAAATCAGCTTCTCGCAATAAGGCTTGATGACCTCTTCGCGGGCGGTTTTCAGCATCAGGCCGTGGGAGTTGTTGTTGATGTCTTCCGAGGTGCAGGCGAAGTGGATGAACTCGCTGACTGCGGCCAGCTCCGGGTTCACTTCGACTTTCTCTTTGAGGAAGTACTCCACCGCTTTCACATCATGGTTGGTGGTGCGCTCGATCTGTTTGATGCGGGCGGCATCCTGCTCGTTGAAGCTCTGGACTATGCCGTCGAGCAGGGCACTGGCGGCCGCGCTCAGGGCAGGGACTTCCGGTATCCCGACGTGGCTGGCCAGTTTTTGCAACCAGCGCACCTCGACTTCGACGCGAAAACGCAGCAGGCCGAATTCGGAGAAGATAGGGCGCAGGGCATCGGCCTTGTCGCCATAACGACCGTCAATCGGGGAAACAGCAGTCAGCGCGGACAGCTCCATGGGGTGAACTCCTGATGATTGGTGTGGGGGATCCGTATCCACTCATGCGTGGGCCCAGGGTGTCAGCAAGGGGATGTGCGGCTGCCCGCCTTGCTGTCGTCCCTCGGCCTGCGCGCGAGCCGATGATTAGTAACGTTTGGCCAGCTCCACCATCTTCTTGCGAGCGAAGATGATCTGGGTGCGGCTGCCACCGAGCTGACGCCACAGCACGCAGGCCCGGATGCCTGCCAGCAGCAGGGCGCGCACCTTGTGCTGCACCAGCGGCTGCTGCAGGAACAGCGGGGTACCCGCCACCTGGATGCGCGGCCCGATGGGGCTGATGAGATCGCTGTAGATGCTCGCCATGTTGGCCAGGATCTGCTCGTCGAGCAGATCGAAGTGCTGTTGCTGGCGGCCAATCTGGCTGATCCGCTCACCCAGCATGTTGAGGATGTCCTTGCGCTTGGCCAGCTTGCGCTCCAGCGCAATCAGGCTCACCACGTAGCGGGTCAGCTCGGCATTCTTCTGGTTGCCGTCGGCGCCCAGCTGCTCGACCAGCGCGCGGTAGCCGTCGCGAATGGCCAGGTGGGTGTTGTTGAACACCTCGAGCGGCTGGCTCGGGTTGGTCACCAGAATGCTGGAGAGGCTCTCGCGCAGGGCCGCCTCGTCGCAGCTGCCGTCACGGGCCACCTTCTGCACCAGATAGGCGGCCTGGCAGATGCCGGCAAAGGCCATGGTTCTGTCTTGGAATTTGTCGCTCATATCTTCACAGCCCTGTTCTGTTCATTCACCGGCCGATGCCATGATCCGGCCTGGAAGTTGCCAATCATGGATCGCTGCCTTGTGCTGTTTTGTCTTTGTCCCCTCTCCCTCAGGGAGAGGGTCAGGGTGAGGGTGGTTACCCCCTCACCCCAACCCTTCTCCCGCGAGGGGAGAAGGGAGTACAGCGCGGACGCTCGTGAGCGCCCAGTCCTTAGACCGGATGGCTGAAACGTTGTTCGATGATGCCGCCGCCCAGACACACTTCCCCGTCGTAGAAGACGGCGGATTGGCCCGGGGTCACCGCAGCCTGTTTCTCGTCGAAGATGACCCGGATGGTCTCATCGTCGATGGGCTGGATCAGGCAGGGGATATCTGCCTGCCGATAGCGGGTCTTGACGGTGCAGCGGCGCGGCTCGCGAATGGGGGTGCGATCCACCCAGTGCAATTGGCTCGCAATCAGGCCATCGGAGTAGAGACGGGGATGCTCGCCCTGCGCCACCACTAGCGTGTTGCGCTCGACCTCTTTGTCGACCACGTACCAGGCCTCTTCGGTGGCATCTTTGCGACCACCGATGCCAAGCCCCTTGCGTTGGCCCAGAGTGTGATACATCAGGCCCTGATGCTCGCCGATCACCTTGCCATCGACGGTTTCGATGGGGCCGGGCTGGGCGGGCAGGAACTTGGCCAGGAAGTCCTTGAATTTGCGCTCACCGATAAAGCAGATGCCGGTGGAGTCTTTCTTCTTGGCGGTGATGAGATCGAGCTGCTCGGCGATGCGGCGCACCTCGGGTTTTTCCAGGTCGCCGACCGGGAACAGGCTCTGACCCACCTGAGCTTCGCTCAAGGTGTAGAGGAAGTAGCTCTGATCCTTGTTGGTATCCAGGCCACGCAGCAGGCGCGGGCGGCCTGTGCTGTCGTCACGGCGCACATAGTGGCCGGTGGCGATGTAGGTGGCCCCCAGCTCTTCGGCGGCAAACTCCAGGAACGCCTTGAACTTGATCTCCTTGTTGCACAGGATATCGGGGTTCGGCGTACGGCCGGCCTTGTACTCTTCGAGGAAGTGCTCGAACACGTTGTCCCAGTACTCGGCGGCGAAGTTGATGGTGTGGAGTTTCATCCCCAGCTTGTCGCAGACGGCCTTGGCATCAGCCAAATCCTGGGCGGCAGAGCAGTACTCGTCCGTGTCGTCTTCTTCCCAGTTCTTCATGAACAAGCCTTCGACCTGATAGCCCTGCTGCTGGAGCAGGTAGGCCGAGACGGAAGAATCCACGCCGCCGGACATGCCGACGATCACCTTGATTTGGCTGTTGTCTGTCATTAGTCGAAGTTACCAGTTCGTTTAAACGGGGCGTATTCTACCAGAATTTCGCGCCCCCGGTCACATATCCATGCCGCCGTTCCCATCAGGAACCCGGCAACAGGAAATCGTTTTTCTTGTCTTGGCCCCATTGGGTCAAAAAGAGCTTCCAACGGCTCTTAAATGAAGGCCTTGAGGGCCGACAGCGGCAGCCTGGTGCCGGCCAGATAGTCCTGAATGCACTGCCACACCAGGGGGCTGCGCAGAGCTGGCTTGCACTCGGCAATCTCTTCCAGCGTGAGCCAGTGGCAGGCCAGCACGTCGCCGTCAGGATCCTCTGGATGGTGCTGACCCGGCGCCTTTTCAAGGTCGAAGATGACGGCGGTGCGCACAAAGGTGGCCTCGCTATCCGCCGGCTTGTAGAGATAGACCCCGAGCCAGCCGGTGGGAGCGGCGGTGAGCCCGGTCTCCTCCTTCAGCTCGCGGCAGGCCGCCTGGATGAGATCTTCCCCCGGCTCCACATGGCCGGCGGGCTGGTTGAAGCGGCGCTGGCCCTTGATCTCCTCTTCCACCAGCAGGAAGCGGCCCTGCCAGTGTACCAGGGCGGCCACGGTGAGGCGGGTGGGCAGCGGTGGGTGATCGCTCATAGGGACTCCTTGTCTGGTTGGCTGTGCCCCGGCGGGGGCGCTGGATTCAAGTGTGCTGTTCATATGACGACACGCTGGCCAAATGGCTTACTCGTGTTATTCAGACGGCTTGCTGCGGGCCGGGCGACGGGCGGTGCCACGCCCACCGCTGCGATGGCCGGGTGCCTGCTCTTGGCCCTGATGCTGGTGGCGGCTTGCCACTCGCGGTGCGCTGTGGCTGCCTGTTCCCTGTGGCTTGGCGGATGTCCGTGCTTTGCCTTGCGTGGCAGCGGGCCGAGGGGCCGCTGCCAGTTCGGGGGCGGGCAGGGCGCGGCTCTCCCCCGGTGCCAGCGCGTCTAGGGTCCAGTCGCCGATGGCGTAGCGGATAAGGCGCAGGGTGGGGTGACCGATGTGGGCGGTCATCCGCCGCACCTGGCGGTTGCGCCCCTCCACTATCTTGATCTCCAGCCAGCAGGTGGGGATCTCCTTGCGCTCGCGAATGGGCGGGTTGCGTGGCCACACGGCAGGCTCATCCATGATGCGCGCCCCGGCGGGTAGGGTCATGCCGTCGTTGAGCTCGACCCCGGTGCGCAGAGCAGCCAGTTTCTCCTCGCTCGGGATGCCTTCCACCTGGACCCAGTAGGTCTTGGGGGTCTTCTCCCCAGGCTGGGTGAGGCGTGCCTGCAGCTTGCCGTCGTTGGTGAGCAGCAACAGTCCCTCACTGTCGCGGTCGAGCCGGCCCGCGGCATAGATACCGGGCTCGGTGATGTAATCCTTGAGGGTCTCGCGGCCCGCCTCGTCGGTGAACTGACAGAGCACCATGTAGGGCTTGTTCAAGAGCAGCAGCTTGCGATCGGCCGGGGCGGGGGCCGGTTTGCGCTCACCCTCCTTGTCTCTCATGGCGTGTTCCGCCTCCCGGCGTTGGGATGGACGCGCCGTGGCGGCGGGTCTGCTGGCCGAACGTTCGGCGTCGGGACGGGCGGAGAGGGAGAGACGGGGGCGGGTTGATTTCATCGCATGCATACCAAAAACAGGGGAAGGGCGAGTGTACCACAGGGGGTTGTCGCGGGCATGAACGACGGGGATGGGAGGCCAGTCGCTCAGCCGAGCAGGCCGTCGATGACGATGGCCTGACGGGCGGGGGCGGAGCCTGCGTGCAGCAGCGCGGTGCCTACCTGATCGTCCATCAATGCGCGGGCCAGCCGGGTGAGGGGACGCAACTGCTCGGGAGCCAGGCCGGCGGGCACCGCCAGCAAAATCAGAGTCTGCACCGGCCCGAGTGCGGAGCCCCACTCGATGGGCTCGCTGCTGCTGAGCAGCGAGAGCGCGGGGTGGCGGATGGCGGGGCAGATGACGTGGGGCATGGCGAGCCCGGGCCGGATGATGGTGGCGGCCAGCTGCTCGCGCGCGGCGATGGCCTGCTCCAGCGCTGGCCTGTCGCTTATCAGCGCGGCGGGCAGCAGGTCCACCAGCACCGCCAGTGCCTGAGCCTTGTCGAGGGGCGCCGTGGCATGGCCGAGCTGAGCCAGGGTGAAGCAATAGTCGGGCAGCGCCTGGCCCAGGCGCTGCCCGGCCAGGGCGGCGCTGCCGGGGCGCCCCAGTGGCTGGCCCAGCTCCACGCACCAACAGGTGAAGGCCATGTGGGCGAGCTCGGCATCCAGCCCCTCGATCAGCAGCAGACAGAGATCGCCGGGCTGGGTGGCCAGGGTGAGCAGGGAGAGCTGGTTGGTCGCCTCTACCGCCTGACGGCGGGTGACGTTGATGAACTGGATGTGGGACTTGAACAGCCCGGCCAGCCGACTCAACTGCTTGGCCTGGGTGATGGTGAGCCCCAGCCGGCAGTGAAAGGAGATCTCGCGGATCAGCATTCAGACGCCGGGGGCGGCGGTCTTGAGCACGGCCACCGCATCGAGCAGCACCGCCTCCAGCGCGACCTGGTGGATGGGACAGCCGAGGAAGCGATCTTTTTGCTCAATCTCGATATCGGAGGCGATCAGCACCAGATCGGCGCCTGCGATGTCGCGGGCGGTGAGGATGTTCTCCAGCCCCATGGCCCCCTGGGTTTCGACCTTGATCTTGAGCCCCAGCTTGTCGGCGGCTTTTTGCAGCGCCTCGGCGGCCATGTAGGTGTGGGCGATGCCGGTGGGGCATGCGGTGACGGCGAGGATCTTCATGGGCTCTCACGGCAAGTTCGGGTGGGGCAACAAGATAGCGCCAAGGGGCGGCCTTGCCAAAGGGGCGGAGTCAAAAATGGGATCCCGACTGCGCTCTGTTGAAGGGATGGGCAAGGGGTGAGCGCTTTTGTGGCCCCAAAAGGGACAAGTGGGGAAAAGAGGGGATAAAAAACGGCCCGCCAGAGGGGGGGCCGAATGCACACTACGGAGTGAAACCGTGTTACCGGGCAGCTACTGCCCGGACGCCGGGGCTCAGGCGGACTGGGTGGCCAGGGTGGCTGCTTTTAGCTCCCGCTTGATGCGGCGGATCTTGCGCTCTTCGGCAACCGCGACACAGGCCATCAGCACCAGACAGGCGGCGGCGGCCATGTCCAGCGCCGCGAAGGTACCGGTCCAGCCGGTCAGGCCGAAGATGGGGGTGCCGTCGGCAATCATGCCCAGACCCAGCTTGGCGAAGCTGTCACCGATAAGGTAGGCGAAGGTGCCCTTGACGCCATCGGCCACGCTGATGCCCTGCTTGGGCACGAAGCCCACGGCGGCCACGCCGATCAGCAGTTGCGGACCGAACACCAGGAAGCCAAGCAGGAACAGGGATCCCAGGAACATGAACTGGGTGGTGGCGTGCTGGTAGAGCCCCAGGGTGGCGATGATCAGCGCCAGCGCGATACAGGCCACCAGACCACGGCGACCGTTGGCCAGATCCGAGAGGTAACCCCACATCAGGGTACCGACCAGGGCGCCCACTTCGAAGAAGGTAAAGCCCTGAATGGCGATTTCCTTGGAGAAGCCGAGCTCCTGGTGGGCATAGACGGTGGACCACTGGTCGATGCCGATACGCACCACATAGAGGAAGATGTTGGCAAAGCAGAGCAGCCAGATCACCTTGTTCATCAGCACGTACTTGACGAAGATCTGCCACTTGGTCAGCTGCTGCTCTTCGGTGGCGATATCTTCTTCGCTGGCCACTTCGTCAAACAGCTCTTCCACCTTGCCCAGACCATAGGCTTCCGGCGAATCGCTACCAAAGCGCAGGCCGATGAAGCCCACGATCAGCGCGATGATGGAGGGGAAGATGAACATGCCGAGCACGTTGCCATCGAACAGGTAGTTGGCACCGAACAGTGCCACACCGGCCGCACCGGCCCCGCCCACGTTGTGGGAGAGGTTCCACATGCCGAGGTAGGTGCCGCGCTTGTTGCGGGGCGTCCACTTGGTGATGGTGGAGTAGCTGCAGGAGCCGCCACAGCTCTGGAAGAAACCGCTGGCCGCGTAGAAGAAGATCATCAGGTAGAGGCTAAAACCGGTGCCACCCATGCTGGCACTGAAGCCCAGCATGCAGAGGGAGGAGAGGATCAGCATCAGTGGCAGGAACTGCTTGGTGTTCTTGCCATCGGCATAGTAGGAGACGATGGTCTTGCCCACCCCGTAGGTGATGGAGAAGCCAAGGCCGATCATGCCGAGCTCGGTCATAGAGAGACCGTACTCCTGGATCATGTCGTTCTGCGCAATGTTGAAGTTCTTGCGGATCAGATACATGGTCAGGTAACCGATGAACACAACCAGATAGGATTGCATAAACGGTTTGAACCAGAGCTTGCGCCGGGCTTCGACCGGCAGGTTCAGGGTGGGGACCCGGACCTGTTCGAGCAGTTTAAACATCTTCGTTCATCCTCTGCGAGATAGACGCTGTTTCCGCCGCGTTCCTCCCTTTTTGATTGGTGTTGGAGGTCACGCCACGGAAAGAACAACAGGAAGCGGGCGCAGTGCGCGGCGAGCCCCTGTCGATTGAACCCATGCCCGTCCCTTGCGCCATGGCGCGGGTCGGGTAACGACATCAGGTAGCGTGACTTTAATGAGGCGCGCTGCAAATGGCGTGAGAGCCATCCCTAGGGAGGGTAGGAAAATTTCCTAGTTTGGCGGGATCCGGCCGCGAAGCGTGAAGAGGATCACAAGCCGGCGTCGTACAGCAGAGGTGAACGAGCTCTCTCGAACCCGACAAAAGACGAGGCCACCCGCAGGTGGCCTCGTCCGGTTTGGTCGCTCCCAGCAGGGGCGGCTTGGTTGGGTGGGGATCAGGCGGCCTTGGCCAGCGTCACCTCGTCGCTCTTCTTGACCCGCAGTTTTTTCAGGGCAACCGCCACCACGCCGGTGACGATGGCGCCGCAGATCATGCAGAGCAGGGCCAGCAGCGGCTTGTTGACGGCGCCGAGCAGAGCCACGATGGGGCCACCGTGGGCGACGCTGTTGGTGATGCCAAACAGGAAGGCCATCACGGCGGCAGTCATGCTGCCCAGCACGTTGGCGGGGATGACGGCGAGCGGATCACGGGCGGCGAACGGAATCGCACCCTCCGAAATCCCCACCAGGCCCATGGCACCGGCAGCCTTGCCCGCTTCAATTTCGGTGGCGTCGAAGATGCCGAGCTTGCGACCGAGCACGGTAGCCAGCGACATGCCGAGCGGCGCGGCCGGAATGGCGCAGGCCATGGCACCCATAAACTGGGTCTGGCCGGAGGCGATCATGCCCACCGAGAACAGGAAGGCCACCTTGTTGACCGGGCCACCCATATCAAAGCCGGCCATGCCCCCCAGCACGATCCCCAGCAGTACCAGGCTGCCACCGCTCATGGAGAGCAGCATGGCGTTCAGACCCGTCATCATGTCGGCAATGGGGGCACCGATGATGAAGATGAAGACCGCAGCGATAAACAGGGAACCGACGATGGGGGCGATCAGGATCGGCACCAGCGGCTGCACCATCTTGTGGTAGTGGCGGGTGGCAATCCAGCGCACCAGATAACCGACCAAGAGGCCCGCAATGATGGCACCGATAAAGCCGGTACCGGCGTCGGCGCCGTAGAAGCTGCCGTTGTTGGCGATCCAGCCGCCGATAAAGCCCGGTGCCAGCGCGGGTCTGTCACCGATGGCGTAGGCGATGTAGCCCGCCAGAATGGGGATCATCAGGGTGAAGGCGGCGACACCCACGTTGAGGATCTGGTTCCACATGCTCCCCGCCGGGATCTGCATGCCGCTTGGGGTCGGATCGCCGCCGATGGCCAGTGCCAGGGCGATCAGCAGACCCCCCGTGACCACAAACGGGATCATGTGGGAGACGCCGTTCATCAGATAACGGTAGAGATCCGAGCTGCCGCCTGAGCTCTTCTCCTCGCTCTTGCGCTCATCCTTGTCCGCCACATAGGCGGGGGCCTTCAGCGCCTGCTCGATCAGGCCTTTGCCATCCTTGATGGGGGCCTTCACGCCGGTCTTGATGAGCGGCTTGCCGTTGAAGCGGGCCATGTCCACCTGCTTGTCACAGGCCACCACGATGGCGCTGGCACGGGCGATCTCGGCCGCAGTCGGGCTGTTCTTGACGCCGATGGAGCCGTTGGTCTCCACCTTCACCTCAAAGCCCAGCTCCTTGGCGGCGCGCTCCAGGGATTCCGCCGCCAGATAGGTGTGGGCGATGCCGGCCGGACAGCCGGTGACACCGATGATCAGCCCCTTGTCGGCCGCAGGTACGGCAGCCGCTTCCTCTTTCTTGGCCAGCAGCAGTGCCAGCGCATCAGTAGGCGTCTTGGCTGCCAGCAGGGCATCGATAAAGCCCTCTTCAATCAGCTTGGCGGAGAGCTCGGCCAGCACCTCGATATGGTGGTTGGCGCCACCGGCCGGGGAGGCAATCATGAAAAACAGCCGGGAGGGCTTGCCATCCTCGGCGCCGTAATCGATACCGGCGCGGCTGATGCCGATGGCCACCGCCGGGGTGCTCACTGCCGCACTTTTGGCGTGGGGCAGGGCAACGCCCTCTTCAAAGCCGGTGTTGTCCAGCTCTTCCCGGGCCCACAAGTCCTTGATGAACTGCTGCTCGTCGCTGACCTTGCCTTGTGCCGCGAGCAGACGGGTCATCTCGGTGAAGACCTCCTCCTTGCGCGTGGCCTTTAAATCGAGCGCGATCAGCTGCTCGTTGATAAGGGTGGTGATCATGGCGTTCTCCCTGCTCCTGGCCGGAGCCTGTTGGCATCTTTTCCTGGGCTAGCGCCCAGGACATGCAGACAAAAGTGACCCCACTATTATCCCGCCCGCAGTGCCGCGCACCTATCGGACAAAACTGCGAAATACTGGATTTTTGTGCGGCATCGCCTCGAGTGTGACCCTGATCGCAAAGCTGAATAGCTGCTGAAACGGGGGCGGATTGAATCGCTAGTATTTTAATTAATGATTAAAATCAATTGGTTGTGTTTGTGTATGGTTCAGCGCTTTGGCCGTGTGGTGAGTTTTTACTCAGCGGATGGGAGCGCTCTTTCTGTAAATTTATGAGGTGAAAAACGGCTGTGGGATGTGAGCCAACGCACAGAAATGGCCCCGCTGGCGGGAAGCGAGGGGCGGGTGCAGGGGAGGCGCGAGCAGCACAAGCTGGATAAATGAGTTGCGCCATAGGTGCCAGACAGCTCACTACAATGCACGAGTGAAACCACAGGTATTGGCCCCGTAGGCTGCAATGAACGAAGTGAATTGCACCGCTTGTTTGGGTAGGCTGGGTGGTAGCAAGAGAGGGGATGGACGAAAAGATAGAGGTGATAACGCGAACGTCCGAATACGCTCCGCTATTCGAACCTACGAATTACACAATATGTGCAACCGATTCCAGCCAGTGGGGAACTTGTTGCCGATACCACTCCAGATATTGCTGTGCCTGCGGCTTCTCTCTTCTGGTCAGCAGATTGGTGACCTCAATAATCAGCCAGCACTTGGCCATGACGAGATGGCGCAGTAACCGGTCACCAGAGAGAAGCGAACTGTGGCAAAGATAGCGTTCAATGATGGCTTCATACTCCGCCAGTGAACCCATCCGCGGCACCAGCGGAGCCAGATCGATGGCCGGGCTGCCATAACCAAATCGCTCCCAGTCAAACAACACCAGCTCACCATTGTCGCGGGTACCCCAGTTGCCCTCATTGCTATCCCCCGAGATCAGGCACTGTTCCTCGAATAGTTCGTGGCCAACTTGCTGGATATGGCGGATCTTCTCGTTGGCCGCTAGTACAGAGAGCGCCTCGTCGATGTCGGCGAGTGACCAGCCGTGATTTTTCACCGCAAAGTCGGGCTGATAGTTGGTGTTGTGCAGGCTGGCCAGCTGAGCAAAGGTCTGTTCGTTGTGGTGCAGTTGCGTGAGAGTGACCGGATGAGGGATCTGCTCAAGGAACAGGATCTCCCCCTCGACCCTGAGAAGGGCAGGTGTGTTGAGCCCGCTCAAATGCGGGGCGGCGCATTGGTAGAAATGACGCTCGACCGCTGATGCACCGCTTTTTCTGATGCAGGGCTTGCCATCCAGCAACTGGATATTTACCGAAGCGCCCCCCATTTTCGCCAGCTCCTGTTGCGTCATCCTCTACCCCCGTTAGCTATGAGTGGTCAGTTGAGTGAGATAGCTATTTACCTCTGCCCGAGTCGTGAAACGGTGCTTGGCGTTTGGGAATCGATCAAACAGCTCGCGATGGGATTGGCGGGAGCTTTTGCCGGCTCGCTGCCCATATTCCGATGCCCATACCAGCAGTTGTTGAAAGCTCTCTTCGGCTGCCACTGCATCCCGTTGCCTGGCACTTTGTGATCCGCGTGATAGCAGTGAATAACGGCATACAGACCAGTCGAGATCCAGAAATAGCAGGGTATCGGCGGCATCAAGCAGTTGCTCGGCCAGGGCACCAAATACCCCTTCGACCACCCATGAGGGCTCTTGAGCAAGTGTTTGAATGGCCTGGTCAATCTTATGCTGGGGCCGTTTTTGGTTAAAGCTGCCCGGCTGCCAGACAATGGTATCGAGATTGACCTCGCGGATAGTTAACTGCTCAGCCAATCGAGCCGCCAACCAGCTCTTGCCCGATCCCGAGTTGCCAATAATCAGAATACGTTTCATCTATGAGTGCTCTTTTCTGGAACAGATATCTGGAGGCTGACAAGTAGAGGTGATGACGCTGAGAGTGGATTAAAAGTAGGTTGGCGGTTCGCCGACATAGCGTGGCCGCCTATGAGAGAAATACATGCAATCACCCCCCGGAATGCGCCTATACCCCAGCCTCTCGTAGAAGTGATGGTCGATATCTGCATGGAGGAAGGTGGCGACGGCATCGGGATTATCCAGCAGCATGCCTGTCACCCCACGCAGCAGATGGGCGCCAAATCCTTGCCCCCTCATCGCAGGTGCCGTTGCCAGTGAACCTATGCCAAAACAGCCTTGGCCAAGGCCAAATCGGTCCCGATAGACAATAAGGGAAGAGACAGGCTGATTGCCCACAATAAGGACATACCACACACCGGAGCGGTATTTTTGACTGGCGTGGCAGTTCGCCAGATATTCAGTCGGTGACAGTCCTTCGCCCCAAGCATCAAAGCCCATCCAGAAGATGGCATTCAGTTCATCTGGGCTGGCTTTTCTTGTCTGCATCCTGCATTCATCCCTTTACCAGTGTCATGGCGATCGATATGGCTCTCGTTGCTTTCGATGAGATGTGGCGACGCTGAATTGATCCCCCCACCATTTATCCCCAGGGCGTACAGGCTGCTGAGGGTAGGGATAGCCTAGCCCAGTTCAAGGTAGAGTCGCAGCATGTCCTTGTGCTGGATGCCGTGCTCCATCAGGGGCTCGGAGTAGTGGGTAAGGAAGTGATCCTTGATGACGGCATCCACGCGAAAGCCGTGGCGCTGGTAGTAGGTGAGCTGGTGGCCGAAGCTGCCGGTACCGAGTTCGACGCGGTGTACCCCTTTCCCGGCCAGGCTGGTCAGTACGAAGCGCAGCAGGCCGGAGCCGATGCCTTGCTGCTGGCGGTTGGGGGCAACGGCGATATTGAAGATCTCGGCCGTTTGCTCCCCCACCAGACCGGCCACACAGGCGCCCACTACCTCGTTGCCCGCTAGGACGGCAAAGCCCCAGGCGCCAGGCAGATAGGCGGCAATGCGCTGCTCTGCGGGATCTGCCTCCAGCAGCAGCGCCAGCGGCAGTTGATTGGGGTCCATCTCGACAAACTTCATCTTTATTTCTCTTTTATCTCGCTGTGACGGTCTGGGGCGCGCCGTCCTCTGGGCCTCAATACTCCAGAAACTTCTCGCCGCAGCGCTCGCAAATCAGGTGCTTTACATGGGTGGCCTGGTAAGCCAGCGTTTCGCCAAACGCCCAGTTGGTGATGCTGCTGGAAGTAAAGGCTTGCCAGAAGGCTTTGCGCGGATCCTTGGGCATGATGTCCTGAGTGTGATCGCGGGCGACCAGCACCACGATATGGCGGGTGCGCTCCCGGCATTTGTCACAGCGATGGATTTCACTCGGTGGATTCTGGTCGTGCGGGTTGCTCATAAAGGGGCTCGTGAAGAGAGTGGACGCCCATCATATTCCTCTCCACTTGGCTCTCAATCTCTCCTTGCCAACCCAGTGAGCAGGCTCACGTTTTTGCGCTCGCGCTTTTCTGCTTGACCACAACTGCCCCTTGCCTGGCGCCGCAACAGGGCGTCTCAGGCCGACTCCCGCTTTTGCGGTTTGTTGGTGAGCGGTGATGATATGGCGGGTGGGGCAAGTTCGGGCTGCAGCAGGCTTGCCCAGCCAGCTTAGGCCGATGCCCGCTTTTGCAGGCTGGGGATGATGAGATGGCGGTTGGGGGCGAGTTCGGGTTGCTGCAATCGGGTCAGCAGGCGCAGGGCGGCCTGGCGGCCGATGTCGCGGGCCGGCGAGCTGACGAAAGTGAGGGCGGGGAAGGTGAGCTCGGCCTCTGCCACGTCGTCAAAGCCGAGCAGGGCAACTTGCTGGCCGACGTAGTTGTCCTTGCCCACGCTGCGCCCGCTCGCCTCGACGCCGTAGATGGCGCCGAGGGCTACCTCCGGGTAGTGGCAGAGCACGGCGGTCACCTTGGGGTGCCGGTGCAACAGCTGGGCGATGGTGTCGGCGGCGCTGCGCTGGGTGCGCTCGCACTCCAGTACCCACTCCGGTTTGAAGGGCAGCCCGTATTGCAGCAGGCTGGCACAGTAGCCGCCGATGCGCTCGGCGCGGGTGAGGGAATCGGCCCGCCCGCCGACGTAGGCGATATGGCGGTGGCCCTGCTCGATGAGATAGGTGGTGGCCTGCTGGGCGGCGTGGGTGTTGTCCGGGCCGATAAAGTCCACGTCGTCCCGATAGTAGGAGCGGGCGGCGCACACCAGCGGCAGCGCCGAGCCGAGCAGGTTCTCCAGCGGCTTGGCGGCGGCGCCGCGCACCGGGTTGAAGATGATGCCCGCCACCCCCTGGCGTGACAGGGACTGGATGCTCTGCTGCAACCGCTCTGGGCTGTGGCCACACTGGGTCAGAAACAGCAGATAGCCCTGCTGCTCCAGCACCTCGCTCACCCCGGCGGTCACCTCGGTATAGAAGGGGTCGGTGATGTCGCGCAGGATCAGCCCCACCAGGTTGGATTGCTGGCTGCGCAGGTTAGCGGCGGCGCTGTTGGGCACGTAGTCGAGCTCCCTGATCGCCTGCTGCACCCGCTCGGCGGTGGCCGGCGAGATGCGCCCCTTGCCGCGCAGCACCATGGAGACGGTGGTGACCGAGACCCCGGCCAGCCGGGCCACGTCGGTGATCTTGGGGTTGTTGGCGAGCAGCGGTTTGGGCGACATAGGCAGGCGGTGGCGATCAAGGCGAAGAGAGGAGGTGCACAGCATACCCGCTTGGGTTGCCGAGTGAAACGTTACATCCCGCGCCCATGGATCTGCCTCACAAATTTGAGGAACAGTGTCCAGCAGAGCGTTTGAACTGTGATCTTGTCGGCACTTGCGAGTTGGTAAAACGTTTTATCATCCGGCAAAACCAGATACGGCTCACCGTTGCCATTCGTCAGGGAGGCTACCGGACAGGCGTATCGAATGACCCTCACCTCACAAGGATCTGACACATGGCCAAGTCCCCCGCCAAATCCACCGTATGGGAGTTCCTGCAGAGCCTCGGCAAGACCTTTATGCTGCCGGTCGCCCTGCTGGCCTTCTCGGGCATTCTGCTCGGTGTTGGCAGCTCGCTCACCAGCGATGCGGTCAAGCAGAGCATGCCCTTTCTCGACAATACCGTGCTGCAACTGCTGTTTCTCTGGATGACCAAGGTGGGGCTGGTGGCCTTTATCTACCTGCCAGTGATGTTCGCGGTGGCCATTCCGCTCGGGCTGGCGCGCGAAGAGAAGGGGGTCGCGGCCTTTGCCGGTTTCGTCGGCTATGCGGCCCTCAACCTCTCCATCAACTTCTACCTGACCGTGGCCAACGTCATCGGTGACGGGGCGGCAGAGAAGGCCTACGGGGTGAAATCCATCCTCGGCGTCAGCTCCATCGACACCGGCATTCTGGGGGCCATCATCGTCGGGGTGATCGTCGCCAAACTGCACGCCCGTTTCTACACCTACCAGATGCCCGATGCGCTCGCCTTCTTCGGCGGCGCCCGCTTCGTGCCCATCATTACCGCCATCGTGCTGGGGGTGGTGGGTCTGGTGGTGCCTCTGGTCTGGCCCTGGTTTGCCGCCGGCATCAACGGTATCGGGACACTCATCTCCCACGCCGGCCCCTTCGGTCCCTTCCTGTTCGGTACTGGTGAGCGGCTGCTGCTGCCGCTCGGCCTGCACCACATTCTGGTGGCGCTGATCCGCTTTACCGAGGCGGGCGGCACATCGCTGGTGTGCGGCAACGAGGTGAGCGGCGCGCTCAACATCTTCTACGCCGAGCTCTCCTGCGCCGACACCACCCAGTTCTCGGTATCGGCCACCTCTTTCCTCTCTCAGGGCAAGATGCCGGCCTTCCTCGGCGGCCTGCCGGGAGCGGCGCTCGCCATGTATCACTGCGCTCGCCCGGAAAATCGCGGCAAGATCAAGGCGCTGCTGGTCTCCGGTGTGGTCGCCTGCGTCATCGGCGGCATCACGGAACCGCTCGAGTTCCTGTTCCTGTTCGTGGCGCCGGTGCTCTACGTCATTCACGCCATCCTGATCGGGCTCGGCTTTATGACCATGGGACTGCTCGGCGTCACCATCGGCAACACCGACGGCAACCTCATCGATTTTCTGGTGTTTGGCGTGCTGCAAGGCACCGCCACCAAGTGGTATCTGGTGCCGGTCGCTGCGGCCATCTGGTTTGCCATCTACTACGGGGTGTTTCGCTTCGCCATCGTGCGCTTCAACCTCAAAACCCCTGGCCGTGAAAAAGAGAGCCGCGAGATTGAGGCCAGCGAGGCTGCCCAGCCCGCGGGCAAGAAGGTCGGCAACAGCGGTTACAACGGAGAGGTGATCCTCAACGCCTTGGGCGGCGCCGACAATATCCTGGCGCTCGATAACTGCATCACCCGCCTGCGGATGTCGGTGCAGGACATGAGCCGGGTCGATGACAAGGTATTGAAGGCGAACGGCGCCATCGGGGTGATCAAGCTCGATGAGCACAACCTGCAGGTGGTGATCGGGCCTCAGGTCCATCTGGTGAAAAACCAGCTGCAGAGCCTGATGGGGGCCTGAGTCGGCCCCTGTTACCCTACCTCGGGGGGCGCCATGCCCCCTTGTTCATTGCTGTTTTACTGGTGAGAAAGAGATGCCCAATACCGACTTCTTTGATTTTGATCGCGTCGTCGATCGCCACGGCACCTACTGTACCCAGTGGGACTATGTGGCCGACCGCTTCGGCCACGCCGACTTGCTCCCCTTTACCATCTCCGACATGGATTTCGCGACAGCCCCCTGCATTCGCGCGGCCCTGGCCAAGCGCCTTGAGCACGGGGTCTTTGGCTACAGTCGCTGGAATCACGACGACTTCAAGGGGGCGGTGAGCGACTGGTTCGCCAGCCGTTACGGGGCGCAGCTCGACCCAGCCGCCCTGGTCTACGGCCCCTCGGTCATCTACATCATCGCCCAGCTGGTGAGCCTCTGGTCAGCGCCGGGCGAAGGCGTGCTGGTGCACACCCCCGCCTACGACGCCTTCGGCAATATGCTGGCCGCCAACGACAGGGTGCTGCTGCCTTGCCCGCTCAAAAAAGCAGAGGGGAGCTATCAGATCGACTGGGCCTGCTTCGAGCAACAGGCGGCCCGCCCCGAGTGCCGGATTTTGCTGCTGTGCAGCCCCCACAATCCTACCGGCCGGGTCTGGACGCGGGATGAACTCGGCCGGATGGCCGCCATCTGCCAGCGCCACGGAGTCAAGGTCATCTCGGACGACATCCATATGGATGTGAGCTTTGCCCGCTACCTGCCGTGGAGCGAGGTGGCAGAGGACGAGAGCTGGGCGCTGGTGAGCTCGGGTTCGAAATCTTTCAATATTCCGGCCCTTGGCGGCGCCTACGCCTTTATTGCCAAGGCCGAGGCGCGGGCCGGCTATCTGCAGCGACTCAAGGCGGCCCATGGCCTTTCATCACCCCCCATTCTCGGGGTGCTGGCCCATATCAGCGCCTATCGGGATGGCGGTGCCTGGCTTGATGCGCTCAAATCCTATCTGCACGGCAACCTCACCCAGGTGGCGGCGCGGCTCAACGCCGCTTTTCCCGCCATCGGCTATCGGGTGCCCGAGGGGACCTATCTCGCCTGGATTGACTTGAGCGGCCTCGGCATCGACTCCACCGAACGGATGGATGCGCTGCAAATCTTGCTGGTGGAAAAATACCGGGTCGCCATCATGCGTGGCGACACCTATGGCGTCGAAGGCAAAGGCTATCTTCGCCTCAACGTCGGCTGCCCTCGCTCGAAAGTAGATAAAGGCCTCGACGCCCTGATCAGTGCACTGCAAGAGCTGCTGGCCAGATAGCGCACAGCCACCCTCAGGCGGCGGTTGCTATTTCGAGGCGGCCTTGTCAGGCCGATAGCGAGTCTCTTCTATCTGATCGAAGCGCAGGATCAGGGTATCGCCTCCCTTGAGGCGATAGGCGCAGTGGGAAGCGTTGCAGGCGATGCGAATATGGGGCTCATCCCCCAGCAGGAGCGACTGACTATGGGCCTCTCTCTGCGGCCATTTATCTTGCTCGAGGCGGGTGATCTGTGTTTGTGCCTCTTCAACACCTTTCACAAAGAACCAGAGCGCACCCATGACGGGGATCAATACGGATAACGACAAGAAGGCAAATTTGTAATAGTTATTCCCCATCCAAACAAACGCTCTGAAAAGAGAGGGGGGCTGGGTATCGCCCAATCTTTTTCGCTCTTTTGATCAGCCAACGATAGAACATTGAGCTTTGCCACAGCCATGTGAGATGAATTCGCCAGCGAGCGCAGATGATTAGGGTGAACGCCACTGAAAAAATCGTGAATATGCTACCCAATACAGGCCACATCCAGGGTTTGAGCATATTGAGAGTCGTGAGAAGGCCAAGGGCCAGCAGATAATCCGCCGGCGGAGAAAATTCGGCATAGTCGAGGTTAAACGCCAGGGTATAGCCATAGTGATAGGCCATCCCCAGAAGGTAGGTTGCTGCTGTCAGGGCAGGAATGGCCGCCACGATCAATCCCGCAAAGCGCCAAGTCGTCCCCTTTTCTTCGGGTTCCAGCTCAGCATTGCGCAAAATTTTTATATGTTGGCGAAGCCAGCGCCAACGGGCTGAGGCTGTTCGGTCACTCACTGGGCGTCCCTTCACTCATCTAGTTGATATAGGAATCTGTCAGAGAATGGCGCGACTGCGAAACAGCACCTTGCCGCAGGCCAGGCAGGTGTGGCGCAAACGGTAATCGCCGGCGCCGGTCAGCGGCTGAAACAGCACCTTGTGCGAACCGCAGGCACAGCAGCTGGCGCTTTCACTATCGTCGGTGGCGCATTCGGGATGGCGGGCAAGGTACTCGGGCAGGGTAGGCAGCTTGTCCCAGTCGGGCTGGGTCACCGCGCGATTCTTGAGAATGATGCCGGCGGTCACCAGACCCGCCAGGGTGAGCAGTACGTCCGTCAATTCCATCAGTGCAAGGCTCCATCCATGTGCGGTCGCCAGGCCGGCTGGCGGGCGAAGGCACAATATGACTCCTATCTTATCGATCCTGAGGGGGAGGGCGCTATCCCCGTTCGGGCGGCTGCCGAACGGGGTTTGCTGCTGCCTGATGCCGAGATAAAAGAAGGGGCCCTTGGCCCCTTCTTTCGTAGGTACTCTCAACTGCCGTTGTCAGGCTACCTGGCGCCCCGGCTGGGTGCGGGCCAGCAGCCCTTCCGGGTTGTGGATGGCCTCCCGGGTCTTGACGTCGATGACCTCGATATTGGCGAAGCGTTCCTTGTTCTTGATGGCCACGTCGTGGGCTAGGATGACGCAGCGGGCGTTGGCCACGTCTTTGGGCGTAATGCGGTTGATGATGCCGTTGGCGCCCTGAGTTTCCACTTTGAGCTTGATGCCGGCCTTGGCGGCCGCTTTTTGCAGGCTCTTGGCGGCCAGGAAGGTGTGGGCCACGCCGGAGGGGCAGGCGGTGATGGCCAGCACTTCGGCTTCCCCTTCCGCCTCGATGATCTGGTACTCCTCCTGGCGCTCGTTGCTCTCTTCGGTGTCGCTGACCGGCTTTTTCAGCAGGTTGACGATAAGGGCCGTGGTGAGGGCGCCGAGGATGGTGCCGAGGATATAGCCCATCTTGCCCTCCACTACCGGCAGCACGATCCAGCCGCCCCAGGGGGCGTGGTTGATGCTGTGCATCATGAAACCGGTGATGTTGCCGACGATACCGCCTGCGACGATGGCCGGGATGACGCGCACCGGGTCGGCGGCGGCAAACGGAATGGCCCCCTCGCTGATGCCGATCATGCCCATGATGGCGGCTGCTTTGCCCGCTTCACGCTCCTCTTTCTTGTAGCGCTTGGGCGAGAGCAGGGTGGCCAGCGCCATGCCGAGCGGCGGCACGCAGATGGCGATGCCGACCCCGCCCATCAGCCAGGGCTGGGTGTTGACCTGGGTCTGGGCGAACAGGGTGGCCACCTTGTTGATGGGGCCGCCCATGTCAAAGGCGGTCATGCCACCCAGGATGGCCCCCAGCATCACCTTGCCCGAGCCCGCCATGCCGGAGAGCCAGTGATTCATCCCCTCCATCATGGCGGCGATGGGGGCGCCTATCACCCACATGACGATGCCGCACACCAGGAAGGTGCCGATGAGGGGATAGATGAAGATGGAGCCGAGCGAACTCATGGAATCCGGCAGCTTGATGCGTTTGAGCTGGTTGACGATGAGTCCGGCGATAAAGCCCACCAGGATGGCGCCGAGAAAACCGGTATGAAACTGCTGCACTGCAATCCAGGAGCCGATCATGCCGGGGGCCAGGCCCGGTTTGTCCGCCATGGAGTAGGCGATGTAGCCGCCCAGCACGGCGGTAAACAGGGTGAGCCCGGCAATCCCCATGTCGGCCATGTCCTTGAGCACGCCCGCCTCGGGCACGGCGCCCTTGCCGCTGATCATCACCGACAGCGACAGCAAGACGCCCCCGGCCACGATGAAGGGGATCATGTGGGAGGTGCCGAACAGCAAATGCTGCTTGAGGGTGTTGAGCTGAACCTTGATGCCGCGCTCCTGCGGCTCCGCCGGCTGGGCGGATTGCGCCCGGGGGGAGGCTGGGGTAGCGGACGGCCCTGCTGCGGCCAGCAAGGCGAGTACCTCGGCGCGGCTGGTGGCCTCCTGCATGCTGGCGATGAAACCGGGTTCCAGCAGCTTGGTGGAGAGCTCGGCCAGCACCTCGATATGGTGGTTGGCGCCGCCCGCCGGGGAGGCAATCATGAAGAACAGCCTGGAGGGCTCGCCATCTTCAGCGCCGTAGTCGATGCCCTGGCGGCTGATGCCGACCACGATGGCGGGCTCTTGCACCGCCTCGCTCTTGGCGTGGGGCAGGGCGACCCCCTGCTCGAAACCGGTGTTGTCGAGCTCCTCCCGCGCCCAGAGGTCGCGGACAAACTGATCCTGACTGGCTATCTTGCCGCTGGCCTTGAGCCTGGCGGCCAGTTCGACGAACAGCGCCTGCTTGTCGCGGGCCGCAAGATCGAGGCAGATCAATCCTTCATCTATCAGGGTGGTGAGCATGGTTCTCTCCTGGCTGGTGCCGTCCGAATGGAAGTGGTCCTGTTGAAAACGGTGGTGCAACTGGTTGACCTGCCTATTGTTTCTCCCAAGTGCCTCGGCCGAAATCGGAGATATGTGCCCTTTACTGGATTTTTGTGCCGATGCTGCCTGCCTGTGACCCTGCTCGCATTTTGTCCTGCCTGAATGAACGAGCTCGTTTCTATAGAAATACATTTTAAAACATAAGGTTATTTTTAATCCGAGTACGACTGATGACCAATAAGTGATGAGCCTGAACTCTGTCGGCAGGCGGCGGGATGGAGATTTGTGTGCTCGAGCGGGCGGGAAAATTGTGAGCCGGTCGGCAAAAGCGGTGGCCTGGCTTTGGGGGATGCTCATGGTGGCGGGGTGGCAGGAAACGCAAGAATGAGGGGATGAAAAATCAGTGCATAATCGGCCGATTGAAAAGGGTGTGCGGATTTGTAGTGATGTGCATTTAACTGTTTGATAATTAATGTTTTATATTTTATTTGTTAGAGCGGAAAGAGGCGGTTTTGACCTCCTTTTGATGGCCTTCTGGGAGACGTTTAATCATTTTTTAGATTGCTTTTTGCATATCCAATCGTTTATTTAGTTGGACAGTTTTGGCAAACCGGAAGTCAAACCTGATGAACCGACAGGCCAACGCCCTTGATGCGGAGTGTGCCGTCAACCCGTTTTACTTGTCATGTTCACCCAGATGTAAGGAGACATCCCGATGGAAAAACTGGTCCAAGAGATCGACACCATGCGCGAAGAGTTCAAGCAACAGGAGCGCAAACAGGCCCACGACAAATGGCAGGCCAGGGTCGAAGAGCTGCAGCAGATCCGCGCTGAAGAACCTCAGCCGGAGGCAGTGGAGGAGTGACCCCGTGGCCAGCCCGGCGCTGAGGCGCGTGGCCCGGCAGAATGCAAAACCCCCGCCAGCATGGCGGGGGTTTTTTATTGCGGTTCGATGGCGTTGTGGCTCTGCCACTGGCGCAGGCGCTGCTTGAGCGAGCCATCGCCGGGCGGGATGAAGTCATCCATCAGGTAGCAGCGGTCGTCGCCGCTCTTTTGAAAATGAAGGCTGACCGTCTGCGGCTCTTTCTGGGTGTCGGAGAGGGCGAACAGATACTGCATCCTGACCGTTACCCCTTGCTCTTGTGTGTTGGCCAGGGTGAAGCTGACGGGTTCGCTCACCTCGCCATCCTGGGCGTTGATCCAGGGATCGGCATCGATGGCGCACACCTCGCCGTCGGCGTTGCAGGCGGCCTCGCTGCTCAGCACGGCGAAGAAGTCGGGGGTGAGCAGCGCCTTGAGCGGCGCAGGGTCGGCGTAATAGAAATCCTTGTGCTCGCTCCAGAACGCCTTGGCCAGCCTGAGCGCCACTCCCTTGTCACAGGCGGCATGCACCGGGCTGCCCAGCAGCGCCAGCAGTAAAACGGATCGTCCGCAGTAGCCTTTCATGATGTTCTTCCTGAACTGGTGCCGGATGACTGTGGTGGCCCCGGCGAGGGTCAAGGCGCAGTGATAGCCAGACGGGCATGATAGCCAACCCGGCAGAGGACGACAGCAGGATCTGATGAATTTATGCCGCACATCAAGAAATTTGTCGGCAGAAGGCAGGGGAGCGCGGTGGCTGAGACCGCCAAAAAACAAGGGCCATCCTGGATGGCCCTTGTGGTCATGAGTCGATTTGAATCGGCTTAGCAGCGGTTGCCGGCGCGGGCGACCCGGCCCTCGGCCAGCAGCTGGTAGCGGCCGGTGGCGGCCGGGATGAAGGCGGACTGACCCTTCTCGAGACGCAGGGTGTCGTCACCGCGCTTGAGGATCACGGCCTCGTCGATGGCAAACAGGATCTCGGCGCTGGCGGTGGTGAGCTGATGCTCGCCCGCCGGATAGACGCTGAAGGTGAAGTCCGGCACCGGCACCTCGAAGTGCTGCACCGCCCCTTCCATGCGGGGAGCAAGCAGGATCTGGTCGTCCGGCTTGGGCAAGCAGCGGGTGCAGGCCAACAGCTCGGCCACGTCTATGTACTTGGGGGTGAGCCCGGCGCGCAGCACGTTGTCGGAGTTGGCCATGATCTCGAGGCCGGTGCCGCGCACATAGGCGTGCGGGGTACAGGCGTCCAGATACATCGCCTGACCGGGCTGCAGGGTCACTACGTTCAGCAGCAGCGGCGAGAACAGCCCCACATCCCCCGGGTATTGGGCGGCCAGGCTGGTGATCAGCGCAAAGGTCTCTTCATCCTGATGGGCGGCGGCAAAGGCCAGCAGGCCCGCCAGTGCCTCCTCCTTGCGCGCCCCTTCCAGCACCAGCAGCTGGTGGAAGAAGTGCTGCAGGCCCGCTTCATTCTGGCTGGCGGTGAGGGCGGCGACCAGCTCGGCAAGGGCGGGCAGCTTGACCCGCTCGAACAGCGCCAGGATGGCCGGGATGGCGCGAAAACCGTTCATCGCCTGATAGGGGGTGAGGGCAAACACCAGCTCAGGCTTGTGGTTGGGATCCTTGTAGTTGCGATTGGCGGCCTTGGGCGAAATGCCTGCGGCCTCTTCTTTGGCAAAGCCGGCTTCGGCCTGCGCCTTGCTCGGGTGCACCTGAATGGAGAGGGCCTTCTCGGCGCACAGCACCTTGAACAGGAACGGCAGGCTGCCGAAACGGGTCTGGGTGGCCTCGCCCAGCACGGCGGCGGGGGCGCGCTCTATGAGGATCGAGAGCTTCTGTGCCTGCCCGGCCAGCATCACCTCGGAGCAGCCATTGGGGTGGGCACCCATCCACAGCTCGGCCTGGGGCTTGCCCGCCGGATTGGGGATGCCGAACAGGGTGGTGAGGGCGTCATGGCTGCCCCAGTCGTAGCCTTGAATCGGATTTTGCATTGACAAAAAAGAGGGCAGATCGCGACTGCTCATAAGGGATGCCTCATTGGGTGTGCAGAAAATCGGGTGCAGAAAAGGGTGGCATTGCTGCCGTGGACCGGACTATAACATGGGCGGTCGCGGGCACCGCAACCGCTTGCCTCTCTCTTGATCAGGATCAGCATGTCTCTTGTCTTCAGCCAGTTGCTCGATGGCGCCCTCCACGAGCAGACCCCCTTCGACCAGATCTGGTTCGCCCAGGATCAGGGGGTGCCGCCCGGTTTCAGCTATCAGGTCAACTTTCCCCGCCTCGAGCTGGTGTTCAGCGGCGAGTATCGCAACCAGATCTGGGACAGGGAGCAGGGCTGCCAGGAGATCTGCATCGCCCCGGGGCAGGCGCTCTACATCCCCCCCAACGGCTGGAACAAGCCGCTCTGGACCTCCGACTGCTCGGTGCTGAGCCTGCTGTTCGGCAAGCGCCAGCTGGGCTTCAGTCTGGTGAGCAAGCGGCGGGAAGACCCCGATTTCTTTGACGTGCAAAAGCACAGCATCATGGCCCGGGCCGGCCATGTGAACGAACACATACTGGCGGCGCTCAACGTGCTGACCGAGGATCCCGCTCGCTCCCCCACCGACAATCACCTGTTGCAGGCGCTGCTCACCAGCGTGCGCCAGCTGCTGGCCGAGTCCACCTTCGAGCGGCCGCGGGGGGCCGAGCTGTTTCACGGAATCTGCATCTATATCCAGGAGAACTTTCACCGCCCCATCAGCCGGGATTCGATCGCCCATCGCTTCAACGTCTCGGCCAGCCACCTATCCCACCTGTTTCGCGAGCAGGGGCATATGCGCCTGGCCGATTACATCAGCTGGGTGCGCATCGATCGGGCCAAGTTCATGCTGAAAAAGTACCGGTTTCGGCTGGAAGAGGTGGCCAGCCGCTGTGGTTACAGCGATGTGAACTATTTTTGCCGGGTGTTCAA
This sequence comes from Aeromonas sp. DNRA1, assembly GCF_963888745.1. Lineage (NCBI taxonomy): Bacteria > Pseudomonadati > Pseudomonadota > Gammaproteobacteria > Aeromonadales > Aeromonadaceae > Aeromonas > Aeromonas sp. DNRA1. Next base: position 720,448 of record NZ_CAWPKQ010000001.1, on the reverse strand, counting down.
GCAGAAGACCGGGCTGACCCCCTCCCAGTACCGGGCACTCAGCCAGCCGCAGGGGCAGGCCGAGGGGCTGGCGGGATAAGCAGGGATGCTGCTGGAGCCTGTCCGAGTCAGGCGCTGGCGGGGCTGCTTCGGATCCGGAGCTGGCTGAATGGACGCATTGTGATCCAGTGCGCGACTATGGTCTGACATGCGTGCTCGCCATTTGATTCTGCAAATGGATGGGCTTAAGATGGCCGCGCGCAACTTACAGATTGATAACAAACGGAAGTTAGGAGATGCCGATGGAAAGCAAAGTAGTTATCCCGACCCAGGGCCAGAAAATCACAGTCGATGCCAACGGCAAGCTGCAGGTTCCCAACCATCCGATCATTCCGTTTATCGAAGGGGATGGCATCGGTGTGGACGTGACCCCGGCCATGTTGAATGTGGTGAATGCCGCGGTCGAGAAAGCCTACAAAGGCGAGCGCAAGATCGCCTGGATGGAGATCTACACCGGCGAGAAGTCGACTCATGTCTATGGCGAAGGTGCCTGGCTGCCGGCCGAAACCCTGGATTTCATTCGTGAATACTGCGTGGCCATCAAGGGCCCGCTGACCACCCCGGTCGGCGGCGGTATTCGCTCCCTCAACGTGGCCCTGCGCCAGGAGCTGGATCTCTACATCTGCCTGCGTCCGGTCCGTTACTACGAGGGCACCCCGAGCCCGGTCAAGCGTCCTGATCTGACCGACATGGTGATCTTCCGCGAGAACGCCGAAGACATCTACGCCGGCATCGAGTGGAAAGCAGACAGCGACGAAGCCAAGAAGGTGATCGCCTTCCTGCAAAACGAGATGGGCGTGAAGAAAATTCGCTTCCCCGAGACTTGCGGCATCGGCATCAAGCCCATGTCCAAGGCCGGTACCGAGCGTCTGGTCCGTGCCGCCATCGAGTATGCCATCGACAACGATCGCGACTCCGTGACCCTGGTGCACAAGGGCAACATCATGAAGTTCACCGAAGGTGCCTTCAAGGATTGGGGCTACGCCCTGGCCCAGAAAGAGTACGATGCCCAGCTCATCGACGGCGGCCCCTGGTGCTCCTTCAAGAACCCGAAGACCGGCAAGACCATCGTGGTCAAGGACGTCATCGCCGACGCCTTCCTGCAACAGATCCTGCTGCGCCCGGCCGAGTATGACGTCATCGCCTGCATGAACTTGAACGGCGACTACATCTCCGACGCGCTGGCGGCCCAGGTGGGCGGCATCGGCATCGCGCCGGGTGCCAACATCGGCGACGGCGTCGCCCTGTTCGAAGCAACCCACGGCACCGCGCCGAAATATGCCGGTCAGGACAAGGTCAACCCGGGCTCCCTCATCCTCTCCGCCGAGATGATGCTGCGTCACATGGGCTGGACCGAAGCGGCCGACCTCATCATCAAGGGGATGGAAGCGGCGATCCGCAACAAGACCGTCACCTATGACTTCGAGCGTCTGATGGAAGGGGCCACCCTGCGCTCCTGCTCCCAGTTCGCCCAGGACATGGTCGACCAGATGTAATTTGGTCCCTGAAATGCAAAACCGGCGCCATGAGCGCCGGTTTTTTTATGGGTGATGGGCGGGTGCCGAGGGGGGCACCCAATGGGTCAGGTGGTCTTTTCCACGTGCTGCTGGTAGATCTGCTGCCATTTGCTGAACTCGGCCTCGTCTCCCTGGGCCTGCCAGAACTCGCAGATGGAGCTGGCGAGTTCGGATGCCATGGCGTGATCCCCATCGCGGCGACTCATCAGATATTGTCCCAGCCAGCTTTGATATTGTTTCATTGCCCGATCTCCTTATCTCGTGTGTCTTGCTGACCGCCGCCAGGCTTTGTGCCGGACGGGGCCATCAGGCCACGGTTTTTCTGCATGCCCGTGATGGTTGTGATCGACGGATTGGGTCGCGATCTCGCCGGATCAGGGCGCCAACGTGGGTGCAGATGTCAAAAAACGGCCACTATCGTATCACAAAATAACCAGCTTGGGGGGATTGTCGGCAATTCAGGGTGTCCAGCTGTCTGGCCGTCTGATGTATGGGATGGTGAGCAGAGGCGCCATCTTGCTGATCCCACACGAGAAAAACCCGCCAGTCTGGCGGGTTTTATGGCTGAAAAAAAGATCAGCGGCGGGCGCTGGCGAGGTACTTTTCCATCTCCTCGGCGGGCACCATGCCGCCGCCGGTGGCCCATACCAGGTGGGTGGCCCGAGCCATTTTTGCTGCATCCAGCCCCTGACCGGTCTGCCACGCAAGGTCGGCTGCGACGCGCCACGGACCTGCCATGCCGGCCAGCGCAGAAGGTTCGAGCTTGATCTGCTCAGCGCGGGCCAAGAGTCCGAGCAGGTCGTACATCTCCTGATCGCTCAGGGTGTAGAAACCTGCCAGTAGCCGCTCCATGGCGCGGCCGACAAAGCCGGAAGCGCGCCCCACCGCGAGGCCATCGGCCGCGGTGAGGTTGTCGATGCCAAGGTCTTGCACCGCAATGGCATCGTGCAAGCCGGTGTGCACCCCGAGCAGCATGCAGGGGGAGTGGGTCGGCTCGGCAAACAGGCAATGAACGTGGTCACCGAACGCGAGTTTGAGGCCAAAGGCCACTCCGCCGGGGCCGCCGCCGACGCCGCAAGGCAGGTAGACAAACAACGGATGGTCGGCGTCCACCACAATCTCCATTTCCTCAAACTGCTTTTTCACCCGCTCACCGGCCACCGCGTAGCCGAGGAACAGGGTGAGGGAGTTCTCGTCATCGATGAAGAAACAGTTGGGGTCGCGTTCGGCCTCCTTGCGCCCCTGTTCCACCGCCACCCCGTAATCCTCTGCGTATTCCACCACGATGGCACCATGTTCGCGCAACTTGCGCTTCTTCCACTCCCGCGCATCAGCTGACATGTGGACGGTGACGCGAAAGCCGAGGCGGGCGCTCATGATGCCGATGGACATGCCGAGGTTGCCGGTGGAGCCCACCGCAATGCTGTACTGGCTGAAGAAGTGGCGGAACTCGTCCGTGAACAGCTTGCGATAGTCGTCCTCTTCGCAGAGCAGACCAGCCTTGATGGCCAGCTGCTCGGCATGGGCCAGCACCTCGTAGATGCCGCCGCGCGCCTTGATGGAACCGGAGATGGGCAGATGGCTGTCTTTTTTCAGCAGCAATCGACCGCTGACCTCAAGGCCGTAACGCTGGTTGAGAGTGGCCTGCATCGCGGGAATGGCGGCGATCTCGGACTCCAGAATGCCCTTGCTGGCGCGGGTCTCGGGGAAGGCTTCGCACAGGTAGGGGGCGAAGCGGGCCAGGCGGGCGGAGGCATCCGCCACATCGCTGCCATCGAGCCCCACATAGGGAAGACCTTCCACCAGGGTGGTGGTCTTGGGGTTGAACCAGCTGACCGGTTCCAGCGCGATCAGGGATTGCAGCAGCGGAAACTGCTGGGTGAGTTGTGATACGTCGATGTTTTTCATGGTGTTCTCGGCCTCGTTACACGATACAGGAGAGCAGGAAAGTGCCGGCCAGCGCCATCAGGGAGGCGACGAAGGTGGCGGTAGTGTAGTACTTGAGCGTTTCGTTCAGGGTGGCGCCGCAATACTGCTTGACCAGCCAGAACAGGGAGTCGGTGACCATGGTGCAGCCAATGGCGCCGGAGCCGATGGCGAGCGTCATGATCTCCGGGCTGATGTTCGGGTAGTGCACCATGATGGGGGAGACGATGGCGGTCGCCCCCATCATGGCGACGGTCGCTGATCCCACGGCGGCGTGCAGCACGATGGCCACCAGCCAGGCCAGCAGGATGGGATGCATGTCGAGCTGGGAGAGAATGGTGGCCAGGCCGTCCCCCAGGCCACTGGCCTTGAGTACCCCGTTGAAGGCGCCGCCGGCACCGATGATCAGCAGTATGTTGGCGATGGAGGAGAAGCACTGTTCGGTCTGGTCCAGCAGCCCTTCCATCTGCATGCGCCGGCGGATCCCCAGCACGTAGTAGGCGGTGAAGGCGGCGATGAACATGGCGGTGATGGGGTTGCCGATAAACTCCAGCAGGGTATAGAGGTGGCTGGCGTGATCCATGTTGAGTTCGGCCACCGTCTTGACCAGCATCAGCAGGATGGGCAGCAACACGGTGAAGAGAGAGGCGCCCAAGGTCGGCAGCTCGGCCTCGTTACGGGCCTGGATGTCGGCAAAGGCGGCAGGCACCTCCTTGAACGGTACCCGCTTGCCCAGCAGCTTCAGAAACAGCGGGCCGCCTACCAGCGAGGCAAACAACCCGACCGCGAGGCCATAGACGATGACGGATCCCACGTCGGCACCCAGCTGATTGGTGACATAGAGGGCGGCGGGGTGGGGCGGCACTATGCAGTGCACGGCCATCAGGGCGGTACAGAGCGGAATGGCCAGGGTAAGCAGCGAGGTGTTGGTCTTGCGGGCGATGGAGAAGGCCAGCGGAATGAGCAGTACTACCCCCACCTCCACAAACAGGGTGATACCGCACACCAGACCGACCAGCACCATGGTCACCTGGGGTGACAGCCAGCGGCACTGCTGCAGGGCGAGGCCGATGCGCTCGGCGGCGCCCGACACCTCCATCATCTTGCCGAGTATGGTGCCAAGACCGATGACGGCGGCCAGAAAGCCCAGGGTGCCGCCTATGCCTTCCTCCATGGCATTGACCATCTTGAGCGGGTTCATCCCCATCAGGGCGCCCACATAGAAGCTTGCCAGCAGCAGGGCGAGGAAGGGGTGCACCTTGCCCTTCACTATGGTGACGACGATCAGCAGTATGCTGGTCAGCAGGGTTCCGACGATCCACATTTCTGAATTCATGGCGTGCCTCTGTCATGGGAATGATGTTGGCGCTATTGAATGAAAATGCAGGTTCCCTGACAAATGATGAAATCGGCAGCTTGGGTGAGCTGGGTTGATGCAAAGGTGCCACATTCATCACATTTATGGTGTGAAGGTGGTTTTGCGTGGTGTGAGCTGATGCAGCGGGCCACTTTTTCGGTATCATCGGTGCCGGTTTCGCAAGGGGGGGCATATGTACGGCGAAGAGAACTATGTGGCAAGAAGCAGTGTTGCAGGAAACAAGCTGCTCAACGGCTATCAGCTGGCCAGGCTGCACACCTTCGAGGCGGCAGCCAGACACGGCTCCTTTGCGCTGGCCGCCGACGAGCTGGCGCTCAGCCCGAGTGCGGTGAGCCACCGGATAAGCGCCTTGGAGGAGGATCTCGGCTTCAAGCTGTTCCAGCGTTTTCACCGCAAGGTGGCGCTGACGGCAGACGGGCAGCGGGTGTTCTGGGCGCTCAAGTCATCGCTGGAGTTCATCAACCAGGAGATCTTGGAGATCCGCCATCAGGAGCTGTCGGGCACCCTGACCGTCTACTCACGCCCCTCCATCGCCCAGTGCTGGCTGGTGCCTCGGCTGGCGGATTTCTCCCGCCTGCATCCCCAGATCGAGCTCAATATCATGACCGGCAACGAGAACATCAACCTGCACGGTTACGGCATCGATCTCACCCTCTATTTCGATGACAAGACGCCTGCGCGGCTCGCCATCCATCCGCTGATGGACGAGTACATGGTGCCGGTGTGCAGCCCGGAGTATGCCGAACAGCACGGGCTGCTCGGCAACCCAGCCAACCTGGCGCACTGCCGCCTGCTCCATGATCGGCAAGCCTGGGGCCATGACTCCGACGGCGACGAGTGGTCCAGCTGGGCCGAGCAGTCCGGCGTGTCGCTTTCGGCATGCAGGGCCAGCATGGGGTTTGATCGCTCCGATCTCGCCATCATCGCCGCCATGAACCACGCCGGGATCGCCATGGGACGGCAGAACCTGGTGAGCAAGCGGCTGGCACGGCGCGAGCTGGTGGCCCCCTTCCCGGACATGGCGGTGCGCTGCGCCCAGCGCTACTACATCGCCACCCTGCCCAATTGCCAGAACCCCAAGGCGCAAGCCTTCATCGACTGGGCCTGCCAGCAGGCGGGGGAGAGGGCGCCGGTTTTGTAGAAAAAGAAGGCAGCAGGAAATACAAACAAGATGGACCGTCATCTTCTTCAGAGTGCTTTCAAAACATCGAAGCTGGAAGTTCAGAGGTGGCTGTAGACCAAACCTGTTCTGTAGCTGGTGTTGGATTAAAAGTGCGCATATGGTGAGCACGTTTTGGTAATTAGTTGAGGTTTGCTATGACGGGCATCAAGGAGTCATACAAAGACATGTCTTTCTAGTAGTCTCTCAATGATTCAATCGGTTACTATCTTGCTGATATGGAAATGGCAGGGTTATATCGTGAGCTCAATCTCCCTTCGCAAGGCCCTCGGGGTCTTGGCTAAATCTTCTTCTTTCTCGGTCAAGACGACAACACAACGTCAGAGAGATCTGTTTGATGATCTCAAGGATTATCTCTACGTTACACCCGAAATAGAGCATGACTTTGAAAAGTGCCTCCGTTCATTGCAGCCTGGTGAGTGTGTGTTTTTATGCGGCAGTAGTGGTGATGGCAAATCTGAAATATTGTCACGTAGCTATGACCAATATAAAAACAGATATACCTTCCATCTGGATGCAACCCATAGCTTTTCGCCTCATCAATCAGCAATCGATGCGCTAAACGAACTCTTTGATCTTGCAGGAAACGGTGCCCAACCCCTGGTGGTTGGTATCAACATCGGTATGCTGGCCAACTTTGCCAAAGAAGGGGCTGAGCGGCACAGTGCACTGCGTGGCGTGATTGAGCGCTTCTTGGATAGCGGCGAGAGAACGCAAGGGGCATATCACTTTCTGGATTTCGAGTCCTATCCAAAATTTCGTTTTAATGATGATACAGGCAGCTATTCAAGCTTTATGCGTCAACTGCTCAAGCGGTTAACCCAGCCAACCGATGACAATCTGTTTCATGCTATTGCGCTTGCAGATGAGCAACGTCAACGCGACATGCACCTCATCGCCAATTTCAGGCTGCTGGCCAATGAACACGTGCAAGAGATTATCATTACGACTCTGTTCAAAACCCGTTTGATCAAGGATCAATTCATTACGACTCGCGCCTTGCTGGATCTGCTCCATCAGCTTCTGGCCGGGGAGCATTACCTCTTTGACAACCTGTTTCTGGCTAAAGACAGCGAGCTAAGCCTGCGTCTTGCTGACTTTGATCCTGCCTTGATTCATACCCAAGCGGTAGACCAGTTTGTGCTGCGTTATGAGCTGAATCTACCGGATGAGGCGCTGGATGCCTTTATGAACGAGCTGGCAAAACTGGGGCTCATATTCAACGAGCCTCGTGATAAAGCGGGTCAAGCCGCATCCCTTCTGCGGCTTTTTTATCTGCTTAAGGACTGTGACCTTGGCAATAACTACCATCACCAATTCAAAGTCGATTTTGAAGAGCAGGTACTTGAACACTATGCCACTGTCTGGCTGCAGCATAGTCAGTATCTTGGGGAGGGTGGAAGCCAGCTGGCCTTGCGCAATTTCTATGTGAAAGCGCTGATCTCGGCCATTTTTGTTTATGCCAACCGCAATGCCCCTGAGTTGTCAAAGCGAGAGCTTTCTCTTGGTCAATTTGGCCAGTGTCATGTCGCGGCACCTGTCGATCTGAAAGCTGATTACAGCGCAATTCAGCGTCAGCATGTCGAGAAACACGATCATTTCAGCGCCTATCTGAAGGTTGATGATCAGCCCTTGGCACCAATGGCAATCAACCTCAATCTGTTTGAGCTGATCTGCAAGCTCAACAATGGCTATCGACCAAACAAGTACGACAAGAATGCCATCGTGTTGCTTGATGAGATGGTTGAGCAAATCCGCGCTGTCGCTAAAAAGAGCCCTGTTCTTCACTATTACGAAGGTGATCAGCATTACCGTCTTGGTTTGGATGACGGCATGATCACTGTAGAAGGAACCAGATAGCCATGTCTCTGTATCCAATTCCTGTCGGATTAGCTCCGGTTGATAAAAACAAGCTCACCAACTACTGGCCCATTCGCAACAAAGGCAATGAGTTTCACTGGGATACCGTGACAGGTGTCGTGCTCGGGCTTTCCTTGCGCAAGCAGGTGACTGCCTATGAATTCGAGCAGTTTAAGGAGGAGTGCAAAGCCCGGTTTGCAGGCAAGCTCGACGATCCTGATTTTTGGCAGGTGCTTGAGCGAGCCTATTTTTCAAATGATGCACTCTTCCATATTTCACCGCTGTTCCTGTTGTTTAAGGCCAAAGGTAAGAAGAGTGGGCAAGCCGATCTCAGCGCACCAGATACGCGGTTGTGCAAATTGTTTGCAGGTCTGTTGGGGGATTTCTTCTTGGAAGATGCGCTCGATGACAAGCTCAACTTTGTCGAGCAAGAACTGCTGTCCGTTTTGCAAGGCAGGCTGCAAAGCGGCAGCCTGGTAAAAAATGAGGATGAGCAACCTTATCTGCCGTTTTTGAATGCCGTATTTCGTGAAGATATTCGCTTTTTGGCTGCACATCCCCAATACCTGCTGCAAGCCTTGCCTGGCACACTCAAGCTGTATGCCTTTGCTTATTGTGCTCAGCTGGCACTGAATGTGACCGACTGGCAACATGAGCCCCAAAGCAAACCCCTCTACTTTATCCTCGATTCGGAAAAGGCCAGCTCTGAACGTACTTCGGTAAAACGTTCTGGCTACAAGCTGCTGGCTGCTGCCAGCGAGCGGGTTTTCCCGCTGCTTTCCGCCCTTGACGTGCTCCAGTTGCCAGGGGATGCCAAGAAAAGACCGCTTTGGCAGGTTTATCACGATGCCACGCAATATGCTGACCAGACTCAGTTGCTGGAAGATTTGAACAACTATCTGCAGGCCTTTAGAGAGAAGCGCGGGTTACGGCCTGAGCGCCCTCTCACAAACAGCGTGGCAGAAGCCTTTGAGCAGCTCAAAGAGTTGGCTCTGGAGCAATTCCGTGATGCCAATACCTCCCGTGGCGGCGTGAACAAGAAATATGTCAAAGAGCTGGAGGAGAAGCTGCTCAGTGATTTTATTCAGGCACGGGGGGCCGCTGGCCGCACCCTGGTGCTGAATCAGGATCAGCTGTTGCTGTTGACCAATCTCACCATCGGCAAGGCCGACAAGCTGCGCCTGCACGATCTGCGCAAAGGCTTCGAGCAGCGCGGTTTTTATCTTGATAACCAGTCATTGCAGCAACTGGTCAGCTTCTATGAGCGCATGGGCAATGTAGAACGAATGAGTGACAGTGGAGACGCCGTATATGTCCGCAAGACCCTTTGAGCATTTTCTGGCCGAACGTTTCATCGAGTGGGTCAGTGCCGACATTGAACCCGGCTCTCGTTACCAGTTCAAATCCCCCAGTGCAGAAAACGGTCTGGTGCTCTATCAGTCACTGGTGACCTTTGCTGCCACAAATACTCTTGCTACGGCCGATGGCATTGACCTGCCATACGTAGAGTGCAATGGCGTGCGGGTTTTACCTGTGTTGCATGGTGAGGCTCCGGGATTTACCGAAAACTACATTTCCCGTTTGCGTGATCTGGTCGCAGGGCGCAGTGCAGAATTTGAAAAAGCAGCCCTGCTCATTATCCACAACAGCATGCTGGATACCCTGATCAACAGTGCGCTTGATTTGGGGGCGCCCGGTGCTGTCTGGCATCCGGATAGTCTCTCGCAGCAGCTTGGCGCGCTGATTGATGTTGGCAGCAGTAACAAGGAGCTGTCAGCCTGCCTGCTTGAAGAGCAACTGGCCCTCATCACCGAAGAGGGGGCGACTGTATTTGGTTTTGCTCCTCTGTTTAGTGCACTTGATCAAGATGGTGTTCTGGAGTTTGATGAGCTTCAGCTATTCAATGACCCGGTCATTTTGAGCTGGAGTGGCAAGAAGGCCCAGATCAGCAAGCGGCTCCAAGCAAACCGTAAGCTGCGACGCGAGATTGAAGATGCGGTTGAGCATTATGATCTCGATCAGCTCGAGAGTGTCCTGAAAGAGTTCAGCGCCAAGTTTATCCGCCAGCATTTCCAGGATGAGAGCTGGCGTGATCTGGAATTCGAGGCCTACCTCAAAGAGATTGAAGCCAACAAAGCGCAAAAGTTGCTATTGGAAGAGGTGGCCGCTGACAGTGGTTCACTGCAACAAAGAGCCAAAAGCCAGAGCAAGGCGGGACAACGCGACCTGAGCCTGCTGATCCAGCTCCCGCCGGGGGAGAAAACCCTCAACCTCTCTTTTACCTTCATCGGTAATGATCTGGACGAGAGCCAGTTCAAACTGATGCACAATGGGCCGCTCAAAAATGCGGTCACTTATTCTGTCAGCCGTGTCGGTGGTAAGCGTTGCTGGGCGACGGTGACCTTGCCCGTCACAGGAGAACCCACTTTTTTTAGCCTTGAGCTCAAACGCGATAACCGCTCCGAAGAGTACAAGTTCCGTTGTCTAGTGGTAGAGCAGGGAGATTTCTATTTCGATGAGTTGTTGCACTGCTTCCGAGTAGATGCGGGCAAGAAGTGGCTGACCCTGCTGCTGGAAGAGAACAAGTTCAAGGTCAACCCAGAGCAAAACGCTATCATGCATCTGGCTGATTATGAGGGTGAAGTGGACTGCCGCGCCTGTGGCTGGGTGAACTTTGATGCGCTGGCCGAGCAGAGCGAACAGATCCAGTTTGAGCTGGTCAATGGCGAGCGTCGCTTGCCCATCAATATTGAAGGCCCGGCCGCCGATGAGAGCATCTGCGTTCCGCTGCTATTTGACAGAGATCGTTTCGCCAAGCTGCTCAGAGATGACCGTAATGCCGAGTATCTGCGGGCCAAAGGCAAGATCATTTTCGATAACAGCGAAAGTGGCGTGGCCGGTATCCGCCAGCAGCTGCTGAATCTCGAAGCTAGGATGGTTGATGAGCGGGCCTTGTATATCGGTTTGAGCGCCGAACCCATGCCACTTGCGGCGATTAGTGCAAGGTTCCCTGATTTACATGGCGCTTATGCCGCCCTGTTTGACTATCTGCAACACCATAAAACCTTGCCGAGCCTGGTTGCCTGGGGCGACAGCTATTGCGCCCTGGTGCAACGGGTGCTGGATGCCTACGAAGCGGCATTAAGCGAGATACCGACCAATGCGGTGTTGGCGCTCGAGCACAAACAGTTGATGCGCATCGGTCTGTGCCGCCAGGATGAGTGGCAACGCCTTAGCCCGCTGCACCCCTTGGTACTTGCCTATCACCTGCAACTGGTGGCCGAGATAAAAGCCGATCGCGATGAAGATGGCGTCAGCTCTTTTGCCGAATTGGCAGAGGTGACCCGCGAGCGCCTGGTTGCATCTGGCTTGCTGCCTTTCGTCTATGACAATGACTCAGGTTACGCTCATCTGCTGCCGGTGCGGGAGAACAGCTTCTGGCTCGACGTGGTGCCACAAAAACAGGAGAGCTACAGCTACATCAAGCGTCTGGTGCGCGACAAACTGGCCGAGTTTACCCAGGCCTATTCTCGATTGTTCAGTGCCGGGGCCAAGAGCACCCTGATCGTCAATGCCATCAATCAGGCGAGTGGGGCAGAGCTCTTCCTCGGTTTGATCGAGCACTTCAAGCTGCACAAAGAGCAGGCGATCGCCATTCATGTGAACTTCTACGATGAGCGGTTGCAATTCAATGACTTCGACCGCTTTGCCGAAACGGCCGCTTATGACGAGCTGAAAGCCTGGCTTGGCTTGAACACCACTGCGCTGCGTGCTGAGGCCGATATGTTGATCGACCTGATCCGCAGCCGTTTGACCTACAGCAAGTTCACCCTGCCCAACGAGCGCGAGCAGTTTGCCTATGCCCATCTGGCGTTCTTCCGCAACCAGGAGCCGGTAGAGTGCCATCCCATCAATACCGATGAGGCACTGAGTGGTGTGTTGTGTGATGGCTTGATCGCCGGGGAAGCGGCCGAAACGAAAGGGGCGGCCTATTTCACCGCCTTTGGTTTGCGTGGCGTGCCCTATCAAGGGGTGCAGTCGCTGCGGGTGGCCCGCCTGTTGGGCAACCTGTGGCAACCGGCCAGCCAGAGCAATGCCCAGTATCTGGAAACCAGCCTGGGGCTGGCGGTCAGTGCTGATTTCAAGGCACTGCTGACCCGCTCTTATGACAGCGCACTGTGGACCACCATCATCGATCCCAAGGTGACTCTAGATTTCTTCACCAGTCAGCAGGATGTGGTGCTGATCCACTACTCGGATCAATACACCAGTGCGGCCGGTTATGACGCCATCACGGTAACCAAGCAGGTAGACCTCTTTAAACGCTTGCTGCAAAAAGAGGGTCACGGACAAGGGGAGACGTTGCTCTCCGAATTCAATGCCTTCAACGGCGAGTGGCTGCTCAAGATGCTCACGGCCAACGACAAGGAGCGCAAAGAGAAGAACGGCATCATCGGTGCCTACAAGTTTGTCTCGGCCCTGTTGCGGCAATCCGATATCTGCTGGGTCCCCCTCTCCGTGGCCGAGATGATCCGCGTCTCCGGCAATGTTGGCCTCAAGATGAGCGACAGCGAGTTCTCCCGTCAGGTGCATGGGTATCGCAAAGGGGCCATTTCCGATGACGTGCTCTTTGTCGGCTTCAAGGGCAAGCAACTCTATTTGTTGCCTCTGGAGGTCAAGACCGGTGTCAGACCTGACTTTGCCTATGCCGGGCAACAGGCGCTGGAGCTAAAACGTTACCTGATGGAAGAGGTGCTTGGCCCCAATACCTTGGCTGCGCGGCTCTACCGTGGTCTCTTTATTCGCCAGGTGCTGATGCAGGTCGACAAGCTGTGCCTCTATCAGGTGATGCAGCCTGCACAGCTTGCACCGCTGTTGACCGAGCGGGAGTGGTGGCTCAAAGGGGAATATACCCTGGCCAGCGTGCCCGACTATCCCGAAGGCTTTGTGGTCGCCCATATCGAAAACGACAGCTTCTTTGTGCCTCACTACCAGATGACCGAACGGGGCGTATTACAGGTTGAACTGCCCTACGCCTTGCTGGGTAGCCTTATTCAGGCCTGTAGCGCCCCTGCGCTTGATGAGCTGGTGACCCTGTGCCATGTCGACAAACAATATCTGCTGGGGCCCAGAGAAGAGGTGGCGGAGCCTGAATCTGGCTCTCAACCGCAGCCAAAAGAAGGGGGCAATGAGGCAGTGGATACGGCGCCAGTGGCACCAGCCACTGATACCCAAAACACCGATCCGGTTACCCCAATAACGGTGGAAACCGGACTGACCATCGAGCCGACAGAGCCCATGCGTATCCTGTTTGGCCACGAGGCGCTGCGGCAAACGCCGCTCTATTGGGAGCCGACCAATACAGCCCGCTTTATGAATACCAATACCGGCATCATTGGCACCATGGGCACCGGCAAAACCCAGTTTACCAAGTCGCTGATCACCCAGCTGATGCGCCAGCAGGACAACAACGTCGAGGGCGCACGGATCGGCCTGCTGATCTTCGATTACAAATCTGACTATGTGGATGATGCTTTTAGCGAGGCAAACCAGAGCAAGCGGCTGCGGTTGTATCGCCTGCCGTACAATCCGCTCTCGCTCTATGGCGATATGCCGATGCTGCCGGTGCATACCGCGACCGGGTTTGCCGAGACCCTGGCCAAAGCTTTTGGCCTTGGGCCCAAACAGCAGCTGCGACTGCGCAAGTTGATCCTCGATGCCTATGAGCTTGCGGGGATCAGCAGAGCTGATGCCTGCACCTGGTCAAGGCCTGCGCCCACCTTGGCTCAGGTGTGGGATCTCTATCTTGAGCAGGAGAAGGTAGAAGAGGACTCTCTCTACGCGGCGCTCGACTCGCTGGTCACTTACGAGATCTTTGAAACCATGCCGGATAAGGTGAGCTCCCTGTATGAGCTACTCGATGGTGTGACGGTGATCGAGCTGGCGGGCTACTCACCGCAGATCCAGAACCTGGTGGTAGCCCTGACGCTGGATCTCTTCTATTCGCAGATGCAAAAACGCGGCAAGCCGCAAGTAAACGGGGATTATCGCCAGATCACCAAGATGATCCTGGTCGACGAGGCCGACAACTTCATGTCGCAGGACTTCCCCAGCCTGCGCAAGATCCTGAAAGAGGGGCGTGAGTATGGGGTGGGGGTGATCCTCTCAACCCAAGACTTGAGTCACTTTAAAACAGGGGAAAACAATTACGGCTCTTATATCTTGACCTGGGTGGTACATCGCGTCGCCGAGATCAAGAATGCCGATATCAAGGCCATCTTTAATAAAGATGATAAGACTGAGCAAGAACAATTAATGGAAACCATCCGCAAGCTAGATAAGCACTTTAGTCTCTATATCGATGGAGATAAAAAGGTATCTATGATGCGGGATAAGGCATTTTGGGAGTTAATTTAATGGCTTCATTTCCATCAGACATTATTAGTGGGGTGGTTAGCGGTATTGTGACTTCGCTATCTATATGGATATTTATTGAAATAAAAAATAAGAGTTTGCTTCCACTGCTTAGGTCTTGGATGTATCGTGGTGTAATGATTTCTGGAAATTGGCATGCAGAGGTCAATAAACAAGATTGTAATACTACATATGTATTATTTATTGAACAGTCAGGATACCAGCTTTTAGGTGAATTCAGTGTTAGTTATAAAACTGATGGTGAGGTTAAAACTGGAAGTTATAAACTAAAAGGAGTCATTTCTGATGGTGTTGCTTCATTTTTAGTTGAAAATAGAAGTCTTGGTACTAGTGGTTCTCTAGTATTGAAGGTTGTAACTGGGGCTGGAGCAATGGTTGGACTGTTCACATATAAAGGTTCATCTTGCGAAAGAATAACAAGTGAAGAACTGACATTCAATAAGAAATAAGATATGGATAATGTAAATCACTCCAAAAAAATTGAAATATCATTACCAGTAGAGTTCATGCTGGATAAAAAGAAAATTCTTGATTTTAGACGAGCATTTTCTGATATAGGTAACAAACTCATTTTTGATGTGGATAACAGAAATGTTGAACTACCACCTCAAATGGCACTCTATATATTAGTTTGGAATCCTGATTTATCGTTCGAGTTGGATGACATGACATCCATGAACTTCAATTATATAGTCTATGTTGGGTTAAGCCATAACATCCGTGATGAGTTTTTCAGTGGAGAACTTAGTGACCTGAATGAAAATATTGCTGTTCATCGTGATGTAAATAATAAAAATTATAAACTACATGCTAAGAATTTCAAAAAGTTAATATGCTGTTGTTTATTTGGTGAAAGGGATGTATTGGAAAAAATGAAAGGATTGATTAATGATTTGTTTTGCCCATATGGTAATCAGATTAGAATCAATGGTTCATTTGGGGTGACTGAAAAAGCATTTTAATTAAAAACGAGGCAATTAAATGTCAAATAGAACTTTAATACCAGCATTGAAAGCACATGTAGGTGATTGGGTTTACTTTGTTTGTGTGATGAAGTATGGGCAAGTCGCAAAAGAAATAGAGTTTGCACATGAATTAAATGGTAATAACCAACTTGGGCAACTTATTCAAAGAGGTATATCTGATAGAACCAAAGAAATCACTGAATATATATTGAACTCAAAGCATAGATTTCTTGGCTCATTAATTGTAGCTGCTTGGGGGGGAGACCCTAAATATACACCTGTTCGTATGGAGCAAACAGAACATGTTTCTGGTATAGATAGTTCTTTTGGTCTTTTGACTTTTGATGGAACACAGAGATATTTTGCTCTTGATGGGCAACATAGACTTAAAGCAATAAAAGATGCGATTAAACTTGATGATTCTCTGACATCTGAAGAAATCAGTGTTATTTTGGTTAGTCATCAAAAAACCAAAGATGGTCAGCAAAAAACTAGGCGTCTCTTTACCAATATAAATAAAAATGCAAAGAGTACGTCTGTTAGTGAAAACATAGCACTTGATGAAGATGATGGGTATGCCATTATCAATAGATGGTTGATTGAAGGGCACCCCATTTTATCTGAACAAGATAGGGTTGCAGTTTTTACTAAAGCTGGTGATAGTGGGGAATTATCAATAGCATCTAGCGTCAAAGATAGTGATAGAAAGGCAATTACATCGATTAAACAGCTTTATGAAATAATTAAAGCAATAGGATATGGTTCATCAATTGATAACTTATCAAAAGCCGCAAGACCCAGTGAAGAGCAGCTAGATGAGGCTTATGATTTTATATCAAAGCGAATCGATGAGCTATTAATTTCCTGTGGAGACATCGTTAAATTAATTAGTGATAATCATGACTTGCGACTGCTAAGAAAATCCAAATTAAATCCTGGTTCTGAACATCCTTTTTTAAAGGGGATTATACAGCGGGCAATATCAAGTGTTATACGCCAACTTTTAGAGGAAAATAGAGTTTCTTGGAAGTTTATTCTTAATAAATTGGAAGATTTACCTTGGACTCTTGCGAGTTATCCATGGTGCAGTGTCACAACTATGAATGAATCAGGCATAAAAATGTTGACCCAGAGAGATTATCAACGTTTGCTTGAGGATTTGCTCATATGTCATATTGCGCCTCGAACAAAAGCTGAGATTAAAAAAACTAGAGAACGTTATAAAGAGCTTAAAATGTCAGATTATGGGGTTGCCACAAGTGAGTTAGAAAAAAATTTAATACAAAACTAATTTATGGGGCAGCTATAGCTGCCCCATAAAATCATCAATTTTTAATATCCGGGTATGTAAATAAGAAATTCCACGGTGAATATGAATTTTAATCCAATGGTCATATTCATTTAGTGATAACTTATCATTATGGAATTTCATCATGATTATATTTATATAAATTTTATCATACTCTCCAGAGAATGTTTTCCAATTTATCTCAACAGAACTGTCGGCTTTGATATCCTCGAATGGTGGGGCTGACTCTTCAGCTAAAGAAAGGCATAAAGCCCAACGACAAAGCACATTCCAGTTCTCTATACCGGTTTTGCGCTTGATAACAATTAGCTGCTGTTTAGCTTTTTCTGACAAACGAATACTATCAATCATTATTTCTCTCCGGGAAGTATCCAGGATTGATCGTAGAGGTAAAGTTCTGTTCCTCGAAACGTATATGATACTCCTTTGCTATATAAGGCTTGAGCTCCTTATAGTATTTGCCTTGGATCTCTTCATCGGTCGATAAAAGAATGACCTGAGATGCTGCTTGTGGGAAATAGTGTTTGATTAGATGGCTTCTATGCTGTCCATCAAGGCGCCCCATTGGGGTATCAATAATTGTTGGTAACTCTTTACCTGACTCATCAGCAAGCCCCCATAAGACGGCTATGGCCAGCAGCTGTCTTTCACCAGCGGAGAGCCGAGCAGGGGAGATAGGTTTATTATCTTGTGCGTAAAGAGTTAATACAAACGAATCTGCATCAATTTCAATCTTTGTGATTAGGCTGTCTTTACGTTTTATCTGATTAAACTTGGAGATGACCTTTGTTTGTAGCTTATCGATGTTATCTTTGATGAGATCTGTTTTAAAGGAATCCACAATATCTTGTAGTCTGCCCATATGAGCAAAGAGCTGCTGCTGTCTCTGCTGCTCAAAATCGATAGCATTACCTTGTACCCGAATTGAGGTAACTTGCATCTCTGCTTGCGTTATGTCTGCGGCCAAATTTTGTACAGCTAGAAGCAATTCCTCTTTCTCTTTCTTTGCTTTTTCTAGGTCATTATCCGCTGTGACTGAGCGTGTAATGATATGCTCAACAGATGCTAACTCAGGAATAGCGGCGAGTTGCCGTTCTACGAATTGCAGTTTTTCATATAATTTTTCTTTTTCCTGCATTAGTGACGACGCTTCCTGTTCTTCGGCAGCGAGCCGTTCAGCAAGACCATCGAAAATTGCAGGGCTACTGTTTAAATAGCAGGGTTCAGAGTAGAGCTGATCAGAAGCCTCTCGTTCTTTAGATAACTCGGTTTGCAGAGACTGGATGACATTATGAGCCGTTCCTCGTTCATTTAATAATCCAAATATTTTATTCTCTTGGTTAATAAGTAAAGAGCGAGCGATATGATAGCGTTTTATCTCATCTTCTTTATAAAGCTGAGACTTGGTCTGTTCTATTAATGAAGAGACGAGCTTCAAAGGCAATGACCCTGCAGCAAGTTTGATCAACTCGCTATTGATGCCATCTATCTTAGTTGTAATTTCAACTTGTTGACGAGAGATCTCATCTTTTTTATGTAAAAGATGAGCGCCATTATCTTTCAGTTGTTGTCGCCAATAGGCTACTTCAGCTTCTCTATCTAGAATCTGATCATCTATATCAATTAGGTTATTCTGTAATGTATTTTGAGCTTCCAAAATGGCTGCAAGCCGAGTTTCAGCTTCTTCCAGTTTCACCTTTTGCTTGGGATCCAGCAGCTGGTTTTGACCGCGTTTTTTAAGCACGTCAAGGTCAATATTGAGCTGTGATAGCAATTCAAGACCGAGCAGGCTTTCGATACCCGTCTTTACCAGATTTGCAGAACGAGCGGGATCTGCGAGATGTTCAATCTTTTCACCATCAAAAAAGAACAATTCAGACAGTGATTGAGGGATAAATTCATTGATAAATTCTCCCCAATGCTCGCTCAATAGTGCATCCGGATGACCGTTATGGCTGACGACAACTACTTCCTTACACTCTTTGTCAGCCTCTTTCTCCCAAGCTCGATTTATTTCATAAGTATGATCTTTACCGAGAATGGTATGTCTGAAGCGAAGTGAGAGAGAAGCTTTTTTTTCCGGTGCGTATCGGTTTATCGCCTGCTCCAGATATGCTGGATAGCTAAGGCGACCACGATTGGAGCATTTGGCATGTTTGCCATAAAGAGCCAATTGCAAGGCATCTAAAAAGGTTGTTTTACCACCACCATTGAGTGCACCAAAGAGGATTATAGGTCTTTTATGATCGGGGCTATCAAGGTCAACCTCATGGCGTCCTTTATAGATACCAAAATTTTCTAACACGAGTTGTTCAAAAATCATGCTGATAGCTCTTCAATATCAATTTGTTCATCTTCCAAGAAATGACTATTGTTCGTCAAAGCAAGTTGCAGCTTCTCATTTTCCCACAATAGTTGTTCTTTATCCTGATCAGGTAAATTGGGCTGTAATAGTTTTATTTTGTTTTCATTGAGTTTTCTGTTCAGTGCAAAGTCTCTGGCCTCTTGAATATTGTTGAAGGCCATGGTCTGCAAGCTTGTATCCAGCTCTTTATATAGATTTGCACGACGCAGCATATTGCTATGCTTATCTTCAATCGAGATCAGTGTTCTAATCTGCTCATATATTAAACCATCGGGATCATTGTACGTAGAGCATTTATTTCTCAATTTTTCCATTATATTGCTATTTAATAAACTATGATGTGAACGTTTAATACCTGGATATTTTTTCCCCAGCGTACGTTCATAAATATGAGGAACGCTATCTTCAACCTCGTGTTTATCTTCCAGCCATATATGTCGAATTGCTTCCAAATCTTCCAAAGAGAGTAGTTCTAGGTTGCGAACTTCATCTGGTCCTATCTCTTGTACGATTTTTTGTGCTTCAAGCACTTTTTTGAGCATGTGTTCTCTAAATGGCTGCCGATAAGGACCACGCACCAGATCCGCCCCATATTCATTGATATGAACGGTCAAGGAGCCATTCATTCGACGAAAATCACGACGTTCCTTGTCTGCTTGTATTTTTTTACCTTTGCGCTCTTTATTTGAATCATTAATGTCGATTTCGTTGCGGAGCTGCAAGAGAGGCAACATCCACTCTTTCTCGGTGTCATTTTGAATCATGGCTGCCATAGATTTATCTTCACCTACCATGGTACAGACATAACAGCCAAAACGACTATCTCCACAACTAGGAGTTGACTTATCAACGACGAGAGGGCATTCACCATCCGCAGTTGCACCTTGATACATACCAAGTAGCTCTTGATTTTTAAAGCCCCATGGATTTTTAACCTGCATCAGGTATTGCCAGACATCGTCATTACTCCAGTCGGCGATAGGAGTATATATCCAGACACGATCAAGCTGTTTGTTAACAGTTAATCCAACAGCGCTACGAGTATTATCTTCTCTGTTCTCATAACTTTCCATTGTTGCTGCTCTTGTCGCGCTCTCCGCTTTTCGCGTACCAAGAACAAGAATAGCCTCACCGTTATTTTTAACGACTGTCTTAATAAAGTTATTAGATGGACTGATTTTGAGTCGATCGGTACACCAGCGAAACTTATAGCGAGGAGCAGGGTAACCACGACCAATCAAATTGACCCAGAAGCGATCTTTTACTTCTGGTGTCAGGCGATGTGGAATAATATTTAAGTGTTGCTCAGCTACCGCTTGTTGCATCTGTTCCAATGAGCGTCCTACCCACATGGCAACAATCGGATTTTCAACAAGCGTATCAGTACTGATCACATGGACAGGTTTATTGGCTTTACCTTCGGCATGCAGTTCCTGCATGGCATACCACACTAGCTGGAGTATAGCGGTGGAGTCTTTACCACCACTGTAACCAATTACCCAGGGGATCTGATCACTAAGATAAAGTGATTTGGTGCGGTCAACCAAGAACCGAATTGTCTCTGTAAACCCGGCCGCATCAAATGCTGAACGGGAAGGGGTATGTATTTCGGTACTCATGCCTTACCTTTCCTAAATAGATATTCAGCTTGTTCCTCTCCTTCAGAGAGGGGGAGGTCAAGGTGTTGTTTGATCAGTGTTGCAGTTAATAACGTCGTATTTGATGTCTTTTGAATACGGCCCGCGATCAGAGCCCGACCTTCCCATATTTCTGCATTTTGACGTAGCCAATCTAGTGTCAATAACCCAGATAAGGATTGCTTCAGGTCATAATTCTTTTCAAGAAGAGTCTTACCAACCAAACCTAATGCGTGCAGTGTTACAGCATGGCTATGGATAAAGTCTTCACGAACTTCCCCAGCAGTCAGTTTGGATAGCCTGACGAGTTTCCATTCTGGTATGACATTATCTACTTCATTCCAAAAACGGCATGCCTCACGGGTCGCTTTAGTTATGTCAATACTTTCCCAATTGCTAAACAAGGCATGAGTTGCCTGATGAATAGCGCTAAGAGTAAAGAGTTTGCGGGAGCGTTTACCAAGTTTGTTTTGCTCCATATCGACAATCCCTTTAAAGGCTTTGGATTTGGATGCAACAGCCCGAGCGACAGCAGCACTCTTATCTCGTTGGTCGTATGCGATGGCCAGAGATTTGCTGGCTTTGACCTGATTCTGATTGAGGTCTGTAAACATCTGCTGTGAACGCGCTAATCCCTGATCGAGGAAAAAAACCACAGAGATGCTTTCATCTGCCAAGGATGGATCTTCTTTTAGGGCTGCTTCAATCGCAGCTCTGCGATGTTGTCCATCATTGATGATAAATTGTGCGTCCAACCCAATTCTGAGGGCCCCGATACGGCTCGCTTCACCACTGGTTCCCATTGGTTCAAATCTCACATCTCCGTCAATCGAGGCGGTGATGGCAGAAAACACGTAGGAATCTCTATTGCGAACTATATAGTCAGCCATCACCGGGATCCGCCCTACGTTGAGGGTTCTCTGTGCGCGCAGTTCAGGCGAGAGATCCTCATCATCAAACCTGAAGATGCGTGGCAATAGCTTGAGAGGACACATTGACACGTAGTACTCAGAGCCCGCCTGGATACCACGAATTGCTGGAAAAACGAACTCAAAGGAGGGTTCAAACATGGTAACCTCTTGCGCTCCACACTGTATGTGACACCATGTCGATGGGTTCGAACAAAAGTCGTGTGTACGTACGAACATTGAAAGAGGTGGCAAGGATAATGGCAGTTTACTTGGATTGCAATGCGACAACCCCGGTTTCTTCAGGGGTCGCAGAGGTTGTCATGCGCTATATGACTGAGGAATATGGTAATTCTGGGAGCCGTACTCATGAGTTCGGGGTTGTAGCAAAGCAAGCTGTTGAGAGGGCGAGAGGGCAGGTTGCAGCTGTTGTTGGTGCTGACAAGTCTGATGTCTATTTCACCAGCGGTGCAACCGAAAGCAACAATTTAGCTATTTTGGGACTGGCTCAATATGCGGAACAGCAGGGACGCAAACATATCATCACAACGCCTATTGAGCATAAGGCTGTATTGGAGCCAATTGCTCAACTTGAGGCTAAAGGATTTGAGGTCACGTATTTGCCGATGGATTCTTCAGGCATGGTGGATCCTGCGCATCTTCGTGATGCATTGCGCCCCGACACCGCGCTGGTTTCGATCATGCACATTAATAACGAAACTGGGTCTATTCAGCCAATCAGCGAGTTGTGCGAAGTGCTTACTTCCCATGATGCTTTTTTCCATGTAGATGCGGCTCAGAGCTATGGAAAATATTCTGAGGTTCTTGAAGATCCACGTATCGACATGATCAGTGTCAGTGGTCATAAAATGTATGCTCCAAAAGGTGTGGGTGCTTTGTTACTGAAGCGGCGCAATTTTAAAAGGGCACCTCTTACCCCGCTGATGTTTGGTGGTGGGCAGGAGAGGGGCTTGCGCCCAGGCACTCTTCCTGTTGCCTTGATTGCAGGTTTAGGTCAAGCCTGTGAAGAAGCCAAACGCGATAGCGAGCAGCGTCGTCGTTATTGCGAGCAGATCAAGGAGCAATTACGTTCTGCCCTTCGCCCGCTCGGGTGTATTGAAAATGGCCGGAACACGGCTAGTCATGTTTTGAATGTCTCAATTCCTGGGATCAACTCTGAAGCGGCACTCGTTGTGCTTAAAGGTATCGTTGCGTTATCGAATGGTTCTGCATGCACCTCTCAAAGCTATGTGCCCAGCCATGTCTTGATGGCTATGGGTCTAGATGAAGAAAGAATTGAAGGTGCGATACGGATCTCTTGGTGCCACATGACAAAAGACATACCATTGGCAGAACTTGTTGATCGGATTAAGAAATTACAGTGACTAATCGAACCATCGTTGAAGCAGCTAAGCAGGCTTTGTTATTGATTGGGCATTCTGCCTCGGTAGATGAGGTGTATGACGTAATCGTGACACATCAGCTATATGAGTTTGGGGCCAAATCACCTCACTCGGTGATTCGTGTCACCATGGATCGCCACTGTGCCAACAAGTCACTAGGCTCCATGCATAAGCAGCGTTTTTTCCAAAAGAACGATGATGGGTCATATGAGCTGCTGTCAGATGTGAAAGAAGTCCTACAGCCTGAACAGAATACCTCTTCTTCGGAACAGCAACGCTCTGCTCAGGAAGTTGAGAACTATATAGAGCAGATCCTTGATTTGGCTGCTGTCCAGCGTGAGAAAGTAAAAGCTGAAATTTTAAGCAGCCTGCGGAGCTTTTCTCCTGAGCAGTTTGAGTCGTTTTGTCGCTTATTTTTATCAAAATATGGATTTACTCGTATGGAGTTAACATCTCGTGGTCGAGATGGCGGCATTGATGTAAGAGGATTGTTGAAAATGGGGCTTGCTGAAATGCGCGTAGCAGTGCAATGCAAGCGATATGCAGAAGATAATAAGGTTGGGCGTCCGTCAGTATCTGCATTTCGGGGTGATATTACCGGCGATTTTGAGCAGGGAATATTCATGACAACCAGCGGATTTACCAAAGAAGCTGAGGAAATTTCATTCAAGCCTGGCTGTGTTCCTATTATTCTGATTGATGGTGAGCAACTGGCAGATATTATGATAGATAAAGGAATTGGTGTTCAGCGCCAGCTCATTGATGTATTTGATTTTGATGCCTCATTGTTTATCAATTAACGTTTTTTGCCTCGATGTATTCGGTAACCAATGATTTTCATATCAGCATGATCTAGTGCACTGCTAAATTGAGAGCGGCTCAGGTTGAGGTCCTGAGCCAAGTCTATTGCTAGTAACTTGCTCAATCTTTGCTCCAGCGCTCGTTGTGCCTTGAAGCTCGGATCATCCGGTGCCATCAGATAGCTTTTGTTGAGCAGTGGTGGCCGGGTCTGCTCATTGATGTAGTCAAAGAAATCGACCTCCTGCTCGGCCATCTTGATCTTGACCCGCTCCACCAGATGGGGGATGGGGCTGCTGAAGTCGTCATACCCCATCAGGCTCACCTTGCCGGAGCGGATGTGCAGCTTGATCACGTCGATATCGGTCAAGTCACCGTAGAGCTGGCAGGCCGCCCCCAGGTAGACACGCAGCAGCGGCGGTAATTGCGGAATAAAGCATTTGTGCAGCAGCAGTGAATGGCTGGGATAGAGCAGGCTGTTGGGGAGCTGTTGATGGGCCAGCTCGCAGGCCTGGTTGATGAGGGCGATATCCGCAATCTGGTAAAGCAGTGCTTTGGCTGCCTGCTGTGCCTGCGGGTTGCCACCGAAAAAGGCTTTGATATCCCGCTGCAGCTCGTTGGGGTACTGGGTATAGGCTTGGCGTTTGCCAAACAGGTTGAGCGCCAGGTAGACCAGCAAATCTTGCTGCCGCTCCAGCTCGGCCTGCTTTAACTGGGCAAGGTCAAAATGTTGGCCAAGCAGGGTCATGGCTTTACGATGGCTGCCTGCTATCTCTTTTACCTCGTCGCTTTGTTCAAATTCGTCATTGGCCGGGATTCGGCCAAGGGTCAGCGCCCGCTGCCAGAAGGCTTCAAACAGCGTTTGATGACGAGTGATCAGTAGTGCTGCTGCGGCCTGATGGTTGGGCGTGGGCGAGGTCAGCTGCTGCCAGCTGTGGCTTCGGCGTTGACGCTGTGCCAAAAAGCGTTGCTCTTCGAGTTTGTCTTTGAACACATAAAAGATGCCGGGCCCAACGGCGATGGCATTTTCATCCAGTGTTTTGTCTATGTAGTGCTTGAGCTCGCTTTGGTTGTAGTAGCGCTGAAAGGTGTAGCGCGAGGTGATGACGCCATCTTTATAAGGGGTGAACTGGGCAATAAAGCTGTCGTTGGCCAGCATGGCCGAGACGACCAGCAGGGTTTGGGTCAGCTCCCAGGCGCCGAGCAGTGCCTCCATTCGCTCATCTTGATCCTCAATCACGTTGATCACAAAACCGAGATTGACCAGATGGGAGACCACCTTCTCCCCATCCGGGCGAAAGTTCGGGTCCCAGCCCAGCGCATCAATACCGTGTGCTTCCAGTTCCCGCAGGTCATCCCCTCGGCCGCAACCGTAATCAAACAGCGCATAGTCGCCGTTGAGATAACCATGGCGTGCCAGCATCTTCATGGGGGCCGAGAGTTCATGGCGAACCAACGCGGTTTTATGGCGATCAATTTGTGGGCCACCCTCTTCGGGCGGCAGGGCGGAGATGCGAAACAGGCGCCCATCAACCAGTTGGTAGCCATGTCTTGCAATAAGCCGCTCCCACGATGCTTTGAAGCCAATCATGCGGGGATGATCGTAAAGTCCCGCCAACTCCCCCTCTTCGGTGATCTGGCGACAGCTCTCTGCCTGTGGGTGATCGGGGGTTAGCATGCACTCTTTGCGATGCAGAATGGGGGGATTGTCCTGGTTGTCGTAGCGGGTAACGGTATGGCTTAGTTTGGCCAGGTCAACGGCCACGCTCTGCTTGAGGCTGGGGTAGGCCTCTTCGAAGAAGGTGGGGTAGCTGAGCAGTGACAGCCGAAAGTCCTGCTTTGCCAACTTGACCAGATCCCATTCACACTCCGGGAGTTTGAGCGCTTGTGCCACTGCGCAGACAAAACGGTAGAGCTGTGGGCTGGTCGTGGCCAGGGTCTCTTTGTGCAGATAGACCGCGTCGGGCAGTACTTTTTTGTATGGCAGGGCAGCGACCAGTTGCGTGAAGCGCTCGGGGGTCAGCATCAGCACATTCCTTTGAGTTGGGTGAGTGTCAGCCGCTTGGGCATTCGTCTTCCATGGTGAGTGGTGAGTTCGATCAAGGCGCGGTTTTGTTCGGGCCCATAGCTGATATGCAGTGGCCGGTCTGGGCCATAGAGATAGAGACGATCAAACGGGGTGTGCTGCGCCAACCAAAGGGCTACCTGATAGCTGTTCTTCCCTGTGTATATCAGATCAACCGCTGCCCCTTGCCGAGGACAGACAACTCTTCCTCGCTGATTGAGTTCACAGGCCGCATGTTGATCCAGTGTGGGGGCTATACCGGGGGAGGCGTTGGAAAGAATAGCTTTGCGCAGTGTTACCCCGCAAAACCCATAGGTCAGCAATGGGGGGCCAAATGCTTCTACCAGGGGGTCGAGAATATGCGTTGCCAGTTCACGGTAGGCCAGCCAGCTCTCAGTTTGTTCAGGCAAGTTTGGGCATTGGATGCGTTGCCAAGTTTCACCACAGTGAAACAGCATCTCGAAGGTGAAATGTTGGCTGCAGGCATCCTCTAAGCGCATGACGAATCCTTATGAACCAGTGCGTTATATTACTGGTTTTGCCTCCACAGTAGAGCCATCAATCCGTGAGAGTGATCTCGAAAAGCCAACAGGTTGGGTCTTTGTGAACAACATAGACAAACAAAAAGGGCCACCTCTTGCGAGGTGGCCCTTTCCAAAGGCTGGGGGAGGCTGAACTAAGCATGCATTTATATGATATTAAAGAGAATTGTAAATCATTGTCAGACTATGATGTAACTGATGGTGTTACTCTTGCACCAAACGATCACGCTTTTCTGCTTCAGAAGGGTTGTGCTTAGCAGTATCTGCATATCAGATTTGACTATCACTACAGGGGGGGGCTAGTCAAAGTCAATTCCGGCATCAATGAATAGTTGCCTCCATGGGACTGCAGGTAGATGTGCATTGTATAGCCCTCCTTCAATACTAAAATAACTACCAAAATCAAGGACTCGCATGTCATCCATATCAGCAACTGGCTGACCATACTCAAACAGCCATAAACTGCTTTTATACTCCTTGAGCTCAAATTCACTCATGTGCTTTTTCTCCAACTTCGCAGTTTTAGTTGCTGGGAGTGATTAGTAGCGACACTAAAATCTTAATTGAATTCGATAGTCGAATCATGTCCGCAGCCGCATAAGGCGGCATGCGATCCATACAGCATCACGCCACTTTCACACCACGCTTACCACGTCAACCCAGACTGAAACTTGGTAATCTTAAAATCAAGATGCTCTTTGGCCGCAGATAATGCACCACCACAACCGATCATAAGCAGGTGCTCGAAGGAGCCTGCTTATGACCGGTTGAGTGAGAAATGCTCATTTTAGCGTCAGCGAAAAACTTCAGGAAAATATGTATAACCCTACAATTTAAATTGTCTCTAGCACAGCTCCCATTGGTTCTGATAGCGTTCTACTATGAGCGGCCATCAGGGAGGAACACAATGAACGTTCAAGCAGAGATTCGTACTTGGCTACTTAAGCAAAATGACTGGCTACAAGAGGCCGCCGACAGGCTTCTGAAAAATGGAGAGCTGAATCCGGCGGACATTACAGCCTTAGTGGCCATCCTCAAGACCCCAGAAGGCCAAAAACCTACCAATCACCGCGACTTCGTTGAGTTGATCAATAATCCAAAGGTAGGAGACGAGCTGCGGCTGGTTCGAATCGCCGAGGTTGTCGGGATCGAAAATCTGGAACCCCGTGTTCCACTTGAATTTGGCAGTGCGAACCTCACCGTGATCTACGGTCACAACGGATCAGGTAAATCCAGCTATACCCGCATCCTAAAAAAGGTGTCGGGCAAGCCAAGGGCCGTTGACCTGAAAACCAACGTGTTCAAGGCTGCCCCGGCACACAGCAAATGCAGTATCACTTCTCAGCTCAACGGCGTAGAGCGCTTGCATGAGTGGAGCGCAGAAGACGACGCCATTGATACACTGCGAAGTATCGACATCTTCGACAGTGACGAAGCCAGTCATTATCTGACTGCTGAAAGTGCTGCGACCTACATTCCTCCCGTCATCAGTATCTTTGAGAAACTTGCTTCGGCGGTCGAAATGGTTCGACAGACTCTGGAGTCCGAACAAGACAAATTGGTCAGCGCATTACCCGTGTTCCCACCGATTTACGGAACAACTCCCTCCCAGAAACTTTACAGCGAACTCGGTAAATTGTCCGCGGCTGAACTTGAAACATCCCTGCGTTGGGCCGCCGAAGACGAGCGTCAGCTGCTAGAGCTAGTAGAACGCCTTAAAACCGAAGATCCATCAGCGCTGGCACAACAGAAACGACGCACCAAGGTCGAGCTACAAAAAATCATCAATGCACTCCAGCAAGCGTCTATTGCTTATGGAGCCGATAACATTCAGGCACTGCGCCTCCTCAGGCAGGATGCGGTGTCCAAACGACAAATTGCCGTTGAGGGAGCCAAGGTAAAGTCAGCCGTGCTTGAAGGGGTGGGGACCGCCACATGGCGAGCGATGTGGGAGGCCGCCAGGCTCTATTCAGCAACTCCATATCCGGAAACTGCCTTTCCAGCAACTGCGGACGCTCGGTGTGTGTTATGTCACCAAGAACTGTCTGAAGATGCGCGGCAGCGTTTGAATGACTTTGAATCCTTCGTGCACAGCAAGCTTGAATCAGATGCCAAGACCGCTGAAGCAAAGTACAGAGCGGGCCTTGATCAACTGCCAAGCATCATCGCGGAACAGGATATGCAGACCCAGTGCCAGGCTGCCGGCCTGACAGATGAAGGTTGGTGGAATTACCTCAAAGGGTTCTGGCTGCAAGCGCTTTCAGCCAAAAACGCTCTAATTGCCCATGAGGTCGGCCAGCCTGCAACCTCAGTTTACGCAGTCGATGAAGCCATCACGAAGTTAACGGCTTATCGAGATGCACTGGAAGCAACCGCCGCCCAGTACGATCAGGATGCTCTTGGTTTTGATAGAGTGCAGGCATCGAATCAAAAGCTAGCGCTAGAAGCCAAGAAGTGGATTACAGAGCAGGCTGCGGCAATTGGTGTTGAGGTCGACCGTCTGCGCAAGGTGAAAGACTATGAGTCCTGGAAAGGGTTGGCGGGCACCCGGGCGATATCGATGAAATCAGCAGAAGTTACTCAGGCCGTCGTCACCGAGGCATACGTTGAACGCTTCAATCGTGAGCTCCGGGCACTTGGTGCAACCCGTATACAAGTCGAACTGGTCAAGACCAGAACTCGCAACGCCAAGGTACTGCATCAGCTCAAGCTCAAAGGAGCTCAAAACGGCCACGCCATGCCAGACAGTGTCTTGAGTGACGGGGAGCGTCGCATCATTTCCCTTGCGGCATTTTTGGCTGATGTTGGTGATAAACCGGGAGCGGCCCCTTTCCTATTTGATGATCCTATCTCCTCGCTCGACCATGATTTTGAGTGGTTTGTTGCATGCCGCCTCGTTGAACTTGCCAAAACTAGGCAGGTAATTGTGCTTACTCACCGTTTGTCCCTTTACGGAGTCCTGGAAGACCTCGCCCGAAAAGAAGGCGAGAAATGGAAAGCGGCGCACTACCAACCTATGTGCATCGAGGCCTACGCTGGTGTAGCTGGCCATCCAGCAGACCAGGATGTGTGGAACGCCAATACAAAAAAAGCCAACAACCTTTTGATCACCAAGCTGGACACCGCACGTAAGGCTGGTGAGACGGGGGGGGCTGCGGCCTACCGGATGCTCGCCCAGGGCATTTGCAGTGAATTTCGCAAGCTGATTGAGCGGTCAGTTGAAGAGGATTTGCTTAACAAGGTCGTGCTCCGGCATCGGCGTAGCATTACCACCGATAACCGTTTGCATGCTGTCCAGGACATTGAACCGAAGGACTGCGAACTGATTGATACGCTGATGACCAAGTACAGCTGCTATGAGCACAGTCAATCGAGCGAGATACCTGTGTTTATTCCGGAGGAACCAGAGCTGCGTCAGGACTTGGAAGCTCTCAAGGCCTGGCGTGATGGTTTGACCAAGCGACGCGCTGAAGCGGCTTAGACGTGGTCGCCTCAGAAAACGAAAAAAAGCACTAGCTACATCCGCCTTCAGAGGCGGGGTAAGTTAGTAGGAGAGGGGCGTATTCATTTTTGATGAATTGCCCCTAAACGCCAAAATACTGAAGCCTTGAGCGATATATAGTCTCCAGCTTTATCGCGGTTTCGGGGAGTGCGGCTCCAGTTCTCTAAGTCGCTCTTCTGCAAGATTGAGCTGATGAGACAACACATCCCGGTACCCTGATAGTTTCATTATTTCAGACGTTTGCTTCTGGTGTTCAGTTTCCAAAATGGCTAGTGCGATCTCACGTTCTCGGAGCGTTGTCAGATAGTCTTCAAGTTTTTTCTCTGCAGCTAGCAGCCTAGCGGTCAACGCTTCTGCTTCGGCCTTGGTTCGGCGCGTCTCTGCGTCCACACTCATTTTACGCTTTGCGATTTCGCGTGCCGCTTGGGCTGCCGCATCGCCTTGCATCTGCATTTGCATAGAGATCCCGAGCTTGAGACCACCGTTTGCAGCCTTGATAAGTTCGTGTTCCGTGTAGACTCGCTCTTTGCGCAGCAGCCCGACCTCCTTCCCCTCGATGTCTTTGAAAACCGCTTCTTGCTCCTCTGCTGTCGGTTTGCGGGTGGAGACTCCTGCCCGTTCTGCAGAGAGAATCGCTTGTTGGGCAGCCTGCTGGGCTACCCATTCAGCGCGGGTCAGGCGTTGGCGCTTTGGCCCAAGCCGAGCTAACCCGAACTCCCTACCCACAGCTTGATAAAGTCGGTCTTGCCAATCTCTCATTGCATTGTTGTGGGCGTACTGTTGAGCTGCTTTGGTTTCTCCCTTACGCTTTGCTTCGGCTGCCGCAGCTCTGCCCTGGTGAAGATTGTTGAAGCTTTGTCCGGGCTTTGGGACTGCGTAGAAGTGTATGTGGGGGTGCTGTTCATCCTGATGCTCGATCACCGACACCAGATTGTCCCCATATTCGCTCTTGAGCCACGTCAGAGCCTTCCGTTTGAATTCCGGCCACTCTTCTCCCTGCCTTGGGTAGCTAAGAACTCCTGCAAGGAGTACAGGGGCATCTGAGCGCAGCTTCCGGCCTTTAGCGTCTTTGGCCTGCGCCCCCCATGCTTCAGCCTGTTTCACTGCTTCAGATGGTGAGCAGCCAAAGACCCTGATCGGCTCCTGTGGTTGTTCGACGTGCATACAGTGTTCTCGTTTTCTCTCGGCCTCTGCAGCTACATCTCGTATGCTCCATGCCCCTTTCTGTGGCTTCCTTGCATATGCTTCTACGTGCCCAAACTGGTACATTGTGCCCTCTGCTAACTGACGATCAATCTGAGTCCAAATGAGTTTTTTGTAATGCCAGCACAAGTAAAGTAACCGACTATTACATATCACCTACCAGCTTCGCTGGAAGGTTGATATGTGTCGGCCCTGCGGGGCTAAAGACTGCCGCGCTGCGCTTGCCTCCCACTCGGCTCTGGTAGAAACTCCCTTCGAGAGTTTCTACCATCACGAGATGGGCTCATGGTTGGCAACAAACATTTGGAGTTCGACCCGCTATCTCGGAGTAACAGTTACCTTGTCCGGTTCTATTCCTGCAGCTAGCTGCCCCCGCATTTCGCGGCAGAGCTCGTGGTAAATCCCGTTCACGTGTTCTTTGTTGGCCAGTGGGCTATTCGGGTTTGACTCGCGGATCTCGTCAAGCATCAGCTTAGTGACTTCCAGCCACGCCTGCCGCTGTAACCACTGTTCTGCTGTGTCGTTGATTTGCTGCTCCAGCTGTCCCCGCATCGTCTTAGCTTGACGCTTCCAAATCGCCGTGACTTGCTCCTGATCATCCTGCCCCGCTTGATACCCGAGAAGAAGGCCATCGTTCAATCTATCCGACATAACACACCTCATAGAGTTTTTTCAGTACCGAATGACGGGGGTTTAATCGACTGCTGCAGTGACTCGCGGTTGCCGCCATCTGCCTTGGTTTGCTTTGATACATCACGAGCTGCGGAAAGCCCTGTAGTTTGCAGGTTACTGCCTACTGTAGACATCCCGCTTCTAACTTCGCCCTCGATGCGCTCAGAACCACCCAGACCCGCAACAGAGCGACCCAGCCACAGCATGACACGATCCGGCAGCCAGTGAACTAGGGCAAAGCAGGCATGAGTCAGGCCCATCATCAACAGCACGTAGACAGAGACGATCCCCACAAACTTCACGATTCCGACGACACTGCCTGATTGAGCGCCCGCCACCATAGGCATGAATGTATCATTCACAACACCAGCTATTGCGTTGCACAAGCCGATAGCCACAAAGATAGCGATCACCATCAGCATCGGGCGAATAGCTAGACTGGCCAGCAACCGATATCCCTCTCCAGCAGTCCCGATCTCTTCCTCGCCATATGGGGAGATATGTGCGGCCGCAAACAAAGGGGCCGCGATAACCGCCTCAACGACCGACAGCAACCAATTCAGGACGGCCATCGTCCAGACCATTGTGGGGATGAGAGGGATATACACCGAGAGGATTAAGCCAAGTCCCATCATAGAGACAATCAGCATCGTTATCGTACCGCCAGCGGCGGCCAACGCCTCGCTGAAAGAGAAACCGAGCCCAGCTGTCCACTCAGCCGCTTTGGCACCAGCAAGGCCGGAAGCGCCTGCCACGGCCAGCATTGAGCTTTGTGCAGCCCACAAGAGGTTATCACCCAGCGCCCGCATCTGGGTCATGTGCGAGAGCGTGCCGCCTGCTGCTTGTTCCGTTGTGATCCTGGAAGCTCCCATAAACACCTTTGAGAGGAAATCTGCAAAAGCTTCTGGGCCATCAGGCTCTGGCAGGCCCGAGCTATTTTCATAAGCCTGGGCAAGCGTATCTTTGCTATTTCTCGCCATGGCATCGACAGTGGCCAGATAGTCCCTGACCGTTCGAGAGCTCACATCGTCGAATCGAGTTGCTATATCTAGGGGGCGAACCGTTGGCAGTGAGTTGATAGCCTGCTGCACAGCATCATTCCAGCGTCCGATATGACCGATCCAGGTGCCCGCATAAAAAAATCCGCCGTCAGAGGCTTGGCTCACGAACTTATTCATTGCTTCCTCGTTTGTCTGCTGTACCGCCTGCGCCGCAGCGGCCCGCAGCGTGGCATTATAGCGATTGGCCAGCTCCTGGATCAGCGAGTCAGAGGGGCGGACATCAGAGCTAACGAGGGCTTCCGCTGGGCCGCGGGTAGCAGACAGCAAATCAGTGATGGCAGCGCTATGAGCGGCCATCACTGCATTCGTGATCATCCGAGCATCTTTATCCCCAACTGTCTGGCGTGCCCAAGTAAAACCGCCGCAGACAGGAGAGCCCTCATTTGCTATTGCCCAATGAACTTCAGTTACAGGCACATTTTGAGAGAAAATACCAACCGAATATTCCTTACTGTTTATTCTTGTAACAACCCGTTCACTTAACCCTGTTTCCTCGAATCCCTTATTTAGGGCTGCCGCACAGACCTGGGACTTAAAAACGCTGGCAGCCAAATTTCTAGCATCGGGGAGAATAGGATTTAAAATGTATTGGCTTGCTTTGAAGTAATCCATGATGGCTACTATGGATTTATCCCCTAAACCGACTCCTTGAAGGGCAACCCACATCACCATTATTTGAACAAGACTAAAACCATTTTTAGCCGGAAATAGGCAGGTAGAACCGATGACCATTCTAACAGGAGTTTTAACTTTGCTTTTTGCATTCCCAAGAAATCGGCCCGTTTCACCAGAGTCGAGCATTCCCTTTAGTACGCCAAAGATAAAATAGAGCATACCTAAAAAATAGGCTCCGAGACCAAACACGCCCATGAATGCCCCGATTAGCCCAGGTTCAGACCAGGATTGCCCCAGAAGCACGAAGTCAACAAGGCCACCAAAAATCAAACGGAGATAATCAACAGCGGCAGAGTTTGGCAGCGGGCTAAAGGTATCAATAGCCATCGCTGGAGAAGCCGAGAGCAGCACCAGCAGCAGAAGATTATGCAGCTTCAACATGATCTCCCTCCTTGGACATCGCATCCCCTCCCTTAGCCCAATAGGCTATAAAAATAGGGAGTATCAACAGCACAACAAGCAGGAACTTGGCCCCGAACAGATCAACGGCAGCACGATAATCAGAGATAACATCAATTAATATAGATGCTTGCCATACACCGATTAACAACAAGATTGCCGGTATGGCTGCTCGATATTTCAACACAACCCAAACACAAGAAATAAACTGGATGAACATCAGCATTTCTATCATGATCGCATGAAACGCTGGCCAGTCATACGCCATTAATACAGCGCGTGAGCTAAAGCTGGTTCCCATCCAAATACCAGCAAACAACACACCGGCAACAGAGTATTTTCTAGCTTTCGCTAAAATCATTTTTGAAAACATATAGCCTCCCGCCTGTATATATAAATATATGACTGGTAGATAATTGGCACAATTAAATGATGCATTTTGAAGGTGAAAGAATATTATTGATTGCTTTCACCATTATTTAATTAAATGCTTTGTTTGCACACATCCGCAGGGATGCCGGAAGCCGTACAGATCAGTATGCGGCGAAGGGAGTCATTGCAACGCTGGTGCAGCTTCATCACCCGTTTGAGCTCCGCTTTGGAGCAGGGGAGAACGTTGTTGCACTCCACCACCTTGATGGGTACCCAAGGGCACATCCGTTTGATATCGGCCTGCACTTTAGCCGCCGTGGAGGCTATATCGACAGCCCCCAACGGTGCATCCGAGGTCGCTACAGCAGCGGCCAGAAGCAGAGCGATCATGCTATGCCTTCCATGCCAGCGCCTATGCGATACAGCAGCTCGCCGAAAGCTTCATGCAGAACAGGGTGGTTAGCGACAATCGCAAATGCCGCATTAAGAGGTGCGAGCGCTGGCTGCAACTGTTTGGCCAGTAATTCAACATGCTCGGGAGGTAGGTTAGGTGATACTGACTCGATCAGGTCTATCAGTTCTTGCTGTGGTAGTAGTGCAATGCCGATATGCTCCATAATTAATTTCCTTATTTATCAATATGTTTTTGACATCCTAGAGTTACCCACAGGCATCTATGTTTTTCTTCACTTATTCTATGTTTCACTTCACCTTTGCTAGATTTTGCTTCACCTACTCTATATTTCACTTCACCTTTACTATTTTTTACTTCACCTACATCCACATTTTTTATTTAAAATCAATAGGTTACATCCCTATAAATAGGTTTAAATAAGATATAAATAGGATCTAAAAGAACAAGAGAGAAATTCTTGTGGCGACTGGGGGTAACTGCGCTAATCCGTCCATAGGTCATCGGTTCGACCTGTGGGCGGTAGCAGTTACCCCCTAAGCGTGTTTACCCTATTGATGCCGTTTGTTGGGAGTATTTCGTGTGGTGATACGTTCTACCATCCAAGCATCGATCTCTGATTCGATAAATGCTACCGAACGAGCCCCAAGGCGAACCGTTTTTGGGAAAAGATCTTGGGCCATCAAGTCATAAATAGAGCTTTTTGATAACCCTGTTTTTTTAACAGCCTCCCCAACACGAATAAAACGTAGTGTTTGATTGGGGGTTGGGATGTGTTGCTCCATAATTGCCTCATCGTTTTGTGTCGATGGAGTTATTAGAGCACGAATTGGACGGGAAACGATGACGTGTAATATTTATTAAACTGCTTAGTAAATTTACACGTCAACAGTCATTCATTATGGAAAATCTACGCATGGCTTATTCATTGCGGAGCCAAGCAATCTCTCGATTGTATTGATTTCCAGTGGACACCCTTTTTCACCAAAAAGAGTCCATTCTTGATCTAAAATGATTTCAGCCCATCCCTTTGCTGTACTACATTCTTCCGGCCACTGTGCTTTAGCGTAGATAGCAGCCTTTAGCACTACTTCACGATTGGCTGCAAACCTCTCTGCATTGCCATGAGGCTTATGCCTTTTTTCTGTAGTAAAATGGCTTGCTCTGGTTTGGTTTATATAACTATTTTTTACCATCAACTCGCCAGATATCATGTGTTCATAGATTTTTTTCAAATCATCATGCATCACCCTCAATCTGCTATTCATATCACATACTTCGATATCTAATAAATTGATGTATTTAGCGTGAGAAGCTCCATTTTCAACATAACTAGCTCTGAGATCCCAATGTAGAGGGCTACGCCGCCCAAAAACTTCTGTGTGAGATATCTTGAAGTTATTTACTTCCCAGAAACCAGAGATAGAAATCTGAATGTTAACCGATTCATCTTGAGGAGAAAAATTTAGTGATGCATCATAGATAAAATTATCTGGGCCGTATAAGCCAAATTCAGTTCTTCTCGAATCAGAGTATGAGTACATTTTAGGTATGGTCTCATCCACTATTATTTCAGTGACGAATTTGTTACCAATATCATCATTTATAATGACCGAATCCTCATACTTACTATAGTAGAACTCAGAGTCGGTAAAGTCCGCATAGAATCTGATGGCACCAATGTATGCCCAATGATATATGTCTTCAAGCTCACAATCCAATAAACGAGCAGCTCGTACAGGTGTACAATACTCGAGGGGGATGAGAGATGGTTTTCCTTGCTGCAGTTTATCAACCATGCTAATACCTCTTTACTTTTCCTTTTATATCGAAGGTCGCCTTGGTTATGTATTTACTCATTCACGGCTTGACGGATTTGAAAGCAAATAGCTAGAGATAAATTACCTTGGCTGGCCTGCTCAATATGGTTACTCCACCAATCCATCATGATTACCCGCTGTTCAAAATAGTCTGTTCGGTTGTAGGCTCGGCGGATTTCGTTCTCATCACTATGGGAAAGTGCTGCTTCAATAGCGTCTGGGTTGAACCCTTGTTCGTTCAGGGTCGTGCTACCAAGGGAACGTAAGCCATGGGCGACTAGTCGGCCGCCATATCCCAATCTCTTCAGAGCTGCATTCGCACTTTGATTGTTGATATGTCCTAAGGGATCGCGATATCCAGGGAAGACATAGGGACGGTGCCCGCTAATGGGTTTCATGCGTTCTAAAAGGGAAAGTGCTTGCGAGGTCAGTGGCACCCGATGAGGGCGATCCATCTTCATTCTATCTGCAGGAATGTTCCAGACTCTGCCTTCAAAGTCGATCTCATCCCAACGTGTACCAGCTGATTCTCCAGGGCGAACTAAAGTATGAAGACTCCATTCAATTTGGCAACGAGTTGTATGATCGAGCCGCCCATTGGCGATATCGGCCATCAGCATAGGTAATTCTGTCGGCTTTAGGGTCG
Organism: Aeromonas sp. DNRA1; assembly: GCF_963888745.1. Lineage (NCBI taxonomy): Bacteria > Pseudomonadati > Pseudomonadota > Gammaproteobacteria > Aeromonadales > Aeromonadaceae > Aeromonas > Aeromonas sp. DNRA1. The sequence continues at coordinate 683,359 of NZ_CAWPKQ010000001.1, read as the reverse complement.
GCATGTGCTTCTTGCTTGGCTTTTTGAACACCTTGCGAATTGCTGCACAGGGGTTGGCATCGAGTAAACCATGGTTAACGCTGTAGTCGAGGATTTCGTTAATCCGTTGGCACAGTCTCCGCACCGTCTCATGCTTACCGTCTGCTTCTATGGGGCGAAGCATCTCAATTACTTTAGGTGCCCGGATCTGGTTGATTGGCATAGAACCAATGAATGGCAGCACATACAGCTCAAGAGATCGCCATGAGTCATCAGCATAGGCTTCCGATACGTCATGGCGCTTCAACTCAAGCCACATGGCTGCCATACGTTCGAACGTGTTCGCGTTAGCTTCTTGTTCTGCCTGAACAAACGCAATTTGCTCTTCTTTATGACGTTTGGGGTCGATTGCTTGAGCCAATAGAGCACGAGCCTCTCGCCGCCGTTCTCGGGCTGCGGCAAGAGTAACATCAGGGTAGGGGCCAAAACTGATATTGGCGCGTTTCTTGTCGCTCGGCCTGTAGTAGTTGAACACCCATAGCCTCGCACCATTCGGCTTAACCCTTAGGTAAAGCCCGTCACCGTCACCCAAGCTGTATTCCTTGGCTTCAGGCTTTGCGGTTCTCAGCTTTGAGTCGGTCAGCTTGTCTTTACTCACAGCACATCCCTCAGTAGTAACACCAAAATCGGTGTTACATAACCAATGTGACCGTAGATGTTACTCTTATGGCTGGATTTAGGCGACTAGCTCGGACTAACACGGACAACAAAAAACCCGCAAAGCCTTACGCTCTGCGGGTTTCTGTACTTCTTCGTTCCCGGCCGGAACATTGTTTGGTGGAGCTGGGGGGATTTGAACCCCCGTCCAAAATTACTACATCCTTGGCACTACATGCTTAGTCACTCTTTACATTCGCCAACCCGCTGCGGAGAGACACGCCACGAATTGACTAGCTCGATTGGTTTTAATGCTTCCGCCCCGAGCAGGACTTCCACACGATCCTGTGAAGGATGACCTTCCGATTCCCTAGGACACAGGCAAGCTAGGGTAGAAGGGCTCAGCGCAGGTTATTAAGCTGCGAGTGCGTAGTTTTCGTCGTTTGCGACTATTTTTTTGCGGTTTATTAACGAGGCCTACCGCACCTCGGCATGCACCTTGGGTTTCGTGAATCTTGTCGAATCCAGAATCAGCCCCAAGTTGTTAAGAAGGATTGTACGCAAAAATCCTGCCATGGCAAGGCGTTGATGGTCATTCCCGCAGGGAGCCGCTTCGTTTGCCGATTTATTGTGCGTTCGCCTGGCGGGGGCGGGTAAGCGGCGGGCCGGAAAAGAAAAAGTCCGGGCAGGAGCCCGGACCTTGCAGCATCAAGCGGATTAACCGCGGTGCTTGTTCTTCATGATGCGCGCTTTTTCCCGATCCCATTCGCGGGCCTTGGTGTCTTCGCGCTTGTCGTGCTCTTTCTTGCCCTTCACCAGGCCGATCTCGACCTTGACCCAGCACTGTTTCCAGTAGAGGGCGAGGGGAACGACGGTGTAGCCCTGGCGGGCAATCAGGCTCTCGAGCTTGTCGAGTTCACGACGGCTCAACAGCAGTTTGCGGGTCCGGGTCGGGTCGCACACCACATGGCTGGAGGCCGCTTGCAGTGGCAGGAAGCTGGATCCGAACAGGTAGGCCTCACCATCGCGGAAGATGACATAGGCTTCGCTGATGTTGGCCTTGCCCGCCCGCAGAGATTTGACTTCCCACCCTTGCAGGGACAGGCCCGCCTCGATCTTCTCTTCGATGAAGTATTCGTGGCGCGCGCTTCTGTTGAGTGCAATGGTGTTGGACCCGGCTTTGTTTTTACTGTTTTTTTTGCTCATGACGGGCGATTTCCGGCAATGACTGGGAGGAGGGCATTATACGTGGGCAAGGGCGGCTGTAAAACGCGCAGCGGGTCAACTGATGGCTTTATGAGCAGTTTGACCGAGGTTTTACCTCCACAAGATGAAACATGATGATAAAATCGCGGCGATTGGATGAGGAAAAGCCATGCCCCGTATTACTCGCAGTGCCCTGGTGATGTTCAGCGCCGAACAGATGTTCAAGCTGGTCAATGATGTTCACGCTTATCCGGAGTTCCTGCCCGGTTGTGTCGGCAGCCGTGTCCACGAAGCCGGCGATGACTATATGACGGCCTCGGTCGATGTGGCCAAGGCCGGGATTGCCAAGACCTTTACCACCCGCAATCTGCTCGATGCCAACCGGCAGATCAAGATGGAGCTGGTAGAGGGGCCCTTCAGCAAGCTGGCGGGCTGGTGGACCTTCACGCCACTGGACGTGGATGCCTGCAAGGTGGAGTTTGATCTCGACTTCGAGTTCACTTCCAAACTCATCGAGCTGGCATTCGGCCAGATCTTCCGCGATCTGGTGAGCTCCATGGTGCTCGCCTTCTCCAACCGCGCCAAGGTGGTGTACGGTGCCTGATCAACTCAACATAGAAGTGGTCTACGCCCTGCCCGAGCGGCAGACGGTGCTGCGGCTGCGGGTGCCTGCACAGACCTCAGTGCTGGCCGCCCTCGAGCAATCCGGCATAGTGCAAAAACACCCCGAGATCGATCTGGCGGTCAACAAGTTCGGCATCTACAGCCGACCGGTCAAGGGCTCCGAGTTGCTGCAAGATGGCGATCGCATCGAGATCTACCGTCCGCTCATCGCCGATCCCAAGGAGATGCGCAAGAAGCGCGCGGAAAAGGCCAAGGAGGAAGGACGTGCCGATGTGGTCACGGGTGGCCGTCCCAATGCCAATCGCAAACACTCTGACTAAATGCCTGCATTGGCACGACACCGCATATAAAAAAGGCGCCTTGGCGCCTTTTTTGATCCCGTCATCCACCTGCCAAGTTAAGACGCTTAACTACAGCTGGAGCAGTCGCTCGTTCTCGACCACTTCGCAGCCGGCGGGCTGGCGGGAGAGGGCAATCATGGCGCGGGCCACCTGGCCGGCCTCGATGGCGCGCCAGCGGCGCAACCTGCCTACCAGCAGCGGCTTCAGCAAGGGGTAGATGGCCTGGAGAAACTGCTCCGAGCGGCGCGGCGGCTGGCGATCGCCCAGCAACATGGCGGGGCGCACGATGGCGAGTCGCGGCCAGGACTGGGCCAGCAGAGCCTGCTCCATCTCCCCCTTGGTGCGCGGATAAAGGGCAGGGGAGTGCGAGTTGGCCCCCAGGCTCGAGACCACCACCAACCGCTGGCAGCCGTGGCGACGGGCCAGTTCGGCAAAGGCCAGCACATAGTCAAGATCGACCCGTCGAAAGGCCTCGGCCGAGCCGGCCTCCTTGCGGGTAGTGCCAAGGCAGCAGAAGGCGAGATCCACCGGTTCGGACAGATTCACCTCGGCCAGCATATCGAAATTGACCGGCAGCCAGTGGTGGGCGGGTTGCGGTGGCCCGGGCCTACGACAGAGCAGGGTCAGTTGGTGCTCTGCGGGTAGTTGTCGCACCAGCTCGCGGCCGATGAGGCCGGTGGCTCCGGCGATCAGGATCCGGCTCATGCTGCTCTCCCTGTGTGATGAAAGTGACGCCCGCATCCGCTGAGGGGCTGCCCTCTGCCAGCGGGTCGTCCGTGGCTGGCGGCGCTAAAACAAAACCGGCGCGAGGCCGGTTTTGTGGGTGGGATCAGAGCGGGGTATGGAAGGCCGCTGGCAGCGGGAAGTCGCCGGTGGCCGTGGCCAATCTGTCGTTGGCAAAGGTCAGGGTGAGTTCCTTGCGCTCTTTCTCGCCGCGCCCCGGCTGGAATTCATACAGGTAATACCAGGTGTTCGGGTCAAAGCCATCGCGCAGCATGGCGGAGCCCAGCACGAACTCGACCTGCTCGCGGGTCATGCCCTGGCGCAGTTTGTCGACCTGTTTTTGTTCCACATAGTTGCCCTGAGGAATATCGATGCGATAGACCAGGCTGCAACCAGACAGGGTGAGGGCGGTCAGGGCCGCGGCAATCAGGTGTTTCATCCGCATATCGAGTTCAGATCATCCATTCAAGTCTTTTACGCTGGCCGAATCATACCTACTCCCTTGGCGGAAGTAAAAGCCATGGAAAAAATAGCCAGAGGGCGCCTGGCCCTCTGGCAGATGGGATCACTCCTCAATGGTTGGGATGGGGCGGACCAACCGCAGCATGACGCTGGATATTCCTATTCCGCCAACGTTGAAGGTTTCCCCGCTGCCGGCAAAGTTCAGAAAGTCATATCCTTCCCCCCCCGAGCTGTCTGAACCAAAGGCGATGTTGGTCAGTGCCCAAAGTTTTTGTTCAGCTGCGTGACATGCAGTTTTGACATCATCGGGAGCCTCGATCGACTGTCCGGTTACCTCATCCCACTTGGGCGCCGCGTCAGCACACAGGGTTTCCTTGTCTGCTGCTATCTGTGATTGGAGGGATGTCGAAGGGTAACCTTGTGCCGCATAAATGGCCGGCTGGCACTGGTTGTTGTAGAGGGTAAACAGCTCCTTGATGTCTGGGGCACGCCAGGGTTGTGCGGGTATGCCAAGCCGGTCGTTGGCCTGTTTGATAATGCCCATCAAGGAATTGTCTTCAACGTTGGCACGGGTTGAAATAAACGCTGGTGTGCCTTCGCAGCTGGTGCCATCGGCACTTGCGTGCTGACCATAGGGACAATAGAGCCACTGCAGACCGGTGGCTCTGTCGTTGACCACCTGCAGCTTGCCCTCGGCCGTGTCGATCTGTTCGCTGACGAAGCGGCTGTTGTCGTCCTGATAGCCAGGCAGACATTCGTGTGCCTGGCTGGTGAGCGGCAACAGGGTGGTGATCAACAATAGGGGGGGGAAATAGCGGTGCATCTTATTCTCCTGTGACCTTGAAGCCATCGCTGACCAGCATGACGTAATGGGGTTGATACTGGCGGGCAATATTGCCTCTGAGGTCAGAGCCTGGTCGTACCTTGTAGGCATCCGGTCCGCCATCATCCTTGTCCCAGGTACCGACCGGACGGCTCACCGGCATGACATCGGCCGTCCAGAAGCCGTAGAAGATGCCTTCCAGCTCATTCCATTTGCCGTGGGTGTATGCCAGGCCGGAATAGAGCGGAAAATAGCGTGTGTCGAGCGCTATGGGGTTCTCCTTGGTCAGGGTCATGATGCCGTAGAACTCCTGCTGGCTGGGGGCGCGCCAGTTTCCAAGACCACATAGCTTGCTTCGATTGACCTGCGTGATCTGGCGTTTCAGGTTGCAACGGCTTCTGTCGCTGACCAGGGTGCCACTTTGCGGGTCATAGCAACTGCCGTTGAAGGCGTTGTCGCTCTGGATATCGTCATAGGCAAACAGGCTCTTGTCATCGTGCAGGGAGGACTCCCCATCCTTGTGCTGCACCTTGGTTTCCCACACCAGTCCGCTCAAGGCGTCGGCCACGCAGGCGAAGGGCAACTGCTTGTAGGAGAGATCCTGACGAGGCAGAGGTTGGCCCTGGCTGTCCAGCTTGATGTAGCGAGCGCCAAGTACCCCATCCTGATTGCTGTTGACGGCCTGGCCACTCAGGGGATCGCAGCGGTTGTCGAGATCCCGCCCCCGCTTGCCGTCATCGTCTCCCATGCTGTGGGTGATGCGGGTATCGGCCACATGCAGCTGGCCCGCCCGATAGTGCAGCGGGGCGCTGATAGTACCGCCTTCGCCCATCACCCTTATCTGGTAGTCCTGATAGCGAGCGAGCCCGCTCAGGGTAATGCGAGTCTGCTGGCTGCTAGCTTGCTGCTCGGCGTGTTCAATATGCTCGAACGGAGTGCGTCCCCAGCCAATCCGGTACTGACTCGCCCCCTCCTGGGGTTGCCAGCCGAGGGTGACCCAGTGGCTGTCATCCTGTTCCTTGCCTTGGCCCAGAATGGCCAGCCCGATCACCTGATCCGACAGTACCTCGCGCTGACAGACCGCAGAGATGGGGCTGTTGGGGTAGGGGGTGATCCAACTGCCCGGTGTGCTGGTGCCGGGATAGAGAGGGGCATCGCTCTCCGAGTTGCGGATAAGGCCAGCCGCCGCCTTGATGATGTGGGAGATGTTCTTGTCGCTTTGGCTGTTGAGCAGTGGCCCAAGTCCGCTGTTGTCGGCGAGGGCGGTCTCCAGCTTGAACAGGTCTGGTATCTGGTTGTCACGGGAGACGGTGGAATACTCATTGGCCATGTTGATCTCCAGCCAGCTCAGCAGTTGCTGGCGAAAATCTGTGCCTTCGATCAAGTTGACGGGCTGTTGCCAGAGCTCCCCCTCGGCTTGTAGGGCGACCATGGCCGCCAGCAGCTCGACCTGGTGTCTCGGCAGCGCCTTGAGTTTTTGATCCAGCTCCGCCAGGGTCCAGGCTTGCCAGCCCAGGAATGAGCCCATACTGGCACTGAGGGTGGTTTTGAGCAGCAAGGCTTGTTGAGCCGTACTGGTATAACCCACCTGCAGGCGCGGGAATTCGCCGGCGGTGAGGATGCCGTCCCGGTTACTGTCCTGCTTGACCAGCTCGCACAGGGAGCCCAGGACGGATCGCAACTCCACCTCGCTCTGCCCATCCTGCACTACCAGGGTGAGGGTGTCCTGCATCAGGTCGTCGCTGGTGTCGCTCTTGCCTGGCTGGCAAGCGGCGAAGCTGTTGTTGAGATCCGGCAAGGTGAGGGTGAGGCTGTACCGGTTGCCTTGCTTGACGGCGAGCCCGTCAAGCATCCGGCCATCCTGGGCCCGGATGGGGAGTCGCAGTGGCCGGATGGGGCGTTCCGGTTTGAAGTAGTGCTGGTTAAGGCCATCGTGATTGGGCTTGGCGCCGATCTCCACCGTGATCGTCGGCTCGGCAAGGCGTGAGGGGAATATCCCCTGCAGGGTCAGCTGGCGGTGGGGATGGAAGGTGGTGAGCAACTGATAGGCCGGGGAGCGGGTATCCAGGGTCGCCATGGCCTTGCTGGCTGCGACCAGTTTGGTCTCGGTATCGACAGGCAGTGCCGTCCCCTGCTGGGCGGCATAGTGCAACAGCCCTTCTTGCAGTGTGCTGCCCGGCAGTGACTGCTGGCGGGCGATCACATGCCCGGCCAGCCTGGTGAGCTCGCTGGCAGGCAGTGGGATATCCCCATCCAGCACGAGCTGCAGTAGTGCGGTCAGTTCGCGAGCGAAGCCGTGATTGAGTTGTGGATCGCTGACCAGCAGAGCAGTGACATCCTGCTTGCCCTCCCGTTTTTGCAGTGCTGTGGTGAGGTTCTGGTATGCCAGCAGCATGGGGGAAAGGTGCAGATGGGGTACCTCCTGCTCGGTGATGATGCCATCCCCATTCTGATCCTGTCTGAGCAGTTGCTCCAGCGAGGGCAGTTGGCTGCTGAGGATGGAGGCACTCTGCTGGCGGTGGCTGGCGGTCAGGCTCAGTGGTTTATCCTGCGGCCACTGACTCAGCTTGAGCTTTAAATCAAAGCTGCCGTCGGCCCGGATATTGGCAGGCGTACAGACCTTGTCGGCGCAGAGCTGAATCGCGAATTGGGCCCCCTGCTGGTGGCTGACGGACAGCGTGCCCGCCAGATCCAGGCTGGTGGGTTGATGGGGCTGGTCTGGCTCCTTGCCCGGTTGATCCGGCGATGTGGGCGGGGTCACAGTACCTGCGTTGCCTGCGTTGCCTGCGTTGCCTGCGTTGCCTGCGTTGCCTGCGTTGCCTGCGTTGCCTGCGTTGCCTGCGTTGCCTGCGTTGCCTGCGTTGCCTGCATTGCCGCTACCGCTCCCCGAATTTGTGTTGTTGTTATTGTTGGTCCCTGTGTCCTTATCGGGTGTCGAGGTGGCGGGCTGCGTGGTCTGACTGCCGCCGTTATTGCCGTTGGCATTGTTGTTGCCGTTATTTCCTTCCTGACCCGGGGTGCCCAGCTCGGCCTTGCATGCCAGCAAGGCCAGGCAGCAGAGGGCCAGGGACAGTGATCGCGTTGTCCTGAACAAGATCGACTCCATTATTGTGATTTAAGTTATTAATCAAGCAAGCCAGCTATTTATTGCTATTTTCATTAATAAGGTAGACTTATTTGCTGTTTTATTTATCAAAATTACAAATTCACTCTGCGAATTATTTCTAAAGATGATAATGATATTGATTCTCGTTTAAGATCTCAATATGATGTTTCCGCTGTTTAATTTCAGGCATAAAAAACAGGGACACTAAAAATGGACATGCGAGTTTGGGATTACCTTGGGGATTATCTGAAGGATGACACCGGCGCCACGGCGATCGAATACGGCATTCTGGCGGCCGGGCTGGCGGCCGGGATCCTGGCCATTTTCGGGTCGGACGGGATCTTTATCACGGCCTTGAAGGAGAAGTTCACCACCATAGTGGCCGGGTTGAACATGGATGCCGCCGGCAAGTGATGGCGCCCGGGCAATGGCTGGCCATCCTGATGGCGTGCTGGTGCCTGGTCAGCGACCTGTTTGAACGGCGGATCCCGAACTTGGCAGTGCTGGTACTGGCACTCTGGGCACTTTGGTTGCTGCCGTTCAATCTGCTCTCGCTGAGCCTGGCTCTGCTGACCTTGCTGCTGGGACTGTTTGCCTATCACAGGGGCTGGTGCGGGGCCGGCGACAGCAAGTTGCTGGCGGTCTGCCTGTATGGCGCGTCTGAACGCTGGCCCGAGCTGCTGCTCTGGATGGCGCTCTCGGGCGGCGTACTCAGTCTGGTTTGTCTGGCTTATGCCCGTTTACGGCCATTTCCCGGCCCCGTCACTGTGCCTTATGGATTCGCCATCCTGTGGGCGGCGAGTCTGACCACTCCTCTATTTATGTAGTCACACCCAATGAAGAAACTCTTCTCTCTTATCGCTGCACTGCTGGTGCTGGCGGCGATGCTGGCTGCCTTCTGGCCGGTTGAACCGGCGCCGCAGACGGCTGTGCCACCGGGCGAACAGGCGCCGGAGCCAGCTGCCTCGGCCCGCCTTGCCCAAGTGCTGGTGGCGGCTCACCGGGTACAAGCCGGCGCCTTCATTCATCCCGAGGATCTGGTCTGGCACACCCTGCCTGCCGCCGAGGAGATGAACCTGCCAGGGCTCTTCCTGTTCGGGTTTACCGATACCAAGGCGCTCAAGGGCAGTCTGGTCACCCGCACGCTGGAGGCGGGCCAGATCGTCTCGGCCGATGATCTGGTGCGCCCCGAGCAGAGCCATTATCTCTCCGCCATGATGGCCCCCGGCATGCGGGCCGTGACCCTGGCACTGGGACGGGAGGCGGCCAGTCATGGCCTGATCCGGCCCGGTAACCGGGTGGATGTGATCCTCACCAGCAAGCATACCCACCAGCGCAATGCGCAGGGGGCCGAGGTGACCAGCAAGCAGTCGGCAGAGATCATCCTGACCGACATCAAGCTGCTGGCCATCGATGCCCAGGTCACCGATATCGCAGCACTCAACGGCACAGTGGCGGCGCAGGACAACTTCGATCAGGTCGCCGTGACCTTCGAGCTGGCCCCGAGCGCGGCGGCCCGATTGCTGCTGGCTCATCGGCTCGGGGAGCTGGCCCTGGTGCTGCGCTCGGCCCAGGCCGCCCCGACGGGCAGTGAGGCCGTGACCCTGCCAGCAGGGAGCCTGATATGGGCCGAACAGGTGGCCCGTGGCCAGAACCCGAGGGCCCTGCCGGGTCACGGCGTCCGGATCAGTTATGGCGACGGCAACGACCGTAACCGCCAACCTTAATCAACTCAGAAAGGACACGATGTTGCGAACACTCGCCATGGTGCTCGCCCTGCTGCCGTTATGGGCAGTGGCGGCCGAGAGTCTGACTCTCACCCCAGAGCAGTCCACCCTGCTCAATTTCGATGAACCCGTGCTGGATGCTTTCGTCGCCAACTCCGAGTTGGTTCGGGTACACAGCCCCTCCGATCAGCAATTGCTGATCTATGGCCGCAAGGTTGGCCGCACCGATCTGGTGGTGACGGCCCTGGATGGTCGCACACTGGGTCACTACCGGGTACAGGTGGTGGCGGATCTCGCCCCCCTCAAGCAGCTGGCCAGGCAGCATTTTCCCCAAAGTAGACTCAGTTTCAGCGAGTCTGGCGGCGCCATCGTGGTGGCGGGGGAGGTGACCAGTCCGCTGCAGGCCCACGAGATTTTGACCATGGTGGAGGGGTTCGCCAAGGGTATCCAGCCACAGGGAAGTGCCCTGAGTACGACGGCCCCCGTCCCGCCCCAGACTAACAACCAGGATGAGGGGGCCGCGGTCGCCGGTGGCGGCAGCGGGCAATATGCTCACGTCATCAACCAGTTGCGTCTGGCGGGATCGGATCAGATCAACATATCGGTACGCATCGTCGAGATGCAGCGTACGACCAGCGAACAGCTGGGATTGCGCTGGAGTGCCATGGGGGAGTATCTGCAACTGGGGGTATCACCGGGCAACCGCTTCCCCAAACCTGCCGAACGGGGCAGCTGGAGAGGCAAGAAGGATGTGGTCTACATCAACGCCATCATAGATGCGCTGGTGGAGAACAGTCTGGTCAATGTGCTGGCCGAGCCGAACCTGACTGCAAAATCCGGTGAAGCCGCCACCTTCATGTCCGGCGGCGAGTTCCCCTTTCCGGTAGGCAATGGGGACAACGGCCCGGAGATCGAGTTCAAGAAGTTCGGTATCTCGCTGGAGCTGACTCCCACCTTGCTCGACAACAACCGCATCAGCCTGACGGTGTCGCCCGAGGTGTCGACTCTGAGCCGGGAGAACAGCGTTTCCATCGCCGGGGTGGTGGTGCCAGGCATAGAAACCCGTCGTACCACCACCACCATAGAGCTGGCGGATGGACAGAGTTTCGCCCTGGCCGGTCTGGTGCGCACCCATCGCAACCAGAGCAGCGAGGCCCTGCCTTTCCTTGGCGAGATCCCCGGGCTTGCCCCCTTCTTTGGCAGCAACGGCTTCAAGAACCAGGAGAGCGAGCTGGTGATCATCGCTACCGCCCGACTGGTGCAGCCCACCAGCGATCCGCTCTCCCTGTCGACACCGCTGGATCACTATCGGGCGCCAAGCCGGTTCGAGCGGCTGTTCTTTACCGACATGGGCTCAACCGAGCGACCGGGCGCACAAGCGACCCGCCTGTTCGGCAACTACGGCTACAGCTACTGAGGGAAGTCATCATGTTAAAAGAGACACTGCTGCTGGCCCTGGCGTTACCGCTGCTGGCCTGTACCACTCCCCCCCCTACCGCCCCGCTCACGGATCGGCTGCGGTTCCAGGTTGCCCCGTTGCAACTGCAACAACGGCTGCAATGGCAGCTGGCCCCGCTGGCCAACAGGCTGGAATCCGGCTCTCTGCACCTGCGGATCACGGGCCCGCAACCGGGGAGCCATGAGCCGACTACGGAGGCGCTGCGCCAGCAGCTGGCCCTGTGGCTGGCGCTGGAGACCCGTCTCACCTTCATCCCGGCGACCCGGCAAGAGTATGAGGTCGAGCTTGACGCCACCCTGCAACCCGAGACCTGCCGCTATGCCCAGGGGGGCTCCCCGTCGTCCCCAAGCGCCTGTCTGGTGCTGCGTAACCAGTACCGTGCCCAGAGCCATGTCGAGCACTGGGCCCGCGGCGCCCGCTATGACGGCAGTGGCAGTGCCCTCGATGCCGGCGCCGTGCAGCGTCTCTATCAGGGCAAGGCCAAATCGGCCAAGAAACAGCAGACGACGGGGGAGTAGTGAATGAGTGAACAAGTCAAACAGCTGGTGGCCGTCACCCGCCAGCCTGCTCTGAGTGCCGGGGTCAACCAGGTTCTGGCCCGGCTGGCCGAGGTCGAAACCCGGCAGGTTCCGGGCTCCCTGGCCGAGGCCAGGGCCCACTGCCTGACGCAAGGGGCCCCCGATATTCTGCTGGTGGAGGTGGATAATCCGCAGACGCTGGCGGCCGATCTGGCCGCCCTCGCCGAGTGTTGTCCACCCCAGATGCGGCTGGTACTGCTGGGGGAGCGGGGGGATGTGACCCTGTTTCGCTGGCTGATTTCGGTGGGGGTGGATGATTACTATCCGGCACCGCTGGATCCCGATGCCCTGCGCACCGGCCTGTTGCGTCTGCTGGGGGTCCCCCTTGCCACCTCATTGCGCAAGGGACGGGTGATCTGCGTGGTGGGTGCCGCCGGCGGGGTGGGCACCAGCACGGTGGCCGCCAACCTGGCCATGGCGCTGGCCGACCGGCATCACCGCCAGGTTGCGCTGCTGGATCTCAATCTTCACCACAGTCGCCACCCCATACTGCTGGGCAGCGACTATGCCCCTCCCGGCGAGCAGTGGTGGCAGGCGACCGAGCGGCTCGACGGTATCCTGCTGGCGCATACCGCCCATCAGCTTGGGCCCAGACTCTTTCTCTTCTATGACGAGGGGCAGCAGCTGGTGCTTGGTGCCGAACAGCTGGTGGCGGCGGTCAACGTGATGGCGGAGCACTACAGCACCCTCATCATAGATGTACCGGATCTGCGCAGTCATGCGCTGCAAGCCTTGTTGCAGCAGGCTGACGTGGCGATCTGGCTGCACGATTTCAGTCTGGGGGCGCTGCGGCTGCTGGGGCAATTTCCGCAAGGCGGGCCGGCCCAGCGCCGCCTGCTGGTGGGCAACCACTGTCGTGGCAAGGAGGGACGGGTCCCGGCGCAGGCGCTGGAGCGCGTCTGTGGTCAGCCCCACGCCGCCGTGCTGCCCTACGATCATGGCGCCTTCGTGCGTGCCGAGCGAGCCGGGCAGCCGTTGATCCAGCAAAAGAGCAAGCTGGCTCGCGCCCTCACGTCATTGGCCGCCGAGCTGGTGGGGGCTCAGGTCGCGGGACGAGCCCGGGGCGGGAGGCGCTGATGTTTGGACAAGCCAATAGCCGACAGCCATCGGTGTCAGGGGCTCTGCTTACCCTGTCTGATGCCGCGCGGGAGGCTTTCTACGAGCTGGTCGAACCCTCGGTGGCGGCGACCTTGCCGCGCGCCGCGCTGCTGGAGCGGGTGGCCAGTGCCCTCGCGCAGCTCTCGGCCCGTCGCATGCTGCCCTATAACCGCCAGGAGCTGGCTCAGCTCGCCCGCCAGCTGGTGGACGAGATGGTGGGGGTGGGGCCGTTGCAACCCCTGCTCGATGATCCCGAAGTATCGGATATCCTGGTCAATGGCCCTGACAAGGTCTATGTGGAGCGGCACGGCAAGCTGACCCTGTCGGGCGTGCGTTTTCGTGACCGCCAGCATGTGTTCAACGTGGCGCAGCGGATCGTCAATGCGGTAGGGCGGCGGGTGGATGAGTCCACCCCCATGGTGGATGCCCGGCTGGCCGATGGCAGCCGGGTCAACGTGATTGCGCCTCCCATCGCTCTGTGCGGCACCACCATCTCCATTCGCAAATTTCCCAGCGCCCGTCTGACCCTGGCCCATCTGGTGGAGAAGGGGGCCCTGTCCGATGCCATGGCCCGTTTTCTGGGGCTGGCGGCGCGCAGCCGCTTCAATGTGCTCATCTCGGGGGGGACGGGCTCGGGCAAGACCACCTTGCTCAACGCCCTGAGCAAGCACATCAATGATGACGAGCGGATCATCACCATAGAGGATGCCGCCGAGCTCTCCCTCGATCAGCCTCACTGGGTACCGCTGGAGACTCGCAACGAGAGTGCCGAGGGCAAGGGGGAGGTGAGCGTTCGCGCTCTGGTGCGCAACGCCCTGCGGATGCGGCCGGACCGGATCATCCTGGGGGAGGTGCGCGGTGCCGAGGCGTTTGACATGTTGCAGGCGATGAATACGGGCCATGACGGCTCACTCTGCACCCTGCACGCCAACACCCCTGAAGATGCGTTGCTGCGTCTGACCAACATGTTGCAGATGGGGGCTGAGCGGCTCTCCGAGCAGATCATCCAGGCCCAGATCGCCAGCGCGGTAGATCTGGTGGTGCAACTGGAACGGATGCGCGACGGTCAGCGCCGCATCACCGCCATCAGCGAGATCACCGAACTGGCAGAAGGACAAATCCGGATGCGGCCGCTGTTTCGCTTCGTGCTGGAGTCCGAGCTGCACGGCAAGCTGCAGGGCCGCTTCAGCGTCCACCCTCTCTCGGCCGCAGTAGCAGAGAAAGCCCGTCAGGCCGGCTTGCTGAGCGAGCTGCAATCCTGCATGGCGAGTGCCGGGGAGCTGGTCTCATGAACACGCTCATTCTGGTGTGCCTCTGCTGGGGGCTGGCCTGTCTGCTGCTCTGGCAATGGCAGAGCCGATGCGATGCCTGGCAGCAGCAGTGTCAACGTTATGGTTATCAACCCGCGCAACAGAAGAGGGCAAGGCCACGGCCCCACTGGCATCAGCAGATGGTGACCATGGTGGGCCAGGAGCAGCTGACCCGCTGGACCTGGCAGGGCCCGATAGGGGCGGCCCTGGCCTGCGTCTTGCTGGCGGCCAATGGCATGCCGCTCTGGCTGGCGGTGTTGTTGGCGGCAGGAGGGGCTTTGGCCCTTGGGCTGGTGCTCTATCAGCAACTGCAACAGCGGGCGCTGGAGCAGTTTCGAACCCGGTTGCCCGAGGTGATCGACGGCATGATACGGGCGCTGCGGGTGGGGGCGCCGCTGGCGGATATCTTCCAGCTGGTGGCCCGCCAGCAGCGCGGTTTGATGTCGCGGCTGTTTGCCCAGATGCACGACGAGTTGCAGGTTGGCCAACCGGTGGCGCAGGTGATGCAGCAGGCGGCGAGTCGGGTCGCGGTGGCCGAGTTCCAGTTTCTGACCATAGTGCTCAGCCTGCAGCAGGAGACAGGAGGCCGCCTCTCCGAGGTGCTGGCGCAACTGGTGGAGACTCTGCGTGCCCGCCAGACCCTGGCGGCCAGCATTCAGACCATCACGGCCGAGAGCCGCAATGCCGCCAAGGTACTGGCTGCGCTCCCCGTCATCATACTGCTGGTGCTGTTCACCACAGGGCGGGAGCACTTCACCTATTTGATGACCACGACCAGCGGCCAGTGGGTGCTGGGCTATGTCTCCATCAGCGTGGCGGTCGGGCTCTGGCTCATCCGTCGCCTCACGCGTCTGCAGGGGTAGCCCATGACAGTCATGCAACTTTTCGGATTGGCGCTGAGCTGTTTCGCGCTGGCCGCGCTGGCCGGCTGGCATGGTTACCGGCAGCAGCAGCAGTGGTTGGCCCAGAGCCGTCGCTATGGCCCGTCTCGTCAAGGGAGGGACGTGGCGCGGGACTGGCTGGCCTGGTGTGGTCGTGGTTATCCGGTCGGTGCCCGGGAGCAGGCCCGCTTGCAGCAACTGCTGGCGCAGGCGGGGATCTTCTCCCGCCATGGCTTTGACCGGCTCAGGGCGGCCAAGCTGTTGGGCGGACTGGGAGGGGCTATGGCGGCCTTGCTGTGGCGTCAGCTGGCGGCGCCTGCTGACGGCTTCACCCTGATGTGGGTGCTGGTGGCCTATGTGGTGGGGGCCGGGGTGCCTGAGCGCTGGCTGCAATGGCGCGCCCGCAAGGTGAAGGCGGCGCAGCAGAAAGTGGTGCCCGACGCCATCGATCTGCTGGTGATCAGTGTCGAGGCGGGGCTGGCCCTCGATCGGGCCCTGCTGCGGGTCGGTCACTATCTAGGGGCGCTGGAGCCGGGCCTGGCCCGCCAGTTTTTGCGCACCCATGCGGAGATCCAGATGCGCGGCGATCAGGCAAGCTGCCTGGCCAGACTCGCCTGGCGCACCGGACTGCCCGAACTGGAACGTCTCGCCAATACCCTGCAGATGGCCCAGCAGTACGGTTCGCCGCTGGCCGAGACCATGCGCACCATCAGCCAGGAGGCGCGCCAGATGCGCCGGTTGGCGCTGGAGGAGCAGGCAGGCTCCTTGCCGGGCAAGATCACCCTCATCCAGATGGCGCTCATCATGTTGCCCATGTTGGTGCTGATCATTGCCCCCACCCTCAACTTGTTGATCAACAGCCTGCGCTGAGCGGGCCACAGGACTTGAAATGCGATCACGACTTCATCACCTGCTGCTGCTGGCCCTGCTCGGGCTGGCAGGTTGCAGCAATCACGGCGATACCCGGCAGCAAAGCCAGAGCAATGGCATGGCAGTAGCCAAGGCGGCGTTCGACTCTGCCCAGTATGACAAGGCGGAACGGCTCTATCAGGCCTTGCTGGTGGACGATGCCAGCCTGGAGGAGGCGCAGCTGATGCTGGCCCGCACCCGCTATCAGCAAGACAAGAAACAGGCGGCGCGCGATGGCTTGCAGCAGTTGCTGGACAAGGGCGGCAAGCAGGGGGCTCAGGCCGCCCACTATCTTGGCAAGTTTCTGCTGGATGATGGCCTGACCGCCGAGGCCGCGCGAGTCTATCAGCAGGGGCTGGCGCTGGGCGGGCTTGGTCTGGACGAACGGGCGCGGCTCAGCAATGGTCTGGGGGTGGCCAGCTTGCAGCAAGGGGCGTTTGGCAAGGGGCGCCAGCAGTTTGAGGTGGCGGTGGCGGCGGCTCCCGACGAGCCCGACTATCGTGCCAACCTGGCTCTGGGCTGGCTGATGGAGGGCAACAAGGTGGCGGCCCGGCAGGCATTCGAGCCCTTGTTGCACTACCAGAGCCTGCCACCGCGAGTGGAGATGAACTATGTCTTGCTGCTGTTGGCCGAGGGCAATGAGTCCCAGGCCCGCCTCATACTGTCGCGCTTTCTCAGCGCCAGTCAGCTGGAGCACGACATCAGACTGCTCAAGGCACAGCTGGGGCGGGGGCAAGGGGCGTGAGAGGCCAGCGCGGGGTGGCCAGCATAGAGCTGGTGATCATATTGCCGCTGCTGCTGGCACTGCTGTTGCTGGTGGTGGATGTGCTGCGGGTGCATCTGCAATACAGCACCCTGGAGCATGGCTTGCGATCCGTACTGCGTGAGCTGCAGGCCGAATCGACAGCGGGGCGGATCCCCTCGGCCGACGGGATCCGCCTTCGCTTGCAGCAACGGGGGCGAGGGGAGCTGGACGCCGTGACGGTGAGCGTCAACCACCATGTGTCGCTAGAGGCCATGCTGGGCCAGGAGGAGGGTAGCCCGGATCCCGCCAGCGAAACCCGATTGCCTGCGGATCCCGTGCTGGAGGTGACGGCCAGGATCCGTCCCCGTCTACAGCTCACTCCGCGCTGGCTGATTGACGAGCGCGAACTCAGCTATCGGAGCACCCTGCTGCTGCTCACCGACCGGCTACCGGCTGGAGGTGCAGGATGAGCCGTTGTTTCCGGCGGCAGTCATTTCCCGGCCCGGACACCATGGGCGGCAGCATCAGCATGGAGGCGATGTGCTTCATTCCCGTGCTGCTGGCCCTGCTGAGCTTTGGCAATGAAGCACTGCAACTGCTGCGCCTGGAGCAACGTCTGCACAATGTGGCCTACAACGTGACGCAGATAGT
The DNA here is from genome assembly GCF_963888745.1 of Aeromonas sp. DNRA1. Taxonomy (NCBI): domain Bacteria; kingdom Pseudomonadati; phylum Pseudomonadota; class Gammaproteobacteria; order Aeromonadales; family Aeromonadaceae; genus Aeromonas; species Aeromonas sp. DNRA1. The sequence goes on along the minus strand of NZ_CAWPKQ010000001.1, from coordinate 666,080 downwards.
CACCCAGCAGGGCACGGGGCAAAATGCCGCCGCCGTGGCACAGCTGGCCTTCTATCAGCGCTTCGTGCAGGGTCAGTTGTCTGCGCAGCAAGGGGGGCAGGCGGCACTGACCATAGAGCAATACAACAGCGCCAATGGCGAGCTCGTGCCCCTGTTGCAGGGTACTGGTTGCGCCGGGCAGGGCAACTGGCCGCCACTGCGGGTCGGCACCCTGATGCGGGTCACTCTCTGTTATCGCCTAGGGCAAGGGGAAGGTGGCATGTTCAGCCGGTTCTGGGCGGGTCGTACCCTGACCACCCACTTTATTCAGGAGATCCATTGAATGGGACTGCCCTTACGCCAGGGGGGCGGGCTCTCCCCCGCCTTCGCCTTGATGTTGACAGGTGTGCTGGCGTTGACCGGCGTGGTCATCGAGCTGGTGCGAGGCTACAGCGGCCAGAGCCTGCTCAGCGCGGCCGCCGATGCGGTGCTTTACTCGGCCGCTGACAGCGACAGTGCGGTGGAAGATGCCGCCGCGCTGGTTCAGGCCAATCTGGCGGGCCGTCATTTGCAGGTGGGCCCGCCCGCTCTGAGCCAGAACGAGCAGGAGGCTCAGGTCATCTTGCAGGGAGAGGTGCCGGCACTGATGACACTCTCCGCCATTGGCACAAGCGGTGATCTGCCGGTAGCGGCGGCAGCCCGTGCCAGCAGCGCCCGTACCCGCCTAGAAATTGCCCTGGTGCTGGATGTGTCCAACTCCATGTCAGGGGCACCGATGAAGGCGATCAAGCAGGGACTGACGGAGTTTGGCGAGGTGTTGTTTGGCCGCGAGCGGCGCAATCAGGACAGAGTGGTCAGCATCATTCCCGCCACCGGCCTGGTCAATATCGGGGATCATCCCGAACTGTTTCAGCCAGAGAGCCTGGCATTCCCCTTCGGATTGCAGACGCTGGCCAATGAGCGAGGCTGGAGCAATTTGCTGACTCGAGAGGTACCGGGACGCCAGCGCAAGGCATTTTGCGCTCGCCTGCCGGAGCATGTGGATGGCATCGTTCGGCTGGCCGAACTGACTCCGGGCTGGATCCGCAAGCTGGAACTGGCCCCGCGTGGTGAGGCGCAACTCAGCCTGCACTACAGCACCAAGCCGCCTGCCATCCAGCAGTATGAGGATGGTACTCCCCTGCAGGCATATGCCCCACGGGAGAACCCCCTGGAGCGTTATCTGGAGAACCGGCGTGACAAGCTCGGCATCTTCGATGATCCGGATTGCGGGGTGAGCCCCATTCAGGCGCACCTGTCGACCCGGGCCGCGTATCGTCAGGCACTCGATACCCTCCATGCCGCCTTCAACACAAATACGGCAGAGGGGGTGATGTGGGGCTGGCGGCTGCTCTCGCCACAGTGGCAGGGGCGCTGGCGGCAGGGGGCCGCCGAACTGCCGCGCCCTTACGGGCAGGCGGATAACCGCAAGATCCTGGTGCTGTTCTCGGATGGAGAGCACATGGGGCCCGAAGCGGCGCTGCGGGATCGCAAACAACTGCTGTTATGTCGGGAGATGAAGCGCAGGGGGATCCAGGTCTATACGGTGGCATTCGAGGGGGATGCCCGTTTCGTGGCGCAGTGTGCCAGCGAACGCTCGCTGGCCTACAAGGCCACCAGCGGCAATATCAGGACAGTGCTGACCCGACTGGCCAGCGCCATCAATGATGTGGTGCTGATAAAGTAGTGCCATAGCGTGCAAGAAAGAGGGGCCAAATTTGGCCCCTCATCTGATCTCATCTCATCTGTTGAACATCCGGTTTACATGGCGGCGCGGAAGATGGCAACGATCTCTTCGTGGCTCGCCTGCTTCGGGTTGGTGAAGCCACAGGCGTCTTTCAGGGCGTTCTCGGCCAGCAGGTTGAAGTCGTCTGCCTTGACGCCGAGCTGCTCCAGCCCGGCCGGGATCTTGACGTCGCGCGCCAGCTGCTGAATGGCGGCAATGGCGGCGGCGGCCCCTTGCTCGTCATTCATGGCACTCACGTCCATCCCCATGTGACGGGCCACGTCCTTCAGGCGAGCGGCACACACCTGGGCGTTGTAGGCCTGCACGTGGGGCAGCAGCACGGCGTTGCAGACCCCGTGCGGCAGGTCGTAGAAGCCGCCCAGCTGGTGGGCCATGGCGTGCACGTAACCGAGGCTTGCGTTGTTGAAGGCCATGCCGGCCAGGAACTGGGCGTAGGCCATCTGCTCGCGGGCGTGCAGATCGTCCCCCTGATTGACCGCGGTGCGCAGGTGCTTGGCGATGAGCTGGATGGCCATGATGGCGCTGGCATCGGTCACCGGGGTGGCGATGGTGGAGACATACGCCTCGATGGCGTGGGTCAGCGCATCCATGCCGGTGGCGGCGGTGAGGCCGGCCGGCTTGGCCAGCATCAACTCGGGGTCGTTGACCGACATCAGCGGGGTGACGTGCTTGTCGACGATGGCCATCTTCACGTGGCGGGCCTCGTCGGTGATGATACAAAAGCGGGTCATCTCGGAGGCGGTGCCGGCGGTGGTGTTGATGGCGATGAGCGGCAGCTGCGGCTTGGCGGAGCGATCCACCCCTTCGTAATCCTTGATGCTGCCACCGTTGGCGGCCACCAGAGCGATACCCTTGGCGCAGTCGTGAGGCGAGCCTCCGCCCAGCGAGATGACGCAGTCGCAGCCATTGGCCTTGAGCATGGCCAGGCCCGCTTCCACGTTGGTCATGGTCGGGTTGGGTTTGGTCTCGTCGAAAACTGCGCTTTCAATGCCATGTTCTGCCAAGAGGGCGGCGACCTTGGCGACCACGCCGATCTGATTGAGGATCTTGTCGGTGACGATCAGCGCCTTGCGATGGCCATAACCCTTGATATCGGCTGCCGCCTCTTGCAGGCAGCCTGCTCCCATCAGGTTGATTGCGGGAATGTAGAACTTGAATGTCGCCATGATGGACTCCGTTTTATTAGCCATTAAGTGGTATACGGGCGCCAACATAACATCGTCAGAGGGGATGAAAAGGGGTCAATGGTATCTGCTTTGCAACTTTATGGACTCGATCACGTACCGGAAACATGGGGCGCGACAGGGATTGACAAGGGCCCTTGCCCGTTCGTGGGCAGAAAAACGTTTTTCAATTAATTCATCAGGTTAGCAAACGTTTTGCGCCGAATTTGTCACTGTCAATGCAAGGAAGTGTGAGATGCTTCAAGGAATTGGAAAGCGCTTTCGACCATAGTTGGCGCCTCCCCGACGAGGGGAGTGAAGGCTTGAAAGTACCATAAAGAATCATCTTAACTTGCCCCCTGACCATGCTGGTGGGGAGCAACCAGGAGTCCACTATGTCTGATGTATTTCACTTGGGTTTGAAGAAAGCGGATCTGCAAGGCGCCACCCTGGCGATCGTCCCTGGTGATCCCGAGCGCGTGAAGCGCATCGCAGAGCTGTTGGATAACCCGGTGCACCTGGCCAGCCATCGTGAATTCACTACCTGGCGCGGCGAGATGGACGGCAAGGCCGTGATCATCTGCTCCACCGGTATCGGCGGTCCGTCCACTTCCATCGCGGTGGAAGAGCTGGCTCAGCTGGGCATCCGTACCTTCCTGCGCATCGGCACCACCGGCGCCATCCAGCCGCACCTGAACGTGGGCGACGTGATCGTCACCACCGGTTCCGTGCGCCTCGACGGTGCCAGCCTGCACTTCGCGCCGATGGAGTTCCCGGCCGTGGCTGACTTCGACTGCACCACTGCGCTGGTCAACACCGCCAAAGAGCTGGGTTCCAAGCTGCACATCGGTGTGACTGCCTCCTCCGATACCTTCTACCCGGGTCAGGAGCGTTACGACACCGTATCCGGCCGCGTCGTGAGCCGTTTCCAGGGTTCCATGAAAGAGTGGCAAGCCATGGGCGTGCTGAACTACGAGATGGAATCTGCCACCCTGCTGACCATGTGCACCAGCCAGGGCCTGCGCGCCGGTATGGTGGCTGGCGTCATCGTCAACCGTACCCAGCAGGAAATCCCGAACGCCGAGACCATGGCGAAAACCGAATCTGATGCCATCAAGATCGTGCTGGGCGCCGCCCGCAAGCTGATCTGATAGCACCACACCGAGTGGGGGGTGGGGGCCGTTGCGAAAGCACGGCCCCTATCTTTATCCGCCGTTTACCGTTTTGCTCCTCTTCTGCTTGTCTGCCCCTTGTTTCCCTGCTTCGGGTTACCCCGGTTGCTCCGTCATGGCCGCCAGCGCCTGCGCAAAGGGGGCCTCACTGCGGATCTGCATCGGTTCGCCGCTGACCGGATGAACAAAATCGAGTTCACTGGCGTGCAGCATCAGCCGCGGCGCCTGCTCGCAGCCGGGCGGCAGCAGGCCGCCATAGAGATCGCAACCCAGGATGGGATGGCCCAGCTGCTGGCTGTGGATGCGCAGCTGGTGGGTACGGCCGGTCTCCGGCACCAGTCTGACCCAGGTCAGCGGCACGGTTTGTCCCTGAATCTGCTGCTCCAGCCGCTCAATCACTTGATAGCGGGAGCGGGCGGGTTTGCCGTTGACGGTGCAGATGCTCATCAGCGGAAACAGCGCCGGATCCTTGGCGATGGGGGCGTCGATCACCCCTTCCTCTTCGGCCAGGTGGCCGCACAGCAGGGCGCTGTAGGCCTTGCTCACCGTGCGCAGGCTGAACTGGCGGCAGAGCAGGGCGTTGATGGCCTTGTTCCTGGCCACCAGCATGATGCCCGAGGTACCAAAGTCGAGGCGATGGACCAGGGCGCAGCCGGGGTAATCCTGCACCAGACGATGGTGCACCGAGTCGAGGTTCTGCGGGTTCTTGCCCGACAGGCTCAGCAGGCCGCTCGGCTTGTTGATGAGTAGCAGGTGCTCATCCTCGAACAGGATCTCGATGGTGGCCGCACAGGGCGGGGCGATGAAGGTGTCGACGATGACGGACATGGGGCGCACGGTTAGAAAAGGGAGGGGGATCATACCCTAACCGGCGAAGCGCGGCGAACTGACGTGAGTACGGCCGGCAAGTGATTGATCTGTTTGGCCAAGGCGTTTTGTGACTCCCTCCAGAGTTAATCCTGCCGCAGCTTGCTAAGGTATGGCTCCCTGTCATGTTGTAAGGAGTCCGTCCATGGTGTTGCCTGTTATTCTCGATTGCGATCCCGGCCACGATGATGCCATCGCCCTCATCCTGGCGCTGGCCAGCCCCGAACTCAAGGTGCTGGCGGTCACCACCAGCGCCGGCAACCAGACGCCGGACAAGACCCTCAACAATGCTCTGCGCATCCTCACCCTGCTGGGGCGTGACGACATTCCGGTGGCGGCGGGGGCGCCCAAGCCGCTGGCCCGGGAGCTTATCATCGCCGACAACGTCCACGGCGAATCGGGTCTCGATGGCCCCAAACTGCCGGATCCGGGCTTTGCCCCCGTGGCCATGACCGCCCTTGAGCTGATGGCCAAGTGCCTGCGCGAGAGCCCTGAGCCCGTGACCCTGGTGCCGACCGGCCCGCTAACCAACATCGCCCTGCTGCTGGCGGCCCACCCCGAGCTCAAATCCAAGATCGCCCGCATCGTGCTGATGGGCGGCGCAGCGGGAGCAGGCAACTGGACCCCAGCGGCGGAGTTCAACATTTATGTGGACCCGGAAGCGGCCGATATGGTGTTCAAGTCGGGGCTCCCCATCACCATGTGCGGGCTGGACGTGACCCATGAGGCGCAGGTGATGGACGAGGATATCGAACGGGTACGCGCCATCACCAATCCGGTGGCCCAGTGTGTGGCCGGTCTGCTCGACTTTTTCATGATCTACCACCGGGATCCCAAGTGGGGATTTGCTGGCGCGCCTCTGCACGACCCCTGTACCATTGCCTGGTTGCTGGCCCCCGCACTGTTTCACGGGGTCGAGTGCCGGGTCGATATCGAGACAGGCGGCACGCATACTAGCGGCATGACGGTGGTGGATCGTTACGGTCTGACCGGCAAAGCGGCCAATGCGCTGGTGTTGCTGGGGCTGGATCGGGCCGGTTTTATCGATCTGCTGGTCACGCGGCTGCGGGCCTTTGACTGAACGCAGTTCCACTCTTGCAAGAAGGGGCGAAGCGATGTGGAAGACAGGGCTGGCACTGCTGGCCGGGTTGCAACTGACGGGGTGTGCCACGCCGTTCGAATCGATGTGGCAGGGGCTGGCGACCTGCGAGCTGGACGATCTCTATCTCGACAGCGAGACCGGCCAGCCGGTGCACCCGCAGCTCAAACACTTCACCCCCTACAAGGTGACGGACGGCTTTGCCTGGTACAAGACCCGCCAGGATCTGCACGGTCTGCCCATCAGCGGCTTTCTCATCCCCTCGTCCACCTTCGAGGTGCATGCCCTGTTTGTGGATACCCCCATCGCCAATGCGCGGCGTCTGACCCACAACGCCTATGGCAGCGAGTTTTCCGACGAGCAGCAGCACGACGCCGGGCTGGCGCCCCTGCTGCTGCGCGACCCCAACAACCCCAAGCGCTCCATCATCGACTGCACCAAGGGGGAGACCCAGGATCCATTGCCGGAGGAGCCGTTCCCCGAGTGAGGGCTCTGTCGGCCGGGCCACTGATACAAGAAGGGCCAGCCTTGTCGGCTGGCCCTTCTTTATTTGACGGATTGGCTTGCCCCAGTCACAGACGATCAAGTCCGTGGCTTCAGGGGTAACCCAATGTCTCCTTGATGGCCGGCAGTTGGGCCTTTATCCAGGCAGGATTGATGGGTCCCCAGTCACTGATGCGATAGTGCCCCTGCAGATGACGAGCCCCCTCGGTCTGCTCGAAGCCGCAGCTGATGTCCAGCTCGGCCAGGGCGCTGAGCGTATCCTGCGCGGTGCGGCGCGGCATGCCGGTTGCCTCCATGATGGCCGGCACCGTATCCGTGCCCTGGCTGATGAGCCAGGCCACGTAGAGCCGGCGATAGAAGCTGGTGCGCGTCTTGCTCGGCTCACTCATTGTCCGTTCCTCCGGCAAGCTGCTTCGCTCATATCTCATCCTCGAGCCGATCGAAATAGCGCCAGGTGGCGATGGCTGCCTTGCCCATCACCAGAGCCCAGATACCGAACCAGAACCAGCGGAAGAAGCTCCAGGTGGAGGCGTCGGGCTCGGTGCTCTCAATCTTGGTGACGTTGGGGAACATGGAGAACATGTTGATGCGCCAGCCGTAGGAGGTAATGATGGCGAGCCGCTTTTCGAACTCCATCGACTTGGCCTTGGCCTGCACGTCGGCGGCGTTGAACTTGAAGTAGAAGGGCCAGCCCCACTCGGTGTCTTCGTTGCGGAATACGCGGATCTTCTCACCGGGCCGCTCGGTGTAGATGTAGTAGACGTCGGTGGTGGGACCGTCGGCCGGGTTCTTCTGGCTGATGGGACCATCCTTGTCGGTGCGTTTCACCTCGACCCCGGTGATGGTGGCGATGGTGTGCTCCGGCAGATAGAAATCGAGCCAGATGGCGGAGACGAGGGCGATGAGCCCGAGGCCGATGAAGGCCGGTTTCTTGAAGGACAGCTTCATGATGATCTCGCATGAGGGGGAGTGACGTGCCTCTACCATACCCACATTTGGTGAGGTAGCCCAGCCCCTAATGAAGCCATGTTATAAAAAAGAGCGTTTAAAACAACAACAAGCCGTCAGCTTCATTAACAGCAAGGCCCCGGATCCGGGGCCTTGTCTGCACTCACGAGGGCGTGGTTACAGCTGGAACTGGGCCAGTTGCTTGCGCTGCTGCTCGGCGAGCTGTGACAGTTCGTGACTGGCGGCGGCACTCTGGCTGATACCGGCCGCGTTCTGATTGACGATCTCGTAGATGTTGGTGATGTTGCGGTTGATATCGGCGGTGACGCAGGACTGCTCCTCGGCGGCGGTGGCCACCTGGGCGTTGGCGCCGTTGATCTGGTTGACCGCTTCGGTGATGCCACCCAGCAGCGCCTGCACTTCGCCGGAGAGTTGCTGGTTGTGGGCCAGGATGGCGAGGGTCTCCTGCACGCCGCTATTGGCCGACTGGGACTGGCTCTGCAACTGCTCGATGATGGCCTGGATCTCCTTGGTGGAGTCCTGGGTGCGGGCTGCCAGCATGCGCACCTCGTCGGCCACCACCGCAAAGCCGCGGCCGGTTTCGCCGGCGCGAGCGGCCTCGATGGCGGCGTTGAGGGCCAGCAGGTTGGTCTGCTCCGAAATCCCTTGAATGACCTCGATCACCTTGCCGATCTGCTCGGACTGGGACTTGAGCTGGGCCACCTGCGCGGCGGCGCTCTCGAGGCTGCCCGCCATGCGGCTGTTGGCCTGGATGCTCTCGGCAAACAGCGTCAGCCCCTGCTCGACCCTGTCGTTGGCATCGCGCGCCAGTTCATCGGCCAGGGCGGCGTTGTGGTTGACGTTGTCGGCGGTGCTGGCCAGCTCGGTGACGGCGGAGGCCACCTGCTCGGTCTCGCTGCGCTGCTGCTGGGCGTTGGCTTCGGACTGGGTCATCACGGCGGCGAGCTCGGTGGCGGCGGAGGCCACGTTGCCGCTGATGCCGGTCAGGGTCTGGATGGTGTTGCCAAGCTGGGTCAGGGTCTGGTTGATGTCGGCGGCCAGTTGGCTCAGCTCGTTGTCGCCGTCGGCGGCGGCGCGCACGTTGAAGCGGCCCTGGGCCACGGCGCGCATCACCTGCTGCAGCTGGCCGATGGGGCGCACGATCCGGCCGGAGAGCCACCAGCCGCCGAACAGGGCAGCCAGCAGGGCTGCCCCCATCAGCAGCAGGGTACGCAGCAGGGTGGCGTGGTAGTGGGCCTGCTCCTGGGCGATCTCATCCTGGATCAGCTGGTTGATATGGGCCGACATGGCATCGATCTGCTTGATGAGATCTTCCCCCAGTTCGCGAAAGCGCAGGCGGGCCTGCTCATAGGCCGCGGGATCGCCGCTGCCCTGGTGCTTGGCGGCCAGCAGCGGCAGCATGTTGTTGCGGGTGTGGCCGAGGTAGGCCTGCAGGGCGGACGCCACCCGGCTGTTGTCCTGCTCGGCGCCGGCGATGGCCAGTCTGGTCAGGATGGCGCCGATCTCCTGTTCGGCGGCGGTCAGGTCACCTGGCAGCGTGGCAAAGCGCTCGGGGTCGTAGAGGCCATAGATGGCGGTGGTGCGCAGCCGGTAGGTGGCGTGGATCAGGGTGGCGATATCGTCCTTGTGACGGGTTACGCTGACGGTGGTGTCATTCATGTCGCCGATGGCGCTGTCGATGTCCTGCTTGCCGATCCCGATCATCAGGAGCATCAGCAGGCTGGCGAGCAGGAGAGGAATGAGGACTTGCAGACGGATAGAGAGGTTGTTCAATGACATGAAAGATCCTGACCCAGAAGAGGAACAAGGCGGCATCTTACACAGGCGCGACAAACCTTGTCACAGGTTTTTATGGCTGAAATCATGCTGAACGAAAAGGTTTTTTCTTGTGTTAAATGAATGTGATAGGCAAGATCGTCGGTCTGTTACCATGGAGGTGTAGTGTGTCCGACTGGATCGATCCTGCCATTTTGGCGCTGTTTATTCCCACGTTCTTTTTTGTCTCCGTGACCCCCGGCATGTGCATGACCCTGGCGATGACCCTCGGCATGAGTCTGGGGGTGCGCCGAACCCTGCACATGATGTGGGGGGAGCTCATCGGGGTCGGCCTGGTGTCGGTACTGTCGGTGATTGGGGTGGCGGCCGTCATGCTCAACTACCCGGCGCTGTTTGCCGCCTTCAAATACGTGGGCGGGGCCTATCTTATCTGGCTCGGCATCCAGATGTGGCAGGCCAAAGGCAAGCTGGCGATCCCGGCGGATCTGTCGGCGGCCCAGGAGACCCGTCCCCTGGCGCTGGCCATGCAGGGCTTCGTTACCGCCATCGCCAACCCCAAGGGGTGGGCTTTCATGGTCTCCCTGCTGCCCCCCTTCATCAACGCGGCCAAGCCGATGGCGCCGCAGATCAGCGCCCTGGTGGCCCTGATCCTGATCATCGAGTTCTCCTGCCTGCTGCTCTACGCCAGCGGTGGTCGCACCTTGCGCCACTTCCTCGCCAAGAGCGGCAACGTCACCCTGATGAACCGGATCGCCGGCTCCCTGATGTTTGGCGTAGGGGTCTGGCTGGCGCTGGGTTGATGCCATCGCTTGCCAGCTGACCTGATTCTGCCGAAAAGCCCCGCCCAGCGGGGCTTTTTCGTGATGCCTGCGGATACAAGGAGCGAGCATGAATGCGGTCGTCGGGGCGGGATGAGGGAGGCTGGCCACATTTGCTTACATTTATCCGGTTTGCAAACGCCCGCAATATCGTCAGTCTCGAATGGCATTCTCTTGCAGCCGCACGAGGATGCGAACGGTCCATTTTTAACATTCTGAGCAAGGAGAATTAAGGATGATGAGGCTAACCAGCATCGCATTGCTCCTCTTTGCCGGCGCGGCGGTCGCCGGCAAAGAGAGGAACCTCGATTTTTACAACATCAAGGAGCCGCAGCTTATCGAGTTGTTTGCCCGGCAGCAGGGTTCGCCGGGTCAGTCGATCAGGGATTTTTCCGGGCTCTTTCTGGGCAATCCCTACGTCGCCAACCGGCTGGTCGGCTCGAGCGATACCCAGGAGCAGCTGGTGGTGGATTTTGGCGGGCTCGATTGTTTCACCTATCTGGATTACGTCGAGTCACTGCGTCGCGCAACGAGTGTGCATCACTTCATCGAGAACGTGATGCACACTCGTTACGTGAATGGTGAGGTCAACTACCTGACCAGAAAGCACTTCTTCTCCGACTGGGTGCACGGTGACAACAAGGTGAACGACGTGACCCATCTGGTGGGGGGCGCCGTGGTGACCACGGCCAAGCAGCTCAACCAGAAGGCGGACGGTGGCCACTACATTCCGGGGCTGGGGGTGACGGCGCGGGACATAACATACATTCCCTCCGCCAGCATCGACGAGAACACCCTGAGTCTGCTGGAAGAGGGCGACTACATCGGCATCTATACCGATCTCGCCGGGCTCGATGTGACCCACACCGGCATCTTCATCCGTGGCGAGAACGGCCCCGTGCTGCGCAATGCCTCCTCCCTCTCGAGCAAGATGCAGGTGGTGGACTCCCCCTTCCTGGAGTACGTGCAGAACAAGCCGGGGATCCTGGTCTACCGGGCCCAGGCCGACGGGTCGAGCTCCTAGGGCCGGCTTGACTGTGGCCGGCACGGGTGCGCCTGGTGCCGCATAAAAGAAAAGCCCCGGGGTGATCCCGGGGCTTTTTCGTTGGCGGCGCATCCCCTCAATGGATCAATGGGGCTTGAAGCGGGCGACCCAGGGGTTGGCGGTCAGGCCGTGCAGGATGACGCTCAGGATGATGGTGCAGAGCACGGTGGCGATGATGGGGCGCTGGCCGAGGAGGGCTGGCTCGTGCTGCAGCACCATTACCGCAAAGACGATACTGGCCAGTCCCCGTGGGCCGAACCAGCCGATAAAGAGCTTGAGCTCTGGCTTGAGGCCGGTGCCGAGCAGACTCAGCCAGACTGGCAGCATGCGCAGCAGGGTGAGGCTGGCGGCGGCATAGAGCCAGTATTGCCAGTGCAGCAGCTCCGTCAGCATGGGCATCAGGGTGGCGCCGAACACCATCCAGATCACCACCGAGAGCAGATCGCCATACCCCTCGCAGCTGTCCAGATAGGCGTGCTTGTGCTCCCCCAGTTTGCGACCCATCAGCAGGCCGCCGACGAAGGCGGCGATGAAGCCGCTGCCGCCCAGGGTCTGGGCCAGCGCGAAGCAGAGCAGGGCCAGTCCCGGCATGGTGAGCTGGCGCCAGAGCGGCAGCTGCCAGCCGTTGAGGTAGGAGGTCTTGAGCAGGCGCAGGGTGAGGCTGGTCAGCCCCCAGGCCACCAGCAGGCCGATGCCAATCTCCTCCAGCAGCAAGGTGAGAGCCAGCGTCGCGGTGCCAGTGTGCTCCTCGGTGGGGGCGATGAGGGCGAGCAGCAGGAGCAGCACAGGTACGCAGATGCCATCGTTGAGGCCGCTCTCCTGATTGAGCCCCTCCCTGATTGGGGCGGGCACCGCCGGGTTGCTCACCACGGCTTTGCCGAGCGCCGCATCGGTGGGGGCGAGTATGGTGGAGAGGATCGCCATCTCCAGCAGCGGCAAGTCGGGGAAGAGCCAGTGACCGAACAGAGCGCCGGCCGCCAGGGTGAGCGGTAGACCGATCAGCAGCAGCCGGATGGGCAGGGCGCGGTTGGCTTGCAGCACCTGCCAGTTGGTGTTGGCGGCGTCGCTGAACAGCACGATGACCAGGGTCAGCTCCGCCAACAGCTTGATGCTGTCGCTGTCGATGGAGAGGGAGAGCAGCTCGATGCCGCCCGGCCCCAGCAACCAGCCCATCAGCAGAAACAGCAGGGGACCGTTGACGAGGCGCGATTCAAAGCGCCCGGCGATCAGGCTGTAGACCAGCAGAAAGGCGGCGATCACCGCCAGGTTCTGGTAAATCAGGGACGCATCCATACAGCCTCCTGTGGCAGGGTCTCTGTGGTGGGGTCAGTCGGTCAGGCAGTCCGGGTCGAACACGTATTCGCCATCCAGCCAGCGGAGGATCTCGCCGACGCAGGATTGGTCGCGAAACGGCAGGTAGCGTGCCTTGAGATGGGCCACCTGCTCAGGGGTCAGCTGGGCCAGCCCTATGTCCTGAAACAGCGGCAGATCGGCCTGGATCATGGCGGAGATCTGTGGGCCGCAGGTGGCATTGAGGGAGGCGTGCAGCGCCTTGTCCGGATCGTACTGCTTGCCGAGCTTGTAGCTCATCGGCAGGGTGGCCAGCGGCAGCACCGACAGCGCCGCCTGCTTCATGGGGTTGACCGCATGACCCGAGGTCAGCTCGGCGAGTTCTGCCGGGCGGTTCTCGAAGGCGCGCAGGTGCAGGAAGCTGCTGGCCTTGCTGCCGTCGTTGACCGGGTAGTTGTCCCACAGGAACGGCTTGCGATGCAGCCACTCGGCCACCTGCTTGAGGTGGGCCGCCGGATAGTCGCTGGAGCAGACTTTGGGGCCGGTCCAGAAGATCTCGAAGCGCTTGTCCAGCCCCTGACCCAGATCCTGCAGATAGTGGGGTGGCATGGCGCCGAACACCTTCTCCAGCACGGGATCCGTGCTGTAGTAGCTGGGGCAGAACAGCAGTCGGCCAGCACGGGTGTGGGCCGCAATGTCGTGGGCGATGGTGAGCTGCCAGTGGGCGAGATCCGGGGTATCCCCTTTCATGTCGTCAAACAGCACGGCCAGGATGTCGGGTTTGAGCTCCTCCTCGATGAGCCGCACCTTTTCCAGCAGGGCTGGCCGCTGGCGGGCATAGTCGTGGTGCGCGCCCATGGGGCTCAGGCCCACCCCGAAGGCGAGGCCGTTGTCGCGGCACTGGCGGGCGAGCTGGCGCAGGGCCTCGAGCTGGGCGGCAGGCCAAGGCTTGGCCCAGTGCTTGCGCAGGTAGCCATCTTCCTTGGGGGCATAGAGATAGAAGCCGTAACCGTGGCGGGGCAGCCACTGGGCGTAGCGGGCGCGGGCTTCCCAGCTCCAGCCCTTGCCAAAGAAGCCCTCGATCACCCCCAGCTGGGGCGAAGGGGGTTGCAAGCCGGACAACAGGGTTTGGTAAGGCATAGGTAACTCCCTTCTCGCAGAGGACGAGGCAGACAACGACGATCAGACCGGATCTTCTTCCAGAAAGCGCACCCCGATCTTGCGGGGCTCACCCTCGTCCATTTCGGCCACGGTCCAGATCAGTCCCTGCCATTCGACGTGGTCGCCGACCACCAGATTATCGCCCAACTGGTGGGCAATGAAATGGCCAAGGGTCTGATCCGCCACCTCGCTCACATCCAGCCCGTACAGCGGGGCGAGATCCACCAGGTTGGCGGCCGCCTCCAGCAGGAAGTCACCGAAGAAGCGCGGGCCCAGATCCTGCTCCGGCGCCTGACTGAACAGCTGGCCGAGGGCGGGCAGGTCGCGCTCGTGGCCGATGACACAGAGGATGTCATCGGATTGCAGACAGGTACTGCCCGAGGGGTGCAGCAGCTCCTGATCCCGGAACAGGGCGCAGATGCGGGTGCCCTTGGGCATGCGCAGATCTCGCAGTGGCGAGCCGATGCACCACTTCTCGTCGCTCAGGCGATAGACGAAGGTCTCCCACTGGCTGTCGAGATCGATCTCGAGCCCGGAGCGGTTGATGGGCGAGGGGGGCGCCGGCACTTCCACCCGCGCCAGCCTGGAGGCCAGCGGCAGTGAACTGCCCTGCAAGATGAGCGAAACCAGCACCACGAAGAAGGCGACATTGAAGTAGAGCTGGGCGTTGGGTAGCCCCGCCATCATGGGGAACACCGCCAGAATGATCGGCACCGCGCCGCGCAGGCCGACCCAGGAGATGAACCAGCGCTCACGGGGAGCGAAGTTCTTGAACGGCAGCAGCCCGATCCAGACCGAGATGGGGCGGGCGAACAGGATCATCCACATGGCCAGCGCCAACGCCGGCAGGGCGATGGGCAGCAGCTTGTGGGGGGAGGCGAGCAGCCCCAGCACCAGGAACATGCCGATCTGGCTGAGCCAGGTCAGGCCGTCCAGCACCGACAAGGTGGTGCTGCGGCTGCGCAGGGAGAGGTTGCCGAGCAAGAGACCGGTGAGATAGATGGCGAGGATGCCGCTGCCGCCCACCGCCGTGGTGAGGGCGAAGATGAGCAGGCCGCCGCTGACGGTGAGCAGCGGGTAGAGGCCGGGGGCCAGCTTGGCGCTGTTGATGAGCTTCCACAGCAGCCAGCCGCCGCCAAGGCCGATGCCGGCGCCCAGCCCGAACTGCTTGAGCAGCTGCAGCAGCAGAAAGCCGGCGTTGAGGTCTTGCTGGGCGCTGGCCAGCACCTCGATCAGGGTGACGGTGAGAAACACCGCCATGGGATCGTTGCTGCCCGACTCTATCTCCAGGGTGGCGCTCACCCGCTCGTTGAGGCTGCGCCCGCCAAGCAGGGAGAACACCGCGGCCGCATCGGTGGAGCCGACAATGGCGCCGATCAGCATCCCCTGCATCAGGTTGAGATCAAACAGCCAGGCGGCGGCCAGGCCCGTCAGGCCGGTGGTGATGGCCACCCCGACCGTGGCCAGCGACAGCGCGGGCCAGAGCGCCACTCGAAACGAGGAGACCCGGGTGCGCATGCCGCCGTCGAGCAGGATGATGGCAAGCGCCAGGTTGCCCACCAGATAGGCGATGGAGTAGTCGGCGAAGTGGATACCGCCGGGGCCATCTTCACCGGCCAGCATGCCGACGGCGAGGAAGATCACCAGAATGGGGATACCGAGACGGGAGGAGAGCGCGCTCAACAGAACACTGGCGCCCACCAACAAGGCCGCGACGAGGAAAAAACTGTTGATGGTGACGGCATCCAATGGCGAACTCCTTCTGTCAAAATGCAAATCAGGCACATTATATGCAGTTTGTTGGGCTCGGTGTGGCTTAATTGTGCATTTATTTGCAGTTTTTTACATTTTTAGTGTCATGGCTGCGAAGGGTTCTGGCCATCAAAAGGGGGTCGCCGGCGTCGCCAGCGCGATGAGCAGCGTGACCGTGTTCACAAAGTGGACAGATAGCGACAGGGGCACCCGTGGGTGCCCCTGTCGGCGGACTCGAGTCAGTCGTCCTCGTCGTCCTTCACTTCCCGGATCTTGTCCTTGTAGCGGGGCAGCTCTTTCTCCAGTCGTTTCATGTCCTTGATGGCGTTGAGAAACAGGCCGAGCAGGAAGAGCAGTGGCAAGCCTATCCAGAGCCAGAGGTTCATGTGCTACTCCTTTCGTCGGTGGCCAGGGTGACATAGCGGGCCAGGATCTCGTCGAGGTTGGCCAGTATGGTCCCCTTGCCTTCAATATCCGCCTGTTGCAGGCAAAGTGCCAGCGCGGCCGGGTCGAGCCGCTGCTCGCGGGACTCAGGCGCAAAGCTGATGTGCCAGGGCTCGTAGGCAACCCCGCTGCCGGCACCGACCGGTTTGGCATAGGGCAGGAAGAAGCCGAAGTCGTTCATGCGATCCTCAAGCCACTCGCTCAGGTCGGCGAACCAGCCCCCGGCTTCATACTCCCAGGGCTCCAGCGCCAGCTTGGTGCCGGCGGGCAGGCAGTCCGGGTCGTAGATGTCGAGATCGGTGCCCCAGTGGTGGCGGCTGGTGCCGGGCAGGGCACTCCAGCGCAGGATGGCGTGGAGGCGCTCCTCGTCGCTCAGTTGCAGGGCATCGATGGGCTGGCTGTGGGCATCGAGCAGCGGCCGCTCGCCGCGCCACTTGCCGTTCCAGATGGCGAGCTGGCGATCAAAGCCGCGCCAGCTGGAGGCGGGCTGAAGGTTGAAACCGGCGTGGGCGGCGGCCACCTGCATGTCGTTGAAGGCCGCCGCGGTGGCGGCCGTCAGCCGGTGCGGGCCTTGCCCCACCAGGATGAGGTGACCTTCATCCAACCCCAGCAGTTGCTCCTGGGTCATGCCAGCAACCTCGCGAGCACCCCTTGGTACATGTCTGCCAGCAGATCCAGATCGTCCGCCTTCACGCACTCGTTCACCTTGTGGATGGTGGCGTTGACCGGGCCCAGCTCGATCACTTCGGCGCCGGTGGGGGCGATAAAGCGCCCGTCCGAGGTGCCCCCGGTGGTGAGCAGGGCCGGCTGCTGGCCGTTCACCGCCTCGATGGCAGAGACCGCTGCCGCCAGCAGCTTGCCGGTGTCGGTGAGGAAGGGCTGGCCGGAGAGGGTCCAGTCGAGCTGGTAATCCAGACCGTGTCTGTCCAGCAGGGCCTCGACCCGCTCGCGGATCATGGCATCGGTGAGCTCGGTGCTGAAGCGAAAGTTGAACTGGACATGCAATTCGCCCGGAATGACGTTGGAGGCGCCGGTGCCCGCCGAGATGTTGGCGATCTGGAAGCTGGTGGGCGGGAAGTAGGCGTTGCCCTCATCCCACACGGTGGCGGCGAGCTCCGCCAGTGCCGGCGCGGCTTTGTGAATGGGGTTGTCCGCCAGATGGGGGTAGGCGACATGGCCCTGCACCCCGCGCACCAGCAGATCGCCGGTGATGGAGCCGCGCCGGCCGTTCTTCACCACGTCCCCCACCACGGCGGTGGAGGAGGGTTCGCCGACGATGCACCAGGTGATCTTCTCGTGGCGCGCTTCCAGGGTGTCGATCACCCGGGTGGTGCCGTTGATGAAGGGCCCCTCTTCATCGGAGGTGATAAGGAAGGCGATGGACCCTGTGTGATCCGGATGCTCGGCCACGAAGCGCTCGACCGCCACCACCATGGCGGCCAGCGAGCCCTTCATGTCGGCGGCACCGCGGCCGTAGAGCACGCCATCCTGGATGGTCGGCTCGAACGGCGGGGTGTGCCATTTGTCCAGCGGGCCGGCGGGCACCACGTCGGTGTGGCCGGCGAAGCAGAACAATGGCCCCTCGCTGCCGCGGCGGGCCCAGAGGTTGGTGGTGTCTTCGAACACCATGGGCTCGATGACGAAGCCCAGCTTGGCGAGGCGCTCCGCCATCAGGGTCTGGCACCCTTCATCCAGCGGGGTAACGGAGGGGCGGCGGATCAGATCCTTGGCCAGTGCGATGACATCCGACATCAGCGTTCCTTAGCAAAAAAGTTTAACGAGAGAAGAGGGATTGGTAGTGATCGGCCTTGAAGCCCAGGGTCAGCTCGCCGTCCCGGTCCAGCAGCGGGCGCTTGATCATGGCCGGGTGCTCCAGCAACAGGGCACGCGCCTTGGCGGTGTCGAGCCCCTGCTTGGCCTCGTCCGGCAGGGCGCGAAAGGTGGTACCGCGGCTGTTGAGCAGCGCTTCCCAGCCGAGCTGGCTCAGCCAGCGGTCGAGGTCGGCCGGGTTCAGGCCGTCGGCACGATGGTCGTGAAAGCGGTAGTCGATGCCGGCCTGCTCCAGCCACTTGCGGGCTTTCTTGATGGTGTCGCAGTTCTTGATGCCATAGAGGGTGGTGGCCATGGGGAGTCCTTGTCTGCGGGCATGGGCCCGGAAAGCTGAAACTTGAGTCCTGAAACGGGAAATCAAGAAGAGGCCCGATTCTGGCATTGTGGCGATCTCAAGGCAACGCCGATGCGCATGGGGGAGGTGGGGCGAGGCGCTGGTCGGGCCTGGGGGGGGGAAAAGTGCCCGGCGCGGGACGCGCCGGCGGGCATCAGAGTTCGCTCTGGGTGCGACACCAGAGGTGCAGTTCGGATTCGAACCAGTTGAGCATGGCGTTGTTGTCGTCGCGACGATGGCGAATGAGGCTCACTTCGAAGGTGGGCAGGGCGAAGCGGGTCTCGTACTCCACCAGATCCAGCAGCGGCATCAGCGGGCGCAGCACCCGGGCGGGGGAGGTGAGCAGCAGAGGCGCGCACGGCAGGATGAAGGGGGCCGCCAGAAAGCTTTGCACTATCAAGGGGGTGTGCCGGGTCATGCCGTGGGCTGCCAGCAGATCATCGACGATGCCCCCTTCGCTGCCGCGGGGAGCGACCAGCAGATGCTGGGCCTGGGCGAAGGATTCGATGCATAGCACCTGGCCCTGTAGCGGGTGGCTGCGGTGGGCGGCGCAGATCAGCTTGTCTTCGAACAGCGGGATGCGGCGAAAACGACCGGGCACCTCGTCCTGCTTGCTGATCACCATGCTGATGACCCCTTCGTCGAGCTGGCTCTCGTAGTCCGCATTGAGCGGCACCATGTGGATGCGCAGGTTGGGGGCCTGTTGCTGCAGCCGGGCCAGCAGGCTCGGCATCATCACGTACTCCACATAGGTGTGGGCCCCGATGCGCAGCACCCCCTCGAACTGGGCGGGGTCGAGCTGCTCGGGGGGGCTGAAGGTCTGCTCGATGTCGTGCAGGATCTCCCGCAGCGGCAACAGCAAGGCCTCCGCCCGGGCGGTGGGTTCCATGCCCTGGGGAGTGCGGATCAGCAGGGGATCGTCATAGAGCAGACGCAAGCGGGCCAGTGCCCGGCTGACGGCTGGCTGGCTCATGGCGAGCCGTTCTGCGGCCTTGGTGGTGTTGCGCTCCTCCAGCAGTGCCTTGAGCACCACCAGCAGGTTGAGGTCGACGCCTCGTAAATTCATTCTGTGCATAATGGAATACTAATAAATCATTTCCTTAAGCAGGGCCTTCACTTTAGTCTCGTTTCCCGTCGATGGTCAGCATGAAGCTTGGATAAATCAGCGATTTATGCAAACCCATGTTGTCCTGTTACCTCTTTCGCGTGGTGCCGGAGGTGGCAAGATTCGACAGCCTGAACTCTTTACTCTGGTCATCCAGAGCGTTGCTTGCTTAGTACCCGCCGTCTCGGCGGGTTTTTTTTGCCTGCGGTTCAGGAAAAGGGGGCCCAAAGAAGTACAAAACGCGCCGGCGGGCGCGTTATTGTGAGGGGTGGATGACTCAGGGCGCAACCGGCCACTGGTAGTCAAACACCTTGGCACGCTCCCAGGGGGCCTCCGGCAGACTGGAGGAGAGGCCGGTATATTTGCCCACATCGTCCACCACTATGGCGGAGAGGATCGGCAACTGGTGCTCGGTGCAGTACATGCGGATGCGTTGCAGCAGCGTGCGCAGCTCATCCTGGCAATTCTCCAGCCCGGCCTGCCTGGCCAGCTTGGAGTAACGAATGGTGGTGCGTTCCTTTGCAGACTCGACGAGGATGTCCCATAGCTTGTAGTCGCAGGTCGTCTTGCCTGCGTTGGCTCGGTCTGTCATAACTCTCTCCGGCGCGAAACGGTCGCTGTGTGTCGATGCGCATCTTGGCCAGTTCACTGGCCCCTGACGTTGATCCAAAGCAAAAAAGCCTGAGGTTATTCGCCAGAACGCGTGGCAAAGGGATTCTAAAGGTTTGCCTTTAGTTTAAATTGCTGTTTTTTGTTAATTGTGTAGCATTTTGTTTCATTGAAAGGCGTTCAAGCCATCTTTCTTGACGGGGATCAATGGGAAAGCGCGGTCAGACCACTAGATTCCGCTCCTCGATAACTTTGTCAGGAGTGAATATTTGGAACTCGTCTTCGTCTTGCTCGTACTGCTGGCCGTGGTGTACGGCATCGTCAAGGATTACAACCCGCAGGCGGTGCTGGCACTGGCCGGCATGGCCATCTTCACCGTCGCCTACTTGCTGGGACTGCACCCCATTCTGCCCGCCGACAAGAGCACCGGCTTCGCCCTGTTCGACCTGTTCGAGGTGTTCAAGGGGATCTTCTCCTACCGGGCGGCGGGGCTCGGCCTCACCATCATGGCGGTGGCCGGCTTTGCCACCTACATGTCCCATATCGGTGCCTCCCAGGCGCTGGTGCGGGTGGCGGTCAAACCGGTGGCGGGCATCCAGTCCAGCTACCTGATGCTGGCCATCTGCTACCTGGTGGCGGTCTTCGTCTCCCTGTTCGTTACCTCCGCCACCGGCCTTGGCCTGCTGTTGATGGTCACCATGTATCCCGTGATGCGCAACCTCGGCATCAGTCCAGCCTCCGCCTGTGGCGTCATCGCCACTTCCCAGGCGTTCGAGATTGGCCCGACTCAGACCAACGCCATCTTCTCCGCCGGCCAGTCCGGCATGGATCCCACCAGCTATTTCGTCGACTACCAGATCTGGCTGGTGGTCCCCATGCTGCTGGTGACCATGGTGCTGCACTTCTTCTGGCAGCGGCACTGTGACCGCCAGGATGGCTGGGATCCGGCCCTGCATCGCGGCGAACACGCCGAGCTGGACGAGAAGGGCACCGACGCGGTAGCGGCGCCCACCTGGTATGCCCTGCTGCCCATCATCCCCTTCGTGCTGATGATGACCTTCTCCAAGCTGCTGGTGACCACCATCAGCGTCAGCGTTGAGGTGGCCATGCTGCTGTCGGTCTTTATCGGCATGCTGTGCGAGCTGCTGCGAACCCGCTCGGTGCGCATCGCCTTCGCGGGGCTCTCCAGCTTCCTCGACGGCATGGGCAAGGTGTTCGGCCCCGTGGTGGCGCTCATCGTCTGTGCCGAGCTGTTCGCGGAATCTCTCAAGGCCATCGGCGCCATCGATACCCTGCTGCATTCGGCCAGCAACGCCGGTATCGGCAGCGGCCTGATGACGCTGGTGATGGTAGGGCTCATCATGGTGGCGGCGGTCATCATGGGCTCGGGCAATGCGGCATTCTTGAGCTTCTCCACCCTGGCGCCTGCCGTGGCGGCCAAGTTCGGCGTACCGGCGGTGACCATGCTGCTGCCGATGCAGCTCGCCTCCAGCATCGGCCGCACCGTCTCCCCCATCGCGGCGGTGCTGATCGCCTGTGCGGGCATCGCCAAGGTCTCCCCCTTCGTGGTGGTCAAGCGCACCTGCGTGCCCATGGCCGGTGCCCTGGTGACCGCGCTCACTCTCAACTATCTGCTGTTTATGTAACCGGGCGGCGGACGGCATGAGCTGTCTGCCCCTTTCATTCGGCCGTCGGGCGGGAGGTGTGTCCTTCCGTCCCAGGAGATGACAATGACAGAATCTCGCAACGCTTTTTCTCTGGACGCCTACCTGGCGGATCTGGCCCCGCTCATCAATCTCGATTGCGGCACCCGCACCCCGGCTGGGGTGGCGAAAGTGGCCGACATCATGACCGAGAAATATGAGGCTATCGGCTGGCAGGTGACCCGCCACCAGTTTGCCGCCGAGTGCGGCCCCTGCCTCGAGGCAACCAATGTCCCCGGCGCCAGCCACTACGACGTGATGCTGGTGGGCCACATGGACACCGTCTTCCCGGAGGGAACAGCCGCCAAGCGCCCATTGAAAATCGAAGGCAATCAGGCCTTTGGCCCCGGTGTGTCGGACATGAAGAGCGGTCTGCTCTCCACCTGGTATGCCCTCAAAGAGATGGACCCGGCCGTGCTGGCCAAGCTCAAGGTGCTGGTCTGCTGCAACTGCGACGAGGAGATTGGCTCCCCCTGGTCCAAAGAGTGGCTGGTGGAGAAGGCCAAACAGAGCGGCTGCGTGCTGGTGGCCGAGGCGGCGCGCCCCAATGGGGATCTCATCAGCGCCCGCAAGGGCAATGCAAAGTACCGCATTACCTTCCACGGCAAGGCCTCCCACGCCGGTTCGGCGCTGACCGAAGGGGTCTCAGCCATCACAGAGCTTGCTCATTGGGTGCTCGCCATCAACGAACAGGTCAACCTCGACACCGGCACCACCATGAACGTCGGCGTGGTACAGGGCGGTACCGGCGTCAACGTGGTGCCCGACTTTGCCGAGGCGATCGTCGATCTGCGCTTCTGGAGCAATGCAGAGGCGGCAGCGGTGCACGAGCGGCTCACCTTTATGGCCAACAACCCCTTCCTCACGGGCTGTCGGGTCGAGGTGGATCGCCAGAGCTTCAAGCCTGCGATGCGCCCGAGTGGTGACACCGAGGCCGTGATGGCGCTGGTGGAGGCGGCAGCGAAAGAGGAGGGGATCTCCTTCAACTGGCTGGAGGCCGGTGGCGGCTCCGATGCCAATTTCACCGCCGCTGCGGGTGTGCCGTCGCTGGATGGCTTCGGCCCCATGGGCGGCGGTTTCCACTCGGAGGCGGAATTCCTGCTGCTCGATGGCATCGAGCCGCGCATCCGCCTGTTGCAGCGGGTGCTGGACAAGCTGGCCAACTAGGTCGTCGTCAAAGACAAGCAAAACGGGAGGCCATCGCCTCCCGTTTTTTATCTGGCATGCCGGTTCAGACGAGCTGTCCTGCTACCCCTCATCCTCCAGCAGATAGGCGAGCTGATCCTGACGGGCAACCTGCCAGTGGCCGAGCACCAGCGGCGCCGCAAAGCCCGGGCCGTCGGTCACCATGGTGTGGTACTCCCCCTGCTCGCCGCAGGCATCGAAGCCCCGGCTTGCCGCCAGCTGCTGCAACTCTGCCAGAGTGGCCGCATCGAACGTGCGCCCCACCCACTCGGGGGCCAGCACCCGGGTATCGACGCAGGAGAGATGGGCGACGATGCGGCGGGTCAGCAGATCCGCCAATAGCGCCTCGCGGGAGAGTTGCCAGAGCGGCGTATGCACGGTGAGACCAAGCGGGCGGCAGCGCTCGCGGATCCAGTTCGGCGCGCCCCCCACGCTGTCGATATCGCCGGTGACCACTCCATCCAGGCGCCACTCCTCTTTCAATGCCGCCAGCGCCGTTTCATAACCGAGATCGAACGGCGCTTCGATGGTGAGCAGCAGATGGGGCAAACCGAGAGCCGCCGCCTGCCGACGCACCTGCGACAGGGGATGGGCCAGAAAGCGGGGTTCGGGCGGGGCAAAGGTGGCCAGTGCCACTACCTGATGACCCGCTGCGCGGGCATGGCAGAGGGCCTGCATGGCATCCTTGCCGCCGCTCCAGAGCACGATGACGCGAGACATGGGGGAGATTCCGCAAAGAAAAGAGGGGTCATGCTACCCAGAGTGCGGGCGGTTGGCAAAGCGGGATGGGGCAGGGGGAAAACAGCAGGCCCCGGGGGGGCCTGCTGAGCTGGCTAAGCGGTGCCTGTTGCTTAGAGCAGTATGCTGGTCAGCAGATAACCCAGGGTACAGGAGGTGGCGACCCCGATCAGACCCGGAATGATGAAGCTGTGGTTGATGATGAACTTGCCGATGCGGGTGGTGCCGGAGCGGTCGAAACCGATACAGGCCAGATCGCTCGGGTAGGTCGGCAGCACGAAGTAGCCGTAGCTCGCCGGCAGGAAGGCGATCAGCAGTTTCGGCTCCACCCCCAGCGCCAGCCCCATGGGAGCGATGGCGGTCAGGGCGGCGGCCTGGCTGTTCACCAGCTTGGAGATGAGGAACAGCACCAGGGCATAGGTCCAGGGCTGGGCCTGCACCACGTGGGCCAGGGTTTCTTTCAGCAGCGGCATGTGGGCCTGGAAGAAGGTTTCGCTCATCCAGGCGACCCCGAATACCGAGAAGATCGCCACCATGCCGGCCTTGAACACGGCGCCGTTGGAGATGTCACCCGGCTTGACCTTGCAGCGCATCAGGATGATGGCACCGGCAATCAGCATCATCATCTGGATCACCAGGTTCATGGAGAGCGGGCCTGTCTTGCCGCCCATCTCGAACACCGGGCGCAGGGAGGTGTCGGCCCCCAGCACCACCACGGCGGCGATGGCGGCGAAGAAGATCCAGGTCGACCAGTAGGCCTCTTTCGGGAACTTGGTGTTGAGCAGGGTCTCACCACCGCCGTAGACGAAGGCACGTTGCTCCGGATCCTTGATCTTGGCCTGGAACTCTTCGTCTTTGTCCAGATCCTTGCCGCGACGCAGGCTCCAGAGGGCCGCGACTATGACCCCGGTGAGCGAGGAGGGGATGGCTACCATCAGGATGTCGAGCAGGCTGTAGGCCTGACCGATGCCGTGACCGGCCGCCAGGATGGAGACCATGGAGACCACGGCAACGGAGACCGGCGAGGCGCAGATCGCCATCTGGGAGGCGACGGAGGCCACCGCCATCGGCCGTTCCGGGCGGATGTTCTTCTGCAGCGCGATGTCGGCGATGATGGGGAACATGGTGTAGACCACGTGGCCGGTACCGCACAGGAAGGTGAGGGTCCAGGTGGTGAGCGGTGCCAGGATAGTGATGTATTGCGGGTGGCGGCGCAGCAGACGCTCGGCCACCTGCATCATCAGGTTGAGACCGCCGGCGGTCTGCAGGGTGGCAGCACAGCCGATCACCGCCAGTATGGTCAGCATCACCTGCACCGGCGGTTCGCCCGGGGTGAGACCGAACACGAAGGTCAACAGGAACAGACCGATACCGCTGATGAGACCCAGCCCCATGCCCCCAAACCGGGTACCCAGCAGCAAGCAGCCGAGTACCACCAAAAACTCCATCAAGATCATTCCATTACCTCGCGTTATTTAATCCATGTCTGTGCTGTGTTGGGCTCATGGACCGGGATTGTCTGTTTTTTATTTAGCCCTAAAGGGTTAGTGGTTATTGTGCCTGCCAAAAAAGGGCAAAAATTTGAGGTACTTCAATAACTCATCGATTTTTGATTTAACGTCATAAAAACCACGTATTAACTTTTTTGTTATTTCGAGGGCAATAAGTGGCAGCGTATGGGGCTCAACGGCTGGCGCGGGGCGGGTGTGTCAGCAAGGTGGCGTGACGGAGGGGGGGCAAGAGTGATTAATTGTGGTGCTGGCAAGGCCGTCCGGCCGCCGGACGGGCAACAAAAAGCCGACCCTGAGGTCGGCTTTTAAGGCAACGTCCTGTAATCAGAACTCGGCGGTGCGCGGGGTGCGCGGGAAGGGGATCACGTCGCGGACGTTGCCCATGCCGGTCACGTAAACCACCAGGCGCTCGAAGCCCAGACCGAAACCGGAGTGCGGGACGGTACCGTAGCGGCGCAGGTCGCGATACCACCAGTAGTCTTCCTTGTTCAGACCCATCTCGGCCAGACGGGCATCCAGCACGTCCAAACGCTCTTCACGCTGGGAGCCGCCGATGATCTCGCCGATGCCCGGGGCCAGTACGTCCATGGCGGCGACGGTCTTGCCGTCGTCGTTGAGGCGCATGTAGAAGGCCTTGATGTCTTTCGGGTAGTTCTTCACCACCACCGGGGACTTGAAGTGCTCTTCGGCCAGGTAGCGTTCGTGCTCGGAGGAGAGGTCGATACCCCAGGAGACCGGGAACTCGAACTTCTTGCCGCAGTTTTTCAGCACTTCGATGGCGTCGGTGTAGTCAATCTGGGCGAAGTCGGAGGCGACGAAGCGCTCCAGACGACCGATGGCGTCCTTGTCCACGTGCTGGGCGAAGAACTCCAGATCGTCGCGGCGCTCACTCAGCACCGCGTTGAAGACATACTTCAGCATGGCTTCGGCCAGGGCGGCGTTGTCTTCCAGATCGGCGAAGGCCACTTCCGGCTCAACCATCCAGAATTCGGCCAGGTGGCGGCTGGTGTTGGAGTTTTCGGCGCGGAAGGTGGGCCCGAAGGTGTAGACCTTGGACAGCGCACAGGCGTAGGTTTCGACGTTGAGCTGGCCGGATACGGTCAGGAAGGTCTCTTTGCCGAAGAAGTCCTTGTCATAGTCCACCTTGCCTTGCGGGGTGCGCGGCAGGTTTTCCATGTCCAGGGTGGAGACGCGGAACATCTCGCCTGCGCCTTCGGTGTCGGAGGCGGTGATGAGTGGCGCGGCGATCCACAGATAGCCCTGCTCGTGGAAGAAGCGGTGGATGGCCTGGGAGAGGCAGTTGCGTACCCGGGTCACGGCGCCGACGATGTTGGTACGGGCGCGCAGGTGGCCCTGCTCGCGCAGGTATTCGATGCTGTGACGCTTGGCGGACATGGGGTAGGTGTCCGGATCTTCGACCCAGCCCACCACCTTGACGTCGGTGGCCTGCAGTTCGAACGCCTGGCCGCTACCCTGAGACTCGACTACCAGACCGGTCACTTCCACCGAGCAAGCCGTGGTCAGACGCAGCACTTCATTCTCGTAATTGGCCAGGGTATTGGGGACGACTGCCTGTACCGGATGGAAACAGGAGCCATCGGAGATGGCCAAAAATGAGATCCCCGCCTTGGAATCGCGGCGGGTCCGGATCCACCCTTTCACTGTCTGGGTGGTGCCGACCGCATACTTACCGGTCAGCACATCTACTACGGATGCGTGCGTCATCGAAATATTGTCTCCAGCTTGTTCTTGCAGCGCTATTTGCAACACTTGGGGTCTGGCCCGGGCAATCTTGGCCCATCATGGCAGACTAAGCCGTCAATCTTACCCGCGCAGGTTTGATAAACAAGCAAAAATGTCGGACTCTGGGGGGGATTTCGGCGCCTATCGGCGGATTGGCAGGCCAGTTGGACGGGGGATGGACGTGAAAGAGCGGCGACGGGGGCCGGACCGGCTGACACGGGTGTTGCAGGGGCTGGTGATGCTCTGCTGGGGCGGCTTCATCGTCCTGCTCTCCCTCTATCATTTCGCCAGACCACAGACGGCCTACGGTTTTCTGGTCTATGGCGGGGTCAGGGTACGCCAGAGCTGGGATCCCTTGCTCACCCCCTGGCTGCTGCACGGGCTCTGGGGTTGCTGCCTGCTGACCCTGACGGTGCTGCTGGCGGAGCGCCGACGCTGCCGGCGGCAGGAGGACACGGGGCGGGTGCACCTGACCATCTTGCTGCTGATCCTGATCGCCAGTCTGCTGTTCTACTACCTGGGCTAGCCCTCTTTTCTTCTCTCTGTCGCCTTCAGCTCGCTCCCCTCCATCGGCGCGGCGGACCGTTTGCCCAGCTGACGCTCCACGCTGTCGAGCATCTGGTTGTAGGCGAGCGCCACCCGGCCTATTTCGTCCCCTTCATCCCCTTCCAGCCGGTGGCCGAAGTCGTGCAGGTCGGTGGCCTCCTCCATGGAGCGGGTCAGCTGGTTGAGGGGGCGGACGATCCAGGTGCGGATGACCCAGAGGGTCAGCAACAGACCCAGGCCGAAGATGACGGTGAGGCTCAGCGCCGAGGTGAGGATGTTCTGCTCGACCCGGGTAAACAGGGTGTCGAGGGAGTAGTCAAAGCGCACCGCCCCCAGCACGGTATTCTCCGGCACCAGGTGGCAGCTGGTGCAGTCGGTGCCGCGAAAATCCTTCTTGGCCAGCAGCGGGCGGGTCACCACCAGCTTGCTGTGCATGCCGTCGTGCACCACCTCCAGGCTGCCCTTGCCGGCCAGTGCCAGCTCATCAAACCTGTCCTTGGGCTGCTCGCTCTGGTGGCCGCCCCCGTACTGCTTGCTCACCGCCTCGCTGCGCACGATGCGGGCATCCTCCACGTGGGCGTGTTCGAGAAACTTGCCGCGCAGGGTGTCGCGGGCATCCATCTTGCCGGTCAGCATCAGCATGTTGAGGCCATCGAAGTAGGCCTCGGTCTGCTCGCGGCTCTGCTCCTTGATGAGGGTCAGGATCAGGTCGCGTTCACGCACCGCCTGATAGGCGGCGGAGAACACCAGCACCATGGAGAAGATGAACAGCAGGAAGAAGTTGATTTTGGCAGCAATGGAGAGGCGCATGGGAACGGTACATCTGTTGGGTAAAACCCGCGCAGTCTACGCGTCTTGGCCGCCCGGGTCTGGTGTCTCGCTCACATTCTGATGAAAAAGAGTCAAAAGACCCTGCCTGGTCGGGCAGGGCCTGCCACGTCTGACTCAGAACTCGCCGCTGTGGATGGCGGCGGTGATGGCATTGGTCAGCACGGTTAATTGTGCCGGGCTGATGACGAAGGGGGGCATCAGATAGACCAGTTTGCCAAACGGGCGGATCCAGGCACCCAGTTCGACGAACTTGCGCTGGATGCGCGCCACGTCCACCCGCTCCTTCATCTCCACCACCCCGATGGCGCCAAGCACCCGCACATCCGCCACCGCCGGGTGCAGGGTCAGCTCCACCAGTTCTGTTCGCAGCTGATGCTCGATGGCGCGGACCCGCTCCTGCCAAGGCGAGGCCAGCAGCAGATCGATGGAGGCGTTGGCCACCGCGCAGGCCAAGGGGTTGCCCATGAAGGTCGGCCCATGCATAAAGACGCCCGCCTTCCCGTCACACACGGTGCGGGCCACATGCTCGGTAGTGAGCGTGGCCGACAGCGTCAGGTAGCCGCCGGTGAGCGCCTTGCCCAGACACATGATGTCGGGGCTGATGCCGGCCCAGTCGCAGGCAAACAGCTGGCCGGTGCGGCCAAAGCCGGTGGCGATCTCGTCGGCAATCAGCAGCAGGCCGAACTCGTCGCACAGGGCGCGCACCCACTGCAGGTAGCGTGGATGGTAGAAGCGCATGCCGCCGGCGCCCTGCACTATGGGTTCGAGCACGATGGCGGCGATTTCCTCGTGATGGTCTGCCACCAGAGTGGCGAGCTCCACCACGCACTGCTCGTCCCACTCGGCGTGGAAGCGGCAGCTGGGCGCTTCGACAAAATGGTGCTCGGGCAGGAAGCCCTGGTAAAGCTCGTGCATGCCGCCATCCGGATCGCAGACGCTCATGGCGCCGAAGGTGTCACCGTGATAGCCGCCGCGCAGGGCGACAAATTTTGCCCTGGGCGTCCCCTTGGCGTGCCAGTACTGCTGCGCCATCTTGAGCGCCACCTCTACCGCCACCGAACCGGAGTCCGCCAGAAACACCCGATCCAGCCCAGCCGGGGTGATCTCCACCAGCTTGCGGCACAGATCGACAGCGGGGGCGTGGGTGAGGCCGCCAAACATCACGTGGGACATCTTGCCGAGCTGGGCAGTGGCGGCCGCATCGAGCTCCGACACTTGATAGCCGTGCACACAAGCCCACCAGGAGCTCATGCCATCCACCAGTTCGCGGCCGTCGCTGAGGGTGAGGGTCACTCCCTTGGCACTGGCCACTTCATAGCAGGGCAGGGGATGGGTGAGGGAGGTATAGGGGTGCCAGACGTGGTGCAGGTCGAATTCTTGATTGGTCACTTTATGTTCCGTTGTCAATTAATTTGATCTGGTCGGTGTTGACAGTCTACGCATGCTCTCTACACTAGCCAACAATTTCAGCCACTTGGCTGCGTGCAGCTCGACTCGGGTGCAGGCCGGGTGGCGGCTTCTGTGTTTGCCCATGCAAGCTGGCGGCGCAGGATCCCACTTATAACAATTGGAAGCCATGTATGAATGCTCTCACTGCGGGCGCTCACGCCCTTCGTCACGACTGGACCCTCGCCGAGGTTCAGGCCCTGTTTGCCCTGCCATTCAACGATCTGCTGTTCCAGGCCCAGAACGTCCACCGCGCCCATTTCGATCCGAACGAAGTACAGGTGAGCACCCTGCTCTCCATCAAGACCGGTGCCTGCCCGGAGGATTGCAAGTACTGCCCCCAGAGCGCCCGCTACCACACCGGCCTTGAGGCCGAGCGGCTGATGGAGGTGGAGAAAGTGCTGGAGCGGGCTCGCGAAGCCAAGGCCAACGGCTCGTCCCGCTTCTGCATGGGGGCCGCCTGGCGCAACCCCAAAGAGAAGGACATGCCCTATATCCTGCGGATGATCGAGGAGGTGCGCGGGCTCGGCATGGAGACATGCATGACGCTCGGGATGCTCACCGCCGATCAGGCGGCGCGCCTCGGCGCCGCCGGCCTTGACTACTACAACCACAACCTCGATACCTCGCCGGAGTTTTACGGCGACATCATCACCACCCGCACCTATCAGGACCGGCTCGATACCCTGGAGCATGTGCGCGGCGCCGGCATGAAGGTCTGCTCCGGCGGCATCGTCGGCATGGGTGAGCAGGCAAAAGATCGGGCTGGCCTCTTGATGGCGCTGGCCAACCTGCCGCGCCACCCGGAGAGCGTGCCCATCAACATGCTGGTCAAGGTGAAGGGCACGCCGCTGGAGAACCAGGAGAATCTCGACCCGTTCGAATTTATCCGCACCATTGCCGTGGCCCGCATCATGATGCCGGCTTCCCACGTACGCCTCTCCGCCGGGCGGGAGAAGATGAACGAGCAGATGCAGGCCATGTGCTTTATGGCGGGGGCAAATTCGATTTTTTATGGTTGCAAGCTGCTGACCACCCCTAATCCGGACGAGAACAGCGACATGCAGCTGTTCAAGCGGCTCGGCATTCGCTCCGCCCAGCGCGCCCAGAAGCCGGATCAGGTTCAAGAGGAGGAGCTGCTGGCCGAGGTGAGCCGCCAGAGCGAGCCCACCGAGATGTTTTATGACGCAACCCGCCCCCGCGCAGGGGCCGCGCGGTCATGAACGGCCCTGCAGTAACGGGCCCCTTTGGCTTGAGCGCGGCGCTCTCCGAACGCGAGCAGGCAGGCCTGCTGCGCAGCCGTGTCGCGACCGACGGGGCGAGTGGCGGACGGCTCAGGGTGGCCGGGTGCAATTACCTCAACTTTTCCGCCAACGACTATCTGGGGCTTGCCGGTCACTCCGCCATCAAGACTGCTTTTCAGGAGGGGATTGAGCGCTATGGCGCCGGTGCCGGCGCCTCGCCGCTGGTGACCGGTTACAGTCGTGCCCACCAGCAGCTTGAGGAGACCCTGGCCGAGTGGCTCGGGGTGGAGGCCGTGCTGCTGTTCAACTGCGGCTTTTCCGCCAATCAGGCGGTGCTCAAGGCGCTGCTTGGCAAGGATCACCTGCTGTGGCAGGACAAACTCAACCACGCCTCCCTGCAGGAGATGGGCAGCCAGTTGCCCTGCAAGATGAAGCGCTTCGGCCACAACGACATGACGACTCTTGAGCGGCAGCTTGAGCCAAGCCGCGGCTTGATCGTCTCGGAGGGGGTGTTCAGCATGGATGGGGATCAGGGCCACTGGCGCGAGCTCGCCGCCCTGGCTGCCCAAAGCGGCAACTGGCTGATGATCGACGATGCCCACGGCCTCGGCGTGCTGGGGCCCCAAGGGCGCGGCACTCTGGCGGCGCAGGGGGTTGCTCCTGCCAGCGTGCACATCCAGATGGGCACCTTTGGCAAGGCGCTTGGCGTCGCTGGCGCTTTTGTCGGCGGCAGCCGCGAGCTGGTTGATTATCTGGTCAACTTCGCCCGCCACTATGTCTACAGCACCCATATGCCGGCGGCCCAGGCCTGCGCGGTGAGCCAGAGCATCGAACTGGTGCGCGCCGCCGACGAGGCCCGCGCCCATCTTGGCCAGCTGATTACCCGTTTTCGGCAAGGGGCACAGGCGCTGGGTTGGCAACTCGGGGCCAGCGCTACCCCCATCCAGCCGCTGCTGGTGGGGGAGAGCGGTGCTGCCCTGCAACTGGCCGAGCGGTTGCGCGAACGCGGTGTCTGGGCCGGTGCCATTCGCCCGCCCACGGTGCCGGTCGGCACGGCGCGGCTGCGTATTACTCTGAGCGCGGCTCACCGCGAACAGGACGTGGATCGCCTGCTCGATGCCCTCGGTCCTTGCCCGGCGGACAACGAGAGAGGGGGCACCCATGCTCCATGAGCGTTTTCAGGCGGTCGACAAGGCCCAGCTTGCCCGCCGTTTTGGCGCCGCCGCCCGTCACTACGACGCCCACGCCCGCTTCCAGCAGGAGGTGGGGCAGGCGCTGCTTGAGCGGATGCCGGACAGGCTGGTTGGCACAGATCTGACATTGAGCGGGCTGGATCTGGGCTGCGGCACCGGCTTCTTCCTGCCGGCTCTGGCCGGGCGCTGCAGCGAGCTGACCGGGCTGGATCTGGCCCCCGGCATGCTGGCGCAGGCGGCCCTTCGCGGCAGCGGCGCCCGTCTGCTGTGCGGCGATGCCGAGCAGCTCCCCTTTGCCGATGAGACGTTTGACTGGGTCTTCTCCAGCCTGGCACTGCAGTGGTGCGAGCGACCGGCCCAGGCCTTCGCCGAGCTGCACCGGGTGCTCAAACCCGGCGGCCGGCTGCTGTTCTCGACCCTGCTGGCCGAGTCACTTTGGCAATTGCGTGAGGCCTGGCGCACGGTTGACGAGTGTGATCATGTCAATCGCTTCCTCAGCCTGCCACAATTGCAGCATGCCATCGCCGCCGGCGGTTTTGCCGCCCCGACGTTGGAGAGTCTGACCTGGTCGCTCGGCTACCCCGAGCTCAACGGCTTGCTGCGCGATCTCAAGGGGATCGGTGCCAGCCAGGTCAATGACGAGCGTCATACCGGACTGAGCAGTCGCCAGCGTCTGCAGCGCCTGAGCCAGGCCTATGAAGCCCATCGCCAACCGGACGGCCTGCTGGCCGCCAGTTATCAGGTCTGCCTCGGCCAGCTGATCCGCCGCTAACCGGTCTCATGGGCCGAGAGAATTGAGAAGCCGCTGCCCGCCATTGCGAGCCCGGGCAGCGGCCCCGTATTGAGGAGTCATCATGGTTAAATCCTTCTTCGTCACCGGCACCGATACCGATGTGGGCAAGACGCTGGTCGCCCGCACCCTGTTGCTGGAGTTCGCCGCGCACGGTCTGCGCTGCGCTGGTTACAAACCCATCTCCGCCGGCTGTGCCCGCACCCCGGATGGGCTGCGCAATCTTGACGCCGTGTTGCTGCAGGAGGCGGCGAGCCTGCCGCTGCCCTACGATCTGGTCAATCCCTACGCCTACGAGCCGCCCATCGCGCCCCATATCGCCGCCAGCGAAGCGCGCGATGCCATTACCCTGAAGGGGTTGTCTGACGGGCTGCGCCAGATTGAACAGGCGGGGGCCGAGCTGGTGGTGGTGGAGGGTGCGGGGGGCTGGTTCCTGCCGCTGGATCGCAAACATCTGCTGTCGGACTGGGTCAAGCAGGAGAACATGCCGGTCATCATGGTGGTGGGGGCCAAACTGGGCTGTCTCAACCATGCCCTGCTCACCTTCGCCGCCATTCGTAACAACAACCTGCCGGTAGCGGGCTGGGTCATCAACCGCCTGCACGGCTCCATGAGCCACTATCAGGAAAACCTGGACACCCTGCGGGGCTTGCTGCCGGCTCCGTTTTTGGGTGAAATACCCTTTGTAAACAATCCGCTCGAGGCTGATCTGCGCGGGCGACTCGACATTTCGCCCCTGCTCTGAATCCGACATTCAGCGAACATTCATAGAAACTGTCTATTATGCGTGACAGGTGTGGCCCGACCGGCAGCGAACTGGTGACGGGCTACGCGTCCATATCTCACAAGGAGTCAATATGAAGCGAATTATGCTATTCCTGGTGACCAACCTGGCCGTCATGCTGGTGCTGGGGGTGGTACTCAATATCCTGTTCTCGGTTCTGGGGATCAACAAGTCCAGCATTTCCGGTCTGTTGGTGTTCTGCGCCGTGTTCGGTTTTGGGGGTTCCTTTATCTCCTTGCTGATGTCCAAGTGGATGGCCAAGCGCAGCTATGGCGTCCAGGTCATCGAGCAACCCCGTAACGAGACCGAGCACTGGCTGGTCAGTACCGTGGCCCGTCAGGCCCGTGAAGCGGGCATCAAGATGCCGGAAGTGGGGATCTACGACTCCCCCGAGATGAACGCCTTCGCCACCGGCGCCCGCCGTGACGACTCGCTGGTCGCCGTGTCGTCCGGTCTGCTCTACAGCATGAGCCGTGACGAGGCGGAAGCCGTGCTGGCCCACGAGGTGAGCCACGTGGCCAACGGTGACATGGTGACCCTGACCCTGATCCAGGGGGTGGTGAACACCTTCGTGATGTTCTTCGCCCGCATCGTGGCCGGCGTCATCAGCAACTTCTTCAGCTCCAACAACGACGAGGAGAGCAGCAGCACCGGTGGTTTTGCCTACATGATCACCGTGTTCGTGCTGGAGATGCTGTTCGGCGTGCTGGCCTCCATCATCGTCATGTGGTTCAGCCGTCAGCGTGAATTCCGCGCCGACGCCGGTGCCGCCAAGCTGGCCGGCCGCGACAAGATGATCGCAGCCCTTCAGCGCCTCTCCCGCGGTGCCGAGCCACAGCTGGAAGGCTCCATGATGGCGTTTGGCATCAACGGCAAGCGCTCCATGAGCGAGCTGTTCATGAGCCACCCGCCCATCGAGCAGCGCATCGCCGCCCTGCGCGGTTAAGTGTACCGTGCCAATGAAAACGGCTGCCTTCGGGCAGCCGTTTTGTTTTGTGCGCGCAGGCTACAGCTTGAAGTGGGCCATCTCCTGGCGCAGCAGCCGTGACAACTGCTTGAGCTTGGCCGCCTCCTGCGAGACGTGGCGGGCAGCGTCCCCCGACTGCTCGGAGAGGGAGGTGATGTTGCCGACGGTGGAGACCACCTCGTTGGCGGCGGTGGACTGCTCGCGCAGGGTGTGGCTGATCTCCCCCATCAGGCCGGTCAGGTTGGAGGCGTGGTTCTGGATGCTGGCGATGGCCTCGCCGGTCTGGCTGGCCAGACTTACCCCGCGGGAGACGTTGTTGACCGTGTTCTCCATGCTGCGGATGGAGGCATCCGCCCCGCTCTGGATCTTGCCGATCATGCCGGTGATCTGCTGGGTGGAGGCGGCCGAGCGGCTGGCGAGGTTGCGCACCTCGTCGGCCACCACCGCAAAGCCGCGCCCCTGCTCGCCGGCCCGGGCCGCCTCGATGGCGGCGTTGAGCGCCAGCAGGTTGGTCTGATCGGCGATGCCGCGGATCACCTCGATGATCTCCGAGATCTGCTGGGTGTGGCTGTTGAGATCCGCGATGCTGCTGGCGGCGTTGGAGACGGTATCCGAGATGCTCTGGATGCTGTCGAGGGTCTGCTTGATGACCCCTGAGCCCTCTTCCAGGGTGTTGGCGGAGACCTTGCTCAGCTCGTCGGCGTGGGTGGCGTTGTCAGAGAGGTGGCTGATGCTCACCACCAACTCCTCGATGGCGGCCGCCATGGTCTGGGTGCTGGTCTGCTGGGAGGTGGCGAACTGGGCGGTCTGCTCCGCTATCTGGGCGATGCTGTCGGCCGAGCCGGAGAGCTCCTCGCTGGAGTGGGAGACCTGGGCGATGATCCCCTTGAGGGTGCCCTGCATGGTGGCGAGCAGGCCGATCAGGCTCTCCTTGGCACCAGCCGGCACCTTGATCGGTTGGGAGAAGTCCCCCTCGGCCAGGCGGTTGAGATCGCTTCTGAGCTGGCTGACCGAGGTACCGACCAGATCGAGCAGTGCCTTGTAGGTGCGCCAGAGGAAGAACATCAACACCAGGCCCAGCGCAATGAACAGGTAGCGCAGCATGGCGGACTGGCTGGTGGCATCGTCCACCGCCTGCTGGGTGCGGTGTTCCATCATGGCGTAGAAGTCGTCGATGGGGGACATGATGCGTCCCTTGTTCTGGTGATAGGCCTTGTCATGCATCATGGCGATGGCCTTTTGCTGGTTGGCGGCCAGATCGCCGTCCGTCTGTTGTACCAGCTTGAAGGCGGCCACCTCGGTGTTGACCAGGGCATCCGAGTTGTTCTTGGCCTCGTTGAGCTTGGCCAACTCGTCCTCGGTAAAACCGGTGTCCTTCATCAGGTCGATCAGGCCGCGGCGAATGTTGCTGTCGGGTCGCGGATTTTGCCCATTGGCGGCGACGAAGTCCCAGTAGATGCGGTTGTAGCCCTGCGGCCGGTTCTGCTCCCCGTTGCGAATGGCCAGGATCCGCATGTACTGCTTTTCGTAGGCCGGATCCTTGGTGATTACGTAGGTGCGGCCGAGGCGGGTCAGATCGTCAGAGGATTGTCGCAGTTCATCGGCCAGCAGATAGGATTGATAGCGCTGTTGATAGCTCTGCTCCACCTTCTTTTCTGACCAGCTGTAGGCAAAAAATACCAGCGACAGCAGGATCAGGGTAATGACGGAGAGCAGCAGGTTGAGCTGAAAGGCGGGTCTGTTCTGTTCCATGGTTTGAGCGTCCTTATTCTCACCAGATAACCCCCTTGGTCAGACGGCAAAGGCCGCTACGTCGGAGGGGTTTTGTTGTTGTTGCTGTGAGTATAGGAGCGGGGCCCGGCAAGGTTGCGCCGGGGGGACGAAAAGGGGCGAGAAAGAAAAAACGGGCCGCTGACGGGACGTGAAGACCGGTCGGGCAAGTAGCCCGGCCGGCCTTTTCAAGACTCGATCATCTTATTTGATGACAAGGTCGGTGAGTGGCACGGCGCAGCAGGTGAGGATCTTGCCCTCGGCACGTTCGGCGGCGGTGATGGCCGGGGCATCGGGGTGATCCACCTCCCCCTCGAGCAGGGTCTGCTTGCAGCTGCCGCAGATGCCGGCGCGGCAGCTCCAGGGCAGATCCACCCCCTGCTTGTGGGCCTGATCCAGCACGGTGCCCTGATTGTTGCCGGCAAAACTCTGCTTGCCGATGCGCAGTTGCACCGCCTGGTGGGGGCGAGCCACAGAGAGGATGGCGCCGCCAAAGCTCTCCTGGCGGATGCGCTCGGCAGGCACGCCAAGGGCGGCCAGTCTGGCGGCCGCATCGGCCATAAAGCCGTGGGGGCCGCAGATAAACACCTCCCGTTCGGTGAGCTGCTTGACCTGCTTGAGGTGCTCATCGCCGAGTCGTCCCTTGAGCCCCTGCCAGTGCGAATCGGGCTGGCTGAGGATCAGGGTGAGGGCCATCCCCTGCTGGGTCAGGGCGTGCAGTTCGCTGGCGGCGGGTATGTCCGCCTCGCTGCGGCACAGGTGCATGAAGTGCACGTCACCGAGCTCCCCGCGCAAGGCCAGAGTGCGGGCAATGGAGAGCATGGGAGTGACCCCCGAGCCTGCTGAGAGCAGCAGCAGGGAGCGCCCGGCACCAAGGTGAAACTCGCCGGCCGGCGCTGCGGCCAGCAACCGGTCACCGGGTTGCAACTGCTGGTGCAGCCAGTGGGAGATGCGACCGCCCCCCACCTTCTTGACGCTGATGCTGTAACGCTCGGGCCGCTCTGGCGTGGAGCTCAGGGTATAGCGGCGCTGCAGGCGCTCGCGCCGCAGGCCGAGGCCAATGTCCAGGCTGATGGGCAGATGCTGGCCCGGCAGATAGTCAGGCAGGGGCTCGCCATCGGCCGCTTCGAACCAGAAGGTCTCCAGATCCCGCGCCAGTGGCTCGCGGGCCACGCACACCAGCTCCCGTTTTTTCGGGGCCGCGTTGGGGTAGACGGGGGGGCGGGCGCGCTCCAGCACCTCTATCTCGCTGCCCGCCTCAATCCAGCCCTCGTTGAGGGCCACCAGGTTCTGGCCGAAGTAGACCTCGCCATCCTCGCCGCGCCGGTAGCGGGTGAGGGTAGCCAGCGGCTCCTTGAGGGCATTGAAGCGATCCGTACCCGGCTCCACCGTGGTCATGATGCAGCGGCTGCAGGGCTTGGCGACCCGAAACTCCACCTCGCCGATGCGGATCCGTTTCCAGCCGTCCTCCTCGAAGGGGAGGGTGCCGCTCGCCACCAGGTTGGTGCGAAACTGGCTCATCTGGTGCAGCGCGTCGGATCTCAGGTTGAGATCCTCAAGCGAGGCCTGGCTGATGAGCAGCAGCGGATAGCCATCGGCAAAGCTGACCCGGGTGCCGGTCTTCTCCCGAAAGCGGGCGGACTCTTCGCCGAGCCAGAGCAGTTGAACCGGCTCCCCCGCCACCTGGCTCAGCCACTGATCGGCCTGGGGCTGGGTCTGCAGGGCGCTGAAGCTGTCGCTCCAGACCCCGGTGGCCCGAGGAGTGCGGGAAAACTCCCGCTCTTGCAGGATGAGAGGGTCAAGGCCCGGATAGCGCAACTGCAGACCGCCCTCGATGGGGGTGGCCACTACCTGCTGCAACTGGGGATGGGTGCGGGCGGTGATGAAGCTGCCGTCCGGCTTGACCACCATGTAGCGGCGATCCCCCTGCAGCCCCTCTTCGGTGACCTGGGCGCGGGTCAGTGGCATGCCTGCCGTCGACTTGATGGGGTAGAGATGAATGCTGGCGAGCTTGGGCATGGCCGGGTCCTTGTGCTGTGGTGGTTCCAGTGCAGGAGACAAGATAACGGGAGCTGTTCCGTGCAGCAATCGTTGCAGGAGGGCGGCCTGATGCGCCCGGCTCACGGGGCCGGAGAACGGCGTGGTGTTGCTTGCGGGGCGCGAGCCCGAGCGGTGACTCCTGCAGACGGGCAAGATGTTACACGGGTCACGTTGTGCACTCCATACCTCATAAAGTGCAACATTTTTTGATCCTGATCCGTCATTCGGTACACAAATCAGTCCATTATCGAGTCAGCTTCCAGTTTCTAACGCTTTCGCTTCTTCCCCCTCCGGCCACCGTCTGCCCAGGCAAAACGGTATCAAGCGCCATCGGATGGGGCCTGTCACACAAAAAGAAGAAAGCAATGTATGAGCAAACAACTGGATATGACCCCACAGCCGGATCTCTCCCAGAAAACGGGAACAGGCCCGGTCCGTACTCGGCTACCCGTGTGGCGGCCGGCCCTGCCACCTTGCAACCATGCCTGCCCGGCTGGCGAGAACATCCAGGCCTGGCTTGCACTGGCCGAAGCAGGCCGCTTTGAAGCGGCCTGGCAGCGACTGATCGAAGAAAATCCCCTGCCAGCAGTCCACGGGCGGGTCTGTTATCACCCCTGCGAAACGGCTTGCAACCGTGCCCAGGTGGATGATGCCGTCTCCATCCACGCCATCGAGCGCTTCCTCGGCGACGAAGCGCTGGCCAAAGGTTGGCTGCCTGCGCCCCCCGCACCCGCCAGCGGCAAGAAGGTGCTGGTCATTGGCGCCGGTCCCTCCGGCCTCTCCTGCGCCTGGCACCTCAACCGGCTCGGCCATCAGGTGGAGATCCGCGAAGCGGGCCCGCTCGCCGGCGGCATGCTGCGCTTCGGTATTCCCGCTTACCGCCTGCCCCGCGAGATGCTGGACAGGGAGGTGGCCCGCATCGTCGCTGCCGGGGTGACGCTGACCCTCAACCACAAGGTGGAAGACGTGCTCAAGGCGCGCGACGAGGGGGGCTTTGACGCCGTCTTCATGGCCATCGGTGCCCATCTGGCCAAGCGGGTCGACATTCCGGCCCGCGAGGCGGGCAAGATCCTCGATGCGGTGAGCTTCCTCGAACAGGCGAGTCTGGCGGAGGAGAAAGGCTTGCCGCCGCCAAAACTGGGACGACGAGTAGCCATCTACGGCGGTGGCAACACCGCCATGGACGCGGCCCGCACTGCCCGCCGCCTCGGGGTTGAGGAGGCGATGATCATCTACCGCCGCGACCGCGATCATATGCCGGCCCACGCCTTCGAAGCCGACGAGGCAGAGGAGGAGGGGATCAAGATTAACTGGCTGCGCACCATCCGCCAGCTCGACAGCACCAATATCGAAGTGGAGGTGATGGCGCTGGATGCCGAGGGCAAGCCGGTGCCCACCGGCAAGTTTGAAACCCTCGAAGCGGACTCCCTTATTCTGGCGCTGGGTCAAGAGGTGGACTTGAGCGTGCTGGAGAGCATCCCTGGCGTGCGGGTCAACAAGGAGGGAGTGGTGCAGGTTGGCGAGAACCTGATGACGGACGTGCCGGGTCTGTTTGCTGGCGGCGACATGGTGCCCTCCGAGCGCACCGTCACCATCGCCACCGGCCACGGCAAGAAGGCGGCGCGCCATATGGATGCCTGGCTGCGTGGTCGCCTCTACCACAAGCCGCTCTCCCATTTGCAGGCAGGGAAGCCGCTGGTAAGGCCCGAGCAGTTGCAACTCTGGTTCCAGACCCATGCCCCGGCCAGCAGCCAGCCGGTCAAGCCGCCCTCGGCGCGGGACGACTTTGGCGAGATCATCGGCGGACTGGATGAGGTGGCCGCCCGTTACGAGGCGGCGCGCTGCTACTCCTGCGGCAACTGCTTCGAGTGCGACGGCTGCTATGGCAGCTGCCCCGAGCAGGCCATCGCCAAGCTGGGGCCGGGTCTGGGGTATCTGGTGGATGCCGAGCGCTGCACCGGCTGCGGTGCCTGCCATGACCAATGCCCTTGTCACGCCATCGAGCTGCGCCAACCGGAGGAGTCCCAATGAAACATGAACTGATCATGGTTGACGGCAACGAAGCCGCGGCCCGGGTGGCGTACCAGCTGAGCGAAGTGTGTGCCATCTACCCCATCACCCCGAGCTCGACCATGGCCGAACTGGCCGACGCCTGGGCGGCGGAGGGGCAGACCAACCTGTGGGGCAACATCCCCACGGTGGTGGAGATGCAGAGTGAAGGGGGGGCGGCCGGCACGGTGCACGGCGCCCTGCAGGCGGGGGCGCTCGCCACCA
The DNA here is from genome assembly GCF_963888745.1 of Aeromonas sp. DNRA1. Classification (NCBI taxonomy): domain Bacteria; kingdom Pseudomonadati; phylum Pseudomonadota; class Gammaproteobacteria; order Aeromonadales; family Aeromonadaceae; genus Aeromonas; species Aeromonas sp. DNRA1. Next base: position 625,612 of record NZ_CAWPKQ010000001.1, on the reverse strand, counting down.
CCTTCACCGCCAGCCAGGGGCTGATGCTGATGCTGCCTAACATGTACAAGATCGCCGGCGAGCTCACCTCGGCGGTGTTCCATGTGGCGGCCCGATCCTTGGCGGCGCAGGGGCTGTCGATTTTTGGCGACCATCAGGACGTGATGGCGGCTCGTAGCACCGGCTTTGCCATGCTCGCCTCCGGCTCGGTGCAGGAGGCGCAGGACCTGGCCTTGGTCGCCCACAGCGTCACCCTGCAGTGCCGGGTGCCCTTCATCCACTTCTTCGACGGATTTCGCACCTCCCACGAGGTGAACAAGATCACTGCGCTGCATAAAGATGAAATTCGCGCGCTTATCGACAACGACTGGGTGCGTGCCCACCGTGCGCGGGCCCTCAACCCGGATCATCCGGTGATGCGCGGCACTGCCCAGAACCCCGACACCTATTTCCAGTCCCGCGAGAGCGTCAATCCCTTCTACGAGGCGGTGCCGGCGCGGGTGCAGCAGTGCATGGAGAGCCTCGGTGAGCTGACCGGCCGCCACTACCGGCTGGTGGAGTATCACGGCGCCCCGGATGCCACCGACGTCATCGTGCTGATGGGCTCGGGGGCGGCCACCGCCCGCACGACGGTGGATTGGCTCAACCAGCAGGATCGCAAGACCGGGGTACTGGTCATTCGCCTCTATCGCCCCTTCCCGGTACAGGCGCTGCTCGATGCCCTGCCCGCCAGCGTGCGCCGCATGGCGGTGCTGGATCGCACCAAGGAGCCGGGGGCGGGCGGCGAGCCGCTGCTGCTGGATGTGCAGAGCGCCCTCATCGACGGCTTGCAGCGCGGCCTTATCAAGCGGCTGCCGTGGCTCAGTGGTGGCCGCTATGGCCTCTCTTCCAAAGAGTTCACCCCTGCCATGTGCGCGGCGGTGTTCGAGGAGCTGGCATCCGATGCGCCGCGCCCGCGCTTTACCGTAGGCATAGTGGATGATGTGTCGGGCCTCAGTTTGGCCTGGCATCCCATCGGTGATCTGGAGCCCGCCAGCCGGGTGCGGGCGCTGTTTTTTGGCCTCGGCGCCGACGGCACAGTCGGCGCCAACAAGAACAGCATCAAGATCATCGGCGAGCTGGAGGGCTTCCACGCCCAGGGCTACTTCGTCTACGACTCCAAGAAGTCGGGCTCGCGTACCGTCTCCCACCTGCGCTTTGGCCCCGAGCCCATCGATGCCCCCTGGCTTATCGAGCAGGCGAGCTTTATCGGTTGCCACCAGTGGGGTTTTGTCGAATCGGTCGATCTGCTGGAGCACGCCGCCGAAGGGGCGACCCTGCTGCTCAATGCCCCCCATGAGCCTGACCGGGTCTGGGCCGAGCTGCCCGAGCGGCTGCGTGCCCGCATCCGCGCCCTCGATATCCAGCTCTACTGCATCGATGGCGATCGGGTGGCCGAGCAAAACGGCATGGGCAACCGCATCAACACCATTATGCAGACCTGCTTCTTCGCGTTGGCTGGGGTGTTGCCGAGGGACGAAGCCATTGCGCTGATCAAGGAGAGCATCGAGAAGAGTTATGCCCGCAAGGGGCCCGAAGTGGTCGAGCGCAACTTCGCTGCGGTGGATGACACCCTGGCTCATCTGCACCGGGTGGCCATCCCGGCCGGTGAGGAGCAGATCAGCGACTATCCGCTGCCGCTGGCACCGGGCGGCAGCGAGTTTGTCCAGCGCGTCACCGGCGAGATGCTGGCGGGGCGCGGCGATCTGATCCCCGTCTCCATGCTGCCGGTGGATGGCACTTACCCCACCGCCACCAGCCGCTTCGAGAAGCGGGATATCGCCCGCGAGATCCCGATTTGGCACTCCGATATCTGTATCCAGTGCGGCAACTGCGTCTTTGTCTGCCCCCACGCGGCGCTGCGGGCCAAGTTCTACCATCAGGACTGGCTGGCAACCGCCCCCGAGGCAGCGCAGTCGGTGCCCGTCACCGCCAAGGGTTTCCCCGACAGCCGCTACACCTTGCAGCTCTATCCGGAAGATTGCACCGGTTGTGGCCAGTGCGTGCAGGCTTGTCCGGTGCGGGTCGGAGCGGATGCCCGTCATCAAGGCGAGAGTGCAGAAGGAGAAAGCCATGAAGGCGAGCGAGCCATCGCCATGATGGACAAGGCCCCCCATCTGGCAGGCCAGAAGCAGGCGCTGCGCTGGTTCGAGAGCCTGCCGTGGCCTGCTCGCGAGCGGGTGGATTTCTCCACGGTGCGCGGCACCCAGTTCCTCGAACCCCTGTTCGAGTTCTCTGGCGCCTGCGCCGGCTGTGGCGAGACCCCCTATCTCAAGCTGCTGACCCAGCTGTTTGGCGACCGCATGCTGGTGGCCAACGCCACCGGTTGCTCCTCCATCTACGGCGGCAACCTGCCGACTACGCCGTGGGCCAAGAACGGTGAAGGGAAGGGACCGGCCTGGTCGAACTCCCTGTTTGAAGACAACGCCGAGTTTGGCTTTGGCTTCCGTCTCACTGCCGATCAGCATCACGGTCAGGCGGTGGCGGCCTTGCAGGCGATGAAGGGGGAGATCGGGGTCGAGCTGGTGGAGACACTTGTCAGCGCCCCGCAGCGGCTGGAGTCGGAGATCCGTGCCCAGCGTACCCGGGTGGCGCAAGTGCGCGAGCGGCTGGAAGAGGTGAAATCCGGCAAGGCCCGCGAGCTGCTCTCCTTGATTGATCAGCTGGTGCGGCGTTCGGTCTGGATCATCGGCGGCGATGGCTGGGCCTATGACATCGGCTCGGCTGGGCTCGATCATGTGCTCGCCTCCGGCCGCGATGTGAACGTGCTGGTGATGGATACCGAGGTCTACTCCAACACCGGCGGCCAGATGTCGAAATCGACCCCGCTCGGTGCCGTCGCCAAGTTCGCGGCGGGGGGCAAGACGCTGGCCAAGAAGGATGTGGCGTTGCAAGCCATCTCCTACGGCAACGTCTATGTTGCCCGCATCGCCTTTGGTGCCAACCCGCAGCAGGCGCTGCAAGCCTTGCGTGAGGCGGAGGCCTATCCGGGCCCGTCGCTGATCATCGCCTACAGCCACTGCATCGCCCACGGCATAGATATGGAGTTTGGCCTGACCCAGCAGAAACGCGCCGTGGCCTCCGGTCACTGGCCGCTGATGCGCTACAACCCGGTACTGCGCAGTGCGGGGCAGAACCCCTTCAGCCTCGACAGCCTGCGCCCCTCCATCCCCCTCGCTGAATACCGGCAGGAGGAGACCCGTTATCGGGTGCTGGCCCAGAGCCATCCGGAGGAGGCCGAACGGCTGATGCAAGTGGCACAAAAAGTGGCGTGGCAGAAGTGGGCCACCTACGAGGAGATGGCCACCCGCGAGGCCAGCCATTTCCATCCGCCGGTGTGATGGTTGGGTTAACTCTGCATAAAACGAAGCGGGCCACTGGCCCGCTTTTTTATATTGGTAAAAAACAACTTTTCTATAAATAAAGTAGCTACCTACTCGACAGTAAAAGTAAGGTTTGATTCATTTTTAGGAAATAAAACGACCATCTACTTTGTATGTTTACCAAACGAAATTAAGAAGGGTATGCTAAGGAAACTTATATTGATAAGCTGATAATTAGTGGCTATCATCTCAATTTTAACGTGTTAATTCGAGGGGGGGGGTAACTATGCCATTGGGAAGCTTTGCAGAAAAAATGGATAATCTTGAAGCAGATGATAAACCATCAATATTGTTAGCGAATGGTTTTTCCCAAGCTTGGGATTATAATATTTTTAACTATCAAAACTTGCTTCACAGTGCAAACTTTGGCGATCGCGATGAAATTATTAGAGAGATCTTTACTAGATTTAACACCTATGACTTTGAAAAAGTAATGAGAGCTCTTGAAGCTGCGGAAATTGTTTGTGAGAGTTATGGCGTTGAGCGAGCAAAAATTAATGAAATTCAAGCTGATCAGGAAAGCCTAAAAAATGCGCTAATTCAAGTTATTTCTCAAACCCATCCGTTAAGATCTAGTAATGTAACAACTCAACAATATGAATGTGCAAAGCCTTTCATTATGCAGTTTAAAAATATCTTCACTCTGAATTATGACTTACTACTGTATTGGATTGTTAATAAATTTAATATTGAACCGATAGGCCGAAATACGGATGATGGTTTTCGTTATACCACTTGGGAAAACATGAATAGTCAAAATGTCTACTTCCTACATGGAGGTCTCCATATCTATGATGATGGTTCTCGTATTAAAAAACATGCTTTTAGAGGGGATGCTGACATTAGCATAGTGGAGCAAGTAAGAAATAACTTGAATCAAGGTAGATTTCCATTGTTTGTTTCAGAGCCCACATGTGATAAAAAACGTTCCCGTATTGAGCACAACCCCTACCTTAACGCATGCTTCAAAGCATTGAAAAACCTAAGTGGTACTTTATTTATTCATGGTCATTCTATGGCTGAGAATGATCAGCATATTTTTAATCAAATTAATAACAGCAATATAGATAACGTGTACATTAGTATTTTTGGCGATGAGCACTCCGATCAGAATAGAGAGACGATAGCAAATGCCAGACGTTTTCTTGACTCAAGGAGAATTAATATTGAATTCTATGATGCTGCTAGCGCCCCAATTTGGCTTTAAGCGAGTTTGTATCTGAGTGACCCTCGAAATGTCGCCACCTCGGCGGCATTTGTCTATCTGTAGGCTGTAGGAGAGTTGGCCAAGGCTTCCTTTTCTTACCAAGGCAGGTAAGCTGCGGGGCAAATAGCGTCAAGCAGGAGAAGGGACGATGACAGAACAACATTTCGTCGGGACGATCGGCATTCTGGAGGCGGGGTGGCTGGGGTTGCCGCTGTGCGGACTCTGCTGGCGGCAGGCAAGTCAGTGGCGGTCACGGTCAGCTGCGCCAAGAAGGCGGCCTGATATGGTCTGCCCCGCACAGTCATGAGAGGCAACAAAAAGCCCGGCGTCGGGCCGGGCTGGCAGGATAAGTTGCTTATCCAGGTATTCGTCGAGGCGTCTATTGTGGATGTTGTTTGAGGATGTCGTAGATCTCCTCTTTCAGTTTAAGTTTCTGTTTTTTCAGATCCTTCACCTCGGAGCTGTAGTCGCTGGCGTGATGCTTTTCCAACTTTCTAATCTCCACATCCAGGTCGTTGTGCAAGTCAAACTTCTTTTGGAAATGGACATCACTGCTCTTCAGTTGCGAGATGAGCTCTCTGTACTCTGGGAACATGTAATGCGGCCTCCTTGGTTTCGTTTGATTGTGCCTGCAAGACCAAACTACCGCGTCCCCCGCGAGATAAATGTGATCTGGCTCCAATTCGGGACCAATGATTTGCTGTATTCGACGGGCGATTTTTAACTGTTTGAATCACAAGCTGATAAGACTTTTGTCGGTAAGCAGAGAGTCTGAAAAGTGCCGGATGGATCACAATTGTGACGGCCGGATGACAGCTTGTGGCTGCCAGGCTGGCAGCAAAAAGGGGCGCAGGGCCCCTTCTTGGTAACAGGTGTGGCGTTTACTCTTTTTTCTTTTTCTTCTCGGGCAGCGGCTTGCCATCGCGGGCGATCACCTTGCCCACCTCGAAGCCGATCTGCGCCGCCAGTTCTTCCAGATCCGCGGCCTTGGCTTCATTGCCGATGGCGTACTGATAGTTGGCGATGGTGATCTTCTCGGCCACCGGGGTACCCGGGACGATGGGCTCGCGCCAGCCTTGACCCACATGGGCCACCAGGGTGCCGTTCATGATGAGTTCGCCGACGATCTCCTGGGTGGGGATGCCCTTGCCGTAGGTGAGGCCCTGCGGGTGCTTCTTGCCGACCAGCGGCTCTTGGCTTGCGGGCATCAGCTTGGTGCGGATCAGCCACTTGGGCGATTTGGTCTTGCCCACCGCCTTGCCGGTCTGGTACTCGTTGATCTTGATGGTCTTGATCATCTGGGCCATGAAGTCCTTGGTCAGCGCTTTTTGCGCTTCACTGGTTTCATCGATGGCGATGGGGGCCACGTACCAGGTCTGGGCCGCCTGTGCCTTGGGGGCGGCGGGGGCGGTTTGCGCCATGGCGAGCGGGCTGAGCAGGATGGCCGCCAACAAGAGTCCTATCTTCTTCATTGTGATTCCGCTTATGTTTCAACAAGAATTTTGTTTTGCCAGCGACGACTGCGCCAGCGCCAGAACATGGCCAGACCGCGCACCCACTCGTCGCAGGCGAGCGCCAACCAGATACCGACCAGTCCATAACCCTGCATGATACCAAGGAAATAGGCCAGTGGAACGGCAATCCCCCACATGGAGACGAGCGCCATGTAGAGCGGGAAACGGGCGTCCCCGGTGGCGCGCAGGGCGTTGATCACCACCAGATTGAAGGTTCGGCCGGGTTCCAGAATGAGGCTTATCAAGAACAGCTGCGCCACCTGGGTGATGATGTCGGCGTCATCGGTGAACAGGCTGATGATGGTGCGGCCGTTGAGAGCCGCCAGCAAGGCGATGAAGGCGGTGACGACGAGCCCCAGCTTCAGGCTGTTGAGCAACTGGCGGTAGGCCTGCTCGAAGCGGCGAGCCCCTGCCAGGTGGCCGATGATGATCTCGTTGCCAAGTCCGATGGAGAGGCCGAACAGCAGGATGAACAGGCAGATCTGGAAGAAGTAGGACTGGGTTGCCAGCGCCTTGTCGCCGAGCAGGCCGACGAAGGCGGTCACCACCATGAACTGCAGCATCCAGGAGAGGTTCTCGCCGGCAGCCGGCAGGCCGATGTGCAGTACCTTGCCCAGCATCAGCCGGCTGGGTTTGACGATCTCCGGCAGGCGCAACCGGATGCCGGTCTTGCGCGCCACCAGCCATATCAGCAGTACCACCCCGACGATGCGACCCGCCACCGTGCTGATGGCGACCCCGGCCACCCCGAGCTGGGGCAGGCCGAACCAGCCGTAGAGGAGCAGCAGGTTGCCGACGAAGGTGATGAGGTTGACGATGAGGGTCACGTACATGGCCTGACGGGTGTGGCCGTGAGCGCGCAGGGTGGCGGCTAGGCAGAGCGCCGCCGCTTCCGGCAGCAGGCACAGGCCGATGATCTGCAGGTAGAGGGTGGCATCGCTCATCAGGTTGGCGGGCAGGTTCATCAGCGCCAGCATGGTACTGGCCCCGGCGATGACGCCGACGGCGGCCACCAGCCCCACCAGCAGATTGAAACCGATGGCGGTGTGGATGACGACGCGCGCTTTCTCCTTGTCGCCGGCCCCCAGATACTGGGTGATCACCACGCTGGTGCCGATGCTGACGAAGCTGAACAAGGTGATGGCGAGATCGAACACCTGGTTGCCGACCGCGAGCGCCGCGACCCCCTGATAGGAGACGTGACCCACCATGAAGGTGTTGAGAGCCCCGGTCAGAAAGTGCAGGGCGAGATCGATAAACAGTGGCCAGGTCAGGGAGAAGAGGGTGCCCGGACCTGCATGGGATTGAGTCTGCATGGGGTGTCCAAATACTGGGGATGGCCCTCGTCAGCGCCATCTGGACGGGCATTTAACACCAAGCGGGTGCGAGGCGCAATCGCGGCGGTGACCAAGCAGGGGAAGAGAGCGCTGGCCCTGCCACCATGGGCAGGGCCAGCACTGGATCAGGCCGGGGTGGCGCCCGCTTCCTGTTCGCTTGGCAGGGTGAGGCGCGCCGAATCGGGCAGGGCATCATCCTGGGGCCAGCGCGAGAGGATGGCTTCAGTGGTGCTCTCCACCACCTCGTCATCCTTGAACACCGGCTCGCGGTAGCAGCGGGTCATCCGCAGCGCCTGGTACATGTCGGGGCAGAGGATGATCCCCTCGTCGCCGACCCGGATCCCGGCCTGCTTGAGCCACAGGCTCATCTGGCCGTGGCGGCCGGCCATCACCATGTGGATACCGCGCCGTTTCAGATCCTTGTGCAGCTCCCCCAGCATGCTCATCACGCTGATGTCCTGATGGGTGAAGCAGGCCACCGCATCCACCACCAGGCATTTGGGGCTGTGGGGATCCTGCACCAGCAGCGCCAGCACCCGCCGCTTGAAGTAGGGGGCGTTGAAGTAGGTGAGCGGCGAGTTGAAGCGATAGACCAGGATGCCGGGAATGGCCTTGGCCTGCTCGTTGTCTCCCAGGGTGCGCACGACCCCTTCGTCGTCCATGCCGAGCAGTTGGTCGGTGGGGCGCATCACGTTGCGCAGGAACTGGAACAGCCCCAGCAGCACCGCGAGGGTGATGCCCGGAATGACCCCCATGGCCAGCACGCTGATGAAGGTGATGAGCGCCAGCCAGAAGGCGGCGCTGTCTGAGTGGCGCAGGGCCCACAGGCCGCGAAAGTCGGTGAGGGACAAAGATGCCATCACCAGCACCACACCAAGGGCGGCGGTGGGGATGTATTGCAGCGGCGCCGTCAGGTAGAAGGTGACCAGGGCGATGACGGCGGCGGCGATGATGGAGACCAGCTGGCTCTTGCCGCCGTTGGCGTCGTTGACCGCGGTGCGCGAATCCGCACCGCTGATGGCAAAGCCCTGAGAGGCTGCCGCCGCCAGGTTGGCCATGCCGAGGGCCCGAAACTCCTTGTCCGCATCGATTTCGTAGCCGTTCTTGGCGGCAAAGCTGCGGGCGGTCAGCATCATGGAGACGAAGCTCACCATGGCCAGGTTGAGCGCCGGCAGCACCAGTTCCCGCATCAGACCGGGGGGAAACTCCGGCATCTGGAAGGCGGGCAGGCCGGAGCCGATGGCGCCCAGGGTAGCGATGCCAAACTGGCCGAGATCGAGCGCCCACACCAGCCCCGCCGTCACCACCATGGCCACCATGGAGGAGGGCCAGGCCGGCTTGAAGCGCTTGGCCAGCAGCAGAGTGAGCAGAGCGGTCAGGCTCATGGCCAGGGTGGGTAGATGGGTCTGGGTGATGTAGCTGGCACCGCCGGCGATCCGCTCGATGAGGTAGCGCTCGCTGAAGGTGAAGCCGAAGATCTTGGAGAGCTGGCCCACCATGATGGTGATAGCCACCCCGTTGAGCAGCCCCATCAGGATCGGGCGAGAGAGAAAGTCCGCCAGCACCCCCAGCTTGAAGCGGCTGGCGATGAGGCACCAGAAGCCGGTCATGGCGGTCATGGTCATCACCAGCTGCCAGTGGCGGGTGGCATCCCCGGCGGCGAGGGGTGTCACCACGGCGGCGATCACCGCGCAGGTGGCGGCGTCCGGGCCGACGATGAGCTGGCGGGAGGTACCGAACAGGGCGTACACCAGCATGGGCAGGATACAGGAGTAGAGGCCGACCAGCGGCCCCACGCCGGCCAGCTCCGCATAGGCGATGGCCACGGGCAGAGCCACGGCGGCCACCGACAATCCAGCGCGCATATCCGGCATCAGCCAGGCCCGCTGGTATTGCAGCAGGGCGGCGAGGCCCGGTAGCCAGCGTTCGAGTGAGAAGAAGTCGCGCATTATTTAACCCATTGAGTTACAAACAGCTTTTCCTTAGTGTGCCCAAGGTTATCGAAACATTGCAATCAGGTTATGGCCAGTTCACCACCAGGTCAGGCCACAGCCGTTGCCACTCCTTGGCCTTGACCCGCTCGGTAAAGACCCGGCGCTCCTGGCGGCAGCACGGGTTGGGATCCACCTGCAGGGACCAGTTGGGGGCAAAGCCGTAGGGGGCCAGCCACTCGAATGAATCGTCAGCCAGCAGCCGGACTCCGATGCAGGTGGGCACCTCCACCCAGTGGCTGAGGGCCGAGAGCGAGCTGGTGAAGGGGGGCACCAGCTGGCGCACATGCATGCGGGCCTGGTTGCGCACCTCCCACTGCTGGCCCGGCATTCTGGTGGCGAGCCAGGCTTCGTGTTCGGCCTCCGCCAACCCATCCGGGTCGGCGCTATCCAGATAGATAAGGTCGATGTCGTTGAGGGCGGTCGGCACCGATTTGCGGTGCAGGTGATCCCAGATGAGGTTGCGGATAAAACCGGCCCCCAGCGCCCAGTCGGGCAGTGCCAGTTCACGGGCTGCCCGCAGGCAATCCATGCGCTGATCATCTGCCCGCAGCAGGGCTTCGGTCTGTGCCTGCAGGTTGGCTTCCTGGGCGCTCTGGCGAGTATGCGAAGCTGGCGTGCTGTGATGCGTCTGGGTGTCAGCCGGCATTGCGGCGCAACCAGACGTCGATGTAGCTGCAGCTCGGCACTATGGTGAGCCCTTCTGCCTGGGTCCAGCTGTAGAAGGTGCGCGCCAGCTGATCGGCGATCCCCTGTACCCTGAGCTCGGGCGGGACGAAGGTGCTGTAGGCGTCGATGGTCTTGGCGTCGAGGCGCCGGTAACGCAGCCTGGACTCCTTGCCATCCACCACACAGATGAATTGCTGCTGGTTGGCCTGATGAATGATCTCGCTCATGCTTGCTCCTCGGTACGGGGGATGGGGTTATCTGACCATGTTGGCGCCCCTTTGCCAACTGTTCGGGGTCGCTTACACTGCGAGCCCGGCCGGGTACATACCCGCTAGCCAAGGTATAGAACAGTTCACGAAGGATGGATCCCATTATGGCTTTTGCCACGCTGGAAGAGTTGATCGGCAATACCCCCCTGCTGGCGCTGCGTCGCATCAATCCCCACCCCGGTGTCACCCTGCTGGTCAAGCTGGAGGGCAACAACCCGGCCGGCTCGGTCAAGGACAGGCCGGCGCTGAACCTCATCAAGTGCGCGGAGGCGAGCGGTCACTTAGCGCCTGGGGCCCGCCTCATCGAGGCCACCTCCGGCAACACCGGCATCGCGCTGGCCATGGTGGCGGCGGCGCGAGGCTACCGGATGCGACTCATCATGCCAAATACCATGAGCCAGGAGCGGCGCGATGCCATGCAGGCCTACGGCGCCGAGCTGGTGTTGGTGGAGGGCGGCATGGAGGCCGCGCGCGATCTCGCCCTGGCGATGCAGGCACGGGGCGAGGGGCTGGTGCTCGATCAGTTCAACAATCCGGCCAACCCGGATGCCCATTACCTCTCCACCGGCCCCGAGATCTGGCGTCAGAGCGAGGGGGCGGTCACTCACTTCGTCTCGGCCATGGGCACCACGGGCACCATCATGGGGGTCTCCCGCTACCTCAAGGAGCAGAACCCGGCGGTGCAGGTGATCGGCCTGCAACCGGCCGAGGGGAGCCAGATCCCCGGGATCCGGCGCTGGCCTGCAGCCTACCTGCCGGCCATTTTCGAGCCTGCCCGGGTCGATCGGGTGCTGGACGTGACCCAGCAGGAGGCGCTCGCCATGATGCGCCGGCTGGCGCGGGAGGAGGGGATCTGCTGCGGGGTCAGCTCGGGGGGCGCCGTGGCCGGCGCGCTGCGGGTGGCGGCAGAGATCAAACAGGGGGTGGTGGTGGCCATCATCTGCGATCGGGGGGATCGCTACCTCTCCACCGGGGTGTTCAGCGACGAGCAGGTGTAAGAGCACTGCGTCAGCGCGATGATTAACGTGATATGTATCAACAGCTTGCTGATACATTGCACTGTGTACCCCTTGTAACAATCAACCCTGCTGGCAGGGTTGATTCCATTTGCCTCCTGTTTGACACTCGGCGCCCTTGGTTGACCGATGCAAACAGGAGCGTCCCATGATCTTGCCTTCCTCTCTTCGTTTTTCTCTGTTTGGCCTCTGTCTGGCCACGGCGGGTTGTACCGTCGAACCCTACGCCTATCAGTGCGGCGACAAGCAGTGCTCGGTGATTGATCACCAGGGGCAGAAACACGAGCGGCCGCTGGACGAGGTAAAACCCGTCTGGGAGCGCAAGCAGGAGCGGGAAGAGGCCGTGCGCCGCAACAAGGAGTCCATCTGGCGCGAAAAAACGCCCGAAGCGCGCGACAACTACGGCGCCGGCGCCACCATCAGCTGGTAACAGGAGGCCCCGCGATGCGGGGCCTCTGTCTGATTACTCCCAGGCCAGCTCGAGCAGGCCGAGCAGCTGGGTGCGGTCGGCATCTTTGCGGTTGTAGAGCAGGGCGCCGTCGTTGATGGCGAGATCGCGGATCTCGGGCAGCAGCGCCTTGTCGGTGACGCCAGCCTCGCGCAAGGTGCGCGGCAGTTTGACCGCCTGCCACAGGGTATCGCGCAGCGCCTGCAACGCCTCGATGGCGGCCTGGGCCCGCGCGGCGGCCGGGATGGCGGCAAAGCGCTCGGCCCCCACCAGCGGCAACAGCAGGCGGGCCAGTTCAGGATCGATGCCCGGCCGGTTGTAGTCGAGCACGGTGGGCAGGAAGAGGTTCATGCACAGGCCGTGGGGCAGGTGGCAGCGGGCCCCCAGGCTGTGGCCGAGGGCGTGTACCAGCCCTACCATGGAGTTGGAGAAGGCCATGCCCGCCAGGGTGGAGCCTTCCGCCAGCTGCAGCCGCAGCCGCTTGTCCTGCGGGTTGTTCAGTACCTGGGGCAGGGCGCTGGCGATCTTCTCTACCGCCATCAGGGCCAGGGCGTCGCTGACCGGGTTCTTGGCGTTGCCGATGAAGGCCTCGATGGCGTGGGTCATGGCATCCATGGCGGTGGCGGCGGTGATGTTGAGCGGCAGCCCCTGGGTGAGGCGCGGATCCAGCACCGCCAGCTGGGGCAGCAGGAAGGGGGAGGTAAAGGGCACCTTGCGCCCGCTCGCCTCGTCCTTGATCACCGCCACCAGGGTCACTTCCGAGCCGGTGCCCGCCGTGGTGGGCACCACCGCCAGCGGTTGCAGCGGCCGGGTCAGGCAGCCGGCGCCGGCGTAATCCAGCAGCCGCGTCCCCCCCATGGAGGCGAGAATGTTGACCGCCTTGGCGGTGTCGATGACGGAGCCGCCGCCCAGCGCCACCAGGCTGTCACAGCCAAGCTCTCGGTGACGGGCCGCAATCCGCTCCACCACGGCGGTGGAGGAGTCGGCCGGGATCTCGTCCCAGATGGCGGCCACCGGCAGCTCCCCTTCGGCCAGCACCCCGGCCAGCAGGGTGGCCAGGCCAGTGCCGCTGACCCCCTTGTCGGTGAGCAGCAGCGGCCTGCGCGCCCCCAATCCCGCCAGTTCGCCGGCCAGTTGCTCCAGCGCCTGCTCGCCCGCCATCAGTTTGACCGGACAGAAAAAATCGTAATAGCGACTCATGGTGCTCATCCTCTCGTTCAGCCGGTCAACAGACCCAGGTAGATGTGGCAGGCCCGGCTCAGCTTGTGGTGTGGGCTCGGATAGTGGCGCAGCAAGGGGCGGGCGATGAAGGCCGGCAGGATCAGCGCCTGCAGCTGCTCCAGGGCCCGCACCAGGTGCATGGCGACGGTGAGATCCCCCTCCACCAGCAGACGGTTCTCGCTGAACGCCTGATTGACCCCGAGCCGAAAGCTGAGGGCGCGAAAGGCGATGGCGGAATGCTTGAAGCGCACCCGCAGCGGATGCAGCCCGCCGGTGTCGGGCGCGGGGCCGCTCTGCCAGCGGCCGGCCGCCTTGTGAATGGTCAGGCCGTGGGTCATGCCGCTCACCTCCAGCCGGATGGTGAGCCCGTCCGGCAGGGGGGCGAGCTCCTGGCGCACCGCCTCGTCGATGCGGGCGGCGCGGCACAGGGTGCGGCCGATGATCCAGAGCAGGCAGCTGATCCACAGGCGACGACCCAGCGCCGCCAGGGTATCAAGGTGTCTATTGTGCATAGGCGTGAACTCCCGAGATGGCTGACCAGAACAGGGCGAAGGCACTGGCTTGCCAGTGGCCGTCCCGTCCCAGTTCAGGTTGGTCGACAAACAGCGAGGCGCAGGCCAGGAACTGGCCCTGGCACACCTCCAGCATCAGGGCCGGTGGAGCTTGCATCAATTCGCCGCTGGCCTGGCCCTGGGCCAGCAGGCGGGGTAGAAAACGCAAGGTGTCGCTCAGGATCTGGCTGCGCAGCGGACGAGCCAGCAAGGGGGAGTGAAAGAAGCCCAGCACGAACTTGAGCTCGTGGGGGTGGGCCTGCATCCAGGCCATCGCCTGGCTCCAGTAGTGGCGTGCCTGCTCCTTGAGGGGCAGGGCGGCGTCGGCCTCGGTGATGGCGGCGCCAAGGCGTAGCTTGATGTCCTGGTAGAGGCTCTGGATCAGCACCTCCTTGCTGGGAAAGTGGTGAAACAGGGTGCCGTTGGCCACCCCGGCTGCCTTGGCGATGCGTGCGGTGGCGGCGCCCTGCAAGCCATCTTCGGCACAGAGGGCAAGGGCGGCATCCAGGATCTGGCGGCGCTTGTCGGTCACGGGTGTGTTCATGCTGGTCTCGTCAGCGCAAAAACAGGGCCATCATCAGCCGCTGGTGCCAGCGCCGATAGGGAGGGTGCACCATGGTGCCAGTGCTGAAGCGCCCCCGGCTCAGCACGGTCTTGGCCTTGGAGAAGGTGAGAAACCCCTCGTGGCCGTGGTAGTGACCCATGCCGGAGGCGCCGATGCCGCCAAAGGGCACGTCGTCGGCCGCCACCTGGAACAGGCTGTCGTTGATGGCCATGCCGCCGGAGTGGGTCTCCCGGATCACCTTTTGCTGCAGGGCGGGGTCCAGGCTCATCAGGTAGAAGGCGAGTGGGCGGGGCCGCGCGGCTATGTAGGCGAGCGCCTCGTCCAGCGAGTCATAGGGCACGATCGGCAGCAGCGGGCCGAAAATCTCCTGCTGCATCAGCTGGCAGTGACTGGGCACTTCGGTCAGCAGATGGGGCAGCAGGCGGTGGGCGCCATCGTCCCGGGCCGGGCTGCCACAGGGGTGGATCTGGGCGCCTGCCCGCTCGGCTTCGGCCAGCCAGCTGGTGAGCCGTTCATACTGGCGGCCATTGATGATGGAGCCGTAATCCTGGCTCCCCAGCCCCTGGGGATAGAGGCGGGCGAAGTGATCGCGATAGGCCTCGACAAAGGCTTGCTCCTGACCGCGTGGCAGCAGCACATAGTCGGGGGCGACACAGATCTGGCCGGCGTTGAGGCTCTTGCCGAAGATCATCCGCTCCACCGCCAGTGCCAGCGGCATGTCGGGGGCGATGAGGCAGGGGCTCTTGCCGCCGAGCTCCAGGGTGAGCGGGGTGAGCTGGGGGGCCGCCGCTGCCATCACCAGCCGGCCCACGGCGGTG
Organism: Aeromonas sp. DNRA1; assembly: GCF_963888745.1. Taxonomy (NCBI): domain Bacteria; kingdom Pseudomonadati; phylum Pseudomonadota; class Gammaproteobacteria; order Aeromonadales; family Aeromonadaceae; genus Aeromonas; species Aeromonas sp. DNRA1. The sequence goes on along the minus strand of NZ_CAWPKQ010000001.1, from coordinate 610,605 downwards.
GAGCCGGTAAACAGCAGGTGATCGAAGGGCAGGGCGCTGAAGGCGGCCGCCACCTGGGCGTCACCTTCAATCACCATCACCTCGCGCTCGTCGAAGACGCCGTCCAGCAGCTCACGCAGCACCCGGTTGGTGTGCGGGGTGAATTCGGAGAGCTTCAGCATGGCGCGGTTGCCGGCGGCGATGGCGCTGATGAGGGGGCCGAGGCTCAGCATCACCGGGAAGTTCCAAGGCACTATGATGCCGACCACCCCGAGCGGCTGATAGAACACCTCTACCCGGGCCGGTGCCAGCAGCAGGCCGGTGTGGCGGCGGTGCGGGCGCATCCAGCGCTTGATCCGTTTCTGGGTGTAGTTGATCTGCATGACGCAGGGGAGGATGTCGGCAATCATGCTGTCGTAGTCGCTGCGCTGGCCATAGTCTTTGGCCAGGGCATCGCACAGCGGCTGCTTGTGGGCGATCAGGGCGCTCTTGAGCTGGCTGAGGTGGGCTCTGCGCTCGCTCAAACTCGGCATGGGATGTTGCTGACAGGCGTCTCTGAGTCTGGCCAGTCTGGCCGGGAGCGACAACTTGTCGGTGGCCTCCTGCAACTGCATCGCTTCCATGGCATACCCCGCTGGTTAGGGACCGACTGATTGGTCGGTCGGTCTAAATCTAGCGTCTTGTTAACTGGCTGTAAAGTTTTGCCCGTTGGCTTAGGATGGGGCGCGGATGACTCACCCGGCGACTGTGCTGGCCTCCACACTTTCGTGGATTCGGGGTTGGTGAATTATCCAATAAGGGGTAGTTTTTGGCTATCAACCGACAAGGAGAGAGAGTTATGACCAGGGAACTGAACAGCTTGTTGGCCCGCCTGGAAGATGTGGTCGAGCGGATGCCGGATTGCTTCAACACCTATGAATTTGCCCAGAAGCTGGCGCTGCAGCATCAGCGCGAGTTTTTTGCCGCGGGTCACTCCCTGGCCGAACAGGAGGGGCGCCTGCTGCGGGTGCTGCATGAGAAGATTGCCGAGGCCTTGGCCGGCAGCGACAAGGTGATCGAGGGGGCGCTGTTGCCCTGCGTGACCCCCTGGGGTGAGCGGGCCACCTCGCCGCGCTGGCATCGCAAACACTGAGCCATCCGTTGAATCAACAACAGGGCCCGTCGCGGGCCCTGTTGTTTTATGGCGGTCACTGGGTGAGGCGGCGCGCCTGCCAGTAGCGACTGTTCCAGTAGACGTTGTCGAGGCGTGAGCGGATCACCCCCTTGCTGGTGGAGGCGTGGATGAACTCCCCGCCGCCGGTATAGACACCGACGTGGTATTGCTGCCAGCCGGTCTTGAAGAAGACCAGATCGCCGTGCTGCAGCCGGTAGCGATCGACCGGCCTGCCCAGGTTGGCCTGGGATTCGGTGGTTCTGGGCAGGTTGAAGCCCATCACCTGCTGGTAGGCAAGCTGGGTAAAGGCGGAGCAGTCGAGGCCGGCCCGATCCGAACCGCCCATGCGATAGGGTACGCCGCGCCACTGCTGATAGAAGCCTTCAAAGGCGCTGCTCTGCTGCCGCGGCGGGGCAGGCTCGGGTGTGCTGGAACAGGCGGCCAGCAACAGGGTCAGCAGGGGTAGCAGCCATTTGCAATCCATGGGGGCTCCTTCGAGACGACAACGTCTCCATCATAAACGGGGTTCGGGGCTCGAACATAGCCTTGCTTGCAAGAAACAGCCTCTGGCTACCTCAAAAGAGGCGCAAATGCAGAGGGTGATAATATTATTTGTATTCATTTGAATAATATTTGCCGATTATCTTGAATGAGCATTTCAATATTAAAGTAGTTATTCCAATCAACCTTGGCATGAAATAATAATTAACCTTGTTGACGCCGCCTCGTGATCTGTGTCACGTTCTGTCTCAGGGTTAATTCGTTATGATGACACCATCAAATAAGTGGCAAGGGATCCCGTCATTTTCACCGCCAATATGATGGCAGCACCACAAGATATCTCTGGGTATATTCCCGCAACTGGTTCACATAATAATATTCGGCCAATGACTGGCGTCGGCTGACAATATCACCAGACAGAGGAGGGCCATCCCATGATATCCGGTCCATAGCAGTGAGTGTTTCCTCGCACCAGGAGGCCTGCGGCATCAGGCTATCGCACCATCGTTCAGGCCGATGGGCGCTACCGCCAAGCCAACGGGCACGGTGCGAGATGCAAGGCGCGCTCAGGCGACCTTGAGGGACGATTGCCATCAGCGCGCGACTCCCGTGTAATAGCCTCGGCGCATGCCGAATCATCCACCTTAGATCGCATCGCGATCCTTGTTCTGTCAGCAATAAATGCATTCACCGCAACGCTGTTAATTCACGGCGAGAATAATGAATGTCATGACAGGCAAGTAGAATAACGCCCCGGAATATAACCGTGAATAATATGGTTATGCCGTATTCGTTCATTGTTTAAATAGCTTGGCGTGATTCGACAAGGAGATAACAATGAAAAACAAAAAACCACGCAAATTCATCACGCAAGCCCCCACTCTCAGTCTGCTCGCACTGGCCTTGTTGGCAGGCAGCGTGCATGCCGAAGATATTGGCGAACGTACCGACCAGGGCACCGCCATGCTGGCCAGCCTGCAATCCGAACAGGGTCTGATTTACCTCAATGCCGACGTCTGGCTGAAGGGGCAGGGGGCGACGCCGCTCATGACCCGGGATCAGCTGCGCGAGCGGGTGCTGGAACGGGGCGAGCGTCTGTTCATCGATTTCAGCGCCGTCACCGACAAGAATGAGCGGCAGCAAGCCAGAAAAGCCATGGAGCAGCTGGCCGGCATCTCTTTTGATGCAGACTGGGTGCTGGTGTCAGGCTACAAGGGGGAGCTGCTGTTCACCCCGCTGGGGGGCGTCGATGACCCGGCCTTCTATCAGGTGATGGAGCGGGTCGAGAGCCTGGATGGGCAGGGCAAGCGCCACAAGCGCTCGCTGACCCAGCCGCCCGCCGCAGAGGCCGGTCTGCCCCACGTGGCCTTCTACCTCAACGTCAACCGCAAGATCAGCGATGCCGAGTGTACCTTCCCGCGCTCGCGTACCTGGAGCCGGGGCGACCGGCTGTTCTGCGATTCGCCGAACATCTCGCTGGTTTACCGGGTCAACCTGGAGCGCTCCCTGCAATTTGGCAACACCGGCTCCGCCACGCCGGATGCCAAGATAGTGCGGATCTCGCTGGATGAAGAGTCGGCCGGTGCCGGTATCCAGCTCAACGAGGATCTGAGCTGGAGCGAGAACATTGCGGACTATCTGCTGCTGGACGGCTGGGCCCGCGACTATGCCACCGATGCCATCGCCCAGGATTACCGCTTCAGCATCGAGGCGTCCAACACCAAGGCGGCGGTGCTCAAGAGCCTGCCGACCAACCTCAACAGCAAGTACGAGCATCGCGAGATTTCGGGTTTCGAGGTGGGGGTCACCGGCGGGGTCGAGGTGAACAAGGATGGGCCCAAGGCCAAGCTGGAGGCGTCGGCCAAGTTCAGCCAGCAGCGCCAGCTTGCCTACAACACCCAGGATTACCGGGTCGAACGCTCGGCGCCGAGTGCCCAGAAGGTGAGTTTCAGCTGGGTGCGCGATCAATACGCGACCGCGGAGTCCCTGCTCTCCTCCAAGACTGCCACCGTCTGGGGCATGGGCTACGACGTGGATCACAACCGTATCCAGCCGCTCAGCTACAAGGGGTTCGTGCCAAACCTGGACGTCATCTACAAGGCGGCACCGGACGAGACGGGCAGCACCGAGTTCAAGATCGACTCCTCGGTCAACATCCGCCCCATCTACACCGGCATCTACAAGCACTATTACGTGGTGGGGGCCCATGTCTCCTTCCAGGGCTTTGAAGATACCGACAAGCGTAGACGGGTGACGGCGTCCACCAGCTTCAAGGTGGACTGGAACCACCCGGTGTTTACCGGTGGCCGCCCGGTCAACCTGCAGCTGGGGGGCTTTGACAACCGCTGCCTGAGCGCGGATGCCAACCATGGTCTGAGCGCGGTGACCTGTGACGAGACCTCGGCCGCCCAGTCCTTCATCTATGACCAGTACGGCCGCTATGTCAGCGCGCAGGATACCCGCCGCTGCCTGGACGGCAACAATCTCGGCCAGCTGCAGAGCTGCAGCCTGAGCCTGGGTCAGCGCTGGGAGTGGAAAGCGGACAGCGATGCGCTCAGCAACCTGAGTGCTCACCAACTGCTGGGTCATGACAAGCAGAGCGGGGCGCTGGGGCTCTACGACGAGAACGGCAATCCGCAGAATGTGAGCGTACGGACCCTGACCTCCTACACCCGCATCTTCGGGCCACCGGCCAGCCACTGACAGAGTAGGGCCTTGCGCTCAAGACAACAACGCCGGCAAGTGCCGGCGTTTTTTATGGATGGTGGATCAGGCCTTGTTCTCGATGAGCGGGGCGAGCAGCTCCGCCAGCTTGTAGAAGGTCTGCACCCGGGTGGTGCTGGGGCGCCACACCAGCCCTATCTCGCGGTAGGGGTGTTCTCCCGGCAGCGGGATGGCCACCAGATCCGTGTTGTCGAGGATACCGGCATCGATGGCCATCTGCGGCAGGAAGGTGGTGCCGAGCCCGGCGCCGACCATCTGCACCAGAGTGTGCAGGCTGGTGGCGGCAAACGGGTTGATCTTGCTCTTGTCCCGCAGCCGGCAGGCGCTCACCGCGTGTTCGGTGAGGCAGTGCTCCCGCTCCAGCAGGAAGATGCTCTGGTTGGGCAGCTCCTTGTAGTCGAACGGGGTGTGCAGGCTGGCCGCCATGCTGGCGGGCATCACCATGTGGAAGGGATCCTGGCCGACCGTTTTGCAGTGAAAGCCGCCGATCTCCACCGGCAGCGCCAGGATCAGCAGGTCGAGCTGACCCTGCTCCAGCTGCTTGAGCAGGTTGGTGGTGGTGTCTTCACGCAGCAACAATTCCAGCTCAGGATAGGTCTTGCCGCACACCTGCAGCAGCTTGCTGAGCAGGAAGGGGGCGATGGTGGGAATGCAGCCGAGGCGTACCGTGCCGTGCATGACCCCCCCTTGATGCTGACCGAGTTCCATCAGATCCCGCGCATCGGAGAGCAAATTGCGACCTCGCTCGACGATTTCCATACCGACCGGGGTCATAATGAAGCTCTTGTGGTCCCGTTCCACCAGTTGCAGGTTCATCATGTCCTCCAGCGTCTGGATCCCGGTACTCAGGGTCGACTGGCTGACATGACAGGCCTTGGCGGCGCGGTTGAAGTTCTTGTGCTCGTCGAGAGCAACCAGATATTGCAGCTGTTTCAGGCTGGGCCAACGTTGCATAGGAAAACCCGATTAATGCTATCTATTTAATTTGATTTAACTAATCTACCATCGGGGCTATAGTTTGTCGCTTTAATTAGACGGACTTGGCTCTAGGTAGCCTGATCCTGACAGGATTGTTCACTTCACATAAAGAGGAATTGAATATGGTATTGGTAGGCCGTCCCGCACCCGATTTCACCGCTGCTGCCGTTCTGGGCAATGGCCAGATCGTTGACTCCTTCAACCTGGCATCCCACATCAAGGGCAAGGCAGCCGTCCTGTTCTTCTATCCGCTCGATTTCACCTTCGTCTGCCCGTCCGAGCTGATTGCCTTCGATCACCGTCTGGAAGAGTTCAACAAGCGTGGCGTGGAAGTGATCGGTGTTTCCATCGACTCCGAGTTCTCCCACAACGCCTGGCGCAACACCAAGATCGAAGACGGCGGCATCGGCCCGGTCAAGTACCCGCTGGTTGCCGACATCAAGCACGAGATCTGCAAAGCCTATGACGTCGAGCACCCGGAAGCCGGCGTTGCATTCCGTGGCTCCTTCCTGATCGACAAGAACGGTGTCGTTCGTCACCAGGTTGTCAACGATCTGCCGCTGGGCCGCAACATTGACGAGATGCTGCGCATGGTCGATGCCCTGCAGTTCCACGAAGAGCACGGCGAAGTTTGCCCGGCTCAGTGGGAAAAAGGCAAAAAAGGCATGACCGCCTCTCCGGATGGCGTTGCCAAGTACCTGTCCGAGAACGCTGCTTCCCTGTAATCGGGTCAGCAAACTGGATAGTGAAAACCGATGCCCAGGCATCGGTTTTTTTATGGCCGTTATTCGGCACTCTCGTTTCGCAACGTTGTCCAGCAGGATTGCCGTTGCCGGCTACGTGCCGACAAACGGCAGGCATAAAAAAGCGCGCCCTTTGGCGCGCTTTTGTCATGGATATCCGGACTACTCGTCAAAGATACCGAAGTGATCCTTGGCGAAGTTGACCCGCTGCTCCACGTTCATCTTCACCTGGCCCAGCTTCTCTATGGTCTTGAGGTTGGGCACCAGACCACGGCCGTTGGCGATCTGGATGGCAAGGCCCGGACGGGCGTTCAGTTCCAGCAGCATGGGGCCGCGGAACTTGTCCAGCACCATGTCGGTCCCGATATAGCCCAGGCCCGACATCTCATAACAGGAGGCCGCCAGGGTCAGCAGGGTGTCCCAGTGGGGCACCTTGAGCTCATAGAGATCGAGGCCGGTGTCCGGGTGGTGGCGCAGCGGATTGCCAAACTGCACCGCCCGCAGCGCACGGCCGGTACGCAGGCACAGACCCACCCCCACGGCGCCCTGGTGCAGGTTCGCCTTGCCGTCGGACGCGGCGGTGGAGAGGCGCATCATGGCCATCACCGGGAAGCCCTTGAAGATGATCACCCGAGCATCGGGGACCCCTTCGAACGAGTAGCCGTCGAACACGTCATCGAAGTTGATGAGGCCTTCCACCAGCGCCACGTCGGGCTTGCCGCCCAGTGAATAGAGCCCGGCCAGGATGTTGGAGACATGGCGCTCCAGATCCTGCCCGTTGGAGGCGCTGCCATTGGGCTTGTAGAACAGGCCCTCTTCCTGGCGCAGGATCACCAGGATCCCCTTGCCGCCGGAGCCGCGCGCCGGCTTGATGCAGAAGCCCGGCCAATCCTTCACCAGCTCGGTGATGCGGCTCACGTCGTGCTGGGCACGGATGGTACCGATCAGTTCCGGTACCGTGACGCCGGCATCCAGCGCGATGCGCTTGGTCTGCAGCTTGTCATCCACCAGCGGATAGAGGCTGCGCGGATTGTAGCGGCTGATGTAGGAGTGGTTGCGCTTGTTCATGCCGAGGATGCCTGATTGGGACAGGCTCCACGGGGTGGTGTACTTTTCCCAGAACCACATCTGTTACTTGTCCTTACCCGGAGTGGCACCCGATTTGATCTCGTCCACCAGCGGCTTGAAGCGCTTGAGTTCGCTCAGCTTGTAGCCGGTGTAGTTACCCATCAACAGCACGGTCGCCATCAGCACCAGCTGCAGGCCGAGGAAGTTGAAGGTGAGGTGACGGATCAGTTCGTTATCCATGGCCAGATAGGCGATGACGGCCACCAGCAGGGAGCCGCCACCCTGGCGGAACACCTCTTTCGGACCCTCTTCTTCCCACAGGATGGACATCCGCTCGATGGTCCAGGAGAGGATGATCATCGGGAAGAAGGTGATCTTCATGCCGTCGGTCAGCCCCAGCTTGAAGGCAAACGCGGAGAAGATGCCGATCATCGAGATCACCATGATGATGATGGCCGATATTCGGGCGACCAGCAGCAGGTTGAGCCGCGACAGGTAGGAGCGGATCACCAGACCGGTGCCGACGATCAGCAGGAAACCGATGAGACCGGTGACCAAGGAGGTCTGGATGAAGGCGACCGCGATCAGCACCGGCATGAAGGTGCCCGAGGTCTTGATCCCCACCAGTACCCGCAGGAACACCACCATCAGCACGCCGATCGGGATCAGCAGCAAGCCCTTGAACAGGGTCTGCTCTTCCAGCGGCAGGCTGTGGATGGAGAAGTTCATCATCTCCGATTTTTCAAACTTCTGGGCCAGCGCCACGCTGACCGGCTGTTCCTGCTCGATCATCGAGAAGCTGACGCGGGAGTTGTGACCACCGGTCACGTCCAGCAGGGCGCCGGAGTTGTATTCCCACAGCAGCAGGTTGGCAGGGCGGCCCTGTTCACCGGTCTGCGGGTTGAACAGCTTGTAGTCGGTCGGGCTGTTGAACACCTGCAGGTAATCCACCAGCTCCTGACGACGGCGGCCATCTTCCAGGCTCAGCGCGTGCACGACACGGGTCGGCACGTCGGCGTTGTTGAGCAGCTCGGCGATCAGGTTGGCGCGGCTCTTGTGCTTCTTCAGCAGCTCGGCATTCTGCTCCTGCTTCTCGATCTCCTTGATGATCTCGCGGGTCAGGGTGTAGCCGTCGGCGGAGCGCTCCTGGGCACGTTCCAGGATCTGCTTCATGGCGGTGGCGTAGGGCTCGCTCTCGATCTGCTTCTCGATGGCCGGCGGCAGCGGGTTGGCGGCCGGTTTGGCATGGGCATCAGCCATCATGTCGACGCGGTAGTAGAGCTCCTGACGGCCGGAAGCGCTGCGAATGGACCACTCGGCGCGGGCATCGCCATCCTTCTCGACGAAGGAGAGACCGTAGCCCGGGCTGGCGGCGTTCTCGTTCATCAGGGTGAAACCGGGCTGGGTGCCCGGAATGGCCAGGGAGGCGATCACCGGCTCACCGGTGGCCTCGAACTCCAGCTTGGCTTCGATGGACCAGATCTGGCGTTTTTCACCCGGCGTGAGTGGTACGTCCAGCGCGATGTGGTGATAGAACGTCATCCCCAGGCCGACAATGTACAGCAGGGCTACCAGCAAATAGAACGGCTTACGGGAAACCATGGATTATTTCACATCCTTGAGCTTGGGTTTGGGTTGGATATATTCGCGGGCCACATCAACCACGGCGATGTCTTTCAAAAACTCACGGCCGAGCAGCACGGGGAAGGCCATGTCGCTGCGGTCCTTCAGGGTAAATTCGGCCTTCTCGGTCATGTCGCCGATGCGTACCGCGAGGCGCACCACCGGACGGCGGTCGAGGTCGTCGGCGGAGGCCTGACGCACCCGTACATGGCGCACCAGCGGCGCTTCAATCTGGATCTTGTCATCCATCTCCTGATGGCTCAGGAAGAAGCGCACCCAGTTCTTGCCGTTGCGCTCGAAGATGGTGATGTCCTGGGCGCTGATGGAGGAGGTGGTGGCACCGGTATCGACCCGCGCCTGGAAGGCGTCGTTGGCCGCGTCAACCCAGATCCACTCCGCCTCGCCGACCAGCAGCTTGCCGTCGACGGTGTGACCCTGGCTTGGGGCCTGGCACTTCTCGGTCGGGATCGCCATGGGCTTGGGCGGCTCGGGCGGCAGGGATTCGAGCTTGCTGCCGACTTTGTTCACGGACTCTTTCATGTTGTTGACATCAGTGTTGAGCTGAACCAGCAGGTGCTGTTGCTGCACATACTGCTTCTGTTGCTGTTCCATGGATGTTTGCAGGCGCTGCTCGCTCAGATTGATCTCGTTGCGAAGCTCGGCCAGCGTCAAGGTAGGTACCGGGGGCGCTTTCTCCATACTGACACACCCGCCGAGACTGAGCAGGGAGAGCAGGGTCATTCCTTTTAATTTGCTTTTCATGTCATTCATTTAACTGTGCTTCCTGGAATTGGGTCAGTGTAACTTCCACAGCCGCCATCGGCTAGTCTTTGGCCTTTCTGGCAATCAGTACGGCACGTTTGGGTGCCGGGTGTCCTTCTACCGTGAGTGCGGGATTGGTTGGATCCAGATAATCACTCAGGGATTCATTAATCATCCAGTCGGTACGACGCTGTTCGTCGGTGCTGGTCATATTCTCGTCGACAATCCGCACATCGGTAAATCCGCAGCGCTCGACCCACAGCTTGAGGGCCGCGCTGGAGGGGATGAACCAGACGTTGCGCATCTTGCCGTAGCGATCGGTGGGCACCAGCACGTCGTTGACGCCGCCGTCGATCACCAAGGTCTCCAGCACCAGCTCGCCGTCGTCTTTCAACTGGTTGCGCAGCTGTTCGATGTGCTCGATGGGAGACTTGCGGTGATAGAGCACCCCCATGGAGAAGACGGTGTCGAACGCCCGCAGCTCCGGCAGCTCCTGAATGCCGAGCGGCAGCAGGTGGGCGCGCTGGTCGTTGCCGGCGAAGTGGCGGATGGCCTCGAACTGGCAGAGGAACAGCGGGCTCGGGTCGATGCCGACCGCCAGCTTGGCTCCTTCACCCACCATGCGCCAGAGGTGGTAACCGCTACCGCAGCCCACGTCCAGCACGTAGCGACCGGCAAGCGGGCTGATGTGGGGCAGCACCCGATCCCACTTCCAGTCAGAGCGCCATTCGGTATCGATGTGGATGCCGTGCACCGTGAACGGTCCCTTGCGCCAGGGCATGAAGTGGCGCAGCAGGCTCTCGACCTTCTTGCGCTCCCCTTCACCAAGGCTCTCGGCCGAGCCGATTTCGACCCGGCTGTGCAGCTCGATGTGGCCGGGGTCCACCTGCGGCAGCTTGTTGAGAGCGCGGTTCCAGCGCGGCAGATCACCGTGCTGGTTGTCGTGCTGCCAGGTATGCAGCTGGGCGGGCAGAGTATGCAGCCAGTGGCTCAGCCGATTCTTGGCGATCAGCTGATAGAAGTTGGCAAAGTCGATCATGGCTGGGCGTCGCTGGATTTGATGGCAATCATGGAGCCGAAGTTGAAGCACTGGAACCAGAGATCCTGATGGGCGAAGCCGGCGTCTCGCAGGCGGGCCTGATGCACCGGCAGGCTGTCGGTGCGCATCACGTTCTCAAGGGCGGTGCGCTTCTGGCTGATCTCCAGCTCGCTATAACCGTTGGCGCGCTTGAAGTCGAGGTGCAGGTCGATGAGCAGCTCGTTGACCGGTGCATCTTCGAAGCGGAATTTTTCGCTCAGGATCAGGATCCCGCCCGGACGCAGCCCATCAAAGATGCGCTGGATCAGGGCGGCCCGCTTCTCGGGCTCGACGAACTGCAGGGTGAAGTTGAGCACCACCACGGAGGCGTTCTCGATGGCGATGTCGCAGATGTCCGCCTCCACCAGCTCCACCGGCACCTCGGACTTGAAGCCAGAGAGGTGGGCGCGGGCACGCTCGATCATGGGGTGGGAGAGATCCACCGCCGTGATGTGGCAGCCGGGCTGAGTGACGTGGCGACGCATCGCCTGGGTGGCGGCGCCGAGCGAACAGCCGAGGTCGTAGAGCCGGCTCTGTGGCTGGGCGTAACGGGCGGCCATCATGCCGATGGCGGAGATGATGTTGCTGTAACCCGGCACCGAGCGCTGGATCATGTCGGGGAAGACATCGACGACCTGTTCGTCAAAGCAAAAATCCCCCAATCGAGCGATAGGGGCGGCAAAAATCTGATCTTTGGTATGCATGCTGGCGCAACCTGACAGCCGGTGCGCGAACCGACTGTTTTGTTCAATTGAATCGTTGGGTGACACCGGTCCAGGCCGGGTCGTCACCGGTTCACGAACGGGGTGGCGGGCCTTGAGATCCATCGGGCCGGTTCCGTTCGCAATGGACCATCATCCTGGTCCTTTCTGAGGGCGGTACCATCTGCGGCAACGAGTTGCAGCGCACTGGCGTCTGGGCCCTGTTTATGGCGCCGGATGCCTGCCTGCATCGGATTGTGCTGGGCTGACGGTCCGGGTCCTTACTTGGGGCGCTAGTGTAGAGGAAAGGTTGGCGTTTGTCTTGACGCCAAGCCCCGTCCAGCCACAAAAAAACGGCTTTTTTTCGCGGCGGGGAAGACGGGGTGAAGCGGCTGACTAAAAGGGCAGCACGCCCTGCTGCGCGCGATCGTTTTCCCCCGGCCAGGGGGCCATCTCTTTCCCCAGCAGGCGGGCAACCTGACGGGCCAGCTCGGGGGACTGGGCGTTGTCGGCGGTATGTATAAAGAGGTAGAGATCTTTTCCCTCCGCCAGCCACTGGCGCCAGTGGGGGAGCCAGCCTGGCAGGAAGGGGTGGTTGGCGGCCGGATCCGGCAGGCCGATGAGCCGTACCACGGGAGCATTGGCTGTGGCCAGCAGGTGCACCGGCAGCCTCGGCTTCTTGCCCTGAGCATCGATCATGGCTGCCGTGGTGGCTGGCACCGAGAACAGCGGCCGGCTGTCGAGCATGATGCGGTTGATGCCTCTCTCCATCAGCAGTCGGTTCAACTGCCGCTCCGCCTCGCCCTTGGCGAAGAAATCGGGGTGGCGCACCTCGAGGGCATAGCGAAACGCCGGCGGCAGCCGTTCGAAAAAGGCCGCCAGCCGGGGCAGCCCCTGTGGGCCAAAGCGGGCGGGCAGCTGCAGCTTGAGCAGCCCCAGCTTGTCATGCAAGGGCTCCAGCAGGCGGATGAAGTCGCTCACTTGCTTGTCGGCGCTCACCAGATCGCTCTGGTGGCTGATGGTTTGCGGAAACTTGAAGCTGAAACGAAAGTGGGCGGGCACCGCATCGGCCCAGCGCCGGACCGTGTCGGGGGTCGGCGAGGCGTAGAAGGTGGTATTGCCTTCCACCGTGTTGAATACCCGGGCATAGTGGGCGAGGTGCTCGGCGGGCTTGGCGCCCACGCCCAGCAAGTGACCTGGCCAGGCCGGGTGCGACCATTGTGGCAGGCCCAAAAAGAGGCTCATGAGGGATCCTGTCTGCGGGTTTATCTCGTTTTACCCCCCTTTTTTGCCCCGGGATGTAAAAAACAGGGCAAAGGAGGCTGCTGGCCATTTTACCCAAATGGGGGTTTTCCTCTATAATGCCAGCCCTTTTGTTTGCCAATTTGTTGTGACTCACGCCGCTGTACGCATATTGTGACGACGGCAGCGGCCATGATGCGGCCAAACAACAATCGCTTGCCGATGCCCTCCGCCCGACACCCCGGCCGCTTGCCAGCCGCCTCTGGTCGAGCCGATATCGGCGGCAGGTGTCCGATCCCGGCGGTCGGACGGTACGAGACAGATTTCAAACCGGGCAAGAACAGGATCTGGCCAGCTGTGAGACAGACGGTGCTTGCCAGTCGTGCCCGGCGACCCAGGTTAACCGTCTCTCTACAAATTCGAAGGAAGAAGTCCATGCGCTCTATCTATTGCGGACAGGTCAATGAGGCCCATGCAGGGCAGACCATTACATTGTGCGGTTGGGTCCATCGTCGTCGCGATCTGGGCGGCCTCATCTTTATCGACATGCGCGACCGGGAAGGGATCGTGCAGGTGTTCTTCGATCCGGACAAACCGGACGCCTTTGCCCTGGCCTCCGAACTACGCGGCGAATTCTGCATTCAGGTCTCCGGCGTGGTGCGCACCCGTCCAGAGTCCCAGCGCAACAGCGACATGGCCACCGGTGCCATCGAGGTGTTTGCCCACGAGCTGACCATCATCAACCGTGCCGAGCCGCTGCCGCTGGACTTCAACCAGGTCAACAGCGAAGAGGTGAGCCTCAAGTATCGCTATCTGGACCTGCGTCGCCCCGAGATGGCCAAGTACCTGAAGACCCGCGCCAAGGCCAGTGCCTTCGTACGCCGCTTCATGGACGAGCACGGCTTCCTCGACATCGAGACCCCGATGCTGACCAAGGCCACCCCGGAAGGGGCCCGTGACTATCTGGTGCCGAGCCGCGTGCACAAGGGCAAGTTCTACGCCCTGCCGCAATCCCCGCAGCTGTTCAAGCAACTGCTGATGATGTCCGGGTTCGATCGCTACTACCAGATCGTCAAGTGCTTCCGCGACGAAGACCTGCGTGCCGATCGCCAGCCGGAATTCACCCAGATCGACGTGGAGACCTCCTTCATGACCGCACCCCAGGTGCGTGAAATCATGGAAGAGATGATCCGCAAACTGTGGCTGCACATCCTGAACGTGGATCTGGGCGACTTCCCGATCATGACCTTCGACGAAGCCATGCGTCGCTACGGCTCCGACAAGCCGGACCTGCGTCTGCCGATGGAGCTGGTCGATGTGGCAGACCTCTTGACCGCGGTCGAGTTCGCCGTGTTCGCCGGCCCCGCCAACGATCCGAAAGGCCGCGTGGCAGCCCTGAAAGTACCGGGCGGCGCCGAGCTCTCTCGCAAGCAGATCGACGAGTACACCAAGTTTGTCGGCATCTACGGTGCCAAGGGCCTGGCCTGGATGAAGGTCAACGAAGCCGCCAACGGCATCGAAGGGGTACAGTCCCCGGTGGCCAAGTTCCTCTCCGACGCCATCGTGCGCGAGATCCTGGCCCGCACCGGTGCAGCTGACGGCGACATCATCTTCTTCGGTGCCGACTCCAAGAAGGTGGTGTGCGATGCCATGGGCGCCCTGCGCCTGAAAGTGGGCCGCGATCTGGGTCTGCTGGAGAACAGCTGGAAGCCGCTGTGGGTCATCGACTTCCCGATGTTCGAAGAGGATGGCGAAGGTGGTCTGGCTGCCATGCACCACCCGTTCACCGCGCCGAGCGGCCTGACCCCGGAGCAGCTGAAAGCCAACCCGGTAGGCGCTTACGCCAACGCCTACGACATGGTGATCAACGGCTACGAAGTGGGTGGCGGTTCTGTCCGTATCCACAACAGCGAGATGCAGGCCACCGTGTTCGACATCCTGGGTATTACCCCGGCCGAACAGCGCCTGAAGTTTGGCTTCCTGCTGGATGCCCTGAAGTACGGTACCCCGCCGCACGCCGGCCTGGCCTTCGGCCTGGACCGTCTGAGCATGCTGCTGACCGGTACTGAAAACATCCGGGACGTGATTGCCTTCCCGAAAACCACGGCGGCCGCCTGTCTGATGACGGACGCCCCCAGCTTTGCCAACGCCGCCCAACTGGGCGAGCTGGCGATTGCGACCACCGTCAAGGGTGATGAATAAGCCGTTACCGGCAGTAAAGGCCGCAGCAATGCGGCCTTTCCCTTGCATTAGTCATGACCAGTGTTACTGAAATTCAAAAATAACGGAGAGTCCCTATGGCAGGTCACAGTAAATGGGCCAACATCAAACACCGCAAGGCGGCGCAAGACGCCAAGCGCGGCAAGATCTTCACCAAGCTGATCCGCGAAATCACTACCTCCGCGCGTCTGGGTGATGCTGATCCTGCCAACAACCCGCGTCTGCGTGCTGCGGTAACGGCCGCCCTGACCAACAACATGACCCGCGACACCATCAACCGTGCCATCCAGCGTGGCGCCGGCGGTGGCGATGGCGAGCAGCTCGAGACCATCGTGTACGAAGGTTACGGCCCGGCCGGCTCTGCCGTCATGGTGGAGTGCCTGACCGACAACCGCAACCGTACCGTAGCCGAAGTGCGTCACGCCTTCAGCAAATGCGGCGGCAACCTGGGCACCGATGGCTCTGTTGCCTATCTGTTCAGCAAGAAAGGTCTGCTGACTTTCGTTGGCGTGGATGAAGATGCCCTGATGGATGCCGCCCTGGAAGCCGGTGCCGACGACGTGGTGACCGAAGAGGATGGCTCCATCGAGGTGTATACCACCCCGAACGATTTCGGCACCGTGCTCGATGGTCTGGAAGCCGCCGGCTTCAAGCCCCAGAGCGCCGAAGTGACCATGATCCCGTCCACCGAAGCCGAGCTGGATGCCGAGACCGCGCCCAAGCTGATGCGCCTCATCGACATGCTGGAAGATCTGGACGACGTGCAGGAGGTGTACCACAACGGCTCCATCTCCGACGAAGTTGCCGCGACCCTGTAACTCGGTTCGTGAACACCCAGGTGGCGATGCTCTGTTCGCCCCCGCTAAAACGGCAGCCTCGGCTGCCGTTTTTCTTGTGATGGCCTGACGCCTGAAGGCCGTGCCGGCCATGGCATTGCCCGCCTTAATTTTCCCTTAAGTTTGGCTTTTTAAGCTGCCTGCCGTGTCCGGGCCTCGCTGCCCCTTGCCGCCATCACCTCGGGAGGAGGGATCGGCAAGCGAGACTGCAACAAGAGGTGCCCTGTGTGGCCCCTGTCCTGCCTGGTTTGTCGGAGTATCGTTATGCGCATCACCCTGGGTGTGATGAAGGTGAATCTGTTGCTGGTGCTGTTGTTTGCACTGGTATTCAACTGGCCCATTTTCCTGCACTTTTACACCATTCTCACCAAGCTGGAACACGTCAAGACGGGCTTTGCCCTCTCGATCCCCTTCGTGCTGCTGGCCGCGCTCAATGCGGTGTTCCTGCCTTTTACCTTTCGCTATCTGCTCAAGCCCTTCTTCGTGCTGCTGATCCTGATGGGATCCGTGGTCAGTTACGCCATGCTGAAATACGGCGTCATCTTCGACGTGAGCATGGTGCAGAACATCGTCGAGACCAACAGCGGGGAGGCGACCTCCTACTTCAATGCCTCCATCCTGTTCTGGTTCGTGCTGACTGGCCTGCTGCCGGCGCTGGCCCTGCTGTGGGTGAAGATAGAGTATCCCCGTCCCTGGTATAAGGGGCTGGGCCTGCGGCTCGGCTCCATCGCCCTGTCGCTGCTGTTTCTGGTGGGGGTGGCGGCGCTCTATTACCAGGATTACGCCTCGGTCGGGCGCAACAACAAGTCCCTCGGCAAGGAGATAGTGCCCGCCAACTATGTGCACGGCCTCTATCGCTACGCCACCGACATCCTGTTTGCCACCCCGATCCCGTATCAGCAGCTGGGCACCGATGCCAGGGTGGTGGGGCAGGGCGGCAAGCCGACTCTGATGTTTCTGGTGGTGGGGGAGACGGCGCGCAGCCAGAACTACTCCCTCAATGGTTACGGCAAGACCACCAACAGCTTCACCGCGCGGGAATCTGGCATGGTCTCGTTTCGCAACGTGCGCTCCTGTGGCACCGCCACCGCGGTCTCGGTGCCCTGCATGTTCTCCAACCTGACGCGGCGCGGCTATGACGACACCCTGGCCCAGTCCCGCGACGGCATGCTGGATGTGTTGCAGCATGCCGGCGTCTCCGTGCTCTGGAAGGAGAACGACGGCGGCTGCAAGGGGGTGTGCAAGAACGTGCCCACCATCGAGATCGAGGCCAAGGATTTTCCCCAGTACTGCCAGAAGGGTTCCTGCTACGACGAGGTGATGCTGGAGGGGCTGGATCGGCAGATCGCGCAGATGAAGGGCAACAAGCTGGTGGCCTTCCACCTGATGGGCAGCCACGGCCCGACCTACTATCGCCGTTATCCCGCCAGTGAACGGACTTTCATGCCGGATTGCCCGCGCAGCGACATCGAAAACTGCACCAATGAAGAGCTGGTCAACACCTATGACAACACCATCCGTTACACCGACAAGGTGGTGGCCCGTCTCATCGACAAGCTCAAGACGCTGGAGCAGGATTACAACGTGGGGCTGGTCTATCTGTCGGATCACGGCGAATCTCTGGGTGCCATGGGGCTCTACCTGCACGGCACCCCCTACAAGTTCGCCCCGGACGATCAGACCCGGGTGCCGCTGATGACCTGGTTCTCTCCCCAGTTGCAGGCCGATCGCCAGCTGGATATGACCTGTCTGCAGCAGGAGGCGGTCAGCAAGCGTTTCTCCCACGACAACTTGTTCCACTCCATGCTCGGCATCATGGATGTGCAGACCCGGGTGTATGACGGGGCGCTGGATCTGTTCAAACCGTGCCGGGCGGGGTGAGTCACCGCGTCCGATTACGCCGCTACGCGGCTAATCGAACCTACGCTCGAAGAATCTATCAATAAAAAACGGCAGCCAGTGGCTGCCGTTTCTCATTTCGCAAGGCCTCGGCCTTACTTCTGCTCCATGATGATCTGGAGCAGATCCCCTTCCAGCAGGGCCCGCTTCACCAGCGCGAAACCACCGACGGTGGGCTGATTCTGGAAGCGCGCCTTCACGATGGGCAGGCCGCGATGGAAGCTTGGCAGCGATTGGTGCTCCACGCAGCGGCGGATGGCCGGGAACAGGATCTCTTCGGCAGCGGTGATTTCGCCCGCGATCAGCACCTTCTGCGGGTTGAACAGGTTGACCGTGATGGCCACCGCCCGTCCCAGATGCTCACCCACGTTCTCAATCACGCTGCGGGCCAGCTCGTCACCGGCCATGGCCGCCTTGCACACCTCCTGGATGGTGATGTGCTTCTCCTGCAGCGAGCTCAGGTGGCCGCGGCTGATGAGCTCCTTCACCTTGTCGACGATGGCCTCGTTGGAGGCGATGGTCTCCAGGCAGCCGAAGTTGCCGCAGTGGCAGCGCTTGCCGAGCGGTTCGACCTGGATGTGGCCGATCTCGCCGACATTGCGGTTCTGGCCGAGGAACACCTTGCCCTTGGTGATGATGCCCGAGCCTGCCCCCTGGTGCACGCTCACCAGGATGGAGTCCATGCAGTCGCGGGACTCGCCGAAGAAGTGTTCGGCCAGTGCCAGCGAGCGGGTATCGTTGCCCACGTAGCAGGGCAGGTTGAAGTGGTTTTCCAACAGCTTGGCCAGCGCCAGATTGCGGATCTGGTACTTGGGGGTGTAGATGACCATGCCCGATTCTGGATTGACCAGGCCCGGCATGGTCAGCGCGATGCTGATGAGGTTGCGGCTGCGATCCTGCTGGGAGTCGATGAAGGCACCGATCTCCCGCAGCAGCATGTCGACCACCGGTTGTTGCTCGATCTCGGTCACCTGGGTGATGTGCTGATCGAGCTCCTTGCCGTCGAGGTCATACAGGGCGAGCTGCAGGTAGCCGCGGCCGAGCTTGGCGGACACAAACTGAAAGCGATGCTTGATGGTGGTCAGGGAGATGGCGCGCCGTCCGCCGGTGGAGGCTTGCGGCGAGGTCTCCTTGATCAGGCCATGCTCGATCAGTTGCCGGGTTATCTTGGTCACGCTGGCCGGGGCCAGCTGACTCAACTCGGCAATTTTGACCCGCGAGATGGGCCCCTGCAGGTCGATGAGCCGATACACGGCTGCACTGTTGACCTGCTTGATAAGATCTACGTTTGCTATTTGTCCGCCAGTCATAGTGTCACTGTGTTGTGTAGTGTCCGTTAACCACGGTCCCGCAGACCGTGAAGGCCTGATCAAAGACAGTCAGGTTGGCTATTTTTCCGACCTGGATACTACCGAGACGTGAGTCCCATCCAATGGCGCGAGCAGGGTAAAGGGTGGCCATTCTCAGTGCTTCATCGAGCGGTAATCCGACCTGTTTGACCAGATTCTCCACCCCCTCAATCATGGTGAGGGCAGAGCCGCCGAGTGTACCATTCTCGTCGACGCACTGACCATCGCGGAAATAGACGGTTGCGCCACAAAAATCAAACTTCTCAAAGCCTTCCGGTGCCCCTGCCGGAGCGGTCGCGTCGGTGACCAGCACCAGTCGCTCTCCCAGCATCTTGTGTGCAAGGCGCACGTTGGCCCAGTGCACGTGATGACCGTCGACGATGACGCCGGCGTAGACATCCTTGCGATCGTAGATGGCACCGACCACGCCCGGCTCGCGACCGTTTACGGTCGGAGTCATGGCGTTGTAGAGATGGGTGGCAAAGCGGATGCCGTTGTCGAACCCGGCCATCGCCTGGTCATAGTTGGCGGCGGTATGGCCCGCGGAGACCAGAATGCCGGCCTCCACCAGCCGGCGGATGTGCTCCGGCTTGTTGCGCTCCGGCGCCAGGGTGATCTTGGCGATGGCATCCGCGTTGGCGCAGAAGAAGTCGATCATCTCGTCGGCGGGCTGGCGGATCTGCTCGGCCGGGTGGATCCCCTTGCGCTTGAGGTTGGTGTAGGGGCCTTCCAGATGGACGCCCAGTACCTCGTTGGGGTGCGCCGCCATGTAGTCGCGGGTGACGGCGACGGCCTGCTTCATGTCTGCATCCGGACTGGTGATCAGGGTCGGCAGGAAGCTGGTGGTACCGGATTTGAGGTTGGCGGCCTGCATGGTCGCCAGGGTCTCGGTGGTGATGTGGCCGTTGAACATGACGCCGCCACAGCCGTTGAGCTGCACGTCGATAAAACCGGCGCTCAGGTTGGCACCCTTGAGATCAATGCGTTCGATACCGGCCGGCAGTTCGGCCAGGCGGGAGATGGCGACAATCTTGTCGCCCTCGATGACCACCCCGTAACCGGTCAGCACGCAGCTGCCGGTGTAGAGGGTGCAGTTGGTCAATGCGTACATGGTGACTCCTTACAGACGGCCGATGTTGGCGGCTTCGAGCTGCTGGAAGTAACGCACGGTCTTGACCTTGAGCTCCATGGTGGAGGGCTCGTCACACACCATCATTCCCTTCGGATGCAGTTGCAGGGTGGAGATGGTCCACATGTGGTTGACGCTGCCTTCCACCGCGGCTTGCAGGGCCTGGGCCTTGCCGTGACCGGTCACCAGGATCATGATCTCCTCGGCATCCATCAAGGTGCCGACCCCCACGGTCAGCGCCAGCTTGGGCACCTGCTCCATGTCGCCACCAAAGAAGCGGGAGTTGGCGATGCGGGTGTCTTCGGTCAGGGTCTTGACCCGGGTGCGGGAGGAGAGGGATGAAGCCGGTTCGTTGAACGCGATGTGGCCGTCGTTGCCGACACCGCCCATGAACAGGTGGATCTTGCCGTAGGACTTGATTTTGTCTTCGTAGCGCTTGCACTCGGCCACCAGATCCGGCGCGTTGCCGTTGAGGATGTTGATGTTCTCGGGGCGAATGTCGATATGGCTGAAGAAGTTGTTGTGCATGAAGCTGTGGTAGCTCTCCGGGTGGTCTTCCGGCAGGCCGACGTACTCGTCCATGTTGAAGGTGACCACGTTCTGGAAGCTCACTTCACCGGCTTTATGCAGTTCAATCAGGCGCTTGTAAGTGTTGAGCGGGGTGCCGCCAGTGGGCAGGCCCAGTACGAAGGGGCGCTCGGCAGTGGGTTTGAACCCATTGATACGGTCAACGATGTAACGGGCAGACCACAGGCCCACTTGGCTGGCAGATTTCAACGGGATCAGGCGCATTATAGATACCTCTGTACGGGTTGCTGCCGGGATGTCGGCGGCAAATAGACTGGGACGGATTCAAGTTGTTTTATAGCGTAAATAAAGATTGCGAACTAAGCCACATCTATCCGCCACCTTTATCTCGTTTGGGTGATAATGATCACGATTACAGGTTTATTAATTTGCGCAGCGAAATAAAAGCCCTAGACTGCCAATCAAGCCTTGATGGCTTATGCGTCAAACGTGATAAGCACTTAATTTCTAGAAAAACATTAACTAAGGAGAGGAACCGTGAACATTCTCGGTTATTTGCAAAAGATCGGCCGTGCCCTGATGGTGCCGGTAGCGGTATTGCCTGCCGCCGCGATCCTGATGGGGATTGGCTACTGGATTGACCCGAATGGTTGGGGTGGTGGCAGTCCTGTCGCCGCGTTCCTGATCAAGGCCGGCGCAGCCATCATCGACAGCATGCCCGTGCTGTTCGCTGTCGGTGTTGCCTATGGTATGTCCAAAGACAAAGACGGTTCTGCCGCACTGGCCGGTCTGGTCGGTTTCCTGGTGGTGACCACGCTGCTGAGCCCGGGCGCCGTTGCCCAGATCAAGGGTATCCCGGCCGATCAGGTTCCGGCTGCCTTTGCCAAGATCAGCAACCAATTCGTCGGTATCCTGTGTGGTGTCATCGCCGCTGAGCTCTACAACCGCTTCAGCAGCGTGGAACTGCACAAGGCGCTGGCCTTCTTCTCTGGCCGCCGTCTGGTGCCGATCGTAACCTCCGTGGTGATGATCGTCGTCTCCTTCATCCTGATGGCCGTCTGGCCGGTCATTTACGGCGGTCTGGTGAGCTTTGGTGAATCCATTGTCAGCCTGGGCTCCACCGGCGCCGGTATCTACGCCTTCTTCAACCGCCTGCTGATCCCTGTCGGTCTGCACCACGCCCTGAACTCCGTGTTCTGGTTTGACGTGGCCGGCATCAACGACATCCCGAACTTCCTGGGCGGCCAATCCTCCATCGACGCCGGCAAGGGCATCGTGGGTGTGACCGGCATGTATCAGGCTGGCTTCTTCCCGATCATGATGTTCGGTCTGCCGGGTGCCGCGCTGGCCATCTACCACTCCGCCAAGAAAGAGAACAAAGAGAAAGTTGCGTCCATCATGATCGCAGCCGCCTTTGCCGCCTTCTTCACCGGGGTGACCGAGCCGCTCGAGTTCTCCTTCATGTTCGTGGCGCCGGTGCTGTACGTCATCCACGCCCTGCTGACCGGTCTGTCCGTGTTCATCGCTGCCTCCATGCAGTGGATTGCCGGCTTCGGCTTCAGTGCCGGTCTGGTGGATATGGTGCTCTCCAGCCGCAACCCGCTGGCGACCCACTGGTACATGCTGCTGGTACAAGGCCTGGTGTTCTTCGGTCTCTACTATGTTGTGTTCCGCGCTGTCATCGTCAAGTTCAACCTGAAAACCCCGGGTCGTGAAGATGACGAAGCGGTACCGGCACAGGCTCAGACCACCGACCGTACCGAACTGGCACGCCAGTATCTGGAAGTGCTGGGCGGTCAGGAGAACCTGGTGACCATCGATGCCTGCATCACCCGTCTGCGTCTGACCCTGAAAGACCGCAGCATCGTTGACGAGCGCAAGCTCAAAGCCCTGGGCGCGGCCGGTGTGGTCAAGCTCGGTGAGCAGAACCTGCAGGTGATTCTGGGCCCATTGGCCGAAATCATCGCCGGTGAGATGAAGGCCCTGCGTTAATCGGGCGCCAAGCTCGCCTCAAGTCTAAGTCCATTGTTGACATAACTAAGGGCCCCGCCTCGGGGCCCCATATAAAAAAAGCCAAGAAAATCCAACCTTTACTTCAAATGAGAGCAGCAGTTATGAACTTGAAACATTCTCTGTTAGCCATTGCCATGTCTACCGTTTTCGTCAGCCAGGTACAGGCAGCCGATGCCGCCAAGCAAGCCGTGGTCGATTCCCTCGCCAGCAACCTCGTCGTCAAGTACGAAGTCGTCACCAACGACGGTGCCGGTGCCGGCCTCGACTGCCAGGCGCTGGGCTCCGAGTGGGCGAGCTGCGGCGTTGCCAAGCTGCACCTGACCAATACCGGTGCTGACGTCACCTCCAAAGACTGGAGCATCTATGTCTCCTCCATCCGTCGTATCCAGCGGGTGGACAACGACCAGTTCACCATCACCCACCTGACCGGTGACCTTTATCGTTTGACGCCAACCGAGAAGTTCCAGGGCTTTGCCAAGGATGCCACGGTCGAAGTGCCGCTGGTGGTGGAGTACTGGGTACTGTTCGAATCTGATATCATGCCGAACTGGTATGTCGCCAGCGAAGGTGCCGAGCCGAAAGTACTGGCCAGCATGAGCAACATCGACGATGCCAGCACCTACGAGAAGCCGATGCCGGCCGATGGCTGGAAGCGTACCAAGGATGACAAGAACATCCTGATGAATAGCGAAACCCGTTTCGCGGCCAACCAGACCAGCACCCTGCTGCCGGCTGGCAAGGTCGACAACCAGATCCTGCCGACCCCGATGAAGCAGGTGGTCAAGGCCGGCCCGCAGGTCGACTTCTCCACCATCAAGCTCAATGCCCTGGATCTGCCGAGCGATCGCGCCGAGGCCCTGAAGGCTCAACTGACCAAGCTGGGTGTTACCCTCTCCGACACCGGCTACCCAGTGACCATCAAGCTCGGCAGCAAGCTCAAGCAGGCCGAAGGCTACGACATGACCATCGGCCAGAAAGGCACAGTAGTTCAGGGTCATGACATCGAAGGCGCGTTCTGGGGGGCCCAGTCCCTGATTTCCCTCTTGGGGGTCAACGACAAGCTGGTCAGCCAGATGCACGTCGAGGATGCGCCGCGCTTTGAATACCGTGGCATGCAGACCGACGTGGCCCGTCACTTCAGAAGCCCCGAGACTCTGAAGAAGCTGGTTGACCAGATGTCCGCCATGAAGCTCAACGTGCTGCATCTGGGGCTGACCAACGATGAAGGCTGGCGTCTGGAGATCCCGGGCCTGCCAGAGCTGACCGACGTCGGCAGCCAGCGTTGCCACGACGAGTCCGAAACCAAGTGCCTGATGCCGCAGCTGGGCTCCGGCCCGACCAGCGACAACCAGGGTTCCGGTTTCTACAGCAAGGCCGACTACATCGACCTGGTACGCTATGCCAAGGCCCGCGGTGTGACCGTGATCCCGGAGATCAACATGCCGGCCCACGCCCGTGCTGCCGTGGTCTCCATGGAAGCGCGTTACAAGCGTCTGATGGCTGAAGGTAAAGAGACCGAAGCCAACCAGTTCCGTCTGACCGACCCGGCCGATACCTCCAACGTCACCTCGGTGCAGTTCTACGACAAGATGTCCTTCATCAACCCTTGCCAGCCGGGCGCTGCCACCTTCGTGGCCAAGGTGATGGATGAAGTTGCCCAGATGCACCAGGCCGCCGGCCAGCCGCTGACCGCATGGCACTACGGTGGTGACGAGGCGAAGAACATCATGCAGGGCGGTGGTTATCAGGATCCGGCTGTCACCAAGAAAGAAGAGCTGGTGGCATGGAAAGGCAACGTCGATTCCAGCAAGCAGGACAAGCCGTTCGGCAAGTCCCCGATGTGCCAGAAGATGATCGACGATGGCAAGATCAAGGACGTAGCCGAGCTGCCGGTTTACTTCGCCAAGGAAGTGGGCGAGATGGTCAAGGGCCACGGCTTCTCCACCCTGCAGGCCTGGGAAGATGGTCTGAAATACGCCAACAGTGCCAAGGACTTCGCCACCGACAACACCCGTGTCAACTTCTGGGAAACCCTCTACTGGGGTGGCTTCAATGAAGCGATGAAGTGGGCGCACAAGGGTTATGAAGTGGTGCTCTCCAACCCGGATTACCTCTACTTCGATTTCCCGAACGAGGTACACCCGGCTGAGCGTGGCTACTACTGGGCAACCCGTTTCAATGACACCCGCAAGGTGTTCGCTTTCGCCCCGGAAAACCTGCCGCAGAACGCCGAGACCTCGGTTGACCGCGACGGCAACGCCTTCGTGGCCAAGGGTGACCAGGATCCGGTCAAGTTCAAAGGGATCTCCGGTCAGCAGTGGAGTGAAACCGTGCGTACCGACGCTCAGTACGAGTACATGGTTTACCCGCGTATCTTCTCCATGGCTGAGCGTGCCTGGCACAAGGGCGGCTTCGAGCTGAACTATGTGAAAGGTCGCGAGTTCTCCGGCGAGACCAAGTATGTCAACAAGGCCACCCTGAACAAGGAGTGGAACCAGTTCGCCAACGTGCTGGGTCAGCGCGTGCTGCCGAAACTGGACCAGGCCGGGGTGGAATACCGCCTCTCCGTACCGGGCGCCAAGGTAGTGAACGGTGTGCTGGAAGCGAACGTGGACCTGCCGGGTCTGCCCATCCAGTACAGCCTGGATGGCAAGAGCTGGAGCGCCTACGACGCTGCCGCCAAGCCGACCGTGGATGGCAAGGTCTACCTGCGTACCACCAGCTTCGATGGCAAGCGTACCAGCCGCGTCACCGAGCTGAACTGATAGCTCTCAATCCATAACGCAAGGTGGGTCGCAAGACCCGCCTTTCCCAAGGGCGATGACCATCGGGCTTGGGAAAGGTTGACTGTGCGTGTGAGCCTTTGTTGTGTGTGTATTGTCTGTTTTTGTTTTTCATCACCTTGAACCCCGCCTCGCGCGGGGTCTTTTTTTTCGCCAGTCAGTCAAACCGGCCACCAGTGCAGGGCGTTTTGCGGCGCCAGTACCCCGAAACGGGCAAATTCAGGTTGAGACAGGGCGCGTAATGAGGGATCATATCCGGCTTGACGGCGGGGGTATGAGGGTGCCAGCCGGCACAACTTCCGCCAGTGACGCATTTTTGAGGTGAGCCATGAGTCAGGCGAACAGCCCAACTAACTTTATTCGTCAGATCATTGATGAAGATCTGGCCAGCGGTAAGCACAGCAGCGTGCATACCCGTTTTCCGCCCGAGCCGAACGGTTATCTCCATATCGGTCACGCCAAGTCCATCTGCCTGAACTTCGGCATCGCCCGCGACTACCAGGGCCAGTGCAACCTGCGCTTCGACGACACCAACCCGGTGAAGGAAGATATCGAGTACGTTGAGTCCATCAAGCAGGACGTACAGTGGCTCGGCTTCCAGTGGAACGGCGAGATCTGCTACTCCTCCGACTATTTCGACAAGCTGCACGGCTATGCCATCGAGCTCATCGAGAAGGGCTTGGCCTACGTGGACGAGCTCTCTGCCGAGCAGATGCGCGAATACCGTGGCACCCTGACCGCGCCGGGCAAGAACAGCCCGTTCCGCGATCGTTCGGTGGCCGAGAACCTGGCCCTGTTCGAGAAGATGAAGAACGGCGAGTTTGCCGAAGGCTCCGCCTGCCTGCGCGCCAAGATCGACATGGCATCCCCCTTCATGGTGATGCGCGATCCCGTCATCTATCGCATCAAGTTTGCCCACCACCACCAGACCGGTGACAAGTGGTGCATCTACCCGATGTATGACTTCACTCACTGCATCTCGGACGCCCTGGAAGGGATCACCCACTCCATCTGTACGCTGGAGTTCCAGGACAACCGTCGTCTGTACGACTGGGTGCTGGACAACATCACCATCGATTGCCATCCCCGTCAGTACGAGTTCTCCCGGCTTAACCTCGAATACACCGTCATGTCCAAGCGCAAGCTGAACCTGCTGGTGACCGAGAAGCACGTGGACGGTTGGGACGATCCGCGCATGCTGACCGTCTCCGGTCTGCGTCGACGTGGCTACACCCCGGCCTCCATCCGCGAGTTCTGCAAGCGCATCGGCGTGACCAAGCAGGACAACATCGTCGAGATGAGCATGCTGGAAGCCTGTATCCGCGAAGATCTCAACGAGAATGCGCCGCGTGCCATGGCCGTGCTGCACCCGGTCAAGGTGGTCATCGAGAATCTGGCCGCCGACGAAGTGCTGACTGCCCCGGCCCACCCGAACAACGCTGAGATGGGCACCCGTACGCTTCCCTTCACCCGCGAGATCTTCATCGATGAAGCGGATTTCAAAGAAGAAGCCAACAAGCAGTTCAAGCGACTGGTGCTGGGCAAGGAAGTGCGCCTGCGCAATGCCTACGTCATCAAGGCCGAGCGGGTCGAGAAGGATGCCGATGGCAAGGTCACCTGCATCTACTGCTCTTACGATCCCGAGACCCTGGGCAAGGATCCGGCCGATGGTCGCAAGGTGAAAGGGGTGATCCACTGGGTCAGCGCCACTCACTCCCTGCCAGCCGAAGTGCGCCTCTACGACCGTCTGTTCAAGGTGCCGAACCCGGGCGCCGAAGAGGACTTCGAAGCGGCCCTGAATCCGGACTCCCTGGTGATCATCGAGGGTGCCCGTGTCGAGGCTTCGCTCAAGAACGCCAAGCCGGAGCAGGCTTACCAGTTCGAGCGTGAAGGTTACTTCTGCGCCGACAACAAGCTCTCCAGTCCGGAGCATCTGGTGTTCAACCGCACCGTGGCCCTGCGCGACGTGTGGGGCAAGGCCGAGGCCTGATAACAGAAGAGGGCAGGGGAGACCCTGCCCTTTCTTGATCTGGGAGCTTGCTTACGATCTGTGGCGAGATGCCAGCAAGGTGAAGCCGCACAGGAACCGGCGCGTATAGAGAGACGTGAGGGGTCCGAGCAGCAGATGAACCTTGATCACGACCTCGGAGCAAGAGCGTAAACGGCTTCTAAACGACGGACACAAAAAAGCCAGCGTGATGCTGGCTTTTTATTGTCTCTGTCTGGCGGGTCAATCTTCGTGCTTGCACTCGCCGGCGGCGCAGTGGCCGTACAGATAGAGGCTGTGATTGGTCAGCCGGATGTTGTGCTGCTGGGCGATATCGCGCTGGCGCTGCTCGATCACCTCGTCGGAGAACTCGATCACCTTGCCGCAGTCGAGGCAGACCAGGTGGTCGTGGTGTTCCTGGGTGGCCAGTTCGAACACCGATTTGCCCCCTTCGAAGTGGTGACGGGTAACTATACCGGCATCATCAAACTGGTTGAGAACGCGATAAACGGTAGCGAGACCAATCTCTTCACCCTGGTCGATCAGTCGTTTGTACAGATCTTCCGCACTGGTGTGCTGGCAGTCCGGCTGTTGCAGGATTTCCAGGATTTTGACACGGGGCAAGGTGATCTTGAGCCCGGCCTTTTTTAACGCTTGGTTGTTGTCTGCCATATTCTATTTATTCGCATTCTCGAAGGTGTGGTTATTCTGATTGACTGCCGCTGGAATGGCAACCACGAACTCGCTTGGCCTGTCATTATAGGTCGTAGCTCACCTAAAAATAAACCCAGTAATTCAAGGGCTTTAGCGCAGATGGCGCCATCCGGTGGAATTGGCCAGATTCTCGTGACGGCTTGCTCGTTTGGTGAATGTTGATAAAATGTAACCTTCTTCACTGTCTGGTCGGATGAGATCCATGGATTGGCTTTTTGACAATGCGGCCTGGGTGCGCCGTGCCCTCAACGCCTGGCCCCCCTTCTGGGGCGCCGGCATCAAGATAGAGACATTGAGCGATGATTTCCGCTTCTGCCGGGTCACCCTCAAGTCCCGCTGGTGGAACAAGAACGCCAACCGTACCCAGTTTGGCGGCAGCATGTTTGCGATGACCGATCCCATCTATCCGCTGATGCTGATGGGCTATTTCAAGAACCGTTATTACGTCTGGGACAAGGCCGGCAGCATCAACTACATCAAGCCAGGCAAGGGCAAGCTGGTGGCCGAATTCAACCTGACCGACGGCAAGCTGGCTGCCATCGTGGCGGCGACCGACGGGGGAGACAAGCACTTCCCCGAGTTCGAGGTGACGGTGCAGGATCAGAGCGGCGAGCTGGTGGCCCAGGTCAAGCGCACCCTCTATGTGCGGGCCAAACCGGAGCACAGGAGTGGCGAGAGAGCATGAGCCAGAAAACAACAAGGGCCCCGCGGGGCCCTTGTTGTCAGAGAGGCTGGCGAGCCTGGATCACTCCAGCTCGGCCAGGCACATCTCTTCGTGCAGCTGCTTGCACCAGCCCTTGACGCGCTCGGCGGTCAGCTCCGGCTGGCGATCTTCGTCGATGCCCAGACCCACGAAGTGCTTGTCGTCCACCAGTGCCTTGGAGGCTTCGAATTCGTAGCCGGCGGTTGGCCAGTTGCCGATGACGATGGCGCCTTTGGCTTCGACGATGTCACGCAGGGTGCCCATGGCATCGAGGAAGTACTCGGCATAGTCTTCCTGATCGCCGCATCCGAAGATAGCGACCAGCTTGTTGGTGAAGTCGATCTCTTCCAGCTCGGGGAAGAAGTCGTCCCAGTCGGCCTGGGCTTCGCCATAGTACCAAGTCGGGATACCGAACATCAGCAGATCGAAGCTGTCGATGTCGGCCTTGCTGCTCTTGGCAATGTCACGGACTTCAATCAGTTGTTTGCCCAGTTCTTTCTGGATCATCTTGGCGACAGCTTCGGTATTACCGGTATCGCTGCCGAAAAACAGACCTACACTAGCCATAGTGTTTAGTTACCCGTATCTGGTGTTAATGCTTAACGGTCAGATTGTGATGCCTGCAGCATGTGCAGACTCAATCTGTTGCTTCAGGATAGATTGGATCAGCTCGGCTCGGCTGACGTTCTGTTGTAACGCAAGTTGGTTCAGGCGTTCCAGCAACTCGGCCTCCACCTTTAACTCTACCCGCTTCAAACCGTTCTCCCGATCGCGCTTGAGCTGGTTGCGCTTGTTGATCTTGAGCTGGGTCTCGCGGGGGAGTGGGTTGGTCTTTGGCCTGCCGGGGCGCTTCTCATTTGCGAACAGATCCAGTGTTGTTCGATCAGTTTGCTGTTTGGCCATACATCACAGATGAAAATAAGTTAGCCGATGCCTGAGCCTTCCCAGCCCAGTTCGATCAGCCCCTTGGCGACAAAACCTGCACAACCCAGGAAGAGTACCAACCAGACGATGAGTCGGCCGAAACGGGGCACGTTGCCGCGTTTGAGCACGTCCTGAATGGCCAGGCCAATCAATACGAAAATGGCCACAAAGAATAACTTCAGGCCCAGACTCTCAATCAGGTCGATATGTTCACTTAGCATGGATTGCGCACACTCCTTATGACGGGCGCACTATATCACAAAGGATTTGAAACTGTTAACCGCCTGTCGACAGGAAATCCACAACCAGTTTGTTGAACAAAACCGGCTTTTCCGCGTGCAGCCAGTGACCGGTGCCGGCGATGACCCGGGCCTTGGCGGCGGGAAATTGCGCCATCACCGTCTCGGTATGCTCGGGCTGCATGTAGTCGGAATCCCCCCCCTTGATGAACAGTGCAGGCCCCTCGAAACGGCTCTGTGCATCGGGCCAGCCCATGATGTTGGCGTAGTTGTGCTCAAGGGCCGGGACGTTGAAACGCCAGCCCCAGCCGTGCCCGGTTTTGGCAAACGACTTGAGCAGGAACTGGCGCACGCCGGCGATCTCGATGTGCTGCGCCAGGATGGCTTCCGCCTCGCTGCGGCTTTGCGGAGCGAGTTTGAGGGTGGCGTTGAGGCCGGCGAACACATTCTGGTGGCGGGCGTGGGGGTAGGCGACCGGCGCGATATCG
This sequence comes from Aeromonas sp. DNRA1, assembly GCF_963888745.1. Taxonomy (NCBI): domain Bacteria; kingdom Pseudomonadati; phylum Pseudomonadota; class Gammaproteobacteria; order Aeromonadales; family Aeromonadaceae; genus Aeromonas; species Aeromonas sp. DNRA1. Next base: position 580,241 of record NZ_CAWPKQ010000001.1, on the reverse strand, counting down.
GCTACCACCAGCTTGGCAACGCGTGTTGGCGCGAGCTTCGCCAGCTGCATGCCCACCTTTCCCCCCATGGAGTGACCCACGATGGCCACCTGCTCAAGCTCGAGTCGATCCAGCAGAGCGAGCAGATCGGCGGCCTGGGCCGGGTAGCTCATTTCATCGGAGTGAAAGGAGGCGCCGTGGTTGCGCAGATCGACGCTGATGACCCGGTATTGTTCGCTCAGCGGGCGCGCCAGCAGGCCGAGGTTGTCGAGGCTGCCAAACAGCCCGTGGATCAGCACGACGGGCTGGCCCTGGCCCTGCTCCTTGAAGTTCAATAATGGGTTTTGTTGCAAAATGACACCTTGTCGGTCGTGAGTGTGTTGCTCGTTGTTATTTAACACACTGGAAAGAAAAGGATTTCACTCATTGCGGAGCAAAAAAGTGTGGTTTTTTTTCTAAAAAAAGTCTGCCAGATCGGCTATCAGTGCGACGGATCACACACTTGGCCCGCTATTATGCCGTATTCTCGATGAGATTCATGCACATCTGTCCGCCCCTTGCTTGGGCTGCCGGGTTTGCCTATGTATAATCGCCGCATCCGAATTTCGACGAGTCCAGCGCATCCCTATGAAAACCATCGAGCTTGATGACGATCTCTACTTCTATATCGCCAGCCAGACCCGGCACATCGGCGAGAGTGCCTCCGATATCCTGCGCCGCCTGCTGGAACAGCCCGCCAACCAGGCTGCGCCGGTTGCCGAGCCGGTGACGACGGCCCAGCCGCACGCCGTGGCCGATGCCATGGGGCTGGAGGCGCTGCTCGACTCCGGCGAGCTGCAAAAAGAAGAGAAGTCCATCAACCGCTTCATGCAGGTGCTCAGTACCCTCTACCGGGATGACCCGGTCGGGTTTACCCAGGCCACCGAAATCAAGGGGCGCAAGCGCGTCTATTTCTCGCGGGATCCCGATGCTCTGCGCGCCAGCGGCAGCACCACCAAGCCCAAGCCGGTGCCACAAACCCCGTTCTGGGTGATCACCAATACCAACACCAGCCGCAAGCAGAACATGGTGGCCCAGCTGATGACCAGCATGGGGTATGGCGATGAGGTGATCGCCCGGGTGTGCGGCGCAATTTAACGCTTCATCAGACTCAGGCCTTGCCGGGCAAGGCCGCCATCAAGCAAGGACAACGCCATGGCACAGCATTCCCACGCCGGTCAGCCGGCCCGTTTGAGCGACCTGACCAACATCCCCCGTCTGGTCAGCGCCTACTACCTCAACAAGCCCGACATGAGCCGCCCCGAGCAGCGGGTTGCCTTCGGCACCTCCGGTCACCGCGGCAGCGCCCTGCACAACGCCTTCACCGAATCCCACATCCTGGCGGTGACCCAGGCGCTGGTGGAGTATCGCCAGCAGGCCGGCATCACGGGCCCGCTGTTTGTCGGCATGGATACCCACGCCCTGTCTGAATCCGCCTTTGCCAGCGCGGTGGAAGTGCTGGCGGCCAACGGCGTCGAGACCCGCATTCAGGCCGGTCTTGGCTTCACCCCGACCCCGGTCATCTCCCACGCCATCCTGCGCCACAACGCGGGCAAACCGGCGGCCCTGGCGGACGGCGTGGTGATCACCCCGTCCCACAACCCGCCGGAAGACGGTGGCTTCAAATACAACCCGCCCCACGGCGGTCCCGCCGAAGGGGAGATTACCAAGTGGGTGGAAGATCGTGCCAACGCCATCCTTGAGGCGAACCTTGCCGGCGTGAAGCGGATGCCGTTCGCCGAGGCCCTCAAGAGCCCGTTCGTGGCCCTGCACGATTATGTCACTCCCTATGTGGATGACCTGAAGAACGTGCTGGACATGGAGGCCATCAAGCAGGCCGGCATCAAGATCGGTGTCGATCCGCTGGGCGGCTCCGGCGTTGCCTACTGGGACGTCATCGCCAAGACCTATGGTCTGAACATCGAGGTGGTGAACTACAAGGTCGACCCGACCTTCTCCTTCATGACCCTGGATAAAGACGGCAAGATCCGGATGGACTGCTCCAGCCCGTTTGCCATGGCCAGCCTGATTGCCCTCAAGGACAAGTTCGACATCGCCCTTGGCAACGACCCTGACTACGACCGTCACGGCATCGTCACCAAGTCGGGCCTGATGAACCCGAACCACTATCTGGCGGTGGCGATCCAGTATCTGTTTACCCATCGTACCGGCTGGTCCAAAGAGGCTGCGGTCGGCAAGACGTTGGTCTCCTCTTCCATGATCGACCGGGTTGCCGGCGAGATTGGCCGCACCCTCAAAGAGGTGCCGGTCGGCTTCAAGTGGTTTGTGGATGGCCTCTACAGCGGCGAGTTCGGCTTTGGCGGCGAGGAGAGCGCGGGCGCCTCCTTCCTGCGCAAAGACGGCACCGTCTGGACCACCGACAAGGATGGCTTCATCCTGGCGCTGCTGGCAGCGGAAATTCTGGCGGTGACCGGCAAGGATCCGCAGGCCCACTACGATGCACTGGAAGCCAAGTTTGGTCGTTCCAGCTATCGTCGCATCGATGCCCCGGCCAACAGCGCCCAGAAAGCGGTGCTCTCCAAGCTGGATCCGGCGCTGGTGGAAGCCTCTACCCTGGCCGGCGAGCCCATCGTCGCCAAGCTGACCAAGGCACCGGGCAACGATGCCGCCATCGGCGGCCTCAAGGTGGTGACCGAGAACGGCTGGTTCGCGGCGCGCCCCTCCGGCACCGAGTCCATCTACAAGATCTACATGGAGAGCTTCAAGGGCGAGGCGCACCTGGACCTCATTCAGCAGGAAGCCCAGCAGATCGTCTCCGCCGCCCTGGCCAAAGCCGGGGTCTGAGTTCGACTCAAGCACCCGCGGAATGTGAAAGAGGAGCCTTGATGGCTCCTCTTTTTTATTTCGCTTGAGCTGGATGGTTTGTGCTCACGGCTTGCTGCATTGGTCGGTGCTTGCCCGGCGGGCCTGCCAGCGCTTGAAGAAGGGGCGGGCCGGCAGCTTCATCAGGAACAGAGAGAGCAGGATCACCCCGATGCCGAGCCATTGGCGAGCATCCAGCGTTTCCCCCACCATCAGCACGCCGCAGGAGACCGCCACCATGGGGTTGGTGAGGGCCAGCATGCCCATCACCTCCGGGCCGTGGCGCTTGAGCCCCCACAGCCAGGCCCAGTAGGCCAGCGCCGTGTTGAGCAGGATCAGCCAGAGCAGGCCGGGAACGCTTGCCGGCTGAGGCAACGGCATGGGACCGGCCAGCCACCAGGCGAGCGGGATCAGCATCAGGCCGCCTAGCAGCAGTTGCCAGGCGGTCAGCGCCAGCAGATCGCTGACCGGCCAGCGCTGCATCCAGCGGCTGGACTGGCCGATGAGCAGGGTGGCTAGCAGGGCGCAGGTGACGCCGACAGGGTCCAGATTGGCGGAAGGGTTGAGCAGCAACAAGACTCCGCCCAGCCCCATCAGGCCCAGCAGCAGCCATTTCAGGGACGGCCTGACGCCATCTTGCAACCAGGCCAGCAACATCAGGACCAGCGGCAGGGTGGCACCCAGGGTGCCCGCCACGGCCCCGGGCAGCCGGAAGGCGGCCACGAACAGCAGAGCAAAAAACGCAGCGATGTTGCAAAACGCCAGCAGGCACTGCTTGCCCCAAGGCAGGGGCGGCAGACGCGGGCGTACCAGCAACAGGAGCAATCCGGCCGGCAATGCCCGCCACACCGCCACCCAGTAGGGGGAGTAGTCGGTCAGATAGAGGCTGACGACGGCATAGGTGCTGCCCCAGAGCAGGGGGGCCAGCAGGGCGATCAGCATGGGCATCAATTTGTCTCTTTATAAAGTATCTTTAAGTGAAGATAAATTAGCCTCAAATTGGTTTACCATCAAGTATCTCGATAAAAAGATAAGTGGCCGAAGATGGAATCAGATCATGTAGACCTGCTGCTGGCCCAATGGGCCCGGCAGCGACCGGATCTCGACTGCTCTCCCATGGGCGTGCTGGGGCGGGTGGCGCGGATGGCGGCGATCGCCGGACGGGAGGTGAGCGAGGAGCTCAAGGAGTGCGGCCTGCTCGGCAGCGACTTCGACATTCTGGCGACCCTGCGCCGGGCCGGCGAACCGCTCACCCCGACCGTGCTCTATCAATCCGCCATGTTGAGCTCGGGGGCCATGACCGCCCGCCTCGACAAACTGGCAGAGCGGGGCTTGGTCGAACGCCAGGCGGCCCCGAGCGATCGACGTAGCCTGCTGGTCTGTCTGACCGACGCGGGCCGCGAAATGGTTGACCGGGCGGTGGAGCGGCACGTGGCCAACGAGCGGCGCCTGCTGGCCCCATTGACCCCGGCCGAGCAGGAGCAGCTGGCCGCCCTGCTCAAACGCTGGCTGCTGGAAAACGAATAAAAAACGGGCCCGCGGGCCCGTTTTTGGTGTTGCCAAGTTTTGGATCAGTAACCGCCGCGGGCATCCTTGACCGCTAGCCCCAGCTGCCACACCGCCATGGCGTAGTGGGTGCTGTGGTTGTAGCGGGTGATGGTGTAGAAGTTGGGCAGGCCGTACCAGTACTGATAGCCGGTGCCCACATCCAGGCGCAGCAGGCTCGCCTCGCTGTGGTTGCCAAGGGTGCTGGTGGGGGTCAGCCCTGCGCGGCGCAGGGAAGCGACCGGGTAGCGGGTCTGGAAGCCGTGCTCATAGCCGGGCAGCTGGCCCTGACCGCGCACCGCCACCGGTTGCCCCTTCTCCCAGCCATGAGCCTTGAAGTAGTTGGCGACGCTGCCGATGGCATCCACCGGATCCCACAGGTTGGTGTGGCCGTTGCCGTTGAAGTCCACCGCGTAGCGCTGGAAGCTGGAGGGCATGAACTGGCCGTAACCCATGGCGCCGGCGTAGGAGCCCTTGGGTTCGGTGGGATCCATCCCCTCGTCGCGGGTCATCACCAGGAAGGATTCCAGCTCGCTGGTGAAGAACTCGGCCCGGCGCGGGTAGTCGAACGCCAGGGTCGCCAGCGCATCCAGGATGCGGGTCTTGCCCATCACCCGGCCCCAGCGGGTCTCCACACCTATGATGCCGACGATGATCTCCGGCGGCACCCCATACACCTGCTGGGCACGGTTGAGCTCGTTCTCGTACTCACGCCAGAAGCTGACGCCGTTCTGTACGTTGTCCGGGGTGATGAACTTGGCGCGGTAGCGATTCCAGGCGCCGGTCGGGCCGGTGGGCGGCGTGGTGGTGGGGGCCTGGGCATCCATCAGGCGGATAATCCAGTCATAGCGCTCGGCCTGGGCCAGCACCCGGTGCAGCTCGGCGCCGTCGAAACCGTGCTTTTGCACCATCCGCTGCACGAAGTTGTCCACGTTGGCGCGATTGGCGAAGTCTCCCTTGCTGACACCCGGCTGGCTCACCTGCCCGTAGAAGGGTTTGCTCGGCGGCGTCTGGTTGATGAAGGCGCTGTTGGGCTGGGGCTTGACCACGGGCTTGGCAGCCGGCGTGCTGCTGCAGCCATAGAGCATGGGAAACAGGGAGAGGGTGAGCACGGAGACAAGGCGACGCATAAGGTTCTCATGAGCCTGAAAAAGAGTGTCGCCATGGTAAAACATTGTCGTCCATGCGCAAGTGTTCCGTAGCGGGCCCCTTACGCCGTCCCGCCTCAACGCAGGGTGTGGTAACCGCTCCAGAGCCGGGTCAGGGTGGTGATGGCGCAGAGCAGGGCAAAGCCGTAGGCGAGCGGGGCGAAGGCTGCGGGCCACAGGCACATCAGCACGAACAGGGCGATGGTCTCGCTCCCCTCGGTGAGACCGCCCAGATAGTAGAGAGACTTGTGGTGGTAGACCGGATTGTCGATGCCCCGCTTGCCCGCCATGATGGCAAACGCCAGAAAGCTCGAGCCGGTGCCCATGAAGGCAAACAGCAGGGTGGCGGCGGGCAGCGCATTGGCGGGGGCGGCGAGGGCAAAGCCCAGCACCACGGCGGCGTAGAAGATGAAGTCGAGTGTGATGTCGAGAAAGCCGCCGCAGTCGGTGATGCCGGTTTCCCGCGCCACGGCGCCGTCGAGCCCGTCCAGCAGCCGGTTGAATAGGATCGCCGCGAGCGCCCACTGATAGCAGCCAAAGGCCAGCAGCGGCAGCGCCAGCATGCCGATGGCAAAGCCGGTGAGGCTTATCTGGTTGGCGCTGACCCCGGCGCGGCAGAGCGGTTTGGCGAGCCGGGTGAGGGGGCTGCGGATAACGGGGATCAGGTGGCGGTCAAACAAGGTGAACTCCTCGGTCAAAAACGGGATTCGGTGATCTGAAGTATGGTGCCCGGCGCGTCCTCTTCGTCGTGGGTCACCAGAATGGCGGGGATGGCCAGCGCCTTGATCTGGGCGAACACCAGTTCGCGAAAGGCGGCCCGCAGCGGCTTGTCGAGGCGGGAGAAGGGTTCGTCCAACAACAATGCCTCGGGTTCGGCCAACAGGGCCCGCAACAGGCTGACGCGAGCCTTCTGGCCGCCGGAGAGCGCTCCCGGCAGTTTGTCTGCCTGACTTGTCAGATCCACCTGCGCCAGCGTAGCCACCGCCTTTTCCCGCCGCGCCCGGTGCCCCTTCACGCTGGCCGGCATGCCGAACATCAGGTTCTCGGCCACCGTCAGGTGATCGAACAGCAGATCATCCTGAAACAGCATGCCGATACGCCGCGCCTGGGGCGGCAGCTGGGTGAGACGGCGCTCGCCAAGGGTCACTTCCCCCTCCAGCCGGATCGGGCCGCTTGCTGGCAGTACCCCCGCCAGCGCCGCCAACAGCGAGCTCTTGCCACAGCCGCTGGGCCCCATCAGGGTCAACACCTCCCCGGGGGCCACCTGCAGGGTTGGCAGCGAAAGCAGCCGGTTTTCCTCCAGATAGAGGCGAAGAGGCGTGGTGCTCAGCATATGGCTGTTTCCATCATGAGAGTTCATCGTGAGCTGCCCCCCTTGAGCGCCGGATTGAGTTGCGCTGGCAGCCTGAGCGCCAGCAGATAGATAACGAGCGGCAGCAGCAGTTGCAGCAGGCCGTAGAGGCCCGCCAGCCGCCGATTGAGGCCGCTGCCGATGGCCACCGCCTCGGTGGTGATGGTGACCACCCGGCCTGCGCCAAACAGCAGGGTCGGCAGGTATTGGGAGAGGCTTACCGCAGCCCCCACCGCAAAGGCAAACAGCAGCGGGCGCGCCAGCAGCGGCGCTTTCACCTGCCACCAGGCTCGCCACGGCGTTGCCCCCAGCAGCAGGGCGCTTTGGGTGATCCGCGGGTCAAACAGGCGATAGGGGCCGTGCAGGCAGAGATAGACATAGGGAGAGACAAACAGCAGTTGGCTCCAGAGCACCCAGCTCCAGCCAATGCCATCGCCCCCCCATCCGAGACTGAACCAGTCCACCCCGAGACGGATGCCGAACAGTAGGCTGGCCTGCGGCAGCAGCAGCGGCAGGCAGATGAGCCAGAGCGGCCAGGGGCGACGGCCCGCCTGTGCCTCCAGACTCAGCACCGCCATCGCCAGCCCTATCGCCCCGCTTGCCAGCGCCAGCAGTATGCTGCTGGCCAGCAGCGGCGACAGGGTCGGCAACAGGTCGAACCAATAACGGCCGCTCCACTGGCTCGGCCAGAGGGCGGGAAAGGGCCAGCGCCGGGCCAGCGACCAGAGCAGCAACGCCCCCAGCACCGCCAGATTGATGGCGATCAGGGCCGCCACGCTGCCGGTGGCAAGGGTGTGGCCAAGAGCGCTTGGTTTTGAGCGTCTGCCATCGAGCCAGCCGGGTTTGCCAAGAGCTCGATGAGCCAGCTCCAGCAACCGCAACAGGGCCAGCAGCAGAGCCGTGATGGCGAGCAGCAGCAGAGCGCCGCTGGCAGTGGCACCGCGCCAGAGAATATCCGGGTCCTGATACCAGAGCCACAGGCGAACGGCCAGCGGGGCGGGGGCATCGGGCCCGAGCAACTGGGCCAGATCCACTACGGCTACCCCGTAGGCGGCCACCGCGTAGAGGGGCAGGCGCAAGGCAGGCCAGAGCGCAGGCAGCAGCAGGCGCCACCAGATCTGTGGGGCACTGAAACCCAGACTCGCCCCCAGCCACTGCTGGCGTGCCACCCTGGCGGGGTCTTGCGCACCGAGTGCCATCAGCAGCAGGAAGGGGGTCTCCTTGAGGGTCAAGGCGAGAATGAGCCCAAGCCCGGCGGGATCGCGCAGGGTCTGCCAGTCGGGAGGCAGTTCAAATCCGGTGAGGGTCGGCGAGAGCAGGCGCAGCAACCAGCCGGAGGGGGCGAGCAGAAAGGCAAAGCCGATGGCAAATGCGACATGGGGCAGCGCCAGCAAGGGCGAGAGCAACCGACGCAGCCAGCCGAAGGCCCGGCTGTCACTGTGGGCCAGCAGCAGGGCGGTCAGCAGCAGGCTGGTCAGGGTCGAGGCAGCGCCAATCCACAGACTCAGCAGCGCCGAGTGCCACAGGCCCGGTTGGGCCAGCAGCAATTGCAGATGGGGTCGGGTCAGCCCCTCAGCCAGCAGCAGCCACCCCCCCGCCAGCAATGGAAGGCCAAAAACCAGAGCACACCCTGCGGTGAACAGGGGGCGCCAACCGAGGGGAGCGTAGCCAAACCGGCTCATCAGTGGCCGTAGCGCTCGGCCCAGGCGGCTTCGAGCCTGAGCTGCCAGCTGGGGTGGGGCTCTGCCACGGCCTTGAAGCGCAGAGCCGGTTGTCCCTTGGCGGGGGCCGGCAGGGCATCGCTGCGCAGCACGCTGGGATCACCCCAGTACGCCGGGTCGGCCTTGCGCGCCTGAGCGGCAGGGCTTAGCAGGAAGTTGGCGACTACCTTGGCCCCCGCGCGGGCGTTGGCGTTGAAGGGGATGGCGAGGAAGTGGCTGTTGGTGAGCGACCCCTTTGCCATGGCGACCGCCTCGACGCTGGGGGGCAGGGCACCAATCTGGGCGGCGCTCTGCGCCTCCTGCGGGTTGAAGCTGATGGCCATCGCCAGCTCGCCATCATCGAGCAGCTGGCGGGTTTCGGCGGCGCTGGCCGGAAACAGCTTGCCCTTGCGCCAGAGTGCCGGGTGCAGCTCATCGAGCCAGGCCCAGAGTGGGGCTGTGACCCGGATGAATTCCGCATCGGTCGCCTCCCGATAGAGAGGGGCGGGGTCCGGCGTCAGCTCCAGCAAGATCTGCTTGAGGAAGCTGGAGCCGTGAAACTGGGGCGGTTTGGGGTAGGTGAAGCGGCCGGGGTGGGCTTTGGTCCAGGCAAGCAGGGCCGCCGCCGAGGTGGGCAGCTGTTTGACCTCTTCGCCGTTGACCATCAGGTTGAGCTGGCCGATACCCCAGGGGGCTTCCAGCCCCTCCACCGGCACGGTGAAGTCCTCACTCACCGGCAGGCTGCCATCGACCAGCGCCATGTTGGGCAGCTCCCGGGTAAAGGGGGCGCCGAGCAGCCCCTGCTCCTTGAGCGCCTTGAAGTTCTCGCCGTTGACCCAGAGCAGGTCGATGGGGCCGCCACTGCGCTTGCCCGCCTGCTTGTTGGCCAGCAGTTGGCTGACGCTCTGGGCGATGTCGTCCACCTTCACCTGCACCAGTTTGACCTGGTATTCGCGCGCCAGCTCCTGGCCGGCCCACACCAGATAGGCGTTGATCTCCGGGCTGCCGCCCCAGGCGTTGAAGTAGACGGTCTGCCCCTTGGCCTCCTCGAGGGTCTGCTGCCACTGCGGGCTGTCGGCGGCGTTGGCCTGGGTGAAGAGGAGGCTGCCTGCCAGCAGGGGCAGGGCGCGCAACAGCTGTTTGAATAAGGGCAATGAGTGTCGCATCTGGGTTACCTGGAGTTGGGTCAGGCGCCGCGGCGCCAGCGGTGATAACGGGTCAGCAGCGCCAGCAGGGTGGCGGGCTGACGGGCCCGTCGCCACTCGCCCGCCAGATACTTGTTCCCCTCCATCAGGGTGGGGTAGGAGTGGATGGTGGCGAGGATCTTGCCAAGCCCCAGTCGGTGGCGCATGGCGAGCACGAACTCGGCGATCCGCTCGCCGGCGTGAGTGCCCACCAGGGTGGCACCCAGGATCTGATCCTTGCCGGGTACGGTGAGCACCTCGATAAAGCCCTGACGCTCGCCGTCGGCGATGGCTCTGTCCAGCTCGGCCAGCTCGAAGCGGGTCAGCTCGAAGGGGATGCCCTGCGCCCTGGCCTCTTTCTGATTGAGGCCGACCCGGGCGATTTCGGGGGTGGTGTAGATGGCCGCCGGCATGACCCGATAGTCGGCCCGAAAGCGCTTGAACGGGCTGAACAGGGCATTGATTGCGGCATACCAGCCCTGATGGGCGGCGGCATGGGTGAGCTGGTAAGGGCCCGCGACGTCCCCCACCGCCAGAATGCTGGGGAAGTTGGTGGCGAGGAAACCATCGACCGCCACCGTGCCGCGTGGCGTCAGCTCCACTCCCAGCGCTTCGAGCCCGAAGCCGCTGACGTTGGCGACCCGGCCCAGCGCCAGCAGCAGCTGATCGCCTTCAACTATTTGCGTCTCGTCGCCCCGGCGCAGTTGCAGCTGGATGGGGAGATCCCCCGCAGCCGCAGGCAGATAGTCGGCTCGCTCGGCGCGCCAGCCGGTGAGCACCCGCACGCCATCGCGGGCCAGCTGTTCCGCCAGCAGCTCGGCCACCTCTCGCTCTTCGCGGGGCAGCAGTTGATCCGAGAGCTCCACCAAGGTAACTGGCACCCCGAGCAGGGCGAAACTCTGGGCCAGCTCGCAGCCGATGGGGCCGCCGCCCAGCACCAGCAGCTGGCGCGGCGCGGTGCGCAGTTGCCAGAGGGTGTCGGAGGTGAGCCAAGGCACCTGCTCAAGGCCCGGCAGCGTGGGCACCAGCGGCCGGGCGCCGGTGGCGAGCACGATATGGCGGCTGGCAAGGCGCTGACCGTTCACCTCCACCTCCCAGGGGGAGACCAGCCTTGCCTCCCCTTGGATGCACTCCACCCCCAGCCCCTGATAGCGTGCTACCGAGTCGTGGGGTTCGACCTCTTTGATGACGCGGACGACCCGCTCCATCACGGCGGCGAAATCGGCGCTGGCCTGGCTTGGGGCAAAGCCCAGTTCACTGGCCCGGCGCTGCTCGGCGGCAAAGCGGGCGCTTCGGATCAGCGCCTTGGAGGGGACGCAGCCGCTGTTGAGGCAATCGCCCCCCATCTTGTGCTTCTCGATGAGCGCCACCTTGGCCTTCACCGCCGCGGCGATATAGCTGGTCACGAGGCCGCCGGCCCCGGCGCCAATCACCAGCAGGTTGTAGTCATAGTGTTTTGGCTTGCGGTAGGGGGCGTGCAGCCGATGCAGGGCGAGGCGCCGCTGCAGGCCCTTGAGCAGCATCGGCATCAGCCCGAGCAGGGTCAGCGCCACCATCAGGCCGGGGGAGAGGATATTGCCGGTGCTGGTGAGGTTGGCGAGCTCGCTGCCCGCCAGCACGTAGACGAAGGTGCCGGGCAGCATGCCAAGCTGGCTCACCCAGTAGTAGGTGCTGACTCTGATGGGAGTGAGCCCCATCAGCAGGTTGACCAGAAAGAAGGGGAAGATGGGGATGAGGCGCAGGCTCAGCAGATAAAGCGCCCCTTCCTTCTTCATGCCGGCCTGCAAGCTGGCCAGTTTGTCGCCAAAGCGCCGCTCGACCCAGTCGCGCAGCAGAAAGCGGGCACTGAGAAAGGCCAGGGTCGCGCCAATGCTGCTGGCAAAGGAGACCAGCAGCAGCCCCCAGGCGACGCCGAACACGGCGCTGCCGGCAAGGGTGAGCAGGCTGGCACCGGGCAGGGAGAGGGCTGTGCTCACCACGTAGACGGCGACGAACAGCAGGGCGGCGCTGACGAAATGGCGATCGACCAGAGCGGCCAGCTCGGCCTGACGGGCCTGCAGCTGGGGCAGGCTCAGGTAGTGGCCAAGGTCGAAGGCGAAAAAGGCGCCGATGAGGCAGCCCATTACCAGCACCAGCAGCAGGCGGGAGCCTCTCATCAGGCGTCCTTGCTATCTGGCTGGGCTGGCCGTTCGGGCTGCACCGGCAGTTGGCAGAAGCCCTGCGGGGCGATATCGAGGGCGGCGTTGAACTTGGCCGACATGTTCTGGAAGGCGATGAGGCCGGTGAGCTCCACCATGGCGTCGTCGTCGAACCAGGGCTTGAGGCGGGCGGCCTGCTCATCGCTGACCCCATCCAGCCCGGTCATCGCTTCTGTGTAGTCGAGCACCGCTTTCTCCCTCTCATCGAACAAGGGGCTTTCGCGCCAGTTGGCGAGTGCCTCCACCTTCTCGCTGGAGCCCGCCCGCTTGATGAGGGTCATGGCGTTGATGTCGACGCAAAAGCGGCACCAGTTGAGCTGGGAGACCCGCACCGTCACCAGGGAGCGCAGCACGGGGTCGATGGGGGAGCGCTTGCGGTTGATAACGCCATAGAGGGTGGCGACGGCGGCAAACAGGCGCGGCGAGCGGCCCCAGCACTTGCCCGGAATTAGCACCTGGCCGTAGTTGCGCTGTTGCAGCCAGAAAAAGGGGCGGATGAACCAGGCATATTCCCGATCGGGCTTGACCTCGACGCGCATGGATGACCTTCTTATTGCTTCAAGTTGGGTTTGTAGGCCTGACCCAGCCGCTCGTTGAGGCGGATCAGAAACTCCTCTATGCGGGCCCGGTTGATGCCCAAGTCACTTTGTCCCTGACGGGAGGCGGAGCGCATGTCGATGCGGGTCTCCTTGGGGCCGGCAAAGACCCGCAGCGCCACGTCATCCTGAAAACCGAACCAGCCGGTGGTGACCACCGCCTCGAGGCCATCCGGGCTTGGCCGCACCTGCCAGCCGAGCTGCTCCATCAGGGCGTGGGCCTCGGTGATCACCTCGACCGGGGAGGCGCTGGTAAAGAGAGGACCGGGCTTGCCGTCAATTGCTTTCAAGGGGGCCGGATTAATCGGCAGATCCTGCGCCGTTCTGAGTTCGCTGGCCCAGTGCAGCTGGGGCGGGTTGTTGGGATCCGTGCTCACATCGTTGACCAGCGGAGTGCGCAGCGCCTGCACCACGAAGGCGAGGGGCAACAGCAGTGGCGCGGCGCCCCAGCCATTGGCGCAGCGGTTGCGGCACCAGGGCAGGCGAGCCAGCAAGACGAGGGAGACGAGGGCCCCGAGCAGGCAGAGGGCGAATCCCAGCCACCAGGGCCAGAGGTGAACACGGCTGCCGAGGGCGCCGGCGAGCGGCAGCAACCAGGCCAGCAGTGGCCACCACAAATAACTGGGCATAACGGTGATCCCCTGGTTATGATGAAGAAGTGCCCAGAAGGATAAACTTAATTGACTGATAACGTTAGTAAATTTATCTCAATCCTGCTGCTTTTCCCAAGTGTTCCGTTGTGGGCGGACAGCGCCGTGCTGGCGGCGGGGGACATGTGGCGCGCCGAGGCCGTCTACGAGACCCTGCCCGGGGTCAGCCGGGTGGAGCCGGGCTACGTCAGCCAGCTGGCGGCGACGGGGTCGAGCTGGCGGGAAGTGCCGCCGCGACGCCAGGCGGTGCGCATCGACTATGACCCGGTCAAAGTGGGGTACGGCGATCTGCTCAACGTGTTCTGGCAACTGGTGGATGGACGCGATGGCGACGGCCAGTATTGCAACCGGGGGCTGGCATTTGCGCCGGCCCTGCTGCCTAAAGATGACTATCAGTGGCGCTTGGCCCAGGTGAGCCTGACGCGCTGGCAGGCGCTGCACGGGCGGCCGAGCCGAGTTGCGCTCTGGCCGCAGAGCCGGTTCACCCCGGCGCCGGAGATGGAGGACTGGGCGGCGCGCCACCCCTGGCGTTTCGGCTTCTATGCCCGCCGCTGCGGCGGCTGGCCGGTGGAGTTGAACCCAGAACCCTGAACCGGGCCCTGAACTCAGTTGCGGTAGAGCACCTTGATGAGGTGGAAGCCAAACTTGGTGCGCACCGGGCCGAGCACGGTCAGCAGCTCGCCCTTGAACACGGCATCGTCAAACGCCTTGACCATGTCGCCCTTCGAAAACTCCCCCAGATCGCCGAAGCGCTTGCTGGAGGCGCAGGTGGAGAAGCGCTTGGCCATCTGGCCGAAGTCGGCTCCCTTGGCAATCTTCTCCTTGATCTCCAGACACTCTTTCTCGGTCTTGACCAGGATGTGCTGGGCACAGGCTTTTCTCATCGGGACGCTCCTCGGCGGTGGGCAAATCGGGGGCGCAAAGAGTACTCCAATTCCTGCCGCGCGTCAGCCGTCATGGCAAATTCAGCTGCGGACACGGGCAGCAAGCCGGGTTTTGGGCCGTGCCTGCCAGAGGATCTCCAGCCCGAGCAGGGCGTGCAGGCTCCAGATGGCCAGCGGATTGAGCCAGTTGCCCCCCAGTTGCAGGGTCGCCAGGGCGCTGCCCGCCAGCAACAAGGTGATGCCCGGCAGGCGCCAGTGGGTCGGCAGCGGTGCCAGCATGGCCATGCCCAGCAGGATGGCGAGCCCGAACGGCAGATTCAGCGCGGTGAAGGCGAGCGCCTGCTGGCCGTTCATGCCGGTCAGCAGGGCCAGCAGGGCGCTGCAACAGGCGAGAAAGGTGATGAATTCGAGTCGGTCGGCGATGTAGTCCGCCATCTGTTCGCTGCGTGCGTGCATACGGTGTCTCCTCTGGTGGGATGCGAGCCTTGGTGCAATAAGCCCAGTGTGGACGAGAAGTGAGCAGGGGGGGCAGCGGGATAAATCGATTGGGTTGAACGAGGCTTTGATTGCGTGATGGCAACTGCTTGATCCTGCAAGATAAAATGCACTACCTCTGCTGGCTTGGTGCAAGGCGGGCGGCCCAATGGCAGCCAGGATGCAGCTGGCGGGCCCGGCGAGAGGGGCGATTGCCGTTATCTTGAGCAGTTGCCGACAGTTGATGTCGCGGCCATCGACAAACAAGGGGTGGCGCGATACCGGGCCGGATGGGCCGGCAGGGACCATCTGGCATGGTCGTGCTGGTCATGGATTGCCCTTTTTGGCCCGCAGTGGCATAAGTCAGCGGGGGAAAGTGTGAAAAATGCGCGGCCTGTGTGGGCAAAGGCTTCAATAATATGGCGAAATTCGGTGTTACCCCGCTCTGATGTTGGGCCGGGGATATGCTAGGATGAGGCGCGTTTGCGATCGAGTGAGCCTCATATTCGTTCTGAATATCGCATTATTTTAATCATGTTCTTCGGGGAAATTGACGTTTGACAGGATGCAATCCGCCCCTGCCTGCAGGGATCTCACCGCCCGCACGGGCCTTTCGTCGTGGGCTTCGCGCGCTGGGACTGAGCCTCTGTCTGCTGCTGTTCGTCACGCCTGCCATGGCGGCCAAACTCACCTATCAGATCAAGGGACTGAAGGGGGAGAACAAGGACAACGTCGAGGCCTACCTCAATGCCCTGCCGGTCTATCAGGAGCGCCAGTACCGTCCGGCCCGCGCCAAGATCACCGAGAGCGTGCAAAAGGCGCTGCAGGTCTATGGCTACTACCAGCCCAAGATCACCCTGAGCCGTGACAAGAAGGCGCCCGCCAAAGTGATCATCGAGGTGGAGCCGGGCAAGCCGGTCATCATCTCCCGTCTCGACATCCTGCTGGAAGGGGATGCCAGCAGCGACGAGCTCTACAGCGAGCTGTTGGACAAGCTGCCCCTGAAAGAGGGGGATCCCCTCAACCACGGCAAATACGAATCCATCAAGGCGGATCTAGGCAGTCTGGGGCTGGCGCGCGGCTACTTCGACGCCAAGATCAGCAAGAGCCAGGTCAAGGTGTTCCCGGATCAGGGCACCGCCGAGATCTACATCCTGTTTCGCTCCGGCCCGCGCTACCACTTCGGCGAGATCCACTATGACGCCACGCCGGAGGCACTGCGCCTCATCCGTCCGCTCATCAACATCAAGAGCGGCGACCCCTATCTGGCGATCCGGCTGGCAGAGATGTCGCAGGATGTCTCCTCTACCAAGCTGTTCAAGCAGGTAGACATCAAGCCGCTCATCAGCCAGGCCGAGGGCAACCGGGTGCCGGTGCAGGTGACTCTTTCCAACCGGGTGGATCACGAGATTGAAACGGGTATCGGCTATGCCACCGACGTGGGGCCGCGCATGAGCGCCACCTGGGAGAAGCCCTGGGTCAACCGCTACGGCCACCGGCTCAACGCCACCGCTAAGGTCTCCCAGCCCGAGGCTGAGCTCAGCTTCGACTACCAGATCCCGGTGGGCAACCCGCTGCGGGATTACTACTCGCTGCAGGCCGGTTATCAGTACAAGGACAATAACGATACCCGCTCCGACCTGACCACCCTCAGCGTGCACCGCTGGAAGCGGCGGCCGGAGAGTTGGGACCGGGACGTGTTCATCCGGCTGGAGAACGAGATCTATACCCAGGGCGCCGACGAGGGCAACAGCTTGCTGCTGATCCCCGGTGTCTCCTGGTCGCGGCTGCGGGTGCGCGGCGGTCTGGTACCCGACTGGGGCGATCGCCAGCAGCTCACCCTGGAGTTTTCCGACCCCTACTGGGGCTCCGACATCAGCTTCGTGCGGGTGTGGGGGCGCAGCAAGTGGCTGCGCACCCTGGGGGAGGATCACCGCTTCCTGCTGCGGGCCGAACAGGGGGCCATCATAGGGGACAGCTTCTCGCTGGTGCCGCCTTCGCTGCGCTTCTTCACCGGTGGTGACCAGACGGTGCGCGGCTACGGCTACGAGACCATCTCGCCGCGCGGCAGCGACGGCAAGCTGCTGGGGGGCCGCTATGTGAGCGTCGCCAGTGCCGAATACAACTACCGCTTCAGCGACAAGTGGCTGGGTGCCCTGTTCGTGGACAGCGGTACCGCCACGGTCGACTACAGCGAGGCCTGGAAGATAGGCACCGGGGTCGGCGTGCGCTGGGTGACCCCTATCGGTCAGGTCAGGCTCGATCTGGCGGTGGGCATTTCCGAGGAGGAGAAGCCGCTGCGACTCCACTTCGCGCTGGGGCCTGAACTATGATCCGGCCGCGCTCCACACCTCTTCTCTACTGTTTTCTTGACCGGCCGCTGCGGCTGCATCTTTCGCGGGGGTCTGCACTGTGATCTGGGTAAAACGTATTTTTCTCTGGCTGATGGGGCTCATCTTCCTGCTGCTCATCGGCGTCAGCCTGCTGGGCTTCACCCATCAGGGCAACAAGTGGCTGTGGCAGCAGGCCAGGGCTGCCCTGCCTTCCCTCAAGGGGGAGCTGGTTGCAGGCCAGCTCGGCTATGGCTGGACCCTGGAAGGGGTCGGCTGGCAGGACGAGCTGGTGGACGTCACGGTGGATCGCGCCGTGCTGGACTGGGATCTGGGCAAGCTGCTGCAGGGCAAGCTCTGGATCAAATCCCTTAACGTCACCCACCCGGTGGTCAAGGTGGCCGACTCCGAGCCGACCCCGGAAGAGCCGTCAGAGCCCTTCGTCTGGCACCCATTGCCCCTGAAAATTCAGGTCGACAGCCTTCAGGTCGCGGATCTCGATGTGACTGTGCCCGGGGTGGGGGTGAGCCTCAAGTCCCTCGACATCGGCGCCACCCTCAGCCGCAAGGGACTGATCGTGCAGGGGCCCGTGCTGGATGGCCTCAAGGTGACCCTGGCCGAGACGCAGGCCACCGAGGCTGCCAACCCGGCCAACCCCAAGGCAACCTCCCAAGACAAGGCTGTGGCCAAGTCGCCTGTCACCGCCAAGGCGAAGCCGGCGGATGAGAGCAAGGCGCAGCAGGCAACCAAGGCGGCCCCCATCGAGCTGCCCGCCATCCGGCTGCCGTTCCCCATCCAGCTGGAAGGATTGCAGGTCACGGCGTTTCGCTATCAGCAAGGTGAATTGATTGAAGGGCTCGACAAGCTGCTGCTGTCGGCCAGTGCCGAGGGCAGCGACATCGCGCTGCGCGAGCTTTCCCTGCGCCACGCCATGGCGGATCTGGTGCTCAAGGGCAAGATCCAGCTCAAAGACGATTACCCGCTCGCCCTGACCCTGGATGCCAAGGCCCGCAAGGGGCTGCTGGATGGCGAACTGCAGGGGCAACAGGCAAGCCTGACCCTCGGCGGTTCGGTGGGCAAGCTGGCATTGGCGCTGCAGGCCAAGGGGCCGGTGGCCGCCAACCTCAAGGGCTCTCTGGCTGCCCTCGACCCCGACTTGCCCTTTGATGCGGGGCTGGAGTGGAAGAGCCTGGGTTGGCCGCTGCACAAGCCTGCCAAAGATGAGCCCAGCTACCGGCTGGATAAGGGCAGTTTGAGTGCCAAGGGCAAGCTCTCTGGCTACCAGTTTGCCTTGAATACTGCCGGCAAGGGCACGGATGTGCCCCCCTTCAAGCTGGCGCTGACGGGCAAGGGGGATCTGACGCAGCTGAACCAGATCAACCTGCTGCTCAATGTCCTCAAGGGGGAGCTCAAGCTGGACGGCAAGCTCGCCTGGGACAAGGGGGGGCGCTGGCAGGGCACCACGGAATTCAAGGGGATCAACCCGGCCGAGCTGGTGCCCGAGCTCAAGGGGGCGCTGGCGGGCAAGATTGCCAGCCGTTTCGAGCTCGATGAGGCGGGCCACTGGCAACTGCAACTGCCCGAGCTGAAAGTGGACGGCAAGCTCAACCAGTATCCGCTGGCCATCAAGGGCAGCGCGAGCGGCAACGACAAGCTGGAGTGGACCATCCCGGCGCTGGCGCTGCAAAGCGGCCCCAACCAGCTGCAGGCCAGGGGCAGCCTGAGCCAGCAGGCGTGGAAGCTGGATGCGGATCTCAACGCCCCCAACTTGGCCGGGCTCTACCCCGGCCTCAAGGGGGACATCAAGGGGCAGGTGCGCCTGACCGGCAATCAGCAAGCGCCGCGTGTCATCACAGAGCTGGCGGCCAGCCGCCTCTATTATGCCGGCACCGATCTGAAGGGGATCGCCATCAAGGGCAATGCCCTGGTCGGTGACAAGCCGGCAGGGGAAGTGGCACTGACGGTGGCCAGCCTGGTGCAGGGGGCGACCAGCCTCAGCCAGCTGGCGCTCAACCTGAGCGGCGATCTCAACCAGCACGCCCTGTCGCTCACCATGAAGGGCGATCCGGTGGCAGCCAACCTCAAGCTGAGCGGCGGTCTGCGCGGGGATCGCTGGCGCGGCGCCCTCAGCGAGCTCAAGTTGAAGACGCCGCTGCGGCGCTGGGAGCTGAACGCGCCTTGGGCCCTCGACCTCGATCTGCCGCGTCAGCGGCTGACCATGGGGGATCTCTGCCTTGGCTCCCAGGGGGCCAGCCTCTGCGTCAAGGGCAGCCAGGTGTCGGCCCAGCAGGGCAGCCTGGAGTTTGCCCTCAACCAGTTTGACCTCAAGCGCCTGCGGCCCTGGCTGCCGGACAACTTCCGCTGGCAGGCTGTGCTCTCCGCCGACGGACGGGCCAGCTGGCGCGGCAATCAGCCGACCCTGCATGCCACCGTGCGCACCACACCGGGTACCTTCGTGGCCGACGAGCTCAAGACCGACTACCAACGCCTCGAGCTCGGGGTGGACTTCGAGCGCCAGCAGGCGGCGATCCGGCTCGACTTTGCCTCAGAGCAGATCGGCAACATCGACACCAAGCTCTATATCCGGGATCCGTCCGGTCGCGGCAATCTTTCCGGCCAGCTCAAGTTTGACGACCTCAAGCTGACCACCTTCGCCCCGCTCATCCCCGAGGTGCGCTCGCTGCAGGGGGTCATCTCGGCCGATGCCCGTTTCGACGGAACCCTGGCTTCGCCGCTGCTGTTTGGCCAGCTCAACCTGCTGGATGGGGAAGTGCAAACGCACTCCGACATGGTGACCCTCTCCAAGTTGGTGACTCGCCTCAAGATTGAAGGCAACCGGGCCGAGCTCGATGGCACCATGCTGGTGGGCAAAGGGCCGTTGGCACTGGGGGGCTGGCTGAGCTGGGCACAGCTGCCGGTCACCGGCAGCCTCACCATCCAGGGCAAGGAGCTGGAAGCCCAGTATCCAGGCATGGGCCGGGTGCGGGTCTCCCCGGACATCGCCATCTCGCTGGGGGAGGAGACCCGGATCACCGGTCAGGTGGACATCCCCTGGGCGCGGATCCTGGTCAAGAGCCTGCCGGAGAGCGCGGTGGCTGTGTCGGACGACGTGACCGTGGTCTACGACGATCTGCCGCCGGTGCCCAAGGCGGCGCCGCTGCCGATGGCGATCAAGCTGGCCATCCGGCTGGGTGACGACGTGCGGCTGGAGGCGATGGGGCTCAAGACCAAGGTGGGGGGTGGCATCAACATCCGCCAGGATCCCTCGCGACCGCTGGCGGGCAACGGTCAGCTGGTGCTCAACGACGGGCGCTTCAAGGCCTATGGTCAGAACCTCATCATCAAGGATGGCCGAATCCTCTTCTCCGGCCCCCTCGATCAGCCGTTCCTCAACATAGAGGCGTATCGGGATCCCGACACCATCGAAGACAAGGTGACGGTGGGGGTGCGGGTGACCGGGCCGGCCAGCAAGCCCAAGATCACCGTCTACTCGGAGCCGCAGCTGGCCCAGTCCGAGCAGCTCTCCTATCTGCTGCGCGGCAAGGGGCTGCAGACCAGTGGCGAGGATGGCGGCTTCAACGGCCTGCTGGTGGCGGGCGCGGTCAGCCAGGCCAACGGGGTGGTCTCCAGTCTGGGAGAATCCCTCGGCATGAGCGACGTGGCCCTCGACACCGCCGGCAGTGGCGACAACACCCAGGTGACCCTGTCGGCCTACCTGCTGCCGGGGCTGCAGTTCCAGTACGGGGTCGGGGTGTTCAGCCCCATCGCGGAGTTCAAGCTGCGCTACGAGCTGATGCCCAGGCTCTACCTGCAGGCCATGAGCGGGGTGGCCCAGGCGGTGGATATCTTCTATCGCTTCACCCTGTAGCGGGCGGGAAGAGACAAAAACGGGAGGCACAAGCCTCCCGTTTTTATTGGCGATATTTATGCTGCTGAACATAGGGGGGCTGAAAAGCGAAAACCCGGCGCGAGGCCGGGTTTTCTTGAATGATGGTGGAGGGAGAAGGATTCGAACCTTCGAAGGCAGAGCCGTCAGATTTACAGTCTGATCCCTTTGGCCGCTCGGGAACCCCTCCACGGGGTATTGCCAATTTTTATCCACGGTAGCTGCCGTGATTGCACTTGAAATGGTGGAGGGAGAAGGATTCGAACCTTCGAAGGCAGAGCCGTCAGATTTACAGTCTGATCCCTTTGGCCACTCGGGAACCCCTCCACAAGTGCGAGGCGCATACTAACAGATCTGCCGGGGTTGTGAACCCCTTGGCGGGATTTTTCCTGCTTAAAGGATCGTATTTGCGGCCGATAAAGGATGAAACCACCGTTTCCAAGAGTTATCTCATGCTACCCAGCGCCATTCGTGAGCAGTGGCTGGTGGACGAGGCCCAGCTGGGGCAACGTCTCAACCAGGATCTCCAGCACGGAGACAGGGCTGACTTTCGCCTGCATCTGGCCCTGCTGACCGATGCGGTGGAAGAGCAGCCCTGGTTCGATCCCAGGCAGCCAGCAAAGGCAGAGAGCCGGGTCTGGCGCAGCCGCTTTGAGCTGCCGCCTGCCACGCCCCTGCAGGGCAGTGCAAATGACGAAGAGGCCGCTCAGGTCAACGAGCGGCTGCAACAGGGGGGCTCCATGGTGGATGTGCGGCTCTGGCTGGCGCTGCGCTCACCGCCGCTGCTTGGCACCCCGCCGGCGCTGGAGCCCGCCGTTTATGACAACCTGTCGCCGCTTGGACGGGAGCGCTGGCAGGGCAAGCTGGCGGATCAGCCCAGACGCGACGATCCCCTGCTGATGCTGCCGATCCTCGATACGCTCAAGGCGGGGGTGGATGCCAGGCTGCACTGGCTCAGTGGTTGCTGAAGGCGACAAACGCCGGTATTCGGGCAGCAAAAAGGCGGGGAGATCCCGCCTTTGTCGTTGTTGGCTGTGCCGTGGCGCAGTTTAGGCGTCGGCTTCATCCTCTTGCGGCACTTCCTTGCCAACCGCTGCGGCGCGACGGGCGATGGGTTTCTCGGTATGGCGGTTGATCTGGCGCTCCAGCTTTTGCCCCAGTTCGGTGATGGCGGCGTACAAGTCCTCATGTTCTGCCTGGGCAAACAGCTTGCCGTTGGGGATGCCAGCAGTGGCTTCAACGATGAACATCAGACGCTCTTTGGAGACAATCACATGGGGTGTGATAAGAGGCACCTGAAGACGCTCGAGCTTGTCAAAACGGGATTCAATGCGCTCGCGGATAGCCGGGGTGATGTCGATGATTTTGCTGGTAATTTCGATTTTCATATTGGCCCCCTTCGGGTCGTCTTGCTTGTGTCTTCACCTTCAGATTACTCATGGCTGAACATTAAAATGTGATCTTCGTCACGAAGTGTGGCCTTGCTTCCGAGGGGAGGAATAAATTGTGATCTTTTCCCGTTCTGCACCAAAAAGCGCTTGAGCTCCACGAAACTGGCAGGCAGTATGGAGAAACTTGGATCGTTTCTGTCCCTTCGTGGCAGCGCCGCATGTCGACCTCATGTCCGGTTTTCACCGCTTAGTCTCGCATCTTTTGCACTTTCTCCCCGCACCGCCCTTGCCGACGTGCGCGCTGTGAATGTGGGCGCTGCCAAGTCGTCAGGGACTTGAACGTGGTTGTTGTGGTGTTGGAGTAGTACATGAAACAGCAGGCCACTCAGATGATGTGGTTTTATGATCGGCAACACGCCCAGTGGAGTCTGTCCGATCATGCCTCCTACCAGCTCTGGCAAGGAGAGGGGCCTCACCCCTGGTTCGGGCAATTGGCGGCAGATGACGAGGCCGGCTTTGCCGACTTTCTCGCCAGACTTTACCACTCACAGCAACCGGCCCAGTTCATCGGTCACCTCTGCGAGGAGGGGGGCGAGGTGCGCCACGTGCTCTGGAGCGGCCAGTACGTGCCGGCCCAGCAGATGTGCTGCGGCTGGATTGCGCCACTCGACACCACCCGCAGCACCCAGCTGCCTGCCGACCTCTCCCAGCAACTGCCGCTGCTGCAAGACCCCTTGTTGACTCAGCTGGCGCAGGCGCTCTCTGCCCGGACCGGGCTCGATTTCTTCAATACCCTGGTCAATCAGCTCGCCCACATCCTGGTGGCGGACGCGGTCTGGCTGGCGGAGCGCACCGGCAGCGGACGGCTCAAGGTGCTGGCCTGCCACGGCATCGACCTCAAGGAGTACGAACTCGACGGCATGCCTTGCCAGCAGGTCTATCTGGCGGGGGAGACCTGCGTCATTCCCCTGGCGAACGATCTGCCCTCCTGTGCCGGTTTCAAAGGGGGGCAGGGTTACTACGGCCTGCCGCTGTGTGATCGCAACGGCCAGATCCTGGGCCACCTGGCGCTGCTTTTCTCCGATCAGAGTGCGATCCCCAATCTGGGTTCGGTGCTGACCACCTTCTCCATGCGGATGGTGGCGGAGCTGGAGCGGTTGCAGAGCGATGCCCAGCTGCGCCTGTCGGCTGTGGCGTTTGAAACTCATGAAGGGATCATCATCACCGACCCCGATTTCAAGATTTTGCGGGTCAACCACGCCTTCAGCCAGATCACCGGCTTTGACAGTCAACGGGTGATCGGGCTGCATCTGGGCAACGATCTCTGGTGCGGGTTGGGGGGGCTTGGCTACGAGCTCGGCACCCTGAGCCGCTGGCAGGGGGAGACCCAACGGCTGCACGCGGACGGCTACCCCTATCCGCAGTGGGAGATAGTCACCCCGGTGCAGGATGACAGGGGGGGGATCAGCCACTTCGTCATCTGCTTCGAGGATATCTCCGAGCGCAAGGAGGCCGAGCGCCGCATCCAGGATCTTGCCTATTACGACGAGCTGACCGGCCTGCCCAATCGCCGCCAGCTGCACGAAACCCTGGCCCACGCCTTTGACGAGGCAAGCCGCGACTATCTGATCGGTGCCCTGCTGTTCATCGATCTGGATCACTTCAAGACCATCAACGACTCCCTCGGCCACGCTACCGGTGACTGGCTGCTCAAGGAGGTCGCCAGCCGGCTCAAGCGGCTGGTACGGCAGGGGGATTGTCTGGCGCGGCTCGGCGGCGACGAGTTCGTGCTGCTGCTGCCCTCGCTCTCGGCGAGCCCCCCCCAGGCTGAAATGCAGGCCGACCTCATTGCCGAGCGGCTCATCAGCGAGATTGCGGCCCCCTACAACCATGCGGGCCAGGTGCTGCACATCGGCGCCAGCGTCGGCATCACCCTCTTCCCCGGTCGGGAGCAAGGGGTGGACGATCTGCTCAAGCAGGCGGACACCGCCATGTATCAGGCCAAGTCGGCCGGTCGCAAGACCCGGCGCTTCTTCGATGCCTCGATGCAGTTGCAGGCAGATCGCAGGCTGCTCATTCACAACGAGTTGCGCAGCGCCCTTAACCAGCAGGAGCTGACCCTCTACTACCAGCCCCAGCACATGGTGGAGGGGGGGGACATCATCGGCGTCGAGGCGCTGATCCGCTGGCAGCCGCCCGGCCGGGCCCTGGTGTCGCCCGCCGAGTTCATCCCCATCGCCGAGGAGACGGACCTTATCGTCGACATCGGCAACTGGGTGTTGTACGAGGCCTGTGCCCAGTACGTGCGCTGGGAGGAGAACGGCATTCACATCCCGCAGCTGTCGGTGAACGTCAGTGCCAAGCAGTTTCACGCCACCGATTTCGTCGACCGGATCCACGACGTGCTGGCCTCTACCGGCATGGATCCCGCCAGTCTGAATCTGGAGATCACCGAGTCCGTGGTGCTGGGGCACGCGGAAGACACCATCAGCAAGATGAGCGAGCTCAAGGCGCTCGGCATCAGCTTTGCCATCGATGACTTCGGCGCCGGTTACTCCTCCCTGAGCTACCTCAAGCGGTTGCCGGCGGACGAGCTCAAGATCGACCGCTCCTTCATCCAGGACATCCCGCGCGATGGCGACAACATGGCCATCGTCGAGGCGGTGATCGCCATGGCGCGCCACATGGGCTTCAACGTAACGGCAGAAGGGGTGGAGTCGCGTCAGCAGCTGGAGTTTCTGCAGGCCCAGGGCTGCCACTTCTACCAGGGCTACCTGGCTTCCAAGCCGCTACCGGTGCCCTATCTGGAGCGCTACGTGCAGCGCCTTGCCCGCAGTGAAAGCCCGCTGGCCGGGGGTAAAAATAGTCTCGCCGGCGAGCTGTAGCCCCTCGGGTTAACGGGTAGAATGAGGGAATATGACACCACCGCCAACGGGCGGTGGCATTGCCTCTCAATGGAGACGTCTCTCGTGAAAGCCGTGCAGGGAATCATTTTATCGGCGCTGTGCGTGCCGGGGCTGCTGACGCAGGTTGCGGCGCAGACTCTGGAACAATCTCTCTATCGCCAGGCTTATGACGCGGTGCGGGCCGACGATCAGGCCCGTTTTCAGCAAATTCGCGCCCGTTTGACCCATTATCCGCTGCTGCCCTATCTCGATTACTACCAGTTGGCCTTTCGGCCCGGGGCGGCGGAGTATGACGACGTGACCCGCTTCATCCGCGAGCACGGCGACACCCCCCAATCCAACCGGCTGGAGCGCAGCTACCTCACCTATCTGGCCCAAAGCCAGCAGTGGTCCCAGTTCCTGCGCTTCTATCCGGCCAAGCCGAACTCCACTGATCTGCTCTGCATGCACTATCAGGCGCGCTACTACACCGGCCAGCAGAGCCAGGCACTGCAGGAGGCGGGCAAGCTCTGGCTGAGTGGCCTGTCTCGCCCCGATGCCTGCGATCCCCTGTTCCAGCTCTGGCAGCAGGCCGGCTTGCGTACCCAGGAGAAGATCTGGACCCGCATGACTTTGGCCTTTGAGGCGGAGAACCCGAACCTCATCCGCCACCTCGGTGCCCAGCTTGGCAGCGGCATGAAGGCGTACGGGGATCAGATGATTACCCTGTTCGAACAGCCCGCCAAGGCGATGAACACGGCCTATTTCACTACCGCCGCGCCCTCCAAAAAATTGCTGCTGCTGGGGCTGGCCCGCTATGCCAACCAGCAGCCGGAAGCGGTGCTGGGGCAGCTCGGCTATCTGCGCTCGCGTTTCGCGCTGAGCGCCGCCGAGCTCAAGCCGGTGGAACGGGCGGTGGCCAGACGGCTGCTGCTGGATCGCTCAACCGCCCAGCGCAACTGGCTGGATGCTACTGTGGTGCGCCAGGCCGACCCGGATCTGCTGGAGCTGCGGGCCCGGCTGGCTATCTGGGAGCAGGACTGGAAAGGACTCTCCGGCTGGGTCAAGCGCATGCCCATGGGTCTGCAGAAGGAGGATCGCTGGCGCTACTGGCTGGCGCGCTCGCTGGAGGTACAGGGCCAGCAGAAACCGGCGCGGGATCTCTATCTGGAAACCGCCAATCTGCGTGGCTTCTACGGCTTCATGGCGGCGCAGCGCAGTGGCGTGCCCTATCGGATGAAGAATCAGAGCGTGGCGAAGAAGGTGCCGGACTGGCGCACCGCCAGCAGCCGCTGGCCCTTCCTGCTGCGGGTGCGCGAGTTGCTCGACATGAACGAGATAACGGCGGCGCGGGCGGAGTGGATCCACAACATGGATCGCAATCCGGTGGCCCAGCGCCTCGAGTTCGGCCACATCGCCCTCAACCAGGGCTGGCATGAACTGGCCATTCTGGCCAGCATCCGGGCCGAGGCCTGGGATGCCCTCGATTTGCGCTTCCCGCTGCCGCTCAAGCACACCTTCTCCCAGATGGCGCAGGAGCGAACCATGAACACCAGCCTGCTCTACGCCATTTCCCGTCAGGAGAGCGCGCTCTACCCGCTGGCACAATCGCCGGTCGGGGCGAGGGGGCTGATGCAGCTGATGCCGACCACCGCCAAGGAGACGGCCAGCAAGCTGGGGGTGCCCTATCGCAACGAGCAGCAGCTGTTTGATCCCGCCATGAACATCCGCCTTGGCAGCGCCTATCTCAAGCGGCTGCTGGATGTGTACGACGGCAACCGGATCCTGGCAGCGGCGGCCTACAATGCCGGCCCCGGCCGGGTCAAACGCTGGCGCGATCAGAGTGCGGACAAGCCGATGGATGTCTGGGTCGAGAGCATCCCCTACAAGGAGACACGCAACTATGTGCAGAACGTGCTGTCGTTCGATCTCATCTATCAGCACAAGCTGCAGCAGCCGCTGCGCTTCATGTCCGAGCGCGAGCTGAGTCACGCTTATTGAGACGGCTGCCGCCCTGGCGGCAGCCGGATTCCCATTCCCTCCCCAAAATGGTTATTATCCCATAAGGTTTTGTTACAAAAGGAAACCTGCCAGGTGATCGGGCGCCATCTCTTGGTCTGGCAGGTTCGTTATAATCGCCCGTTCAACACAGACAGGCTCCCCCAACAAAGGAATTGATAGTGGCAACGATTAAAGACGTTTCCCGGTTGGCTAATGTGTCCATTTCAACTGTGTCGCGAGTCATCAACAACACGGCGCAGGTGGCACCAGAAAAGCGTGAGGCCGTCATGGCGGCCATGAAGGAACTCAATTTTCGTCCCAACAGCTTTGCCCAGGCGCTGGTCAGCAAGCGCTCCAACTGCATCGGTGTGCTGGTGGGGGATCTGTGTGGTGGCCCCTTCTTCGCCCAGATGATGCGCGGCATCGAGAGCGTGGTGGACAAGGCAGACAAGTTCACCATCGTCATGTCCGGCAACCACGACGAGGTGCGCGAGCGCCACGCCATCCAGGCGTTGCTGCAGCGCCAGTGTGATGCGCTGATCCTGCACAGCAAGGCGCTGCCCGACGAGGAGCTGAGCGAGTTGGTGGCGGGCAGCACCCCGGTGGTCTTCATCAACCGCCAGGTGCCAGGCGCCGAAGATCGCTGCGTCTGGCTGGACAACCAGGCCGGCATCACCACCGCCTGCCAGCACCTGCTGGATGCGGGCCATCGCAAGATTGCCTTCGTAACTTCGGACGATGAAGAGTTCGTCGATGGCCAGCAGCGGATGGCAGGCTATCATCACGCCCTGCAGCGGGCCGGCATCGCGATCGATCCCGCCCTCATCGGCCGTGCCTTTGCCGACGAGAACGGCGGTTATGTGGCGATGGGCGAACTGCTGGATCGGGGGGTTGAGTTTACCGCCGTACTCGGCTTCAACGACGCCATGGTGGCGGGTGCCATCTCTTGCCTGCTGGAGCGGGGATACAAGATCCCGCAGCAGATCTCGGTGGTGGGTTTCGATGACATTCCCTATGCCCGCTACATCTATCCCAAGCTCACCACGGTGCGCTACCCCATCGAGGAGATGGGCGGCCGGGCTGCCGAGCTGGCGCTGAGCCTGCTGGATCACAAGCCGGCCGAGGGGCTGGAGCTCAAGTTCGAGGCCGAGCTGGTCAGACGGGAATCCGTCGCCTGAGTGAGCGACATTGGCCCTGAATGGGTCAATGTCGCTCTCCTGTTTTGCGGAAAAATTGAAAGCGTTTTCAGAAATCCTTTTCAACTGTGATCCGCTTCAAAGCTTTTTGGACTGCCTGCCACTAGCATAGGCCCCACGAATTAGGAGCCTGCGCTCCCGATTTTCCCGCTGTGGGAGGTAACTGGTTAATCCAGCTATTTCCTTCGTTACTTTCGACGGTCATCATGGATGGCCGTTTTTTTTTGCCAGGATTTTGTCATGACAACAGAGAGTGAATACCAGACGGGGATTGTGGGCGCTGGCTGGCTGGGGTTGCCGTTGGCCCGGACACTTCAGGCCGAGGGCCGCGAGGTGGCGGTGACGGTCAGATCGGTCGAAAAAGCCGCGCAGCTGACGGCAGAGGGACTGCAGGCCTGGCCACTGCAACTGGGCACCGGGCTGACCGCCCTGCCGTTTCGCTGCCGCGAGCTGGTGATCTGCGTGCCGCCGAGCAAGGTCGAGGATTACCCGGCCGCCATCGGGCGGGTGGCCGAGCTGGCGCAGGCTGCCGGCGTGCAGCGGCTGCTGTTCGTGAGTGCCACCTCGGTTTGGGCGCCGGGGCAGGGGGAGGATGAACACCCCATGCCTGCCCACGAGCGCGGGATGCGGATGCTGGCCGCCGAGCAGGCGGCGATGGGGGCCGGCATTCCCTGTGCCATGGTGCTGCGTCCGGCCGGGCTGTACGGGCCACAGCGTCATCCCGGCCGCTTCCTGGCGGGCAAGACCCTGGAAGGGGGCGGCCAGGCGGTGAACCTGGTGCATCTGGATGACGCGGTGGCCGCCTGTCAGCTGCTGCTGGCGCAGGGAAAGGATGGGGATGCCTACAACCTGAGTGCGCCGGTGCACCCGCGTCGGGAGCAGTTTTACCCCTTTGCCGCGCGCCAGCTGGGCCTGCCGGCCCCGGTCTTCATCGAGCCGGCGGGCCATTTTGCCCCCGTCGAGGGGCTGCGCATCTGCGAGCAGCTCGGCTTTGTCTATCGCTGGCCCGATCCGGCGCACTGGTTTGCCGAGCTGGCGGCTCGGGGTCACTGAGCATCCCGCCTAGTGTTATGCGTATGCATGGTGGTGAGGCACAGGCGGCTCCAATGGTGTGGCGCGGCGGGCAATTGAGGTTTGCCAAGGGGGGGCTCGCCCCCTATCATGCCGCCATCCATATAGAGAGAGCGGTAAAGATGGTAGATACAAAACGTCACCCCGATGGGGAACTGTTGCTGAGAACCCTGGCAATGCCAGCCGATACCAACCCCAATGGCGATATCTTCGGGGGCTGGATCATGTCCCAGATGGATATAGGTGGGGGCATCATGGCCAAGGAGCTGGCAAAAGGACGTATTTGTACCGTATCCGTCGAGGGCATGACCTTTCACAGCCCGGTCAAGGTGGGCGACGTGGTGTGTTGCTACGGGCGCTGCCTGAAGATAGGTCGCAGCTCCATGCGGCTGAAGCTGGAGGTGTGGGTCAAGCCGGTGCTGCGTGAAAACGAGGCCCAGCGCTACTGCGTGACCGAAGGGATCTTCACCTATGTCGCCATCGACGAACAGGGAAAATCCCGTCCGGTACCAGTCTGATCCGGCTCAGATAAGCCGGGCGTTGATGATGGATATTTCCTGCTCAAACCCGGTTTTTTGCCGTATCATGCGTTCCAGCATCTCTTCCGAGCCGACGCACTGCTGGGTGTCGAACAGGCAGAGATCGCACTGGGGATCCCGTCTGATCTGATAGACGGTGGAAAGCTCCACTTGATGACAATTTCCTTGTTGATCATAAAATGTCACGCGGTACTGGTGCTGTCTCGCCATCGTTGAATTCCTTCTGGATGAGCCGGGCCGGACACAAGCTATCAGCCTAGTCGGCAGCGATGACATTTGTGATGGTCAGGACACAATGCAGAGGCAGGTGGTTGTTAGCCAATGAAAAATAGTTATCGCATTCTGGGTACGTCGCTGCTGACGTTGGGACTGGTCGGCTGTTTCGAGGTGCCGGATCAGGATCACCTGGTCACGGCGCAGGGCATCATTCCCGGCGCCAACTGCCAGAAGCCGCCGCTGGTGGCGCTGGCCTCCACCGCCTTGCCACGCGAGTTCGGCATTACCGTCTGGAATCTCTACAAGGGTCAGCGTAAAAACTGGCGCGAGGGGCTGGACGAGTATGCCAAATCCCAGGATCTGGTACTGCTGCAGGAGTCGGCGACCCGCCCCGACATGCTGGAATGGCTGAAGGCCGGTGATTTCCAGTGGCAGCAATTGCAAGCCTTTACCCAGGGCGGCGTCTCCTTCGGCGTGATGACGGTGGCCAAGACGCCACAGGCGTTCGTGTGCGGCGTGCGCTCACCCGAACCGCTGCTGCGCATCCCCAAATCCGGTCTGGTCAGCCTCTACCCCTTGCAGGGGGATCCTGACGGCGTGCTGGTGGTGAACCTGCATGCGGTGAATTTCGAGCTGGGGATGGCGACCTTTCGCGAGCAGCTCAACGATCTGACCGCCCTCATCCATCGCCATCAGGGCCCGGTCATTCTGGCCGGGGATTTCAACACCTGGAGCGACAAGCGCGAATTCTGGCTGAACAAGCTGGTGGGCGAACTGGGGCTGCAGGAGGCGATCCCGGTGCCGGATCTGCGCCGGACCGCGTTCGGCCGACCGCTCGATCACCTCTACTACCGCAACCTGGACCTGGTGGAAGTGAGCAGCCCGGCGACCGATGCGTCGGATCACAACCCCATCATGGCCCGTTTCGCGGCTCAGGCCATCACCCCCTGAATCCGTACTGGCCGCCAGGGTGGCCTGTTCCAGATAAAAAATACCCCGCTTTTGGCGGGGTATTTTTTTATGAAGTGATGAACGATCAGCTGTTGTTCTTCACGAACAGGGTCAACTCCTGACCCGGCTTGAGGTAATCGCTCTTGCCCAGCTGATTCCAGCGCATCACATCCATCACGGCAACCTGAAAACGGGCTGCGATGGAGGAAAGGGAATCGCCGCGGCGCACCTGATAGACCATGGACTTGTTGCTGCTCTTGCCCTGCTTGGGCCAGACCACCAGCTTCATGCCCGGCTTCAAGGCCGACTTGGCGTTGAGACCGTTCCACTTGGCCAGCTCGTCATGGGTTACCCCGTGTGCCTGGCTGATGCTCCACAGATTGTCACCGGCACGTACCTTGTACTGGATCTTGCCGGCACTGCGGCTGGCGAGCTGCTGTGGCTTGCTCTGGGCGCTCTGACTGACCACCGGCTTGCTGCCGCCGGTCGGGATCATCAGGGTCTGGCCACGGCGCAGGTGGTTGCCACTCAGGTTGTTGGCCAGCTTGAGCTGCTGCACGCTCACCCCGTGATTCTGGGCGATGCGAGAGAGGGTGTCGCCGCTGGTGACCTGATAGGAGCGGGTGCGGATGCGCTCGCTCTGGGGCAGATCGGCCAGGGCCAGCTCCAGGGTATCGGCATACTCGACCGGTACCAGCAGGCGATAGGGCCCCTTGGGTGAGGTCGACCAGCGCGTCAGGGCCGGATTGACCTCTTTCAGCTGAGCCGGACGCAGGCCTGCCAGCTGGGCTGCTACGTTCAGATCGATCTGGCCGCCGGTGTTGACCACCCGCAGCTGAGGCTTGTTGGCCAGTACCGGCAAGGTGACATTGTACTTGTCCGCATTGCGGATCATGTCGGCCATGGCCAGGATTTTGGGCACATACATCCGGGTTTCGCGGGGCAGATCGAGTGACCAGTAGTCGGTCGGTCGGCCTGCCTTCTGATTGCGGGTGATGGCGTTGCGCACCCGTCCTTCACCGGCATTGTAAGCCGCCAGCGTCTGCAGCCAGTCGCCGTCGAAGAAACGGTTCAGGTATTCCAGATAATCCAGCGCGGCGTTGGTGGAGGCCAGTACATCGCGGCGGCCGTCGTACCAGTTGTCGTGGCGCAGGCCGAAGTTCTTGCCGGTCGCAGGAACGAACTGCCACAGACCCACCGCATTGCTGCGGGAACGGGCGTGGGGATCGAACATGCTCTCGATCATGGGGATGGTAATAAGCTCCATTGGCAGCTCACGCCGTTCGATTTCCTCTACCATCAGATACAGGTAGGGCTCAGCCCGGCTGGCAATGGTCGCCAGATGCTTATCATTGCGCAACAACCAATCACGCTGCTGACGGACACGGTCGTTCTCCTGCGGATCAAACTGCATATCATCGCTGATACGCACCCACAGGTTATCGGTGTCATCCAGTTCGTCGATCTGTTCGTCTCCGAACAGGAAGCGCGCCGAATGTTTTTTATACGCTTTTTTGTTGACTTGGGGGGACTTGATCGGCTCGATTGCCGTTAGCGCCCGGTCATCCTGATGGCTCAGGTTTTGGCAGCCGCTGAGAAACAGCGCCGCCAATAAGGCCGTTCGTACCTTCATCTCGCTCAGGTCATCTTTAGGAAAAACAGCTCGCATCATAAGGGGCAATGGCCCCCTGATCAAGGTTTGTTCAAAAAACGTCCTTCCAGGATCGCAGCACGGTGAAGGTATCCTCTGGATTTTCCAAGCATTTTAAGGCGTGTTTCTCAGCAGAAAATTTCACGGAATCCTGTTCGCATCGCAGAAAAACGTTGAACTCCCGCTCATCCCCCAGCCGTGATGGCAGACTCGGCAGACCCTGCTGGCGCAGCTTGCTGATCAGCCCGATCCGCTGCTGGATCGCCTGGTTGTCCGGCTCGACCGCGTAGGCGAAGCGCAGGTTGGAGAGGGTGTACTCATGGGCACAATAAATGAGGGTGTCGTCGGGCAGGGCGGCGAGTCGTTGCAGTGAGGTGTGCATCTGGGCCGGGGTACCTTCGAACAGGCGGCCGCAACCGGCACTGAAGAGGGTATCGCCACAAAACAGCATGCCGTGGCCGTAATAGGCGATGTGGCCATGGGTATGGCCGGGCACATGGATCACCTCGAGACTCAGACCGTGCCAGTTGATCTGATCCCCGTCATCGAGCCACTGGCCGTGATGAGCGGGCATGGGGTCAAGTTTGGGACCATAGAGTCTGGCATGGGGGAAGTGGCCGAGCAGGGCGGTGACGCCTCCCACATGATCGTGGTGGTGATGGGTCAGCAGAATTGCGTCGAGCTGCAGCTCCAGTGCGGCCAGTCGCTCCAGCACGGGTTCGGCATCGCCCGGGTCGACGACCAGGCAGTGATTTTCGTGTCGGATCAACCAGATGTAGTTGTCGTTAAAGGCAGGAACTGTGATCACTGGATACATGAGTCTGCTTCTCTTTATGGAGGGTATCTTATATAACTGGATGGCGTTCGAACCCCAAGTTGAGCCCTATTATGCAGGTGGCACGTACCGAACAACAAATCGAGATCCCGACCTGCTGGTCGGCACTGCCCATGGGGGACTGGGTAGCGGCCGAGATCCAGGAACGGCTCGACAGCTGGTGTCCACATCTGTTTGGTTATCACCTGCTTAAAGTCGGGGCGCTGAGCGCCGAACTCTCCTGCGGCTGCTCTTCCATTCGCCACCAGATAGGGGTTGCCCCCAGTGGCAGATTGCTGGATCTCAAGGGCGATCCACTGGCCCTGCCGGTGCGCACCGGCAGCGTGGATGCCTGCCTGCTGGCCCACTGTCTCGACTTTTCGCCAGACCCCCACCAGGTGCTGCGCGAGGCGGAGCGAGTACTGACCGACGATGGCTGGCTCATCGTCAGCGGCTACAATCCGCTCAGCCTGGTCGGCATCGGCCACTGCCTGCCTTTCCTGCGTCAACATCTGCCCTGGTCGGCCCGCATGTTCACTCCGGCGCGGGTCACCGACTGGCTGCAGCTGCTCGGGTGTGAAGTGATGTTTGACGAGCGCTTTGGTTACTCGTTCATGGGCAAGCAAAGCCGAATAGGCTGGTGGCGGGAGAGTGTGGGGCGAGATTATTGCAGGCCGTTTGCGTCCGTCTACGTGATAGCGGCGCGCAAGCGGCGCTTTCCGCTGACGCCGGTGCGCCGCCGCTGGCGCTTGCCCGAGTCGATAGCGACGCCGGGCATGGCGCGTCAGGGTTGGTAGCCAGTCTCGGGCGTCTTGGCTGGCGAGCGGCCCTGACGGGTGAGGCAGCCTTGGATCAGGGCTGGTAGCCGGTATCCTCAGCCAGCTGCTTGCCGCTGGCGGCCTCGCGGGCCAGCTCGTCACAGCGTTCGTTTTCCGGGTGACCGGAGTGCCCCTTGACCCAGAGCCATTCGATTTGATGGCGCGCCACTTCCGCATCAAGCGCCTGCCAGAGATCGACGTTCTTGACCGGTTGACGGCTGGCAGTCACCCATCCTTTCTTCTTCCAGCCGATGATCCACTGGGTGATCCCCTGGCGCACATACTGGCTGTCGGTGGTGAGTCTGACCTGACAGGGCTCGTTCAGGGTGCGCAGCCCCATGATGGCGGCCATCAGCTCCATCCGGTTGTTGGTGGTGAGGCGAAAACCGGCGGCGAGCTCCTTGCGGTGCTTGCCATAGACCATGACGGCACCATAGCCGCCAGGGCCCGGGTTGCCGAGACAGGAACCATCCGTATACAAATCGATCTTTTTTAGCATGAGTCTTGGGGTAAACTAGCGGGTAAAGCCGAAGTTTGACATAGATTGGATCATGAACACACCCCAACTGAATCGCCAGATCATTCTGGATACTGAAACCACAGGTATGAACACCGCCGGTGGCCCCGTCTATCTGGGACACCGCATCATCGAGATCGGCTGTGTGGAGGTGATCAACCGCAAGCTGACCGGTAACCACTTCCACGTCTACATCAAGCCGGATCGGCTGGTGGACCCCGAGGCCATCCAGGTGCACGGCATCACCGACGAGTTCCTGCGTGACAAGCCGTCGTTCAGCCAGATCGCCGACGAGTTCATCGAGTTCATCCGCGGTGCCGAGCTGATTGCCCACAACGCGCCGTTTGACGTGAGCTTCATGGACTATGAGTTCGGCAAGCTCGGCCTCAATTTCAAGACTGCCGACATCTGCGGCATCACGGATACCTTGGCGATGGCGCGGGACCTGTTCCCGGGCAAGCGCAACAACCTCGATGTGCTGTGCGATCGCTACGGCATCGACAACTCGCACCGTACCCTGCACGGGGCTTTGCTCGATGCGGAGATCCTGGCGGACGTCTACCTGCTGATGACGGGTGGCCAGACCAAGTTGAATCTGGCTACCGAGAGCAGTGAGAATGAGAGTAACCAGGACACCAGCATCCGCCGGCTGGAGAGCAATCGCCCACCGCTCAAGGTGATCCGTGCCAGCGCCGAGATTGAGGCGGTGCACGAGGCGCGGCTGGATCTGGTGCAGAAAAAGGGAGGAGCCTGCCTGTGGCGGCAATGAGCAAGCTATGGAGTGGCCTGCTGTTATTGGCCTCGCTGACGGCCTCGGCCAACGAGGTGTTTGCCCCCTCCGACATTCCCCTGCTCGACAATCGCTTTCGCATCGATTACGGCGTGAAAGAGATCACCTTCATCGTGACGCGCAAGCCGGGCACCCCGTCGGTGATCTTGGTGCGTCCGGACGGCAGCAAGCTCTATGTGGGCAAGGTGACGCCCCCCGATGTGGGCTGGCTGGCGCTCAAGGATCAGGATCTCATCACCATCCGTGATCCTATGCCGGGCCCCTGGCAGGCCATCGGCGAGGTGGACCCGGATAACCGGGTGCGCCTGCTGTCGAACATCAGGCTGGAAACCGATCAACTGCCGACCCAGCTCTATCAGGGGGAAAGGGTCAAGCTCAAGTCTTGGCTGCTGATCGACGATGCACCACCCAAGGCGGGTTATTACCTGACCGACCTTGGCATGACGGTGCGATTGCAGCGTTTCAACGACGCCAAGCAGGAGGGTGAGCCCATCGTTGACGAAGTGCTCGGCCACTATCGTGACGATGGCAAGGGGCTCGACGAGGTGCCGGGTGACGGCATCATGACCGCCGAGGCGGTGCTGGATGTGGCTGCGGGAAAATACCGGGCCATGTACAGCACGGGCAATCAGGTGTTCTCCCGCGCTCGCTACCAGGATGTGCTGATCTACCCGTTGCC
Source organism: Aeromonas sp. DNRA1 (assembly GCF_963888745.1). Classification (NCBI taxonomy): domain Bacteria; kingdom Pseudomonadati; phylum Pseudomonadota; class Gammaproteobacteria; order Aeromonadales; family Aeromonadaceae; genus Aeromonas; species Aeromonas sp. DNRA1. The sequence continues at coordinate 543,935 of NZ_CAWPKQ010000001.1, read as the reverse complement.
GGTCAGCTATACCTTGGCGCTTCCCTCGCAGGAGTTTGGCGCCAAACTCTCCTTCCTGATCGATGCCGATGAGCTGGATCCGGCCTCCGTGGTCATTGAGGGCAAGGCGACCAACACGGTGGGAGCCAGCATGGCGTTCAATGCGGTGGCGACCGAACCCCGGGTGGAAGTGGATCTCTCCGCCATCAAGGAGGTTGGCCAGTATGAGGTGACTGCCACCCTGTTTGGCACCACCCGGCTGGGCCGCGAGATCCAAGTCACGCTGCCGGTGAAATCGTTCAATATCTTCCCGGTGCTGGCGGTTGAGCCATCGGCGGCCTCTGCTGCTTCTGAAACCTCGGCTGCAGTGCCCAATCAGGTAAAATTCGAGGAAGAACAGAGCAGCGGCTGGCTGATCTGGTTGCTGGGTGGGGTCGGCATCCTGCTGGTCTTGCTGGGCGGTGTCGGTTTCATCTTGCTGCAAAAGCGGCGAGCACTGAAAAAAGCGATGGCGGCGCAGAAGGCCGAGAACGAAAGCGCCAAGCCGGAAGCCAAACTGGATCTGAATCTGCCCGAACAATAACCGGGTAACCGCATTAAAAAGCCGCCCATCGAGGCGGCTTTGTTATTTATGGGGAAGCGGGCTAGCAGTAACCCTTCAGCATCAATGTTCCCCGACGTAGATGTCCTTGTGTTGATCGCGGATCTCGAGGAACTTGTCGAGGTTGGCCAGCATTAGTTCTACTAACTGGGGATCGAAGTGCTGACCTTTCTCCTCTTGGATCAGTGCCAGTACCTTGTCCAGCGGCCAGGCTTTCTTGTAGCAGCGATCCGAGCCGAGCGCATCAAACACGTCGGCCAGCGCCACCACCCGCCCTTCCAACGGAATGGCATCACCCTTGAGGCCACGGGGATAGCCGCTGCCATTCCACTTTTCATGGTGGTTACCTGCGATGGTCGCGCCAATCTGGAACAGCGCCAAATCGCTGCCGGAGAGCATGTCTTGCCCCAGCTGGGCGTGGGTTTTCATGATCTCCCACTCCTCGGGGGTCAACTTGCCCGGTTTGTGGAGGATGGCATCCGGGATGCCCACCTTGCCGATGTCGTGCAGCGGGGAGGCGCGCTTGATGAGTTCGCTCTGCTCCTCGCTCATGCCGAGCAGCTGGCAGAACAGCTCGGTGTAGAGGGCGACCCGTTTCACGTGCAGGCCGGACTCCTTGGAGCGGGTCTCCACCAGTTCGCCGATCCGATAGATGATCTCGCGCTGGTTGTCGGCGATGACCTCGTTGAGCCTGATGTTTTCCAGCGCCACTATGATGTTTTCGGTAAACAGGCTGAGCAGCCCCATGTCCATCTGGCTGAGCTGGCGAGTGGTTTCGATATGAAACAGCAGGTGATGACGGGGGTTCTGGCAGTAGAGCACCATCTGGTTGCCATCATAGACGTTGGCACGATTGGCCATGGCCTGGCGCAGAATGGAGGGAGCGTCCGCCAGTCGCAGTGACGGGTGGCCCGGCAGCAGGGGCTCCAGAATTTGATCCCGCACTTCGTAGGCGAACTGCTTCACGTCGTAGATTTGCGACTCTTCCAGACTGAGCAGGGCCCCGAGCTGTTCCTGAGCGCCTTCGACAAACTGGCGCAGCGCCCGTTTCTCGAAGATCCCCTTGGAGGCCTCGATGACTTTCTCCAGCCCCTGGCGATTGCTCTCCAGCGTACGGATGTCGCGGTATGAACGCAGGCTGGCCCGCAGCAGGGTGCGCAGCTTCTGGGAGGTGAGCTCGGTCTTGTCCTTGTAGTCATTGATGTCGTAGTTGGTGACCACGTCATCTTCCGGGGCCTGACCGGGTTGGCCGGTGCGCAGCACGATGCGCACCATCTTGTTTTGCAGATCCTCGCGCACGAATTTGACCACATCGAGGCCGGCGTGATCGACCTCCATGACTACGTCCAGCAGCAGCAGTGCTACGTCCGGGGTCTTGGCGAGCAACTCTCTGGCCTGTGCGGCTGAATAAGCATGCAAAAATTCAATGGGTCTGTTATCGAATTCAAATTTGCTCAGGGTGATCTTGGTGATGCGATGAACCTCGGGTTCATCGTCCACAATCATCACCTTCCATCCAGCCTGCTGGTCATCGAGAAGGGGCAGATCGTCATCGTCAATAATCAGGATTTGGTCATCCATCATGCAATCCTGTTTGGGATCCTGTGCTTACATTAACTGCTTCACTAAGGATAGGAAACTTATTGAGAAATAAAATTTGATCTGTGAAATCTCTTTGTCGTCATCCTGCTCCAGCCCCATAAAAAACGCCTCCACATGGGAGGCGTTTGACTATTAGCGTGTCTGTCAGGCGGCTCTGTGATAGGCCGATGGCTCGAACAGCGCCTTGTTGGCAACCAGGTCGATGGGATCAAAATCATCGACGTTGATGGTGCGCAGGCGACTCTCTTCGGCGCGGCGCAGCAGGTCCGCTTCGGTCTGGTTGAGTACTCCCTGCGCCAGGCCGATCTCTGCCACCTTGTCCAGTTGCATAAACGGACGCTTGATGCCGTCAGCCTTGCATACTTTCTCAAACAGCGGTTCGGCAGAGAGTACGTCGTCCAGCGCCTGCTCCAGTAGGCCGAAGGGGTTGCCCTCTTCGCGGGTGAGATACTGCCCCTGGGCCAGACGGCTGCGGGTTTCGCTCGGGGTCTGCAACAGGCGGGCGACCTGGCTGTCCAGCTTGTCGCTCGGGCGTTTCAGGTCGCGACCCAGCGGCAGCACGATGACGCGCAGGGCCAAGCCAATCCAGCGATTCGGGAAGTTGCGCAGCAACTCGTCGATGGCTTCCTGCGCCTTGAACAGGGCATCTTGCAGCGCCCAGTGCAGCAGCGGCAGGTCGGCGTGCTGACGCCCCTCATCCTGATAGCGCTTGAGGGCGCTGGAGGCCAGATAGAGCTGGCTCAGCACGTCGCCAAGACGGGCGGAGACCCGCTCCTTGCGCTTGAGCTCGCCACCCAGGGTGCCCATCGCCATGTCTGACAGGAAGGCCAGGTTGGCAGAGAGGCGGGAGAGCTGCTGGTAGTAGCCCTTGGTCTGATCCTTGAACGGCGCGGTGGCAAAGCGAGCACCGGTTAACCCTAACCAGAAGCTGCGCACCAGATTGCTGATGGCAAAGCCGACGTGGCTGAACATCGCCTTGTCGAAGTCCTTGAGGGCCTGTTCCTGATCCGGATGGCTGGCGGCCAGCATCTCCGGCAGCACGTATGGGTGGCAGCGGATGGCGCCCTGACCGTAGATGATCATGCTGCGGGTCAGGATGTTGGCCCCTTCCACCGTGACGGCGATGGGGGCACCCTGATAGCCGCGGGCCAGATAGTTGTTGGGGCCCATGCAGATCGCCTTGCCGCCGTGGATGTCCATGGCATCGATGATGCACTTCTGGGCGCGGTCGGTGAGGTGGTATTTGACGATGGCGGAGATGACCGAGGGTTTCTCGCCCAGGTCGATGCCGGTCACGGTCAGGTTGGCGGCGGCCCCCATGATGTAGGCGTTGCCACCGAGACGGGCCAGCGGCTCTTCAATCCCTTCCATCTTGCCGATGGGCAGCTTGAACTGGCGACGGATCCGGCTGTAGGCGCCGGTCGCCAAGGCCAGCATCTTGACACCGCCGGTGCTGTTGGAGGGCAGGGTGATGCCGCGCCCGACCGAGAGGCACTCCACCAGCATGCGCCAGCCCTGACCGGCCATGGCCGGGCCGCCGATGATGAAGTCGAGCGGGACGAACACGTCCTTGCCGCGGGTCGGGCCGTTCTGGAACGGTACGTTGAGCGGGAAGTGGCGGCGACCGATCTCGACTCCCTTGATGTGGGTCGGAATGAGGGCGCAGGTGATGCCGAGCTCTTCTTCGTCACCCAGCAGGTGATCCGGGTCGCGCAGTTTGAAGGCCAGACCCAGCACGGTTGCGATAGGGGCCAGGGTGATGTAGCGCTTGTTCCAGGTGAGGCGCATGCCGAGCACCTCTTCCCCTTCCCATTCCCCCTTGGCGATGATGCCGAAGTCGGGGATGGAGCCGGCGTCGGAACCCGCTTCCGGACTGGTGAGGGCGAAGCAGGGGATCTCCTTGCCTACCGCCAGACGGGGCAGGTAGTAATCCTTCTGCTCGTCGGTGCCATAGTGTTGCAGCAGCTCACCCGGGCCCAGCGAGTTGGGTACGCCGACGGTGGAGGCCAGGACGGCGCTGGCGCCGCACAACTTTTGCAGCACGCAGGATTGGGCATAGGCGGAGAATTCCAGCCCGCCATATTTCTTCTTGATGATCATGGCGAAGAACTTGTGGTCCTTCAGGTATTGCCACACTTCGGGAGAGAGGTCGGCTCGCTCGTGGGTCACTTCCCAGTCGTTGACCATGCGGCACACTTCTTCAACCGGACCGTCCATAAACGCCTGCTCTTCGGCAGACAGCGTACTGACCGGAATGGCGTGCAGCTTCTTCCAGTTCGGGTTGCCGGCAAACAGGTCTGCTTCCCACCAGGTGGTGCCCGCTTCAATGGCCTCTTTTTCGGTGCGGGACATCTCCGGCATGATGGATTTGTAGAGTTTGAACAGCGGTTTGGTCAGCTGGTTGCGACGAAAATCCACCAGGTTCAGGGGGATGGCGATCACGGCAAACAGCGCCCAGACCAGCAGGGGAACGTGGCCATAGAGGGTGCCGACAATCAGGGCTGCCGCCGTGGCAAGCGTGGAGGTGAACAGAGACGCCCGGCGATAAGCCATGGCGCCGATCACCAGGATCACTCCGAGTAGAGTGAGGGTCGTCGTCATTTTTCGCTCCTTGCATGAGTTGCCGAAGTTGGGTGAATATGGTTGAACTGATCCAGAGGTCTGACCTGTTGGATATGGTCCCTGTTGTAATTGATACGCACAAACTTATCAAGCTGTTTACAAGCTTGTTACCTTGGCTCTGTGATCGGCATAACGTCCTGCAGAGGGCTCTTGACGGGCAGGGGGCGACTCCGGGATTGGCTTGTGCGACAATGGCGCGGCCCATATTTTGGAAGAGACATCATGTACCAAGAACTGATCCGCAATGAATTGACCGAAGCTGCCAGCGTGCTCCAGGCGTTCCTGGCAGATGAGCAAAATCTCAAGGACATCGAAGCGGCCGCCAAGCTGCTCGCTGACTCCTTCAAGCAGGAAGGCAAGGTACTCTCCTGTGGCAACGGTGGCTCCCACTGCGACGCCATGCACTTTGCCGAAGAGCTGACCGGCCGTTATCGCGAGAACCGCCCCGGTTATGCCGGTATCGCCATCTCCGATCCCAGCCACCTCTCCTGTGTGTCCAACGACTTTGGCTATGACTATGTCTTCTCTCGCTACGTAGAGGCAGTCGGCCGTCGCGGTGACGTGCTGCTCGGCATCTCCACCAGCGGCAACTCCGGCAATATCCTGAAAGCCATCGAGGCTGCCCATGCCAAAGGCATGAAGGTGATTGCGCTGACCGGCAAGGACGGCGGCAAGATGGCCGGCCTGGCCGATGTCGAGATCCGGGTGCCGCACTTTGGTTACGCCGACCGTATTCAGGAAGTGCACATCAAGGTGATCCACATCCTGATCCAGCTGGTTGAAAAAGAGATGGCCAAGTAAGGCAGGGGTCTCGAGCCGGGATAGTCGTGCCTTGTCTGGCCGTATCCCGGCGGGATCTTGCGCAAGCGGCCGGTGTCAGCGCAGGCTGAGCCGGCCGATTGGCAATGAGATGGTCAAGTAAGCAAGGAGCCCGCAGCCTATGTGCGAACTGCTCGGCATGAGTGCCAATGTGCCGACCGATATCTGCTTCAGCTTCACCGGCCTGATGCTGCGCGGCGGCAAGACCGGGCCTCACAAGGATGGCTGGGGCATCACTTTTTACGAAGGGAAAGGCTTTCGTACCTTCAAGGATCCCGAGCCCAGCGCCCAGTCGCCGATTGCCAGGCTGGTGCAGGCGCTGCCCATCAAGAGCCGCGCCGTGGTCAGCCATATTCGGCAGGCCAACCGCGGCTGCGTCTCGCTGGAGAATACCCACCCCTTTACCCGCGAGCTGTGGGGTCGTTACTGGACCTTTGCCCACAATGGCCAGTTGACGGGTTACAAAGGGTTGGCCACTGGCCGCCATCGACCGGTGGGCGACACCGACAGCGAACATGCCTTCTGCTGGCTGCTCGATCGGCTGGAACAGAAATATCCCCGACGCCCTGCCAACTTCCCCGCCATGTTTCGCTACCTGGCGACCCTGTGCGACGAGCTGTGCGGCCTGGGGGTATTCAACATGTTGCTGTCGGATGGGGAATTCGTGATGGCCTACTGCAGCAACAACCTCTACTGGTTGACCCGGCGAGCTCCGTTCGGGGAGGCCCGTCTGCTGGATGAAGATGTCGCCATCGACTTTCAGAGCGAGACGACACCGGACGATGTGGTGACCCTGATTGCGACCCGACCGCTGACTGGTAATGAAAGCTGGGTAAAAATGGCGCCGGGCGAGTTCAGTCTGTTTCGACTGGGCGAGCGGGTTGGTGCCAATCAGCTGTGATCCTCGGCTGATCCAGAGATAAAAAAATACCAGGGTAGAATCCTACCCTGGTTCTTCGCAGCAGCCATACAGGCAAAAGGGATGAGAGAGGTGTTGCTGAGTCGCATCATTCTCACGGCTGCCATTGTTATTCAATTGTTAATTTAATGGCAACATTTATGTTGCAATTCAACCATCTATTGTCTGGTTAGGCGATCCTGATCACGCTTTTCTCATTCACGTCCCGTTTGAGAGCGATCTTCTGACGGCGATGAAGCGTGACTGAGCCGTGCCGGGCATCTATAGTATGGTCTGTTTGAATACCATCAGGAGGATGACGGAATGGAGTGGCTGGATCAGAAGGTGTTGCGACAGCTGGCGGAAGATATTGGCCAGGAGATGATGCCGGTGGTGATCTCGGTCTTCATCGAAGAGGTGGGGGAACAGCTTGCCCAGCTGCGCCCGCTCTATGAACAGCAGGACTGGCCCGCATTGGCCCGGCTTGCTCACAGCATGAAGTCCTCCTGTGGCAGCTATGGTGCCCAGCTCAGCTACCAGCAGGTGATGGCGCTGGAACAAGCCTGCAAACATGAAGATGGCGAGCAAGTCGCCCGTCTGCTGACCGAGCTGGAGCAATCCCTGCCCCAGGTGCTCTCCCACCTCGCCAACTATCACTGAGTCCCTGCAGCCGGCGCATCGGCGCCGGACTTGCCATCCTCTACCCGCCCTTTAGCGTTGATTGACCAGTTGCTGGATAACCCTGTCCAGTGCAAGCTTCAATTTCAGGCGATCGTGCCGATGGGGGAGGGCGGCCTCACCCAGCTCGGCCAGGATCAATCGGCCAGCCAGCTCTGCCGGATATTCCCCCGCGGGGGCCAGAATGGCATCAACCCGACCCGCTCCGACCCGTGATTCCAGCCAGCGCCATTGGTTGTGCAGGCTGAGCTGGCTGGCAGGGCCGTTTTCGGCGACCAGATTGCAGATGAACACCAGCATGGCATCGCTCTCGTTGATGGCCTGGGCCACCTCAGCCAGCAGCAGGGGCGGCATGATGGAGGTAAGAAAGCTGCCGGGGCCGAGGATGATCATGTCGGCTTGCGCCAATGCCTGCACCGCCTCGCGGGTGGCCGGTACCTCCGGGCTCAGGCTGAGGGAGAGCGGCGGGGTGTCGAGCTGATCGATGGAGACTTCCCCCAGGATCTGGTTGCCACAGGCCGTGTGGGCGCACAGGTCGGTGGGAAATTCAGACATGGGTAACAATTGTGACTCTATTTTCAGCATGTCGCTGATGAGCTTGATAGCATCAAGAGGGCGCACGCAGAGGTTGTCGAGCGCCAGCAGCATCAGATTGCCGAGGTTGTGGCCCGCCAGCTCGCCGCGACCGGCGAACCGATATTCGAACAACAGGCTGCCGATACTGGGATCGGTCACCAGTTGATTAAGGCAGTTGCGCAGATCCCCCCAGGCGATACACTCCTGGCTTTTGCGCAACCGTCCGGTAGAGCCGCCATCATCGGTGGTGGTGACGATGCCGGTCAGGCGCGATCCCAGAAACGAGAGTGAAGAGAGCACGCGGCCCATGCCGTGGCCGCCACCGATGGCGACGACCCGGTCAAAATCATTGATGTTCTTCTGCCACATGCCGTTTTCCTGTGGTTGGGTTCAATTGAGCGTGATTCTAATCGATAAGACGGGATAATTGTTTGATTAAGGTATGATTTTTGCTTACCCCCAGCATCATGAACAACTAGGAGATGGTGTTGAACTTCCTGACGGCTCACTCTCTTGAAGAGACCTCCCTGCTGGCTGCCCGGCAGGTCTGTGAGCGGCTGCTCGCTCAATCACCTCATTCCCCTTCGCTGTTACTGGTCTATTTTACTCAGGCTCACGATGCCGAGGAACTGCGCCATCACTTCAAACAGCAGTTCCCGTCGTCTCGGATGATCGGTTGCAGCTCCTGTGGCGGGGTCATGACCCAGACCGGCCATCATGCCCGCCAGGGGATCGGTCTGGCAGTGGCGGCCATTTACGACGAGAAGGGGGCCTACGGCGTGGCGGGCCAGGCGGGGGATGCAGTGGATGTGCGCCAGCTGCTGCGCAGTGCCATCGCCGATGGGGGGCGCCCCGGCGAGCTGCCCCAACTCATCTTGCTGCATGCAAGCCCGGGCCAGGAGGAGGCGATGCTGGAGAGCATCGAAGCCGAGCTGGGCACGACGGTCCCGGTCGTCGGGGGCTCCGCTGCCGACAACAGCGTCAGCGGTGACTGGCAGCTGTGCTGGGATGAGGGCAGTACCCGCGAAGGCGTCGCGCTGGCCGTGCTCTATCCCGATTGCCAGCTGGCGTTCCAGTTTCACTCCGGCTATGTCCCCACCGAATATCGCGGCACCATCACGGCCCTGTCGGGACGGGAGATCCTCACCATCGATCATGAGCCGGCAGCTGAGGTCTATGCTCGCTGGAGCGGACGGACAACCCCCTGGCCGGTGGGTCCCATCCTGCGGGAGACCACCCTGTCGCCGCTGGCCAGACAGGTTGGCACCCTGGATGACATGCCCTATTACAAGCTCTCCCACCCGGAGGCCGTGACAGAAGGTGGCGGATTGCGCCTCTTTACCGATACTCAGGTCGGGGAGCGGTTGCTGCTGATGTACAGCAGTCAGGAAGGCTTGCTGCAACGCAGTCTGAATGCAACCCGCATCGAACCCGAGTACGGCATGGCTACCGAGATGCAGCCGTTTGGCGCCCTTGTGATTTTTTGTGCTGGTTGTCGCTTGGCTCTTGGTGATAGCTTATGCCAATTTGTCGATCAATTTCATACCCGGCTGGGGGACATCCCCTTCATCACCCCGTTCACCTTCGGCGAGCAGGGCCGCCTGCCCCATGGTGAGCTGGCGCACGGCAACCTGATGGTCTCGAGCGTGATCTTCCTCGACAGCTGACATTGCGCTGGAAACAAGATGATAGGTAACACGGAACTGGAAGCCCTCGGCGACAAACTGCAGACCACCCTAGTGGAGCTGGTGCGTTGCCGGGAACGCGAGGCCAAATACCGCCAGGAGTCGCAAACCCTGTTGTGCGGGGTCGCGACGCTGGCCGATGCCCAGACGCTGGAGCAGGTGCTGGACAGCCTCATTCAGGTGCTCAAGCCCTTCATCGGCTTCGAACACGCGGATGTGGTGGCCTGGGAGGGAGAGGGCGGCATCACCCACCTCAGCACCCAGGATGGCGAAGTGGGGCGCAGCTGGCAGCTGACCCCGCTCTTCTCTCGTGCCATCGAGGGGGAGACCCTGGTCATCTATGATCCGACCCAGTTGCCGGAACTGGCGCCGCTGGCCGATGTGGCGGGCTGGGCCAGCGTCATGATGACGGGCTTGCGCGCTCCCGGTTTTTCCGGCGTGCTCATCTGCCGTCACGCCGTGATGGGGACCTTCGATCTCAAGAGCAAGGCGGCCATGCAGCGCTGCCGTCCGCTTATCTCCCAGGCGCTGGTCAACATCGCCTATCGAGCCCGTCTGCAAGAACAGGTCGAGCTGAAAACGCTGGCCCTGCAAGCGGGCGAACAGCGTTTTCGCAGCTTTGCCGGCATGGCGTCCGACTGGTTCTGGGAGACGGATACCGAGCACCGGCTGAGCTATGTATCGGCCCCCGGCCAGCAGGGGGATATGCTGGTGCATCAACCCGGCCAGAGCCTCTACGATTACGCTCATGACAGGCGCGACCCCGAATGGGGCAAGTATCGCCGGCTCATCGGTCTGCACCTGCCGGTGCGGGCGGTGCGGGCACAGGTCAGCCTGGCCAATGGGCCGCGCTGGATGGAGATCAACGCCGAGCCCTGTTTCGATTCGGCCGGCGTCTTCATCGGTTATCGCGGTACGGCACGGGATGTGGGCAACCAGATCCGCCGTGAGCAGGAGCTGGCCAGGGCGCGGGACGAAGCGGAAGCGGCCAACCGTGCCAAGTCGCAGTTTCTGGCCATGATGACCCACGAGATCCGCTCTCCCATGAACGCGGTGCTGGGCATGCTGGATCTGCTGCAACACGCCCAGCTCGAACCCCAGCAACAGACGCTGCTGGGCCATGCCACCCATGCCGCGCGTCTCTTGCAGACCATCATCGACGACGTGCTCGATTTCTCGAAGATTGAATCCCATACCCTGGAGTTTCACTGCGAAACGTTGCAGCCGGCCCAGCTTTGTCAGTCTCTCATCGAGCCGCTGCTGGCGCAGGCGGGCAGCAAGGGTATCGAGCTGCGTTGGCGGGTGGATGACGCCGTACCCGCCCAGCTGCAGGGGGACCCGGTGCGCCTCTCCCAGGTGATCAGCAACCTGCTCGGCAATGCGGTGAAGTTCACCAGTCGTGGCAGCGTATTGCTGCAACTGAGCTGGCATGAGCAGCAGTTGAGGGTCTCGGTGACCGACAGCGGGATCGGTATCTCGGCCGAGGATCAGGCGCTGCTGTTCGAACCCTTCTCTCAGGTCGACAGTTCGGCCACCCGCCGCTTCTCGGGCACCGGGCTGGGGCTGGCCATCAGCAAGCGGCTGGTGGAGTTGATGGGCGGCAGCATTCAGCTGCGCAGTGCCCCCGGTGAGGGGAGCTGCTTCTGGTTCGATTTACCGGGCATGGCGCTGCCATGCGAATGCAGCAGCCGGCCCGAGCCGGATCAGCAGCCCATTCAGGATCTGGATGTGCTGGTGGTGGAAGACAGTCCGGTCAATCAGCTGGTGGTATCGCTCATGCTGCAAAAGCTGGTGAGCCGGGTCAGAGTCGCGGCCAACGGGCTGGAGGCGCTGGCCCAGGTGGCGGAGCAACGGCCGGATCTCATCCTGATGGACATGCGGATGCCGCAGATGGATGGACTGGAGGCGACCCGGCGTCTGCGAGAACTGGGTTGTAGCGTGCCTATCGTGGCGCTGACGGCCAACGCCATGGCCGAAGACAGGGCTCGTTGCCTGGCCCAGGGGATGGATGACTTTCTGGCCAAACCGATAAGTCTGATGCGGCTGCGGGAGTGCCTGCAACGCCATTTTCGGCCCGCAGCGCCGGATCGCAGCTAAAAAAAATGGTCAACCTGGGTGGTTGACCAATTCTTCAGCAAATACTGAAGAGAGCACGGGATAAATCGGGTTGTACGATTCTATATGAAAAAGTCGTGCCAACTTTTCAGAACCAGTTTATGCGGCTTGCAGCGCGGTTATTGATTTTTATTGGGCGCTTTATTTGCAAAATGCGAAAACCTTGTTTTCATTATCGGAATATTCGCATTTTGCAATACACTTCTGACTCACTGTGCGATCAGTCGGCGCAAGAATTGACGGGCCGCTTCGCTATTTTGTTTCGCAATCAACATCTGCTTTTCATAGATCGGCATCGGCAGGATTTCGAGCCAGCGTTGGCAGAGCCAGGCCGCATCGTCAAACTGCTTGTCCGGATAAAGTTCATCCAGTTCCGGATACTGTTCAAATACTTCCCGCAGCCGGGTCACCAGCGGTTTGTCGCTGAAGTCTGAATGGGTGCTCGGCCAGTTGGGCAGGGCTTCGACTCTGGCACGGCGCAGACCCAGCTCGTCCGTTTCCATCTCGTGGATACAGAAACGTTCCATGCCGAGTACGGTGACGCCGAGCAGGCCGTCATTCAGGGTGTAAAAGTCGGTGACTTTGACCCGGGTGCCGACCGGCAGGATCCGCCCGGACTTGCCAGTCGTTGTCGCCTCTTCCATCACGATGCCGAAGCCCTGGTCATTGATGAATGACTCCTTGAGCATCTGCAGGTGGCGCGGTTCAAACAAACGCAGAGGAAGCTTGCCACCAGGCAGTATGTGGGAAGGCAAGGGGAACAGTGCCAAGGGTTGAAGTTTCATGTTCCATCCTCCATTGAGTAGTTGCTGAATAGGACAATGCAGCGACTGTGCCAGAGAATGAAAAAAGCCACCGGAAGGTGGCTTTTTGCTGGATGGGAGGGCGTTTAGTTGCGCTGCTCCAGGTACATGACAGCAGCTTCCACGCGGCTTTGCGCCTCGAGCTTCTTGAGCAGGCTCTTGACGTGTACCTTGACCGTGCCTTCGGAAATATGGAGCACGGAGGCGACCTGTTTGTTGGAGAGACCCTTTGCAATTTCGCGCAGGATTTGCATTTCGCGACGCGTTAAGCTCTCCAGCTTCTGCTGCAGGTGATCCAGTTCGTAGATGTTCTCGAGGTAGGGACGCAGCGGCTCGCTCAGGATCTGTTTGCCGGTCATCACGTCCGCCAGCTGGGCCAGCAGCATGTCTGGCTCGGTATCCTTGAGCAGGTAGCCGTCGGCGCCGGCCTTGAGCAGCGCCACCACGTCCTGACGGGCGTCGGAAACGGTCAGGATCACCACCCGGGAGGTCACTTCCTCGGTGCGCAGTGCCTTGAGGGTGTCCAGACCGGAGAGGCCTTTCATGTTGAGGTCGAGCAGGATCAGATCCGGTTCGGACTCCTTGGCCATGGCGACGGCATCGGTACCGTTGGAAGCTTCACCGACGACTTCGATGTTCTCCTCCAGGGCCAGCAGCTGCACAATCCCTTTGCGCATCAGGGGATGGTCATCCACGACCAGAACACTATATTTCATCTCGTCCATCAGGCATCTCTTGTTAGGCTGGTGGGAAAGGTCAGATGTACGCAGGTGCCTCTGGGCGGCCTTTCGCTGATGGTCAGCAGACCATGCAGCTTGCTGGCTCGCTCGTTCATGATGCTCAGGCCATAGTGGTTGACCGCCGAGCTTGCGATCCCTATTCCGACACCATCATCTGAAATCTGAACCTGGATGTTACCATCGGCGAGGGTCTCACAGCTAACATCAATCACTTGCGCACTGGCATGTTTGATGGCATTGAGCACTGCCTCACGGATCAGCTGCAAGATGTGGATGTGCTGACCGGCTTCGAGATCGGTATCGGCCAGACCGTAATGGAGCCTGATGTCGGCCTGGGTTTGCGGCTTGAGCTGCTCCAGCATCACCTTGATGGCTTCACCGAGATTGGCGTCGCCAATGCTGAGACGGAAGGTGCCGAGCAGCTCGCGCAACTGGGTATAGGCGCTGCCAAGCCCCTCGTCGATCTGCTGCATGGCGGCTTCGGCTTTGACCGTATCCCCCTTGGCGAAGGAGCGCTTGAGCAGGGTGGACTGGATTTTGAGATAGGAGAGGGCCTGGGCCAGCGAGTCGTGCAGCTCGCGGGCGATGACGGCCCGCTCTTCCATCAGCAGCAGGCGCTGCTGTTGCAGCAGGGTCTGATCCTTGTGCAGCACCTGGGCCAGCAGCATGGAGAAGTTCTTCATCAGCCGCTCGTCGATGGGGTGGCTGCTGATGACGTCGAGCCGGCCATACTCCTGCTCGTCCATCTGCAGATAGAAGCTGACCACGGCATCCAGATCGCCGGGCCAGCCCTTGCGGCCGGTGATGTAGTCCGGCATGGCATTGTGCTCGAAGCGGGTCAGCCGGATGTAGTCGATGTGCTGGTGGGCTGCCGCCCGCTCCAGCAGCTTGAGCAGGGTACGCCGGCTCAGCGGCGCCGCGTGCAGCTTCTGGGCGGTACTGTAGAGGAAAGAGAGGGTGTCGTTGGCCTGCTGCAGCTTGGCGGTCTTCTCTTCGACCTTGCTCTCTAGCTCCCGGTAGAGCTTGCCGAGTTCGTCGGCCATGGTGACGAAAGCCCCCGACAGCTCCCCCAGCTCGTTTTCGCAGTGGGGGGGCAGGGTCAGGTCGAACTCCTGGCGCTGGATCTGGCGGGCGCAATAGACCAGCTGGTTGAGCGGAGCCACCACCTGCTGGCGGGTAAAGCGCACCGTGAACCAGGCAATGGTGATGATGGAGAGCAGCCCTAGCCCTTCGGCCAGGGCCAGCATGCGCACCTTGAATTCCACGTGGTACTGCATCTGGTTGACGAAGTCGTCGATGGCCGCGACGAACTGCTCGGTGTTGTCGGTGTAGCGCTGCGGGGTGGCGTTCTCGATGTGCTCGCGCATCACCTGCCACTGTTGCAGCACCTCGCCATAGGTGCGGCGCAGGGAGGCGGGGGTGATCCAGCGCTGGGTCTCCTGCAGCTCGGCGGCATGCAGGGTATGCTCGAACTGATCGAGCCGGCTCAGCACCTGCTGGCCCTGTTCAATCTCGTAGGCCATCCGGTAGGCCTGCATCCGCAGGGAACCGGAGAGGTTGATTGCCTTGGCATCGGGCACCGAATAAAACAGGGTCACCATGGCCACCACGGCGATCAGGCTTGCCATGAACAGGATGAGCACCATGGAGCGCCCGATGGCGCTGCTGACAGAATGTACCTTGAACCACTTTCCCATGCCGGCTCTCTTCCTTCACTTCAGACAATAACCCCACAAAGTAGCATGGGAGTGTACTCCAACTTGTGCTAGCATCGAAAAACTAGATGAACTCCGAGCGGTTTTGCCTAAGTCCTCATGATAGGGGGAAACCGCCGTCAGCCGATGTTCGAGCTGTAAGGGTCAGGAAAGAAATGCCCTGGCCTCCCGTATTTGGAAAGGTGTTTATGTCCCCACTGCAAGATGGTTTTTCCCGTCGTTTCTACTATTTGCGCCTGTCGATCACCGATGTGTGCAATTTTCGCTGTACCTACTGTTTGCCGGATGGCTATCGGCCACCGGCCGGTGACAAGGCGGGGCGTCAGCCCTTTCTCTCTCTGGAAGAGATCGGCCGCGTCGTCTCCGGGTTTGCCGCCATGGGCACCCGCAAGGTGCGCCTGACCGGCGGGGAGCCCTCCCTGCGCCGGGACTTCACCGCCATCATAGAGACGGTGGCCAATACCCCCGGCATCGAGAAGGTGGCCATGACCACCAATGGTTATCGTTTGAAAGAGCGGGCCAGGGAGTGGTTCGATGCGGGTTTGACTGCCCTCAATGTCAGCGTCGACAGCCTAGATCCGCGCCAGTTTCATCAGATCACCGGTGAGAACAAGCTGGCGGAGGTGATGGATGGCATCGAAGCGGCGCTGGCCGCCGGCTTCAAGTCGGTCAAGATCAATGCCGTGCTGCTCAAGGGACTCAACGATCATCAGCTGGATGCGTTTTTGGCCTGGATCCGGCACAAGCCCATCGAACTGCGCTTCATCGAGCTGATGCAGACCGGCGAGATGGACACCCTGTTTCGGGATCATCACGCCAGCGGGGCGCTCATCAAGCAGCGTCTGCTCGATGCCGGTTGGCTGCAGCAGCTGCGCGGTGCCGACGATGGCCCCGCCCAGGTGTTCATGCACCCGGAGTCGATGGGCGGGGTAGGGCTCATCATGCCCTACAGCAAGGATTTCTGTGCCGGTTGCAACCGGCTGCGGGTCTCTTCCCTCGGCAAGCTGCACCTCTGTCTGTTCGGCGACCATGGAGTGGAGCTGCGGGATCTGTTGACGGCCGATGGCCAGCAGGATGAATTGCAGCAGCGGATCCGCAGCGCCCTTGCCGGCAAGGCGGCGACCCATCGACTGCACGAAGGCAATGCCGGCATGACCCCGCATCTGGCCTCCATCGGCGGCTGATCCACGGCAGCCGACAAAAATAGCCATCGATTAATAAGCAATCCTCAAATGGGGGTATTTTGCCTTGCCCCCATTGTTCTTTATTGCGCCAAGGGTTTGATCCAGCGCAAGAATCCCCCCTGATTATCTCCCTGGTGGTATATCCCTGAACTTGTCAGGGCCGCAATATACACCCACTCTTATAATAGGTATTGAAAATACCTGTCATGGGACTCACTCGTGCGCCACTACCAGCAGCAAGGAGCCGTTATGCCGGATGGGGTCAACCTGTCGCGTCGCAGTCTGTTTCGGGGTCGTCTGACATCGAATGAGCCTCGGGTGCAACTGCCCTGGTCCGTCGCCTGGCCCGATTTTGCCGCCGATTGCACCCGCTGTGGTGACTGCCTCACGGCTTGCCCGGAGCAGATCCTGATCAAGGGTGATGGTGGTTTTCCGAGCGTGGATTTTCTGCGCGGCGAGTGCACTTTTTGCGGGGAATGTGTCGCCGCTTGCAAAGTGCCGATATTTCGCCCGACCACGGAGGCCCCCTGGCAATACATCGCCCATATTGAAGCCAACTGTCTGGCCCATGGCCAGGTATTCTGCCAGCGCTGCCAGGACAGCTGCGAACCCAGGGCGATTCGTTTCTCCCCCGTGCTGGGCCGGGTGCCGACCCCCAGCATTGATGCGGCAGCCTGCACCGGTTGCGGTGCCTGCGTGATGGATTGCCCGGTGGGCAGCATCCGGGTGGGGGCACCCGCTGGCGAGGAGTCCAGATGAAGCAGGATCTGTGTGAAGCAGGAGTCACAATGAAACAAGAGTTCCATGTATCGAGCCTGGTGGTGCTGACCCAGCCTTCCTTGCGTCACCAGCTCGCAGACGAGATCGCGACCCTCGAGGGGGCCGAGATCCATGCCGTCAGTGATGAGGGCAAGTTGGTGGTGACTCTGGAAGGTCCGAGCCAGCGTCCCATCATGGCGGCCATCGACGCCATCAATGCGATGCCGGGTGTATTGTCCGCCGCCCTGATTTACCACCAGTTTGATGAGCTCGAGGCCCAGTGCAAGGAGTAGCGCCATGAGGCCGAGCCTGCGTGACTCATCGTAATGGCCGCCATGGATGCAAAGATAAAGCGATGCCGGGGTACGAGTTCGCCGCCCTGAGCCAAAACCAGTTCGATACACTCGACAACTTACGCGATAAGCAATGTGAGGATATGCCATGAAGCTGAGTCGACGCGACTTTATGAAGGCCAACGCGGTGGCGGCAGCCGCTGCCGTTGCTGGTGTCAGTGCCCCCACGCTGGCGGCCAATCTGATCACCAGTACCGATAAGACCGCCATCACCTGGGACAAGGCACCGTGCCGTTTCTGCGGTACCGGCTGTTCCGTGCTGGTGGGTTCCCAGAATGGGCGCGTCGTGGCGACCCAAGGCGATCCCGATGCACCGGTCAACCGCGGTCTTAACTGCATCAAGGGTTACTTCCTGTCCAAGATCATGTACGGCCAGGACAGGCTGACCCAGCCCATGCTGCGCATGACGGACGGCAAGTTCGACAAGAACGGCAACTTCGCACCCATCAGCTGGGATCAGGCCTTCGACATCATGGCCGAGAAGTTCAAGGCCACTCTCAAAGAGAAGGGACCGACCGCCGTCGGCATGTTCGGCTCCGGCCAGTGGACCGTATGGGAAGGCTATGCCGCCGCCAAGCTGATGAAGGCGGGTCTGCGTACCAACAACCTGGATCCCAATGCCCGTCACTGCATGGCTTCCGCGGTCGTGGGCTTCATGCGTACCTTCGGCATGGATGAACCCATGGGCTGCTACGACGACATCGAGCAGGCCGACGCCTTCGTGCTGTGGGGCTCCAACATGGCCGAGATGCACCCCATCCTCTGGTCGCGCATCTCCGATCGCCGTCTGTCTCACCAGGATGTGCAGGTGCACGTGCTCTCTACCTTCGAGCACCGCAGCTTCGAGCTGGCGGACAACGGCATGGTGTTCACCCCGCAGACCGATTTGGCGATCCTCAACTACATCGCCAACTACATCATCCAGAACGACAAGGTGAACTGGGAGTTCGTCAACAAGCACACCCAGTTCCGCAAAGGGGTGACCGACATCGGCTACGGCCTGCGTCCCACCAACCCGCTGCAGCAGAAGGCCAAGAACCCGGACAGCGGCGACTCCACCCCGATGAGCTTCGACGACTTCGCCAAGTTCGTGGCGGATTACGATCTGGAGTCCGTCTCCAAGCTCTCCGGCGTGCCGAAGGACAAGCTCGAGAAGCTGGCCCAGCTCTATGCCGATCCGAGCAAGAAGGTGGTCTCTTACTGGACCATGGGCTTCAACCAGCATACCCGCGGTGTCTGGGCCAACAACCTCTGCTACAACATCCACCTGTTGACCGGCAAGATCTCCACCCCGGGCTCGGGTCCGTTCTCCCTGACCGGTCAGCCCTCCGCCTGCGGTACCGCCCGTGAAGTGGGTACCTTCGCTCACCGTTTGCCGGCCGACATGGTGGTAACCGAACCCAAGCACCGCGCCATCGCCGAGAAGATCTGGAAGCTGCCGGAAGGCACCATCCCGGAGCAGGTGGGCTACCACGCCGTGCTGCAAAACCGCATGCTCAAAGACGGCAAGCTCAACGCCTACTGGGTGATGTGCAACAACAACATGCAAGCCGGCCCGAACATGAACGAAGAGGGGCTGCCCGGTTATCGCAACCCGGCCAACTTCATCGTGGTGTCCGACCCTTATCCGACCGTGACCGCCCAGGCGGCCGACCTCATCCTGCCGACCGCCATGTGGGTGGAGAAAGAGGGGGCCTACGGCAACGCCGAGCGCCGTACCCAGTTCTGGCACCAGCAGGTCAAGCCGCCGGAAGGGGCCAAGTCCGACCTGTGGCAGCTGATGGAGTTCTCCAAGCGCTTCAAGGTGGAAGAGGTGTGGCCGGCGGAACTGATCGCCAAGATGCCGGAAGTGAAGGGCAAGACCCTGTTCGACGTGCTCTATGCCAACGGCCAGGTCAACCAGTTCCCGAAAGAGCAGAGCAAGGGGGCCCTGAACGACGAGGCCGAGCACTTTGGTTTCTATGTCCAGAAGGGTCTGTTCGAAGAGTACGCCACCTTCGGTCGCGGCCATGGCCACGATCTGGCGCCGTTTGATCAGTATCACGAAGCCCGCGGCCTGCGCTGGCCGGTGGTGGACGGCAAGGAGACCCTGTGGCGTTACCGCGAAGGGTTCGACCCTTATGTGAAAGCGGGCGAAGGGGTGCGTTTCTACGGCAAGCCGGATGGCAAGGCGGTGATCTTCGCGCTGCCCTATGAGCCGGCCGCCGAGGCACCGGACAAAGAGTACGACATGTGGCTCTCCACCGGTCGCGTGCTGGAGCACTGGCACACCGGCACCATGACCCGCCGGGTCCCCGAGCTCTATCGCGCCTTCCCGGATGCGGTGCTGTTCATGCATCCGGAAGATGCCAAGGCCCGTGGTGTGCGCCGTGGTGAAGAGGTGATCGTCTCCTCCCGCCGAGGCGAGGTGAAGACCCGGGTCGAGACCCGCGGCCGCAACCGTCCGCCCAAGGGACTGGTGTTCATGCCCTTCTTCGATGCGAGCCAGTTGGTCAACAAGCTGACCCTGGACGCCACCGATCCGCTCTCCAAAGAGACGGATTACAAGAAGTGCGCCGTCAAGGTCGTCAAGGCATAAGGCGGGGGAGCGCGAGATGAGTCGTAGTCGGCGCCAGTTTCTGGCCGACATGGCCAAGGGGGCCTGCGGTGTGGGCCTGCTTGGCGTGGGGCTCGGTGGCGTGGCCCGCCAGCAGGCACAAGCCGTGCCTGCCCAGGCGCTGCGCCCGCCGGCTGCCCTCGACGAGGCCGAGTTTCTCGGCGCCTGCGTGCGCTGCGGGCTTTGCGTCGAGGCATGCCCCTACGACACTCTCAAGCTCGCCCGGCTGTTTGAACCCGTGACCACCGGCACCCCCTACTTCAAGGCGCGCGCCGTCCCGTGCGAGATGTGTGACGACATCCCCTGCGTGGTGGCCTGCCCTAGCGGGGCGCTGGATCAGGCCATGACCGACATCGATCAGGCGCGGATGGGGGTGGCGGTGCTCATCGATCACGAGACCTGCCTCAACTACCTGGGGCTGCGCTGCGACGTCTGCTACCGGGTCTGCCCGCTCATCGACAAGGCGATCACCCTGGAGCTGCAGCACAACCAGCGCACCGGCAAGCACGCCATGTTCCTGCCCACGGTGCACAGCGATGTCTGCACCGGTTGTGGCAAGTGCGAGCATGCCTGCGTGCTGGAGGAGGCGGCCATCAAGGTGGTGCCTCGCCAGCTCGCCAAGGGAGAGATTGGCCACCACTACCGGCTCGGCTGGGAAGAGAAGGCGAAGGCGGGCAAATCGCTCATCGGCGACAGGCTCACTCTGCCGACCCGCAAACCGGAGGGGCTATGAGTCGTTATCCGGGAGCCGAGGCCACGGCCAGGCTGGGCTGGTGGCGGTCACACCGCTTCTTGCTGCTGCGCCGGCTCTGCCAGTTCGGTGTGCTGACGCTGTTCCTGCTGGGGCCGCTGGCGGGCATCTGGATCCTCAAGGGCAATCTCTCCAGCTCGCTGTTGCTGGAGACGGTGCCGCTCACGGATCCGCTGACCCTGCTGCAGTCGTTGGCGGCGGGCCATTGGCCCATCCCCATCCTCTGGCTGGGGGCCGTCATCGTGCTGCTGGGTTACTGGCTGGTCGGGGGACGGGTGTTCTGCTCCTGGGTCTGTCCGGTCAACCTGGTCACCGATGCCGCGGCCTGGCTCAGGGGGCGACTGGGCCTCAAGGGCAACGGTCAGTTCAGCCGCACCACCCGCTACTGGCTGCTGGTCATGGTGCTGGTGGCACCGGCCATCGCTGGTGTACTGGTGTGGGAGCTGGTCAATCCGGTGTCGCTCACCCTGCGCGGCCTGCTGTTTGGCATGGGGGCGGGCTGGGCCTTGCTGGCGGTGCTGTTCCTGTTCGACCTCTTTGTGGTGGAGCGGGGCTGGTGCGGCCATCTCTGTCCGGTGGGGGCCTTCTATGCCCTGGTCAACCGGGTCGGGTTCATCAAGATTTCTGCCAAGGGGCGCGAGCGGTGCAGCAACTGCATGGATTGTTATGCGGTCTGCCCGGAACGTCCCATCCTGCGCGGCCCCGTTCACGGTGCCAAGCGTGGTCACGGGCCCTTGATTGTGGCTCAGGAGTGTACCAACTGCGGCCGTTGCATCGATGTCTGCGCGGAGCAAGTTTTTGAAATCACTGTAGGTTTTGCCGTCAAGGCAGAGAAAACGTCGGAGAACACATAATGAAGAAGCTGATTGGAGCAATGCTGGCCTGTCTGATGGCAGGTTCCTTGATGGCGGCAGTCCCCGAGATCACCAACAGCACGGGGGGCATCAAATCGGAGCGGGGGAGCACGGATCTGGTGACGGATGCTGATGCGGCTCCCATGAAGAACTTTCGCAAGGATGGTGACCTCTACGATCGCCAGTACATGCATCAGCCCCCGCTGATCCCCCACGACACCCGCAACTATGAAGTGGACAACAAGGTCAACAAGTGCCTGGCCTGTCACAGCTTCAAGAACGCCAGCGCCATGAAGGCCCCCAAGATCAGCCCGACTCACTTCGAGACCCGTGACGGCATGACCCTGGGCGAGGTCTCGCCGCGTCGCTACTTCTGCCTGCAGTGCCACGTGCCGCAAGCGGATGCCAAGCCGCTGGTGGAGAATACGTTTAAACCAGTTGAAGCGCTGAACTGAGGAGCCCATAGATGAAATTACCCGGTTTTGTGCAGCGTCTGTGGACCACCTTCAAGTCTCCCTCGAAGGCTGCCCTCTGGGTGCTGCTGTTGATGGGATTCTTCGGCGGGGTCATCTTCTGGGGCGGTTTCAACACCGCCATGGAAGCCTCCAACACCGAGAAGTTCTGTACCGGTTGCCACGAGATGAAGGACAACGTGTTCGTGGAGTACCGCGACACCATCCACTACGCCAACCGTTCCGGCGTGCGCGCCAGCTGCCCGGACTGCCACGTGCCGCACGAGTGGACCTACAAGATCATCCGCAAAGTGCAGGCCTCCAAGGAGCTGTGGGGCATGCTGACCGGCAAGGTGGACACCCGCGAGAAGTTCGAGTCGCACCGGCGCGAGATGGCAGAGCGGGAGTGGAAGCGGATGAAGGACACGGATTCGAGGGAGTGTCGCAACTGCCATAACTTCGAGTACATGGACTTCTCCCTGCAAGGCAAACGGGGTGCCCAGATGCACTCCACCAGTCTTGCCAGCGGCGAGAGCACCTGTATCGACTGTCACAAGGGTATTGCTCACCAGCTGCCCGACATGACGGGCGTGAAGGGCTTCTAAGCCCACCTGATGCAGGCCGGGTTCGCCCGGCCTGTTCATATTCCGCCCGGTCAGGGCAAAAGCGCCGCCGTGCGCCCTTTTAATCCCCCCTCTGGCGCGAGTTTTGGTAGAATCGGCCCGCCGTGAGTCGCAGCGCGTGACCGACTGGTCAAGGTTTGGTCCTGACGGACATGAGCCTCTCCTCGCAATCGAGCGCTGCCAGCCGGGATCCTGGCCACTTTTCTTCTCTTTGCTCACGGTCCTTTGCCATCAGGAGCTGCCCATGGGACAGAAAAACAACGCATTCATTCCCCTCAAGATCGCCGTGCTGACGGTCTCCGACAGCCGTACCGCCGCCGATGACAGCGCGGGCGACTATCTGGTTTCTGCCCTTACCGATGCCGGCCACGTGCTGGCCGACCGGGCGCTCTGCCCCGACAATCTGTTTCGCATTCGCGCTCAGGTGAGCGACTGGATTGCCGATGAGGGGGTACAGGTGGTGCTCATCAACGGCGGCACCGGCTTCAACGAACAAAACCGGGTGCCCGAGGCGGTCGGCGTGCTGTTCGAGCGCACCGTGCAGGGCTTTGGTGAACTGTTCCGCCAGCTCTCCTTTGCCGAAATCAAGGGCTCCGCCATGCAGAGCCGCGCGCTGGCCGGGCTGGCCAATCGCACCCTGATCTGCTGTCTGCCGGGCTCCCCCGGTGCCTGCCAGCTGGGTTGGGAGAAGCTTGTTCAAGACCAGCTCGATGCCCGCACCAAGCCGTGCAACTTTGTCTCCCATCTTTGAGGGCCTTTGATGAACCCGACTGAACCCAAGCAGACTCAGCCCCACCTGACCCATCTCAACCAGAGCGGCGAAGCCCACATGGTGGATGTGACCGACAAGCAGGTGACCGAGCGCGAGGCTCGCGCCGAGGCGTTTGTCACCATGGCCCCCGCGACCCTGGCCCTGATCCTGAGCGGTCAGCACCACAAGGGGGACGTGTTCGCCACCGCCCGCATCGCCGGCATCATGGCGGCCAAGAAGACCTCGGATCTCATTCCCCTCTGCCATCCACTGGCCCTTACCCGGGTGGAGGTAGAGATAGAACCCCAGGCGGAGCAAAATAGGGTCCACATTCGCACCCTCTGCAAGCTGGCTGGCAAGACCGGGGTCGAGATGGAGGCATTGACCGCCGCCTCGGTGGCAGCGCTGACCATCTACGACATGTGCAAGGCGGTGCAAAAGGACATGGTGATCGAACAGGTGCGGCTGGTGGAGAAAAAGGGCGGCAAGTCCGGCCATTTTCAGCTGGGTGTGACTGAAGGAGAACAAGCATGATCAAGGTACTCTTTTTTGCGCAAGTAAGAGAGCTGGTGGCCTGCGACGAGCTGAGCCTGCCTTGTGAGTACGCCACTGCCGAGCAGCTGCGGAGCACCTTAAGCGAGCGCGGCGACAAGTGGGCGCTGGCGCTGGAAGCAGGCAAGCTCTTGGTTGCGGTCAACCAGACCCTGGTGCCGCTGGATACGCCTCTCCATGATGGCGATGAGGTCGCCTTCTTCCCTCCGGTGACCGGAGGTTAAGGATGAGCAACGCAACCATGACCGATCGCATTCTGGTGCAGCGGGATGACTTCTCGCTGGCCGACGAATATGCCCGCCTCGCCGCCCGGCAGGACACCGGCGCCGTGGTCAGCTTTGTCGGCAAGGTGCGCGACTTCAATCAGGGGGAGCATGTGAAGGGGCTGGCCCTCGAGCACTACCCCGGCATGACCGAGAAGGCGCTGACGGACATAGTGGCCGAGGCCCGCAGCCGCTGGCCCCTGCAGGAGTGCACCCTGATCCACCGCATCGGCGAGCTGCTGCTCGGCGATCAGATTGTGCTGGTGGTGGTGAGCAGTGCCCACCGCGAGGCGGCCTTCGAGGCTTGCCACTTCATCATGGATTTCTTGAAAACCCGGGCGCCATTCTGGAAAAAAGAGCTGACCGCCGAAGGGGTAGAACGCTGGGTCGAGGCCAAGGAGAGCGACAACACTGCCGCCGCCCGCTGGCAAGCTTGATCTGTTCAAGGGGCTGGCTCATCGGGAGCCGCGGCCCCTGTTTTCGGGGCCGCCTCCTCCTACGGGGACCGATAAAAGCGTCCCCATTCAGGAGGTAAAGGAATGAAACCGCTGTTATCCGTTGTCATTGCAGGGGTCTGCGCTAGTGCGCTGCAGGCAGGTGCCGTACAGGCCGACGAGGTCAAGGTGGCCGTGGCCGCCAACTTCAAGGGCACCATAGAGCGCATCGGCAAGGAGTTCACCGCCAAGACCGGCCACACCCTGGCCATCTCCTCCGCCGCGACCGGGGTGCTCTACACCCAGATCAGCCACGGCGCCCCGTTCGATCTCTTCCTCTCCGCCGACGTGAAAACCCCGCAGAAGCTGGAGCAGGAAGGCAAGGGGAGCGAGCGTTTCACCTACGCCATCGGCCAGCTGGGCCTATGGCAGAAGGGGGGGCCGGCGCCTGACGAGGCAACCCTGCGCAGCTGGAAGGGCAACCTTGCCATCGCCAACCCGAAAACCGCACCCTACGGCACCGCCGCCATGGCGACCCTCGACCATCTCAAGATCGATCCCAAGCAGTACCGTCTGCTGACCGGCACCAATATCGGCCAGACCTGGCAGTTCGTCGACACCGGCAACGCCGAGCTGGGCTTCGTCGCTTGGGCAAACCTGGTGGAAGCGGGCAAGACCGGCGAAGCCTGGGCCGTACCGGCTGACCTCTACCCCCCCATCGAACAGCAGGGGCTGGTATTGAAGAAAGGGGCCGTGGTCGAGGCGCTGGTTGCCTGGCTCAAGGGGCCCGGTCAGGCACAGATCAAGGCTGCGGGCTATGCACTGCCGCAGTGATGGCATGGCCGATCTGCTAACGGTTGGCTGGCCTTCGGGTCGGCCCGCCAGTGCGATGAAGGAACGCTTTCTATGGTTGTCGGCATCTACCCGGGAGGAAGGCGATGAGTGAAGGGGATCTGCTGGCGGTCTGGCTTACCCTGAAGCTGGCAGCCAGCACCACCATCATCCTGTTGCTGCTCTCGCCGCCGCTGGCCTGGTGGTTGTCGCGCAGCCAGCACCGGCTCAGACCCGTGGTGGAGGCCCTGGTGGCCCTGCCACTGGTGCTGCCGCCAACGGTGCTCGGTTTCTATCTGTTGCTGGCCTTCTCCCCCTCCTATGGGCTGGGGGCCTGGTGGCGCGACACCTTCGGGGCGCCGCTCGCCTTCAGTTTTACCGGTCTGCTGCTCGCCTCCATCCTCTACTCGCTTCCCTTCGTGGTGCAGCCGCTCACCTCCGCCTTCGTCAACATGGGCAACAAGGAGCTGGAGGCCGCCGCCACTCTGGGCTTCGGCCCGGTTGAGCGCTTCTTTCACATCATCTTGCCGATGACCCTGCCCAGCTTCGTGATGGCGGCGGCGCTCGGCTTTGCCCACACCCTGGGGGAGTTCGGGGTGGTGTTGATGATTGGCGGCAACATCCCCGGCGAGACCCAGGTACTCTCCATCGCCCTGTTTGATCATGTGGAGGCGATGGATTACCAGAATGCCCATATTCTGGCGGGCGGCCTGATGGGCTTCTCGCTGGTGATGCTGGTGCTGGTGTATGGCGTGCTGCAGCGCCGGCAACGGAGGCTGTTCGGATGAGCGACACCCGCAAGGCGCAACCGTTGCAACTCAAGGCGAGGCGGGCGTTTGGCGCCTTTACCCTCGACTGTGAACTGGCACTGGAGCTTGGGGGCATCCTCGGTCTGTTCGGCCCCTCCGGTTGCGGCAAGAGCAGCCTGCTGCGCATCATCGCCGGGCTGGACAGGGCGCCGGGCGACAAGCTGAACTGGCAGGGCAGGGCGCTGAGCGATCTGCTGCCCGAGGCGCGCCGCATCGGGTTGGTGTTTCAGGATTCGCGCCTCTTCCCCCATCTGAGCGTTCTTGGCAACCTGCAACTGGCGGCCCGCAAGGGGCGAGGGCGTTGGCAGCCCGAGACGCTGGCAACGCGGCTCGGCTTTGCCGAACTGCTGCCCCAGCCGGCTCACGGCCTCTCCGGCGGCCAGCGCCAGCGGGTGGCACTGGCCCGGGCTCTGTTGGCCGAACCGGATTTGCTGCTGCTGGATGAACCTTTTTCCGCGCTGGACAGACGGAGCCGAATCCATCAGGCCCACGTGCTCAAGGGCTTGCAGCAGGAGAGCGGCATCCCGATGATCTTCGTCAGCCACGCCATGGAGGAGGTGAGCCTGCTCTGCGATCAGCTGGTGCTGCTGGCGGATGGCCGGGTGGAGGCGCAAGATCGGCCGAGCGAGATCTTCGCCCGTACCGACCTTTCGCTTGCCAGTCGCGACGACGCCGGGGTGATGCTGACGGCGACCCTCTCTCACTACGATGAAGAGGAGCAGATGGCAACCCTGCTGCTCGGCGAGCAGCTGTTGCGGGTCACCATGACCCAGGTGCCGGACGATGGTGGCCCCTTGCAGATCAAGGTGGCCGGGCGAGACGTGGTGATTGCCACCGCCCCCATCGAACACTCCAGCCTCTCCAACTGCCTCACCACCCGACTGCTGGCCGAACGCGAAGTGCGCCCCGGCCAGACCCTGTTGCAGTTGGCGCTGGGTCAGCAGATACTGCTGGCCCGGATCACCAGCCGCTCCGCCAGACGGCTGGCGCTTGCCCCGAACCAGCAGATCTACGCCTACATCAAGGCGGTGAGCCTGGTCAGCGAAGGTTGAGCGGATTGTAGAAGAGGCAGAAAATCAGGATGGTTCAGCGGATGAGTCGAGAGGCAATGAACTGATGCGCCGCAATCAGGTGATGAAATCCAACGGTCTTGCCCTGCGCAGCGCGGGGGAGGGCCCCTTGTTGTTGCTGCTGCACGGGCTGGGTTCCTCCAGCCTCGACTGGCAGGCGCAGATCGAACGCTTTTCCGAGCACTACCGGGTGGTGGCGCTGGATCTGCGCGGTCACGGCCAGAGCATGCAGGAGGGGCCGTTCGACGTGGCGACCCTGGCGGCAGACGTGGTGAACTGGCTAGATGAACAGCCTGAGCCCGCCTGGGTGGTAGGGTTGTCGCTCGGGGCCATGGTGGCGCTGGAGCTGGCGCTGCAACTGCCGCACAAGGTACAAGGGCTGGTGCTGGTCAACGGCTTTAGCGAATTTTTGCTGGAGACGCCAAAAGAGCAGGAGCGCTTTGCCCAGCGCCTCAAGTGGCTGCGCTGGTTCGGCCTGCGGCCGCTCGCCTGGTGGCTCGGCCGCGAGCTCTTTCCCGGCCCCGACCTTGCCCAGGTGCGTCATACCTTCCGGCTGCGTTTCGTGCGCAACAAGAAGAAAACCTACAAGGCGCTGCTGGAGGCGCTGCCCGGTTGGTCGGTGCGCGCCCGGCTCGGCAACATCTGGCAGCCGGTGGCCATCATCTCCACCAGCCACGACTATCTGCCGCTCGCCAAGCGGGTAGAGCAGTTCGCCTCCCTGCCCAATGCCACCATCCACACC
This sequence comes from Aeromonas sp. DNRA1, assembly GCF_963888745.1. Classification (NCBI taxonomy): domain Bacteria; kingdom Pseudomonadati; phylum Pseudomonadota; class Gammaproteobacteria; order Aeromonadales; family Aeromonadaceae; genus Aeromonas; species Aeromonas sp. DNRA1. The sequence continues at coordinate 516,078 of NZ_CAWPKQ010000001.1, read as the reverse complement.
CCCAACGGCCACCACGCCTGGCCGGCGGAAGATCCCTCCGGCTTCAATCATCTGTTGCAGCGGATCCTCTCAACCCATTGAGGGGAGCAGGCAGCAGAGGTAGATAAAAAAGCCGACCCAAGGGTCGGCTTTTTGTTGGCGTAAAGGCTCGCTGGGGTGGTTCACCCGTGCGAGCAGACCGGGCAGTCGGGGCGCTTGGGCAGCTTCATTTCGCGAAAGGTGCCGCCAAGGCCGTCGATCATCAGCAGGCGGCCGCTGTAACTGCGGCCCATCCCTACCAAGAGTTTGATGGCTTCGAGCGCCTGCAGGCTGCCCACCAGTCCCACCACAGGTGCCAGCACCCCCGCCTCGACGCAGGTGAGCGCCTGCTCGCCAAACAGGGCGCTGAGGCAGGCGTAGCAGGGTTCCCCCTCCTGCCAGGTGAAGCTGCAGACTTGTCCCTCCAGCCGGATGGCGGCGCCGCTGACCAGCGGCACGCCATGCTGGCGGGCCTTTTGGTTGAGCAGGTTGCGAATGGCCAGGTTGTCGGTGCAATCCAATACCAGCTGGTGGCGGGGCAACAGGGTATCGAGCAGCGCCTCGTCGGCCACGGCGTCGTGGGTCTCCACGTTGAGCCAGGGGTTGAGGGCACGCAGGGACTGGGCAGCGGATTCCACCTTGTAGTGGCCGATGCGCTCATCGGTGTGCAGCACCTGGCGCTGCAGGTTGGAGAGCTCCACCCGATCGAAATCGACCAGGGTGAGCTGGCCGACCCCGGCCACCGCCAGATACTGGCTGGCGGCGCAGCCGAGGCCGCCGGCGCCGATCACCAGCACATGAGCCTGCTTGAGCGCCTCCTGCCCCTCGAAGTCGAAGGACTTGAGGATGATCTGGCGGTTGTAGCGCAAGAGCTCGGCATCGCTCAGGATCTCCCTCACAGCAGCAATCCCCCGAATGGTTCGACGGTGACCGTCTCGCCTGCCGCAACGCGGCCCCGCTCGCGCTCAAGGACGATGTAGCAGTTGGCCCGCGACAGGGAGCTGAACACGGCGGAGTCCTGCGAGCCGGTGCTGCGCACCTCCAGGCCGTTTTGCCCCTGAGCCAGGATGCCGCGCTGGAAGTCGAGCCGGCCCGGCGCCTTCTTGAGCGGCTCTGTGGCAATGGCTTGCAGTTGAAGCGGGCGTTCGAAACGTTGGCCGGCCAGCTTGGCCAGCGCCGGTTGCACCAGCTGATCGAAGGTGACCATGGCGGAGACCGGGTTGCCCGGCAGGCCGAAGAACCAGGCATGGGGCAGACGACCGAAGGCAAACGGCTTGCCCGGCTTGATGGCCAGCTTCCAGAAGCCGATTTCGCCGAGCTCCTCCAGCAGCTGTTTGGTGAAGTCCGCTTCCCCCACCGAGACGCCGCCGGTGGTGATGAGGGCGTCGGCTTCGCGATCGGCCTTCAGAAAGGCGGCGCGCAGTTGGGCCGGATCGTCCGGGATGATGCCAAGGTCGAGGCAGTCGCAGCCCATGCGATCCAGCATGGCCCGCACGCCGTAGCGGTTGGAATCGTAGATGTCGCCGTGGGCGAGGGGAGTGCCGACCGGCTTGAGCTCGTCACCGGTACTGAAGATGGCCACTTTTAGCGGCCGACGTACCGACACGCTGGCAATGCCGAGGGAGGCCAGCAGCGGCATCTCCCGGGCGGTGAGGCGAGTACCGGCAGCGAGCACGCTGGCGCCCTCGCGGATGTCTTCGCCGCGGCGGCGAATGTTCTGGCCGGGCACCGGCGTGGTCAAAAAGGTGATCCTGTCGCCGTCGGCCTGCGTTTCTTCTTGCATCACCACCGCATCCGTCCCGGCGGGCACCGGGGCGCCGGTCATGATGCGCACGCAGTGGCCGGCGGGCCACTCACCCTGATAGGGCTGACCGGCAAAGGCCTTGCCCGCCATGATGAGGGGGGCGCCGCCGGCGAGATCCGCCAGCCGCACCGCGTAACCATCCATGGCGGAGTTGTCGAACGGAGGCACGGAGAGAGGGGAGGCGATATCCATGGCGAGTACCCGGCCAAGGGCCTCTGGCAGGGGCAGCTGTTCGCTCTCGCTGCAGCCGTCAAGCTGTGCCAGCATGCCCTGCAGGGCGTCGCTCAGGGGGAGTAGTCCGCTGGTATCAAATCCCATGTCATGACCTCATTGTGTGATGGAGGGGGAGTAGAGGGCGGATTATCCCAAAAATCCTGCTGGATGGGCAGGTTGCCGCGGGATAAAACCAACTGGCTGCACAGATAGGCAGCGACCGGAGCGAAAGGGTACCCCCGTATGGGGAGCGCCGGCGGGGTAAAATTCGCCGGATTGGCATAAAGTCAGGGAACGGGCTTGAGTTAGCTTGAATTATGACAATAATCGCCGTTTACTATTGCGCCAAAACAGAATGCCGTCATAGACAAGGCGGCCATCACAGTCCCTGAGCGTGGGAGAGGAACAAGATGACGAGCTTAAGTCGGGAAGCCCTGTTGGTCAGGGCCGCCCTCGAGGCCGAGGGCCTCGAAACACCTCTGGTGGCCAATGCACTGGACGGTCAGCAGAAGCGGGAGAAGATCGAAGGCCACATGCGCGCCATCATGGAGACGCTGGGGCTGGATCTGGCCGATGACAGTCTGGCGGAGACGCCGCACCGCATCGCCAAAATGTACGTCAACGAGATCTTCTCCGGCCTCGATTACGCCACCTTCCCCAAGGTGACGGTGATCGAGAACAAGATGAAGGTGGACGAGATGATCATGGTGCGGGACATCAGCCTCACCAGCACCTGCGAGCACCACTTCGTCACCATCGATGGGCTGGCCCATGTGGCCTACATCCCCCGTGGCAAGGTGATCGGGCTGTCGAAAATCAACCGCATCGTGCAGTTCTTTGCCCGCCGTCCCCAGGTGCAGGAGCGACTGACCCAGCAGATCCTGCTGGCGTTGCAGACCCTGCTCGGCACCAAGGACGTGGCCATCAGCATCAAGGCGACCCACTTCTGCGTGAAGGCCCGCGGCGTGATGGACTCCACCTCCTATACCACCACCACTTCCCTCGGTGGGGTGTTCAAGACCCAGCCCGATACCCGCGCCGAATTCCTGGCCGGCCTGAAGAGCTGACAGGCAAGGAGACATGGCGCCGCAGCGCCGTGTCTCCTTGATATTTCCCCTCCTTTTTCCTTCTCCTGACTGCCCGCTGGTTGCCCCGACGATTTTCCTCAAGGGATTGGCAGGCCCGGTCGATATATCTTTCCATGGCTTGGGTGCACTCCTGGGGAGCGCATCCAAGTCAGCAAGGTGCCTGTTCCGGCGGCTCTCTCGACCGGGGTCTTGCTGCCGTTTCCCTGCCATGTGCCATTGCGGCTTGGGCTCGGCGCTTGGGCAGATCGGCACTTGGGCAGATCGGCACTTTGGCAACACTGTTCGCCTCGTTCATGCAAGGACATAGATTCATCAAGGCTGGATGAGCCGCCATGGAGGCGGTGACTGCGGATCGTATCGCTACGGTCCAGACGAGCGTTATCTGTTCACTCATATCCAGGACACGCCATGAATACCAGTACCATGACCATTGGCAAGAAACTCACCGCAGGCTTTGCCGTGCTCGGCCTGATGATGGCCTTTATCGGCGGTTTCTCGTTGCTGCAGTTCGGCAACATGAACCGGGCGGCCATCGGCTTTACCGACAGCATACTGCCCGCCGTGGTGCGCACCAGCACCCTGGGTGAGACCATCAACACTCTGCGCCGCTATGAACTGGATGTGTTTCTGGTGGCGGCCGATCCGCAGCAGAGAGCCCACTATCGGGATCTCAGCGAGCAGAGCCTGCAAGAGGTTGCCCGGCAGGTCAAAGCCCACGACGCCACCATCTGGGCAGAGGATGTGGAGGAGCGTCGCACCTTCGACATCGTCAAGCAGGACTGGGACAAGTACGTCGGCCTGCACCAGCGCGTGCGGTTGATGCAGGATGGTGGCCAGCTGGCCGAGGCCCAGCAGCTGTTCATGAGCGAGGGAGTCACCCTCTATACCAATCTGGCCAAGTCGGTGGCGGATCTGATCCGCATCAACCACGGCTACTCCGTCAACTCCCGTGCCCAGGTAGTGGAGGCGTTTGACAGCGCCAAGCTGAGCATCATCATCGCCCTGCTGCTGGGACTGGGGCTGGCGGGCGTGCTCTCCACCGTGCTGACCCGCCAGATCCGCGATCCCTTGGTGATGCTGGCCCGTCAGGCGCAGCGCATCGCGAGCGGTGATCTGGGCAAAGGCGAACTGCAGGAGTGGATCCGCGGCAGTCGCTTCAAGCGTGACGAGCTGGGCCAGCTCGGCGCAGCCATCGATCGCATGCAGGGTGCGCTTGCGGATCTGGTGAGCGAGATCGCCGGCTCGGTGAGCCAGCTTAGCAGCGCGGTGGAGGAGGTGAGCGCCATCTCCGAGCAATCTGCTACCGGCATGGCTCGCCAGCAGAGCGAGGTTTCCCAGGTCGCCACCGCCATGAACGAGATGCAGTCCACCGTCAACGAGGTGGCCCGCAACACCACGGACGCCATGAGTGCCGCCAAGGATGCCTCCCGCACCTCGACCCAGGGTAATCAGGTAGTGCGCAGCGCCATCAGCAGCATCGAGGAGGTGTCGGTGAAGATTGAGCAGGCGGGCGCCGTGGTGCAGCAGCTGGAGCAGGACAGCAACAACATCAGCATGGTGCTGGACGTCATTCGCGGTATCGCCGAGCAGACCAACCTGCTGGCGCTCAACGCGGCCATCGAGGCGGCCCGTGCCGGCGAGCAGGGTCGTGGCTTTGCGGTCGTTGCCGACGAGGTGCGCTCCCTGGCCCAGCGCACCCAGAACTCCACCGCCGAGATCAGCAAGATGATCGAGGTGTTGCAGGAGCGTACCGCCGAGGCGGGCAGCGCCATGCAGCTGAGTCGCCAGCAGATGCAGGAGAGCGTGGGGCTGGCCCGGGAAGCGGGCAGCAGCATCGACACCATCAATGGTGCCGTCACCCAGATCACCGACATGAACACCCTGATCGCCACCGCCACCGAGGAGCAGAACGCGGTGACAGAAGAGCTTAACCGCAGCATCGTCAACATCCACAATGCGGCCGACGAGAACGCCCTGGGGGCCCAGCAGACCGCCCAGGCTTGTGTGGAGCTGAGCAAGCTGGCCAATACGCTGCACCATATGACCCAGCGCTTTACCCTCTAAGGCTGACCCTTGGTCACAGATAACAGAAGGCCCCGCCAATCGGTGGGGCCTTGTTGTTTCTGGCAGGTTTGCTGATCGCAGGGTGGATTAGCACAGCGTCATCGGCCGGCGCCAGACCCTTTATCCGACCATTTAGCTCAGGCCGACGATATCGTCGATATCGATATGACGGTAGGCCGGCAGGCTGTCGAGGCGGTGGCTTGGCCTGCAACTGCCACTCCCATCAACCATCAGCTCAGGCCGACTATCTCGCCGTTATCGTCGATGTCGATATGACGGTAGGCCGGCAGGCTGCCAAGGCCCGGCATGGTCATGATGGGGCCCGCAAGGGCATAGACGAAACCGGCACCGGCGCACAGCTTCACCTCCTCGATGGGCACCTCGAAGTCCGTTGGCACCCCCTTGAGGGCCGGATCATGGCTGATGGAGAGCGGCGTCTTGGCCACGCAGACCGGCAAGTGATCCCACCCCTCGGCAGAGAGTTGTGCCAGCTGCTGGCGTGCGCGCTCAGAGAGCTGCACGCCGCGCCCGCCATAACCGCACTCCACCAGGGTCGCCAGCTTGGCGTCGAGGCTCATCTCGTCGGGGTAGAGCAGTTTGACTTTGCCTGGCTGCTCACAGGCGGCCACCACGACCTGGGCCAGCTCGCTGGCACCGGACCCACCCTGGGTAAAGGCGCTGGAGATGGCGCTGCCACAAGCGCCGGCTCGCAGCGCCGCGCGGGCCAGCAAGGCCAGTTCGGCTTCGCTGTCGGTGGGGAAGCGGTTGATGGCGACCACCACCGGCACCCCGTAGCGGCGGGCATTGGCGATGTGCCAGCCGAGGTTGGCGCAGCCCTGCTCGAGGGTCGGCAGATCCTCGCGCAGCAGGCTTTCCGGCAGCGGCTGGCCCGGTCGAATGTCGAGCAGGCCACTGTTGGCCTTGAGGCCGCGCACCGTCGCTACCAGCACCACGCAGGCCGGCGTGATGCCGGACTGGCGGTGCTTGATGTTGAAGAACTTCTCCAGCCCCATATCGGAGCCAAAGCCCGCCTCGGTCACCACGTAATCGGTGATGCCGAGGGCCATGCGATCGGCGATCACCGAGGAGTTGCCGTGGGCGATGTTGGCAAAGGGGCCGGCGTGCACCAGCACCGGGGTCTGCTCGGTGGTCTGCATCAGGGTTGGTTGCAGGGCCTCTTTGAGCAGCACCGTCATGGCCCCCGCCACTTCCAGCTGCTCGGCGGTGATGGGCTTGCCGCGCAGGTCCCGGGCCAGCTGGATGCGGCCGATGCGCTGGCGCAGGTCTTTCAGATCGCTCGCCAGCGCCAGAATGGCCATCAGCTCGGAGGCGGCGGTGATGACGAAGCGATCCTGGCGCTCGACGCCATCGGCGGCGGCCCCCTGTCCAATCGTGAGGTGGCGTAGGGCGCGGTCGTTCATGTCAAGGGTGCGCGGCCAGAGGATGTTGTCTGCATCGATATCGAGCCGCTGCAAACCGGTTCTGGCGCTGAACTGGTCGCCGAGCTTGCGCTCATGGAACAGGCGGGCATCGAGGGCCGCCGCCGCCAGGTTGTGGGCGGCGGTGAGGGCGTGAAAATCGCCGGTGAGGTGGAGGTTCATCTCCTCCATCGGCACCACCTGGGCGTGACCGCCACCGGCGGAGCCCCCCTTGACCCCGAACACCGGGCCCAGGCTCGGCTGGCGGATGGTGGCGATGCTGGGCTGACCGATATGGTTGAGCCCCATGGAGAGGCCGAGGGTGGTCACCGTCTTGCCCTCGCCAAGCGGGGTGGGGGTGATAGCGCTCACCAGCACCAGCTTGCCCGCCGGTTTGGGGAGAGACTTGAGCAGCTCGAGGTTGAGTTTGCCCTTGTAATGACCGTAAGGATGGAGCTGGTGCGAAGGGATGGCGAGGCGTTCGGCCAGCGCGTGAATGGGGAGACGGGGGGACTGGCGGGAGATCTCGATATCGCTTAGCATCAGCACCTCGTTGGCATGTCAGGTCAAATATGCGGCGCAGTCTAGTGGAATCAACAGGGTTATCCAATGAGTAATAATATTTTGTCCGGCAATCGTGAGCTGCATCTAACGCCCATCGAGCTGGATCTCAACGCCCTCTATCACCCGCCCAAACAGCCGTTGACCGCGCTGGGGGTCGTCAGCGCCTTCATTCCACTGTTTGGTTACGGCTGGCAGGCGATGACCCAGGATCCCGAGACCCATTTTCGCCATGAACTGGGCAAGCGCATCAACAAGCACAAGACCGACGAGGCCAATCTCATCCTGACACTGCAGCTGGCCGGCATGCTCGACTGCCACTGTCTGCACATCACCTTGCCCTATGCCTTTGACGAGGCGCAGTTGGCGACCCTGCGCCAGCGCCTGCCGCGCTGGCAGCTGAGCCTGCACGACCTGCTGCTGGTGGCCGAGCTGCCGCTGCCTGCCGATAGCGTCGCCTCATAGCCATTCTGTCACCGCGGCAAAACTTAAGCCTTGCGATCCCAGTAGTGGGGGGCGAGATAACGCTCCTGCACGAATTCGATGAAACAGCGCACCTTGGCCGAGACGAAACGGCGGTGCGGATAGAGGGCATAGAGCCCCACCTGCCCCTTCTCCCACTCCGGCAGCAGTGACACCAGGGCGCCGGAGCGCAGCGCATCGCCGACGATGAAGGTGGGCTGCAGTATGATGCCCTGATCGTCACAGGCCGCCCGGGTCAGGGCCACCCCGTTGTTGGCCCGCAGCGGCCCCTGCGGGCGCACGCTCAGCTGCTCGCCATCCCGTTTGAACACCCAGTCCGGCTGGGTCAGGGTGTAGAGCAGGCAGTCGTGCTGCTTGAGATCCTCCGGGGTGCTCGGCGTGCCTCGGCGGGCCAGATAGGCCGGGCTGGCACATACCTCCAGCCGCATCATGGCCAGCGGCTTGGCCACCAGGGAGGAGTCCGGCAGGTTGCCGATGCGCAGCGCCAGATCGAACCCCTCTTCCACCAGCGCCACCCGTCGGTCGCTGTACTCTATCTCCAGCTTCAGGTCCGGGTAGCGTTCACGAAACAGCGGCAGGGCGGGGGAGAGGTGCAGGTAGCCAAAATCCATCGGCACCGACAGCTTGAGGGTGCCCTGGGGTTGCTGGTTGTTGCGGGTGAGCTGGCTGTGGGTCTCTTCGAGCTCCGCCAGCAGCGCCTGGGAGCGCTGGTAGTAGAACTGGCCGGCCTCGGTGGGGTTGACCTGGCGGGTGGTGCGCGACAACAGCCGGGTGGAGAGCGACTCCTCCAGCTGCTGCATCAGCTTGGAGGTCATGGCGACCGAGATGCCGAGCTGGTTGGCGGCCTTGGTAAAACTTTGACACTCCACCACCTTGATGAAGGTGCGCATGGCGGCTATCTGGTCCATCTTTCACTCTCAGTTGATAATTATTTTAATAAATCGCTGATTATCTATTCCGATATGGAGGTTAGCATCTTGGTTGTTGTTGTGAACCCCCAATATGAAGGAACGAACGGATGAAAATGACCAAGGCCCTGCTGGCCTCCTGCCTGTTTATGGCGGCCCCCCTGATGGCGGCCGATTACGATGTCGATGCGGCGCACACCACGGTGCAGTTCAAGGTGGGTCACCTCGGCTTCTCCGAACTGGTGGGCCGTTTCAATACCTTCAGCGGCACCTTCAGCATGGACGACGCCAACCCGGCGGCGGCCAAGGCGAGCTTCGAAATTGACGCCGCCAGCGTGGACTCCAACCACGAGCCGCGCGACAAACACCTGCGCAGCCCCGATTTCCTCGACGTGAAGCAGTTCCCCAAGATGACCTTCGTCAGCTCCGGCTATGAGGGCACTAAGGATAAAGGCGTACTGAAAGGCACCCTGACCCTGCACGGCGTGTCCAAGGAAGTGGCCTTCGATCTGGTCCACATCGGTGAAGGCAAGGATCCCTGGGGTGGCTACCGCAGCGGCTTCAACGCCACCACCACCATCAAGCGCAGCGATTTTGGCGTGAACTACATGGTGCCGAACATCCCCGACGAGATGAGCATCAATCTGTTCGTCGAAGGCGTGCGCAAGTAATGGGCGCGGCACTCCTGCTGCAAACCCTGGCGGCTCCTTTGGGAGCCGCTTTGCTGTCGTGGCGCTGGCCGCGGCTGGGGTATCTGTGGGGCGCCCTGGCGCTCTGGTTGGTGGGCTGTCTGCTGGGCGGAGCCTACGGGCTGCCGGTCAAAGCGTGGCAGTGGCTGCCGCTGACCCTGCTGGTGCCCGCCCTGGCGGCGCAGCTGGCCGACCAGCGGGCCGCGCTTGCGCTGTGTGCCGCTCTGGGGGCGCTGGTGTGGTGGCAGGGGCTGGCCTCGGTGCTGGCGAGCGAGCCTGCCATCTGGCTGGCGTTGCTGCCTGCCATCGCCTGGCTGGGATGGACCGGGCTGCGCGGTGACAGCCGCGAGGGGCTCGGCTTTGCCCTCGGCTTCATCTGGCTGGCGCTGGTGATCGGCATCGACGGCAGCCTGCTGATTGCCCAGCTGGCCGGCGCGCTGGCGGCGTTCGCCGGTTTCCGTGCCCTGCTCGGGGCCTTTGCCGGCAGCCAGGTGGCGCCCGCAGCGCTCGGATTGGCGCTGGCCTTTGTCCAGATGCTCGCCTGGCAATACGTGGAAGTGCCGCTGCTGGTGCTGCTGCCGGTCTGGCTGCTGCCGCTGCTGGAGTGGACCTTGCGCAGCAAGCCCTGGATCCAGCGCTGGTTCGTATTGATCCTGATGGCGGGCGCAGGAGCCGGACTCAGTCTCTGGAAGGTGTGGCCGGAAGCCTCGTTGTACTGATTTTTAGCATAAAAAACAGACAATTAACCCGAAAGTTGCCGACTTCGTCATAGTCTGCACAGATAAAGATTGAGCCCCATAGTGCTTTCAGATAAAAAGGATTTTCAATTATCTGGACACACACAGAACCCGGTCTGACCGGGTTCTGTTTGCCTGCTTGTTTGCGGCGCGCTAAGGAGGCCACAGTTGCGCAGTCAAGGATCTGAGCATCTGTTTTTTCGCCATTTCACCGAGCAGGGACGTCTCGACGGACTCTGCATCCTGCTGGTTACCCATCTGCTTCCCGATCGCCCCCAGTTTATCCAGGCCCTCGATCAGATCGGGCGGATTGGCGCCATCCTGCCCAAACCCAAGTCAGTGCATGGACCGACCCTGACCTGGGCCCAGCAACACTATCCGGTACTGCCCCTCAATCGCCAGTGGACCAATACCCCGCAGGGGGTGATCGAGCACATAGCCCCGCTGGTGGCGCCCCATGAGCGGCTGATCATCCTCGATATCGGGGGCTATTTCGCCAGAACCCAGGCTACCCTCAGCGAGTATTTCGGCCCCCGCTTCCTCGGGGTGGTGGAGATGACCGAAAACGGCCATCAGCGCTACGAGCAGGAGGTGCTGGCCACCCCGGTCATCTCGGTGGCGCGCAGCCCCCTCAAGCAGGCCGAGGATATCCAGATTGGTCTGAGCGTGGTCTACTCCGCCGAATCCCTGGCCCGCACCCTCAACCGTACTTTCAATGTCTGCCAGGCCGCCCTGTTCGGCTACGGTAAGGTGGGCCGCAGCATCGCCCGCGAGCTCAGATGCCGCAACCTGCACCTGGAGCTGGTGGAGACCGACGTGCTGCGCCAGGTGGAGGCGCTTTCCCACGGCTTCAAGCTGGTGGGCAAGGCCGAAGCCCTCGGTCGGGCCGAGCTGGTGATCTGCTCCACCGGCAACGGCGCGCTGGACTTGGCGGATCTGCAGCAGCTGCGCCCAGGCACCATGGTTGCTTCAGTCACCTCGGCGGACGACGAATTTGCGTTCTGCCTCTCACAGCTACCCTGGCCGAGCGAGGAGGTGTGCCCCCACGTGTTGGCACTGACCCGTCCCGACGGCAGCACCATCTTCCTGCTCAACCGGGGCGAGGCGGTCAACTTCGTCCATGGCGCCGTCATCGGCGAATATGTCTATCTGGTGCTGGCGGAGATCATCGAAGGGGTGCGTCAGCTGGCGTTGCAGCCGCTGGCCCCCGGCCTGTTCGACCTGCCGCAGTCGACCATGCGCACCATTGCCCGTCACTGGCTGGCCGACTTCCACGGGGTCGCCCAGTGAGTGCCTTTTTCTTAGCCGCCATTGATGGAGTGACCACATGAGCGAGACGACGCTTTCCAGCCCCAAACCCCGCATCGAGATCCGCTACTGCACCCTCTGCCGCTGGATGCTGCGCGCCGCCTGGCTGGCCCAGGAGCTGCTCTCCACCTTCGACAGCGATCTGGGCGAGGTGGCGCTGGTGCCGGCCAGCAAGGGTGAGTTTCGCATCCTGGTGGACGGGGTGCTGGTGTGGGATCGGGTGGCCGACGATGGCTTCCCCGAGGCCAAGGAGATCACGCAGCGGGTGCGCGATGTCATCGCCCCCGAGCGTGACCTGGGCCATGCCGATCGCAAGCCGGCCGCCGAGTAGGCCACAGCACCAATGACTAAAGAGAGGGAGGCACAGGCCTCCCTCTCTCGTTGTGGCGTCCGGTCAACGGTCGGCAGCTGTACCCGGCTCATCTTCGGCGGGGAGGCCGATATAGCGGGCCCGCTTGTGGGGCTTGAGGCGGCTCACATCCACCCACACCAGCCCATCGATGCAGTGGTTGAAATCGGGGTCGATACCGAAATCCATGAACTGCACGCCGCCTGGCTCGCACAGCTCGGAGTACTGCTTGTAGAGGGTGGGGATGGCGCAGCCCAGGTTGTCGAGGCGAGCCTTGAGCTCCCGCAGATCCGCGCCGTAATCCTGCCCCGCAAACAGTGGTGGCGTGGCGGGGTAGGGGCGGCGCGAGGGGGCGAGTGCGAGCTCGGGGGCAAAATGCTGGCGATAGAAGCTCACCAGCAAATCCTTGGCCGCCGCCGGCAGGCTGCCGGAGAGCGACACCGGGCCAAACAGGTAGCGATAGCGAGGATAACGCGCCAGATAGGCGCCGATGCCGAACCAGAGGTAATCGAGCCCCCTCTTGCCCCAGTAGGCGGGCTGGATGAAGCTGCGGCCAAGCTCGATGGCAAGCTCCAGCCTGGGCAGCAATTTCTCTTCAAAGCCGAACAGAGTGTGGCTGTAGAGGCCATCGAGCCCCTTGCTGGCCAGCAGTTCGGCCACTGGCGCGAAACGGTAGGCGCCGATGATCTCGAGCCGGGCCGGATCCCAGAGAATGAGGTGGTGGTAGTCATCGTCGAAGACGTCGAGATCCCGCCGCCTGCCGGAGCCTTCCCCCACCGCCCGAAACGCGATCTCCCGCAGGCGTCCCAGTTCACGCAGGATCACCGAATGGCTCAGCTCGTGGCGTCGGTAGAGGTAGATCCCCTGACCGTCCGGGGTGTGGCCGAGCGCCTCGCAGGCGTCGATGGCCTGTTTGAGCTGACGGCGCTCTTCCGGCAGGGCGATGGGGGCCTCGGTGGCCAGCAAACCCCGCTTGCCGCGCCCGACTCGGTAGAGGTGGCTGCGTACCAGCCGGGCCGCGCTCTTGGCGGGCAGCTCCTGCACTCCGCTCACCGGGATGCGGGCACCGATGGTGATGCCGATGCGTTTCCCTTGCTGGCGAAACAGCTGCTTGACCAGCAACAGCCCCGCCCAGTCGTTGTGGAGCCAGGCGGCGAGATAGAAGGAGAGGCTATTGCGCCCGTCCAGGTGGATGGGCACCAGCGGGGTACGGGTGCGCTGAGCCAGCTTGATGAAGCCTGCCTGCCAGGGGCCGTCCTTGACCCCCTTGGGGCCGAGGCGCGACACCTCGCCGGCGGGAAAGATCACCAGCGCTCCTTCGCTCGCCAGGTGTTCTCCCATCGCCAGAATGGCGCGCCGGTCGGTCTTGCCGCCCAGGTTGTCCACCGGCAGCAGCAGGGGGCGCAGCGGCGTCAGCTGGGCCAGCAGCTGATTGGCCACTATCTTGACGTCCGGCCGGATGCGGCCGAGCAGGCGCAGCAGGGCCAGCCCGTCGAGGGAGCCGATGGGGTGATTGGCGACGATGATGACCCGGCCGCTGGCCGGAATGTGCTCGAGCTGGGCTTCGCTCACCCGGTAGTCGAAGTCGAGCTCGGTCAGCGCCTGCTCGACGAAGTCGAGTCCGCGCAGGTGAGGATGGCTCGTGGCAAAGCGTTGAAACGCCTGCTCGTGCAGCAGCCAGCGCAGCCCCTGCCGGAGCAGGGGGCGCAGCAGGCCGTGGGCCGAGAGGCGGGGCAGGTGTTGTTGTAGCAGGGCATCGACACTGAACATGGGCTGGGCTCCGATGAGTCGTTACCCTAGCGTGACGCCCTTCTGTTCCCGCCCCATGGCAGCGGCATGACAGTTTGATGGCAAAGAGGGGAGCCGCTTAACCGGCTCCCCTCTTTGGTCATGGCGGTGACGATGGCCGGTTTAGCCGCGCCAGGCCGAAGTCAGGCGCACCAGCTCCACCAGGGTGGTGACCGCTTTCTCCATGGATTGCAGCGGGATGAACTCGTGCTTGCCGTGGAAGTTGTGGCCGCCGGTAAACAGGTTGGGGCAGGGCAGCCCCATAAAGGAGAGCCGTGCGCCGTCGGTACCGCCGCGAATGGGCTTGATCCTCGGGGTGACGTCGGCGGCCTGCATGGCGGCCTTGGCCAGCTCGACGATGTGCATGTGCGGCTCTATTTGGCTGCGCATGTTGCGATAGCTGTCGGTCAGGGTGAGCTCGATGCGCGCCCTGGGCGCCTCCAGCTGCAGCGAGGCGACCCGCTCCTTGAGCTGGGCCTTGCGGGCGGCGAAGCCCTCGTCGTCGAAGTCGCGGATGATGTAGTGCAGGCTGGTCTCTTCCACTGTGCCGTTCATCTGGGCCAGATGGAAGAAGCCCTCATACCTGTCGGTGCACTCCGGAGTCTGCTCGGCGGGCATGGCAGCGTGGAAGCGGGCGGCCAGGGTCTGGCTGTTGATCATGCTGCCCTTGGCGGTGCCGGGGTGCACGTTGTTGCCGATAAAGCGCACGGTGGCGCTGGCCGCGTTGAAGTTCTCGTATTCGAGCTCACCCAGCTCGCCGCCGTCTACCGTATAGGCCCATTTGGCCGGGAAGCGGTCCAGCGGGAAGCGGTCGGCGCCGCGGCCTATCTCCTCGTCCGGGGTAAAACCGACCCAGACATCGCCACGGGGGATCTCGGGGTGGGCCAGCAGGTGGTCGATGGCGGTGAGGATCTCGGCGATGCCCGCTTTGTCGTCGGCTCCCAGCAGGGTGCTGCCGTCGGTGGTGATGAGATCCTGCCCCAGGTAGTTTTTCAGGAAGCGGTAGTCGCGAATGGCCAGCACCTCATCCCCCTTGCCCAGACAGATGTCGCCGCCCTGATAGTTTTCGATGATCTGGGGCACCACGTGCGCCGCCTCGTAGTCGGCGGTATCCATGTGGGCGATGAGGCCGATGGCCGGCGCGTCCGGCTGGTTGCCCGGCAGGCAGGCGGTGAGGTAGCCGTATTGGTCCAGGGTGACCCGGCTCAGTCCCATCTGCTGCATCTCGTCGCACAGGGCGCGGGCGAAGACGAGCTGTCCCTCGCTGCTGGGACAGGCGGGATTGGTCGCATCGGAGCGGGTATGAAAAGTCACGTAACGCAGAAAACGCTCAAGCAAGGTATCCATTGGCAAGCCTCGTACCGGTGGGGAGGGGCCATTGTGGCCAATCTGGCGGCGCGGCTTTTTGCGTCAGCGCAGTTTTTGCCGCATTTTTTGGCGAAGATCTGGCGGTAAACGTGTAAGGTGGTTCAGGCTGTGGTTGTTGATATCAAGCGCAGCATAAAATATCCAATTGCTGACATTTTTAAGCGGCTTGTGATGTGGCTCGGCAGGCGCTCATTACTTATGGTGTCGGGGGCGACAACGGATGGCGCAAACCGGCGTTATTTTCAGGGTGGAAAAGAGGGGGTGGGCGGACTTCTTCCCCCACGTGCCAGGCCTGCAGGCAGCAAGATTTGAACGCCTTATTAAAAGCAGTTTTTGAACACTATTTTTTATTGTCACCGCTGGCGGTAAGTGTGTACACTCCGCGCCGATCCAAGGGTAACCCTGAGCAGGCAGAAGCCGCCAGACTCCCGGAAGATCAGACGCCTATAGGGCGAGGCACGCAGCAACGACAGACACTGCTAGGGTATGGTTTCTTTAATACCGGTTAGGCTCCGGTATCAGGGAGAACAACGGACACTCAATGTCCAGCTGACCGAGTGAGCCAACGGCTCATCATCTTCCCTTGTCATGGGCGGTCACTGGTGCTGAGCTGGCTGTGGTTGTTGTCGTCTATCAACACGCACGCGTGCTGACGCCTTCGCTTCTCTTCCTTGAAACCTTCCCTTGCTGTCGTGATGGCTGCCGAATGATGAACGGACCGCGTGGCTGATGCAGTCCGTCATCAAAGTACCGCGGCGCTGTTAGCACAGCACCGCATACCGTTGAGCTTGATGTAAAGCCACCAGCCCCACATCAAGACTCGTTACTTCCCCAAGATCCACCAGGCAGCCTAGGCTTGCCGCGATGTGCAAGGGATGTGACGGAAGGGCCCGGGTTAACCCGCCGCGTAGTGCGCGCAGGTTGCAGGAGTCGCCCTTCCCGAGCCGGCAGGCCGCCTCGGCGCGCCGCACCTTGTCATCGATGGTCTGGATGTGATTGAGGGTAACGAAGGCGGCCACCGGCCGCTCATTTGCGAGGCATAGCCCATGACTAACTGGTCCAGCAAGGACTCCTTGAAGGTCTACAACGTTCCCTACTGGGGTGCGGGTTTTTTCAACATCAATGACGCCGGTCATGTGACCGTCGCTCCCGACAAATCACGCCCTGATGCACAGATCGTGCTCTCCGACGCCATCGAACAGTTGCGTCAATCCGGGCTGACCACTCCGGTACTGCTGCGTTTCCCCGACATCCTCAAGAGTCGGGTCGATGCGCTGTTCAACGCCTTCGGTCAGGCCATCGAGAAGTCAGGCTATGAAGGGGACTACCTCTGCGTTTACCCGATCAAGGTAAACCAGCAGCGTCGCGTCATCGAGACCATCAGCCAGTCCTACAGCGACAAGCCCCGGCTTGGCCTGGAAGCTGGTTCCAAACCGGAACTGCTGGCCGTGCTGTCCCATCACCATGAGCAAGGCTCGGTGATCGTCTGCAACGGTTACAAAGACCGCGAATATATCCGCCATGCCCTCTTGGGCAACCTGATGGGCCACAAGGTCTACATCGTGGTGGAGAAGCCCTCCGAGCTGGAAATGGTGCTGGACGAGTCAGCTCGTCTCAACATCAAGCCCAACATCGGGGTGCGTGCCAAGCTCGCGTCCACCGGCTCCGGCATGTGGGAATCGAGCGGCGGCTCCATGTCCAAATTTGGTCTGTCCGCCTCCCAGATCCTGGCGCTGATCGAGCGTCTGCGCGGGCTGGGCAAGCTGGACTGCCTGCAACTGCTGCACTTCCACCTGGGTTCCCAGATCGCCAACATCCGCGACATCCAGGGCGGCATCCGCGAGTGCGGCCGTTTCTACGCCGAACTGCGTCGCCTCGGTGCCAACATCGAAGTGGTTGACGTGGGTGGCGGCCTGGGGGTGGACTACGAGGGAACCCGTTCCCAGAGCCACTGCTCCGCCAACTACAGCCTCTCGGAGTACGCCAACAACGTGGTGTGGGGCATCGGCGATGTCTGCCGCGAGTTCGACCTGCCTCACCCGACCATCATCAGCGAGTCCGGCCGTGCCCTGACCGCTCACCACGCCGTGCTGGTTACCAACATCATTGGTGCCGAAGGGGTGGAGATGAACGACATCAGCGCACCGGACGAGGATGCGCCCACCATTCTGCAGAACATGTGGAAAGGCTGGCTGGACCTGCGCAGCGAAGATCCCTCCCTGCTGGAGATCTTCCACGACTCGGTGGCAGACCTGGGCGACGTCAATACCCAGTACACCATGGGTCTCCTGAACCTGGAGCAACGCGCCTGGGCCGAGATGCTGCACCAGAACACCTGTCTGGCGCTCAAAGAGCTGCTCAACCCGGTCAACCGCAACCACCGTGCGCTGGCTGACGAGCTCTCCGAGAAACTGGCTGACAAGTGCTTTGCCAACTTCTCCCTGTTCCAGTCCCTGCCGGATGCCTGGGGTATCGGTCAGGTGTTCCCGGTGATGCCGCTGGCCGGCCTCGAGCGTCCGCTCACCCGCCGCGGCATCCTGATGGACATCACCTGTGACTCCGACGGTCAGGTCGAGCACTACGTCGACGGTCTGGGGGTCGAGAGCACCCTGCCGATGCCGGTGTATGGCGAGAACGAAGAGTGCCACGTCGGCTTCTTCCTGGTGGGTGCCTATCAGGAGATCCTGGGGGATCTGCACAACCTGTTCGGTGACACCCACTGCGCGGAAGTGTGGCTCGATGACGAAGGCAAGATGGACATTCGCAACGTGGTGCGCGGCGACACCGTCGACCAGCTGCTGCGTTACGTCAACATCGACCCGTCCGTCATCCGCGAGAACTACCAACGCATCGTCTCCCACCCGGCGCTGGACGACGCGACCCGCAAGGCCCTGCTCGACGAGCTGGAGCTGGGTCTGCAAGGCTACGCCTACCTGGAAGACGAATAAGCCCAAGGCTTGTTCACCCGCCCCGCGAGACCCACGTGGCGCGGAGATAAAAAAAACGGCGCCTGCGGGCGCCGTTTTTGTTGCACACGATCCGCCGCAGCAGGCGCTGGCAGGGTGACTCTTGCGCTTTGTGTGGCTGATGGATGTCGGTGTTGGGCACCATGGGCCGCAGATCCGGCAGATATCCGGGGCGGCCGTCGCTTCCCTTGATCTGCATCAAGTTTGCAGTGGCCGGGTTATCTTACGGTCGGAGTGATGTTGAAGGGATGTAACAAAAGGATGTGCGTATGGAACTTGAAAGGGACCCGAGATGCTATACCGACGTCTGTATCGACGGTAAGTGGTATCACTACGATCACTGCAGCACCCACGTCTACATGCTGATGGGGGGCGCCGCGCCGAGCCTGCAGCTCGCTTATGAGCCCAGCAGCGAGGAGGAGCTTATCGAGATGCTCCGCCAGCTCGCCCGCTGCTGAACTACATTGCCAGCATTGCCTGCGGCCATCGGCAGCTTGCCGATGGCCGCACTTCATTTATCAGCTCAATTGCTCCGTTTCTGCCCCTGCAGTGCCTTGCCGAGCGCCTGCACGGCGATGGCCGCGGCGTAACCGGCGTCCGACTTGCCTATCTCATCGGCTACGTAGAGGAAGTTGGAGCGATACTTCTCCACCGCCTCGCGCGGGTTGACCGCGTCGATGAAATCCTCTTCCACCTCGAACCCCTGCGCCAGCAGCGCCTCTTTCTCGGGCAGGAAGGTGGGGGAGGCCATGTCGATAAAGGTGTATTGCTGCCGGTTGGAGGCCGGGATAGAGAAAAACTGGTACTTCGCCATTTGCGATACCTCGCTTGAACTTGTGTGTCGTGATGCGAGCTTCCTATCGTCGAACTGCCTCTCGGGCGTCGAACTGATCCCCGGGCCTGTTGCAGGCAATAAAGGTAACGTTCGAATCTTGTTGTGGCTGAAGATTACCCCGCTTTATCCTCAGCGCACAATGGGCAGTTGATACTTTTTTCGCCAAGAAAAACAATGCTGTCTGACGGTCTGAATTGGCAAAAAAGCCAGCCCTGGCAAGGGGCTGGCGATGGCGGAGGTGAAAGGTGCTGGCTCAGAGCACGAAGCTTTGCACCATGGCACGCAGCTGCTCGGTGAGCTGGTGGATCTGGCGGGCGGCGTCGCGGGCGGCGTTGGCCACCTGCAGCGCCTCGTCGCTGCCATCGGAGATGCGCACCACGTTGCGCTCTATTTCGTTGACCACGGCCCCCTGCTGCTCGATGGCGCTGGCGATCACCGAGTTGGTGTCGACCATGCTGCCCACCCGCTCGGTGATGGCACCAAAGGCCTGCTGAGCCTCCTGGGCCAGACCGACCCCCTCCTGCGCCTCGCGGCTGGCGGCGGACATGGCGCTGACCGAGGCACGGGCACCGGTTTGCAACTGCTCGATCATCTGCTGGATCTCGACCGTGGCCCCCTGGGTGCGGTTGGCTAGCGAGCGCACCTCGTCGGCCACCACCGCGAAGCCGCGCCCCTGCTCACCGGCGCGGGCCGCCTCGATGGCGGCGTTGAGCGCCAGCAGGTTGGTCTGCTCGGCGATGCCGCGGATCACCCCGATCACGCCACCAATCTGGCTGCACTGCTGCTCCAGCTGGCCAATGGTTTCGGCGGTGCGCAGCACCTCGCGGTTGATGTGGTCGATGGCCTTGATGGTACGCTCGACCACCGCCTCGCCTTGGCCCACCACGGCCTGCGCCTCCTGGGTCATGCGGGCGGCCTGCTGGGCGTTGCCCGCCATGTCGTGGGAGGTGGCAGCCAGCTCCTTGATGGCGGTGGCCACCTGATGGGTCTCCCCTTGCTGATCGGCGATCACCTCCTGGGAGCGGCAGGTCCGCGCTTCGATTTCGGTGGCGCTCTCCACCACGCTGACGCCGTTCTCCCGCACCCGCAGCATCAGGGTGCGCAGGGTCTGCAGGGTCACGTTGTAATCCCGGCTGATGGCCGCCAGCTCATCCTGGCCGACGATCTCGATCTGTTGGCCGAGATCCTGGGCGTTGACCCGGGCGGCGATCTCCCGCACCCGGCCCACGGTGGCGCGCAAGGAGAGGTAGGCGCCAATCATCAGGTAGAGGTAGACCAGCAGGATGGCGGTCAGCGGCCCGGTCACCCACCAGAAGTGGTGCTGGTTGGCGGTCATGCGCTGGTGCAGATCCGCCTCCAGCCGCTGGCGCACCTGACCGGCCAGCGCCGTGATGGCGGTATCCAGCCCATCCCCCAGTGCCAACACCTCCTTGCTGGAGAGCTGCACCTGCTGATCCTTCATCATCTTGTTTTCCAGGGTGTCGACCCCCTGATGGGCCTGTTGCAGCAGGGCGTCGGTCTGCTGGCCCAGCTCGTTGCGATAGGCAGGCGCCATCTCATAGAGCAGGGTCAGATCGGCCTCCAGCTCCTGCAGGGTGGCGTTGATGAGGTCGAGGCGAAAGCGCAGTGCGCTATACCCTTGCGCCTGAAACAGGCCGAAGTCGGCGATGGTGGCAGCCCTGTCCCGCACCTGGGCCAGCAGATCGCGCAGCTGGGGCAGTCGCTCGCTGGCGAGCACCACCATGTAGTAGGTGCCGAGTGCGGGATCCTGCACCAGGCTGCTGGCGGCGGTGATGCTCTTGTAGAGGTGGCGCACCTCGGTCAGCAGCTTGTCGTGGCGCAGGTTACTCTGATCCACCTCGAGCCCCAGCGCCTCGTTTTGCAGGCTGGACCACTCCTGGGCGAGGGCATCGAAGGTGGGGTTTTGCTGTCCACTGGCGGCAAAGGCGGCCAGGCTCGCATCGACGGCCCGGGCTGCGGCCTTGACCTCCTCTTCACCGACCGGGTTCTGCTCATAGCCGTGCCGGGTGACCAGGTTGCGATGGGTCAGCAGGGCCTGCTCGATGGCGGGCAGCGGCGCCAGCTTGACCACGCCGGCCAGCTCCTTGCGGGCCTGGGCGTTGTCGTCCTGCAGCCGACCCAGCAGGTTGGTCATGCTGTAGGCCAGCGGCAGCAGCATCAGGCAGGACCAGAGCAAAAACTTGTACTTGAAGGAGAGCTGATTGCCGAGCCGGATGGCGGGCGTGAATATCCATTTCATATGAAGCCTCGGGCCCCGACGGGGCGTGTAGCGGGATGGCTGGATATTACTCCTCGCCGGGGGGCTCGGCTGGGGGCGGGATGGAAGTTGTGATCCCCTTGGCTTTTTCCCGTGGCGAGGGGGGCTGAATGGGTCAGAAAAACGGACCACCCTCAGGGTGGCCCGTTGCCGATGGGAGAAGGTCGCGGCTCAGTTGAACGCCAGGAAGGGCGAGACGCAGAGCAGCAGGCCGGTGACGATGATGATGTAGAGGGAGACCCCCTTGTACTTGTGCAGCGCCGGCACCTGATAGACCAGATAGGCCGGGATGAGGCAACCCACCATGCCGAAGATGGGGCTGCAGATGGAGGTGAAGCTCAGCACCGGGGCGTTGAGCACGATGGCCCCCCAGGAGAGCAGCACGGTGAACAGCATGATGCCCTTGCCTACCAGCCCCTTGTTGATGCGATCTTCCGGCATCACCCGGCGCAGCAGGTTCATCGCCAGCCCCTGGCAGGCCTCGCGAAAGCCCAGATAGACGCCGAAGTAGGCGGTCATCACCGCGAAGATGTTGAGGGTGAGGCTGAGCAGCTTGAGGGTCTGGCCCGGCATGCCCTGGGCCACCATGGCCAGCGCCGAGATGTTCTCCTCGGAGGCCTTGACCGCCTGCTCGTGGCCCATGGCCAGGGTGAAGGAGACGGCGTAGAAGAACACCACCACGAACAGGATGCCGAAGGCGATGTTCATGGCGCGCATCGCCTTGAAGCGAGCCACTTCCAGGGATTTTTCCCGCGAGCGGTAGGAGATCACCATGGGGCTCAGACTCTGGATGAAGAGAATGGAGGTGAGGGTGAAGGGGAGCATGACGATGGCATCCTTCAGCCAGTCACCGCTGGCCGGCATGGCGGTGATGTTGGCGGCATCCCACTTGCCCACCATCATCAGGCCGAGCACCGCCACCACGCTGATTTTGGTCAGCACCATAAAAGTGGAGATCTTGAACAGCAGGTTTTCGCCGCGCGAGGCCAGCGCCACCAGGGCGCAGATCAGCACCAGCCCGTAGAAGGGATTCTCGGAGAGCAGTTGCTGGGTGACCCCGAAGCTTTGCAGGAAGGAGGCGCTGTCATTGGTGATGGCGGTGGAGTAGACGAACACCCAGATCACCAGCATCACGAAGTAGAGGGCGCCGAGCAGCACGCCCCAGTTCTTGCCGAGGTAGCCGCTGATGACGCTGGGGTAGTCCTTGCACTCGGGCGAGGTGGCCAGGGTATTGATGAAGAGGCGCTGGAACATGTACATGGCCGGGTAGCCGATCACCGCCGACAGCAGAAACACCCACAGCCCCATCAGTCCCACCTGCACCGGCAGGAAGACGATCCCCGCCCCGATGGCCATGCCGATGCTCATGATGACCCAGCCCCAGTCGGTGCTGTCAAAACGAACCGCTTCTTTCCATTCCAGCGTGCCCATCACGGGCCGGGTGAGTGTCGTACTGTGCGCGTCCATAAAATACCTTGTTTTTGTAGGGGTAAAAATCAGGCGCAAATATAGTTGAATAAAAAGCGGCAAAACAATGCTTTTTATCGCTCTTCTACCTAAAGAGGGAGACAGATCACGCTTTCAATTTGCACCTTCTACCGAATTTATCGCTGTTTTTGCAGGTTTTAGTTGAATGGAATGCCTAATGAGCAAATAATGTTGAACAAGACGAGACTATTGATTGCAAAAATAATTGCATTTTAAGGAGTGGCAATATGAAAAAGATCATAGTGGCGGATGCCGCACCCGATGCCATCGGTCCCTACAGCCATGGCACAGCCTATGGCGACCTCATCTTTACCTCCGGCCAGCTGCCGGTGTGCAAACAGCAGGGCGGCGTGGTGGAAGGGGGCATCGAAGCCCAGAGCCGTCAGGCGCTGGAGAACCTCAAGCATGTCTTGGAGGCCGCCGGCGGCAACCTGGATACCGTGCTCAAGACCACCTGCTATCTCGCCGAGATCAGTGATTTTGCCGCGTTCAACGAGGTCTATAAACGCTATTTCCTGAAAGATTGCCCGGCCCGCAGCTGCTTTGCCGTGAAGGATCTGCCGATGGGTGTCAGGGTGGAAGTGGAAGCGATCGCTCACATCGCTGGTTAATGTTGATAGAAAGGGTGTTCTGATGAAGCAAGCGTGGCAGCAGTATCTGCAGATTATTCAACAGGTTGTCAAACCGGCGCTGGGTTGTACCGAGCCCATCGCCGCCGCTTATGCCGCCGCCGTGGCCGCCCGGCAACTGGGCTGCAAGCCCGTCCGGCTGGAGGTGGTGGTCTCGGACAACCTCTACAAGAACTCCATGGGAGTCTATGTGCCGGGCACCGGCAAGATCGGGCTCGCCATTGCCGCAGCCGCCGGCGCCATCGGCGGCAACGCCGAGGCCGGGCTGGAGGTGTTGGCCGCCATCACGCCGGCCCAGGTCGCAGAGGCGCAGGAGCTGATCGATGCAGGCCAGGTGCAGGTGAGCCGCACCTCGGCCCCTGAGTTCATCTATTGCCGGGTCCGGCTGCTGGGCCTTGATGCAGAGGGCACCGAGCACAGCGCCGAGGTGACCCTGTGCGGTGGCCATACCCGCATCGTCGAGCAGCGCCGCAATGATGAAGTGACCTTCACGGCCGAGCAGGGCCAGGGTGGCGCCACCGGTGCCATTTGCGATGGGGTCGACATCAGCATCGCCGCCATTTATGAGTTCGCCACCCAGGTGGAGTTCGAGCAGATCCGCTTTATCCTGCAGGCCTCCGAGCTCAACAGCAAACTCTCCGACGAGGGGATGAACAACCCCTACGGCCTCGAAATTGGCCGCACCATGCAGCAGAACATCCAGGCCGGCCTCATCGGCGAGGACGTGATGAACCGCATCGTGATGCGCACCGCGGCGGCCTCCGATGCCCGCATGGGGGGTGCCAGCCTGCCGGCCATGAGCAACTTTGGCAGCGGCAACCAGGGCATCGCCGCCACCATCCCGGTGGTGGTGATCGCCGAGCGCTTCGGTGCCAGCGAAGAACAACTGGCCCGCGCCCTCATCATGAGCCACCTGGGGGCCATCTACATCAAGTCCCACTATCCGCCGTTGTCGGCCTTTTGCGGCAACACGGTCACCAGCGCGGCGGCCGCCATGGCCATGGTCTATCTGGCGGGCGGCAGTTTCGAGCAATCCTGCCACGCCATTCAGAACGTGCTGAGCGACAGCGCCGGCATGGTGTGCGATGGCGCCAAGGCCTCCTGCGCCATGAAGGTGAGCACCTCCTCCGGGGCGGCGGTACGCGGCTTTCTGATGGCGCTCAACAGCCATGCAGTGTCGGGGCAGGGGATCGTGGCGGGCAACGTGGAGCAGACCATTCGCAACGTGGGCCAGATGGTCAAAGACGGCATGTCTGCCACAGACAGCACCATTATTGATATCATGTCCGCCTGAGTGTCCCTGTCGGCTGCCGCCCTTGCCCGGGTCGGCGGCCCTTTTATAAGGTTTCAATGTGAAGCTGCAAGAGCTGAGTCAGACCGATTTCGAGATCCTCAAGGCGATGGAGATCATCGTGGACGGCATCGCCGCCATGTATGGTCAGCACACCGAGGTGCTGTTGCACAGCCTGGATGCGCGCAATCCGTCGATCATCAAGATTGCCAACGGCCACATCACGGGGCGCAGCGTGGGTGCTCCCATCACCAACCTGGCGATGATGAAACTCAAGAGCGGGCAGGATATCTCCAGCCCCTACATGACCAAGTGTGCCACCGGCAAGACGCTGCGTTCGCTCACCACCGTTATTCGCAATGGTGAAGGACAGGCCATCGGCTTGCTCTGCATCAACACCGACATGGATGCCCCGCTGCAATCCGTGCTGCGCACCATGATGCCGGAGTGCCTGCACGGCCACGATGGTCATGCCACCCCTGAGGTGTTTGCCCGCAACATCGACGAGGCCCTCAACAGCACCATCGACACCGTCAGTGCCGAGGTGCGCGGCAACGAGGCGGTGCCCCCGTCCCAGAAGACCCGGGTCATGGTCAACCAGCTGCACGAGCTCGGCATCTTCGAGCTCAAAGACAGCGCCCAGATAGCGGCCCGCCAGCTCGGCATCTCGGTTCACTCCATCTACCGCTATCTGCGGGAGATCAAGAAGGGCTGAGCACGGCGCCAGCCAGCATTAACGGGTCAGCATTGACCCGTTTTGTTTTTTCCGCCCCCCGCCTGCGCCTTGGCTGCCCCGGTGCATCTGTTATCATGCCTCTTCTGTTTTTGTTATCTCATTGAACCTGCTGGAGAAACCATGTCCCGTACCCTCTATCTGCTGCGCCACGGCCAGACCCGTTACAACGCCGAACTGCGGCTGCAGGGGCGCTGCAACTCCGAACTGACCGCCAAGGGCGAAGCCCAGGCCCTCGCCATGGGGGCCCGTCTGGCCAAGCTACTGGCCGAGCCCACCGACTGGACCATTTACGCCAGCCCCCTCGGCCGGGCGCGCCAGACCGCGGAGCGGGTATGCCAGCAACTTGGACTGGACCAAGAGCGTATCGTCTGGGACGAGCGGCTGGTGGAGCTGGGGATGGGGGAGTGGGAGAGTCGCCGGGTGCCCGAGCTGCTGGCGGCCCACCCCGAGCTGGATCTGGAACAGCCAGACTGGTATCTGCAAGCCCCCGAGGGGGAGAGTTTTCAAAGCATTCAAGGCCGGGCCCTGAGCTGGCTGCAGGATGAGCAGATCGCCGAGCGCGCCATTGTGGTCTCCCACGGCCTGTTCGGTGCCATGCTGCGCGGCGCCTATGCGGACCTGGACTACACCACCACCTGGCTGCAGGAGCTGCCGCAGGATGCCTTCTTCAAACTCAGTGGCGGTCGCATCGAGCGGATCCCCTGCTGACCCCAACCAAAACGGCTCGCCATTGGCGAGCCGTTTTTTTATGAGCGCAGAAGGCGCGTTATTCTCGCACCAGCCTGGGCAGCGCCTGGTAAAGGGCCTCACGTTTTTGTGCCTGGTTGACGCCATAGTGCAGCTCACGGTGGCAATTAGGGCAGAGCGCCACCGTGTTGCTGATGGTATCCGAACCCCCTTCGGCGAGTGTGCGCAGATGATGCACCTCTAAGAAGGCGTCTCCGGTGGTGGCATGAAAAGGGGCCGGTTGTGCGCAGCTCTCGCAATGGCCCGCCGCCGTCATCAATACCCAAGCCTTCACCTTTGGATCTCGCCCATAACTAGGGTTGGCTCCATAACGCTGCTGTGGTTCTTGGATGCCTGTGGGCATGGGGAGTGTTGGCTTGATCTTGTAGCGGCTCACTTGATGCTCAAAGGCAGCCTTGCCGGTATAGGGTTGGCCATCGAGTTCACAGAGCAGGCGTTCTATGATGGGGGCATTGTGGGGGCCCACGTTTTTAGCCGGCTTGAGACCTGACACCCAGGTCCGCCCTAGCAGGGCGCAGATATAGGAGATGTTCTGCATTCGATACTCGAATGCCTTCTCGGTGCGTCCAAACTGGTTAGCGAGTTCGGTGTAATAGCGCTTTTTGACGAAGGGGACGCCATTTTGCTCCATGGTGCGTATCGCCAGGTAGACGCTGACCGTCGCCCTTAGTTCCTCTTCTGTCCATGTCCCGCGCAAAACTGGCTCCTCAGCACTGTTTCTCGGTCGCCCAGAGCCCCGACTTGATCGAGATGGCCCCATCCGAGTTACCTGATATGGCACGCATCTTAATCCAATTGACACCATGTTTCAGCTGTGTCAGTACAATAATGTGTTCATCATCAAGCAATTAGCTGATAGTAAACGGTAGGCTAGAGTGGCTCCTTTCATTAGGGGCTTAGCGCAGGGGGAGTTACAAACGTCAGTTCACTCAGGTCAACCACAAGGAGGTGGTGATGGATCCGGTTTCTTATCTTTTCTCGGCTTATCTCAATCTGGTACAGCAGCAGGTATCGGATATTTATGGCACTGAGCTCAAGTCGCTGGTGGTGGAGTATGAGGGGGAACAAATCCCCTTTGCCTTCCAGTTTTGGCAGTTGCAGCCGAAAAGCGTCTGCCGCAGTTACGAGCAGGATGCACGGCGCTTCAGCCAATGCACCGTCAAGGCGGCAGCGCTATTTAGCAAGCTGTGCGATCAGTTGTCGCGCCAGGATGACAGCCACTCGCAGCAGCCTCAGTATCGCGCCATGTATTGCGCAGCTTCAGTTAACTACCGCCCCATGATCGCCGATATTCGCGAGAGTAAACCGGATGCTGCCCGGCAGGCCGAACGCGCTTGCAATCAAGCCATTCTGGCCGCGATGGACAGTGATGATGAAACCCTGCTGGCCCAGCGTGATCAGGCGTGTGGTATGCAGCAGTGAAGGTCAACGCCACCTTCACTCAGCTAGCGGCTTTGCTCGGCCATCTTTGCGCCATTCAGCACAGATGCTGGGTGTGCACTTGGGTATGATGAGGGCGCCCACAGGTCAGTCTGTCGGGCCAGCGCTATCGACACACATAAACCAGGAGGGGACATGATCAGCCATATCGACCATCTGGTATTGACGGTCAGTGATATCGAGCGGGCCGTCGCGTTTTACAGCTCGGTGCTCAACATGGAAGCCATCACCTTCGGGGCGGGGCGCCGGGCCCTGCGCTTTGGCAACCAGAAGATCAACCTGCAACTGTTGGGGCAGGAGCCGCGCAACCGGGCGCAGGTGGGCTCGGGTGATCTCTGCCTCATCACTCGGTGGCCGCTGGATCAGGTCATCGCCCAGCTCCATTGCCATGGGGTGGAGATAGTGGAGGGGCCGGTGACCAAGAGTGGAGCCTGCGGCCCCATCGAGTCGGTCTACTGCCTGGATCCGGATCACAACCTGATAGAGATCAGCCGTTATCCCTGATGGCGCTTGGCATCGGGCGATTGACGGTGGATGCAGCCCTGCCTGAGCAAGTGCAGAAGATCTTCCTGGTCGGCCCCATACTGCTGCACCGCCGCAACGGGCTCTAGGCTGCGTTCCTAAAGTGGTTGAAAAGCAGTCTCACCACTTTGTAGAGCCCTATCCCTCCAAAAACACAGCATTTATTCACTTCAAAACCACGTAAATCAGGCCTCTTTAGAGGCCCAGTTCATGGCTTGAAATTGCTGCACCTGAAATATGAACACGTTAAGAACACAGCCTAGGAACGCGCAGCTGATACAGTCTTCATAATGCCAGTTCTAATAAGGCTCTGACGGATTGGTCTCATTCGAAAACTAACAACATGATAATCAAGCTCCAAATGGGTATTGTCATTATCCACATAGATGCAAATGATAATGAATTCCATTAGCGTGTAGGAAGCGTTATCACATGAGTGTGGCTATTGAAGACCTAATCGTAATATCCCCTAAAACACTAACAATAATAACAACTTACCAGTGCACAGCCGCTTGTGCTGAGTGCTGTTTTGAGTGTACCCCCAAGATCACACATCGACTTAGCCTTAAAGAGATACTGGGAGCCATTGACTCTGCAATAGAAATGTATCCTGACATTGAAATTGTTGTATTCACCGGAGGTGAGTGCTTCATGCTCAAAGAGGATCTTTTTACCGCCATTAAGCATTGTACAAGTTATGGACGACAGACTCGCTGCGTTACAAATGCATACTGGGCGAAGAACGTTGACATGGCAGTCCGTTATGCACGGAAGCTGCATGACTCTGGAATCAGTGAAATAAATATCAGTACTGGCCTCGATCATCAACGTTGGGTTTCGGAAAAAACAGTACTTAATGCAGTAGAGGCATTAACTGAAAATAATATTTTCACACTGGTTACAGTCGAGAAAGATACCGACTCATCAAGTTGCTTAGAAAGCATACAGAAGAATGATTTAATAAAAAAACTACAAGCAGACGATACTAAATTTAAGTTGCAGTCTAATGCGTGGATGACATTTTTTGAGGATAGTACAGCGAGAGGATATATAGACAGAGATGCTATTGATAAAGGCTGTGACCAAGTATTCGAAAACATTGTCATAACACCCAAGAAAAAAATATCAGCATGCTGCGGCCTTACTTTGGAACACATCAATGAAATGAAAGTGGGTGAAATCCATGACTTAAGTGGATATGTAGAGCACCAAAAAAATGATTTCTTAAAATTATGGATTAAAGTCGATGGCCCAATAAAAATAATAGATAGTCTACTTGGGGAGGGAAACAATAAAACAAAGAATGTAAGCCACCAATGCGAGGCTTGTGTAATGCTCCATAAAGATCCTGAAATTATTATAAGCCTTAAAAAACGCTACCAGCACTATATTCCATACGTGCTGAACAAATACTTATTAACTAAGTCTGCGACTACAAACCAGCGGTGAGCTAGAGGATACAATGAAAAAATACGTGGAATACGGCCTTATTAGTTTTGTTGGACTGAATGCGAACACTGTATTGGCTGAAGACAACGACAATACACTAAAGAAAAGAAAGTTTGGCGAACCTGAAAGTGTGAAACTCAGCAATAACGCTGTGACTACATCGCTACGGCTCTCTATGAGCAGGGTTCATCTTCCACCCGAAATATGGGCAGACGTTGAAAACCTATCAAATACCTGGAGTGTTCTCATTGGGGCAAAGCTCACACCAAAGGAATATACCAAAGCGGTTAACTCGTTGAAGATATCTGATACAAGTAAAAAACACATTACCAGTTCTAAAGAATATAAAATATTAACGTCTCTAGCTTCAGAGAATAATCTTGCTCTGGCAAAAAAGGGAGACTACGAACAACTTATAAATAATTTAATGGCTGAGGGAATATTAGATAGTAATGCAGAATCGCACTTAACCAATAAAATTGAAAATCTAATTACTAAAAACAAAGTTATCAGAGCGACTATTGAGGATGGCTTCAATACAAACCAAACATTAAATGATGTTTCTCAAACAGACTTGGAGCAACTGGTCTCAGTATTTAGTGCCAGCCGAGTTGAGCCTAGGGCATGCTCAGTGGCAGCAGCGTGTGTTGCATTCATCGCAGTTGCTGTTGTTACCTATGCTGGAGCAGCAGTCAACGTCGCAGCAGCGCTTAACGTAGCCGTTCAAATTTCGGTAGCTGTGAACGTAGCAGTGACTATTGATGGATGTGGTGTAAACTGCCATGAGCCATACTCAGTGGGGAGTCTTGAGAGGTCCATGAGAGATCAACTATCATTAATAGAAGCGTTTTCCAAACAATCTGAAATCCCCATGCTTTACAGTAAAGCGATTGTTGATTTCAAGAGAAAAGAAGCAAGAGCTGTTCTCCAAGCTGTAATAAATCTAGGGATGGTAAGTATTACCGATGAACAACAAGAGACGGCACTAAGAGCTCTTGATAATATTGTTCTTGACTCCCTTGGAGTTGTAGGAGAAGTACAATGACCTATGATATTCCTTGGTCGATTCAAAGTATTGCATACGCTGTATTAATGCTGTTTATTTTACCTGTAGTATTTACCTCTGGCTCGGAATTTATTTTTACAAAGAGGTTATCCTTCGGAGTTTCAATTTTTTCCCTTGCATTAGGTGGCGTGCTCCTAATGATAGGTACACTACAAATCGTATCATCTAAAGTGATTATAGATAATAATTCGATCACATTATCTAGTCTTATGTACAATGAGACCTTCATTTTTAATGATATCGAGCACGTATCAGATGTATATGAAATGACGTTACCTCGCCATGATAAACCAACTCTTCGGAAGAACGGAATTGGATTACTTGGCTATAATGCAGGTACATTCCGATTTAGTGATAATAAAACTGGATTTGTAATGATGGCAACCCCTCCATATCTAGTTATTGAGTTGAAAGGAGGGAATAGAAAGGCGGTTTTTTCAGCAGATAGAAAAGTTCATGAAGAAATTAGAGGGCACTTAACCTCATTGGTTCATGATAATCATTCTTGAATCAAAATATTAATCAAACACCGGCCTCAGGCCGGTGTCTCTCCCCTTCCTGAACAACCACTTTAGGAACATAGCCTAGAAGGGTGCCTCGCTCTCCTGCGCATCTTGTAGAAACTGTTCCCTCTCCGCCTGATAGGCGGCCTCGTCTTCGCTGTCCCAGACCGGGGTTGGCTGCTTGCCGGCCGGCGGTTCGGCTGGCGCCGTCAGCGTCTCTATCACCTTCTCCTGCAGATAGGGGAAGAAGGGGTTGGAGGAGGTGCGGGTGAGGGCGCCGGGGTTGACGATCAGCACCCCGCGCTCACCGCGCAGGGCCAACCCCCCCAAATTGATGCCGTATTGTTCCCGTTGCTCGGGCCGTGGCGCCATGCCGTAGAGGGGGTCATCCATCGGGAAGGGCAGGGCCACGTGGGAGAGGGAGTAGATCTCCCTGGGGTAATCGATGTCGAGGGGCTGGATCTGCTCAGGCCCGCCACCGGCCGGCAAACTGCTGGCCTGGGTGCGGGTGCTGGCGGGCGCCTGGTTGCCTACCACCGTCAGCCGGTAGGAGAGCGGCGGGCGCGGCAGCAGGTGGCTCAGCGCCAGCTCGGAGGCGCTGCTCAGCAATGGGCCGAACAGGGTGCCTCGGTTGATGTCGAACAGCACCAGCTCGCTGCCGTTGGCAGGCAGGAAGTGGTAGAGATCGGCGATGATGGAGCGGGTACTGACGGTGTAGTCCATCACCGACTGGAAGGTGAGGGTGGGCGGGAAGGCCGCCAACTCGCCGCTAGCGGCCTGCTCACGCACCTGCTGCTGGATGGCGTGGGTCAGCCGGTAGGACTGGCGCGCGCCGTTGACCGGAAACGAGTTGTACTTGAAGGGGTTGAACTCCGGCATGGTGTCGAGCCAGGCGGCGCTGGCAAAGGCGGGCAGCAGGGCGGGCACCGCCTTGAGACCGGCGAAGCGGGCAAAGCGGGTCACCCCTATCATGGGGGAGATAAGCACCAGCCGATCGGGCCTTGCCAGTGCGCCCGTCTTGTCACCTTCCGCATCGAGCGCATATTTCACCGCCAGCGCGCCGCCGTTGGAAAACCCCACCAGATGCAGCGGCAGCGGGCTTGGCGCCAGCACCCTGGCCTCGCGCACCGCCAGCCGGGTGGCCGCCAGCCAGGTCTCCCATTCGATGTCGACCAGCCCGGCCGGCACGGTGCCGTGGCCCGGAATGCGCAGCCCCAGGGCTATGAAGCCCTGCTCGCGGTAGCGCTGGGCCAGGTGGCGCAGGCTGTAGGGGGAGTCGGTCAAACCGTGCAGGAACACCGCTACCCCTTTCACCTCGCCGCTCGGGCGCAGCAGATAGGAACGGTTCCAGTCGGTTGCAAAATGAGCCGGATTGATGGGTGCATCCTGATAGTAGCGATTGCTGTCGAGCTGCTGCTCCGGCGGCGTTCTGGCGATCACCTCCTTGGTCACCAGCTTGAACAGCTGCTGCTCGTGGGCCAGATAGGCCTGCCAGTCGCTGTTATCGAGCTGCTCGGCGCTGAGCTCGGGCGGTACCAGGGTGTGCCAGGGCTGCAACGGCGCCGCCTGCCAGGCGAAGTAGGCGACCAGGGTCCAGCCGAGCAACAGCAAGCCCAGCAGGCTGAGAAGAAGGCGGCGAACGAGGCGGCGGGTGCGAGCCAGCATGGGAGAGTCCTTGGCACTGATAAAAGAGGGGCGGCCCCGCGTCCAAGGTGGCCGTACTAAGGGTCGAAAGCTGGCTTAAAGCCTAAGGGAAACAAGGTGATAAGTACAGACAGTGAGCGGCTCATCCACTCAAACAGAGGGCAACCCCGGGGCTGCCCTCTGTCGTAATGCTGTCCGTCTGTGCGGTCGTTGGCGGCGTCAGCAGACTCCCTGAGCCAGCATGGCGTCGGCCACCTTGACGAAGCCGGCGATGTTGGCGCCGCTTTCGTAGTTCACGTGACCCGTCTCATCCTGGCCATAGTGCACACAGGTGGCGTGGATGCTGGTCATGATCCTCTTGAGGCGGGCATCCACCTCCTCCCGACTCCAGCAGAGGCGCTGGGCATTCTGGCTCATCTCGAGGCCCGAGGTGGCGACCCCGCCGGCGTTGGCGGCCTTGCCCGGGGCAAACAGCACCTTGGCCTCGTGCAGACGACGGATGGCGGCGGCGCTGCTCGGCATGTTGGCCCCCTCGGCTACCAGTTGCACGCCATTGGCAATCAAGGTGGCGGCGTCAGACTCCTCCAGCTCGTTCTGGGTGGCGCAGGGGAGGGCGACGTCCGTCGGCAGATGCCAGGGAGTGCGGCCGCTGAAAAACTCCAGCCCCTCCTCGTGGGCGTAATCGGCGATGCGCTTGCGTTGCTCGTTTTTGAGCGCCATCAGCCGCGCCAGTTTCTCGGGGGTAAAGCCCGCCGGATCGTAGACGGTGCCGCCGGAGTCGGAGGCGGTGATGACCCGGGCGCCGAGGGCCATCGCCTTCTCGATGGCGTACTGGGCCACGTTGCCCGAACCGGACACAGAGACCGTCATGCCGTTCAGGGATTGTCCCCGGTTGGCCAGCATGGCCTCGACGAAATAGAGCAGGCCGTAACCGGTGGCTTCCGGGCGGATCAGGCTGCCGCCAAAGGAGAGCCCCTTGCCGGTAAAGACGCACTCGGCACTGTTGGTGAGCTTCTTCATCATGCCAGCCATGTAGCTCACCTCGCGCCCACCCACCCCGATGTCGCCGGCCGGCACGTCGGTGTCGGCGCCGAGGTGGCGATGCAGCTCCAGCATCAGCGCCTGGCAAAAGCGCATCACCTCACCCTCGCTCTTGCCCTTGGGATCAAAATCGCTGCCCCCCTTGCCGCCGCCCATGGGCAAGGTGGTGAGGGCATTCTTGAAGGTCTGCTCGAAGGCGAGGAACTTGAGCACCGAGGTATCCACCGAGGGGTGAAAGCGCATCCCTCCCTTGAAGGGACCGATGGCGGAGCTGTGCTGCACCCGGTAGCCCCGGTTCACCTGCACCTGGCCTCGATCATCCACCCAGCTCACCCGAAACTGGATCATCCGCTCCGGCTCCACCAGCCGCTCCAGCAGGCCGTGCTGCAGATAGCGGGGGTGGCGCGCCACATAGGGCCAGATGGAGGAGATCACCTCGCTCACGGCCTGAATGAACTCCGGTTGGTGGGGGTTGCGGCTGGCGACCTGGGCCAGAAAATCCGCCTGGGAGAGGGAATGACTCATCTGTAACTCCTGTAGTGAAGGGTAAAAGTGGCCTCTTGCCAGAGAAAAGTGCACACCCTGCAGCCAAATTTATGGTTTTTGTCAGGCCTGGATGCAGGTGAATATTTTGTGTTTTTCGCAGTTGAGCGAAAATTGTTGTGCGAATTGCCGAAAACAGCAGAAAAGAGCGTTGATAGGGGCAGATAATTTGCGCGAATCAAAATCTTTTTATGCATTTTTGATTGATAAATAGCAAGAAAATGTTGCTGTCATTTGGCTTGGGTTATTGTTTTTTGCATATTTCATGCATCTTTATGGCGTAGCGATAAAATCCCGCACAACGGCGGAAGTGGCCATTGCCATGCTGACTTCGGCGGTGCTGGCGGTAATCGAATGGCTGCGCATGACGATGCAATGCCGAGGGCTGACCGCGTGACAGGGGGCGCATTTTGCGAGAAGGGAGCGGGCCGAGTGCAACTATCCGGCGTGTGTCAGGGGGCAATATGTTAATGTGTCGGCGCTTTTTGCCGGACAGGTCGGTAGCGGCCTTTTTTGAAGATGGAATGATATGCACAATTTTGAGTTAGTGAACCGTCAGCGTGCCGCCCTGATGACCCGGATCCAGGCCGCAGGCCAGTGGCAGGTGACCCATGCTGGCTGAGGAATCCATGCGCCTGAACAAATACATCAGCGAGAGCGGCATCTGCTCGCGCCGCGAGGCCGACCGCTTTATCGAGCAGGGCAACGTCTTCATCAACGGCAAGCGGGCCGGGGTGGGGGATCAGGTGTTTGCCGGGGATCTGGTCAAGGTCAATGGCCAGGTGATCGAGCCGCGCGAGGCGGACAGCCTGGTGTTCATCGTCCTCAACAAACCGGTGGGTATCGTCTCCACCACCGAGGCGGGCGAGAAGGACAACATCGTCGACTTCGTCAACCACAGTACCCGCATCTTCCCCATCGGCCGGCTCGACAAAGACTCCCAGGGGCTCATCTTCCTGACCAACCACGGCGATCTGGTCAACAAGATCCTGCGGGCGGGCAACGATCACGAGAAAGAGTATCTGGTGACTGTGGACAAGCCGGTCACCGACGAGTTTATCCGGGGCATGGGCGCCGGGGTGCCGATCCTCGGTGCCGTCACCAAGAAGTGCAAGGTGAAGAAAGAGGCGCCGTTCGTGTTTCGCATCACGCTAGTGCAGGGGCTGAACCGCCAGATCCGCCGCATGTGCGAGCACTTTGGCTTCGAGGTGACCAAGCTCGAGCGTATCCGCATCATGAACGTCAGCCTCAAGGGGCTGCCGGTGGGCGAGTGGCGCGATCTCACCGACGACGAGCTGATCGAGCTGTTCAAGCTGATTGAAGACTCCTCCTCCGAGGTGAAACCGGCCAAAGGCGGGCAAGCTGCCGCCGGACAGGGCGGTAAACCCAAGGCGTCCGCCGCACAAGCCGGCAAGCCGGCACCGGGCAAAAAACCGCGCCGGGATGATGACCACGAGATTGGCGGGCGTCCCAACGTGCCGGGGCCGTCGGCATTCGAAAGCAAGAGCTCGGTCGGCAAGGGTGCTGCCGGCAAAGGCGGCGCGGCCAAAGGGAGCGCAGGCAAAGGCGCCCCGAACAAGGGGGCCAAACCGGCCGCCGGCAAACCGCGCGCCGGTCAGGGTGGGCGGCAGAAGAAGGGGCGTTAAGCCCCCTCTCACTCCCCGCGTTGACAGTAAAAAACACCGGCCACAGGCCGGTGTTTTTGTATCGATGAACCGCGATTCAGAGGTCTTCGCGGGGCTGAGTGGTGTAATCAGGCAAGGCGCTGATGGCTCTCTCTTCCTGCGGTACGCTGGCAAGGTCAAGATCGCCGCCGACGTTGCGCGGATCCGTCGGTATGGTGGAGGGGATCACCACCGCTTGCTCCGCCAGCCGCCAACCCAGAATGGTTTCCAGGCGTCCACCTTCCTCTTCCGGTCCTGTGATGGCCTCCAGCTGCAGCGGCAGGGGGTGACCAATCAGGCGGCCGACCTCATCGACGGCGCCGGGAGCGGCCAGGGTCTGCTGGGTCGCGTAGAGGTGGGGCAGTGCGGCGCGGGGCACATACACCCGCAGCAGCACGCCATTGCGGATGCGGCCACGGGCATCCGCTTCCTGATCCTGGGCGTAACCGTAGGCGAGGGCCGGATCGCCAGCGACATAGAAGCCTTGCCAAGGGGCGATGGAGGATTGATCCCGTTCATGCACCCCTTCAAACACTATGCTGTGGGCGGCTTCGAGGAAGGTGCCGTGATAACCGACGAAGAGATAACCGCGCGCCAGCAGTTGGCGATGGGCTTGCTCCAGGCGGGTCACCGGCCAGTTGCGAGTACCGGCCGTGCTGAAGCTGACTTCGTCCCCGTCACCCAGGAAGCTGGCACCGTTTGGATAGTCCCGCTCCTGCAGGGCATCGGCGCTGTCGGCTGGCGCCAGGCAGTTGAGATCGGCGGCAGGGCAGGTGAGATTGACCACGTCGGCGCTGGCGGCCTGCTCTTGGCTATTGC
Source organism: Aeromonas sp. DNRA1 (assembly GCF_963888745.1). Taxonomy (NCBI): domain Bacteria; kingdom Pseudomonadati; phylum Pseudomonadota; class Gammaproteobacteria; order Aeromonadales; family Aeromonadaceae; genus Aeromonas; species Aeromonas sp. DNRA1. The sequence goes on along the minus strand of NZ_CAWPKQ010000001.1, from coordinate 479,621 downwards.
CCGCCTGCTGGTGGCTGAAGGCGTCGCTCTGGGCGGCAGCCATGCTCAGGGCCAGCCGTGCCTGGGCCGGGTTTTCCCGAATGGCTTGCGCTAGCTGCCCTCGTGGCGTTGAGCCATCCTCTGGCGTGGTGTTGGCCAGCGCCTGGGTGATCACGGTATCAAGCTGGGACCATGGCAGGCGGGTCAGCAGATAGAGGGTGATGAGATTGTGGACCGGATAGCCACACTGGCTGAGCTCTTCCCAGCCTCTGGGTTGACGGCTTCTGGCCAGGGATTCAAGCGGTATGGCGCAAACCTGATGAGTGGTGAGGGCCGCCAGACCGTCTCCCTTGGCAAAGTGCAGACGATGACTGATGGCGGTCGGCACGATATGGGTATCGTGAGAGGCGGGTGCGCCGGCCAATACCCGGTAGACCTTGCCTTCCCAGGTATCACCCAGGTTGCAGGTGCGCTGCGACAGGTAGTTGTAGACCGCATCCAGCGGATCCAGCAGGCACAACACCTTGCCGGTGTGCCACTCGCTCCAGCGCTTCTGACGGCTGTGCTGGGTGGGCGCCGCCACGAAGCCGACACCGGCCGCACTGAGGGTGAGGCTGCGATTGATCTGATTGTTTTCCACGTGCCTGACGAAGAGTGTCGAGTTGCTGGCCATGCTGCGCAGCAGGTCGTCGCTCACTTCGATGCTGTAGATGGGGGAGATATGGCTCACCTCGGATCCTGCATCCAGCTCGTGGAAGAAGACCTTGATGCTGGCGGGCGCATCGTCGCCGACGGGAACCAGCCAGTGCAGCGACCAGTTGCCGTGTCCCTGGCGGGTATAGCTGTAGGTGCGCGGGCCCTTGCCCGCGGTGGCGCTGGTCAGGGTGATGGTGGTGCCATCCGTGCGCAAGGTCAGCGCATTGCCGAGGGCCAGCTTGAGGCTGTCTCCCCCTTCTTCCAATACCATGGAGTAGTGCAGCACCCCTGATCCGGCCTGTTCACCCAGCAGGCCGGCGACATCGAGCTGGCTGGCGCGCACCCCTTGGGCCAGATCCAGAGTGCAGCGGGTGGCGCACTCCTGCCACAGGTTGAATGACTCGTCGGCCATGACCGGTGAGATGGCACCGCCTAGCATGGCCAAGCCACCGAGTAGAGAAGCCCATTTTGTGTTTGTCTGCATGTGATTTCCTTTGAGTAATGGCAAAACCACTAACGCGTGGCGTTCTCCTCCTTGATGAATACAGCCTCTTCCCTGTCAGACGAAACGAGATTAATTCTCGTCTGAGTGCCTTACCTTAATGGGCTCATATGGCGGCGCAACCCACCATATGGGAAGGTTTAATATGTTACAAATCAAATGGATATGAAGTTTTTGCTGATGGTTTGCTCAGCAGGCCCGATACCGGAAAGCGAGCAAGGAATGGGGAGAGGCTGGAGGGTGGTGAGCTTGCCTCCTCATTCGGGAAAGAGGAGGCAAGCACAGATCAGCTGATGGGGGTAGGGGCGGGAGACGGTGTGGCCAGCTTCATGGCGCTGGGGTAGCGGCGCGGATCCAGGCGCAGAACCAGCAGGCTCATCAGCACCAGATCGGCCAGCTGCCACTGCCAGGCGGCGGCGAAGTCACCGCTCAGGTGATGCAGGCGTGCCGCCACCCAGGGGCCAGTGGCCGCCAGCATGAAACCAAATCCCTGCATCAGGGCGCTGAGGGTGCCGGCGCGGCGCGGGTCCGGCAGGTGATCGAGCGCGATGACCATGATGAGGGAGAAGCTGCCGCCAAGCCCGGCGCCGCACAGCATGCACCAGAGGATGGGGGCGGCAGTTGGCGCCAGCCAGAGGCCGCCAAAGCCCGCCAGTTGCATGGCGATGGCCAATCCCATCCAGGGGCGGCGATCGAGCCGGCGGGCGGCCAGCAGCGGCAGGCCGAGGCCGCTCACGGTCTGGGCCAGTGCCAGCCAGGCCACCAGCTCGCCCCCCTGCTGGGGGCTCCAGCCCTGCGCCATGTAGGCCGGCGCCAGCCAGGCCACCACGATGCCGTAACCGCTGTTGATGATGCCAAAGCAGCTTATCAGCAGCCAGCTGCGGGGCAGGCTGATGAGACGCTGCTTGCCGCCGCTTGGCACTGCCACCGGCGTCGCGGGCAGCCGTACCCGCCAGCCGAGCCAGCTCATGGCCAGCAGCACCGGCAGGCTCCACAGCGCCAGCGCCTGGGACCAGTCGAGCCGGGCGGCGAGCTGCGGGGTGAGACTGGCACCCAGCGCCCCGCCCCCCATCATGCAGGCCGAGAAGATGCCCATCACCAGCGGCACCTTCTGCGCAAACGCCTGCTTGATGAGGCCGGGCAGTACCCCTTGTACCAGGGCCGAACCCAGCCCGCAGAGGGCGGCGCTGGCGATGAGCAGGGCGCCGCTGCCTGCCTCAAAGCGCATGGCGCTGCCCAGTCCCAGCAGCAGCAGGGCCGTCCCCAGCAGCTGACGCGGCCCGGTGCGACTGCGCAGGGCCGGGGTGAGCAGCACGCCGCCGCCGATGAGCCAGAGCGGCAGCAGGGTCAGCCAGGCCAGGGTATCCATGCCAAGCCCGAGCGCCTCGGCAATGTCGCGGCTGAGGGGGCCGATGGCGGTGAGAAACGGCCGCAAGTTGAGCCCGATCAGGATCACCAGCACCAGCAGGGCCTGCTGCTGGCGCGTATCGATGCGGGCCTCAAGCATGGTCTTGTGCACCGTAGAGCTCGGCGGCGGCCAGCGGGCTTGGCAGCTTGATGAGCGGCAGTGGAGCAGGGGCGAGGGGCAGGCCCAGCTTGTGGTAGGCGGCCGTGCTGTCAAAGCCGAACGGGGCCGCATCCTCGTTATCGAAGGCGTAATAGACGGCGGCAATGCCGTTCATCACCAGGGCGCTCAGGCACATGGGGCAGGGGTGACCGCTGGCGTAGACGATGGCGCCCGCCAGCGGCCCGACCTGGCTGGCCTGGCGCAGTGCTTCCAGCTCGGCGTGGCGGGTGGGGTCGCCATCCTGGTGCATGCCGTTGACGGCGCTGGTCACCAGCTGGTTGCCTTGCACCAGCAGGGCGGCAAAGGGGCGGCCTCCCTGCTGGCGGTTGAAGAGGGCCAGTTGCAGAGCCTGTTCCAGCCACTCCTGATGGCTGGGATTGGCGGTCAGCGACGCGATCAGGCGTGCGCCGGCGGGTTCGGCAAGGGAGTGGGGCATGACGGATCCTCGAGGCAGGGGATGGGAGGAGACCAGCCTAGCGGGGGAATCAGTCATGGGGAAATTAAATGATAGAATGACATCCAGTGGTTTTGTAAATGGAGTCACCATGCTGGATCCCCTCTTGCTGCGCAGCTTTGTCGCCATCGTCGACAGCGGCAGTTTTACCCGTGCCGGTGAACGGGTGCACCTCACCCAATCCACCATCAGCCAGCAGATGCGGCGGCTCGAACAGCAGCTCGGCTGCCCGCTGCTGGACCGCTCTGGTCGCCAGGTGGTAACCACGGCAGAGGGAGAAAAGCTGCTGGGGCTGGCCCGCAGCATCCTGGCCTTGCTGGCCCGGGCCGAGGAGCAGGTGGCCGAGGCCAGCCTGCAGCTGAGCCTGGGGGTACCGGAGGATTTTGCCGCCGGTGCCATCGCCCCGGTGCTGGCAGCCTTTGCCCGCGATTACCCGCAGGTGCGGTTGGAGGTGCACAGCGGCCTCAGCCACGAGATCTGGCAGCGCTTCGAGGCCGGCGAGCTGGACTTGGCGCTGGTCAAACAGGCGCGGGGACAGGGGGCGCCGCGCGCCTGCTGGCGCGAGCCGCTCGCCTGGGTCGACAGCCGAGCCTGGCCCGCCAGCGAGCGGGATCCCCTGCCACTGGTGGTGTTCCCGAGCGAAGGGCTCTATCGGCGGCAGGTGACCGAGGCACTCGACGGGATGGGGCGGCGCTGGCGCATCGCCTACGTCAGCGCCAGTCTGGCCAGCCTGCAGGGGGCGGTGAGCGCCGGGATCGGGGTCAGCCTGCTGCCCCGGCGCTTGCTGCAGCCGGATCAGCAGGAGCTGATCCACTGGCCGGCAGTGGCGCCGGTGGAGCTGGCACTGCACTTGGGGGCGGAGCGCGGCGAGCCGCTCACTCGCCTCTGCGAGGCCCTCATCAGCCTGTGTGATCGGGTGATGGGGCCCGCTGAACGGTGAAGGGACGCAGGCTGGGGCGCTGCTTAGCGCACCCTGATGCGCACGATGAGCAGGGTGATGAGCGCCAGGGTGAAGACGAGCGGAGCCCAGGCACCGTGATGGCTCACCAGGGTGGCGCCGGCGGCAGCCACCCCAGCCACCCCCTGCTGCAGGAAGCCGCACAGGGCCATGGCGTAGGCGCCGTGCTCGCGGCCATCGCTCACCGCCAGCGCCATGCTGTTGGGAAAGAGCACCGCCTGCCCGAAGATGATGAGGCAGTAGCAGGTCATCATGGCCATCAATCCACCGCTGCCCCGCAAGGCGCCCAGTGCCCAGAGCAGCAGCATGCCGCCGGCCGCCAGCAGTATGAGTGCGGCCCCCTGGCGCATCAGCTGGCGGCCCCCCACCCGGGCAACCCGCCGGTTGACCGTCATGGCGCCGGCGAAGTAGGCGATGCCGATCAGCAACCCCAGGCTGCCGAAGGTGGTGACCTCGAGGGCAAACCCCTGCTGCAGCACGAAGGGGCTCACCTCCTGCAGGGTTACCGTGATGGCAAAGCCGATGCCACCGGCGCAGGCCGGCCAGAAAAAGCCGGGGCGGTGCAGCAGGCTGGCGTAACGGGCCCACATGCCGCCGCCCGTCGCCGCCGGATTGGGCCCCTGCAGCGACAGGCTGCTCATCAAGAGCAGCGCCAGCACACCAACCCCGGCCATCAGCACGAATCCCAGTTGCCAATGGGCATAACGGCTGATGAGGCCGCCTATCCACTGACCGCCGCCGAGGGCAGTGATGAAGGCGATGGAGAGCACCGAGAGGCGGCGGGCCAGCTCATCGCCGTGCCAGTGATCCCGCACCAGGATGCGGGCGATGATGGCCGCCCCGCCGGCCGCCACCCCTTGCAGGGTGCGCAGGATCAGCAGCAGCGGCCCCTGGCTGGTGGTGGCCAGCAGCAGGCTGAGGCCGACAAACAGCAAGAGTGACAGGGCGAGGGGCAGCCGGCGACCGTAGCGATCGGCGGCGGCGCCCCAGAACAGCACCGGCAGGGCGGCGCCGATCACGAACAGCGAGATGGAGAGCTCGGCCCCTTGCCGGGTCATGGCGAGATCCGTCATCACCACGGGCAGGGAGGGGAGGTAAACGGTGGTGGCCATCTGGGCCATGAAGACGATGAGGCAGGCCAGCGTCATGATGCGGGCGGAGCGGCTCCAGAGACCGGCCTGGTCGAGACATTCCTGGTTATCCATAACAACTCTCGGGCAGTAAGGGAGCCATATCCTTGCACTGCCCGAGCGCCGAGTCAGCCCCTCGTCTGGGTTAAACCTTGCCGGTTTATCAGGGCCGCGAGCACTGGATGCTCAGGCGATGGTCTGGCGCGGCAGCACGGCGAGCCAGAGTTCGACCTCACCGCTGCCGGTGTCCGGGTCAAAGGCGGCGCCATAGCGCTCGAAATCGGGCTTGTGGGCCGACTGGTAAGCGGACTGCGCCAGCCAGTCCAGCGCCTGCTGCCAGGTGTGCGGCATGGTCGAGACATGCCCCTGATGCAGGAAGACGGCATAGGTCTGGGGCTCGATGCGCACACGCTCCAGCGTCTTGGGCAGCAGCTCCAGCGCGGCGACCTCCACCGCACACATGTATTCGCACTCGGTGGCGGTCACGCCGCAGATGACGCCGTAGGCATGCTCGCCCAGCTGGCCCGGCAGCGGACCCAGGGCGCTGAAATCGCGCCATTGGCCGCCGAAGTCGGCGTGGGCGAAGGCATGGTGACGGCGCAGGCCGCCAAGCAGCATGGGGCGACCGGTTTCAAAACGGATGGGATCAGTCATGACACCTCCTGGGCGAGATGGGGTGGCAAGGCAACCTTGCTCAGCACTCCTTGCCTTCGTTGAGCTTGCGCTGATAGTCCGCGGAGACGATGGCCAGCGCCGCCAGGGCGAGGGCCGGTTCAATCCGGTTGGTCTCCAGCAGTTCGATGAGATCCACCGCGAGCTGGACCTCGGGCGGGGCAGTTTCCAATGACATGACAGACTCCGTAACGGGGAAAACGCCATTATACAGGGCCGCTTCCGGATGGGGACCTGTCTGGTGTTGCGGGCGACCCGGCTAGAGGTGCTGGCGCATCTCCTGCTCGATCTGCTCGCGCAGGGCCATCAATTTGAGGGCGTACTGCTGTAGTTGCCGATCGCTCTCGTTTTGCGGTTGCCACTGGGGCACCTGGGTCGGTTTGCCGCTCTCGTCCATGGCCACGAAGATGATGATGCAGTGGGTGGTCTTGTGGCGCTCCCGGCTGGCCGGATGGCGGCTGTAGACATCCACCGCCAGGTGCATGCTGGTGGTGCCGGTGTGGATCACCTGGGCGTGTACCTCCACCAGCTGGCCTATCTGGATGGGGCGCAGAAAACGGATCCCCCCCACATAGACGGTCACCGCGTAGCCGCCGCACCAGCCGGCGGCGCAGGCGTAGCCGGCCTGATCGATCCACTTCATCACCATGCCGCCGTGTACCTTGCCGCCGAAGTTGACGTCGGCGGGCTCGGCCAGAAACTGCAGGGTCAGCTCGCGGGGTGGGGTCATGGGGGCTCCTTGATTGAGGGTCATTGCCGGTAGCTCTTGCGATAGGCATCTGCCTGCTGGCAGGGGACCAGGTTGTTGAGATCGGGCCGCTTGTTACCCTCGCGCTGACCAAAACTGGCGAACTCCTGCTGGCATTTGGCGGCCTTGCCGCCCGCCTTGATGCAGGCGTCGATCCGTTGCTGCTCGACCAGCTGCTGCTGGGCCTGCTGGCAGGCGGTATCCAGCTTGGCTTGCTGGGCCGGACGATCAAGCTCGCTGGCGGCATGGGCGGGGCCGCACAGCAGGGCCAGGCCGAAGGGGATCCATGGGGTGAGGGTGCGCATCCGGTTGCTCCTTGTTGACCTGTTTCAGGTATACCGCGAATGGCGATGGGATGCACAGGCTCTGCTGCGATAATGGGGCCTCATTCACTCTTGGTTCATCGGCCCGGCGCAAGCATGGGGGAGTCAATTGCGAGGAGTCATGATGAAACAGATGCTTGATCAGTTGTTGGGCGCTGGCAAAGGCTGGCTCAACGAAGGCGGCGACAGCCGCAAGGCGCAGATGAAGGGGATGGCGCAAGGGGGCCTCGCGGCCGGCGCCATGGCCCTGCTGCTTGGCAACAAGAAGATGCGCAAATATGGCGGCAAGGTGGCGGCGGTGGGCGGGGCGGCGGCGCTCGGCGGGCTGGCCTACAAGCTCTATCAGGATTGGCAGGCCCAGCAGTCAAGCCCGGCCCAGCCGACCCAGCCCCTCGATACCCTGCAAGGCAATGCGCTGGATGCGCGCGCTGCTCTTCTGGTGCGCGCCATGGTGGCGGCAGCGCGTGCTGACGGTCATATCGACGGCGACGAGCGCCAGAAGATCCAGCAGTACCTGACCGAGCAGGGGCAGAGCGATGCCGCCCGCTGGATTGATGCCGAGCTGGCCCGCCCGCTCGACCCCCACGCCCTGGCACGGGAAGTGACCGACATGGAGCTGGCGACCGAGGTCTACCTCGCCTCCCTGCTTGCCATCGAGGTGGATCACTTCATGGAGCGCGGTTATCTGGATGAGCTGGCCCGCGCCCTCAAGCTCGATGACAACCTCAAAGGCAGCATCGAGCGGCAGGTGGCCCAGCTGGCGCAGCCGGCCTGAACCCCGTCAGGGACAAGGATTGTCGATGAGGCCCCGTCATGGGGCCTTGTTGTGTCTGGTCACTAGTCACTGGTCACGGCACTTCTTATTGGCGCGGGCAGCCACTATGATGACTCTTCGGCCAAAAGGGAGCAGATGAGACCGTCGCATCGCTCAGGCACATCATCGCCAGGACACAGAGGCAAGGAGCATTCATTGGAAATACGCAAGGCACAAGAGCAGGACATCGACGCCATCCTCGAGCTGAACCGGCAGATAGGAGAGATCCACTTCGAGCAGGCCCCGCAGGTCTTTTGCCCTCCATCCCCCGAGGAGCGGGCTTTCTTACTGGCGGCCATCTCCGCCGAAGGGCGGCTGTTTTGTGTCGCCGAGCAGGAGGGGGCCGTGGTGGGTTTTCTGACTGCGCGCATCGACATCAACGAAACCATCCCGTTTCTGAGCAAACAGCCCATTTGCCGCATCGGCACCGTGGTGGTTGATGAAGGGTATCGATCCCAAGGCATCGGCAAGGCGCTGATCGCCCATTGTGACGAGTGGGGCAAGGCGCAGGGTGCCCACCAGATCCGGCTGGAGGTGATGGCATTCAACGAGCGCGCCAAGGCACTCTACGAGGCGTTGGGGTTCAAGATGTTGTCACAGACCATGGCCAGATAAGTCAGGTTATCTCCCACACAGAGGCCCGTGACGGGCCTCTGTTGTTTGCTCTTGTCGCCAAATTATTGTCTGTCGTTCTTTGGTCATCGATTGCCAATATTGAGTGAAACAATATTATTTTGCTGCATAGTCATTGATGTGAAATAGCGTTGCAAGTCATGCTTGTTATATTTCGTAACAACTTGTGCAATTGTAAGTAAATGTAATTTCACCCTTTACTGTGGGTGGGTGAAGATCATATTTTGAAAATGACCTTAACCCGTCATGGTGGCGATTTAATAAATTCAGCCATGGCGCCAAATAATATTGACTGATGACCTTTCTATTTTTTATAAGGCGGGTCTGTTTGCATTTTTTATCAGGAGATTGAGATGAAAAACTCTATTGTCGCAGCCGCTCTGGTACTGGCTGGTTCCGGTTTCGCTGCCAATGCGGCAACGGTTGGGGATATCGCCGTGTATGCCACAGAAAAATCGCACGGTTCGATATCGATAGGAACCAACAACGCGTACACAAAAACCTTTGATATTGCCTTGGCCAAACTATCAGGTGGTGATATTGATTTATCAAAGATGTGTTTGAAAGCATACGGCAGAAATAATCAGGTGTTCAACGCCGACACTGTGGATGAAGCCCTGCTGTCAGGCGTTCTCAAGCAGGGGGGAATGGTAAAGGGGATTGCTGTCTTTGCCGATAATAATGATGCTGTCCTTGACGCCACTCTGGTGAAAATATCTGACAACTGCCATTAAATGGCACTCCTTATTGGTGGCCGGGCAAATACCTGTTCCCATATGCTTCCCACCCGGGTCATGTGTGATTGAGCCAGAGCTCTATTCATATGACGCGCCCTGTTTGAGTGTGGTGTCGATAAGCCCGGCCAGTTTGATCAGGGCAGCTTCCAGCTGCGGACTCCAGGGATGGGAGCTGTTGAGGCGCAGGCAGTGGTTGTGCAGCCCCTTGCTGGAGAAGAGGGCGCCGGGGGCCAGTGAAAAACCGCTGGCCAGCGCCTGGGCATGCAGGGCGCGGCTGTCGAGACGCGGGTCAAACTCGAGCCAGAGAAAGTAGCCGCCATCGGGGGAGGAGATGCTCACTTCCCCCGGCAGCAGGCGCAGCAGGGCAGCCCGCATCTGCTGCTGGCGCTGGGCCAGGGTGTGGCGCAGCCGGCGAAAGTGGGCATCCACACCGCCCTGGCGCAGCATCTCGGCCAGCGCCAGCTGGCTTGGCACATTGGTGGAGAGGGTCGACATCAGCTGCAGTCGCTGCACCCGCTCGGCGTGGCGGCCGGCCACCACCCAGCCGACCCGAAAGCCGGGCGCCAGGCACTTGGAAAAGGAGCTGCACAGCAGGCTGTCGCCACTGGTATCCCAATACTTGATGGGCCTTGGCCGCTCGCGGCCGAAGTAGACCTCGGCATAGACGTCGTCCTCCACCAGTGCCACCCCACGCCGGTTGAGCAGCGTCATCAGCGCCTGCTTGTGCTCATCCGGCATGGTGTGACCGAGCGGGTGCTGGACATTGCCCATCAACCAGCACGCCTTGATGGGGCGCTGGGCGAGGGCCTCCTCCAGCAGGGCGAGATCGATACCCACCCCCGGGATCACCGGGATCTCCACCGCATTGAGCTTGAGTCGCTCGATGGCCTGCAGGGCGCCGTAGAAGGTGGGGGACTCCACCACCACCCAGTCGCCTGGCTCGGTCAGTACCTGCAGGCTGAGGGAGAGTGCCTCCATGGCACCGGTGGTAATGATGATCTGTTGGGGGTCCACCGCCAGCCCCTCGCCGGCGTAGCGCTGGGCGATGGCCCGGCGCAGCGCCTCGTTGCCGGGGGGCAGATCTGCCACCGTGCTGAAGGGGTCGAGCCGACGCATGCTGCTGGCCAGCGCCCGGCCGAGCTGGGGGTGGGGGAACAGGGTGGGATCGGCCACCGCCATGCCGAGCGGCACCAGCTCCCGCGACTTGCTGGCCTGCAACACCTCGAACACCAGATCGTTGATGTCCACCGAACCGCTGTAGTGCGCCTGCTGGGGCTGGCTGACTGCCGGGCGGGAGGGGGCGGCCTTGACGTAGTAGCCAGATTGGGGTCGCGCCAGGATGAGGCCGCGGCTCTCCAGCAGTTGGTAGGCCTGCAGCACTGTCATGGGGCTGAGGCCATGGGTCTTGCAGCTCTGGCGGATGGAGGGTATGCGCTCCCCCGGCTGCCAGAGGCCGCTCGTTATCTGCTGTTGCAGCTGATCTGCCAGCTGGCCGTATAGGGACATGGTGGGCTTAAACTGTTATAGGTGTATTTCACTATAACTGCATCTGTTATAGGTGTCATGGACCGTGATGTACTTAACGGGCGAAAACCTGTCTGTTAAATGCAACATAGAGAGTCATGCATGATAAGCCTGGATGATGTGGTCAGCCTCTCCCGAATGCAGTTCGGGGCGACGGCGATGTTCCACTTTCTGTTTGTGCCCCTCACCCTGGGGCTGTCCTGGATCCTGGTGATCGCCGAGTCGGCCTACGTGATGACCGGCAAGGTGATCTACAAAGACATCACCCGTTTCTGGGGCAAGCTGTTTGGCATCAACTTCGTGATGGGGGTGACCACCGGCATTACCCTGGAGTTCCAGTTCGGTACCAACTGGGCCTACTACTCCCACTATGTCGGCGATATCTTCGGCACGCCGCTGGCGGTGGAGGGGCTGATGGCCTTCTTCCTCGAGTCCACCCTGGTGGGCCTGTTCTTCTTTGGCTGGGACAAGCTCTCCCGCGGTCAGCACCTGCTGGTGACCATGCTGGTGGCGCTCGGCTCCAACCTCTCCGCGCTTTGGATCCTGATCGCCAACGGCTGGATGCAGAACCCGGTCGGCGCCGAGTTCAACCCCATGACCATGCGCATGGAGCTGGTGGACGTGGCCGCGGTGATCTTCAATCCGGTGGCCCAGGTCAAGTTCGTGCACACGGTGGCGGCGGGTTATGTGGCAGCCTCCCTGTTCGTGATGGGGGTGAGCAGCTGGTATCTGCTGCGCCGCATGGAGGTGCGCTTCGCCCTGCGCTCCTTTGCCATCGCCTCGGGCTTTGGTCTGGCGGCCATCCTCTCGGTCATCGTGCTTGGCGACGAGTCGGGCTATCGCACCGGCGAGGTGCAGCAGGTGAAGCTGGCCGCCATCGAGGCGGAGTGGCACACCGAGCCGGCGCCGGCCTCCTTCACCCTGTTCGGCTTTCCGGATCAGGCCGCCGAGACCACCCATGCCGCGGTGAAGATCCCCTATCTGATGGGCATCATCGCCACCCGCTCCCTCGATGAGCAGGTGACGGGCCTCACAGATCTCAAGGCGCGGCACGAGGCGCGCATTCGCAGCGGCATGCTGGCCCACGAGGCGCTCGAAGCGATGCGGGCCGATGGCAGCAACCAGGCGGCGCGAGCGACCTTCGAGCGTCATCGCCAGGATCTGGGTTACGGCCTCTTGCTCACCCCCTATGCCAAGGAGATTGGCAAGGCGGACGAGGCGGCCATCGCCAAGGCGGTGGCGGACTCCATCCCCCAGGTGGCGCCGCTGTTCTGGAGCTTTAGGCTGATGGTGGGTATCGGCGTGGTGCTGCTGGCGCTCTTTGCCGCTGCCTTCCTGCAGCTGTGCCGGGGCAAGCTGGTGCAATCCCCGCGTCTGCTCAAGGCCCTGTTCTGGTCTATTCCGCTGCCCTGGATTGCCATCGAGGCGGGCTGGTTCGTGGCCGAGTTCGGTCGCCAGCCGTGGACAATCAGCGATGTGCTGCCGGTCTCGGCGTCCGTCTCCTTGCTGACCCCGGGCCAGCTCTGGTTCAGCCTGATCTCCATCTGTCTCATCTACACCAGCCTGCTGGTGGTGGAGTTGTTCTTGTTGCGTCATGTGATCCGCAAAGGGCCCGCCAGCCTGCAGACGGGTCGCTATCAAGGTGAAGTGTTGCAAAACGGGAGTCCTGCCTGATGGATTACGAAACCCTGAAATTGATCTGGTGGGGGCTGGTGCTGTTCATGCTAGTCGGCTTCGTGGTGATGGATGGCTTCGATCTCGGCGTGGCCATGCTGTTGCCGGTGGTGGCCAAGAACGACGAGGAGCGGCGGGTGCTGCTCAACAGCGTGGGGCCGGTGTGGGAGGGCAACCAGGTGTGGCTCATCGCCGGGGCCGGCGCCCTGTTCGCCGCCTGGCCGCTGGTCTATGCCGCCGCCTTCTCGGCGCTCTACGTGCCCTTCATGTTCCTGCTGTTCGGCCTGTTCCTGCGGCCGGTCGGTTTTGACTATCGCAGCAAGCTGGCGGACCCGGTCTGGCGCCGCTGGTGGGATCGCGCCCTGGTGGTGGGCGGTCTGCTGCCGACCCTTGTGTTTGGCGCTACCTTGGGCTTTCTGCTGCAGGGGCTGCCGTTTCGCTTCGATGCGGCCCTTCGCATCCACTACGGTGCCTTTGACTTCCACTGGCCGCTGCTGTTGACCTGCATGGGGACGGCACTGGCGCTGCTGTTGCTGCACGGTGCCAGCTTCCTGCAGTGCAAGACCCAGGGGGAGATCGCCCGGCGCTGCGCCCGCCAGAGCCTCTGGCTCGGTCCGCTGGCGAGCGGCCTGTTTGCCCTGGGCGGCGTCTGGCTCAGCCAGATGGCCGGCTACCGGGTGCTGGAGATAGGGGATATCAACGGGGCGCTCACCCCGCTGATGAAGGAGGTGGGGGTGGCCCAGCAGGGCTGGCTTGCCAACTTCGTCGCCCATCCCTGGCTCTGGGGCGTGCCGGCGCTCGGTCTGGTGCTGCCCATGGTGAGCAGCCTGGCCAGCGCCCGCGAGCTGCCGCGCACGGCCCTGCTCGCCAGTGGCGGTGCCTGCGCCAGCATGATGCTGACCATTGCCATCGCCCTGTTCCCGTTCGTGTTGCCCTCGTCGCTGGATCCGTCCAGCAGCCTGACCCTGTGGGACAGCACCTCCAGCGAGCGTACCCTCTTCATCATGCTGGGGATTGTCGGGGTGCTGATGCCCATCAACATCGGCTACACCCTCTGGGTCTACCGGGTGGTGCGCGGCAAGATGAGTGCCCAGCAGATCCGCCAGTACGGCCATAGCCTCTACTAACCCTCTTCAACCAAAGGATCATGCGATATGTGGTATTTCACCTGGATTCTGGGACTGGGCTTCGCCCTGTTGTGCGGGCTGGTCAACCTGCTCTGGCTGGAGGCGCGCTGGGCTGCCGATGAGGATCTCAAGGAGTCTTGAGACGCAGCCATGAAAAGGCCGACACAAGTGTCGGCCTTTTTGCATCCTGCTGGAGGGCTCGCTTAGGCGGGGAGGGCAACCCGGGCGGCCTGCCGCTCGCTGACATGGGTGAGGCCGTAGGCCAGCAGCACGATCAGCGCGCCGATCCAGGGGGTGTGCATCAACCCCAGGTGTTCCACCACCAGGCCACCAACCACCGAGCCCAGCGCAATGCCGACGTTGAAGGCGGCGATATTGAGGCCCGATGCCACGTCCACCGCCCTGGGGGTGTGCTGCTCGGCCTGTTTCACTACCAGCACCTGCAGACCCGGCACGTTGCCAAAGGCAAAGGCGCCCCACACCAGCACGGTGAGCACCGCCAGCACCGGGTGCGACGCGGTGAAGGTGAGCACCAGCAGCACCAATGCGAGACCGGCAAACAACAGCTTCAGCGCAGGCAGCGGGCCCATCTTGTCGGCCAGCTTGCCACCCCAGATATTGCCGACGGCGACCGATACCCCGTAGACCAGCAGAATGAGGCTCACCGCACCGGCACTAAAGCCACTCACCTGCTGCAGGATGGGGGCGAGGAAGGTAAACGCCGTGAAGGCGCCGCCGTAACCGAGCGCCGTCTTGGCGTAGACCAGCAGCAAGGGCTTTTTGGTCAGTACCGAGAGCTGTTCGCGGATGGTCGAGGCCGCCCCCTTGGGCAGGTTGCTCGGGATCAGCAGCAGGCTGCCCACCATGGCGACGAGGCCCAAGAGGCTCACCACCAGAAAGGTTTCGCGCCAGCCAAAGACCTGACCAATCCAGGTACCGAGCGGTACGCCGGTCACCAGCGCGATGGTGAGGCCGCTGAACATGATGGCGATGGCGCTGGCCGCTTTCTCCTTGGCCACCAAGCCGGTGGCGATGGTGCTGCCTACCGAGAAGAAGACCCCGTGCGCCAGCCCGGTGAGGATGCGGGCCAGGATCAGGCTCTCGTAACCGGGGGCCTGCCAGGCCAGCAGATTGCCGGCGGTGAAGAGCGCCATCAGCCCCACCAGCAGCCACTTGCGCGGCACCTTGCCGGTCAATGCCGTCAGCACGGGGGCGCCGATGGCCACGCCAAGGGCGTAGAGGCTGACCAGGAGGCCCGCCGAGGGGAGCGAGACATTCAGCTGTTCGGCGATGGTGGGAATAAGCCCCACGATCACGAATTCGGTGGTGCCGATCGCAAAGGCACTCAGGGTGAGGGCAAATAACGCCAGTGGCATAACAACTCCTTGGATAGGGACTCCCGACGGGAGAATGGCGCCAGTATGCCGAGGGCGTTTGTTGGTAAAAATGACGGCAACATCAAATTACTTTTGCCAAATCAGCAGCAATGGGGCCGTGAAATGGGGTATTGGGAGTGGTCGAGGCAACTGCGGCAAGAGCGGCCGTAGCGTGCGAGGTGGGTGCAGAGACAAAGCGTACAGACCGAACTGGGAATAAAGAGGGAAGGGCAGCGGAAGGTTGCAGGGGAGGGGGCCAGCGGCGCGGGTGGCAGTGACGCGCGGTATTGGGGACAAAAAAAGCGGGAGGCATTGTGCCTCCCGCTAGGGGTTGGATAAATATCCCGGATCGTTCTTACCTCCCTTCTCCCCTGGCGGGAGAAGGGTCGGGGATGAGGGGGCATTCTGTATATGCAGCAAAACTAGCCTAGGGTAGTCTGCTATACCCTCACCCTAGCCCTCTCCCATGGGGAGAGGGAACAATCCGGTTGAACCTGCTGATTAGTCCCAATCCGGCGCAAAATCCGGGTTGGCGCAGCGCTCGCCCCGCTCCAGGGTAGCGATGGCGGCCATCTCATCGCGACTGAGTTGCACCTTCAGCGCCGCAAGGTTGGCGGCCAGATTCTCCCGTTTGGTGGAGCTCGGGATCACCGTCATGCCCTGAGCCAGCAGCCAGGCCAGCGACACCTGGGCCGCCGAGACGCCGTGGCGCTGGCCGATCTCCATCAGCAGCGGCTCGGTGAGCACCTTGCCATAGGCGAGCGGCATATAGGCGGTGATGGCGATGCCGTGGGCCTGGCAGAACTCCACCACCTTGCGGTTTTGCAGCAGCGGGTGGATCTCCACCTGCTGATGTGCGATGACGCCCGGCCCCAAAATCTCGATGGCTTCTTTAAGCTGGGCCACGGTGAAGTTGGAGACCCCGATCTCGCGGGTCAGGCCCCGGGCTTTGGCCTCGGCCAGCTGCTCCAGATAGACCGCCATCGGCACCTCATCCTTGGGGGAGGGCCAGTGAATAAGCGCCAGATCCAGATAGTCGGTGCCCAGTTTTTCCAGGCTCACCTTCAGGCTCGGGATCAGCTTGCCCCGACCGAACTCGCTGGTCCACACCTTGGTGGTCAGATAGATATCCTGGCGGGACACGCCACTCTCGCTCATCAGCTGGCCCACTTCGGCCTCGTTGGCGTAGATCTGGGCGGTGTCGATGTGGCGGTAGCCAAGCTCGAGCCCTTGCAGCAGGGAGTCACGCAGGGGTTGGCCGGTCAGGCGAAAGGTTCCAAGACCCAGGTTGGGCATCTTCATCATGTTATTCCTCAAATAGGTTGCAAAAGGGCGCTCAGCGGCGTGGAAAATCAGGCGTCCAGCGGCTGATAGCGGCGAATGGTACTGCCGGCAAACCAGGGCTCGGCCTTGGCGACGAATTCGGTAAAGTGGGGCTGGCCCTGATGGGCGCTGAGGGCGGCATCGCTCTCCCATACCTCGTAGAGCATCCAGCAGTGGGGATTGTCCAAATCCTGATGCAGCTGGTAGCGCAGGCAGCCAGCCTCCTGCAAGGTGGCGGTGATCAGCGGATCGAGGGCGGCGCGAAACTGGGTGGCGAATTCGGGTTTGGCTTCAAGCTGGGCAATCACAATCACGAGTGAAGACATCTGAACCTCCTTGCAAAAACGAAGAGTCAGTATGCCCACCGAGACTTGTCCGAAACAGGGCCGCTGTCGCAAAACACTATTGAGATAAGAGCAGCAATGAATGGATCGGTTTGAGGTGGCGATGAGAAAGTCAGGGGGGTAAAAGGAGCAGGGAGCGCCGGGGCGCCCCCTTGCCATCAGGCATTGGCCGGCTCGGACCAAACCGCAAACTCATTGCCGCTGGGCTCGACAAAGTGAAAGCGGCGGCCACCGGGAAAATCGAACAGGGGGCGAACTATGGTGCCCCCGGCGCCGGCAACCTTGCTCTGGGTCGCTTCAATATCGGCGCTGTAGAACACCAGCAGGGCGCCGCCTTGCGCGCTCTGGCTGCAGAGATCGGCGCGATAGAAGCCGCCATCCAGCCCTTCTCCCTCGAAGGCGCAATAATCGGGGCCATAGTCGGCAAATTGCCAGCCGAAAGCGGCCTGAAAGAAGGCCTTGGTGGCGGCAAGATCCCTGGCTGCAAACTCCACATAGTTCAGTTTTTCATGGGCCTTGGTCATAAGGATCTCCTTGTCGGTGATTATTTCGGTTGCCAGCGTTTTTGCGTGCGGATCGTTGAGTGGGGCAAAGCGTCCCAAGGGGTCAGCTTGAGCTGCTTGCGCCGAAACCAGAGCCAACTTGCCATCAGCAGACCGAACCCTATGCCGAACAGCAGACTCTGGCGCAGGGCGAATGCGGGGCTCACCTCATCTTGCCAGCCGAAGAACCACATCAACACCCCCCATATCGCACCAGTGGGCAGCCCCAGAGCAAGGACATTGACCAGAAAGCGTTCGTAGTGGGGCGGCCTGATGGTGAACCCAGCCTTTCGCAGCAGCCTGGTGATCGGCGGGTTGTAGTTGAGCGTCTGCACGCCCTTCTCTGCCAGCTCCCGATGGGCGGCCACGAGTCTGTGTTCGAACTCCATGATGCTTTCCTTGAAGTGTTTGGTGTCATACGGTGCCGTATTGCCGCATTCTACTGGCAAACCAACAACGCGATGTGGGCTCGTGGTCACGTTATTTATCTGTACGCTTTCGATTACTCCAGGGTCGCCATGATGACTGGATGAAGCCTTCTTGCGATTACCATACCAAGGAAAATGGAGACGAAGAGAGGGAGAGGATCCCAACGGCGTCGATAGCTGCGCCAGTTGCCATTGTGGTGGCGGAAAAGCCGGTAAGTGAGAAGCACAAGAAGAATTGCGATTTGAATGAAGCAGTTAACTGAAAAACTGATTATGAATTTGACGAAATCGGGCAAGGTGGGGGTCCGTGTCTATGAGGTTTGTTTTGCAAAGGGGGCATGGCACCTGGTGGCAATCCGCAGGGTTCTTCACGCTTTTTCTGTTGCGCCTGTACTGGTGGGTTGGCATGCCAGCTGTTCCCATGGGGTCAAACCAAACTGTCTGCGCCTTTGCCAGAGCCTGATTAAGGTGGCGAGGCCAAACAGGCCAGCGAATAGCGTTGTACTGAACAAGGCTGATACGAAGGATCTTCCCTCCGGGTGCCAAACGAACGTCCACATGATCAGACCCCAGATCGGCGCGATATTGAGGCTGGCACAAAGATAATTGACCAGCCAGCCCGCGTAATAAGGTGGCTTGACGGTGCAGCCGAGTTTGCGCAGCAGCTTGAACACCCATGGGTTGTAGTCGGATTCCTTGATGCCTTGGTCAGCCAGAGTCTGATGGGCTATGGTCAGTCGTTCTTCAAATGTCATTGATGTGTCCTATATCAATGTGGCGTCATATGATGCCTTTTTTGCGGCATTCTACGGATTAAGCAGGTTGAGGGATAGCGCTCATATCTGGTTTTTCTCCCTGAAATACCGGCACGGCTGCCAGAGCGCCCTTGCCAACCCAAGGACATTGCGCCTATAAAGGCCCATTACTCTTGTCTGGATTGCAGCAATGAAGACCCATTCTGATGAACTGACCCTGTTTGTGGCGGTGGTGGAGGCGGGCAGCTTTCGCCAGGCGGCGGAGAATCTCGGCATGGACAACTCGGTGGTGAGCCGCGGCATCAAGCGCCTCGAAGAGAAACTCGCCACCGTGCTGCTCAACCGTACCACGAGGCGGGTCAGCCTGACCGAGGAGGGGAGCTGGTTCTATCAGCGGGCGGTGAAAATCCTGACCGAGATGAGCGAGGCGGAGGGGCTGCTGCTGATGCGCCGCGAGCAGCCGGAGGGGGTATTGCGGGTCGATGCTGCTACCCCCTTTATCCTGCACCGGCTGGTGCCCATCATCGGCGAGTTTCGCCGCCGCTACCCCGCCATTGAGCTGCAACTGCACAGCTCCGAGGGCTTTATCAACCTGATGGAGCGGCGGGTGGACATGGCCATTCGCATCGGCGAGCTGACAGATTCTTCCCTGCGGGCGCTGCCGCTGGGCCGCTCGCGGCTGCGGCTGCTGGCGTCCCCCGACTATTTGCGTGAGCGCGGTACCCCGCGCCAACCGGCGGATCTGCTGAGCGGGCACGAGCTGCTCGGTTTTTTGCACCCCGATCACCTCAACCACTGGCCGTTGCTGAGCCAGGAGCAGGGGGACCGCTTTCCCATCACCCCGACCCTGCGCGCCAGCAGCGGTGAAACCCTGCGCCAGCTGGCGCTGCGGGGGCAGGGGATCGTCTGTCTGTCGGATTTCATGACCGGGCAGGATCGGATGAGCGGGGCCTTGGTGGAGGTGCTGGCCCGCAGCAACAGCGGTGCCTCGCGCCCCATCAATGCGGTGTTCTACTCCGATGCCCAGCGTGACATCCGGCTGCGGGTCTGGCTCGATTTCCTCAAAGAGCAGCTCGGCAGCGAGATGCTTTAGCGCCCCAATTCTGACCGGGCCACACGATAGAAAGGGCCTGCCGTGCTTGGGGTGCCTGCCGAGGCAGGATAGGGGGTGTTATCATCGGGGCTGCGCTAAAAAACAGAGAGGCCGACATCGCTGTCGGCCTCTCACATTTTTCAGCTCAGAGCTGTGTCGGTTGCCCGATCACTCCTCTTCTGCCCAGCGGCGTGAACGTTCCACCGCCTTCTTCCAGCCGTTGTAGCGCTTGGCGCGATCGTCGCGGTCCATCTGTGGGATGAACTCGCGGTCCACGCTGAACTTGTCTTCCAGCTCATCCGAGCTCTTCCAGAAGCCGACTGCCAGACCCGCCAGGAAGGCGGCACCCATGGCGGTGGTCTCGATGCGAGTCGGACGCACCACCGGGGTGTGCATCATGTCGGCCTGGAACTGCATCAGGAAGTCGTTGGCTACCGCGCCACCGTCCACCTTAAGGGCGGCCAGCTTGATGCCGGAGTCCTGCTGCATCGCATCCAGCACATCGCGGCTTTGATAGGCGATGGATTCCAGCGCGGCACGGATGATGTGGTTGCGGTTGGCGCCGCGGGTCAGGCCGACCATGGTGCCGCGAGCATACGGATCCCAGTAGGGAGCGCCCAGGCCGACGAAGGCCGGTACCAGGTAGACGCCGTTAGTGTCGCCAACCTTGGAGGCGAAGTAGTCGGTATCGCGGGCATCGTGAATGATCTTCAGCTCGTCACGCAGCCACTGGATGGTGGCGCCGCCCATGAATACCGCACCCTCGAGGGCATAATTCACTTCCCCTTTCGGGCCGATGGCGACGGTGGTCAGCAGGCCGTTGCTGGAGCGAACCGGCTCAGTGCCGGTATTCATCAGCATGAAGCAGCCGGTGCCGTAGGTGTTCTTGGCCATCCCTTTCTCGAAGCAGAGCTGGCCGAACAGGGCAGACTGCTGGTCACCGGCGATACCAGCGATGGGGATGCGGGAGCCGCCGCCACGGGTGGTGTAGCCGTACACTTCGGAAGAGGGCTTCACTTCCGGCAGCATGGACATGGGGATGCCCAGCTCATCCAGCATGCGCTGATCCCACTTCAGGTCGCGGATGTTGTAGAGCATGGTACGGGAGGCGTTGGTCGGGTCGGTGACGTGCACTTCGCCGTTGGTCATCTTCCACACCAGCCAGGTATCGATGGTGCCGAACAGCAGTTCGCCGTTCATCGCCTTCTCGCGGGCCCCTTCGACGTTGTCGAGGATCCACTTCACCTTGGTGCCGGAGAAATAGGCGTCCAGCACCAGACCGGTGTTTTCACGCACGTACTCTTCCAGGCCGCGCGCTTTCAGTTCTTCACAGATGGCCGCGGTACGGCGGCACTGCCAGACGATGGCGTTGTAGATGGGTTTGCCGGTGGCCTTTTCCCATACCACTGTGGTTTCACGCTGGTTGGTGATGCCGATGGCGGCGATCTCTTCGCTGCGAAGGCCAGTCTTGGCCAGCACTTCGGTGAAGACGGAGGATTGGGTCGCCCAGATCTCCATCGGGTCGTGCTCTACCCAGCCCGCTTTCGGGTAGTGCTGGGTGAATTCGCGCTGGGAGGTACCGACTATGTTGGCATCCTGATCAAACACGATGGCGCGGGAAGAGGTGGTTCCCTGGTCCAGAGCGACGACATATTTCTTTTCAGCAGACATGATGTTCTCCACGTTTTTATTTTCCACGTTGTTACACGTTGGGGAGGGCCGCTCTTAGGCGGCGGCCTCTTCTTTGGCGGTTTGGGCAGCTTGCTCGGTGGCGGCAACACGGTTGCCCGGCACACAGGGAGCCAACACTTTTACATAGAGGGCAGTACCGATCTGGGCACCGACGATGGGGCCGAGGATGGGAACCCAGAAGTAGGGGTTGTCACGACCACCGGTCATGGCCACGTCACCCCAGCCGGCCAGGAAGGCGAACAGTTTGGGGCCGAAATCACGGGCCGGGTTCATGGCGAAACCGGTTAACGGGCCAAGGGAGGCGCCGATCACCGCGATCAGGATACCGATCAGCAGGGCGGCGGCGAAGCCTTTGGGGGCACCGTTGTTGTTGTCACCCAGTGCCATGATGCCCAGCATCAGCACGGCGGTGATCACCATCTCGACCGCGAAGGCCTGCATGTTGGAGAGCAGTGCGTTCGGGTAGGTAGAGAAGATGCCGGCGCTGCCGAGGCTCTCGACGCTGCCGCGCACCACGTTGTGGGTCACTTCCCACTGGGTGAAAAGGTTACCATAGAGGAAGTAGACCAGCGCCGCGAAGCAGAAGGCGCCGGCAACCTGGGCGATGATGTAGGGCACCACTTTGCGCTTGTCGAACCCGCAGAAGGTCATCAGCGCCAGGGTCACGGCCGGGTTGAGGTGGGCACCGGAGATACCGCCGGTGACATAGATGGCGATGGCGACGCCCAGACCCCAAGTAATGGAGATTTCCCATTGCCCGAAGTTGGCTCCCGCCAGTACCAGTGCGGCCACGCAGCCGACACCGAAGAAGATCAGCAGGCCGGTTCCGATAAACTCGGCGATGCATTCGCCAAGCAGGGTATTGGGTCTTTGTATGCTCATACCGTTATTCCTTATATCCACCCAGAGTAGGTTTGATGTTCCGTTTTGTTGTTTTTCATTCCCATTATTGCGTCCGAAAACGTTTCTTCTTGTTTTTTGAGCTGACGCAAACGTTATGCTCGTTTGCGCTCGTTCTCGGACGAGAGAGAAAATAAACCTAAATCGCCCATTCACCACTCCCTCCCCGCAGGAAATGTGGACAAGATCCCACTCATTGCTAAGAAAATGTGACGGAAAGCAAGTTGATACAGTGGTTATACCACTTAGTGGGTAGCCAAAAGCCTTGCTACACAAGGGATTGCGGCTGATGAGTGATTGCTCATTTGACACTTTCTTTTGTAATAAAACTGCAATATTTCAGCCTCCATCACAGATTAAATGTTCACATGTGAGCACAATAGGCTCGCTTTCGAATCAGGACTCATCTGATTGGTCAGCATGGACAGGGCACCCTCAACCGCCCACAACAACAATAAGGAAGCAGAACATGCTTAGTCTCTTCAGGCCTGCACCACACATAGACAGGCTTCCGGCCGACAAGGTCGACCCCTTCTACAAACGCATGCGTTGGCAGGTGTTTTTCGGGATCTTCTTCGGTTATGCCGGTTACTACCTGGTACGGAAAAACTTCAGTCTGGCGATGCCCTATCTGATCGAACAGGGCTTCTCCCGCGGTGATCTGGGTCTGGCGCTGTCCGGCGTCTCCATCGCCTACGGTCTCTCCAAGTTCCTGATGGGGAACGTGTCGGACCGCTCCAACGCCCGCTACTTCCTCTCCGCTGGTCTGCTGCTGTCGGCCGGCATCATGTTCATGATGGGGACCATGCACTGGGCCACCTCCAGCATCGCCATCATGTTCGTGCTGTTGTTCCTGAACGGCTGGGCACAGGGCATGGGCTGGCCGCCCTGCGGTCGCACCATGGTGCACTGGTGGTCACAGAAGGAGCGCGGCGAAGTGGTCGCGGTCTGGAACGTGGCCCACAACGTGGGTGGCGGCATGATAGGCCCGCTGTTCATTCTGGGGATGGGCTGGTTCAACGACTGGCGCAGTGCCTTCTATGTGCCGGCTGCTGCCGCCGCCGCCATCGCGGTGATCGCCTTCTTCGTGATGCGTGACACCCCGCAATCCGTGGGTCTGCCTCCCATCGAGGAGCACAAGAACGACTATCCGAAGGACTACAACGAAAGCCACGAGCAGGAGTTTTCCGCCAAGGAGATCTTCGTCAAGTACGTGCTGCACAACAAGCTGCTGTGGTACATCGCCATAGCCAACGCCTTCGTTTACCTCATTCGCTACGGTGTGCTGGACTGGGCGCCGACCTACCTGAAAGAGGCCAAGGACTTCAGCGTCGACAACTCCTCCTGGGCGTACTTCCTCTACGAGTGGGCGGGTATTCCGGGCACCCTGCTGTGCGGCTGGATCTCTGACAAGATGTTCCAGGGCCGCCGTGCGCCGGCCGGCATCCTGTTCATGGTGCTGGTGACCCTGGCCGTGCTGGTCTACTGGTTCAACCCGGCCGGCAACCCGACCGTCGACATGATGGCGCTGGTGGCCATCGGCTTCCTCATCTACGGCCCCGTCATGCTGATTGGCCTCTATGCCCTGGAGCTGGCGCCGAAGAAGGCTGCCGGTACTGCGGCAGGCTTCACCGGTCTGTTCGGTTATCTGGGTGGTGCGGTCGCGGCCAACGCCATGCTGGGCTACACCGTTGACCACTTCGGCTGGGATGGCGGCTTCATGGTGCTGACCGCTTCCTGCGTGCTCTCCATCATCCTGCTGGCGATGACCCTCAAGCACGAGAACCAGTCGATTGCCGCCAAAGCGGCTGCCCATAAGGCATAAAACGTGATCCTGCCCTTATCGATTGGAAAAGGGATCAGGTAAACTCCCCAAGGCCCCGCATCTGCCGGGGCCTTTTTTCGTCTCATCATCGGAGTTCAAGCGTGAAGCAAACCCAACGACATCTGGAGATCCTGGACGTCCTGACGCGGCAGGGCTTTGTCTCGACCGAGGATCTGGTGACCCACTTTGACGTCAGCCCCCAGACCATTCGCCGGGATCTCAACGATCTCGCCGAGCAGAACAAGATCCGGCGTCATCATGGCGGGGCCTCCCTGCATTCGAGTACCGTCAACACCGCCTACAGCGCCCGCAAGGTGATGCAGCTCAAGGAGAAAGAGCGTATCGCCCGTGAAGTGGCCGCCAATATTCCCGACGGTTCATCGCTGTTCATCGATATCGGCACCACCACCGAAGCCATCGCCCGTGCCCTGCTCGATCACCGCGAGCTGCGCATCGTCACCAACAACCTCAACGTGGCCAGCATCCTCACTGCCAAGGATGACTTCACCGTCATCATCGCCGGCGGCGAAATTCGCAACCGGGACGGCGGCATCGTGGGGGAGGCGACCCGCGACTTCATCGGCCAATTTCGCATGGACTACGGCGTTATCGGTATCTCGGGCATCGACAGCGACGGCTCATTGCTCGACTTCGACTACCACGAGGTGAAGATTGCCCAGGCCATCATCGCCCACTCCCGCCAGGTGTTCCTGGCCGCCGACCACACCAAGTTTGGCCGCAACGCCATGGTCAACCTCGGTAACCTCAGTCAGATCCACGCCCTGTTCACCGACCAGGAGCCGCCGGAGAAGCTGATGCGGTTGATGTCCCAACATCAGATCGAGTGCCACATCTGCTGAGTCGCCGTTAACCCGTTCCAGCACCAGGCCGCCATCGGGCGGCCGCTTCGTTTTCAGCCTCTCCGCACTTCTGCCCGCCTTCACTCCACCGCCAATGCCGTGCTGATGTCCCCAAAAGCGCGATCTCGCTCACAGCCTCGCCCCCGTTTTCCCCAAGCGGCGCCGCTTTATCACCGACCGGCAGCATTTTTAGCATTGCCAAAACAATCGCGATCACATTTTCTCCATAAAATGTTCGTTTATCATTTTTTCATGCTCTAATATGAGCGAAATCAAACATTGCGACGGTTTCGCAAGGTCAAAATAAGAAAGTAGGTGAACATGAGCGAACATTATGATCTGGTCGTCGTCGGCGGCGGCATCAACGGGGTAGGCATTGCGGCTGATGCAGCGGGGCGGGGTCTGAAGGTTGCCCTGTTCGAGGCGCGCGATCTTGCCTCTGCCACCTCTTCCAACTCCAGCAAGCTGATCCATGGCGGCCTGCGCTACCTCGAACACTACGAATTCCGGCTGGTAAAAGAGGCGCTGGCGGAGCGGGAGGTGCTGCTCGGCATGGCCCCCCACATCGCCCGTCCCATGCGTTTTCGGCTGCCCCATCGCCCGCACCTGCGCCCGGCCTGGATGATCCGCGCCGGCCTGTTCCTCTATGACAACCTGGCCAAGCGCGACAAGCTCAAGGGCAGCTGCGGCGTGCGCTTCCTGCCGCAGGACGGCCTCACCGCCGGCATCAACAAGGGGTTCGAGTATTCGGACGCCTGGGTCGACGACGCCCGGCTGGTGGTGCTCAATGCCATGATGGCGCGCGACAAGGGCGCCGACGTGCAGACCCGCACCCGCTGCGTCAAGGCGGTGCGCGGCTCCAAACACTGGACCCTGACCCTGGAGCGGGAAGGGGGCGAGCAGTTCAACGTCACTTGCCGCGGTCTGGTCAATGCGGCCGGCCCCTGGGTCAAGACCTTCTATGACGAGAGCCTGCACGAGAAATCCCCGCGCGGCATTCGCCTGATCAAGGGCAGCCACATGATAGTGCCGCGCATCCATGAGCGCGAAGAGGCCTACATCCTGCAAAACGAGGACAACCGCATCGTCTTTGTCATCCCTTATCAGCAGGACTACTCGCTGATCGGCACCACGGACGTGGAGCACAAGGGCAGCCCGCGTGAAGCCAAGATCAGCGACGCCGAGATCAACTACCTGTGCAAGGTGGTCAACGCCCACTTCACCCGTCAGATCGCCCCCAAAGACGTGATCTGGACCTATGCCGGGGTGCGTCCGCTGTGCGATGACGAGTCCGACTCGCCGCAGGCGGTGACCCGCGACTACACCCTCGAACTGTCCGGCGAATCCGATGGTGCGCCGCTGTTGTCGGTGTTTGGCGGCAAGCTCACCACCTACCGCAAGCTGGCCCAGGCTGCCTGCAACAAGCTCAAGCCCTGGTTCAGCCAGATGGGGGATGACTGGACCGCCAACAGCCGGCTGCCCGGTGGCGAGTTCGACTGTTCGGTGCGCGAACTGGCGCGCGCCTTTGCGCTGGAATTTGACTGGCTCGATGATCGCAGCGCCCTGCGCATTGCCGAGGCCTATGGCGCCCATGCCCGCCTCTGGCTGCATCAGGAGCGTGGCCAGCACTTTGGTGCCGGACTATACGAATCTGAAGTGCGCTACCTTATCGAGCGGGAGTGGGCCTGCAGCCTGGAAGACATTCTGTGGCGCCGCAGCAAGCTGGGGCTGCGTCTGTCCGAAGCCGAGCAGCAGCAACTGGCTGCCTGGCTCAGCGAACACCACCACGCCCTGCCCGAAGCCTGCTGATCCCCCCTAGTGGGCGGCCCTGGCCGCCCGCCGTAAAAATGCAATAAACCTCTGTTATAACAATAACCTACATCCCATAAACAATAACAAAGAGCACCGCGCATGAAAAAACACACTCTCTCCCTGCTTGCCCTTGGTCTGGGGGCCGCCCTGGTATTGCCCGCACTGGCAGCCGATGAAGGCAAGATAGTGATCGCTCACCGGGGGGCCTCCGGCTACCTGCCCGAGCACACCCTGGAGTCCAAGGCATTGGCCTATGGCATGGGGGCCGACTATCTGGAGCAGGATCTGGTGATGACCAAGGATGACCAGCTGGTGGTGATGCACGATCACTTCCTCGATGGCATCACCGATGTGGCCGAGCGCTTCCCCGGCCGGGCCCGCCCGGATGGTCGCTACTATGTGGTGGATTTCACCCTGGACGAGGTGCGCTCCCTGCGCATGACCGAGCCGTTCCAGCTGGTGGACGGCAAGCAGGTGCCGGTCTATCCGGCCCGCTTCCCGCTGTGGAAGTCGAGCTTCAAGATCCATACCTTCCAGGAGGAGATCGAGATGATCCAGGGGCTCAACAAGAGCACCGGCAAGAACATCGGTATCTACCCGGAGATAAAGGCCCCCTGGCTGTTCCGCCACGAGGGCAAGGACATCTCCAAGGCGGTGCTCAAGGTGTTGAAGGAGTACGGCTACACCAGCAAGAGCGACAAGGTCTATCTGCAGTGTTTCGATACCAACGAGCTCAAGCGCATCAACAGCGAACTGATGCCCGCCATGGGCATGGACTTAAAGCTGGTGCAGCTGATGGCCGAGACCGACTGGAACGAGACCATGGTCTATGACGCCAAGGGCAAGGCGACCCCCTACAGCTATGACTGGATGTTCAAGCCGGGCGCCATGAAGGAGATCGCCGGCTATGCCGAGGGGATCGGCCCCTGGAAGCCGATGATAGTGCCGGAGCCGGGGACCCTGGGCAAACCGACCTTCACCGGCATGGTGAAAGAGGCCCACGCGGCCGGCCTCAAAGTGCATCCTTATACCTTCCGTCAGGATGAGGGCCAGATCCCGGCCTATGCGAAAGACTTCACCGACCTGCTCAACATCTTCCTCTATCAGGCCGATGTGGACGGGGTATTCAGCGACTTCCCCGACAAGGCGGTCGAGGTGATCAAGGCTCACGGCAAATAATAAAAGAAGAGCAACACGGGAATGCAAGCGGGGCCAGGTGCCCCGCTTTTTTATGTCGGTGGGCAAGAGAAGATAGAAGGGGTGTAACGATATATTTACGACATTGGTGTGTGGAGCATGCGCGGACCGCTACTTTCTGGCCGAAATAGTCTCTTTTGTGGTCATTTATCCATCTGTTAGCGAATAAATCCACTGGTTTCACTTGATTGTTTGTTTTTAATTGGTAAGGTGAGGGCGGTTGCGTAACAAAGCACTGACTTGTGTAAACAAAACTGAACGATCAGTGCGATTGGCTTGAAACAGTAGAGAGAATGAGAACATGCAAAGAGATCCCCTGAACAACATCCATATCCAGTCCGAACAAGTGATGATCACGCCTGCCCAGCTCAAGGAGAAACTGCCCATCTCCGATCGCGCGCTGGCATTCGTGCAAGGGGCCCGCAATACCATCGCCGACATCATCCACCGTCGTGATCACCGCTTGCTGGTGATCTGTGGTCCCTGCTCCATCCACGACATGGATGCCGCCAAAGAGTACGCAACCAGACTCAAAGCGCTGCATGACGCCTACCAGGACTCTCTCTACATTGTCATGCGGGTCTACTTTGAGAAGCCGCGCACCACGGTCGGCTGGAAGGGCTTTATCAACGATCCGAATCTGGACGGCACCTTCGACGTGGAGCTGGGGCTGCACCGCGCCCGCGAGCTGCTCTGCTGGCTGGCCGAGCTGGAGTTGCCGCTGGCGACCGAGGCGCTCGACCCCATCAGCCCGCAATACCTGGCCGAGCTTTTCTCCTGGTCGGCCATCGGTGCCCGTACCACCGAATCCCAGACCCACAGGGAGATGGCCTCCGGTCTCTCCATGCCGGTCGGCTTCAAGAACGGCACCGACGGCAACCTGGGCACCGCCATCAATGCGCTGCAGGCGGCCTCCAGCCCCCACGCCTTCATGGGGATCAACCAGCAGGGCCAGGTCGCGTTGCTGCAGACCCAGGGCAACCCGGATGGTCATGTGATCCTGCGCGGCGGCAAGCACCCGAACTACGACTCGGTCAATGTGTCGCTGGCGGAAGAGGCGCTGGAGAAGGCGGGCCTGCTGCCCGGCCTGGTAGTGGATTGCAGCCACGGCAACTCCAGCAAGGATCACCGCCTGCAGCCCAAGGTGGCGGACAACGTGATCCACCAGATCCAGGAGGGCAACCGCTCCATCATCGGGGTGATGCTCGAATCCAACCTGTTCGAAGGCAACCAGTCCAGCGAGCAGCCCAAGTGCGAGATGCGCTACGGCGTCTCCATCACCGATGCCTGCATTGACTGGGAGACCACGGATGTGCTGCTGGCCCGCTGCCACAGCCAGCTGGCGGCACCACTTTTGGCCAGAACCAAGGCATAAGCCGTGGTATCTTGTCAGCACTGATTGAACAATCGAGGTGTCCCCGGCCGAGGCGGTGACACCTCGTTGCCTCTTGAATCACAGGGCGTCGCTGCGGGCGGCGCCGCAGGGACCGGATATGGCTGAAGAGTTGAATGCCCTCAGGGACAAAATCGATGCGGTGGACAAGCAGCTGATTGATCTGCTGGCTGCCCGTCTCGCCCTGGTGGGGGAAGTGGGGGAAGTGAAGAGCCGGCACGGCCTGCCCATCTATGCACCGGATCGGGAGGCGAGCATGCTGGCCCGCCGCCGCGCCGAGGCCGAGGCACTGGGGGTGCCGGGAGATCTCATCGAGGACGTGCTGCGCCGGGTGATGCGCGAGTCCTATATTCTGGAATCCGCCAGCGACAAGGAGCACCACTTCAAGTGCATGAAGCCTGAGCTCGGCAAGGTGGTGATCATCGGTGGCGAGGGGCAGCTTGGCCGCCTGTTCGGCAACCTGTTCAGCCTCTCGGGCTACCGGGTCGAGACCCTGGGGCAGGCCGACTGGCCGCGCGCCGACGAGATCCTGCTCGGGGCCGGACTGGTGATGGTGGCGGTGCCCATCGACGTTACCTGCGAGGTGATCGATCGGCTCGGCAACCTGCCGGCGGACTGCCTGCTGGTGGACGTGACCAGCGTCAAGAGCGAACCGCTTGCCCATATGCTGGCGGTACACCAGGGGCCGGTGCTGGGGCTGCACCCCATGTTCGGGCCGGACGTGGCGAGCCTCGCCAAGCAGGTGATCGTCTGCTGTCAGGGGCGCGACGGCGCCGCCAGCCAGTGGCTGCTGGAACAGATGACCATCTGGGGGGCGCGTTTGCAGCAGGTAGAGGCCAAGGCCCACGACGAGGCGATGACCTTCATCCAGGCGCTGCGCCACTTTGCCACTTTCGCCTACGGCTGGCACCTCTCCCGCGAGCAGGCCAACATCGATCGCCTGCTGGCGTTGAGCTCCCCCATCTATCGGCTGGAGCTGGCCATGGTGGGACGGCTGTTCGCCCAGGATCCCCACCTCTACGCCGACATCATACTGTCGTCGCCGCAGAATCTGGCGATGATCCGCCGTTACTACCAGAACTTCGGCGAGGCGCTGGGTCTGCTGGAACGGGGGGACCGGGAGGGCTTCATCGAGGCCTTCAGTCAGGTCTCCGGCTTCTTCGGCGAGCGGGCGGACGAGTTCCTGCGCGAGAGTCGCACCCTGCTGGCCCAGGCCAACGATCGTCGCCATCACGGCTGAGAATAACTAAAAGCAAAAGGGGCCTGTCGGCCCCTTTTGCTTTTGCATTCCCGCTTGCGCGCTGTACCGCCTCTATTCTGGCTGCGGCAAGCGTAGATCGGCGCCATCCCAGCCCAGCGGCAGGGTCAGCAACTGATCGATCAGCTCCCGGCGATCGGATTTTTCCAGATAGGCGAGGTAGAGCGGACGGCTCAAGGCCTGAGCGCCTTCCACCAGGTGCAGGCGCCCCTGCTCCAGGAAGGGGCTCACCATGCGCCGCGGCAGATAGGCGGCACCACCGTTGGCCAGCACGAACTGCAGCGCCATGTTGGCGGAGCTCGAATGCAGCACCGGGGTCTTTTGCAGGCTCTGCAGCCGGCTGGGCTGGGGCTCAAAGCTGGTGCCCCAATCCAGATGAATGTGCGGCATCTGCATCAGGCTGTCGGCGTTGGCGGCGGCATCCCGGCTCACCAGCTCGAACACCAGCTCGCCGATGGGGTGCAGGGCAATCTCGTCTATCTTGGTCGGCTCGGAGAGCAGGGCGAGATCGAGGGAGCGTTCCAGCAACTGGCGGCACAGGTGCTCGCGGGAGGCGGTTTCGAGCCGCACCGCCAGACCGGGGGCCAGGGCATAGACATGGTTGAGCCAGTCGTTGAAGTCGAGCTCCCAGAATACCGCAGGGGCACCGATGGCGAGCTGCTGGCTGAAACCGGGGGAGAGGGCCACGTCCTGCTTGGCGCGGCCCAGGGTATGCAAGATGGCGTCTGCGTAAGGTAGCAGACGCTCACCGGAAGCGGTCAGGCGGATGTTGTTGCGATGACGGGCAAACAGACTGACCCCGAGTTGCTGTTCGAGCTGGCGGATCCGAAAGCTCACCGCCGACTGGGTCAGGTAGAGATTTTCAGCTGCCCGGCCGAAGTGCCGGGTCTTGCTGACCTCGATAAACGTCCGAAGCAGTTCGGTATCCATTAATCGATGGACTCGTCGCTGCCACCACCGCTGCCACCTTCAAAGCCGCCACCGCCGGTCTCCTCGTTGGCACCGCCGGCGACGGTGCACAGACGATGCACGCGCTTGGGACCGATCACCTTCAGATACTTGAACCATACCTTGGCGTGGGGGTTGCTGCCGGCGGCGCCGGATTTGACTTGTTCGATAAAGGCGCTTTCTACGTCATCGCGCGGGGCCAGGTTGCCCTGATAGAGCGCGAGCATGGCGGTGCCGTATTTTTCCAGACTGTCCGCTTCGGCCACAGTGAATTCGCCACTGCGACGCAGGCCACGGGGAAAATGTTTGAAGTCGTTGAAACGCTTGTCTGATTCGAAGCTCATAGTGCTCTTTTTCTGGTTAGTTTGACCTTTGCGGGCAAGTATCATCAGGCCGTCGCAGAGTGCAAAATCAATTTTTTCACTATATGGATAAATATCTTTAATCGAAAGCGGTTTAGCCATGATCCAGTGGGTCTGAGCCGGGGTTAAGTGCAAAAAAGTGAGAAAAAAAGCGGAGTTATGTCAGGTTCTGTAAAGGTTCGAGCCTCTGGTCAGACGACATTTGGCTAAAAATAAAGCGCCATTCGGCGCTCTATTTTGTTGTATTCATGAACCAAAGCGGGAGGTTTGGTCTCGATGGAGACTCATTCTATCATGGCTGGCTGAGCCAGGGTATCGGCACGCCACAGACGGTAGCGCACTTCATATTCCTGCGGTACGTAGAGCACGAATGGCAGCTTGGAGTTGTAGTTCACGAAGAAGCCCTGACCGTAGATCTGGACGAAGGTCTCTTTCTTCTGGCCATCCGGGCAGGCCATCAGGGTGCTGATGGGATCGGACACCTTGCCGAGCATCAGGTAGTTGTAGCCCCAGCCTTTGACGCTGTGCTGTTCCAGGTTGCCGGCAAAGCGCGGCACATTGCAATCGACCATCATTTTTTTGCCGACCTGCAGCTCGACCATCATGTCGGCTTCGTTCTCGACTTCCGGCAGGCGGATCACCACACGTTCCTGGTTCACTTCGGCGGCCGGGAACATGCTGATATCAAATTTTTTCGGTTCGGCGGCGAAGGCATGGCCGCCCAGCAACAAGGCGCCCAGCAGGCTAAAACGCAATACGGTTTTCATCTGTACCTCATGGGGTTGGTTCAACGCCGCTAGACTAACCGCTCTGCCCGTTTCATGCCAGCGATCTGCTACGTAAAAACTGCGTAAAATGACGCAGATCCGGCACACAATGACGTGTTCGGGCTATTTTCTGACAGGACGGAAGAGAGGCTAAGCGACAGGCCGGGTGCCAAATGCGGGTGGCCAGTCGGGATCCTGTGTTCATCAGGATCCCCTGGCCACCCGGCTTCATCAGCGCACCAGCAACACCTGCTTGGCCCAGGCGCCGGGCGCCCGCATGCCGACGGCGCCGCTGGTGATATCCAGATAGGCAACCCCCTTGCTGGCCGGTACCGGGGTCGAGGACCAGAGATAGACGTAGCCGTCGGTCACCTCTTTTCCTTCACCGGCCATGGCACGGGGGAAGATGGTTTCGTTGAGCGCCGGCTTGTAGCAGGCGGACTCAAGCACGCTGGCCAGCTCCTTGATGGTGGGCAGGCGCCAGCCGCCGTGGCCGCCGAAGTTGTACAGGGCATGGCTAGGCTCGGTGCGGATCCGCTCGGCGGTCAGCAGGGCCTGCTGCCAGTAAAGCCGGGTCGGTTCGCCTTGACAGCTCTGGTTGCGCCAGGTCTGGCCGAGCTGGCAGCGCATCCAGGTCAGGCCGGTGGAGCGATCCGTGACGGTGCCGTTGCCGCGGTCGATGAAGCGGGCTGTGGGGCTGGTTCTGGGCATGCTGTCATCACAGATGGCGGTGGCCAGGGCGAGGGGGCTGCCAAGGATCAGCAGCAGGGTCAACATCAAGCGGTTCATCGGGTTACCTCCGCCACCAGTCGCAGTTGCAGACCGTTGGCATCATTGCTGTTTTGAACTGGGGTGGCGTAGTCGGTGCCTGCGTCATCGCCAAGGAAAATATGGGCAATGGCGCTGATGGGGGCGCTCTCCAGCCGGCGCGACGGGGTCAAGGTCTGGCTCCAGTAGTAGCCGTTGAACACCATGGTGGGGTTGGTGCCGACATCGGGGAAGTAGCGCACGTCCATGCTCACCGGCTGGTCGTCCTGGCGGGAGAGGGAGCCGTAGTGCTGCAGGCTCATCAGCTCGCGCGAGTGGGGCATGCGCCAGCTGGTGATGCCGCACAGCTGTTGAGCGTTGAGCCACTGGCGGTACTGTTCCGTGGTGCAGATGGCCTCGCCCTCGGGGCAGGCGTAGTCACGTTCCTCCTGAGTGGGGTGATAGTCACCGAGTTCCCAGGCGAAGGTGCGGTGCAGATCGCGCGGGCTGGCGGGATCATCGAGCTTCTTCTCCCAGACCAGGCCGGTATTGAGATCCTCCACGCACTCCCAGACGGGGGCGTCATCGGCCAGCGGCTGCCCCTGGCCGTCGAGCTTGCGATAGTGCAGCGGCGCCTTGTTGAGGCTGGCTTCCTGTCCCGGGTGGTCGGCGGGCTCCTGGGTGAGCAGATAGTCGACCCCGTCCGTGTAGGTGGTGACGCCGCTGCCGGTGATCAGCGGATGGGAATGCTGTTGCTGCAGCCGTGCGCGGACGTCTGCCTGCTGGCTGGCCAGCTCGCCGTGCAGGGCAAAATGGCTGGCCAGCTCGGGCAGCAGGCTGTCGATGGCCGGCCACACCAGCATATGCAGGGTGGCTATCGAGAAGCCCTCCTGCGCCTGTAGATCGGCCTCGACGATCGCCTGCAACAGCTGGCCCAGCGCCAGGTTGAAGTCGGTCAGCTGCGTCAGAGTGGCCAGCTCCTGGCCCGGTTGCAGCGGTGCCAGCGCACTCAGCAGCTGGTCGAGGGCTTGCCTCGGGGGCTGCCCCTCGGCGATGCGGTATTGCAGCAGGGTGCTGAGCGGGCTGGGGGTCAGATGCTGGCCGTCGAGCCGGGCGGCGGGGTGCAGCAGCACGGGGGCGGCCGGGTTGCTTGGCAAGAACAGCAAGGTACTGGTCAACAGGGCCGGGGCGCTGCCGCTCAACCGGTGAGTACCGGCCGCGCCGCTGACACTGGGCTCCCCCGCATCACAAGATGCATTCTGGTTGAGGTTGACGCACAGGGTGCCAGCTTCGGGCAGGGTCACGGTCAGGCTGTAGTCGGGGGCCGCCAGCGGCGCCTCGTCCGAGCCGCCACCGCCACAGGCGGTGAGCAGGGGGGCCAGCAGGCAGGCTAGGCGGGAGTAATATGGTGTCATCTCTTGTCCTTGGGCAAGGGGGCCTTGGCCCCCCTCTTCTTATATATGGATGGGGTGGATTCAGGTGCGCTGGCGTAGGCGGCGCCAGAGTGCCAGCGGCAGCAACCAGAGCAGGTTGGCTGCCCCGCCGCCGCTGCCGTCATCCACCTGGAAGTGGATGATGCCGTCATCGGGCGGAGTGACCGGCTTGCTGCACTGGGCGCCGGTGCGCTGGCTGATGCTCCAGCCGTTGATGCGGCCCCGATTGCCGGGCTTGCTGTCCACTATCTCCAGGGTCCAGCGACCGGCCAGCGGCTCCCCTTCCAGCGCGCTGAAGGGCTGCAGAGGCAGTAGCTCGGTGGGGAATACTCCTTTAAGGCGCGGCAATGGGCTGTAGCCCTTGTTCCAGATCTGGATGCGGGTGCCGGAGGGGGAGTTGAGCCAGATCTCCAGCTCATCGAGCGCCGGGTGTTGCAGATCCAGGTTCAGCTGCAGCCGGTCACTCACCCTGGCCTCGCTGCTCTCTATCAGCAGGCTGGTTTCACTGAGGCCACGCACCTCGTCGCTCATGGCATCGCTCAAGGTGAGCGGCTGGCCGCTGGCACGGCTGACGATGGGGGCACCGATGGGCAGGGTCAGCGACTGCTGCCACTGGCGCTCGGTCGGGCTGGTGCCGCTCATGGTCAGGCTCACCGGCAGCGCCACCTCGTCGCCACAGGCGAGCGGGCTCTGGGCCAGCAGGCGCAGGGTGGTGGTCATGCTGGCACCCGCTGCAAGGGTCGCCGGTTGCCAGCTGTAAGGATCGGCCTGTAATCCGGTTGGCAGGGTGAGGGCCAGCTCATTGAGGGTGACCGGCGCCTTGCCCTGGTTGGTGAGGGTCAGCTGTACCGACTGGCGCTGCCCCAGCTCGATGACGCTGCCATCACTCAGGCCCACATTGACCGGTGCCTGCAACAGGCTGTGCTGGCGAAACGCCTGCTCCAGCAGCCTGGCATAGGGGCGCGCCGGGTAGAGCCGGGCGGCGGTATCCACCGTGATGCGGGCCAGTTGCGGCATGCGAATGGCCGGGCCGAGACCGAAGTGGGACTCGATGATCAGGCGATCAAACTCGTCCCGCGCCCCTTCCCCCTGCTCGGCGACCGCGGCCAGCAGCGCCTGGAACAACGGGGTGCCCCACAGCTGATCGCCATTGCTGCCGTTGATGGTGCGGTGGGCCGGGTAGTTGTAATCCGGGTGGTAGCGGGCGCGCAGATCGTCCAGCTGACGCGGGGTGCGGTCGGTGAAGCGGGCATCCCAGTTGAACACCATGGCGGGTTCGAACTGGCGGCCGGCTTCGCTGCGCTGGCGGTGGCTGGCGGCCAGGTAGTCACTGAAGCCCTCGCCGATGGCGCCCCAGTCCGCCTCGTCCCCCAGATCCGGCACTATGTGGTGCTGCACCGCATGGCCGAACTCGTGCCAGATCACCATGGGATCCTCGGCATCGGGCACGCCACTGCGACCCAGCTCCAGCCTGCGTTCGAACGGATCGTAGAGAGAGTTGTCCTGATAGCCGGCCTCGGTGTCGATGTCGAGCGCCCCCGGAATGAGGTCGTTAAAGCCCAGGCGCTTGAGGTGGCGCTGGGCCAGATCCAGGTGGTAGTAGGCGTTGATGTCGGCAAAGCCGCGATCATCGCGGGTGAGGCGAAACGCCTGCGGGTTGTCGGCGCTGAAGGGGGCTGTGTCCGGCTCCATGGCATCCACCACCCGGGC
This sequence comes from Aeromonas sp. DNRA1, assembly GCF_963888745.1. Lineage (NCBI taxonomy): Bacteria > Pseudomonadati > Pseudomonadota > Gammaproteobacteria > Aeromonadales > Aeromonadaceae > Aeromonas > Aeromonas sp. DNRA1. Next base: position 443,318 of record NZ_CAWPKQ010000001.1, on the reverse strand, counting down.
GTGGGGGCCGCTCAGCAGATAGCGTCCACCCGCTAGGGTGACTGGCAGCGGCACCTTGTCCTGATAGGCGGCGTCCGCCAGTTGCAGGGCTTCGTGCCAGACCAGGCTGGCGTCGCGCAGCTGGGTTCGGGGATCCGGATCGAATACCCGAGCCTCCAGTTGGGTGTCGCCGGCGTCGGCGATGCGGCTGGCCTGGGTGGTGGCCGCATCCATCCAGCGACCGAGCTCGCGGCTGCCGTCACAGCTGGCGAAGAGCTGCACATAGCTGGCCTTGGCGTTGCCTGTCTGATGCTCGCGCACCCGCTGGCGCAGGGCCGGCACCAGGGTGTCACCGTCGCGCCAGTACCAGGCTTCAACCGGACCAAGGGTGTCGATGTCGCTGCCGCCATCGCGCAGCTGCTCCAGCAGGGGTTCCAGATTGCCGGTGGCGTCGCAGCCGGGTTCGCTGCTCTGCAGTGGCCGGCTGTTGTGATAGATGCGCCAGGGCTTGCCGGTCGAATCGACGCTGACGGCGGCTTGAATGGTGGCCACTGGCAGGCCGTTGACCAGCTGGCGGAAGCTGTAGTGATGGCCGAGCAGGCTGGCCCGCTCGTAGTCGGGGGTCAGGCTTACGCCAAGGCGCTGTTCGAGCCACTTCTGGGGCGTGGTGGTCAGCGGTTGTTCATCGACAAACTGCAGCTCGGCCGCCAGCAGCGGCTGGGAGAGCAGGGTTGCCGCCAGCCAGAGGGCCAGGGAAGAGGGTTTCATGGTTTACTCCAACACAAAAATGAGAAAAGGGATCACCGGCGGGCGCCTGCCAGGGTGAGCAGGAAGGCGTACTCGCGGGCCGCCTGCTGGCGCGCGTTGCCCGGGCTGGTGCGGTGGCCGCCGTCGAGGGCCGTGCTGAGCAGATAGGGGCCCGCTCCCGTGCTGTGTTCCCGCAGGCGGGCCACCCACTTGAGCGGCTCCCAATAGGGCACCTGACTGTCGTGCAGCCCGGCCGTCACATAGACGGGGGGATAGGGGGCCGCATGCAGGTTGTCGTAAGGGCTCAGGCGGCGCATGGCGGCGTAATCGGTGGCAATGGCCGGGTTGCCCCATTCGGCGTACTCCTGACGGGTGAGCGGCAGCTCGGGATCGCTCATGGTGCCGATGAGATCGACGAAGGGTACCTGCAGCACGGCCCCGGCGAAGCGGGTCGGCGCCTGGTTGAGTGCCGCTGCCACCAGCAGGCCGCCGGCGCTGCCGCCCATGGCAAACAGCCGGGCGGGGTCGATGGCGGGATCCTGGGCGAGCGCAGCGGCCACGGTCAGGAAGTCGTCCACGCTGTGCTGCTTGTGGCGGCCGCGTCCCGCCAGATACCACGCATCCCCCAGCATGCCGCCGCCGCGCACGTGGGCGATGGCGTAGACGAAGCCGCGATCCAGCAGGCTCAGCACCTGCGGCTGGTAGTAGGGACGCATGGGGGTGCCATAGGCGCCATAGCCGTAGAGCAGCAGCGCCTTGGGGGCGTGGATGTCCTTGCGCCACACCAGGGAGACCGGTACCTTGACGCCATCCTTGCCCACTACCCAGCGGCGCTCGCTCTGGTAGGGGGAGGGGAGGGCGGCCCGGGCGTCTGGCAGCCAGCGGCCGCTGGCGAGATCGAGCAGGCGCTGGTGCGGCGGCTCGGCCATGCCCTGGCGACGGATCAGGATCTGCCCGCTGGCGGGGTTGTGGGCGCCTTGGATCCAGGCTGTGCCGGCCCCCTCGGTCAGCAGCAGGCGATGGCTGAGCCGGCCGCGGCCATCCAGCACATCGAGCCAGTCATCCCCGTGATGGCGATATTGCAGCACCGTGTAGTCGGCAAACAGGCGCCACTTCTCGAGGCTTCTCTGCTCGCCAGACCAGAGCAGTTGCCACTCTCCCTTGGCTACCTGGCTCAGGTCGGCCACCTGATAGAGGCTGAGGGCTCCGTCCCGGTTACTTTTGAGCAGCACCCGCTCCCCCTGGGTATCCAGGTAGTACTCGAGGCCAGCCTGACGGACCTTGAGCAGAGCCGGTGTGCCCGCGTCCAGCAGGTACTGCTCGGCGCTGTCGTGGTTGTTGCTCTGCAGCAGCAGGTGGCGCCGATCCGTGGTGCGATAGAGGCTGAGCAGCCAGGCGGGATCCGCCTCCTGGTGGATCTGCTGCTCCTTGCCATCGCGCCAGGCCCACAGCTGCCAGGGGCGCAGGGTGCGAGGTTCGTTGGCGATGGTGTAGAGGGTCTTGCCATCCAGGCTCCAGAGCAGATCGCTGGCCCGGTGGGTCAGGATGGCCAGGGGCTTACCGTCGGCCAGGTCGAGCAGGGTGATGCGGTAATCCCGATCGCCCTGCAGATCTTCGGCCAGGGCCAGCCAGCGCCCGTTCGGGTGCAGGACCCAGCTGGCGAGCTCGTAGTAGCCGCTGGCCGGCTGGCGGGCCGCCAGTCGTTGGCGGGGCTCAGCCTGCTCGCTGTCTCGCTGCCACAGGCTGCCGTCGGCTTCCATCCGCCACTGGCTGTCCGCTTCGCTCAGCCACTCTTGTGGCATGGGTTCACCGCGTGCTTGCGCCTGCCACTCGGCCTGCAGAGCCTGCTCCAGCGGCCACTGGCCGGCGAGCTGCTGCTCGGTCCAGCGGTTTTGCTCGCCCAGCAGGGCCAGCAGGGCGGGATCCTGGCGGCTGTCGTCGCGCCAGCCGCCATAGGGATCGAGCCGGGCCCGCTCCCCCTGCATCGGCAGCGGGCGGTGAGGGATAAGCGGGGCCGCGAGCGACGCCGATGTGGCGATGGCCTGGCTCGGGGTGCCGGCTGTCGCAATGGCAGCAGACTGGGCGGGCGCCGGATTGGCCAGCAGGCTGGCCAGCATCAAGAGTGCGTGCATCAGAGCCCCACAAAGGTGTAGCGCAGGCTGGCGCTCAGGGAGCGGCCGGTCTGGGTATAAAGGCCCTCATCCGTGCCCGCTTCCTGCCCGGCGACGTCCTGATAGCGGGTGTAGCGGGTGTCGAGCAGGTTATCGAGCTTGAGGTTGGCCTTGAGGGCGTCAGTGATCTGCCAGTCGGCGGTCAGGGCGAAGCTGAGCCAGCCGGCGGTTTTCATGCATTCACCCTGCTGCTTGGTCAGGCTGTTGCCGCAGGTGGGCACCCGGCTCATGGCGGTGGCGTAGTCGGCCTGCAGCCCCAGGCTCCAGTCGTTGGCCTGATAGCTGAGGCGGGTGTTGCCCTCAAGCGGGGTGAGGTTGCGCGGCGATTCGCCCTGGCTGGTCTTGCCGTCGACCCAGCCCAGCTTGGTGGCCAGCTCCCACTGCTGGGTCAGCCAGTAGCTGGCGGCGAGCTCGGCACCCCAGGTTTCGGATTTGGCGACGTTGCGGTATTGACGCAGCATGATCCCGTCATTCAGGCGAAAGCCCACCTGACGCCAGTCGATGAAGTTGTAGTAGCGGTTGTAGAACAGGGCCGGTTTGATGCTCCACTCATCTCCTTCACCGCTCACCCCCCACTCGAAACTGTGGCTGGTCTCCTCCTTGAGGTTCGGGTTGGCGATGATCTCGAACGGCGGTAGGGCAAAGTAGTGGGGGATGTTGCCGTATACCTTGTCGTAGGAGGGGGCGCTGAAACCGTTGGCGTAGCTCAGCCAGCTGCGCCACTGCTCGTTAAAGCGGTAGCTGGTGGCCAGGCTTGGCGAAAGGTGTCCGCTGTGGTTGCTCTCGCCCCGACCGTCCTGCGGGCTCAGCCACTGCTGATCCATGCGCAGGGTCGGGGTGAACTGCCATTGGCCCAGGGTCGCCACGTCACCCAGCCAGATGCCAGCCCGATCGGTGCGGGCGCTGCTGAAGGGGGCGGACTGGCTAGGTTGGGGAATGCCGGCTTCCAGCATCAGTTTTTCTACTGGCCGCTCGTGCCGGGTGCGCTCCAGCTCGATGCCGTAGCTCAGCTTGTGCTTGATGGCACCGGTGACCAGATCGCGGCGGATATCCAGCTCGCTGCCGAGCAGGTGCTCGGTGAAGGTGGCCAGCTCACGTTCGCTGCGATAGCGGGGGTAACCGCTCAGCTCGTCATTTTGCAGCAGGCTGCGCTTGTTGGCAGTGTTCTTGGCGTAGTTGCCGTGCAGGTTCCAGGTAAAGCGGTCGGCCAGCGGGTGGCCGAGATCCTGCGCCTCCCAGCTCAGCTTGCCGCCCTGAGAGCGTTGGGTACCGTTCTCGCGATACTGGCGCACCTGCCACTTGCCGTCGGGCTGGGGAATTTCGCGCGGCCCCTGATCCCGCTTGGCGTTATCTTCGAAGTAGTCGAACTCAACGCGCAGCAGATGCTGTTCATTGAGGGTCAGGCTAGAGCTGGTGGAGGCGCTGAGGCCATCGAGATCCGCCGGGATGCGGTTCTGGTCGTAGTTGGCGGTCTCGTGCCCCTGCCAGCCGGAGAGGCGCAGCAGGTGGGCGCTCTCGCCCCAGCGGGCGGCGCCGGTGGCGCTCAGTTTCTGCTTGTCGCTGCTGCCATCGTGCAGCACCTTGCTGCTGAGGTAGGCATCCTGCCCCTGCAGGTAATCCTCCGGCTGCTTGGTGGTGATGACCACGGTGCCGCCGATGGCGTCAGAGCCGTGCAGGGCGGAACCGGCCCCTTTGGCCACTTCGATCTGCTTAACGTCATCGAGATCGAAGCTGAAACGACCCACCTTGTCGTTGAGGTCGTTGGCGCCGAAGCCGTCGCTGACCCGGACCCCGTCCTTGATGATCAACACCCGGTTGCCGCCAATGCCACGGATGGTGATATTTTGCGGCCGACCTGCCGAGCCGGTCACCGAGACGCCGGGTTCGTTCTTGAACACGTCGGTGAGCTCGGTGGCGATTTGGCGCTCCAGATCCTCTTCGGTGATGACGGTGATGGAGCCCGAGATGTCGGACAGTTTCTGTTCGACCCGCTGACCCTTGACGACTATGGTCTCGCGCGCCTTGGGCGGGGTGGTGCCGGAGGTGTCTATTCCAGCGGGATCGCCGGCAGCCAGCGCTGTACCAGACAGCAGCATGGGCCAGTAGTGAAGTAGTGTTTTCATTGTGAGAATAATTATTATTTAAGCCTGAAGGCCGCGGATTATTGCAAAGAGATCCAATCAGATCAACGATTGATAATCATTATCATTTTGTTTTTATGATCCTGATCAGGCTGCATTTTTTGATTGATGTGTCAGTAGAAAGGCGGGCCAACGTTTGCGCCTGCAGGGCGCTGGGTGGGTAGACAGGGGATGCAACGGGGGAGGGCGGCAACGAGTCTGCTTGGAGCTTTTCAGGTCATGCCCAGATGCAGGCGGCAATAAAAAACCCGCTGCAGGAGCGGGTTTTCGAGGTGCATGAGGCGGTTATCAGGGGGCGCGATAGAAGCGGTTCAGCTCGTTCATCACCTGGATCATGACGCCCATGTCGGGGGTGCCGTGCTTGATGGGACGGTAGCTGTTTCGCTCCAGCAGCTCGAAATCACCCTGCTTGTTGAAGTGGGTGATGGTGTTGCCCTGATAGATGGCAAAGTCGCGCTGATCCCCCGCCAGCAGCCAGTTGCGCGGGCTGGTGTCGAACAGGTTGCGGCCGATGCTGTAGTCTCGTGGCGCATTGCGCACTCCCAGCATGCTCTGCATCAGGGTTGGCACCAGATCCAGGTGGCTGCTCACCGGGCTCGTCGGCAGGCTATCGTTGCCCGGCCAGGCCAGCACGAACGGTACCTGCACCTGATAGGGCGAGTAGTTGGTGCCATAGCCCCAGCTGTTGTTCTGGGTCTCGTTGAACTCCTGACCGTGGTTGGCGGTGACCACGACGATGGTCTGCTCGCCGAGCCCCTGCTGTTGCAGCTGTGCCAGCATCTGTTCCAGCAACTGGTCGGTATAGAAGACCGCATTCTTGTAACGGTTCTCCAGCTTCACCAGGTTCTCGGCCTGATAGGCGGTAGCTGGGTTGAACTTGGTGAGCTCCGGCTGGAAGGGCCCCTTCACGTTGGCCGGCAGCTGATAGTCGCCCGGGCTCGACAGATAGACCAGTGAGAACCAGGGCCGGTCTGGCGAGCGCTTGGCAAGCCACTGCTGCCAGTCGCCGATGAGCTGGGTGTCGTCGGTCTGCTCGGAGACGAACACCTGCTTGCGCAGGCCGGAGAGAATGCTCTGGCGGTACTTCTGGGCATCTTCCAGCGCGCCGAACAGGCCGAACTGGTAGTCCTGGCGCAGCATCTCGTCGAACAGCACCGGCGGCGTCTTGTCGTTGCGAATGTCGTCGTAGTAGTGGCCCGGCAGGCCGTAGAACAGGCTGAACATCCCCATCACATCGTCGTTGCCGCCGCTCATGTGGTTGGCAAAGTTGAGGTGCTGATCCGCATAGCGCTGCAGATTGGGCATGTTGATGTTGTTGAGCATGTCGGCCCGCAGGGAGTCGACCACCACGATCAGCAGGTTCTTGTGGGTCAGCGGGGCGTTGACGCTGAGCGGGCGCAGCGGGTAGCGCAAGCGGCTCGCATTGTCACCATCCTGTGACTCGGCCTTCTTCTCGTACTGATCCAGATCCAGCCAGCCGTGCTTGGCGAGGAAGCTCTTGGCGGTCATCGGGTAGGAGAGCGGGAAGTTGGCGCGCTGCATGGTGATGGGCTGATACAGGGTGGCATCGGCCCAGCTGTTGACCACGTGGGTCAGGATGAAGCAGACCAGCAGGGCCAGCCCCACCTGATTGCCGTACTGACGGCGCTTGCGCTTGTTGATCTTGCGCCACACATAGGCCGACAGCAGCAGCTGCACCAGAAAGATGGTGGGCACAGCCACGAAGATGATGCTCCAGATCGAGCCCTCCTCGGTCTGGGCCTGATCCAGCAGCAACTGCCACACCTGGCCGTTCAAGTGGAACTTGAACAGCTGGAACACCTGGGTGTCGATGAGCAGCAGCACCAGCGCCAGGGTGGCGATGATGGCCGAGATGAAGCGCAGCGGCTTCTCTTTGGGCAGCACGAAACTCAGGGGGAAGATCGTCAACAGATAGGTGACAAAGCTCAGAAACGAGAAGTGACCGATCCAGCTGATGATGAGATAGGTCACGCCGAGCGTGGTCGACGGCCAGCTGATTGCCCCCAGGTAGCGGGTGGCAATCAGCATGGCCAGAATGATGTTGAAGAAGGAGAACCAATGCCCCCAGGTGATCAGGCGAGAAACATTATCACGATAGGGGTTGCCGGTTTCGACCATAGTGATCCATCTGCTTGAAAAACATCAAAGAATGCGAAGAGACTCAGTGAGCATCGTGGCGATGATCCACCGAGGCGGTGAGCGCCTGGATGTATTTTTCGGTGATCGCCTGACGCTGGGCCGGGGCCATGCCATTGATGATATTGGTGGTCAGGTTGCCGAGCACCATCAGACTCAGATCCACCGGCGCCTTGTGCTTCTCTAGGGCGGTGATCAGGTCGTTCATCAGGGCGTCAAACTGCTCGTTATTGTACTTTGATACGATGGGCATAATCTTGGGTTCATCTCGGTTCAAAGCGCCTTATAATACTTCACCCTTTCGGCTAACACTATGGCTTTGTGACATGAGTCTCGATATCGACAAGATCATTCTTCACTCCCTGCGCCAGGGCGGCGATGGTCAACCTCACGCCGACACCCGCAGCCAGCTTCTGCCTGCCGATGAGGCGGTACAGGGGCTGATGGCGGAGCTGCATCGCATTTACAACGGCAAGGGGGGCAAGGGCTTCGGCTTCTTTGCCGACCCCGAGGCCGCCGTCGCCGAGCTGGCGGAGGGGGAGAGCGCCCCCAAACAGCCTTCTCCGCTCTTTCGCATCGCCCTCGAACGGCTGCTCGGCGAACAGACCGACTTTGTCCCCTTCTCGGTCGAGATGACCCAGCTGCTGGTCAAGCAGCTGGTGGAGCACGCCCTCGACGAGCAGGGGGTGCTGCTGTTTGCCAAATACAACTACGTGGGGGTGGATTATCTGATGATTGCCCTGCTGGAGGGCAAGGAGAGCGTCACCGTCAGCGAGGCGCTCGAGCTGCGTCACATCCAGTATCTGGATATCGGCAAATTGAACCTGGTGGCCCGCATCGATCTGACCGAATGGAAAACCCAGCCGGATTCACGCCGTTATATCACCTTCAGCAAGGGCCGGGTCGGTCGCAAGCTGGGGGACTTTTTCATGGATCTGCTGGGTGCCCGCGAGGGGATGGATGCCAAGATCCAGAATAAGGGGCTACTGCAGGCGGTGGACGATTATTGCGACAGCCGCCAGCTGGAGCCGGCCGAGCGCAACGACTACAAGAAACAGGTCTTCAAATATTGTACCGAGCAGGCCAGCGCCGGTGAAGAGATCGAGATCAAGGAGCTGTCGGCGGAATTGCCGGGTGATGGCGATCTCGATTTTTACAGCTTCATCGGTCAGGAGTATGAACTGGAAGATCGCTTCCCGGCCGACCGTTCGACCCTGCGCGGCTTGACCAAGTTCGTCGGCTCCGGTGGCGGGCTGACTTTGAGCTTCGAGCAGAAGCTGCTCAACAGCCGGGTGTTCTACGATCCCCAGACCGATACCCTGACCATCAAGGGGGTTCCGCCCAACCTCAAGGATCAGCTGCTGCGCCAGTCGTAATGTGATCTGCTTTCCAGTTTTGGCAAAAAGACACCGCACTTCGCTGCGGTGTCTTTTTATTTAACGGGGTAGGCAGCAGCGAAACCAACTCGGTGCTTTGTTAACAAATTAAACAGAATAATCCCCGTGAAAGGGTTTTCAGTGAGGTGAAAACCCTTTCATTCATGTTTTTTTATTTCTCTTTGGTAATTTAATTTCTTAATTTGGCGATAAATATGCCAATAAATGGCGATAACCCCCTGAAATAAGAAAATGTTTTCAGAACTTTCTGGAAGAAAATACGTAATTGCGTTTCAAAAATGCGAGTTGCGTCATGTGAGGCGGTAACGGCTTGGGATAATATTCATCTCGCACACAATGCTCTTACAGCGCGGAACTAATACAAGGAAAGGCTCATGAAAAAGAAATTGCTGTCATCCCTGATCGGTCTGGCTACTCTGGGCGTGGCTTGCTCTGCCACTGCCGCCATTGACGAAGGTCAACTGACCATCTGGATTAACGGTGACAAGGGATACAATGGTCTGGCCGAAGTAGGTAAGAAGTTTGAAGCCGAAACCGGCATCAAGGTGACGGTTGCGCACCCTGATCAGGTGGAAGTGAAATTCCAGCAAGCCGCTGCCACCGGCAACGGCCCGGACATCTTCTTCTGGGCTCACGACCGTTACGGTGAGTGGGTCAAGGCCGGTCTGCTGGTCCCCGTGACCCCGAATGCAGCCACCAAAGCCAAGTTTGAACAGTTCGCCTGGGATGCCATGACCGTCGATGGCAAGACCTACGGCTACCCGGTTGCCGTGGAAGCGGTCAGCCTGATTTACAACAAGGATCTGCTGCCGGAGCCGCCGAAGACCTTCGAAGAGATCGCCAAGATTGACGAGACTCTGAAGAAGAACGGCAAGCGCGCCATCATGTGGGCCTATGACACCCCCTATTTCAGCTACCCGCTGGTGGCTGCCAACGGTGGTTATGCCTTCAAGAAAACCGCTACCGGTTATGACGTGAAAGATACCGGCGTGGCCAACGCGGGTGCCAAGGCAGGTGTGGGCTACATCTCCGAGATGATCAAGTCCGGTCACCTGGAAAAAGGCATTGACTACGGTGTGATGGACGCCAAGTTCAACAAGGGCGAAGTGGCCATGATGATCAACGGTCCCTGGGCCTGGAGCAACCTGGACAAGAGCGGCATCAAGTACGGCGTAGCGCCGCTGCCGACCCTGAAGGGCAAACCGGCGAAGGCCTTCGTTGGCGTGCTGGGTGCCACCATCAACGCCGCCAGCCCGAACAAGGATCTGGCCATCGAGTTCCTGGAAAACTACCTGCTGACCGACGCCGGTCTGGCACCGGTCAACGCCGACAAGCCGCTGGGCGCCGTGGCGCTGAAGTCCTTCCAGAAGACCCTGGAATCCGATCCGCACATCAAGGCAACCATGCAAAACGCCCAGAATGGCGAGCCGATGCCGTCCGTGCCTGAGATGAGCCGTTTCTGGTCCTCCTTCGAAACTGCCCTCAAGAACGTAACCTCCGGCCGTCAGAGCGTTGACGAAGCCCTGGATACCGCTGCCAAGCGTATCGTTCAGTAAGCACGCACTACCCGGGAGGCCGCAACGGCCTCCCACTCTCTCAAATCTCTCTTGGCGTTATAAAGGTTAATTGGCATGGAAGTAGTACCTTCTATTGAATCCTATGCCGGTCCGAAGGATAAGCACACCTGGCTTAAGTGGACCATTGCTGCTCTGGTAGCCATCCTCAACGGTTATGCAGCCGTGATGATGTACGCCAGCGGTGAGTGGGTATTCGCTCTGCTGGATCTGGTGGTGGTCTCCGTCGGTCTGTATGTCTTCATGAACAAGAAGACCTATGCCCACCGCTATATCTTCCCCGGTGTGGCCGGCATGGTTGTTTTTATCATCTTCCCTCTTGCCTACACGATCGGCATCGCCTTCACCAACTATTCGGGATCCAACCTGCTCTCCATCGAGCAGGCGCGAGATTACCATCTGAAAAAAACCTACAAGGTGGCGGGCGGTGAATTCGATTTCACCCTCTTGGGTGGTGAGAACAATCAGTTTCAGCTGCTGCTGAAACAGGACGACCAATCCTTTATCAGTCAACCCGTTACCCTGATGAGCAACAAGGCCCGTGAACTGGCTGTCCGCGAGGGCAGAGTCCATGAGCCGGTACAGGTTGTTCAACTGCAACCCCTGGAAGGGGAGGCCGTGGACAAGGTGGCACCCATCCGGGCCATCGTCGACCATCGCACCCACCTGAGCGCACTCGATCTGGTGCTGCCGGATGGCGGAACCCACCTGACCCTGAGCAGCCTGCGCAAGTTCGCCGCCCAGAAGCAGCAGTACACCCGTCTGCTGGACGGAGCCGTGCTCAAGTCCGGGGTGGTGATCAAAGACAGCAACCTGCTGCGTGACAACCAGAGCGGCGAGCTGATGCTGCCCAACGGCGACACCGGCTTCTATCAATACATCGACGAGCAGGGCCAGTTTGTCGGCAAGAGCGTGGCGCCAGGCTTCGTGGTGAGCGTGGGCTGGAAGAACTTCGCCCGCATCGTCACCGATCCGGGTATCCAGGCACCGTTCCTGCAGATCTTCGTCTGGACCGTGATCTTCTCCGCCTGTTCGGTGGGCTTCACCCTGGCCATCGGCATGGTGCTGGCCTGTCTGGTGCAGTGGGAGTCCCTCAAGGGGCGCGGCTTCTACCGGGTCATGCTGATCCTGCCCTATGCCATCCCGGCGTTCATCTCCATCCTGGTGTTCAAGGGCTTGTTCAACCAGAACTTCGGTGAGATCAACCTGTTCCTGGAAGCGGCGTTCGGCATCAAACCGGACTGGTATACCAACCCCTTCCTGGCCAAGGTGATGATCCTCATCGTCAATACCTGGCTTGGCTACCCCTACATGATGATCCTCTGCATGGGCCTGCTCAAAGCCATTCCGGAAGATCTCTATGAAGCGTCCGCCATGGACGGTGCCGGTCCGGTGCAGAACTTCTTCAAGATCACCGTACCGCTCTTGATGAAGCCGCTGACCCCGCTGTTGATTGCCTCGTTCGCCTTCAACTTCAACAACTTCGTGCTCATCCAGTTGTTGACCAACGGCGCGCCGGACATCATAGGCGCCAGCACCCCGGCCGGTACCACCGACTTGCTGGTGAGCTACACCTACCGGATCGCGTTCCAGGGCTCGGGTGGTCAGGACTACGGTCTGGCCAGTGCCATCGCCACCGCCATCTTCCTCATCGTGGGTGCGCTGGCCTTGCTCAACCTGAAATTGTCCAAAGCCGACAAGCAACTGTAAGGAGGCTTCAACATGGCAATCGTACAACCCAAATCAGTCAAATACCGGGTGTGGGCAACCCACCTGGTGATGTGGGGCTTCCTGGCACTGATCATCTTCCCGCTGATCATGGTCATCGCCATCTCGTTTAGAAACGGTAACTTCGCGGTAGGGGAGATCATCCCCTCCAACCCGACCCTGGATCACTGGAAGCTGGCGCTGGGCATGTCCATCACCAACGCCGACGGCAGCATCACGCCGCCGCCGTTCCCGGTGCTGACCTGGTTGTGGAACTCCATCAAGATCGCGGGCATCACCGCCCTGATGATAGTGGTGCTCTCCACCACCTGTGCCTACGCATTTGCCCGCCTGCGTTTTCGTGGCAAGTCCACCATCCTGCAGGGCATGCTGATTTTCCAGATGTTCCCGGCGGTGCTGGCACTGGTGGCCATCTATGCGCTCTTCAACAAGATTGGTGACTACATCCCCTGGCTGGGTCTCAACACCCACGGCGGCCTGATCCTGGCCTACATGGGCGGCATCGCCCTGCACGTCTGGACCATCAAGGGCTACTTCGAGACCATCGACTCCTCCCTGGAGGAAGCGGCGGCCATCGACGGTGCCACCCCGTGGCAGGCATTCCGCCTGATCCTGCTGCCCCTGTCGGTGCCCATCCTGGCGGTGGTGTTCATCCTGGCCTTCATCGGTTCCATTACCGAGGTGCCCATGGCCTCCATCCTGCTGCAGGATGTGAACAATCTGACCCTGGCGGTCGGGGCCCAGCAGTACCTCTATCCGCAGAACTACCTGTGGGGTGACTTTGCCGCGGCGGCCGTGCTGTCGGGCTTCCCCATCACAGTGGTGTTCCTGCTCGCACAGCGCTGGCTGGTAGGTGGTCTCACTGCCGGCGGCGTGAAAGGTTAAGGTTCATGGCCGGGGGAGCCGACTCCCCCCGCCATCACGATTTGCAAAGATTCAAGAGCGGAGCTCGACATGGCTGAAGTAGTACTCAACAACGTTCGCAAAAATTACGACCCGGCTGTTCACAAGGACACCCTGCGCAATATCAACCTGGCCATCAAGGAAGGGGAGTTCATCGTCTTCGTCGGTCCGTCCGGTTGCGGCAAGTCCACCTTGCTGCGGATGATCGCGGGTCTGGAAGACATCACCAGCGGCGAGCTGACCATCGGCGGTCGTTACATGAACGACGTACCGCCGGTAGAGCGCAACGTGGGCATGGTGTTCCAGTCCTATGCCCTCTATCCGCACATGAACATCTACGAGAACATGGCCTTTGGCCTGAAGCTCAAGAAGATGGATAAGGAGAACATCCACAAGCGGGTGATGCGTGCCGCCGAGATCCTGGGTCTCGAGCCGCTGCTGGACCGCAAGCCCAAGGCACTCTCCGGCGGTCAGCGCCAGCGGGTCGCCATCGGCCGCTCCATCGTCCAGCAGCCGCAGGTGTTCCTGTTTGACGAGCCTCTGTCCAACCTGGATGCCGCCCTGCGGGTCAAGATGCGCATCGAGATCGCCAAGCTGCACAAGGAGCTCAACTCCACCATCATCTACGTGACCCACGACCAGGTGGAGGCCATGACCCTGGCCAACCGCATCGTGGTGCTGAGCCCCCTCAAGGGTGAGGCGACCACCAACCTGGAGCAGTTCGGCACCCCGCTCGAGCTCTACCACAACCCGGACAACAAGTTCGTGGCCGGTTTCATCGGCTCTCCCAAGATGAACTTCCTGGCCGGCGAGTTGGTGGAGATTGGCGAGCAGGAGTGCGTGGTCAAGCTGACCACTGGCGATACCGTGCGTGCCCGGGTCGATGCCCGTAGCGGCGCAGTCGGCGACAAGGTGGAGCTGGGTATTCGTCCCGAGCACCTGGTGCCGCTGGATCACCCCCATGCTGACAGCAAGGTGAGCGGGGTGGTACAGGTGGCTGAACACCTGGGGGCCGAGTCCTTCGTCTACATGGACGTGGCAGGCCACGACTTCACCGTCAAGGCCAGCTCCGACGTGGACGTGGCCACCGGTCAGCAGTACAGCGTCGGTATTCCGGCCGAAGCCTGCTACCTGTTCGATGCCAAGGAGCAAGCCTTCCCGCGCACGGCCAAATACATCCGCACCTGACCAGGGGCGGCTGCCGAGGTTTTCCTTTCTTTAGTCAATGCCTTTTTGCCGGTCGCAAAACCGGCTTTTTATTGCCTGCCGTTTGGCGAAAACGGCAGGCGAGGTGGCAGGGCTCAGCCCTCGAGTGCGGCGGTAATGTCGGGCACGAAGTGCTGGCTGGCCAGCGGCGGGCGCTCATACCCCTCGGTGTTGATGGGGGGCAGGGTGATGGGCTCGTAGTGGATCGCCTCATAGGGCACCTTGCCCAGCAGGTGGGAGATGCAGTTGAGGCGGGCACGGCGCTTGTCGTCCGCCTCCACCACGAACCAGGGGCAATCCTCGGTGTCGGTGTAGGTGAACATGTCGTCCTTGGCGCGGGAGTACTCCACCCAGCGCGAGCGGGACTGCAGGTCCATCGGGCTGAACTTCCAGCGCTTGATGGGGGTGTTGATCCGCTCCTTGAACCGTTTCTCCTGCTCCTCGTCGCTGACCGAGAACCAGTATTTGATCACCGTGATGCCGGAGCGGATCAGCATCCGCTCGAACTCGGGGCAGGCGCGCAGAAACTCGCGATACTCGTTGTCGCTGCAAAAACCCATTACCCGCTCGACCCCGGCCCGGTTGTACCAGGAGCGGTCGAACAGCACCATCTCGCCGGCGGCGGGCAGGTGCGCCACGTAGCGCTGAAAGTACCACTGGGAGCGCTCGCGATCCGAGGGGGCGGGCAGCGCCGTGACCCGGCAAACCCGGGGGTTGAGGGGCTCGGTGATCGCCTTGATGACGCCCCCCTTGCCAGCGGCATCGCGCCCCTCGAACAGCACCACTACTTTGAGCCCCTCCTGCTTGACCCACTCCTGCAGCTTGACCAGCTCCTCCTGCAGATGGGCCAGGTGGTGCTCGTAGGTTTTCTTTTCCAGGCGCGGGCGCTTCTTGCTCTTGTCCTTCGGCATGTTCGTCTCCTTATTGAGTCCTTTCCAGATTGCACCAGGCAGGCGTCACTGCCAAGAGGGTCGTGCTACACTGCCGCCCCGTCAATAGTCGGCACCAGAAACAGGAGAAAACATGAAGCAATTTATGGAGATCGCGGGCCGCCAAATGGCCTATCTGGACGAGGGGCAGGGCCCGGTACTGTTGTTTGGTCACAGCTACCTGTGGGACAGCGCCATGTGGGCGCCGCAAATCGAGGCTCTCAAGGGGCAGTATCGCTGCATCGTGCCCGAGCTGTGGGGCCACGGCGACTCCGACGCACTGCCCGAGGGGGCCTGCACCCTGGCAACCCTGGCCCGCGATCATCTGGCGCTGCTCGATGCGCTCGGCATCGATGAGTTCGTGCTGGTGGGGCTCTCCATCGGCGGCATGTGGGGCGTCGAGCTGGCACGCATGGCTCCCGCACGCCTCAAGGGCCTGGTGCTGATGGACAGCTTCGTCGGCCTCGAGCCGCAGATCACCTGCGAGCGCTACCTCGGCATGCTGGCGATGATCGAGCAGCTTGGCACCATCCCGGCCCCCATCGTCGAGCAGGTGGCACCGCTGTTTTTTGCCGACCAGCCGGATGCCGACCTGATGAGCGGTTTCAAGGCGCGTCTCGCCGCCTGGCCGGCCGACAAGGTGGCCGCCATGGTGGCGGTGGGCCGCAGCTTCGTGACCCGCGAGGATCGCATCGAGTGGCTGGAAGCGATCAGCGTGCCTGCGCTGGTGATGACCGGCAGTCAGGACAAGGCTCGGCCGGTGCTGGAAGGCTACCTGATGGCCGAGGTGCTGGGTTGCCCGTTCAAGGAGGTCCCGGCGGCCGGCCACATCTCGTCGCTGGAAAATCCGGCCTTCGTCAATGAGCAGCTCGGCGCGTTTCTGGCTGCGCTCTAAGGTGTGTACTGAAGATAAACAAGAAGGGAGCCGATGGCTCCCTTCTTGTTGTGCGAGTGTGTGGCCTAGTCGTTGGCTGCGGTGCCGGCTACCAGATGTAGCCGATCCCCACGCCGGCATAGAGTTCGCCAGTGTGCTGGACCAGCGGGCTGTGCTCGATGTCGCCGTCATACCATTCGTAGTTCATGGCAAACATGCCGATCCAGTCGGGACTGAAGCGGTAGCTGGTGATGAGCGCCGCCATCGGAGAGAGGGTGGCGCCGGTATCCCAGGCCGGCCGCTGGGCGTTTGCCTCATGCTCGGCGATGCCGCCGAAATAGTAATTGGCCAGCTTGTCGCTGCGCAGCATCAGCCCCATCCCCGGCATGATCAGCAGCTTGTCGCGCAGGATGGGAAAATCGGCCCATAGCAGCAGCTCCTGACCCTTGCTGCGGCCGCTGATGTCGCTGCTGGCCCGCACGGTCAAGAGGGCGTAGGGCGTGATGAGGTTGCCACCGATCCCCCCCTCCAGCTGCCCCTTGCGCTCGTCCATGCCGGTAAACGCCGGTTCATCGGCGGGATCCAGGTTGCCAAAGCGCACCCGGCCATAACCGTAGAGGGCGACGTGCTCATCCTTGTGCAGGTAGTAGCGGGCGCGGTCTCCCAGGTACATGAATTGCTCGCCGAAATAGAGAAAGCCCGGAATGGGGTAGAGGGTGTTGTCCTGCGCCTGATAGCGGGCCTGCCCGCCGAGGAGGACGGCGCCGCCCACCAGCCCCCGTGGCACCGGGCTGCTGGGGTTGGCACTGGAGAGCAGATCCAGCGAGCCGAGGTCAATGTCGGCCCGGGCAGGCAGCACGGTGAGGAGCAGGGCCGCCAGCCCCGCCCGTTTGATGGATTGCAACACGCGCATGGACACTCCGTTGTCACTGATGGTGGGACGACTATCGCACTATTTGGTCGCTGCGGGCAGCTCTTCGCGCTTGGGCCAGGCGTTGAGCACAGCCTTGACCAGGGTGGCGAGGGGAATGGCGAAGAAGACCCCCCAGAATCCCCACAGGCCGCCGAATACCAGCACGGCAATGATGATGGCCACCGGATGGAGGTTGAGCGCCTCGGAGAAGAGGATGGGCTCCAGCACGTTGCCGGTGAGCACCTGAATAACGGTGTAGACCACCATCAGCCAGGTGAACTCCGGCGTCAGTCCCCACTGGAACAGGGCCACCATGGCCACCGGTACCGTCACCGCGGCAGCGCCTATGTAGGGGATCAGCACCGAGAAGCCGACCGCCACCGCCAGCAGCACCGAGTAGCGCAGCCCCAGCATGGCGAAGGCCACATAGCTGATCACCCCGACGATCAGGATCTCGATGACCTTGCCGCGGATGTAGTTGAGGATCTGCTCGTTCATCTCCACCCAGACCCGGTTGACCAGGGTGCGGTTGCGCGGCAGGAAGCGGCGCAGTCCGCCCATCAGGATCTGCTTGTCCTTGAGCATGAAGAACACCATCAGCGGCACCAGGATGGCGTAGATGAGGATGGCCACCACGTTGATGAGGGAGCTGAGGGAGGCGCTCACCAGCTGCTCGCCCCCGGTCAGGATGCGCTGGCGGATGTTGTCGATGATGGTCTCCACCAGGGTGACATTGATGAGCTCGGGGTACTGCTCCGGCAGGGTGCGCACATAGTCCTGGGCATGGGAGAGCATGGCCGGGGACTCCTTGGCGAGGTTCAGCCCCTGGCTCGCCAGGGTCGGGATGAGCCCGAGGAACGCCATGGCGGTGAGGGCGATGAACAACAGCAGGATGAGACTGGTGGCCAGGGTACGGGAGAGCCCGGCCCGCTGCAGCCGGCTCACCGGCCACTCCAGCAGGTAGGCCATCACCAGCGCCACCAAGAGCGGCGCCAAGAGATCGCCGAACAGCCAGAGCACGGCAAAACAGGCCACCAGCAGCAGGAACAGGGTGACGGCATCGGGATCGGAGAAACGGGTCTGATACCAGCGCTTGATGACTTCTAACATGGCGACATCCTTAGGTTACTGGGGCTTGCCGTGGTGCTTGGCCCCGACCACCAACTGCAAAGAGAGGGTATTGTCTGGCGCCTCCTGCAACGTGAAGGCATGACCCTGGCGTTGCAGATAGGCGGGAATGTCCTGCCGGGAGCCGGCATCGGCCAGCCGGATGGACAGGGATTGACCGGCGTTGGCCTGACGCAGCCAGAGCTTGAGCCGGATCAGCGGCTCGGGGCAGCGCCAGGGGGTCAGGTCGAGGTATTCCATGGAGGCTCCATCGCGCGTGAGGCGGCTATTATGGCCGTGATGAGAGCGCGAAACAACGCTTGTAGCCCTTGATGGGCAAGGGTATTCTGCCGGTGTCCCGGTAGGGTCTGATTGGAGATAGAGATAACGTGGCACGCTTTTCCCCCCTGATGGCATCGCTCCCCCTGCTGGCTTCCCTGATGGGTGCCACTTTCCATGCCCAGGCCAACAACCAGCTTCCCGACATCGGCACCGCCGGGGTGGCCGCCCTGCCCATCGAGCAGGAGGTGCGCTACGGCAACGCCTTCATGCGCTTTGCCCGGGCCGGCTTGCCGATCATCGATGATCCCGTCTTGAGCCAGTACATCGACGATCTGGGCCAGCGGCTGCTCTCCAACGCCGATGGCGTGCGTTTTCCGTTTACCTTCTTCCTCATCAACGACCCCAGCATCAACGCGGCTGCCTTCCTCGGCGGGCGGGTCAAGGTGCACACCGGCCTGTTTCTCTATGCCGACAGCGAGAGCGAACTCGCCTCGGTACTAGCGCACGAAATCACCCACGTGACCCAGCGCCACATCGCCCGCTACATGGAAGCGCAGGCGAGCAGCTCCGCCATGACCCTGGCCGGGCTGGTGGGCTCCATCGCGCTGGCGGTGATCAACCCCACCGCCGGGATCGCCGCGCTGCAGACCACGCTGGGTCTCTCCATGCAGTCGGCCATCAACTACACCCGCGACAACGAATACGAAGCGGACCGGATCGGCATGAAGACCCTTTACGACGCCGGCTTCGATCCCATGGGCATGGCCAACTTCTTCCAGAAGCTGGCGGCCGAGTATCGCTACGCCAGCAAGCCGCCCGAGATGCTGCTGACGCACCCGCTGCCGGAGACCCGGATCAGCGAGGCGCGTGCCCGGGCGGGCAGCTACGGTCGCCGGGATCTACCGCCGAGTCTCGACTTCTGGCTGGCCAAGGTGCGCATCCAGGTGCGTTTCGGCACCGAGAGCCCGCAGGCCCTGCTCACCTATTTCGACAACCGCCTGCAGAAGGGGGACTACCCGCTCAAGGATGCGGCCACCTACGGCAAGGCGCTGGCGCTGCTGCAGCTCAAGCGCACCGACGAGGCCGACGCCCTGATGCAGGAGCTGGCGACCCGTCACCCCGAAGATCTGTTCGTGGTGGATGCCCTCACTGACATCGACCTGGCCAAGGGGCGCAGCGCCCAGGCCATCGCCCGGCTCGAGAAGTTCCGCACCCGCATGCCGGACAACGAGGTGGTGGTGGTGAACCTCGGCAACGCCTATCTGGAAGGGGGCAACTACAAGAAGTCCATTGCCATTCTCGACCCCTATGCCCGCGAGCACGAAGAGAACAACCTGGCCTGGAGCCTGCTCTCCGATGCCTATCGCAAGGCGGGCAGGATGACCGATCTGCACATGGCACGGGCCGAGATGCTCTCCCTGCGCGGTGACTACCAGGCGGCCATCGACGAGCTGATCGTGGCGCGCGGCACCACCAACGACAAGTTGACCCTGGCCAGACTGGAGGCGCGCATCACCGAGCTGGAGCGGGCCAAGAAGGATCTCGACAGCCTCAAGGGTTGACGGGCCAGTGGCTCTCACTCACGACAAGGGCGCACCGAGGTGCGCCCTTGTCGTTTTATGATGGCGAAGAGAATGGCGGGAACGCCAGCCGGCTGGCGCCGTCAGCGGCGTTGGCGTCAGTGGCCAACCGGCTTGACGGATGCCCTGAGGGCCTCGACCCGCGATGAGTTGAGCTCACCCACCAGGGTCTGCTGGAGCTTGCCCTCGCCATCGAGCAGATAGCTGGTGGGCAGCCCGGCGGGGCGGGGGAAGGGGAGGCTCGCCTCCTGCCTTGCGATGAGCAGCGGCACCTCGATGCGGTACTGCCCGGCCAGTTTGGCGAGCTCGGCCGGGGTGGCCGGGTCGTAGTTGACCATCACCACGGTGATCTGCCCCTCATGAGCCAGTGCCTCCAGCAGCGGTATCTCCCGCAGGCAGGGGGCACACCAGGGGGCGAAGTAGTTGACCAACAGCGGCTTGCCGGCAAAGTCGGCCAGGGCCACCGGCTGGTTCTGGCTTCCGGTGAATTGGGGAGCCGGGCTGCAGGCCGTCAGCAGGCCGGCCACAATCAGCCAACAAATTCGTTTCAATTCCTGCACTCTCGCGCTTACCCTGACCATCAGTTTCCCCTACAATAGCGCCGTTTCTTGTCCCATCTTGCGATTAATCAGGGAGTTATCATGAGCGAGACCCAAATCTACCACAATCCGCGCTGCTCCAAGAGCCGTGAAACCCTGGCCTTGCTGGAACAGCACGGGATCGCCCCGGATGTGGTGCTCTATCTGGAGCAGGCCCCGAGCGAGGCAGAGATCCGCACTCTGCTGAGCCAGCTGGGGTTCAGTGATCCGCGTCAGCTGATGCGCACCAAGGAAGATCTCTACAAGGATCTGGGGCTTGGCGAAGTGAGCGGTGATGACCTCATTCGCGCCATGCATCAGTATCCCAAGCTCATCGAGCGGCCCATCGTGATCAAGAACGGTCAGGCCCGCATCGGCCGTCCGCCCGAGCAGGTGCTGGAGATCCTCAAGTGAGCACCCGCTTCGCCCGCCTGCTGACCCTGGTCGGCTTCTTTGGCCTGCTGGGCTGGGTCAGCCTCTGGCATCTGTGGCTCTCGCCCCACCCGGATCTCAATCCCTGGCTGCTGCCGGTGATCTGGACGGTGCCGCTGCTGTTCCCGCTCAAGGGGATCGTGCAGGGCAACCCCTACACCCACGCCTGGGGCAACTTCGTGCTGATGCCCTACTTCCTGCACGCCCTGACCCTGATCACCACGGATGAGGGGGAGCGGTGGCTGGCGGTGGTGGAGCTGGTGTTTACCGTGCTCGCCTTCATCGGTACCATCTATTACGCCCGCCTGCGCGGCCGCGAGCTGGGCCTGAGCATTCGCAAGAAGAAGGGCGAGCCTTCGGCGCAAGACCACTGAGGCCCGCGTCAGCGCGCCTGCTCTGTGCAAACCGGACCTTGAGTCCGGTTTTTTTATGGATGCGTTGCCCCGACACGACCGGGGTTGACGTGACAGCGGGTGGGGCAAGGGCTTGCTGGCAACGCAGATGTCCGCTGTATCTCGCTGATCTTGCTGTAACTATGTCGACGTGATCACATCTTGGCCGCCGCGAGGTGGGAGGGGGGCGGGCGGCTGACTATCCTCATTAAGCTCCCATACAGCGGCCGCCGTTAGCCTGTCGTTTTCACCAGCCTTGAGTGATGCACCCTATGAAACGCCAATCCAGACCCTTGCTCCAGAAAACCCTGTTGGCCTTGACCATGGCCCTGTCGGTCAGTTCGCTGGCCGATGCCTGCACCCGCGCCGTTTATCAGGGCGACAGCGGTCTGGTGGTGACCGGCCGTACCATGGACTGGCGCGCCGCCATGCCGACCAACCTCTGGGCCTTGCCGCGCGGCATCGAACGGAGCGGGGCGGCCGGGCCGCACTCCATGACGTGGAACGCGCGCTATGGCTCCCTGGTCGCCGCAGGGTTTGACGCGGGTACCGCCGATGGCATGAACGAAAAGGGGCTGGTGGCCAACCTGCTCTACCTGACAGAGTCCGAGTATGTGACTCCGAGTGACAAGGATCCGCGCAAGACGCTCTCCATCTCCCTCTGGGCCCAGTATGTGCTGGACAATTTTGCCACCGTCAGCGAGGCGGTCGCCGCCCTGTCGAAGGACGAGTTTTATGTGGTAACCACCCTGACGCCGGATGGCAAGCCGGGCCAGCTGCACCTCTCCATCTCGGATGCCAGCGGCGACTCGGCCATTTTCCAGTACGTGGATGGCAAGTTGCAGATCCACCACGACCGCAGCTATCAGGTGATGACCAACTCCCCCGTGTTCGACAAGCAGCTGGCACTCAACGAGTACTGGGAGGAGATAGGCGGGCTCACCATGCTGCCGGGCACCAACCGGTCGGCGGATCGTTTCGCCCGGGCCTCTTTTTATATCAAGACCCTGCCCAAGACGGATCAGGCCAATGAGGCCGTGGCCGGTGTGATGAGCGTGATGCGCAACGTCTCGGTGCCCATGGGGATCAGCACTCCGGATCAACCCAACATCTCCACCACCCTGTGGCGCAGCGTGTCGGATCAACAGCATCGCCGCTACTTCTTCGAGCTGACCCATCTGCCCAACACCTTCTGGGTGAGCATGGACCAGCTGGACTTGAGTGCGGGCGCCCCGGTCAAGAAACTCCCGCTGACCGAGCGTCAGCTCTATGCGGGGGAAACGGCGGACAAGTTCGTGCCGGCCAAGGCGTTCACCTTCCTGCCTGCCACGCCAGGGGCCTGATGAAGCGTTGGTAGAAGGCCCCCTACGGGGCCTTTTTTATGGCCGCAAGCCGGCGTGGCCGCCGGTTTCGCGATAGTGGGCCAGCTGCTGCACGCTGTGGCTCATCAGCTGGGGGTAGAAGCGCAGAAAGCCTGCCTCGCACCCTTGCCATTGGGCCTCCCTGAGGGTGAGCAGCGCATCGCCGAGCGGCAGGGGGCGGCGCAGCCGGCGGCCGATGCCGTTGAGGGCCTGTGCCAGCCCCTCTTTGTGCTGATAGGAGGCGATCCAGTCCTGCTCCGCCATCCGTCTGAGGGGCAGCGGCAACCCATCCGGCAGGCTGTCTGCATCCACCAGCAGGTGCCGGTAACTCTGCTGCAGGAAACGGGGCAGGGCCTCGTCATGAAACTGCGGCCAGTGCAGGCTGAGCCAATGGTCGTAGAGCATGTCCACCAGGATACCGCCAAAGCGGCGCCAGGGGGCCTCGAAGCAGGCCACTGCCGCCCTGTGTTCGGGGTGACTGTCGGTAAAGGCATCTATCTTGCGGTGCAGCCAGATCCCCTCGTCTAGTTCGGTACCGAGCGCGCTCGGCAGGGCGCCCTTGACGAAATCCCCCAGCAGGTTGCCGGTGAGGGAGCTGTGGGTATGGGCTGCCAGATGCAGGTGAGCCAGATAGTTCATGAAGGGTGACGTCAGCCAGGGGAATTGTCGCTGAGCCTAGCGGATCCGGCGGCCCTTGCCTATGGGAACGGGCGCTCAGCCGTGAGGAAGTGCTTCCCTCCATGACCGCCGGCTGGGTAGAGTGCAGCATGGCTGGCGCTTTGTGGCGCCCATCATCATCACGAGGAGCATGCACATGTTGACCCTGATCGAGGGCGCCGAACTCTACGGCCCGACTGCGCTGGGCCGCCAGGATCTGCTGGTGGCCGATGGCCGCATTGCCTGGATGGGCCAGGGCTTGTCAGTCCCCGCCGACTGGCCGCTGACGCGGGTGGATGGCCGCGGTCGCTATCTGGTGCCCGGGCTGGTGGATCCGCTGGCCCACATCACCGGCGGTGGTGGCGAGGGGGGCTTTGGTTTTCGCACGCCGGAGCTGGCGGCAAGGGAGGCGCTGAGGGCAGGGGTCACTACCCTGGTGGCGGCGCTTGGTACCGACAGCCTGACCCGCAGTCCGGCCCAGGTGCTCGGCAAGGTGCGCGAGTTTCGCGCCGCCGGGGTGAGCGCCTTCATGTATACCGGCTCCTACCATCTGCCGGTCAAGACCCTCACCGGCACGGTGGAGTCGGACATCATGCTCATCCCCGAGGTGCTGGGGGTGGGGGAAGTGGCCATCAGCGATCACAGATCCAGCGCGCCGACCCACGACGAGCTGGCACGCCTGGTGAGCGAGGCGCGGGTGGCCGGGCTGCTCGCCGGCAAGAGCGGGGTCAGCTTCTTTCATCTGGGGGACGGGCGCGGGGCGCTGGCGCCGCTGCGGGCACTGCGCGATGGCACCGACATCCCGCTGCGCCAGCTCTATCCCACCCATTGCAACCGCAATCCCTGGCTGTTTGCCGAGGCCATCGAGTGGGGGCGGGCCGGCGGCTGGGTCGATCTCACCACCTCGAGTTTCCCGGACTTGCTGGACGATGGCGAGCGGCTGGCGGCCGACGCCCTGGTAGAGCTGCTGGCAGCCGGGGTGCCTGCCGATCGTATCAGCTTCAGCTCGGACGCCAATGCCAGCCTGCCGCGCTTTGATGGCGAGGGGCGCCTCATCGAGCTGCGCTGCGGTCAGATAGGCAGTCTGTGGCAGGCGCTGGTGGAGAGTTGCGACAAGGGGGTTGCGCTGGAGGTGGCGCTGGCGGTGGTGACGGCCAATCCGGCCAGGGCACTGGGGCTGGCGACCAAGGGCACGCTGGCGGTGGGGCAGGATGCGGATCTGCTGCTGATCGACCCCGATACGCTTACCATCGAGCGGGTGATGAGCGGCGGCCGCTGGCGCACCTGAAGGCCGCTAGTTGACCGGGAGCCTGTCATGCCTGCTCCCCTCTTTTAAACGACAAGCCCGGCAGCAGTGCCGGGCTTGTCGTTGTTGGCGGTGGGTGGCTCAGGGGCCATCAGATGGCCAGGAAGCCCAGGATCAGGATGGGGCCGAGCAGGCTCAGGATAAAGCCGGAGACGATGGCCACCGGTACCACCTGGATGCCGCCGGATTTCTGGATGACCGGCAGGGTGAAGTCCAGCGCCGTGGCGCCGCCATAGCCGATGGCGGCGGAGGGGTGGCGGCGCATCAGCATCGGAATGATCAGGATGGCGATGAGCTCGCGCCCCAGATCGTTGATGAAGGCGGCGGAGCCCAGCACCGGGCCCAGCTTGTCGGCCACCAGGATACCGGAGAGCGAATACCAGCCGAAGCTGGAGCTGAGGGCCAGGCCGTGGGTCAGCGGCATGCCGAGCAGCTGGGCGGCCAGCAGGCTGCCCAGCCAGCTGCTGACGATGACGGTGGCGGCGATCTTCATGCCCCAGGGGTTGAGCAGGATCTGGCGCAGCCGCATGCCGGAGTTGCGCATCTGCACCCCGATGAGAAACAGCAACAACATCAGTGCCCACTCGCTCCATTTGTCGATGGGCAGGGCGCGCAGGTCGACCAGCAGCCCGAGCAAGACGCCGCCCAGCACCACGAAACAGAGCTGCAGGGATTCCCACAACAGGTGCAGCTTGCTCGGCATCGGGCCGTCGCTGGCCTCGTGGGTGGGAGGTGAGCGCCGGTCCAGCCACCAGAGGGCCAGCAGGTTGCACAGGGTAATGGCGGCGAGCATCAGCCCGGCCACCTTGAAGATCACCGCCAGATTGCTGCCCAGGTTCTCCACGTAGGCGAGCCCCAGCCCCATCAGGAACAAAATGAGATAGACCATCTTGCCCAGCGATTGATTGACCAGCTTGATCAAACGGGCAGAGGAGAGGGGTACCAGATAGCCGATTACCAGCGGCAGCAGGATCAGCAACACATTGAGCAACATCGGGGCCTCGATCACAAAAACTGACAAAAATGACACCTTATCATCACTTATTGGGCCTGTGTCACATATTTGTGTGTTTGTCTGCTCCATCCGGAGCTTTTTTATCAATATGTTATGTTTTTGGTGCGAAATGAAGCCCGCTATTGGGGCGCTGGCCTATTCTGGTGCAGCCAGAACGCGGCCTGACAGGCCCATTTTTCAACAGGATGCGCGTACTGCATGGTTGAATAAAGTCAATCTGGGTGACTTGCGGGCAAAACGTAGGAATCTTCTTGCCAGCCTTGCGCTGGGGGTATAAAAAGGCGGTGTCGCCGGGCAGGGTGGATTAGCGTTTTATGCAGACAAAGTGCTGAAAAATACCTGTTTGGCCAATAAAAATACAGACAAAACACCAAAGACCCCGGTTCTGTATTGTTTTTTAACTATCCGAGTGATATTTTCGCTGAAGGTTGCCGTCGGTTAACTTTTTGTTAAATAAACGATGGCGTGAGTCACGCCCCAGCGGCGTCTAGGGACAGACAAGGTTGTAATGGATGAGCGACGTTGCCGCACTGGAAGTTCGTGATCTGCACAAGTATTTCGGCACCCACGAAGTGCTCAAGGGCATCGATATGACCGCCCACAAGGGGGATGTCATCTCCCTTATCGGCTCCTCCGGTTCGGGGAAGTCGACCTTTCTTCGTTGTATCAATTTGCTGGAAACACCCTCTTCCGGCACGGTTTCCCTCCATGGCGAACTTATTCGCATGAAAACCAACCGGGCCGGTGAACGGTTGCCGGAGGACGTGCGCCAGGTGGAGCGCATTCGCAGCCGCTTGGCCATGGTGTTTCAAAGCTTCAATCTCTGGTCCCACATGACCATCATGCAGAACATCATCGAGGTGCCGATCCAGGTGCTCAAGGTGCCCCGCGCCGAGGCGATGGCCAAGGCGGAACACCTGCTCAACCGGGTGGGTCTGTGGGAGCGGCGCGACTACTACCCAGGCCACCTCTCCGGCGGCCAGCAGCAGCGGGCGGCCATTGCCCGGGCGCTGGCGGTGGAGCCCGAGGTGATGCTGTTTGACGAACCCACCTCGGCGCTCGATCCCGAGCTGGTAGGCGAAGTACTCGGCCTGATGCGCGAGCTGGCCGAAGAGGGGCGCACCATGCTGGTGGTGACCCATGAGATGTCGTTTGCCCGCGATGTGTCGAACAAGGTAATGTTTTTGCATCAGGGCCGTGTGGAGGAGGAGGGCAATCCCAAGGAGATCTTCGCCCATCCCAAGTCCGAACGGTTCAAGCAATTCATCTCCTCCATCTATTGATGGCCGGGGCTGAACCCCAATAATCTGCAATTGCAACAGTCGATGACTTTATCAAGGAGAGATACATGAACAAGCTGATGCTGGCGACCGCCATAGTCACTGCCCTGTCTTCCGGCAGCCTGATGGCCAAGGAGTGGAAAGAGGTGCGGATCGGGGTGGAAGGTGCCTATCCCCCCTTCTCCTGGACCGAGCCGAGCGGCGAGGTGAAAGGTTTCGACATCGACATCGCCAATGCCCTGTGCGAGGAGATGAAGGTGAAGTGCACCCTGATCAAACAGGACTGGGACGGCATCATTCCGGCGCTGCTGTCGCGCAAGTATGACGCCATCATCGCCACCATGGATATCACCGAAGAGCGCAAGAAGAAGGTGGACTTCACCCAGAAGTACCAGCACATTCCGGCCCGCTTCGCCGCCAAGAAGGGCACCGAGATCAAGCTCGACAAGGAGTTCATGAGTGGCAAGACGGTGGCCGTGCAGCGCGCCACCTCCATGGACACCTACATCACCGACAACTTCCCCAACGCCACCATCAAGCGTTATGGCACTGCAGACGAGGCCTATCTCGATCTGAAATCCGGCCGGGTTGACTACGTGATGGCCGACTCCGCCGCCATCAGCGACGGCCTGCTCAAGAAAGAGGGTGGCGATGGGTTCGAGTTCATCGGCCCGAAACTGACCGATCCCAAGTGGTTTGGCGAGGGTGCCGGCATCGCGGTGCGCAAGGCCGACAAGGATCTGAAAGAAAAATTCAACGCCGCCATCCTGGCGCTGCGTGCCAATGGCAAGTACAAGGCGATCAACGACAAGTACTTCGACTTCGACGTATACGGCGAGTAACCCTGAAGGCGCGCTACCGCGGTAGCCGCCGGCGCAATTGCGGCGAATCATCACGACAGGTTGACCCTAGTCTGTAGTCATCGGGCCCGTTGTCTCTCGCAAGGGAGCGATGGGCCCGCTTAGTTGCAATGGAGCTGCATGTGTTTGGTTTGAAAGGATATTGGGTCGGAAGATTCTGCTCAATGAGTTGCAATGGAGCCGCATATGTTTGATTTGAAAGGATACGAAACCTCCCTGCTGGAGGGGGCCTGGGTCACCCTGGAAGTGGCGCTGGCCTCCCTGCTGCTGGCGCTGGTGCTCGGCATGCTGGGGGCGCTGGCCAAGCTCTCCCCCTACAAGTGGGCCCGTGGCTTTGCCACCGCCTACACCACCGTCATTCGCGGCATCCCCGATCTGGTGCTGATGATGCTGCTGTTCTTCGGCGGCCAGGTGCTCATCAACAACCTCTGTACCTGGGTCAACGAGAGCTACAACAATTACCTGCTGGCGAGCAATCCAAACCAGGAGTGGGTCTCCCTGCTGCCCGATTACATCGACATCAGCCCGTTTGCGGCCGGGGTCGCCACCATCGGCTTCATCTTCGGCGCCTACATGACCGAGACCTTCCGCGGTGCCATTCTGGCGGTGGACAAGGGCGAGCTGGAAGCGGCCCGCGCCTTCGGCATGCGGGCCACCCAGGTGTTTGTGCGGATCCTGTTTCCCCAGATGATGCGCCACGCCCTGCCAGGGTTTGGCAACAACTGGCTGGTACTGCTGAAAACCACGGCGCTGGTCTCCATCATCGGGCTCGATGACATGGTGCGCAAAGCGTCCCTGGCGGCGGGTTCGACCCAGCTGCCCTTCACCTTCTACATGGCGGTGGCCCTGATCTTCCTGATCTTCACTGCGGTCTCCACCTCGGCACTGAAATGGGCCGAGCGTCACTATGCGATAAAGACGAGGTAAGCCATGGATTTCTCAATCATTCTCACCGAATGGCCCACCTACTGGCAGGGCCTCTACACCACGGTGCTGCTGGTGGCGGCTTCCTTGATCCTCGGGCTGATGCTGGCGGTGCCGCTCGGTATCCTGCGCAACAGCCGCAATTGGCTGATCAAGGGGCCGATCTGGGCCTACATCTACTTCTTTCGCGGCACCCCGCTGCTGGTGCAGCTGTTCATCATCTACTACGGCGCCGCCCAGTGGGAGTGGCTGAAAAACAGCGTTGCCTGGGATCTGTTTGCCGAAGCCTGGTTCTGCGCCCTGCTGGCGTTCACCCTGAACACCGGTGCCTACACCGCCGAGATCGTGCGCGGCGCTGTGCTCAACATGCCCAAGGGACAGATTGAGGCGGCCAACGCTTTCGGCATGACCCGCTGGCAGACCCTGACCCGGATCATTTTGCCCAACTCGTTTCGCCGGGCACTGCCGGCCTACAGCAACGAGGTGATCTTCATGCTGCAGGGCTCGGCGGTGGCGGGCATCATCACCATCGTCGATCTGACCGGCGCTGCGCGGATCATCAACTCCCGCTACTACAGCCCGTTCGAAGCGTTCCTGACCGCCGGCCTGCTCTACATGCTGCTGACCTTCGTCATCGTCTGGCTGTTCAAGAAATGGGAAGCCCGCTGGCACGCCCACCTGCGCCCCCGCACCGTGTAAACGCCATAAAAAAAGCCCGCAATCGCGGGCTTTTTTGTCGGTCAAGAAAGAGAACAAGCGTCACAGCATGCCAAGGGGCGCCAACATCTCGTCTGCCACAAAACCAAATGAACTCAACATGCCGAGGGCACCGATAAGCCCGGCTGGATTGAGGGCACGTTTGCTCTGTCTGTTCGGTATGCGCTGCTCGTCGTGCTGCTGGATCTTCTGCACCACGGCCATGGCACCTATCTCCAGATGCCGATAGAAGCTGGCATTGATCTGGGTCAGATGCAGCAGGGACTGGCGCATGCGCTCGAACGTCTCGCTGCAGACCGGGCTCTGCTTGTGCCAGAACTTCTCCAGCGTGCCACGGGTCGTGAGCCCCGGCAGATCATAGAGGGCACGCCCCATGCAGAAGGTCGGTACATCGTGCAGCAGGGCGGAGAGACCGACCGTGCTGTTGATGGTGATGACCCCTTTGAGCAGGGGATAGAGTGCCGGCAGCGGCAGGTCATAGCCATAAAACACCCGCCCTTCCAGCCCGAGCAGGGTGACCAACCGGTTGATCTGGGACTGGTAGCTGACATAGCCCCGATCCATGGGGTGGTGCTTGAACAGCAGCACATCCTCGTGGCGAGCATGCTCGGCAAACGAGTTCATCACCTGTGCCACCATCTCCTCGACACCGCTCAAATCTGAATGTTCGCGGATTTGGAAGTCTTCGGTGACCTGCAGGGGGACAAAGAAGATATGTTCCTTGTGTGCCGGCAAGGCTTTCAGCAAACGGCGGTCTGCCCAGCGGTAACGCCATTTCACCAAACCTCCGGCAACCCAGCCGCTGGCTTCCTGGTAAAGGCTCCAGGGTCTGTGGTTGACGAAGTGAGGATAGCGCCAGCGAAACAGGCTCTTGTTGATGTGATAGCGGCTGGCATACCAGGCACGCCGGGCAAAGGTTTTGCCCACCTGCAACTGTGCCTGATAGGGCTCAGACCAGGTCAGCTCGACCAGCTTGTCACGCTTGGCATAGAGCGGGCTGAAGGCATTCACACCCCCTTGCTCCAGCGTCACGTAGTCGGGACGCAGGTACCCCTCTTCCATGGCCCAGACGGCGATTTTCTTCTGCTTGCAGATACGAATGGCTTGCAGATGGTAATAGCGGCAATCCCCGTAGCAGATCAGGCTGTCGATGCCGTTGCGCTTGATGAAGCGGCGAAAAAAGGTGTTCCAGCTCTCCGGCTTGCCGGTAAAACGCTCGTTATGGCCGGCGCATGGCCAGCACTCATCCCCCCCGTTGAAATGGATCTTGTACACCTGGTGGCCGGCATCGCTCAGTGCCTGGCTCAGGGTCTGGAAGAAGGGGCCGAGCGGCCCTTGCAACAACAAAATCTTCATGTACGGCTTATCTCATGAGCTGGGGGAGGGATGGTCGTTGCCACAGGGTCTGGGCCAGATAACTCAGCTTGAGCTGCCAGCGTTGCCAGCGGCTCGACTTCTGGGTCGAGGAGTGGCCCTGCTGCGCCAGCTGGCGGATCAACTGCTCCGGGCTTATCCAGAGCCCGGTCTGCCAGTCGATGTAGAGCGGATAAGCCACCAGGGTCAGATAGACCAGGGCGGCCAAAGGCAGATTGCGCTGGCGACGAGCAGGAGGGTGGGCATCCGTGGTCAGGCCCCAACCACTGTAGAAGGGCTGGCCCCAGGTCGTGACCTTGACCCCTTGCACCAGTGCCTCGAACCCGCTCAGGGAGGTCATGGTATGCAGCTCATCCACATGGGGGTAGAGGCTGGTCAGACCGATATCGAGTACCTGGCTGTCGACGCACTCCGCCAGGCAGGCTGCTGAAATGGCACCGGCACGATTTCCTGCCACCACATCCGGATGCGGCTTGTAGATAATATGGGCCTCGGGTTTGGCGGCCCGCACGGCCCACAGCAACTGCTCATTGCTGCGAATGGTCGGGCTACCGGTCAGGATGGAGGCATCCCCATCGACCTGGCCCACCACCAGCACCCGCGTGCGACCATCGGTCGGTGGTGTGAACGGCTGTACTGTGCCCACATTGTATTTGCTGACGCCGTGTTGCTTGAGCAGGTCAAGCAGGGCCTGGCCTCGCATGACCTCCTGTTCGGTCAGTTGCTGGTAATTGAGCAGCTGCTCGAGCCCGCTTGGGGTGCGGCAGTCAAAATAGATCCCCACCGGATCGATGGAGAGGGAAGAGGGACGACACAGGTTGGAACCCAGCCCGCGAGAGCGGATAAAACCATCTTCCACCCGGATGGCCGAGGTGAGGTCAGGGTGGCGGCTACCCCAGACCAACACCTGCTCATCGCCGGTCAACCGCTTGGGAGGCTTGCGAACAAAACGAAGCTCCTCGGCCAGGTGATGGCAAAACGCCTGCATAAAGGCGCGCTTCCACAGCGAAAAACCGACCAGATAGAGCCTGCGCCAACGGGGAGCGGGCTTTTGTTGGCGGGCGATGATGGCGACAACCTCTTCGACTTCGCAGCGTTGGCCAAGCACGGGGTCAAGGTAGCGTGGGTAGTGGATCAAGGCCGCCGCCACCAGCTGGGCCAGAGATACCTGCAGGTTGCGACGCTCACACTGCTTGCTGTCGTGGGTCAGCCCCCAGCCGGCATAAAACGGCATGCCGAAGCAGTAGACCGGCTTGCCCAGCAGCAGCCCCTCAAAGCCGAGCTGGGATGAGACGGTATAGACGGCATCCACCAGGCTCAGCAGCGCGTGGGGATGACAATGGTCGGCCACGACCTCCACATCGCTGAGCTTCAGTCTGGCCAACACGCCGCTCTTCTTGCCAAAGCGGGTATCGGGATGGGTGCGCAGCAGCAAACGGGCATGGGGGTGGTTGCGACGCGCCGCTTCCACCATGGCAACAAAATCGGCTTCGCTGGCCAGCGCGCCGGGGATGGAGAGATCGCCGGCCACCTGATCGACCAGCAAGACTCTGGGTCTGGCGTCTTGCAGCAGACGTTGAGCCAGTGCCGTCGGCAGCCCTTTCACTTCGGCAACCGATGGGCTGTGGGGCCCGGCAGTTGAGACGGTATCGGGGCGACTGGCATAACAGTTGTACTTGGTCACCCCAAGGCGTACCAGCTCGCCGATCAGTCGCTCGGCCCGCGCCAGCGTATCGGCATCGCAAGGGGTGGCAATCAGCTGTTCGAGCCGGCTGGGTTGGCGGGCATCGTAATAGATGCCTACCGGATCGGCGATCAGCGATACCGCCATCCCCCCCTTGGCGGGGTGGCCGATATAGCCAATAAAACCGTCTTCCAGTTGCCAGTAGGGCAGGCCCAGTGTCTGAGCCTGCGCCTTGATCTGGCGGGTGTTGGCCTTTTGGCCCCAGCCAATAAGCACATCACCTGGCTGTGGCTCACCAGGGGATGTGAAGCGAGCCAGGGGCTGGCCTAGGCAGGCACCGATCTGGGTGCTGCGAGCCATAATGCCGCCGGATTGTGTCCATAGAGTCATGCAAATTGCTCAGATAAAAAGTTCAGCGAGACCTGGGGTTGAACATGTCTCTGAAAAAAGCCCGAGGGTTGAGATAGAGCTTGCGCAGCTTGCGCCACAAAGGGCGCTTGGGTTTGATGCCATCCTGCCAGCGAAGCAGACCCGGATACTCTTGCACCGGGTAGCCTGCCTCCTCCTGCAAGTGGATCATCCACTCCCGAAAATCGGGCAGTTCCCCACCAAGGTCGTTGCAGGGCACCACGGGCCCTTTCAACGGGCCCCGCTCTGCATCACTGCGGGCCAGCATCTGCTCGAGCAGTTGATCATTACCTGCCCGCCGTTTGTGGTATGGGTGGGTCAGGGGGCGCGGATGCCACTGGTGCACCAGAAACCGGCCGGCAAACAGATGGGGCAGCGCATAATAGCTGAAATAGCGCCGAAAGCCCTGATAATCCCCCGGATGCTGGGCCTTGATATTGAGGGCATAGTCATCCGGCCTCGGCCCGATGGGATAGTGACGGGTAAGGCGGTCTATCAGTTCGAGATCTTCGCCGCCATGGCCGACAAATTGCTCATCAAAGCCCCCCAACTGCAAAAACCACTCGCGGTTCATCAGCAGGCAACTGCTGGCCAGGGCAATCCCCTCCACCCTGTGGTTTTCACCGCGAAGAAAGGATTCCAGGCAGCCCTGAAAATCCCCGTCAAAGCGCTCAGTCTCTTCCTTGGTCAGATAGAGGCAGGGATACATCTCAAAAGAGGGTTGCCCTGCATGAGCATACAGTCGGCTTCGCTCAGGAAGTTGCTTTGCCAGTTGCGGTGAGCAAAGGAGATCTGCATCCATGATAAAGAGCGTGCGTGCGGTACTGTGTTCAATACCATGGCTGCGCGCCAGTCCAGGCGAATAGATAGGAAAAGGCTGTGAGTCTTCCAAGATCCGGGCATCAAGCTGCCCTACTAGCAGATTGCGTTGGTTGGTCGGAATCAAAATATCCAGATTGCCTGCGATAAAAAGAGACTGGAGGCATGCCTCCAGTCTCTTCATCGCAGAATCCAGACTACCCCGCCCACTTTTCTGAAAGTGGAACGGTGTAATAACACTGAGCTCTTGCGACATGGTGCCCTACACTCAGTGCGACAGCAGTTCTTCAAGATAGGCTCGCAGCGTGTCCGACAACTCGGGATGGCGCAGGCCATATTCAATGTTGGCTTTCATATGGCCCAGTTTGCTGCCGCAGTCGTAGCGGATACCGTCAAACTCGTAAGCCATGACCTCTTGCTCCTTGAGCAAATCGGCAATGGCATCGGTCAACTGGATCTCGCCACCGGCCCCGCGTTGGGTCTGCTCAAGTAGCTCGAAAATGCGTGGTTGCAGTACATATCGGCCAACGATGGATAGGTTGGATGGCGCCTCCTCACGGGGCGGTTTCTCCACGACGCCATTGAGTTTATACAGGCGTTCGCTCACCGCTTGTGGCGCAATGACGCCATACTGGCTGACTTTTTCCATCGGCACAGCTTCCACTGCCACGACCGAGCAATGGCTCTCGCTGGCGAGACCAATCATGGTGTCGAGGCAGGGAGTCTTGTCACAGTGGATCATGTCGTCAGCCAGCAACACGGCAAACGGCTCATTACCGACGATTTGCTTGGCACACAACACGGCATGACCCAGCCCCAAAGCTTCGGTTTGCCGCACATAGAAGCAGTTGACGCCAGCAGGAATGATGTTCTTGACGGCATCGAGCAGAGCCTTCTTACCGGCTTGCTCGAGCTTGTATTCAAGCTCGAAATTGCTATCGAAGTGATCCTCGATGGCACGCTTGGTCCATGAGGTGACGAATATCAGGTCGGTTATACCGGCGGCAATGGCCTCCTCAACTGCATACTGGATCAGCGGCTTGTCGACCACTGGCAACATTTCTTTCGGACATGCCTTGGTAGCGGGCAGGAAGCGGGTACCCATACCCGCAACGGGGAAAACGGCTTTTTTTATTGTCATGAACAACCCTTATTCAAATTATATTCTCAGATGAGAGATATTGGCCCATGAAATGCTTTGTAATTTGAGAGTGCATTAAATTCTGGTCAATAGTATGCAAGCACTCTGATAGTAATCCTAACTCGATACCAGGATCTTTTAAGGATGTATAAACAGTAGCGTTTTTTAGAAAGTTAGGCTTGGCAAACTTATAACCTTTGTTGATCATTTCTCTAGATGTGAATCTAAATACGGGAGAGTTTTCATTGAACTTTGCTACATTAGTTATAGGAGCAAAAAAAGCAAATTTATATTGTTTCCTTTGCATTATTTCATAGCCAGCAAAGCACCCTTTTGATGCAGTTATTATATGGCATTCAGATGGAGAGATATTATTATTAACTAAAATACTATCAATGATAGAGATTATGTTGTCTATGTTGTAACGATTATTTTCGTCAAAAATCAAACAGGAACCATTTGCCCAGAAAAAGTCAACTAAGTGAAGTCTATATACATCTTCCTTAAATGGAAAAGATTGCATAGTCATTAATGCATGTTGAGAATTTATATCTATGTTGTTCCCCATGCCTGGTAATGTAACGATTAACTTTCTGGGGGGGAGCTTGCTTGGATAGTTGAAAAAAAATTGACCATTGTAACAATCCAACTGCTCGGATATAAGTTTGGATTCGAAATCCGTTATAGTTCTATCTTTTTCTAAACTTACGGAAGAAATATTGAAGTCACCAAAGTGATTTAGCTTTATCGATAGTGTATTAGCAGGTATAGGAATGTTCCTGATCAATCTTTCACTATCTAACTGCAAACCATTCACATAGTAGGCATTGGTTATTAAGCGATCCTTAAGATAAAATTCAAGAGTGACTCTATCCCAATTGTTGATTGTTGAGTTAGATGTGCGATATACACGAACATTAAGATAGTTCTTTTGGCTAGGTATGGGGTCAATATTGAACATGCGTTACAACCTTAATTATGAGATGCCGATTGATGTAAGCTTAACAATATTGACTCCCATTTTTTCCCTACTGTAGATAGGCCGTAATTCTTCGCTGAATGAAAGGCATTACCACCTAGCTGTTTCCTCTTTCCAGTATTCTCGATCAATGCTAATAAATTATTGCTGAATGCTTCAATATCACCACAAGGAACTAGAATTCCATCATGATTATTATTAATGATTTTTTTGGGGCCGTCACACTCAAAAGCTACGCATGGAACACCTTCGGCCATTGCCTCGATTACCACCATGCCAAATGACTCGCTATTCGAAGAGAGGGCATATACGGACGAGCGTCTTATCTCTTGTGATACATTTTTGGTGGATGGATAAATAAAAATATTATTGAAAAGACCACGTTGGTGAATCATATCTCTAATATTAGTTTTTAACTCACCATCACCGAATATTTTCAGTTTCCATTCAGGATGCTTGTGCACGATCTTTTCGAATGCCAAAACAAGATTGTCAAAACCCTTGTCTTCCACAAACCTGCCGATGGCAATGACCTGTTTTGATTCAAGAGGTGCTGGAGTTGTACCAAGCTTAGTTGCATTAGGTACATTAATAACTCGAGTTCTCTTACCCTTAAGCAAATCTGAGTAGTAGTTCGTGGCATTGTCTGTTAAACAGGTCAGTGCATGTAATTTATCATAGTGACGCTTTATTTTTGACTGTAACTTATCTGAATGAACATTATATTCTTTGTGCTCTTGCCCGATTTTGATGATGTTACTTGGTAAAAATTTCGCTGAAATTAAATTGAAAGAAGGGATTGTTGTTATAAGAGCACCATCTTTTATGCGTTTAAGACGTTTCAAAAGTCGATAATCGGTGTAGAGAGAAAAGTTGTGATAGAGATCTTCATCTTTATGAATCAACACACTTGGGATTTTTGATAAAGCCTTTTTAGCTAGAGTGCCGTATATATTTAGGCCATGATATTTATATTTAGCTCTAGAGTCCGATATTGTTCTAATCTTTATGCGCTTGTCGATTGGAAAGCTAGGATTGTCACTAGTTCTTTTGATGCTAATGATTTCAACTTTAAACCCATTGTCTACAAGGTGGTTCGCAGTGTTTACTATAGTTTTAACTGTCCCACCGATGCCGAATATATTATATGCAAGAATTGTTACGTTCAATTTCATTTCCCTTCTTTAGAGCTGGAGATTTCTTTGTAAACTCGATCGCTATTTTTATTATCAATGTTGTTTATAAACATTTTTAGCTTTGAGAGATGTCTATTTTCGAATTTACAATCTTTCTCAATCATACTCCTCAGATTTTCAATGAAGGAATCGTATGTGTTGCATATTTGACCTGGCAGAGAGCTCTGAAAACTTACATATGCTCCACGTTTTGTAAGGTACTCATTGACATCAAACTGGAAAAATAAGGTTGGCTTACGCATAAATAAAAAGTCCCAAGCCACACTGGAGTAATCTGTAACCATGCCCGAACTCTCAGTAATAAGCTTTTGTACTGTTTCAACGGACAGGTCAGCAATCAGTATATTTTTACACTCAGACGAGAAAAGGTGCATATACTTTTTGTAGATTTCATTATGGGGTAGGAGCTTAATTATGTAATTATTTTTTTGTAAAAACTCATCTAGACTGCTGTCTGATAGGAGGCGGCTATAGTTTTGATAAAACTCTGATTCAATGAAGCTTTGCTCTGAGTTTACCAGCCAATCTCGCCAAGTGGGCATAATGAATATTTGTCGTTTTGGTTTATCTATGTGGTTATATAGATCATCAAATCTGGGGAGCCCTGAGACGATAATTTGATCGGCCCTAAACTTCGAGTCTCGGATCATCATTCTTTTTTCATTTTCTGATGAGACAACGAATTTAGTGATCTTGTTATTGTATGAAGCACCACTCATACCTATACGTTTCATTGCTAAAACACCGTGCTGTAGATAAACGATGTCTTTATCATTTCTATATATGACAGGATGCTTTATGGAAGGAAGTACATCGCGAATACCATGTGCAACGATTAGCTTTTGTGCAAGGTGATACATAACCTTATGTTTAAATGAGTCATATATTATTGTGTTATCCTTGAATTTGGATAACTTATGATAGTGAACACTATTATCTCTAATTACATAGTAAACCTTTTCATTATTTAACTCGAGAGCATGCTTAAAGAATGCAAAACCATTATCTTGCGCAACATCGCCGAGATTTTCACCGACTAACCAAATATCCTTCTTGATTATTTTTTTTGCTGCCGCAGCCGTGATTTTTGCTAAAAATAGAGATAGCTTACTAATACTCTTTTCATGCTCTCTTAATTTTCTTACTTCAATACTGGTTAGATTTTTTTTGCAAACGACACAAGAAAGATAAATATCGTTGTTTAATAAAGTTTTGTTGTTTTTAAAAGCTTTAAATTTATTTCTGACTTTAGGCAATACATTGTTTATTATATTCTTGGTACTGTTTTTTACATAATGGAGGAAGTATGCGTTATCATTATCCGGGATTTCACTGACTTTTATTTTGCTGACATATTTAGAGTCTGTTTTATAAAATTCAATAATATAATCATCTTTGCCGGACACAGCAATCAAATCAACATCGTGTGCATTTGAACTAACATCCAAACACACTTCAATTCTTTCACCAATAGATATATCTTTAATACTAAACTCACACTCTTGAGTGCAAGAGAAATTAAGGTGATGTGATGTATTGAAGAAAGGCTTTAAGTTAAATTTTTCGTTATTAAAATCTACCGATACTGGTGGATATATTAATACGTCACAGCTTTTAACGTGATCTTCATCAAGCATGTGACTTACCGGAAGAAGATGGACTTCACCATTCTTAAGAGTGAGTTCCCAACAAAGAATGGCATTGTTTCTAGCTTGCGTGCTTAATTCTTTGAAAATATCGAAGGCAAGGTTTATTTCTAAACGACCAGACTTATTAAATTTTACTGGAATTGTTTTTACTATATCATCAGCAATAAATAATTTCGCTCTAATACTCTTGAAAAGATCAAGATAGCTATCATTGACAGCTGCTTTAATTAGGAAACTGTTTTCAGAATATCGAATAGAATCTTGTTTAGAGAATGTTGTTGTCAAGTCACGGACATTGAGACTTAGTTGGCCATCCTGAGTTATATATGGTTGGAATTTGAAAAGCTGATTATTATATAAATTATTTATAGTCTGTACAGCTAATGTCTCTGGTGCAGAGTTTAAACGAATAAAGCTTTCTATTCCATTGGACTCAATCTTAACGTAAAAATCCCATATCCCTGACTTCGAAAAACTTTTGTACTTGGGGAATGTAATTGTATAGGGTTCATTATTGATTTTGTCTATAGAGTAAAAGCTATCCTCTTCTATGTTATTAACCCTGTGACGTGCAGTAATACATTTTAAATTATAATTTTCAGGTAGTGTGCTCTCTATGGTTATATAAAGATTATTTTCATCATCAATGATTTTTTTAACAATAACATTTGATGTTAATAAACTTACAGGTGTAACCTCAAGAGATAAAGTATCTTTATTTATTTTAATAACGCTAGAGCTACAGTGTAGAAGAGACGGGATATTTTCACTTATGAATGAAACATCAATAACATTGCCATTAGAAGATATTGCATCAAGCTTGTAGTTTCCCTTTTCTAACAATTCAACATTATTGAGGTTACACTTTGATTTATTTTTTTTGAAGAAGAACTTTCCTATTTCCAATTGCTTTTTATTTTTTGTTGCTATTAGCTTGACACTCCTGTTTTGCAACCCATCACTTAATTTTGCTGAAATGGAAAAATTATTGGATGCACCTTTTTCAATTTTGTTTATTGAAAGCATTTCATGTCCCGTAAATTATTAGTTATAACTAGTTTTCAAAACTAGATTTGTTTCTGTATGTTCTTTCTAGATAAGATTTAATATTATCATTCCACTTCATGTCAGAATGGCTGCTACCGCTATCATTTATACAAAAGGTTTTTATATCTTTATTTATAATTTTATTGAAATTTACTCTTTTTTTATAACCTATATAAATGGAAGAAAGACGCCCAATGCTTGATTGCCGCTTTATATATGAGTAATGATGATAAAGGAAGGAGGGGATAGAAATATCATTTTTACTCCTGAATTTATTTTTTGTAGTTATTAAAGTCTCCTCGTAATATAAGCTACAGATTTCTTTTAATATGTCCTTTCGCAATGCGTAAGGAGAGTGTTGATGAAGTTGTGTTGGTGTGATATTAAACTTTTTAGCAAGTAGCCTCTGACCATTTATCGCTGCATTTATATAATCAGGATTACCTTTAGATATAATTCCATTAACGACACCATATGGTTCCAAATTGGAGATTGATACGCCATTAGACAAGAAAAAATCTTCTCTATGAACATGGCTAGAAAAGAAGAAATCGTCGTTCAAATAGAGAAAGTAGTTTGATAGGTTAGGGATGTTATGTATGTTAGCTTCTATTGCATGTGAATTGAATGTTGGCAGACTTTCTTTCGGCATGATGTCTTCATGCTTTATAATTTTAATTCTTTTGTTTTTGGTATTTAGCCAAGCTGGGGGGCGGCAATTTGTCACAATATAAATATTGTTTACCCATGGCGCATATAACTCCAGAGACCTTAGCGAAAACTTAAGTTCATCACGGTTAAAGAATCTACCTAACTTTACACTATCTACACTGTTGTTTTGTTTGGCTTTATATTCTAAGTATAACTTCCTCCATACCTCATCTGTATGATCTACCCATGTGTATACTACATCGATCTTGAAGCTGTAGCTTGGTGAAGGGAGAGATGGAAATATTTCATTTATATAAAATATTGACCCTTTTTTAAAGGGTTGAATTTTGTATGACGAAGACTTATAAATGCGCTTTGCTACAGCATGATCGTTTATTGATTCGTAGCAATCACCTTTCTCCAGCCAATAACTTATATTTAACTTTATCCCCCCAATTTTACAGCTTATTTCACCGTAAGTGTTCAGTTCCTTTATAAATCTATAAACACCAAGTTTTCCAAATTTAAATACAGATCTCTTGGTTATAAAAGAAACTTCTATATCTTTTTCTTTGTGTAGGCATAACATGAAGTTGTAAATGGAGAATGCAGAGCCTTTAAGTATGCCTATATGCAGAGAGCGTTTTAAAAAGCTCTCTTTAGTTACAACTATTTCAGTTAATGATGATATATCATTTTTTAATGACTCAATACTTACATTTTTTTGAAAGTTACTCATGCTCTTGACAGACGACAATGAAATTCTAATTGTCTGATAGGCTGGTGAGTCATTAAGGAATGCATTTGGGTTTTTAATTAGCTTGCTGAATTTTGACATAGTACATAATACCCCGTGCACTATAATTAGCTATTGGCAGTTTTATGCTTATAGGTGGTCATCTTGGAAGAGTGTTATTTTTATTTGAATTGCTGAATGAGTTTTTCTTTAATTATATTTTTAAGGAGGGGTGGCCCCCTCC
Source organism: Aeromonas sp. DNRA1 (assembly GCF_963888745.1). Classification (NCBI taxonomy): domain Bacteria; kingdom Pseudomonadati; phylum Pseudomonadota; class Gammaproteobacteria; order Aeromonadales; family Aeromonadaceae; genus Aeromonas; species Aeromonas sp. DNRA1. The sequence continues at coordinate 402,180 of NZ_CAWPKQ010000001.1, read as the reverse complement.
TATAAAGCTTACAAAAGTACCAATGCTCGCGCCGAAATGGCGATCTGATAGAGCACTTCGGTAATATCCTTGGTGATCTGCAGTGACTTGGTATCGACCTGCGGCAGTACGAAGATCTCGTCACCCGGTTTGATGGCAATCTCTTTGTTATCCAGGTCGCTCTTCTCGATCTGGCTGAAGGTGCCATCACGGTGCAGCAGCAGGATGCGGGAGTTGCTGGCTTTCTGGGTAAAGCCGCCGGCCAGATTGATGTAATCGGCCACGGTACGCTTGCTGTCCATCAGGATCGCGTTCGGGAACATCACATCCCCATGCACCATGATCAGGTTGGTCTGGCGCGGGATACGGATGATATCGCCCGGTTCGAGCCGTACGTCTTCCATATTGGTGCCATTGGCCAGTACCACCTGGCCGTTGGGCTGGATGTCTTTGGCACGCTCCACCCACTGCATCAGAAGCTGAGCTTCGCTGTTGCGCAGCTTGGCCTCACCTTCGGACGAGGAGCGGGCGGTCAGGATGCTGGCTTCCAGCGCCTTGAGCGAGGATTGCAGCATCTCTTTTTGACGAACCTTGACCGATTCCCGATAGAGCTGGATGGCACTGAGATCGGCATCCTGGGTCAGTTTCAACCCGTTGAGGATGTCGCCAAGGCGAGCGCCGTACTTGAGCACATACTCCTGGGCACTGTCGTGTTCCCCTTCCACCCGTACCGCGATGGAGGCGTAACGCTTGTCAGCAATCACCTCCACGGTATCACCGGAGCTGACCATGTGGCTGCTCATCTGCTGATCATTGATGGGGTAGTAGTCCATGCGGATATCTTCCCCCTGATTGCGGCTGACCCGGATATGGGTGGCATCGGGGTCGGGCCTGGCCATCTGCATCAGCTCGGTCAAGGTGACATGGGGCTTGCTCAGCTCGAACTTGTTGGCGTTGGCAACCTTGCCTCTGACCGTGGTCTGATAGCGCAGTGGTGCCACCACTATGATGTCGCCATCACGCAACTGGGTCGGCAGCAGGGTGCCATTGATCAGGAACTGGTAGAGATTGTAATGACGCAAGGTTTGCCCATTGCGCTTGAGGGCCACATCCAGATAGCTGCCGCGCTCGGGGGAGATGCCACCGGCCTTGTCGAGAAAATAGAGGATGGAATCCCCCGATTGGCCGGCAAACAGACCCGGCTGTTTGACAAAGCCAGTCACGAAGATCTTGACTGGTTGGCTGACATCCAGGGTGGCATACACGCTGACGTTCTTCTGATAAACGGTGGTGATGGCGCCCAGCAGGGTGTCGTTGAGCTGCTCGTTGCGTACCCCGGCTACCTTGATGGGGCCCACCTTGGGCAGAAAGATATTGCCTTGATGATCGACCGTCAGCGGTTGATCAAACTCGACGCCGCCCCAGAGCTGTACCTGTACGCGATCGCCAATGGAGATGCGGTAATCCGGGTTGAAGCCATTGAAGGATTCGCGGGCGAATTCGCCGCGAAACAGCCAGTTGCCAAAGACCGGATCCTGGGTCTGGGTGTCGGTAATGACCTTGCGCACCGGGGCTGCTTCTTGCGAGATCTCGAGGGCGAACGCAGGTTGCAGCAACATGCCCAGGCCCAGCGCCAGCAGGCTGGGCTTCAGGTTCAAATGGGATAACATCTTCAAAAAATCACTCCTGATCAGTCCTGGTGTTCACGCAGGGTCGCCAGACCCATCACGACCAGACCGTAGAAAAGACAAAGCAGCACGCCTATGGTTGCCAGGTTGTAGAGACGACGGGGATATTCAGCCTCTTCGGCCAAACTGGGTTGGCTGACCACCAGCAGATGCTTCAGTTTGCGATAGGCTTCGACGCGGGCCTGTTCCATGCTGACCAGACCCGTCTTGTAGACATCGGCTGCCAGCTGGGTTTGTACTTGAACCGCCTGATAATCGGCATTGACCTCGTTGAGGGCTTGTTTCTCGCTGCCAGTCAGCCGCTGTTTTTCTTGCGCCAGCTGGCGGGTGAGGGCATCCACCCGATCTTTTACCGCCACCACGTCAGGGGCATTGGGGTTCATGTAGATCTGTAGGCGTTTAAGCTCGGCGTCCTGGCGTACCAGTTCCGCTTCCAGCTCAGACACCACGCCCATCATGGCGGTACTGGTAGCCTCGGGGCTCATCAGTTGGTGCTGGTTCTGGAAGGCGAGCATCTTTTCCCGTTCACTCAGCAGCCGCTCGTGGGAGCGGGCAACCTGAGATTCGACGAACTTGAGTTGCTCGACGGCGACCTGACGGCTCAGCCGGTTGATGAATCCTTCGCTCTCCTTGAGCATCAGCGCGACCACCTGTTTGGCATACTCAGGCTCAAAGGCTTGCAAACTGACTGTCAATACCCCGGACAGTTCATCCAGGCTGACGGTCAGGTGGTCACGATAGAAGGCCAGAAACTCTTCGCGACTGGCGTCTGCCGGCAGTCGGGAGAAAAGATCTGCGTTGTCGCTCTGGTAGTGCTGTTTTAATTGCAGTTTTTTATCCAGTGTATTGAGCATGTCCCAGGATTTAAGGTAATCCTGGATCACCAGCACATCCTGATGATTGCTACCACCCAGCCCCAGCATGGAGAGGGCATCCGGCATCATCTTGAGCTGATCAGCCTGCTTGATGATAAGGCTGGCTTGACTGACGTAGCGATCGCTTGCCACAAAACTGTAATAGAACGTTGCTAACATGAAGCAACCTAGGATCCATAAAAAACTACCTAGCTTGATTGCTTTTTTCCACGACTGGCGGGCTACTCGATAACCCTTGGAATCGATGAGAAAGAGTTTTGGGTCCCGCTTGAATTTGCGAAGTTTTCGCTCAAGCAGGGCACTGAGATTGGCTTTGGTCATAGGTATCCGTGGCAAGGCTTAAAAGGAAAAATCAGAGCTTTTGATAGATGGTGATGGCGTCTTCAATGTCATCGTGCAGGGTCAATTGCCCGTTTTGCAGCACGATGCCCATATCACACTGTTGGCGTAAAGTTTTCATGTCGTGCGATACCATGATCAAGCTGGCGGTCTGCCGCTTTTGGGTGAAGACATCGATGCACTTTTGCTTGAATCTGGCATCCCCTACCGAGGTGATCTCGTCGGTGAGGTAGATATCGAAATCAAAGGCCATGCTGACGGCGAAGGAAAACTTGGATTTCATACCACTGGAGTAGCCTTTAATGGGCAGTTCAAAGTGCTGGCCGATTTCCGAGAACTCCTTGACCCACTCCTCCACGGCAGCGGTGTCGTGAACGCCATGGATGCGGCAGACGAAGCGGGTATTTTCGCGACCCGTCATGCTGCCCTGAAAGCCGCCGCTCAGGGCCAGTGGCCAGGAAACCCGGCTATGGCGAGTCACTTTACCCTTGTTGGGCATATCCATGCCGCCGAGCAATCTCAGCAAGGTCGATTTGCCGGCACCGTTGGCGCCGAGAATGCCGATATTGCGATCTCCCGGCAGGGTGAAGCTGACATTTTTAAGCACGTAATGACGACCAAATTTAGTCGGATAATATTTTGAGACGTTTTCCAGCGTGATCATACGGTTAGCTTGCAATTAAGCGGCGATGGCTGAGGCGATAGGCACTCATGGCAAAGGTGAGTAATATCAATGTGATACCTGTGAGATAGCCCCAGCTGCCTCCCTGAGTCTGGAAGCCAGCGATCCAGCCGGAACGGATAAGCTCGAGGGCGTGCACAACAGGATTCCATAGTAATAGATGCTGATAGCTCTGTGGCACCGCAGCCAAGGGAAAGAATACGGCTGAGATCCACATCATGGGGCGCATCAGAATGGGAATTAGTTTGCGCGCTTCCTCGGAAAGCGAAGTCGCAACGCAGAACAAGGTTCCCAACGCGAATGAAAAAATCATCAGCAATCCATAGCCGGTCAGCACGGCCAGCGGGTCGGCGGGCATGGCATCGAAACCAAACCAGATAAGTCCCAAGATCAGTACAAAGGCAACCAGTACACCAATCAGGGTTTCCAGCAAGAAACGGGAAAACAGGGTGGCAAACGGTGTTACCTGCCGATAGCAAAACAACCCCTTGTTGGCACTGACTGCGGATTGCAATTGATTGCTCATGTTTTGGAACATGAGAAAAGGAAGATACCCAGCAGCAACAAAAACGGGGGCTTCTACCCCGCCAAAGCCGCTGCGCTGACGCATACCGAACACGAAACAGAACAGGGCAATCGTCAGCAAGGGATCGAGAACAGCCCAGGCGTAGCCCATCCGGTAACTGCCGAAACGGGTCTTCAGTTCACGCATCAGCAGGCCGAAGGTGACATCCTTCAGCACGGCCAGCGAGGTTCGGCGGTGAGTAGATAGAATGGGGGTGTTCAATTTTTAATCTTTCGTCAGCATGTGTAAATCAAGAGGGGGCGACTCTAACATAAACGTTTGGCAAAACAGCAATGCATTGAACGGCGGATATTTCATCACTCAACGTCAAATAGATTGCGAATGTTGCCGCAATGTTAATGATTGAGGCGTGAATGGTCATTTTTGGGCATAGCTACCGCACGGCAATGACATATTCCCGAAGAAAAAAAGCAGATTGTGTTTAACGAAAATAAAATAGGGGCTATAGCGAGGCGTTGTTTGCTGCAAACAGCAAACATAAATGGACTTGCAAAGCAAGTAATCAACCCGTGCATCTCGCGTCATTCTGTGATGCGCGTCATGCTTAATTTTATTTGTGCTGCATACTACCCACCAGTTGCAATTGAGTCAACACGCAATATTAATTGGTGAAAAAGTCAACTGTCAATTCTAACCATTTGTTGTTAATGTGTTTTTTTTGCAATTTTATGGTGATTGACACAGATCGGATGAGTATTAATGGTGAAAAAGTGATCAATTAAGACTTTTCTTACATACGATGTTTTTTCATTAAAATACTGTTTTTGTGATCTTGATTTCTTGCATTTTTCATTTTCAAATAAGTGCGTCACTATTGCTCTGCTGTTCAAATAACATCCTCTTTTTTGATTTGTTCTGTAATCAGTTGTTAATTTCTCATCTTGCTAGACTATTCCCCCTGAAATGTTGAAATTTTTAGTTTTTCATATCCAATTGACAAACATCTTCCTCACTGACTATGCCTGATATGTACCCATTCAAACTTGAGTGTGGCTACGCAGAACAACAAGGACGTTGGAGGGGAAGATGAACGCTAATATGCTTTTGCTTGCCGGGGCGCTGGCGACCTTGAGTGCCGGCACGAACGTTGTTGCCGGCGATGACATTATGGCGTTGCAGCTCGGCAAGCCCGCTGAAAATGAGAAACTCGACATCTATAGTGTTGATGTGAAATACCACCATATGTTTTGGCGTTGGGGCGACACAGGCTGTCAACTCGGTCTGGGTGCACGGGGTGGTTTATTGAAGGTAGGAGATGACAGCACTGCCAGACTCGGGACTGGCGCCAGGGCTGAGTGTCTGTGGGGCAACTGGGTGGTCTGGATCCCGGTTGAAGTGCTCTGGCTGGCGGAGCATGAATTCGGCCACCGCGGCAATGGCTTCAAGGACTACGGTGGGCCGTTCCAGTTTTCAAGTGGTATTGGTCTTGGCTATGCACTGACTTCAAACTGGCTGATTGGCTATCAATATGAGCACATGTCCAACGCCAACATGTATGAGCATAACCCGGGTCTGGATAGTCACTCCATCCACATTGAATATCGCTTCTAGCTATTTTTTACTGCATTGCATGAGCCAAGCCCCTGTCTTCAGGGGCTTTTGTTTTTCGGGTGATAATCAAGCCTAATGTCTAGATCAGCGGCCCAGGTATTCCCGGTCGAAGAAGGTGTTGACCCAGTGTGGGCGGTAGATGGCGAGCAGGGTCATGGTCATGCCGTTGAGCAGCGCTTCGGGGAAGAGCAGCAGCGGCCAGATGGAGAGGTAGTCGGCGCTGATGGTGTACCAGGGGTAAGTGTCGCTAAGACCCATCAGGAGGGCGCTGGCCATCACCTTGACCGAGATGGAGAGGGCGCCGCCAAGAAAGGCCACCACGAACAGGTAGACGAACAGGTGGCGCGGCAGCCAGGCCCAGCTGGCCAGAAACAGCAGCCAGGTGGTGGCGACCGGCAAGGCCACGCCGATGAGGCCCTGCCAGCCGATCTCGGCCAGCGGGATGACGCCAAAATAGCTGAGCACCAGCAGGGTGAGGCAGGGGGCGAGCAGGGCGAGACGCCAGCCCAGCAGCAGGGTCAGGCTGGTGAGGCCGAGAAAGTGCACATCCAATCCCTCGTGCAGGCCGGCCCGCAGGGTCCAGAGCGGTACCAGCACGATGGCGCCACCGAGGCAGAGATGCTGATAGAGCGGATTGTGGTAGAGGGTGCGCAGCAAAGCGCCGCGCAGGCTGAATATGAGCAGCAGTACCCAGAGCAGCAGGGCGGCGGCTTGTCCTTCACTCATGGCAGATCCTTGTCCGGTGACGGCATGCAGATGGGCGAAGCCCGATGTGAAAGGGGCCGGCGTGTTCCCGGCCAGCCCCTGAGCTATCAGTATTTGACGTTGTTGTGATATTTGGCGAGGATGCCCTGGACGCGGTCCATGGTCTCCTTGCTGGGCGGTTTGATCCCGTTGAGATCATAGGTGTCGCCCAGTACGTCCCACTTGTGCTTGCCGAGTTCGTGATAGGGCAGCAGCTCCACCTTCTCGACGCACTCTCCCAGTTCGGCGATGAACTGGCCGAGCCCCTCGGCGCTCTCGTCGTCGTCCGACCAGGTCGGTACCACCACGTAGCGGATCCACATGGTCTTGCCCTTGGCGGCCAGATAACGGGCAAACTCCAGGGTGTACTTGTTGCTGACGTGGGTCAGCGGAATGTGCTTGTCGTCGTTGATCTGCTTGATGTCGAGCAGCACCAGATCGGTATTGTCGAGCACCTTGTCGAGCTGCTCGTCGTAGTGACGCACGAAGCCGTTGGTATCGAGGCAGGTGTGGATGCCCTTCTCCTTGCAGGCGGCGAACAGTTCGGCGATGAAATTTTGCTGCAGCATGGCTTCGCCACCGGAGGCAGTGACGCCGCCGCCCGAGGCATTCATGAAGTGACGATAGCTGGTGATGTCGCTCATCAACTCCGGCACTGTCACCTCGCGGCCGCCCTGGGTGTCCCAGGTGTCGCGGTTGTGGCAGTACTTGCAGCGCATCAGGCAGCCTTGCATGAACACGATGAAGCGTATTCCGGGGCCATCGACGGTGCCACAGGTTTCAACGGAATGGATCCGGCCAATGACCCCGGATGCATCGGCGGTCACACTGGTTTCAGCGGCGGTGGCGCTGACTTCGACAGCGGGGATCCGATTAATGACAGACATAGACGACTCCAATGATTCGAGCAGGCCGTTATTTTATTACATAAAGCCCTATAAATCCTACATGTTTAGCCCGGTACCGCGGCACCCAGAAGGCTCTCGAGGGCTTTGGCGGTGAGCGGCCGGCTGGTCAGGAAGCCTTGATAATGCTGGCATCCGAGGGATTTGAGGATGGCGAGCTGCTCTTCATCCTCCACCCCTTCGGCGGTGACGGTAAAACGAAAAACCTTGGCCAGTTCCAGGATCGCCTTGACGATGGCCTTGTCCTGTTCGCTGTGTACCAGGGTCTGAATGAAGCTTCTGTCAAGCTTCACCTCGTCCGCCGGCAGGTCGCGCAGGTAGGCGAGCGACGAGTAGCCGGTGCCGAAATCATCGATGGAGAGCAGGATGCCGAGCTCCTTGAGCTGGCGCATTCTGGCGATGCTCTCCAGCCGGTTCTCCAGCACCACGGATTCGGTCACCTCCAGCAGCAGGCGGGAAGGAGGCACCCCGGTATCGCGCAGTATGTATTCCACCTGCTGCACGAAGCCGACGGTGTGGAACTGGCGGGCGCTGACGTTGACCGACAGGTGGGGGATGGCTAGCCCGCGATTGAGCCAGAAGCTGTACTGGGCGCAGGCGGTCTTCATCACCCAGTAGCCGATGTCCTGGATGAGGCTGGTCTCCTCGGCAATGGGGATGAACTCCGCAGGTGGCACCATGCTGCCATCGCTGCGCTGCCAGCGCAGCAGCGCCTCGATGCCGGACAGCGCACCGTTGTCGACCCGGTATTGCGGCTGATAGTGCAACTGCAGCTCGTGGTGGCGCAGGGCGTCGCGCAGCTGGTTGTTGAGCGCCAGCTTGCTCTTCTCTTTCTCCGCCATCGCTTCGCTGAAGAACACATAGTTGCCCTGGCCGGATCGCTTGGCCATGTGGGTGGCGGTGTCGGCCTGCTGCATCAGCACCAGGTGATCCTTGTCCTCGCTGGAGAAGAGGCTGATCCCCACCGAGGCGCTGCAGTGCAGCTTGTGATCCTCGATATCGAACGGAATGCGAAACAGCCCCATCAGCTCGCGGGCGAAGTGTTCGGCCAGGATCTTGGCGGTGACATAGCCCTGGCCCAAGGCGCTGAACAGCAGGGCGAATTCGTCCCCCGAGATGCGGGCCAGCACCAGGTTGTCCTGCGGCAGCCCCTTGAGCCGCTCCACCACCGCCTGCAACAGCAGATCGCCGCAGGCATGGCCGAGGGAGTCGTTGATCGACTTGAAGTTGTCCAGATCCACCAGCAGCAGGGCGCCCCACTGGCCGCTGGCCTCCTGCAGAGTGCGCTGCATGATGTCGTTGAGGCTGCGGCGGTTGTAGAGGCCGCACAGATCGTCATAGTAAGCGAGTTGCTCGATGTGGCGTGCCGCCTCCTTCTCCTGGCTGATGTCATAGAAGCTGCAGACGTAGTGGCTGATCTCGCCGTGCTCGTCCTGCACGCCGCTTACCATCAAGCGCACCGGGAACAGGTGGCCATCCTTGTGCAGACAGCGCTCTTCCCCCATCCAGAACTCCTGTGCCGCCACCGCCTCGCGCACATCCTGCGCCAGGTGATCGCCATAGTAGGTGGGCCTGAGCCGGACGATATGCTGGCCGATCATCTCATCGTCGGCAAAACCGGTAATGCGGACAAAGGAGCGGTTGACCTTGAGGATGATCCCTTTGTGATCCATCACCAGCAGGCCGTCGTGGGTGTTGAAGGCCACCTCGGCCAGCCGCAGTGCATCGTCGGCTGCCAAGCGCTGCAGTTCGACGGCAGCCCGCTCGTGCTGGCTGCTGAGGGCGTCGAGCAGTGGCATGGGGTCGGCCAGCGGTGTGTCGAGCAACAGGGTGAGCTGGCCGATGGGGGCGCCGTGCTGGCCGTGCAGCGGAATGCCGACATAGACGGGGGCATTGAGTGCCAGCAGCTGGCTGGCCTGGGGGTAGCGCAGGGGCAGGTCTTCCACATAGACCGCCTGGCCGTGCTGGAACAGTTCCTGGCCGGGGCCCGGGTCCATCTGGATGGGTTTGAGCACAGAGAAGGTCTCCCCCTCCAGCACACAGCGCGGGATCATCCAGAGATCCTGGCCACGGGGTTGGTACTCGCCAAGCCAGCCGATGCGCGCGCCACTGACGCTCATGCCCCAGCGCACCAGCGCGCGGCAATAGGCGATGCCGGTCAGCAGGGCGAGCTCGGCCGGCAGGGCCAGCACAGGGTTGTGCACAGGTTCGGGGAGCGGTTGCCAGTGGCCGAGCAACTGGGCACTGTGCCGCACCAGTTGCAGCATCTCCTCGCTAAGCGGGGTGGCGTTGAGGTATTCGAGGCTCAGCACGCCGATGAGTTTTTCCTGCTCCAGCAATGCGCCGTCGAGGCGCGAGCTCACCCCCGCATTGGCCAGGTAGTAGTGCTGGCTCAGCATGGGCTGGTGCGCCGCCTCCGAAAAGCTCAGGGACTTGCGGGTGCGCAGGGCGCGGATGTAGCGGCTGTCGCCGCGAATGGCGGCCACTTCGTCGGCACCGAGAGTGAAGACCGGGGTCAGCTGTTCGCTGCCGAGGGGACCGTTGGCCTGATAGTGCCAGAGAATGAGGCGATCGGCCCCCAGGCTCTCCTTGAGGGTCTCCAGCATGGCGGCAAACTGCTGCTGGCTCGCCATCTGGCTCAGGCGCGGCAGGTGCAGCGCCAGATCGGCCACCGGCTCCTGGCGCAGGGTCTGCAGGCAGATGAGCCAGAAGGCATCTTGTTCGTGGGAGAGGGCGACGTGCCATTGCTGGCCGGCAAAGCGCAGCACCAGCTTGCCGCCATGGCCGCTGGTGAGCGCCTGCTCGATGGGCAGGCGCAGCGCATCCGGCAACTGGGCCGGCCAGGGGCCTCTGGGCTCATCGAGCCAGTAGAGCGGGGTTTGCATCACATCGGTCAGGGCGACCAGCCGCTGGCTGCGCACGTCCAGACGAAAGAACAGCGGTGTCTGGCTGGCAGAAGAAAGGTGACTGAGCGCGGTTGACGACATGAACTGATAACATCCTGTTGAACGACTGTCGGGTGGCAAGAATACTGCAAAATCGGTACAAACAAAATTTCATTGAATTCTAAATTAGAAATCACTAATTTAATGGCAATCTGTCGTTGACTGGAGTCTTGCTGATGAAACGGATCCTGATTGTAGGCGGTGTGGCTGGTGGTGCCTCTGCGGCGGCCAGAGCCCGCCGTCTGAGCGAAGAAGCGGAAATTGTGGTGTTCGAGCGGGGCGAGTTCGTCAGCTTCGCCAACTGTGGGCTGCCCTATCACATCGGGGGCGACATCCCCAACCGGGATGCACTGCTGTTGCAGACCCCCCAGAGCTTCAAACGCCGCTTCAACGTGGATGTGCGGGTCTTTCACGACGTCATCGAGATAGACAAGGCCGGCAAGAGCCTGCTGGTGCGCAACTTGCTGACCGGCGAAGAGTGCCGTGAAGCCTATGACGTGCTGCTGCTGAGCCCGGGTGCGGCCCCCATCCGGCCTCCGTTCCCCGGCATCGACAGCCCGGGTGTCTACACCTTGCGCAATATTCTCGACATGGATCGCATTCTGGCGGCGCTGGCGCACGATCAGCCGCGCCACGTCACCGTGGTGGGAGGCGGTTTCATCGGGCTGGAGATGATGGAGGCGTTGCACCAGCGCAAGCTGGACGTCACCTTGCTGGAGCTCTCCGATCAGGTGATGGCGCCGGTGGATAAAGAGATGGCCAACATGCTCCATGCCCGTATCCGGGAGGAGGGCATCGATCTGCGCCTGCGCACCGGCCTCTCGGCCATCGAGAGCCTGGATGTGCTGGCGGAAAAAACCGCTGCCGTGGCCACTGAACAACGGGGTGGATTACGCCTGACCTTGAGTGATGGCACCCGGCTCGATACCGGCATGCTGATCCTCGCCATCGGCGTCAAGCCCGAGACCCTGCTCGCCGCCAAGGCGGGGCTGGAGCTGGGGCCGCGCGGCGGCATCAAGGTGGACGCCGGCATGCGAACCTCGGATCCCTTCATCTATGCGGTGGGGGATGCGGTGGAGGAGACCGACTTCGTCACCGGCGAATCAGTGCTGATCCCGCTGGCGGGCCCCGCCAACCGGCAGGGGCGCATCGCCGCCGACAACATGCTGGGGCGCTGCGAAACCTACAAGAAGACCCAGGGCACCGCCATCTGCAAGCTGTTCGATCTGGCGGTAGCCAGCACCGGCCTCAATGAGAAGCGGCTGCTGCAGCTGGGGCTGCCGTTCGAGAAGGCCTATGTCCACCCGGGCAGTCACGCCGGTTACTACCCCGGAGCCCACCCGGTCAGCCTCAAGCTGCTGTTTGCCCCCGATGGCAAGATTTATGGCGCCCAGGCCATCGGCAAGGACGGGGTCGACAAGCGCATCGACGTGCTGGCAGTGGCCCAGCGCGCCGGTCTCACCGTGTTTGATCTGCAGGATCTGGAGCTCACCTATGCGCCGCCCTTCGGCTCGGCCAAGGACGTGATCAACATGGCCGGCTTCGTGGCCAGCAACCACTTGAAGGGGGATACCCTGCTCTGCCACGCAGCCGAGGTAGAGGACCGTCACCCCCATCAGCAGGTACTGGACGTGCGCAATGGCCCCGAACTCGACAAGCTGGGTCGCATCCCGGGCGCCTTGCACATCCCCCTCGATGAACTGCGCGGCCGGCTTCATGAGCTGCCCAGGGATAAAGAGCTGCTCATCAGCTGTCAGGTCGGGCTGCGTGGCCACGTTGCCTGTCGCCTGCTGAGCCAGCACGGCTTCAAGGTCAAGAACCTCTCCGGCGGCTTCAAGACCTGGCAGATGGCGGTAATGGAGTAACTCGTCACAGCCACAAGCGAGCGCCGACCCCAGGGTCGGCGCTGTTGCATCTGGCGGAGGCTGCTGGCGTTTTAACTGCAATGAGTTTTGTGTCAAGCGAGCCTGATCCCTTATCCTGTTGGCTATTGCGCTGCACTGGCAGCGAGCCAATCAGGGATGACATTTTATGCGCCGCGTCGACTCTCACCCTCGCTTCTCTTGTTCCTCACCGCAACAGACGGCCGTCCCCGGGCGCCGCTGGTCGGCCCTGCTGCTGGCGGGGCTCACTGCGCTGCTGCTGAGCGGCTGCGGCCCCGACAAGTCTGTCACTCATGTCACAGCCAGTGGGCCGACTACACAGCCTGCCGCGCAGCAGGAAACGGGTGCCCCAAGCGCCGTGGTGCAGGCCAATGCCCGTCAATATCGGGATGCCCCGGCGCTGGCGCTGGTCTTCTCCGGCCCCTTGGCGCCCAAGGCAAATTGGCAGAGCTGGCTCGGGGTCAGTGAAGGGGGCAAGCAGGTGCAGGGTGAGTGGATCCTCGCCGAAGATGGTCGCACCCTCTATTTCCCTAACGTCCAGCCCGATAAAAGCTATGAAGTGAGCCTCAAGGCGGGGCTGGGCCCATCCCCCCAGAGCTGGACCCTCAAGACCCGGCCGCTGGAGGCGGGGGCCTCCTTTACCGCGAGCGGCATGGTATTGCCGCTGCGTGACGAGCTGCGCCTGCCCATCAGTGCGGTCAACGTGGACGAGGTCAATATCGACTTCTTCCGGGTCGATGCCGAATATCTGCCCCGCTTCCTGGCCGAGTATCGCCCCGGTGCCGGCATGGGCAACTGGGAGCTTGAGCAGATCACCCAGCGGGCCAAGCGGGTGTTCAGCGGCCGCTACGCGCTGGAGCTCGATGCCAACCGGCGCGAGACCCGCCTCATCAATGTGAAGGAGCCGCAGCTGGTGGAGGCTGGCGTCTACTTTGCGGTGATGTCACCTCTTGGTAACTACGACTGGCGCAAGGAGACCACCTATTTTGCGGTGAGCGACATGGGGCTCAGTGCCCGCCGCTACCGTGATCAACTGGAGGTGTTCGTGAGCTCCCTGGCCAGCGCCGACCCGCTCAAGGATGTGCAGCTCTCCCTGCTCGACGAGAAGGGCAACCGGTTGCAGGTGCAAACCACGGATCCGCAGGGCCATCGTCGCTTCGATCAGGTGCAGGGTGCCCGCTTGCTGCTGGCTGAACAGGGCAACCATCTGGCGGTGCTGCGCCTCGATGGGGCGGCGCTCGATCTCTCCACCTTCGATCTCGGTACCCAGCCCTGGCAGGCCCAGCAGTTGTATCTCTTTAGCGGGCGCGACCTCTATCGCCCCGGCGAGCGGCTCGACAGCGAGATTTTGCTCAAGGGGCAGGATGGCCAGCTGCTGCCGGGCATGGCGGTAGAGCTGGAGGTGAAGCAGCCGGACGGCCAACTGCTCGAACAGAAACGGCTGCTGCCGGACAATCTTGGCGCGGCCCACTACGGTCTGCGTCTACCGGATGATGCGCCGCTCGGGCGCTGGACAATCAACCTCAAGACCTCCGCTGGCAGCCGCTTCGAGTGGCCCTTTTTGGTGGAGGAATTTCTGCCGGAGCGGCTGAAACTGCAGCTTGGCAAGGGGCCGGATGGGGAAGTGACGAGTCTGGACGCCGCCCTCACTCTTCCACTGCAAGGGGACTATCTCTACGGCGCGCCGGCCAGTGCGACCAAGGCCAAGGCGGAGGTAAAGATCAGCCGCGCCACCATGCCCTTTACCCAGTGGCAGGAGTTCACTCTGGGTGACGTGCTGCTCGCCGAGCAGGCCAAAGATCTCGAGCCCCTCAATCTCACCCTCGATGCGCAGGGGCAGGGGACTTTTTCGTTAGCTGATGAGCTCGATGGGGTGCGCGCCCTCGGGCCACTGGAGGTGGCCTATCGGGTGTCGCTCGCCGAGCCCGGTGGTCGCGCCGTCAATCGCAGCCGCACCCAGTATGGCTGGCCCATGGGCAGCCAGTGGCCGGCCCTCAAGGCCGACTTCGTGGCGGATCGAGTAGAGGGGGGTAAGCCGCTCCCCTTCCAGATCCTCAACCTTGATGAGCAAGGCCAGCCGGTGGCGGGGGCGGTGAAGGTGCGCCTTATCAACGAGTACCGCGACTACTACTGGCACTACGCCGATGGGGAGGGGTGGAAGTACGAGTTCAACAGCCAGCCCTATCTGGAACAGGAGCAGACCCTGCAGTTGGATGGCAAGGGGCCGACCCCGCTCACGCTGCAACTGGCGGCGGGCTGGTATCGATTGGAGGTGGAGAATAGTCAGGGCCATCAATCCAGCCTACGGGTGGAGATCGGCAGCTACGCTTGGGGCGGCGGTGGCGAGCAGGCGCGGCCTGACAAGATTGCCATCACCCTCGACAAGCGCGCCTATCAGGCGGGTGACAAGGCCAAAGTGACCCTGGTGGCCCCGCGCCCCGGCAAAGGGTTGCTGATGGTGGAAGATGGCGACGGCCTGCGCTGGTGGCAGCGCATCGAGCTCATGGGGGCCGGTGGCAATGCCAAGGATGCCCGCGGCGAGTTCGAGATCCCGGTCAGTCCCGAGTGGCAGCGCCACGATCTGCATATCTCGGCCCAGATCGCCGCGCCAGACAGCGCCTCCAAACCGGTCAGCAGCCAGCAGGGACAGAGCCTGCGCTCGGTCGGGCTGGTGCCGCTCACCCTGGATCGGGAAGCTCGCCGTCTTCCGCTCACCCTGAGCGCGCCTGATAAAGCGGTGCCGCTTACCCGGCTGGAAGTGACCGCCACCTCCACCCCCAACAGTCGGGGGCGGGTGGTGCTGGCGGCGGTGGATCGGGGCGTGCTCAACATCAGCAACTACCAGCCGCTCGACCCGTTCGAGATCTTCTTTGGTCGCAAGCGCTTCGCTCAAGATTTGTTCGACAACTACGGCCAGGTGATCCCGCCGCAGGATGGCAAGCTGGCCCGCCTCAATTATGGGGGTGACCGGGCGCCGCTGAAAAAGGGCGGCGCGCTGGAGAGCCGGGTCGAGATAGCTGCGCTCTGGAGCGGCGAGGTGAGTTTTGACCAGCAGGGCAAGGCGGTGATCCCGCTCGATCTGCCCAACTTCAACGGCGAGCTGGCACTGATGGCGCTGGCCTGGAACGAACAGCAAGTCGGGGAGGCCGAGCGCGCCGTCAAGGTGGTGGCGCCCTTGGTGGCCGAAATTGGCTGGCCGCGCTTTGGCGCCAGAGGCGATGAGACCCGGGCGCTGGTGCAGCTGCGCAACACGAGCGGCGAGGATCAGACCCTCTCCCTTGCCTGGACCCTCAACGGCGGGCTCAAGGCAAATGGCGAGCTGCCCGGCACCCTTTCCCTTAAAAACGGCGAGGAGCAGTGGCTGACCCTGCCGCTCACCGTGACCGGGGCGAGCGGCGTGGCAAGCCTGCAGTTGGCGGCCAGCGGCAAGGATTTTGCCATCAGCCGCGACTGGTATTTGCCGCTGCGTTCCCCCTGGCCTGCCGAGACTCGCCAGCGCTATCAGATGTTGGCTCCCGGCCAACAGATGAGCTTTGCGCCAGCTGAGCTGGTCGGGCTGGATCGCGCCAACCTGCAGGGGCTGCTCAGCCTTTCCGGCACTCCCCCTTGGGATCCGGCAGCCCAGTGGCAGGCGCTGGCTGACTACCCCTACGCCTGTCTGGAGCAGACCTTGTCCCGTGCCTGGCCTTACTTGCTGACCACGGCGGATGAGCGGGCCGCTTGGCGCAAATCCGCAGAGAGCAAGAAAGCGGCGAGCGAGGCGGATGTGCAACGCGCCCTGCTACAGCGGCTGCAGCGGTTGCAACTGCCCAGCGGCGGTTTTGGCCTGTGGGATGGTCGCTCCGACGAGGAGCAGTGGCTCACCGCCTATGCCGCTGACTATCTGCTGGCGCGCAAGGAGGCAGGCGATGCAGTGCCGGAGGCTATGCTCAATCAGGCGCTGAACCGGCTGCAAAACTATCTCACCGACAGCCAGTACGGCGAGCGCTGGAGCAGTGCCCCCGAGCATAGCCGGCTGGCCTATCAGACTTACAGCGCCTATGTGCTGGCCCGGGTGGGCAAGGCGCCGCTCGCTACCCTGCGCCTTATCTGGGAGCAGCAGGCCGATCACGCACGCTCCGGTTTGCCACTCTTGCACCTCTCGCTGTCCCTCTCGGCCATGGGGGATGAGCAGAACGCCGCCAAGGCCCTCAGTCGGGCATTGGCGACCGAGCGCGGTGATGACTATCTGGGTGATTACGGCTCGCCGCTGCGCGATGAAGCCCTTGAGCTCTCCTTGCTGCGCCAGCACAAGCTGGCTGCGGAGCGCTGGCCAGCCCTCAGTGCCAAGGTGGCCGATACCCTGGCCCATCGTCAGTGGCTCAGCACTCAGGAGCGGCTCGCCCTGCTGCGACTCGCCCGCTTCGACCCGGCCGTCGACTGGCAGGCCAGGGTGACTTCCTCTCTTGGCAGTGGATCCCTGAGCGGTTCGGCTCCGCTGCAGCAGGGTGCCCCCGAGGCACTGGCCGCGAGCACCGTCACCAACGAGGGCAAGGGCTCGCTCTATGTGCAGCGCACTCTGGTCGGTTACCCCGAACAGGCACCGGCACGGATCAGCAAGGGGATGAGCG
The DNA here is from genome assembly GCF_963888745.1 of Aeromonas sp. DNRA1. NCBI lineage: Bacteria > Pseudomonadati > Pseudomonadota > Gammaproteobacteria > Aeromonadales > Aeromonadaceae > Aeromonas > Aeromonas sp. DNRA1. The sequence goes on along the minus strand of NZ_CAWPKQ010000001.1, from coordinate 385,393 downwards.
TGACCCGCAGCTGGTTCAACAGCGACGGTCAGCGTTTTGACCCGACCAAGGTGAAGGTGGGCGATCTGGTGGTGGTGCGGCTCAATGTCAGCAGTGAATCGGCGGTGCCCGATGCCCTGCTGGTGGAGATGGTGCCCGCTGGCTTCGAGCTGGAGAATCCGACCCTTGGCAACAGCATCAAGCTCGAAGAGCTCTCCATCGAGGGGAAACCGGCGTGGCAAAGCGAGTGGAACGACTATCTCAAGCATCAGGAGTTTCGCGATGACCGCTACACGGCAGCGCTGGATCTGAGCGAGGGGAGCAACCAGCAACTGGTCTACCTGATGCGGGCGGTGACTCCGGGTCGCTATCAGGTGCCGCCGACCCAGGTGGAGGATATGTACCGCCCCGAGTTGCGTGCCGTGGGTGAAGATATCCACGAGGTGCGTATCTCTGAGTAACAAACCCTCCCTTGAGCGGGTTCGCCCGCTCACTTTCTGGCAGCGTGGCTGGCTGAAATTAGTTCGCAGTGGCCGCGCTGGCTGGCGCTGGCTTGGTCGCCTGCCACGCTGGCTGTGTTTCTCGGTGCTGGGCGTTGTAGCACTGCTCCTGTCATTGCTGGCGCTGGATAGACTCTTCCCGCCGCCACCGCTCGACCCTGCCTACGCACGGGTGGTGCTCGACATGAAGGGGCGACCGCTGCGCGCCTTTGCCGATACCAGCGGCGTGTGGCGCTATCCCGTGACCCTAGAGCAGGTCTCCCCCCGCTATATCGAGGCGCTGCTGGGCTACGAGGATCGCTACTTCTGGCGTCATCCCGGGGTCAATCCGGTGGCCATGGTGCGCGGGGTCTGGCAGTGGCTGCGCTATGGGCGGGCTGTATCGGGCGGCTCGACCCTTACCATGCAGGTGGCGCGTCTTATCGAGCCCTACCACCGGAGCGTGCCCGGCAAGCTGCGCCAGATGGTGCGTGCGCTGCAACTGGAGTGGCACTATGACAAGCGCACCCTGCTCACCGTCTACCTCAATCGGGCGCCGTTTGGCGGCAACCTGGAGGGGGTGCAGGCGGCAAGTTTTGCCTATCTCGGCAAGAGCGCCGCCAAGCTTACCTATGCCGAGGCTGCGCTGTTGGCGGTGCTGCCGCAGGCTCCCAGCCGCAACCGGCCGGACCGCCATCCCGAGCGGGCCCGCACCGCCCGTGACAAGGTGATGCAGCGACTGGTAGCGCAGGGGGTCTGGCCCGAACAGGCGTGGCTGGAGGGACGCATCGAGCCGGTGCTGGCCCGCGGTCACTTCACGCCGATGGAGGCGCCGCTGTTTGCCCGCCTTGCCGCCGATAATCAGGCCGGGGCGCTGGTGCACACCACCATAGACGGCGATCTGCAGCGTTGGTTGGAGGGGCGGGTGGCGAGCTATATCCGTCGCTTCCCCGAGCAGACCTCAGCGGCGTTGCTGTTGGTAGATAACAAAACCATGGCGGTGCGCGCCTATGTAGGGAGCGCCGAGTATGGCAATTTGCGCCGCCACGGTTATCTCGACATGGTGCAGGCGATCCGCTCTCCCGGCTCCACCCTCAAGCCCTTCATATACGGTCTGGCCATGGATGAAGGGTTGGTGCACTCGGCCTCCCTGCTCTCCGATGCACCGAGACTGGGCTCGGAGTATCGCCCCGCCAATTTCTCCGGCGCCTTTCAGGGGCCGGTGACCCTTGCGCAGGCGCTGCAGCAATCCCTCAACGTGCCGGCGGTGCAGGTGCTGGAGGCGCTGGGGCCTGACAAACTGGTCAGTCGCCTCGACAACGCCGGAGTGCGGCTGGCGCTCTCCGACAAACCCAATCCGGCCATCGCGCTGGGGGCGGCGGGCATTCGGCTCGAGCAGCTGGTGGCGCTCTACAGTGCGCTGACCCGGGAGGGGCTGGTGGCGATGCCGGTCTGGCTGGCGGGGCAGCAGGAGGTGTCGCGCCCCTTGCTGAGTCCGGGCGCGGCCTGGATCATCTGGCAAATATTGAGCGCGCAGGGACGGGCGGACCAACCCTTTGCCAGCGAGGCGACCGGCCGGGTCAACCGGCTGGCCTGGAAGACCGGTACCAGCTACGGCTATCGCGACAGCTGGGCGATGGGGGTCTCCGGTCGCTGGACCATCGGCGTCTGGCTTGGGCGCCCCGACGGTACCCCCATGCCTGGTTTTTACGGCCAGAGCGCAGCGGTGCCGCTGCTGCTTTCGGTCTACTCGCGGCTCTCGGACAACAGCCCTCTGCCGGCACAGCCCAACACGGTGAGCGAGGCCGAAGTGTGCTGGCCACTGGGGCGCAAGGCGAGCGCAACCCTGCCTGAGGCCTGTCTGCAGCGCCAGAGCGCCTGGTTGCTGGAAGGGCGCGATCCTCCCACCTTGCCGGATCCCATGGACTGGTCCTCGCCGCTGCGCCAGGTCGCACTGACCGCCGCGGGCAAGCCGACTCTGACCCGTTGCCCCGATGTGGCGCAATCCGGTTTTCGGGCCCTCTGGCCATTGTCGCTGGAGCCGTGGCGGTCCCCCGGCGAGCGGCGTCAGGCGCTGCTGGCCAGTGGTTGTGCAGGGGAGGGGCAGAGTGCCGAGCAGCAGGCTCCCATTCGCATCGTGGCGCTGGGGGAGGGCAACCTTATTCGCAGCCAGCGCTATCGGTTGCAGCCCAAGGTGCTTGGGGGGGTTGGCAAGCAGGCCTGGTTTCTCAACGGACAGCGGCTGCGCTGGGACGGGGATCAGGTGCTGAGTGTGGCGGGTCGTTATCAGCTGGTGGTGGTGGACGAGGCGGGCAACAGCGATCGCATCGAGTTTCGGCTGGAGAATCCCTCCTGAGGGGAGGCGCCTCTCTTTGGGGGGTCAGAATATTGACGACATCGGGGGATGGCTGCGATGTCGTCAGCGGATTGTCGATTTCCTAGCAGGGCGTCGCGGATTCAGGGCTTGACCTGCCCCAGCCGGGTGAAAAAGTGCTGACTCTTGCGCTGGTGGAAGTGGCTCTTCTTGATGGAGTGAAACACCAGCTTGCTGTCCGGATGGCTTGCCTTGAGGCGATGGATCATCGCCATGGCAGGCAGGCCGGTACTCACCAGGGTAGTGAGCGGCAGACTCTGGGTCTGCGGCCCCAGCAGCTGGTTGAGCCCCTGCTGGGCCTGCTCGAAGCGGGTCAGCACGGCGGGCTCGGCGTAGCCGCTGCCCAGCATGGCGAGCAGGGCATCGAGCGCCTGATTAAATTCGGCCAGCTGCTGGCGAAAGCCGCTGCGACTGCGCAGGGCGATCAGTTCTGCAAACGGGATGTCGGCCAAGTGAGTGGGCACTTGCAGCGGGATCTCGAGGTGGAAGCAATCCTGGCCACCGCGGTTGTGATAGCGGGATTCAAGCAGGTGGAGCAGCCGGTCGAGATAGTCGTGATCGGTGATGAGGGCCCCCTCATTGGCGAGTGCCCACTCGCGGGCGAGTCGCATGGAGAGCAGGTTGGCAAAGCGCCGTGCCATCCTGAACCCGCCCTCTTCCCGGCTGGCAAAACCGTGTGCCAGGCAAAAGCCGTGCAGCCGCTCCAGCCCCGCCTGGGCCGGGCAGAAGCAGTCGTGGTTGGCTGGCGTGCGCCAGCGACCGATCAGCTCCTTGTTGCCAAACACCTTGTGACGCACGAAATCGGGGGCGAGCAGGCTGCTCAGCTGACTCTCCAGCTGGGGGGTGATGGCGGCAAAGAAGGTGGCATCCGGTCGCTCGGCCAGCAGGTCCGTCTCCTGTTCGAGCGTCTGCAGCAGGGCGGTAAGGCCGCTCTTCTCACTGACGGTGAAGACGAAGGCGAGCCGCTCCAGATAGAGCAGGGCAAACTTGAGCCACAGCTCGTCGCGCACTTCCATGCCGGGGTAGTAGATGTAGGTCTTCATCGAATGGGTCTGTGGTCAGGAATGTTGCCGGGACGCAGGTTCGGGAATATACGCAAGATTGGCGCTGCACGGCAAATACTGCGTGGGGGAATGTGAGCAAACGCTCATCCAGTAGGCGCTGGCCACAAAGTTCTGATATAATTCGCGCCCTTAAATCAAGGTCACCCGAGTCATTACCATGAAGTTCATTATCAAGCTGTTCCCGGAAATCACCATCAAGAGCAAGTCGGTTCGCCAGCGCTTTATCAAGATCCTGCAGGGCAATATCCGCAATGTCCTGCGCCGCTTCGACGACGATGCCCGGGTGCGGATGGATTGGGACAAGCTGATCGTGAGCTCCCGCAATGACCAGTTCCGTGAACAGGCCATCGAAGCCCTGGCCTGCATTCCCGGCATTCAGGCCTTCCTCGAGGTTCAGGCCAGCAAGTTTACCGACCTGCACGACATCTTCGAGCAGGTGAAAGCCGTGTGGGGTGACCAGCTCGAGGGCAAAACCTTCTGTGTGCGCGCCAAGCGCCACGGCAAGCACGAGTTCTCCTCCCTCGAAGTGGAACGCTACGTGGGCGGTGGCCTGAACCAGCACTGCGTGAGCAACGGCGTGCGCCTCAAGAACCCGGATGTGAAGATCAACCTCGAGATCGATGGCGAGGAGCTCTTCATCGTCAGCGCCATCCACCAGGGCCTGAGCGGCATGCCCATCGCCACCCAGGAAGATGTGCTGAGCCTTATCTCCGGCGGTTTTGACTCCGGTGTGGCCTCCTTCCAGTTCATCAAGCGTGGCTGCCGGGTGCACTACTGCTTCTTCAATCTGGGTGGTGCCGCTCACGAGATCGGCGTCAAGCAGGTGGCCTATCACCTGTGGAACCGCTTCGGCTCTTCCCACCGGGTGCGTTTCACCGCGGTGGACTTCGAGCCGGTAGTGGCCGAGATCCTCGAGAAGATCGACAACGGCCAGATGGGCGTGGTGCTCAAGCGGATGATGATGCGTGCCGCCGCCAAGGTGGCCGACGAGTTCCAGATCCCGGCGCTGGTGACCGGCGAGTGCGTGGGTCAGGTTTCCAGCCAGACCCTCACCAACCTGAACGTCATCGACCGGGTGACCGACAAGGTGATCCTGCGCCCGCTCATCACCTGGGACAAGCCGGACATCATCAGCGAAGCCCGTCGCATCGGTACTCTGGAGTTCGCCGAGACCATGCCGGAGTATTGCGGTGTTATCTCCAAGAAGCCGACCGTGAAGGCCGATTTGGCGCGCATTGAAGAGGAAGAGGGGAACTTCGACTTCGCCATTCTGGACAAGGTGGTGGCCGAGGCCCGTTACCTCGACATTCGTCGCATCGGTGAAGAGACCGCTGCCGAGGTGCAGGAAGTGGAGACTACCGCCGAGAGTGGCGACAACGAGGTGATCCTCGATATCCGCGCCATGGACGAGCACGACGAGAAGCCGTTGCAGGTGGAAGGGCGTGAGGTCATGCATATCCCCTTCTTCAAGCTGGCCACCGCCTTTGGCGATTTGCCCAAGGAGAAGACCTACCTGCTCTACTGCGATCGCGGCGTGATGAGCAAGCTGCAGGCGCTCTATCTGAAAGAGAAGGGCTTTGCCAACGTCAAGGTGTACCGTCCGTAATATGACGTTCACGCATGCATAAAAAATCCGGCCAATGAGCCGGATTTTTTATTTCACTCGGTAGAGAGGGCCTGCGTTAAGGGCAGGGTACCGGGGTAAAGGTGGATTGCCCCTGGCAGCGCCACCCCATCTCAGCCTGGCGCATCTGCCACAGGTTGTTGCTGCGAAACAGGGTCAGGATGTAGATCATGTCGCTCTTGGTGCCGTCAAGGGCAACGGAGAGCACCAGATCGTTGTCCAGCTGTTGTGCCTGGATGCGACTGGGGATGTCGCTGTGGCCGACAAAACGCAATGCCACTTCACGATAGTCATTGACCCAACTCTGCTGGGCAGTGCTTGCCTGTCGGATCTGCTGGTTGAACTGCTGCACCGGAGTGGAAGCCAGCCGTCCAAACAGTACCTGCGCTTCGGCCTGCGCCGTTGCCACATTCATCAATAGCAGTGATGTGATGAGTCCAAGTTTTTGCATGAGGGATTCCGGCTTACAACACTGAATCCTATGACAACAGAAAAGCCTGCTTGGTTCAACGCAACCTGGCCAGGAGTGCGACTCGCCCCCTGGCCACGGCATCAATTGCGCTGCAGGGAGAAGGTGGGCAGTGACAAATGCCAATAGATGGCCGCCACCCGCAAACCGAACACCGCCGTCATGCAGATGAGCATGGCGGTCACCCGATCCACGTTTATCTCCAGTGCCAGGGTATAGAGGATGCCCCCCAGGATGCAGGCGGTGGCATAGATCTCTTTTTGCAAGACCATGGGCACTTCCCGGGCCAGCACGTCCCTGATCATGCCGCCAGCCACCCCTGTCATGGTGCCCATCAATACAGCTATCAGCCCTGATGTACCAAAGTTGAGGGCTTTTTGCGCCCCGATCACGGTAAAGAGTGCCAGCCCGAAGGCGTCGGCGACCGGCAGCACGTACCAGGGCATGCGGCGGGGCAGCTTGACCATCCACATGCCGATGAGCGCCGTGGCAATGACCACCCAGATATAGAGAGGGTCGCGTACCCAGAAGACGGGGGTGGCCCCCAGGATCATGTCGCGGATGGTACCGCCCCCGATGGCGGTGACTGCCGCCAACACCATGACACCAAAACCGTCCATCCTGAGGCGGCCCGCCACCAAAACCCCCGAAAACGCGAATACCGCAGTACCAAACATGTCGCTGATGTAAACAATCTGCTCAACCAGTGTCTGCATGGAGAACAACTCACGTCCAATTGTTGATGGGGCCGCGATTTTAGGGGGGATTGCGGCGTCTGACCAATGGCTGCCTGCAAGAAGTGGGAGCCAGACCAAGTTTTTGCTGGCGGTGATGTTGCTGGCCGTCGTCATGGTATCTGAACGGTACCAGATGGCCAGCAAGGTTCACGCTGCCTCGCCTATCGCCCTCTGTTGTTTGCCTAGTGAACTTAGCGGGAAGAACAGAGCATTTTTTTCCTCAAGTTCAACGAGAACATGCCGATAAATAGGGTAAGCGGCGTTAATGCGATGAAGCGTTGAAAATAATGCTAAAGACATCGAAAAAGAGGCCGTTAAATAAGACGCATCGAACAGGAAAGACAATAAAGTTCGAGCAAATTAGATAGTAAATTTAATAGCTTAGGAGAATAGTCATGGGTCTTTATATCAATACGAACGTTTCATCGCTTAACGCTCAGCGTAACCTGATGAACACCAACAAATCTCTGGATACATCCTACACCCGTCTGGCATCTGGTCTGCGCATCAACAGCGCCAAAGACGATGCCGCCGGCCTGCAGATCTCCAACCGTTTGACCTCTCAGATCAATGGTCTGGATCAGGGCAACCGCAACGCCAACGACGGCATTTCCGTCGCCCAGACTGCTGAAGGCGCCATGGATGAAATCACCTCCATGTTGCAACGGATGCGTACCCTGTCTCAGCAGTCTGCCAACGGTTCCAACAACACCGATGACCGTACCGCGTTGCAGCAAGAGTACACTCAGCTGATGACTGAAATCGACCGGGTGTCCAAAGACACTACCTTTGGTGGCCAGAATCTGCTCAATGGTGGTTATGTTGGCTCCTTCCAGGTTGGTGCCGACGCGGGTCAGACCATCACGTTCCGGATGACCACAGCTTTCAGCATATCTGGAATGGCATCAGCAACGAAGGGTAATGCAACAGTTACAACAACAACAACCGGCGAGCCCTATTCAGTGGCGAAGAATCCGAGTGGGACAGTGACGACAACCAGTATTGGGAGTATTACTACCGCCAAAGATGCACAATCGGCCATGGCTAACCTGGATTACATGATCAAGGTGGTGGACAGCAAGCGTGCTGAACTGGGTGCGGTGCAGAACCGGTTTGATTCAACCATTCGCAACCAGGCGAACGTCTCTGAAAACGTCAGTGCCGCGCGTTCACGGATCCGCGATGCCGATTTCGCGACCGAGACCGCCAACCTGACCAAGCAGAACATTCTGCAACAGGCTGCCTCGACCATACTGTCTCAGGCAAACCAGCGTCCGCAGTCAGCACTCTCCCTGCTGCAGGGTTGATAAAAGAAAACAGGGCGGTTGTTCAGGCCGCCCTGGTCAAGAGATGGAACAAAGGGGTGTTCGGTTCGCACTCTGTTCTATCGGGAGAGAATGTATTCTCTTATTAGTAAAGCCAAGTGTTGTACAGCTGTTCAGTTCTGTCACGCTTGGTCATATTCTCCTGAGCGTATGCTCGTTTTAGGCCGGATTTTCCGGCCTCTTTTTATTGTGCCGTCAAATTGACGCCACTCCCCCATAGCTAAGCACAAACTGTGCCAATACTCTCGGCTCATCTTCTTCACTCCCGCGTTAGGCTGTACTCAAGATCTTTGGAGATAGCTTGCCGCTGTCTTGCCGTTTACCGGATAAAACTTGCCGCCTTCGGCAATTATTTTCCTAAAGCTTGTGGCTGTGCTGCCGTTAAATAAAGTGAAGCAATCGAGGGGTGTTCGGAATCCAACGTTTGCACTACTGCGGGTGGCCTGTCCGTTCAAACAGACACCCGCCAGAAGACTCAGGCTCGTTCAACCTGTTCTTCTAACGGTGGGACGCCGCTTTGGCGGCGCAACCCGCAGTCGCATGTTCTTCGGGAGAATATTTTATGGCCATGTATATCAACACGAATACTTCATCACTGAACGCCCAGCGTAACCTGATGAACACCAACAAGTCCCTGGATACGTCCTATACCAGACTGGCTTCCGGTCTGCGTATCAACACCGCCAAGGACGATGCTGCCGGTCTGCAGATCTCCAACCGTTTGACCTCTCAGATCAACGGCTTGGATCAAGGTAACCGCAACGCCAACGACGGTATCTCTGTCGCCCAAACGGCTGAAGGTGCCATGGATGAGGTGACCAGCATGCTGCAACGCATGCGTACGCTGGCACAGCAATCTGCCAACGGCTCCAACAACACCGACGACCGTACTGCGCTGCAGCAAGAATTTGACCAACTGACCACCGAGATCAACCGTATCTCGAACGACACCACCTTTGGTGGTCAAAAGCTGCTGGATGGCAACTACAAAGGGTCGTTCCAGGTAGGTGCCGATGCAGGTCAAACCATCACTTTCAAGATGACTTCTGCATTCACCATCAGCGGTATTGCAGCGTCAACCAAGGGTAGTGCGACTGTTGCGACCAGTGCCTCCGGCGAACCTTACACTATCACCAAGGGCACGTCAGCGGTGACCTCTACCAGCGTCAGTAGCATCACTACTGCCAAGGATGCACAGACTGCCATGGCGAACCTTGACTTCATGATCAAGGCGGTTGACAGCAAGCGGGCAGAGCTGGGTGCGGTACAGAACCGCTTTGACTCGACCATTCGCAACCAGTCCAACGTCTCCGAAAACCTGAGCGCAGCACGTTCTCGTATCCGTGACGCAGACTTTGCGACCGAGACGGCCAACCTGACCAAGCAGAACATTCTGCAACAGGCTGCGTCCAGCATCCTGGCGCAAGCCAACCAAAGACCGCAATCTGCTCTGTCCCTGCTGGGTTAACAGAAACGCAGTGATGAGATAGAAAGAGGAGCGACGATATGGCCAATGAAATTGGGATCCCGTCATCGGTCACTCCTTCTTCTCTTCAGTCAAGTAGCAAGAGCGGCCAGTCGGCCGCTCAAGTGCTATCTGGCACGACGGAAGAGCAGCGGGTGACGGCACAGGATGTGAAAAAACAGCAGGCGGGACAGTCTGGTGAAAAAATCGCCAAGCAGGATGTTCCTCAGGCAGACATTGAAAATGAGGTCCAAAAGTTGCAAGAGTTCAGCAAGTTGCAAGGCTGGACCGTCAATTTCAGTGTTGAAAAGGATCTGGATCAGGTGGTGATCAAGGTGGTCGACGCCGAGACCAAGTCAATGATCCGGCAAATCCCGAGCGAAGAGTTGCTGGCTATCAGCAAACGAATTAAAGATCTGCGTGAGAGTGATGCGACCGGAGGTGGTTCACGCGCCGGGTTGCTGCTCGATAACGAGATCTGATATGAAAACTTAAGAGGAGAGTGAGTATGCCCACCATTACGTCTGCAGGTGCCGGCTCTGGACTCGATCTGGAGTCAGTGATTGCTGCCAGCGTCGATGCCAAAAAAGCACAGCTGATGCAGCCCATCACCACCAAGAAGACCAACACTCAAATCACTCTCTCCGGTGTGGGGCAGCTGAAATCTGCCATTGCCTCTTTCGTGACTACCCTGCAGGCGATGGCGAAAGATGACGCGTTCAACAAACGCTCCATCAACATTACCCAGGACAAGGACAAGCCTGTGCTCAAGGTGGAGAGCAAGGCTGGGGCCTCGAATGGGCAATATGATATCAGCGTCGAACAGCTGGCAAAAACCAGCAAATTTGACGGTACCTTCGACTCGTCGACTACCCCTCTTATCACCCAAGACGGAAAATTGACGTTCAAGGCGGGCGACAAGACCTTTGATGTCGATGTCAAAGCCGGCGATTCGCTGCAATCCATTCGAAAGCGCATCAACAATGACGCAGACAACTTCGGTTTGAGCGTCAACATCATGAATACCTCCGATGGCAAGTCCAAGCTGATGATCGATTCCGGGGTCAGCGGTAGTGGCAAGGATCTGCAGGTCACCGGCAATACAACCGAGTTGACCGACAACCTAGTGTCCAAGTTGACGCAAAGTCAGACTGCTCAGGATGCTAAGATCAAGGTGGATGGCAACTCGCTGACTAGCGCGACCAATACCTTTGATGGCACCATCGTCGGGCTCAAACTGACCGTACTCAGAGAGTCGGACAGTACGACCTCTACTGATGCAGGCGGCAATCCCGTCAAGACCTACAGCTCTAACAAGGTTGAAGTGACCACTGACAAGGCCGGTATCAAAGACATGGTCAAGAGCTTTGTCGATGGTTACAACGCCCTGGTGAAGAAGAGCAGTGAACTGGGCAAACGCAACTCCATCGTGGCTGGAAAAAGCCAGAATGATGGCGGGGCCTTGGCTGGTGACGCGACGACACGCGCCGTGATCAACATGATGAACGGTGCCATTACCGAACCCTCACAAAAATCTTCAACCTATTCAACGATTTTCCAGATGGGTGTGAAGATGGACAACAAAGGGGTTCTCTCCATTGATGACACCAAGTTCAGCGAAGCCATCGACAAAAACTTTGACCAAGTGGTGGCTGTTTTTGGCGGCAAAGATGGGGTGGCTGGTAAACTGGCCGGCCAGCTGGAAACCTACTCCAAGACCGGTGGCCTGCTGGCCAAGCGGGAGGATTCGCTCAATTCCGATCTGCGCGAGGTCAGCCGTAAGGAGTCTGATGTTACCTCTCAGCTGACCAAGTATCAGGAGACCTTGCGGGCTCGTTATGGCAGCCTGGACTCCATGTTGGCCAAGATGAACAAGTCGGCCTCTTATCTCAATCTGCTCAATACCAAATCGAATTAATACGTAGTCAGGAGCCGTGCCTCGTATGTATCGGAAAAATATCAAGGCCTATACCACCCAGAATCTGCAGTCTGAGCTGGCTGTAGCAGATCCCTACCGGGTGATCCAGTTGCTGATGCAGGGCTGTCTTGAGCGGCTTGCCCAGGCTCGTGGTGCCATCGAGCGTCGTGATTTCGAGGCAAAGTCCCAGTCCATCTCCAAGACCATGGCGATCATCAACGGTCTACAGGACTCGCTGGATCTCTCCTATGGCAAGGTGCCTGAAGATCTGTTTGCACTTTACGACTATATGAAGGTGCGCATGATGGATGCCAGCCGCGACATGGACATCGCAGCCATTGATGAGGTGATGACCCTGATGCTGACCGTCAAAAGCGGCTGGGATGCCATTCCGGTCGAAGAGCGTGACAAGGCCATTGCCCAGCAAAAAGCGGGCAGGACGGAATGAGCGATGCCATTTTGTCCGGATTGATGGCTCACGGTAGTCAGCTGTTGCTGCTGCTGGAGAGAAATGAGTTGTCGGCAGCGGAGGCACAAATGGATCACTATCTTGATGCTTTCGATGGTGTGTTTCGGGAGTTCCCCGTGGAAAGCCACCTTGATATGGAACAGCAGCAAGCTCTGTTGCAGTTTCAAATGATCCATGAGCGAATCGCGAGCGCCAGGAGTCTGGCAGAAGATGAATTGCGCCAATTCTCCAAGGCTGGGCGAGCAACAAGCCTTTACAAGTCGAATGCGGGTTAAATATCGAATGGATTTTAATAAAAACATAGAAAGTGCAGAGGAAGAGCTTTCCCGTCTTGCAGTTCAAAAAGAACAGGAGGCAGCCATGCTGGCGGTATTGCCTGTTCGCCATCAGCTTAATATGGCCGCCTTTGAAAAATACATGCCAGGGATCCATGCCTTTTTCAAAGAGTACCAGCCAACCAGACCTTTTCGATTTTTCTGTAATGAAAATGGCATTCCAAATATATTGTGGCTTGATGACAAGGTTTCCCTGTATGGGGACGATCCCTTTGCCGAAGCGCAAGCCCAGATTGCCGAGGTGATCGAACAGAGCGTATTGCAATGCATCGATTTTGTCCCTCAATGGTATCTGGAAGGCCAAATCCATATTGCCTACAACAATGCTATTTCAGAGCTCAAAGAGAATGCTTCCCTTGAGGGATTACCGCTTCGCAAGGCGCTGGATGCGGATATTCCCTTGTCATTCATGTACGGGATCGGACTGGGCTATCAGCTTGGCTATCTTTATGAGAAATGCAGGGTCAGGAATCTGTTTGCCTTCGAGCCCGACCTCGACATGTTCTATGCCTCACTTTATTGTTTCGACTGGCACCAACTTCTCGAATATATGGAACAGGAGTCGCTGAGCCTGCACCTTTTCATCGGTGTGGATGAGCAACTGCTGGTGGCCGACATGATGGAAGCCTTGCATCGCAAGGGCGCCTTCTGGTCGGCGAGTTACTTCTCATTCTGTCATTATCACTCACCCAAGCTGCATGATTTGATCGACAAGGCTGAGGGTGAGCTTTATCTGCTCAAGACGGGCTGGGGCTTCTTCGATGACAATATTTATGCGCTGGCCCACAGTCACACCCATCTGCAGGATGGTACGCCGTTTCTGAAGCGGGAGCGGGATACCTCATTGGCCGAGCAGGTACCGGTATTCGTGGTCGGTAACGGGCCGTCGCTGGATCAGAGCATCGATTTTATTCGGCAACATCAGGGGAAAGCCATCATCATCGCCTGCGGTACCGCCGTCAGTGCCCTGCACAAGGCGGGTATCAAGCCTGACATATACGTGGCGGTGGAGCGAACCAAGAGCTCGGCAGATTTCCTGCGCATTCTCGGTGCGGATGATTTTCTCAAGAATGCAGTATTCCTCAGCGTCGATGTGATCCACCCCGAGTGCAAGACCTTTTTCCGCAAAACGGGGCTGACTTTCAAACCTAATGAACCCATGTTTGCCATGCTGGCCAGCCGTTTGGGTCAGGCTTTCGAATATGAGTCCATTGAGTTTTCCAACCCCTTCGTTGGCAATACCGGTGTCAACTATGCTGCTCTGCTCGGTTTCAAGCAGGTATACCTGTTCGGGATAGACAATGGCTACAAGTATGCAGACAAGCATCACTCCAGTCTGAGCCTCTATTACAACGAGAAGAAAGAAGCCAAGTACGACGAGAATTTGAAGGATACATTCCCGGCTCCGGGCAATTTTGGCGGGGAAGTGCGGATCAATCACCTGTTTGGTCTGGCCATTCATAATATGACGCGCGTGCTGACTGGCCATCCGGATATACGCTGCCTGAATTGCAGTGATGGTGCTTACATTGATGGTGCCATCCCTCAACGGGTTGATGCTCTGCAAATCAGCGGCCCTGAGCTGGATAAAATCGCTCTGCTTGATGAGCTGATGGTGCGCAGCTTCCAGCCGTTCGACATGACCAGTATCGACTTCAATGCCGCGCTCAACGTACCGTTGTTTGACGATTTGCTGGAGAAGTTGCGTACCGACTGGCAAACGGTCAAATACGAACACAATGAGATATTGGCCATGATGCAGCGTCATCACGATTATCTTCTTTATTTGCTGATGAGCCGTGATTGCCATCTTTATCGCATTTTGATTGGCTCGATGAACTATTTCTACGCCAACATCATAGGTTTGATGATGACCCTGCTTGACGCTGCTCCTGACAAGTTCGAAGCCAAGATAAAAGAGGCCGAGGCCATCCTCGAGCGGTTCTTTGATGATGCGAAGCCGATTTATGCCGATGCCTTCCAGCGTCACGATTCCGTCTATTTCGTCGGATTGGATATCTTCAAGCAGAAATAACGGCTATCTCTCATCACATGTCTGCTGAATAAGAAACACCGGCGCTTGCCGGTGTTTCTTATTGTGAAAATAACCAAGCAACGCGGCTTACTGGTTCGGCTGTTGTGCCTCTTCAATGGCCCGACATATCTGCTCCACGGCGTTGAGGGCTCTTGGGGTGAAACGATGCAGTTCATCCGAATTGATGAGGCGCAGGCGCTGATGGCGGACGGCGTCCAGATTGGGCCACTGTTGCCAGTGGTACAGAGCGTCGGGGTCTTGACTCCCCGCCAGGATCAGCGCCGGATTGGCCTTGATCACCTGCTCCAGGCTGACCTGGGGGTAGGGCGTGCGGGCAGTTGCCATCACGTTGTCCCCACCGCACAGTTCGATGGCCTGGGCGGGCCAGGCATTGCCGCTAACGCTGGTGAGCGGTGGATACCAGAGCTGATAAAACACCTTGATATGCTTGGGCTTGCCGTAGCGCTGCCCAAGTGCGGTCAGGCGGACGAGATAGGCCTCGGCCTCGGCATTGGCGGTTTGTTCCACCCCCAATGTTTTTCCCAAGGTCCGCATCTCGGTGGCGAGGGAGGCAAAGTCGGTCGGTTCTGAATAGAACACCGGGATCCCCAGCTGCTCGACAGGGGCCAGCATGCGGGATTGGGCGGAGCGCCAGGCGACGATCAAGTCGGGCTTTTGGGCCAGCAGGGCTTCCAGATTGATGCTGCGGTAGTTGGCCACCTGGGGCAGGCGTTTGACCTCGGGCGGATAATCGGAGGCATCGTCGGTGGCCACGATGCGATCGCCGGCGCCGATGGCAAACAGCAGTTCGGTCAGATGGGGGGTGAGGCTGACGATGCGTGCAGGCGTCCCGGCCAGCAGGGCTGGCGACACGCACAACAGGTAGAGCAGGGTGAACCATTTAGCCATGCAGCTGCTCCAGCACAGTGAGCAGCAATGCCAGCGCCAACCAGCCCCAACCGGCTTGCTGCAGACGGTTGAGCAGGCGCAGGGCCGTGCCGGCCTCCGGCTCTGCGGCGGCGTCAAACACGGGAAAACGGATCAAGCTGCCCTGATAGTAGCGGGGGCCACCGAGTTTGCAGCCCAGCGAGCCGGACAGCAGCGCCAGCAGAATTCCCATGGCGGGGTAGGGCCAGCGTATCGCCGTGCGCAGCCGGCTTGCCAGCTGGCGCAGCTGGGTCAGGCACAAGGGCAGTGCCAGCAACAAGATGGCTGGGGTGCACAGAGCCTGATAGAGCACGGCGGCGGCCCGGCCAAAGTGGGTAAAGGCTGGCTGTTTCGGGCTCCAGCCCTGATTCATCAACTGGGCGAGGCGCCATAGGAGGGCGCCTTGAACTCCCGCCAGGGCAAATCCCAGCAGAGGGCCAGCCCACTGTCCTATCAGGCGCAGGGCGCAACTTTCGCTGACAGCCTTGGCAAGCCCCATCAGAGAGAGCTTGCCGGTATCGCGCCTGAGCCAGGGGGAGGCCTGCAGCCGGGCCACCACCAAGGTATCCTGGTCTGTCAGCGAGCGAGTGGCACGGGCCAGCTCCCGCAGCGGACGCGACTCCAGCATCAACAGCAGAAACAGCAGATCGAACAGCGGCTCTGAGAGCGAGAGATTGCGCACCGCCCAGAGTCCGGCGGCGCAAGGCAGCCAGACAATCAGCATGGCCAGCAGACCGGCCTGCAATTGCTGCCCGGGGGTACCATCGGGGCGGCACACCTTGTGACCCAGCCGGGTCAGCAGCGGCACGATGGCGGAGAGCCGATAGTGGGCTGGCCAGGGCACGATGGCCTCCAGCAGGGCGGCACCGAGCAAGATGGCCGCCGGAGTGGCGGCCATCTGTTCCAGCGTGGTGAGTGGGATCACAGCTTGCCGAGCATCTTGATGATCACTTCGGCGGAGTGCTTGCCGGCCACCTCGATGAAGGCATCGAAGGATTCAACCTGTTCCTTGCCGGCGATGTCAGACATGGCACGCACCACCAGATAGGGCACCTTGAACATGTGGCACACCTGGCCGATGGCAGCCCCTTCCATCTCGACCGCCAGCATCTGCGGGAAGTCGGCACGGGCTTTGGTGATGGCGTCCGGCTTGCACATGAACTGATCGCCGGTGCAGATGAGGCCGACTTTGGTTTGATGCTTGCCCTGCTCGGCGATGCAATCCTGGGCGACAGCGATGAGCGTCTCGTCGCAGGGGAAGGCGGCCGGTTGCTGCGCCATCTGGCCCATCTCGTAGCCAAAAGCGGTGACATCCACATCGTGGAAGCGCATCTCGCTGGCGATCACCACGTCACCGATGTGAAGGTCCTGGGCAAAGCCGCCGGCAGAACCGGTATTGATGACGTAGTCGGGGGCGAATTTTTCCAGCAGCAGGCTGGTGGCGACGCTGGCGGCCACTTTACCGATGCCGGAGCGGGTCAGGATCACTTCTTTGCCTGCCAGGGTGCCCTGATAGAACTCGCAGCCGCCCAGTTGCAGGGTGGTCGGGTTGCTCATCTGGCTGCGCAGCAGGGCCACTTCCTGTTCCATGGCGCCGATAATACCTACTTTCATCACTCACCTCGTCTTGATGGCCATGCGGCCGAATAAGTTGCTGTGGATCATAACAAAAGTTGGCAATGGCGCCGAGCATTCCGATGCTGCGCGATGTGAAGGGGCGCTTAAGGGTAGCGCTTGGCCAGATCCGCCAGCTCGCCGCTTTCCGCCAGCCGTTGCAGGGCATTGGCGAACAGGGCCAGCCGGGCAGGGGAGGTGCGCTGGTAAAACAGGATATAGAAGGGGATGGTTTCCATGGCGGTGGGGAGGATACGAATTTGGCCGCTCAGATGGTGGCGCAGCAAGTCGCCCTCGAAGCCGGGTGAGCGGTAGTAGACGAAGCGCCCTCGTTTCATCAACAGCTTGTCGTAATTGGCAGCACTGTTGATCCCGCCGCTGTCGATGATGAGCCCCTGCAGGGCCTGCAGCCGTTCGATGGCGCCGCTGCCGTGATTGATGAGGATGATGCCCTTCTCGCCAAGGGCCCTGACGTCATCCCACTGGTGGATCTCGACCGGATCATCGCTGCGTACCGCCAGGTGGTAGCGCACGGTGAAGATGGGGGGCTGCAGATAGAGGAAGTGGTTGCGACGGCCCGGGTTGTCGCCCACGCCGCAGATGAAGTCGAGCTGGCCGAAACGCACCTGTTTCTCCAGCCGCTTGAGGGGCACAAAGCGCTGATCGCCCTGGATGCGCAGGGCGGGCTCCTGGCGTTCCAGCAGCCGAAACAGCTCGACGCAGAATCCTCCGATGCGGCCATCCGCCATCTGGGTGTATTTGGGGGCGGATTCGGGTTGCGCCGCCGTGCGATATATTTCGGTGGCAGAGACGACCCGATGAGCGACTGCCAGCAGACAACCCAGCATCATCACCCGGAATATCATGTCATGCTGGCCCTCGATGTGTGGGGAAATGCGACGTTGCCCGCCGATGTCACGGCGCTAGTGCTGAAACATTACGCCATATATCAGAATCTTATCAACCAAGCGCCGTATCGAGGGTCATCATCAAGGCAAACCCGGCCATCAGGCCCAGGGTGGCGTGGGTCTGGTGGCCATTGCGGTGAGTCTCGGGGATCACCTCGTGGGAGACCACGAACAGCATGGCGCCGGCTGCCAGTCCGAGGCCGATGGGATAGGCGATGGCCAGCCCGCTGGATAGGCCGACGCCGAGCAGTGCCCCGAGCGGCTCAAGCAGGCCGCTGCCGATGGCGACCAGCACGGCTTTGCCGGGGCGAAAACCTGCGGCGCACATGGCGAGCGCCACCGCCAGCCCTTCCGGAATGTCCTGCAACGCGATGGCAGTGGTGAGCGGGAGACCTACCGACATGTCACCCTGCGAGAAGCTCACCCCGATGGCCATCCCCTCCGGCAGGTTGTGCAGGGCGATGGCGAACACGAACAACCAGACCCGGGAGCAGCTCTCGTGACCGGGACCACAGGGGCCGGTCTTGTCATGCTCATGGGGAGTGAATTGATCGAGCCCCAGCATCAGGAGCACCCCGAGGGTCATGCCTGCCACCACCACGGCGGCGGCAAGAAAGCCGTTGCCGGTGAGCCCCTCTGCCGCCTCGAGCCCTGGCAGCAGCAGGGAGAAGGCGCTGGCCGCCAGCATCATGCCGGCGGCAAAGCCCAGCATGCTGTCTTCCACCCGTTGGGGGACCGAGCGCAGAAAGAGGGCAGGCAAGGCCCCGAGCGCGGTGGCGGCAAAGCCGGCCAGGCCGCCGAGCAGGCCGTAGCGAACGCCGGGGCTGATGTCGCCGGCGGCCAGCATCACCAGGCTCTGCAGCAGCAACAGCACGACGGCCGCCAGTGCAACGAGCAGGCCGATGGCGATCACCGGGCGTGCCCGCAGTTGCTCGCGCAGCTGGGCAGACCAGGAGGAAAGGGGCAGGGCCGACGCGTTATCCATGAAGATCACCTCTCTTGCTTGATGGCGGGGACGGCGAGGCGCCATCCGGGGACTCTTGCATTACAGCGAGCCGGGCCTGACTTGTCCATGCCGGTGCATCGATTGCATTCATCGGCTAACTATTTGAAATGATTTGGTCGCCTTGAATAGTTTGTGATGAAGATCAGGTTGTACGGAAAAACAACTTGCTTTGTTGCGGCAAAAGCTGGTGAAGGAGTAGGCAGGTTTGTGGTAAAGTGCCGCCCTCGCGAAACCCACCCTTCCCTTGGTCTTTCGCAACGTCCCATCTCCCGTCAGGAAAGTCCGGGTTACCAGTTCATACGGATGTGATCGCCACTGTGCACCTGCTTGTCAGCAGTCGAGGATCACCAGCCACCATGTTTTACAAAAATCTGTCTATCGGCAAAAAGATTGCCGTGGTCTTTGCGGTCATTGCCGCCGTCAACGTGATATTCGGTATTTTTCTCTCCAGCGAGTTGCGCGGCGTGCGCGATCGCGTGCTGAATTTTACCGACTCCACCCTGCCGAGCGTGCTCTCGGTCGAGAACCTGCTCTACGACGTATCCTACGTGCGCCGTGCCCAGTTTGCCCTGCTGATGGTAGATGACGCCACCGATCTGCAGGCCCGTCGCGGCCGGATCCAGGCCAGCGTCCAAAAGGTCGAGCAGGCCTTTCGTGCCTATGAGGCCACGGTCGGTGCCGACCATGAGCGCCAGGTGTTCAACCGCGCCAAGCAGGAGTGGCAACGCTATCTGAACTCGGTCAATGTGGTGGATCAACTGCTGGTGCAGGGTCAGCTGGCCCAGGCCAAGGATCAGCTGTTCCAGTCCAACCCCATTTATGGCGAGTTGGAGCAGGCGGTCAACGGTCTGGTGGCAGTGAACCTCGGTTTCGTGAAAGAGAACCGTGGCAGCCTGCTTGACAGCGTCAACATGGTGACCAGTTTTGCCATGGTGAGCATCGGCAGCCTGCTGCTGTTCATGGTAGCCATGACCTGGTTCCTGACCCGCCAGATTTGCCTGCCGCTGCAGGCCGTGGTGGCGCAGGCCAACGCCATCGCAGCCGGCGATCTGACCCATCAGCTGGATCGCCAGCACATCGGTCGCGACGAGCTGGGCATGCTGGCCAAGGCCTCCCTCAAGATGCAGGACAACCTGCGCGGCCTGATTGAAGAGGTGGTGGCGGCTGTGACTCAGCTGGGTGCCGCCATTGAAGAGGTGAGCGCCGTCTCCGAGCAATCGGCACAGGGGATCCAGAGCCAGCAGCAGGAGATCTCGCTGGTCGCCACCGCCATGGCTCAGATGAAGGCCACCGTGGCCGATGTGGCGGGCAACACCGAGACCGCATCTGAGTCGGCCAGCTCCGCCAATGCCTTGGCACGCCGTGGCAATCAGGATGTGCAGAGCTCGCTGATGTCCATTACCCGGGTTGCCGAAGAGATTGAACAGGCGGGCACTCTGGTTACCGAACTGGAGCGTGAATCCGCTCAGATCAACGTGGTAGTTGACGTGATCCGCGGCATCGCCGATCAGACCAACCTGCTGGCACTCAACGCCGCCATCGAGGCTGCCCGCGCCGGCGAGCAGGGCCGCGGTTTTGCGGTGGTGGCCGACGAGGTACGTACCCTGGCGGGGCGCACCCAGGCCTCCACCGGCGAGATCGTAGCCATCATCGAAACCCTGCAGGCACGTGCCAACCAGGCCAAAGAGGTGACCGGCCAGAGCTGCGAGATGATCCGCCAGTGTGTGGAGCAGAGCGAGCAGACCAGCAACGGCATCCAGCAGATTGAAGAGGCGGTGGCCCAGATTGCCGACATGGCCATTCAGATCGCCAGCGCCTGTGGCGAGCAGGATGCGGTCTCCGATGAGCTGGGTCGCAACGTGGAGCGGATCAACGAATCCTCCAACGAGGTCGCCGTTGGGGCCGATCATACCGCCCGCGCCTGCCTGGAGCTGAGCCAGCTGGCCGCCGGTCTGCGTCAGACCATCGGTCGTTTCCGTCTGGCATAATGCTGCTGCGCGCCAGGGAGGGCGACGCAACCGCTGCCTGCATTGGCAGGCACCCAAACAACCCGGCTCTGGCCGGGTTGTTTGTTATTGGCCGTAGCCACTGTCTAGGTCATGTGATTTGCAATGAAGGGATAACAACACGGGTTCGGTGAACGGTGCGGCAAGCTCGCGACGGCAGAAGCCGACAGCCAGGTCGATGTGAGAGCAGTCTGAGGGGTGAGGCCGGATGGTGGCGCAGCGCGGTTCGGAGGGGGTCGCATCCTCGTGCCGTGTTGAAGATATAGCTAGCAAAGGGCCACCCTGGCTGGGTAACGGATGCAGCCACCCCGATGGAATAGGTAGGGCAATGGCGTTTAGGGATATGGGCGCACACAGGCACGCGTTCCTTGCTGGCGGCCATAAAAAAACCCGGCCTTGGCCGGGTTTGTGGTACGTGCGCTGCGCGAGGCTGGCTTATTTGGCCAGGGACTCCGGCAGGTTTTCACGGATCTTGCCGAGCATCTCTTTCAGAACGCGCGGGTTGGCAACCACGATGTTGCCGGAGTTTTCGTAGTTGTGACCACCGACGAAGTCAGTGACGATGGCGCCAGCCTCTTTGGCCAGCAGCTCACCGGCTGCGGTATCCCAGGGCTTCAAGCCAATTTCCCAGAAGCCGTCGACGCGACCGGCAGCCACGTAGGCCAGATCCAGCGCGGCAGAGCCGGCACGACGGATGTCGGCACACTCGATGAACATGCTCTGGAACATCTTCAGGTACGGCTCGATGTGGTGCTTCTGCTTGAATGGGAAACCGGTCGCCAGGATGGTGCCGGCCAGCTCTTTGGCCTTGCCGACACGGATGCGATAACCGTTCAGCTGGGCACCACTACCACGGGTAGCAGTAAACAGCTCGTCACGGATCGGATCGTAAACAACGGCTTGTTCAGTCTTGCCCTTCACGCGCAGGGCGATGGAGACGGCAAAGTGCGGAATGCCTTTGACCAGGTTGGTCGTGCCATCCAGTGGGTCAATGATCCATTGGTAGTCCGGATTGGTACCGGTAATCTCACCAGACTCTTCAGCCACGATGCTGTGTTCCGGGTAAGACTTTTTGATGGTGTGAATGATGGCCGCTTCGGCTTCACGGTCAACGTTGGTCACGAAGTCATTGCTGCCTTTCTGGATAACCTCGATGTTCTCGGGTTGAGAGAAGGCTTTTACTACTACTTGACCGGCGTTGCGCGCAGCGCGCACGGCGATATTCAGCATCGGATGCATAGGTTCACCACTGGATGTTAAAGAACGGGGGAATAAAAGGACGCGATATCATACCAGTCTTCGCGAGAATGGCAACCGTTATACGCCATCCCCCCAGCCTTGGCGACTGCCAGATCTGACGGCTCCAATATAGGCTCCTTTTGGTCTAGTCTTATGGGCAGCAGCCGAATAACAGGCTGCATTGAGCATAGGGACGTGGATCATGAATTTGTCATTAGTCAGTCAAAAACCGTCGGCAATCACTACCCAGGGGCTGCTGGCTGCCTTGCGCGCATCGACCGGATATGGCGACTACTTCAACGAGGTGAGCATTGCCCAGCCTTGCCAATGGCAGCCAGGCAAGGAAGAGGCGGCGATCTTGCTGCTCGATGGCGACGCGGCCTGGCCGGAATTCGCCTGGCAGCGCAACAGCGATACGTTCGGCTTGCCGGTGTTGCCGCTGCTGATGCGCAAAGGCGATGCGACTCTCACCATTCAGGGGCCGGACGTGCGTGACCCGCGCTTCTACTTCGTCTCAAACGGCATAGTGCTGGAAGAGTCGGAACTCGCCGATCCCGCCTGCAGCCGGGTGCTGCTGAGCAAACTGGAATCCTACTTCCCGCTCTTGTCCCGCCTGATCCTGCTGCGCCAGCGCCAACCCATGGGGCTGTGTAACTAGTCGCGCTCTTCCCTGCGTCCAGGCTGTTCAAGCGGCACAATATTTGTCATAACTGACCAGTATTGTGCCGCTTTGCCATGCAGGCGCCGGAGCAAATGCCGGTGCGGCATCCGATCTGTGTCTGTTGTCGTCTTGCATGAGTGAGGCTGTGGCCGTCTTTTCACCAATGTGTGAATCACAAGGAGTTCATGATGATCGACTTTTATACCGCCGCTACGCCCAACGGCTTCAAGGTGGCAATTGCCCTCGAAGAGCTGGGTTTGCCCTATCGGGTGATCCCGCTCGATCTGTCGGCGCTGGATCAGAAGAAGCCCGAGTTTCTGGCCATCAACCCCAACGGCCGTATCCCGGCCATCGTCGATCGGGATAATGGTGACTTCGCCGTGTTCGAGTCCGGCGCCATCCTCCTCTATCTGGCGGAGAAGGCGGGCAAGCTGCTGCCGGCAGATCCCAAGCGCCGCTCCCAGGCCATCCAGTGGCTGATGTTCCAGATGGGCGGGGTCGGTCCCATGATGGGGCAGGCCAACGTCTTCTATCGCTATTTCCCGGAGAAGATCCCGGCCGCCATCGAGCGCTACCAGAAGGAGGGGCGCCGTCTGTTCGAGGTGCTCGACAGCCATCTGGC
Source organism: Aeromonas sp. DNRA1 (assembly GCF_963888745.1). Taxonomy (NCBI): domain Bacteria; kingdom Pseudomonadati; phylum Pseudomonadota; class Gammaproteobacteria; order Aeromonadales; family Aeromonadaceae; genus Aeromonas; species Aeromonas sp. DNRA1. Next base: position 362,137 of record NZ_CAWPKQ010000001.1, on the reverse strand, counting down.
TCATCACGAATATCTGGCCGACGAGTACAGCATCGCCGACATCGCCACCTGGCCCTGGGTGCGCATTTATGACTGGAGCGGCATCTCCATCGAGTGGTTGCCCCATCTGCAAGCCTGGATGGACCGGATGGCCGAGAAGCCCGCCTGCCAGAAGGGGATCACCATACCGCCGCGCAACGAGAAGCCGGAGGACCTGGTCAAACAGGCCCAGCAGATGGTAACACGTTGATTTTTATTGCTGACGGGGCTAAAAACCCCGTCGCATTAGAAAAACTAGGGAAAGCTGATTATAAAGATTCGTTCGTTTTTCGTGATCTGAATCACTAAGATCACCGCAAGCCTAGGGGGTGTCCTGCTCCCGGCCGGTGCGGGTTCTCCGCCTTGTATTTTCACCTTTGATTGACTCTGTGTTTTTGGATCCCCTCTGCAGGTTTCTGCCAGGGGTGCGGCAGCTTTTTGATGATTTTCGGGACTGAGATATGTATCGGCACAGTTTTTATCCGCTGTTTTTTCTGACCATTCTGATGGTCGCTGTGGGCCAGATGACCCAGACCCTGTATGTGCCCTCCATTCCCATGATGGCGGGGGACTTCAACGTGGCCTCCGGCCAGTTGCAGGCGGTGATGGCCTGTTACCTGATCCCGTACGGGCTCTCCCAGTTTGTTTACGGCCCGCTCTCGGATCGCATAGGTCGTCGCCCCATCCTGCTGATCGGCATGATGGTGTTTCTGGTGGGCACCCTGACCATTCAGTTGATCCCAAGCTTCATGGCGCTGCTGGTGGGCAGCTTCATTCAGGGGCTGGGCACCGGGGCAGGCGGCGCCATGAGCCGGACCGTGATGCGCGATCGCTACAGCGGCGCCGAACTCAACCGGGCCAACAGCCTAGTGAGCATGGGGGTGATCTTCTCCCCGCTGCTGGCGCCGGTGCTGGGTGGCTGGTTGACCGAGCTGTTCAACTGGCGTGCCGGGTACTGGTTCCTGTTCGGCTTCGGTGCGGTAACGACCCTGGCGCTGCTGGCCTGGTTTGCTGAAACGCTGCCGGCGACCGCGCGCCAACAGCCGCTGCGAGTCGGTGCCGCCTATCGCCATGTGCTCGGCAATCCGCGCTTTCAGGGCAACCTGCTTTGCCTGATGGCGACCTTTGCCGGTCTGGCAGTATTCGAGGCTGCGGCGGGCGTGCTGCTCGGCGATGTGCTCAAATTGAGTGCCCGTACCGTCAGCGTGCTGTTCGTGCTGCCGCTGCCCGGTTATCTGTTCGGTGCCTGGCTCTCCGCCAAGCTCAGTTTTCGCCTGAGTCAGGGCAAACTGATGCGCCTTGGCATCGTCTTCCTGGCGCTGGGGTCGTTGATCATCCTGTTGCCGGGTCTGTTCGGGGTAGTGAGTGCGGCCTCCCTGGTTGGTGGCGCCGCAGTCTACTTCATCGGCAGTGGCATTCTCTATCCGACCGCCACTTCTTGTGCCATCGAACCCTTCCCGGGTCAGGCGGGCACCGCCGGTGCCATCCTCGGCGGCATGCAGAACCTGGGGGCCGGTATCGTGACGCTGCTGGCAGCCTGCTTCCCGATGGAAGGGCAGGTGACCCTGGGAGCCATCATGACTCTGATGGTGCTGATCGTGGCGCTGAGTTTCCTCTGGCTGCGCCACCACGGCTCACCCCATCAACAGATGGCTGTCTGAGCCGAGCGCATAAAAAAGACCCGCCCAAGCCGGCGGGTTTTTTATGTGCCGCTTCTGGTGTGGTTGGTGGCGCGGGCAGTGCTGAAGGGTTGCAGCGGCAGGGGAGAGGGATGGTGCAGGAGATAAAGAAAAAGCCCGTCACGCTGGTGACGGGCTTTTTGCTATTGGTACCCCGGAGATGCCGTTGCCGGTTTGGGCCCTTGAACCGTCGGTTCAAGGCGGGGATCGGATCTGACCGCAGGCTTCTCGGTCGTGCCGAGCATGCGCAATAGCCAGAAGGCAGATCCCCTGTTTGGTATGAATATCGGCTCGGGGACTTGAACCGGCTGACAAACACCCCAGGGAATTTTAAAACGGTGGACGATTAGGGCTGCAGGCCTTCGTCGCTGGATTCGCCATATTGTCCGTGCTCGATCAAGGCCGCTTCGATGGTGCGTTGCAGCATCTTGATCCGCTTGTCCATGGTCTCAGAGTATTGGTGATTTTTCTCTTTTTCAAGGCAGAGCTCATGGCAAAAATTGAGCGCTGCCATCACCGCCAGCTGTTCGTTGCTGGAGACCTTGGAGCGTTGACGCAGCTCGATGAGTTTATCAGTCAGCTGGTCGGCGGCCTGGCGCAGGGCATCCTGCTGTCCCAGGGGACAGGATACCTTGTAGGGACGTCCCAAAATGACGATTTCTACGGCCTCTGTGCTCATGCCTTCCTCAATACGGCGGAGCTGATTTCCGCCTTTATCCACGTGGACAACTGGGCGGGACTATATAGCGCAGATGCAGAAGTTTCAAGGCCTTGCTGGCTCTGGAAGGGGGAGAATGCTAGGATCCTGACCATTAATTCTGCATATTTGCCTGAACTTTGAGCGGATCTTCGATGAGCAAAACGAACCCCCTGAAATACGCGGCCGTGGCCGACCTGATGGAGCAGCATGAGCTGATGGCGACGGCTGTAGAGGCCCATGGCGTGATCTGCGGTCTGGTGTGCGGTGGTGTGGCACTGGACGACAAGAGCTGGCTGCCCCATTTCAATGATCTGGTCAACGACGGTTTCGGTCTGCCGGCCCCGGTGCGCCAAGTGATGACCGATCTCTATCACCAGGTGATCGAGAGCCTGATGGCCCAGAAAGGGGTCGAGCTGCTGCTGCCAAGCGACGAAGCGCCGCTTGACGAGCGCATCGACTCGCTGGTGGATTGGTCCCAGGCTTTCCTGGCCGGTTTCGGCGTGGTGCAGCAGGAGCTCTCCAAGGCTTCCGAAGAGCTGCAGGAGATGATCCAAGACATCGCCAGCATCACCCAGGTCTCCGCCGAGTTCGATCAGGAAGATGAAGAGAATGAAGCCTCCTTCCTGGTGCTCTACGAGCACGTGCGCCTCGGGGTGATGATGAGCTTCGAGGAGTTCGGCAAGCGGCCGGATGCCCCGAGCACACCGCCGACCCTGCACTGAGTCGGTTGAACTTGATAAAGAGCGCCTGGTGGCGCTCTTTTTACCTCTGGATGTTGCCAACACCGGTTGGCCGTGATGAGGCAAGTGACAACAGGGACTGCGCTTTTTTGCCCGTGGCTTCGCATCCCGACCCCACGCTTTGTGTTAGCATGACCCCACGTTTTCAGTCTTTCCCCTCATCTCATGTCTCAATCTGATCTGAACCACGTCGATGTGGCCATCGTCGGTGGTGGAATGAGCGGCGCCGTGCTGGCGCTCTCCCTCGCGGCCCTGCCAGGGCCCAAGCCCCTGCAGATCCTGCTGCTGGAGGCGAGCGCTCCCGAGCTCAATGCGCATCCCGGCTTTGATGCTCGCGCCATCGCGCTCTCCGCCGGCACCTGCGAGGCGCTGGCCCGGCACGGGCTCTGGTCCCGTTTTGCTCCCCATTGCAGCCCCATCAGCCAGATTCATGTGTCGGATCGGGGCCACTTCGGCCAGGCCGGCTTGACGGCGGCGGAGTATGGCCTGCCAGCCCTTGGCCAGGTGATCGAGCTGTCGGCGGCGGGCATTGCGCTGCAGCAGGCGATTGCCGCCAGCCTGCAGATCCGCATGCTGTGTCCAGCTCAGCTAGAGCGCGTGGAGCCATTGACGGAAGGGGTAAACCTGACCCTGGCCGGTGGCGAGCGTTATCAGACCCGCCTGCTGGTGGCGGCCGATGGCGGCAACTCCTTCGTGCGCCAGCAGTGCAAGCTGGCGGTGAGCCGTCACGACTACGGTCAGAGCGCCATCATCGCCACCGTCAAGACGGCCGAAGACCCGGCCGGACGGGCTTTCGAGCGTTTCACCCAAGGGGGGCCGCTGGCCCTACTACCGATGCAGGGCGGGCTCTCCTCCTTGGTCTGGAGCGTGGCGCGGGATGAGGCGCCGGCCTTGATGGCGCTCGATGACGCCGCGTTTCTGGCTCGCCTGCAACAGGCCTTCGGCTGGCGCCTCGGCCGTTTCCTGCAAACCGGTCAGCGCCACGTCTATCCGCTGGTGCTGACGGTGGCCGACTACCCGCTGGCCCAGCGCACCGTGCTGGTGGGCAACGCCGCCCATCTGCTGCACCCCATCGCCGGTCAGGGATTCAACCTCGGCATGCGCGATCTGGACCTGCTCACCCGGGCGGTGGGCCGGGCGCTGACGGCGGGGGAGGATATCGGCAGCTTTGAGGTGCTCAGCGGCTACTGGCAGCTGCGCAGGGGGGATCAGGCCCAGACGGTCTGGCTCACCTCCTCGCTGGCCCAGCTCTTCTCCAATGATCATGACCCGCTGGTCGCGGGCCGCAACCTGGCGCTCTCCCTGATGGGGCGGCTGAGCTGCCTCAAGGCGCCGCTGGCCTCCCGCACCCTGGGCTTTGTCGCCGATGTGTGCCGCCCCTGAGGCGAGGTGACGTCATGGGTATTGAACGGGTGCGCCTGCGGGCGTGCCCTCGCTGATCCCGGCGATCAGCTCAGAAAGGATATAGAACGATGCAGATGCAAAACGTGGATGTGGTGATTGTAGGGGGCGGCATGGTGGGCCTGGGGCTCGCCGCCGCGCTCAAGGGAAGTGCGCTCAAGGTCGCCGTGATCGAGGGCCAGCTGCCGGAGTCCGAGCTTGACGAGGCGCCGGACAACCGGGTCAGTGCCCTGAGTCTGGCCAGTCAGCGCATCCTGCAGCAGGTAGGCGCCTGGCGCGGGATCGAGGCGCGCCGCCTGCAGCCCTACGGGCAGATGGAGGTGTGGGAGCAGGACAGCTTTGGCCGGATCGCTTTTGATGCCGCCAGCCTGCGCCAGCCCGAGCTCGGCCACATCGTCGAGAACCGGGTCATCCAGCTGGCGCTGCTGGAGGCGATCCTCGATGGCGACAATATCCAGCTGCTGAGCCCGGCCCGGGCGAACAGCCTGCAAAGCGGCGAGGCGGGCTCCCTGCTGCTGCTGGAAGATGGCCGGGCGCTGTCGGCCAAGCTGGTGGTGGCGGCCGATGGCGCCCACTCCTGGGTGCGCCGGCAGGCCGACATCCCACTCACCAGCTGGGATTACGGCCACCACGCGCTGGTGGCGACGGTGCGTTGTGCCGAGCCCCATGAGGCGGTGGCGCGTCAGATCTTCACCCCCGAGGGGCCGCTCGCCTTCCTGCCCCTGTGGCAACCGGATCTCTGCTCCATCGTCTGGTCGGTGCCCGCCAAACGGGCCGAGGCGCTCTGTCAGTGCGATGAAGAGCAGTTCAACCGCCAGCTCACTACCGCGTTCGACGGCCGACTGGGGTTGTGCAAGGTGGAAGGGGTGCGCAGCGCCATCCCGCTCACCGCCCGCTATGCCCGCGACTTTGCCCGCGAGCGGCTGGTGTTGGTGGGGGATGCCGCTCACACCATCCACCCGCTGGCGGGGCAGGGGGTCAACCTGGGGCTGCTGGATGCCGCCGCCCTGGCCGAGCAGATCCTGCGCAATCAGGCGGCGGGCAAGGACATCGGCCGGCTCGCCAACCTGCGCGGTTACGAGCGCTGGCGCAAGAGCGAGGCCGCCAGCATGCTGGCGGCGATGGAGGGGCTCAAGCGGCTGTTCGCCGGCAGCAATCCGCTCAAGAAGCTGGTGCGTGGGGCCGGGCTGCGCGCCTTCGATCTGCTGACGCCGCTCAAGCAAAGCGTGATCCGGGCCGCCATGGGGCTGGAAGGTGAGCTGCCCGCCCTGGCCAAGGGTGAAAAAATCTAATAATACCCGGCTGTTTTCACAACAAAACTAATGTGATGAGGCTGATGACCCGGTTTGGGTATCAGCCTTTAATCTGGGCGGTCAGCGAAACGTTTTTCTCCAAATTGTGACGAAACGGTAAAAATCGAAATTTAATATCGCCATTACCGGGTTTGGTCTGTTTTTATCACTGTTTTTACCTTAGTGTCTGGGGTCTGTTTACTGGCGGTGGATTAGTTTTTTTTGAGCGGCATGTGCGTCCGCTTGGCTTATAATCCGCTGCGTTCAAGGAATCACTCTTGCCCTGCGGGGCCGGAACGAGCACAGACTCAGGCACGTTGCTTGCTGCTACCCAGGTAGACAACCGGATGGTGGCTGCCGGGCGAGCGATGCGTGAGTGTTGTCGCGAACGCTTAAGGAAACACAGCGATGATCCAGACTACAGTACTGCATCCCAAGCACCTGGAAGCCGGCGCCAAGATGGTGGACTTCCACGGTTGGGAAATGCCCATCAACTACGGCTCACAGCTGGAAGAGCACCATCAGGTGCGCACCGATGCCGGCATGTTCGACGTCTCCCACATGACCATCGTCGATTTGACCGGCGAGCGGGTCAAAGCCTTCCTGCAACATCTGCTGGCCAACGACGTGGCCAAGCTCACCGTCTTCGGCAAGGCCCTCTACAGCGGCATGCTGACCCCGGAAGGCGGTGTCATCGATGACCTCATCACCTATTACCTTGGCGAGACCTTCTACCGCTTGGTGGTCAACTCCGCCACCCGCGAGAAGGATCTGGCCTGGATCCGCCACCACGCCCAGGACTTCGGGGTGACCGTGACCGAGCGCCCCGAGCTCGCCATGATCGCGGTGCAGGGGCCCAACGCCAAGGCCAAGGTGGCCAAGGTGTTCAGCGCCGAGCAAAATGCCGCAGTGGAAGGCATGAAGCCCTTCTTCGGCGTGCAGGCTGGCGAGCTCTTCATCGCTACCACCGGCTACACCGGTGAAGACGGCTACGAGATCGTGGTGCCGCAAGAGCAGGCGTGCGATCTGTGGCAGGCGCTGCTGGACAACGGCGTGGCCCCTTGCGGCCTGGGTGCCCGTGACACCCTGCGCCTCGAGGCCGGCATGAACCTCTACGGCCAGGACATGGACGAAACCGTCTCGCCCCTTGCCGCCAACATGGCCTGGACCATCGCCTGGGAACCGAGCGATCGCCAGTTCATCGGCCGCGCCGCGCTGGAAGCCCAGAAAGCCGCCGGCAGCCAGCCCAAGCTGGTGGGTCTGGTGATGGAAGAGAAGGGCGTGCTACGCAGCGGTATGCCGGTCACCTTCACCACCGCCGGTGGAGAAGAGCGGGAAGGTGTGATCACCTCCGGCTCTTTCTCGCCCACCCTGGGGTACAGTATTGCGTTGGCGCGGGTGCCCCGTGATATCGGCGAACAGGCCTCGGTGGAGATCCGCAAGAAGCTGGTCACCGTCAAAGTGACCAAGCCGGCTTTCGTGCGCAACGGCCAGAAGCTGGTGTAATGACCCATTGCGGCGAAGGGGCGGCCCTTCGCCAGACCCCCTTGCCCCGGCAACGCCTGTCGAACGCGCCGGGACAAGTGATCCAAGTGAATAAAGGAAGCACAAATGAGCCATATCCCGAGCGAACTGAAATATGCCACCTCCCACGAGTGGATCCGTGTCGAAGCCAACGGCGAGGCTGTGGTCGGTATCACCGAGCACGCCCAGGAGCTGCTGGGTGACATGGTGTTCGTCGATCTGCCGGAAGTGGGCAAACAGGTCGGTGCCGGTGATGACTGCGCCGTGGCCGAGTCGGTCAAGGCCGCCTCTGACATCTACAGCCCGGTGAGCGGCGAGATCCTGGCCGTCAACGAAGAGCTGGAAGGCAGCCCCGAGCTGGTCAACTCCGACCCCTACGGTGCCGGCTGGCTGTTCCGCATCAAGCTGGACGACGCGGGCGAGCTCGCCAATCTGCTGGATGCCGAAGGCTACCAGAACGTGGTGGACGAAGAGTAATGCCCCCGGGCCCTGCCAATGCGCAGGGCCCGCTTGTATAGGTGCCCGTCGGCCTGGAGGCCGACCGGCGAGGGTGAAGTCGTCCGCACCGGTTTGCCCGCGGCCAACCGGTCAGCCGCAAGACGACCCCCTGTCGCTATGAGCGACATCCGGTGCTGGCAGTGGCCACCCTGCCAGCCGAACATGAGTGAAGCCGGCCGAGGCCGGCTGTCAGGCACTTAGTTATCAGGACTTTTTATCAGGAATAGGGAAATGACCCAGTCACTGTTTGAACTCGAGCAAAAAACCGATTTCATCCGCCGTCACATCGGGCCGGGTGAGGAAGACCTGCGCGCCCTGCTGGCCGTGGTGGGCGCCGAGAGCCTGGATGATCTGATTGAGCAGACCGTCCCCGCCGCCATTCGCCGGCCGGGTCCGCTCGGCATCGGCGCCTCCATGACCGAGGTGGAAGCGCTGGCCAAGCTCAAGGGCTATGCCGCCCAGAACAAGGTCGCCAAGAGCTACATCGGCATGGGCTATCACGATACCCATGTGCCCCACGTCATCCTGCGCAACGTGCTGGAAAACCCGGGCTGGTATACCGCCTACACCCCGTACCAGCCCGAGCTGGCGCAGGGCCGTCTCGAAGCCCTGCTCAACTTCCAGCAGCTGACCCTGGACTTGACCGGCATGGATCTGGCCAGTGCCTCCCTGCTGGATGAGGCAACCGCTGCTGCCGAGGCGATGGCGCTGGCCAAGCGGATGGCCAAGTCCAAGTCCAACCTCTTCTTCGTGGCCGACGACGTGCACCCGCAGGTGATCGACGTGGTCAAGGAGCGGGCGGTCCACTTCGGTTTTGACGTGGCCGTCGGCCCGGCTGCACAGGCCTGCGCCGAAGAGGTGTTCGGTGCCCTGTTCCAGTACCCCACCACCACGGGTGAAGTGAAAGATCTGCGGGCCCTGATTGCTGCCGTGCAGGCCCAGAAAGGGCTGGCCTGCGTCAGTGCCGACCTGCTCTCCCTGCTGCTGCTCAAATCCCCGGGCGAGCTGGGGGCCGACGTGGTGTTGGGCTCGGCCCAGCGCTTTGGCGTGCCCATGGGCTACGGTGGCCCCCACGCCGCCTTCTTCGCCACTCGCGATGCCTACAAGCGCTCCATGCCGGGCCGCATCATCGGTGTCTCCAAGGATGCCCGTGGCAAGGCCGCCTTGCGCATGGCGATGCAGACCCGCGAGCAGCACATCCGCCGCGAGAAGGCCAATTCCAACATCTGTACCGCTCAGGTGCTGCTGGCCAACATGGCGAGCTTCTACGCCGTCTACCACGGCCCGGTGGGACTGAAAACCATCGCCTCCCGCGTGCACCGTCTGACCACCATTCTGGCGCTCGGCCTCAAGGCCAAGGGCGTGGCCCTCAAGCATGCCAGCTGGTTCGATACCCTGACCGTGCAGACTGCCGACAAGGCCGCGCTCATTGCCAAGGCCGAGGGGCTCGGCATCAACCTGCGTGCGGATCTCGATGGCGCGGTAGGGGTGTCGCTCTCTGAAACCACCACCCGCGCTGATGTCGCCGAGCTGTTTGAACTGTTCCTGGGCGCAGGCCACGGCCTGGAGATCGAGGCCCTCGACCAGGCGGCGCAGGCCCATCACGCCATCCCGCAGGATCTGCTGCGCACCGATGCCGTGCTGACCCACGAGGTGTTCAACAAGTACCACTCCGAGACCGAGATGCTGCGCTACATCCACCGTCTCGAAGCCAAAGATCTGGCCCTCAACTACGCCATGATCTCCCTGGGCTCCTGCACCATGAAACTCAACGCTACCGCCGAGATGATCCCGGTGACCTGGCCCGAGTTTGGCAAGCTGCACCCGTTCGCTCCGCTGGCTCAGGCCAAGGGTTATCAGCTGCTGCTGGCCGACCTCGAAAACTGGCTGGTGAAGGTGACCGGTTACGATGCGGTCTGCATGCAGCCCAACTCCGGTGCCCAGGGCGAATACGCCGGCCTGCTCGCCATCAAGAAGTACCACGAATCTCGTGGCGAGGGGCATCGCGACATCTGCCTCATTCCGGCATCCGCTCACGGTACCAACCCGGCCTCCGCCCAGATGGCGGGCCTGCGGGTCATCGTCACCGCCTGTGACAAGTCGGGCAACGTGGATCTGGACGATCTGCGCGCCAAGGCCGCCGAGGCGGGGGAGAAGCTTAGCTGTCTGATGGTGACCTATCCCTCCACCCACGGGGTGTACGAGGAGACCATCAAGGAGGTGTGCGACATCGTTCACCAGCACGGTGGTCAGGTCTATCTGGACGGCGCCAACATGAACGCCCAGGTGGGCCTCACTGCACCGGGCTTTATCGGGGCGGACGTGTCCCACCTCAACCTGCACAAGACCTTCGCCATTCCTCACGGCGGTGGCGGCCCGGGCATGGGCCCCATCGGCGTGAAGAAACACCTGGCACCGTTCGTGGCCGGTCACGCCGTGGTCAAGACCGACAAGGAGAGCCGCAACAACGGCGCCGTGTCGGCGGCACCGTTCGGCTCGGCCAGCATCCTGCCCATCAGCTGGATGTACATCGCCATGCTGGGGGACGAGGGGCTGAAGAAATCCACTCAGGTGGCCATCCTCAACGCCAACTACCTGGCCAAGAAGCTGGGTGAATCCTTCCCCGTGCTCTACTCCGGTCGCAACGGTCGGGTGGCTCACGAGTGCATCCTGGATATCCGCCCGCTCAAAGAAGCCTCCGGCATCAGCGAGATGGACGTGGCCAAGCGGCTGATGGACTACGGTTTCCACGCGCCGACCATGAGCTTCCCGGTTGCGGGTACCCTGATGGTCGAGCCGACCGAGTCGGAATCCAAGCGCGAGCTGGACCGCTTCGTCGAGGCGATGACCGCCATTCGCGCCGAGATCGCCAAGGTGCAGGACGGGCAGTGGAGCCTCACCGACAACCCGCTGGTCCATGCCCCGCACACCCAGGATGACGTGATGGACGCTGAGTGGTCTCGTGGCTACAGCCGCGCCGAGGCGGTGTTCCCGTCGGAGGCCGTGCGCGCCGCCAAGCTGTGGCCGTCGGTCAACCGTATCGACGACGTCTATGGCGATCGCAACCTGTTCTGCTCCTGCATCCCGACCGAGGATTACGCCAAGTAAGGGCAGCGTTGCTTCGACCCGAACAGAGAGACCAAGGGCCTTGCATGTGCAAGGCCCTTTTTATTGGCGGGGACGATGGCGCTGAAATGGCGGGGGAGTTTGATCATTTCAATGTTTCTTGTATAGTTGAATTCATGCAAAGATAGACGGAGGTTTGCATGAACAAAGCGATCGCTACCAAGGTGTTTGAGTCCCTCGCATCCGGCATTCGTCTCGATGTGTGGCGCCTGCTGGTCAAGGCAGGTCTGGAAGGCATGGTGGCCGGCCAGCTTGCCAGCGAGCTCGACATCGCCCCGAATACCCTCTCGTTTCACCTCAAGGCCATGTTGCACGCGGGCCTGCTCTCGGTGGAGCAGGAGGGGCGTTTCTTGCGCTATCGCGCCAACATCCCTCTGATGCTGGATCTTATCGGTTACCTCACCGAGGAGTGCTGCGCCGGTCATCCGGAAGCCTGCGGGGTGGGAGGTGTCGAGTCCCTCTGTGCGCCTGCCTGCTGTGATAAAGAGTAAGGGCCCTGTCTGCCCGCCATTCGTTACCCTTCTGGGAGTCTTTTCATGAGTACCAACGCCTGCTGCGATCTGCCCGTCAGCAAAAAAATGCGTTTTCTAGACCGCAATCTGACCCTCTGGATCTTCGTCGCCATGGGCATCGGGGTCGGGATTGGCTATCTGTTTCCCCAGGTCTCCGAGTGGAATGAGGCCATGTCGGTCGGGACTACCAATATACCTTTGGCCATTGGCCTGATCCTGATGATGTACCCGCCGCTGGCCAAGGTGAATTACGGCTCCATGGGAACCATGACCCGGGATCGCCGCGCCATCACCCTCTCATTGGTGATGAACTGGCTGGTGGGCCCCATCTTGATGTTCGTCATCGCGCTGGTGTTTTTGCACGATCAGCCGGGCTATATGGTGGGGCTCATCTTGATAGGTCTGGCGCGCTGCATCGCCATGGTGCTGGTGTGGAACGATCTCGGCGGCGGCAGCAAGGAGTACGGCGCCGGCCTGGTGGCGCTCAACAGCGCGTTCCAGATCCTCACCTACAGCTTCATGGCCTGGTTGTTCATTACCGTGCTGCCACCGCTTTTTGGCCTGCAGGGCTTTGCGGTGGATATCACCATGCTGGATATCGCGCAAAGCGTGCTGATCTATCTGGGCATTCCCTTTCTGGCAGGCTTCCTGAGCCGTCACTATCTGGTCAAGGCGAAAGGGGAGAAGTGGTACACCGAGCGTTTTATTCCGGCAATTTCCCCCATCACGCTGATCGCGCTGCTGCTCACTATCGTGCTGATGTTCAGCCTCAAGGGGGAGATGATCGTCGAACTGCCCATGGATGTGCTGCGGGTCGCGGTGCCCCTGGTGGTCTACTTTGTGCTGATGTTCTTCACCAGCTTCCTGGTGGGCAAGAAACTGGGCATCCCCTATGACAAGAACGCTTCCATCGCCTTTACCGCCACCGGCAACAACTTCGAGCTGGCCATCGCCGTCGCCATCGCGGTGTTCGGGCTGAGCTCGGATCAGGCCTTTGCCGGGGTGATCGGCCCGCTGGTGGAGGTTCCCGTACTGATCGCCCTGGTCAATGTCGCCCTGCGCATGAAGCGCTCTTACACCAACCCAGAGAACCCATCATGAATGACGCCCAGATCACCATTTACCACAACCCGGCCTGCGGCACTTCCCGCAATACGCTGGCGCTTATCCGCAACTCAGGCGTTGAACCGACCGTCATCCACTATCTGGAGACACCGCCCAGTCGCGACACCCTGCTGGCGTTGATTGCCGCCATGGGGATGCCGGTTCGCGACCTGCTACGCCAGAACGTGCCCCCCTATGAGGCGCTGGGACTGGCCGAGAACAAGTTCAGCGACGATGAACTGGTCGATGCCATGCTGGCGCACCCCATTCTGATCAACCGGCCCATCGTGGTGACCCCGCTTGGCACCAAGCTATGCCGCCCGTCAGAAGTGGTACTGGATATCCTGCCGAGCCCCCAGCAAGGGGCCTTCAGCAAGGAAGATGGAGAGCAGGTGGTGGATGCACAAGGCAGGCGCATCGGCTGACCCCGGCGCTCAGGTGCGTGGCGATGATGTTGGATCGCCATGACGGGGCGATTGCCTTGCCGGTTGCACTCGGGGCAGGATGAGGGGCGGGGCAATTGACTCGGCCCTGATTTCGTACCGATTCAGCGCAAGGAGTGGCAATGGACAGTACCCAGCGATTCTCGACCCGGGTCGAGGCCTATGTGAAATATCGGCCAAGTTATCCTGCCGCCATGCTCGATTTTCTGACCAGCGAGTTGGCCATGGGGCCGACTGCCCGGGTGGCCGATATCGGGGCCGGCACCGGCATCCTGACCGCGCTGTTGGCCCCCCGGGTGGCGCAAGTCTGGGCGGTCGAGCCAAATGCGGAGATGCGCGGGGCGGCCCGGCACCAGCTGCAGGCAGTGGCCAATATCGAGTGGCAGGATGGCAGTGCCGAAGCCACCGGTCTGGCAGACGAGTCGGTGGATCTGGTGACGGTGGCGCAGGCGTTTCACTGGTTTGATCGCGCCGCCTTCAAGCAGGAGTGCTGGCGGCTGCTCAGACCCGGTGGCCGGGTCGCCCTCATCTGGAATGACCGGCTGACCGACACCCCATTTCTCAAGGCTTATGAGGCGGGGCTGCGCACCTATTCGGGAGATTATGAGGAGGTCAATCACCGCAATCTGGGCGAAGGGGACTTTCAGGCCTTCTTCGAGGGGGAGTTCCGGCTCGATCGTTTCGCCAACCGCCAGCTGTTCGATCTCGACGGGGTGCTGGGGCGGCTCAACTCCTCTTCCTATGCCCCGGTGGCCGGCTCGCAAGCCCATGCCGAGCTGACGGCGCTGATCGCCCGGGAATTTGCCCGCCATGCGGTCGATGGCGTGATTGCCTTCAACTACGACACCCTGCTCTACAGCGGCCGGGTGTAGCAGTCGGGGGGAGCAAGGGGCCCAGATAAACAGCGGGCCCTTGCCACCGATGGCGAGGGCCCGCAAGGGCATGGCTGATCCTGTTCGCAGCGGTGGGCTGTGGTGCCTGCGCTAACTCTTGTTCAACCCCAGCATGGCCATTGCCTTGGCCAGGGTATCGACGGACTCCTGATGCTTGCCCGCCTTGTGCAGGACTTCCCCCTCGGCGCGCAGCTTCTTCACCTCGGCCAGCTTGTCGGTGCTGAGGGCGGGTTTGGCGGCGAGGGCATCATCGATCTTCTTCATGTCGGCGGGGCAGTGAAAGGCGAGGGCGCTGCCGGTAAAGAGCAGGCTGGCCAAAAGCAGGGCTGGTTTCATGTCGGCTGTCTCCACTGTGATGGCCATGATGGGACGCTCCATCATGGGATACCCAGCAAGCATAGCCCGCGGTCTGCGCCCTGACGGGGCGCTCGGGTTGAAGTGGGCGGGAAGCAGACGGTACCATGGTTGTTTTGCTCACGATTGAGCCAATCAGGGAGACCCCATGACACTCGCAAGGTTCCTCTCACCCCTGACCAGTCTGGTGATCTTCATTCTGGGCCACGGCATGTTCAACACCCTGCTGACGGTGCGCCTGTCTGCCGAGCAGGTATCGGCCCAGGCCATCGGCCTGGTATCGGCCGCCTACTTCGGCGGTCTGGTGCTGGGGGCCTTCGTCAATGCCCGCCTCATCATCCGGGTGGGTCACATCCGGGCCTATGCGGCCTACGCCTCCCTGCTCTGCTTTCTGTTTCTGCTGCACGGCATGGTGGTCGAGCCGCTGAGCTGGGCGGCGCTGCGGCTGGTGGGGGGCTTTGCCACCGGCGGTCTGTTCGTGGTGCTGGAGTCCTGGATGCTGGTCTCCAGCACGCCGGCCAACCGGGGCCGGCTGATGTCTCTCTACATGATCCTGCTCTACGGCTCTCTGGCCATGGGGCAGTTGCTGCTCAAGTGGGTGGATCCCATGGTATTGACCCCGTTTGCCCTGTGCGCCATGGCGGCGACCCTGTCGGTGATCCCGCTGGCGGTTTCCCGGGTAGCGACCCCGGCCATGGTGGCGCCCCAGCCGGTCGGCGTGCTGGAGCTGGTGCGGCTCACCCCGGCGGGGATGGGCAGCAGCTTTACCTCCGGCCTCATCCTCGGGGCCATCTACGGCCTGCTGCCGCTCTATTTTACCGACAGCGGTTCGTCGCTCTCCAAGGTGGCGGACATGATGGCGCTGGTGATCCTGGGGGGGATGTGCCTGCAGTACCCCATCGGTCGTCTCTCCGATCGCTACGACCGGCGGCTGGTGATCCTGCTGCTTGGCGCCGTGCTGGCGCTGCTGGCCCTGTTGATGGTGCTGCTGCCCGCCGGCTGGCGCGAGCCGCTGATGGGGGGCCTGGTGTTCCTGCTGGGCGGCATGGCGTTCTCCATCTACCCATTGAGCCTCAGCCACGCCTGTGACGAGCTGCGTCCGGACCAGGTGCTGGGGGCCAATCAGGGGTTGCTGCTCGCCTACAGCCTGGGCGCCATGACCGGGCCGCTGCTGGCGCCTTTTGTCATGGCGCAGTTCGGGCCAGAGGGGCTGTTCGTCTATTTCGCCCTCTGTGGCCTGTTGCTGGCGGGGTATCTCGGCTGGCGCAAGCGGCAGCGAGCGCCCATTCCGCTGGCCGATCATCAGGTGTTCATCCCGGTGCCGCCCAATACCCCGATGACGGCGGAGCTGGAGCCGAGAACGGACCTGGCGGGGGAGGCGGTACCCGCCAGCTATGCCACCCCCGGATCGGATGAGGGCCAGCAGTCAAAAGCAGGCTGAGTCGAGGGTGCGTAGCAACAAAAAAAGCCGACTCACTGAGTCGGCTTTTTGTCCATCTGGTCGCTATCAGGCGGTGACGGCGTCAGCTTTGGTCGCTTCCGGCGCCGGATTGCGAATGAGGTAATCAAACGCCCCCAGTGCGGCGGTCGCCCCGGCGCCCATGGAGATGATGATCTGCTTGAACGGCACCGTGGTGGCGTCCCCTGCGGCGTAGACGCCGGGCAGGGAGGTGGCGCCCTTGGTGTCGATCTCGATCTCGCCAAAGCGGGTCAGGGTCACGTCGCTCCCCTTGAGGAACTCGGTGTTCGGCACCAGACCGATCTGGACGAAGATGCCCGCCACCGCCAGATGCTTGATCTCGCCGGTGGTGCGATCTTCGTAATCCATGCCCACCACCTTGCTGCCATCACCGATCACTTCAGTGGTGCGGGCGCTCATGATGATGTCGATGTTGCCCATGGAGCGCGCCTTCTTCTGCAGTACCTCGTCGGCACGCAGGGTGTCGGCGAACTCCACTACGGTGACGTGTTCGACGATGCCTGCCAAGTCGATGGCTGCCTCGATGCCGGAGTTGCCGCCCCCGATCACCGCAACCCGCTTGCCCTTGAAGAAGGGGCCGTCACAGTGCGGGCAGTAGGCCACGCCCTTGGTACGGTACTCGAGCTCGCCAGGCACGTTCAGGTCGCGCCAGCGGGCACCGGTCGCCAGGATCACGGCGCGGCTCTTCAAGGTGGCGCCAGAGGCGAGATCCACGTTGACGTAGCCATCCTTGCTGATGGCGGCGGCGCGCTGCTCGGTGATCACTTCCACGCCGTACTGCTTGACGTGCTGCTCCAGGCTGGCGGCCAGCTTGGGGCCTTCGGTGTAGGGCACGGAGATGAAGTTCTCGATGCCGATGGTGTCCATCACCTGGCCACCGAAACGTTCGGCGACGATGGCGGTGCGAATGCCTTTGCGAGCGGCATAGATGGCGGCGGCTGCGCCAGCCGGGCCACCACCGACGACCAGTACGTCGTAAGGGGCTTTTTCGCTCAGCTCTTGCGCCTTGCGTTCGGCGGCGCCGGTGTCGAGCTTGGCGACGATCTCTTCCAGCGAAATGCGGCCCTGGCTGAACGGTTGACCGTTCAGGTAGACGTTCGGTACCGCCATGATCTGACGCTCGTTGACCTCGTCCTGGAACAGGGCACCGTCGATCATGGTGTGGGTGATGCCGGGGTTCAGGGTTGCCATCAGGTTGAGGGCCTGCACCACGTCCGGGCAGTTGTGGCAGGAGAGCGAAATGTAAGTCTCGAAGTGGAACTCACCCTTGAGATTGCGGATCTGCTCCTGCACGGCCGCATCGGCCTTGGAGGGGTGACCGCCGCTTTGCAGCAGGGCGAGCACCAGCGAGGTAAATTCATGACCCATGGGGATGCCGGCAAAATGAACGCGCGGGGCCTGGCCCTTCGGCGCGACACTCATGGAAGGCTTGCGGGCATTGGTGCCAGAGGTCTGGGTAATCTTGGGGGACATCTCGGCGATCTCGCCGGCCAAGGCCAGCAGTTCGGCGGATTTGTCACTGTCATTGCCGGACACGCTGATCTCGATGGGATTGACGATGTACTGCAAGTAACCGTTGAGTTGTTGTTTGAGGTTGGTATCCAACATCTTCGAATTCCTTCTTTTGATTGCGGGTCAGCGTTTTGTCAGGCCAGAAAGCAGACCGGCCCTTGAGTGGGCCGGTCTTCAGAGCGGGGAGGCTTAGATTTTGCCTACCAGATCCAGGGACGGGGCCAGGGTGGCGTCGCCTTCTTTCCACTTGGCCGGGCACACTTCACCCGGGTGAGCGGCAACATACTGGGCAGCTTTGACCTTGCGCAGCAGTTCCAGTGCGTCACGACCGATACCGCCGGCGTTGATTTCAACGATCTGGATGATGCCTTGCGGGTCGATGACGAAGGTACCGCGGTCAGCCAGACCGGCTTCTTCGATCATCACGCCGAAGTTGCGGGTGATGGTGCCGGTCGGGTCGCCGATCATCGGGTATTGGATCTTCTGGATGGTGTCAGAAGTGTCGTGCCAGGCCTTGTGAGTGAAGTGGGTGTCGGTGGAGACGGAGTAGATCTCGACGCCCAGCTTCTGGAATTCGGCGTAGTTGTCAGCCAGGTCACCCAGCTCGGTCGGGCAGACGAAGGTGAAGTCAGCCGGGTAGAAGAACACCACGGACCACTTGCCTTTCAGGTCAGCGTCAGACACCTGAACGAATTTGCCATTGTGGTAGGCGGTGGCGTTGAACGGCTTGATTTCAGTGTTGATGTAGGTAGACATGTATTTGCTCCTTGGTGATGTACATATGCCCGTCTGGGTTTGAAAAGTCGTGCCGGACGAGGCGTTTAACTTTCGATGGATTCATCATAGGGACTTTTCCTAATCGATCAAAGCCGCAATTTTGAATCACTTAAATCTACTTATTAGATAAACCATGGCTGCTGTACCTAACATGAATATCACCGGCATGCCGGGATAACTCCTTGTCGAGGTTCAACATCTGTGCGCGGCTTCGGCTTTTCAAGGGGCGAGTGGCAGTCTGCCAACCGTAAATAGATGGGGGGCTGCCGCTTTGCGATATGCAGGCGCCAGTACGCACGGGGCGAGGGGAGGGGAAATGCACAGATAAAAAAATCCCGGCGTCGTCGCAAGGACAAGGCCGGGTCATCAAACAAGGAATGGCTATATAAACAAAAGCTTTACAGCAAAGACTAACTACGGGGTGTGCAAACTTGCAGACATATGAGAGGAAGAGGACGGGTGCACAATCCCTCGTCTTCCGCTCGGCAACTATTGCATGACGGTCATGATAGTGTGATGCAGATCACAAAGCAAGGTTATGGTGTAATTTTTCAATCAAAATGAAAGGGTTTCAGCTTTATTGCCGATGAAGTGCGCTTAAAACGCTTTTATTGTAATTTTATTACATTAAATAGAGATCAAAAGTCGCCAGGCGGCTCCTGCTCCTCCATCAGTTCCAGCAGGTTGATGGCGACGGCAATGAAGTCCGACTCGGTGACGATGCCGATCAACTTGCGCCCTTTGAGTACCGGCAGGCAGCCGTATCTGTGTCGTTGCAGGTAGAGCGCCGCCTCCTTGATGCCGGCGTGGGGATCCACGCTGGCCACCTGGCGGGTCATGATCTCGTCGAGCTGTACGCTGTCGGTGAACTCTGCCTCCCGCTCCGGATTGATCAGCAGCAGTTTGGACTCGCGGGTGGCAAGGATGTCGGAGAGGGTGACCAGGCCCAGCAGATGATGCTGTTCGTCAACGATGGGGATGTGGCGGATCCGCTCCTGCTGCATCAGATCCATCGCCTGTTTGACGCTGTTTTCCGGACCCAGGGTGAAGGGGTGTTCAGTCATGATCTCGGATAGGGTCATCATGGTGGGCCTCCTTGTGTATCTGCTTTCACCCTAGCCCAGCCCCCCTCGGTAAAACATGATCAGGGTCAATACAAAACCTTAAAGGTTTTTTAACTGGCCCTGCTTCACATAATTGCTCGCTATCCCTTGTCTCCCTTGGGTTTTTGGTCTTTTGGGTTGCCTTGGAAGAAGGGGATAACTAGACTAGCCGCCGATTCCCCCCGAGGTGAAAGATGCAAGTATCCGATTTTCATTTTGATCTGCCAGACGAGCTGATTGCCCGCTATCCCATGACGGAACGTACCGCCAGTCGTCTGTTGCAGCTCGATGGTCAAACTGGCGCACTGCGCCACGGTCAATTTGTGGATGTGCTGGACCAGCTCAACCCCGGCGATCTGCTGGTATTCAACAACACCCGTGTCATTCCGGCGCGCATGTTTGGCCAGAAGGCCAGCGGCGGCAAGCTGGAGGTGCTGGTGGAGCGGATGCTGGACGAGCACAGCGTGCTGGCTCATGTGCGCTCTTCCAAATCGCCCAAGCCCGGTACCCGGCTCATTCTGGATGGCGGGGCCGACGGCGAGAAAGTCGAAGCCGAGATGCGTGCCCGTCACGATGCCCTGTTCGAGATCCATTTCCTCGACCCACGCCCCGTGCTGGAGATCCTGGAAGCCATCGGCCATATGCCGCTGCCTCCTTACATCGACCGTCCCGATGAGGATGCCGACAAGGAGCGCTACCAGACCGTCTACAACCAGAAGCCGGGTGCCGTAGCGGCGCCGACTGCCGGCCTGCACTTCGACGAGCCGCTGCTCGAGAAGATCCGTGCCAAGGGGGTGGAAACGGCGTTCGTCACCCTGCACGTCGGGGCGGGCACCTTCCAGCCGGTGCGGGTGGACAAGATTGAAGATCACCATATGCACTCGGAGTATGCCGAGGTGCCGCAGGAGGTGGTGGACGCCATCGCCGCGACGCGCGCCCGCGGTGGCCGGGTGATTGCGGTGGGGACCACCTCGGTGCGATCGCTCGAGAGCGCCGCCAAGGTGAGCCTGGCCCAGGGCAAGCCGCTGGCGCCGTTCTTCAGCGACACCGACATCTTCATCTTCCCCGGTTACCAGTTCCAGGTGGTCGATGCCATGGTCACCAACTTCCATCTGCCGGAGTCGACTCTGATCATGCTGGTCAGCGCCTTTGCAGGCTACGACAACGTGATGGCGGCCTACCAGGCGGCCGTGGCCGAGCAGTACCGTTTCTTCAGCTACGGGGACGCCATGTTCGTCACCCGTCGCCGTGCGCAGGCATAAGCCACGCCCTTTATACCGGGCCCTCGGGCCCCCTACTGTCAGACTGTTTCTCTGACGCAACGAGGTAGCAATGAAATTTGAACTGAAAACCACTGACGGCCGTGCCCGTCGCGGCCAGCTGGTATTCGAGCGCGGCACCGTGCAGACCCCGGCCTTTATGCCGGTCGGCACCTACGGCACCGTCAAGGGGATGACCCCGGAAGAGGTGCGTGAGACCGGTGCCCAGATCCTGCTCGGCAACACCTTCCACCTCTGGCTGCGGCCGGGGCAGGAAGTGATGCGCGCCCACGGCGATCTGCATGACTTCATGAACTGGCAGGGCCCGATCCTGACCGACTCCGGCGGTTTCCAGGTGTTCAGCCTGGGCCACATCCGCAAGATCACCGAGGCGGGGGTGCACTTCCGTCACCCCATCAACGGCGAGAAGATCTTCCTCGACCCCGAGAAATCCATGGAGATCCAGTACGATCTGGGCTCCGACATCGTGATGATCTTCGATGAGTGCACGCCGTACCCGGCCACTTACGAAGAGGCGCGCAAGTCCATGGAGATGTCCCTGCGCTGGGGCAAGCGTTCGCGCGACAAGTTCGATGCGCTCGGCAACAAGAACGCCCTGTTCGGCATCATCCAGGGTTCCGTGTACGAAGATCTGCGGGATGTGTCGCTGGAAGGTCTCTTGGAGATCGGTTTTGACGGTTACGCGGTCGGTGGTCTGGCGGTGGGTGAACCGAAAGAGGACATGCATCGCATCCTCGAGCACGTCTGCCCGAAAATCCCGGCCGACAAACCGCGTTACCTGATGGGCGTGGGCAAGCCGGAAGATCTGGTGGAAGGGGTGCGCCGCGGCATCGACATGTTCGACTGCGTAATGCCGACCCGCAACGCCCGCAACGGCCACCTGTTCACCACCGACGGGGTGGTCAAGATCCGCAACGCCAAGTATCGCGAGGACACCAGCACCCTGGATGCCGACTGCGATTGCTACACCTGCAAGAACTACACCCGCAGTTATTTGTACCATCTGGACAAGTGCAACGAGATCCTCGGTGCCCGTCTGAACACCATTCACAACCTGCGTTATTACCAGCGTGTGATGCAGGGTTTGCGGGACGCGATCGAGCAGGGTAAATTAGACGACTTTGTAACTGAGTTTTACCGTCGGCAAGGGAAGCCCGTGCCTCCGTTAGCTGAAAATGACGTGAAATAACAACGATATATAAGCTAGTTTTCAAATCTACATCAATAAGAGGTTGTTAAATGAGCATTATCTCCAAGGCGTATGCAGAAGGCGCAGTTCCGGGTGCACAGGGTGGTGGCATGGAAATGATCATCATGCTGGCCGTATTCGGCCTCATCTTCTACTTCATGATCTATCGCCCCCAGGCCAAGCGCGCCAAAGATCACCGCAACCTGATGAGCTCCCTCTCCAAGGGTGACGAAGTCCTCACTTCCGGTGGCTTGGTTGGCAAGATCGCCAAAGTATCCGCCGACAGCGAATACCTGGTGCTGGCCTTGAACGATCAGACCCAGGTCACCATCAAACGTGACTTCGTCTCTGCCGTTCTGCCCAAGGGTTCTATCCAGTCCCTCTAATCTCCCGAGGAGCACAGCGTGTTAAATCGCTATCCGCTGTGGAAATACCTGATGGTGGTCGTGGTGATCGCCATCGGTTTTCTATATGCAGCCCCCAATCTTTACGGCGAAGACCCGGCCTTGCAGATCTCTGCCAGCCGGGGGGCCGAAGTCAAGCTGGACACCCTTGACCTGGTGAAAGAGACGCTCGATGCGGCTCAGATCCCGGTCAAGCATGCGGCGTTCGAGCACGGCTTTATCCTGGTTCGTTTCAAAAATACCGAAGAGCAGCTCAAGGCGCGCGACATCGTCGCCAACAAGCTGGGCGACAACTTCATTACCGCTCTTAACCTGGCCCCTTCCACGCCTGCCTGGCTCGAAGCCATCGGCGCCAACCCGCTCAAGCTGGGTCTGGACCTGCGCGGCGGTGTGCACTTCCTGATGGAAGTGGACATGGCCGAGGCGCTGACCAAGCAGCAAGAGCAGATGGTGCAGGATTTCCGTTCCGAGCTGCGTACCCAGAAGATCCGTTATTCCGGCGTGCGCCGGGCCGGTGATCAGGTACAGGTGCTGTTCCGTGACGAGGCCGATCAGGCCAAGGCCATCTCTCACCTGCGTCGTCAGAACCCGGATCTCACCTTCACCACCGAGCAGAAGGGGGACGAGTTCGTCCTGCTGGCCTCCTTGAGTGAAGCCAAGATCAAGGAAGTGAAGAAGTACGCCCTCGAGCAGAACATCACCATCATCCGCAACCGGGTGAACGAGCTGGGCGTGGCCGAGCCGCTGGTACAACAGCAGGGTGCCGAGCGCATCGTGGTGGAACTGCCCGGTATTCAGGACACCGCCCGTGCCAAGGAGATCCTGGGCGCGACCGCGACCCTGGAATTCCACATGGTCGATGAGACTGCCGACATCCAGGCCGCGGCCGATGGTCGGGTGCCGCCGAGCTCCAAGGTCTACAACGATCGCAACGGACGTCCGGTGGTGCTGCAAAAGCGCATCATCCTGACCGGTGACCACATCGTGGGTGCCCAGTCCGGTTTCGACGAATACAGCCGTCCCCAGGTCAACATCAAGCTTGATGGCCAGGGTGGCAACAAGATGGCCAACTTTACCAAGGACAACGTTGGTAAGGGCATGGCTACCGTGTTCATCGAATACAAGCCGGTCGGTCAGCCGGGTCCGGACGGCAAGCGCAAGTTCCGCAAGCAGGAGGAGGTGATCAACGTCGCCACCATCCAGTCGCGCCTTGGCAGCCAGTTCCGCATCACCGGCATCGACAACGCCAACGAAGCCCATAACCTGGCGCTGCTGCTGCGAGCCGGTGCGCTGATCGCCCCGATCCAGATCGTGGAAGAGCGCACCATAGGCCCGAGCCTGGGTCAGCAGAACATCGACAGCGGTATGGAAGCCATCGGCTGGGCCATGCTGGTGATCGTGCTGTTCATGGGGATCTACTACCGTGCGTTCGGCTGGGTGGCCAACATCGCCCTCACCATGAACCTGGTGCTGATCGTCGGTATTATGTCAATGATCCCGGGGGCCACCATGACCCTGCCGGGCATCGCCGGTATCGTCTTGACGCTGGGTATGGCGGTGGATGCCAACGTGCTGATCTACGAGCGTATTCGTGAAGAGATCCGCAACGGTCGCGGGGTGCAGCAGGCCATTCATCTGGGCTTTGATCGGGCATTCTCGACCATTGCCGACTCCAACGTCACCTCGCTCATCACCTGTGTGATCCTGTTCGGTATCGGCACCGGCGCCATCAAGGGCTTCGCCCTGACGCTGGGGATTGGTCTGAGTGCTTCCATGTTTACCGCCATCACGGTATCCCGCGCCATCATCAACCTGGCCTGGGGTGGACGGCGCCTCGACAAGCTGCCGATCTAAGGAAGAGACATGTTTCAGATTCTACATTTTGAAAAGCCCATTCCCTTCATGCGCTATGCCAAGCCGGGTGTGGTCTTCTCTACCCTGCTGATGGTGATCTCCCTGTTCTTCCTGTTCGACCGGGGCCTGAACTGGGGCCTGGACTTTACCGGCGGTACCACCATCGAGGTGGGGTTCCAGCAGTCGGTGAGCCTGGACAAGGTGCACCAGGTGCTGGATGAGCAGAAGATTGAAGGGGCGACCCTGCAACACTTCGGTTCCAGCCGTGACGTACTGTTCCGCCTGACCCCGAAAGAGGGGGTCAAGGTGGAGCAGCAGGGCAACGAGGTGCTGGCGGCGGCCAAGCTGATCGATCCTGCGGCCGTGCTCAAGCGCGTCGAGTTCGTCGGCCCTTCGGTGGGTGACGAGCTGGCGACCGACGGTGCGCTGGCCATGCTGGCCTCCATCATCTGTATCCTGATCTACGTGGCGGTGCGCTTCGAATGGCGTCTGGCCATGGGGGGCATTCTCTCCCTGGTGCACGACGTGGTGATCACCCTCGGCGTCTTTGCCTACTTCCAATACGAGTTCGACCTGACCGTGCTGGCGGCATTGATGACCCTGGTGGGTTACTCCCTGAACGACACCATCGTAGTGTTCGACCGACTGCGGGAGAACTTTCGCAAGGTGCGCAAAGGGGATACCGAGTACATCCTGGATCTCTCCATGACCGAGACCCTGAGCCGGACCATCATCACCTCGGGCTTGACCTTCGTGGTGGTACTGGCACTGCTGCTCAAGGGCGGTCCGCTGATCCACGGTTTCTCGGTGGCCATGGTGATCGGTGTCGCCTTCGGTACCTACTCCTCCATCTATGTGGCGAGCTCATTCGCCATGTTCTTCGGGGTCAAGCGGGAGCACATGCTGCCGACCCAGGTGGAAAAAGAGGGCGCGGATCAGCAAGAGATCCTGCCGTAAATGACAAGGGCGCCGCGAGGCGCCCTTTCTCTTATCGTCCGGGTGAGTCATTATGACGGTTTCACCCACGGCTGTTGGTCAACAGGCAAGGAGCAAGCCATGCAACACAATCCCCGTTTTCTGGCACTGGTAGAGGCCATTCGTCCCCATGTGCGGGAGACCGACGTGCACCAGATCAAACGCTGGCAGGATGAGGGGCGTACCTTTCACCTGGTCGACGTGCGGGAAGAGAGCGAGTGGGCCAGGGGCCATCTGCCGGGGGCAACCTACCTCGGTCGCGGGGTGATCGAGCGGGACATCGAAACCCGTTACCCGGATCCCGACACCGAGCTCTACCTCTATTGTGGTGGGGGATTTCGCTCCATTTTGGTGGCGGAGAACCTGCAGAAGATGGGCTACGGCCGGGTGGTCAGCGTCGATGGTGGCTTTCGGGGCTGGTGTGATGCCGGATACCCTGTCGAATCCTGATTTATTTGAGGGAGAGAGGCTCAGCCACATGACAAAGTGTCGGCTGACCTTTACCATATGCCGGGTCAAGCGTAAGCGTCGGAGTGTTCATTGAACGTCAGGAAAGGGATTGGATACCTCCTTGGTATCCTGTTGCT
Source organism: Aeromonas sp. DNRA1 (assembly GCF_963888745.1). Classification (NCBI taxonomy): domain Bacteria; kingdom Pseudomonadati; phylum Pseudomonadota; class Gammaproteobacteria; order Aeromonadales; family Aeromonadaceae; genus Aeromonas; species Aeromonas sp. DNRA1. The sequence continues at coordinate 336,692 of NZ_CAWPKQ010000001.1, read as the reverse complement.
GCTCCCCATGTGGGGTTGCAGCAGTAGCAGTCAGGTTGAAGCGCCTCAAGTTCCCAAGCCGCAACCCGCTTCACTGGTATTGGCGACCCCCCTGCAGGTCTCTTACCAGAGCGAGTTGGCGTTGGCGCGACTCGGGCAGATGCTCAGTGAGATGGAATTGACCACGGAGCAACGGGCTGAACTGTTTTATGAGCGTGCTGTCGTGTTTGACCGGGTAGGCTTGCGCTCCCTGGCGCGGCTGGATTTCAACCGCGCTCTGCGGGAGAAGCCGGATTTTGCCGAAGCCTATAACTTCATCGGTGTCTATCTGGTGCAGCAGCAGAATTATGACGAGGCCTACGAGGCATTTGATTCCGCCCTCGAGCTGGCTCCCGATTATGACTATGCCTACCTGAACCGTGGCATTGCGCTCTATTACGGCAATCGTCCCGAGCTGGCCGCGGCCGATATGAAGCGCTTCTACGAGGCGCAGCCGGAAGATCCCTACCGGGTGATCTGGCTCTATCTGGCCGAACAGAAGCTCAATGCACCGGCCGCCATGAGCCGGATGCGCGAGCGGCTCAACAAGTACGATGACGATGCCTGGAACTGGGATCTGGTGCGCCTCTATACCGGCGAACTCAATGCCACCCAGTTGATGGGCAATGTGGTGAAAGGGGTGAAGGACAACCGGGAGCTCGCCGAGCGCCTGTGCGAAACCTACTTCTACCTCGGCAAGTTTGAACTGGCCAAGGGCAACCGCAAGGAAGCCATCAGCTACTTCAAGCTGGCGCTCGCCAACAACGTGTATGACTTCATCGAGCACAGATATGCCCTGCTCGAACTGGAGCTGATGGCGCGCAAACCCCTGCCGCCCGGTGCCCAGAGTGCCCAGGGCAAGAGCAGCAAGCAGGCATCCTGAGCTTGCCCTGTTGCCGGTTTGAATGATGTAGAAAAGGCCTCATTGCGAGGCCTTTTTGCTGTCCGGGTGTCAGACGCGACGGTGTAAGTCACCCCCGTCAGATGGTATGCCGCCGGCTCACTGGGCCAGCATCATGCCGGGGATCTGGCGCCAGTAACCGTTGCAGTCGCGCTCCTGCTGCAGGGGCAGGGGGGCCAGGCCTTGTTCATTGGCCTTGAAGCGATCCAGCATCGTCAGGGTGTCCAGCCCCTCGGGGGAGAGACGCACCACATCCACCAGCCCCTCCATCCCGGCCAGATCGTTGCCCAGGTTGTAGCAATAACCGGACTGGGTCTGGATGCCGTTGAGGTTGAACACCTTCTGCCCCTCGCGGCTGCTGGCGAGCCGGCCGGTGGGGTAGTCGATGCAGGCCAGTTCGCAGTTGTCCTTGGGCCGGTCGAGGGAGCGGGCGGTGAAGCAGCGCGCCGAGTAGGCGAGCGGTAGGTGGCCGTAGGCGAACACCTCCACCTCGAACTGCTGGCGCTCCCTGCCCAGATCCTGATTGAGCTGCACCAGCCAGTCGCGGGATAGCTCCACCGGCATCACCCAGCGCTGCATCCCCTGTTTGAGCAGCATGCGCAGCACGTCGGCGTTGTAGGCGTTGATGGCGGGGCCGCAGACGAACGGCAGCCCGGCTTCACTGGCGAGCTGGACCGCTCCCAGATCGTTGGCCTCGATCATCAGCTCGCCGTTGTCGACCAGCCGCTTGACCTCCTTGAGCTCGGAGGGGGCGGAGATGAGCGCCAGCGTGGAGAGCACCGCCTGCTTGCCCGAGCCGGCCACCTGACGGGCGAGGGCAATCCAGTCATCCACTTTCAGTTCGCGGCGCTTGCTGCAGACGGTTTCCCCCAGATAGACGATGTCGGCCTGGCTGGCGGCGGCCGCCTGATAGAAGCCCTGGGTGTCGGCCTTGGGCCAGTAGAAGAGCAGGGGGCCGAGAGAGAATTTCATGAACAGGGCTCCTTATTGCCACTGGCGATGATAGGCACCGAGGGTGGTCTGACTCCCCTCGGAGACGCGGGCGAGCTGGGCATCCCACTCGGCCTTGACCTGATAGGCTTCCGGATTGGCCTGATAGGCGTCGATGGCGGCGCGCCAGACCCGGGTGACCTGCTCCACATAGGCGGGGCTGCGTTGGCGTCCTTCAATCTTGACCGACTGGATACCGGTCTGGAACAGCTCGGGCAACAGGCCAAGGGTATTGAGGCTGGTGGGCTCCTCCAGCGCGTGGTAGGTCTGGCCATCCACCTCGAAGCGGCCCTTGCACAGGGTCGGGTAGCCGGCGTTTTCCCCGGGGCCGTAACGGTCGATCAGCACCTCGTTGAGGCGAGACTCGAGGCCGCTCGGGGTCTCCTCCCAGCGCACGAACTTGGCCGGTGAGCAGGCGCCGACGGTATTGGGGCTCTCGCCGGTCATGTAGGAGGAGAGGTAGCAGCGCCCCTCCGCCATGATGCAGAGGCTGCCGAAGGCGAACACCTCGAGGCCGACGTCGGTCTCGCGGGCCAGCTGCCTCACCTGATGCATGGAGAGGACGCGCGGCAACACCACCCGACCGACGTTGAAGTGCTGTTGGTAGAAACGGATGGCGGCGGCGTTAGTGGCACTGGCCTGCACCGAGACGTGCAGTTCCAGATCCGGGTAGCGGCGGCTGGCATAGTCGAGCACGGCGAGGTCGGCGATGATCAGGGCATCGGCACCCAGTGCGGCGCCCTTGTCCACCGCCTGCTGCCAGCGGGCATCGTAGCCCGGGTGGGCGAAGGTGTTGATGGCGATGTGGAGTTTGCGGCCATGCTGGTGCACATAGTCGACCGCTTTCTCCAGCTTGCTGTCGGTGAAGTTGAGCCCGGCGAAATGGCGGGCGTTGGTGTCATCCTTGAAGCCGATATAGACCGCATCGGCCCCGTTATCCACGGCTGTTTTCAGTGCCGGCAAACTGCCTGCCGGACAGAGTAATTCCATCGGGTACGCTCCGAGAGGGTAAAAATGCAAAAGTGGCTCGATTGTATTCACCGGCGTCCTTCCACTTTTTGACCTGAGGCAGCTTTGTGTGGCTTTACCCTTCTTGAGGTAAGTGGGCACAAGTTTGATTTCCAACAGGATCATGGCTGCGGCCCTGTGCTTGAATGCGCAAAAAACTGGGAGTTTATCGTGTTTCAACAACTGCAACGTCGCCTGGTCGAACAGGCTCCCCGCATTCTGCGCCATCCTCTCAAACTGGTGCCATTTTCCTTGCAGCAGAGCCTGATGGAGCGCCTGCTGGCCAGCGTGTTCAAAGAGGCCATCGCAGATGGCGACTTTGAATTTCTGGCGGGCAAGTGGCTCAAGGTCGAAGTCTCGGATCTGGAGCTCTGCTGGTTCATCAGCGAGCAGGATGGCAAGCTGGTGGTGGCTCGCTACTGCGAGCAGGCCGATGTCTGTTTCAGCGGCACCACCAACGACCTCATCCTGATTGCCGGACGCAAGGAAGATCCCGACTCTCTCTTCTTCCAGCGCAAGCTGAAGATTGAAGGGAACACCGAGCTGGGGCTGGAGGTGAAAAACCTGATGGACAGCCTGGATCTGGACGGTTTGCCAAGCCTGGTGCGTTATCCCTTGCTGGATCTCGCCACCTTCATCGAGCGGGCAAAGGCGGGATCAGCGCAAGAGGCGCACTCTGCGCCGGCGGGTGGGGTTGCGCCTCAGTTGTGAGACCAGCCCATCGGCATGGTGGCGGTAGTGATTGCGAGCCCACAGGCAGCGACAGGCCCACAGACAGGGCAGCAGTGCCAGCAGGGCGCCGGCGTTGGGAAGGCGCGAGAGCAGCAGACCCAGCGCCAGCCAGATGAACGGCTGGGCCTCGTAGAGCCACTCCGGCTGGAACCAGCGTTTGGTCGGGAAGATGACCAGATCGGTACGCCGATAGCTGGATCGCATCATCCAGACGGTGGCACCGGCGACAAACAGCAAGGTGCCCGCCAGCCAGAGCAGCGGGGAGTGGCTGAGCAGGATGATGCCGACCGCCACCAGCAGATAGCAGACCGGCAACCTCTCATAAAGCCAGCGTGGGCACATGTTGCCTCCACTTTTCACCTTCCCATCCTTCAAGTCTAGCCAGTCAGCGCACCCGTCTCATACCGCTTTGTTCTGCAAAACGGCGTCATTGTTGTGAATTGGCGCGCCATTTACGGTGCCAAAATAGCGATTGGCTATGTTACAATTGCGCGCCATTTTTGACTGAAGATTGACTGGGCATGTTGGATCAGATTCGTATCGTGTTGGTAAACACTTCTCACACCGGCAACATGGGCTCTGCGGCGCGCGCCATGAAGACCATGGGCTTGAGCCAGATGGTGCTGGTTGATCCGCAAGCACAGCCCGATGACAACGCCTATGCGCTGGCCGCCGGTGCCAGCGATCTGCTGGCCAATGCCCGTATCGTGTCGACCCTGGATGAAGCCATAGCGGATTGTGGTCTGGTCATCGGTACCAGTGCACGCTCCCGCACCCTGAGCTGGCCCATGCTCGACCCCCGCGAAGCGGGCGAGAAGCTGGTAGCCGAGGGGATGCAGCATCCGGTGGCGCTGGTATTTGGCCGTGAACGCACCGGCCTGACCAACGACGAGCTGCAAAAGTGCCATTACCACGTGGCCATTGCGGCCAATCCGGAGTACAGCTCCCTCAACCTGGCCATGGCAGTGCAGACCCTCTGCTATGAGGTGCGAATGCACTGGCTGCAGCAGGAACAGGTCGGCGAGAGCGACATGGCGGTGGATTATCCCAGCGCCGAGCAGTTGGAAGGCTTCTATCAGCATCTGGAGCAGACGCTGCTCAAGACCGGCTTCATCGCCGATGACCATCCGGGACAGGTCATGAGCAAGCTGCGCCGCCTGTTCAACCGGGCTCGGCCGGAGGCGGTGGAACTCAACATCCTGCGCGGCATATTGACCTCGGTACAAAAACCGAGACCGCAGGATTAAACCCGACCGTATTACTCAACCATATACTTGACTGATTTAGTCGGGTATGTGACCATATGCCCATATTGATTGGTTCGCAAAACGGTAAGGCATATGAGACTGACCTCAAAAGGACGTTACGCTGTGACTGCCATGCTCGACGTGGCGTTGCATGCTGAGCAGGGGCCCGTGCCCCTGGCTGATATTTCGGAGCGCCAGGGCATCTCCTTGTCCTATCTGGAGCAGCTGTTTGCCCGCCTGCGCAAGCATGGCTTGGTGAGCAGCGTGCGTGGCCCGGGCGGCGGTTATCGCCTCGGCCTGGCGCCGAATGCCATCTCGGTCGGTCAGGTGATCACCGCGGTCGACGAATCGGTGGATGCCACCAAGTGCCTCGGCAAGGGCGGCTGCCACGGCGGCACCCAGTGCCTCACTCACTCCCTGTGGCGTGACCTGAGCGAGCGGATCTCCAGCTTCCTGGGGGACATCACCCTGGCCGAGCTGGTTGATCAGGCCGATGTGCGCCGGATTGCCGGCAAGCAAGATGAACAAATGAAAACCGTGTTGTCCCTGGTAGACCGGGCAGAACGCGGCGATGTGAGCTTGAAAGTCCAACTATAAACAAACGTGCTTTCCACAGCTGGTCGATGTATGACCCTGGCTGTAACGGAGAAAAACATGAAACTGCCTATTTACCTTGATTATTCGGCAACCTGTCCGGTGGACCCGCGTGTCGCAGAAAAAATGATGCAGTGTCTCACCATGGATGGCCTGTTCGGCAATCCAGCTTCCCGTTCCCACCGCTTTGGCTGGCAAGCCGAAGAGGCGGTCGATCTGGCCCGTAATCAAGTGGCAGAGCTGATCGGTGCCGACCCGCGCGAGATCGTCTTCACCTCCGGTGCGACTGAATCCAACAACCTCGCCATCAAGGGCGTCGCCCATTTCTACGCCGGCAAGGGCAAGCACATCGTTACCTCCAAGACCGAACACAAGGCGGTACTGGATACCTGTCGCCAGCTGGAGCGCGAAGGCTATGAGGTAACCTACCTCGAGCCGATGCCCAATGGCCTGTTCACCCAAGAACAGATCGAAGGCGCCCTGCGTGATGACACCATCCTGGTCAGCATCATGCACGTCAACAACGAGATCGGCGTGGTGCAAAACATTGCCGCCATCGGCGAGCTGTGCCGCTCCCGCAAAATCCTGCTGCACGTGGATGCGGTACAGAGCGTGGGCAAGATCCCGGTGGACGTGGAGGCGCTCAAGGTTGACCTGCTCTCCATGTCCGCTCACAAGGTATACGGCCCGAAAGGCATTGGTGCCCTCTACGTGCGTCGCAAGCCGCGTGTGCGCCTGGAAGCCCAGATGCACGGTGGTGGCCATGAGCGCGGCATGCGTTCCGGCACCCTGCCGACTCACCAGATCGTCGGCATGGGCGAAGCCTTCCGCATCGCCAAGGAAGAGATGGTGAGCGAAGGTCAGCGCATCATGGCCCTGCGTCAGCGTCTGTGGGACGGCATCAAGGATATCGAAGAGGTCTACATCAACGGTGACCTGGAACAGCGGGTGCCGGGCAACCTCAACGTCAGCTTCGCCTATGTGGAAGGGGAATCCCTCATCATGGCGCTGAAGGATCTGGCGGTCTCTTCCGGTTCTGCCTGTACCTCGGCCAGCCTGGAGCCCTCCTACGTGCTGCGCGCACTGGGCCTGAACGACGAGCTGGCGCACAGCTCCATCCGTTTCAGCATGGGTCGCTTCACCACCGAGGAAGAGATTGATTACGCAATCAAGCTTATCCGTGACTCCATCGGTCGTCTGCGCGAGATGTCTCCCCTGTGGGAGATGTACAAGGACGGCGTCGATCTGAACACGGTCGAATGGGCTCATCACTGATCCGCGGGATCGGTGTTCAACGGAATTAGCAGGAGTTAGATATGGCTTACAGTGAAAAAGTAATCGACCACTACGAGAACCCCCGTAACGTAGGCGGCTTCGACAAGAACGATCCCAGCATCGCTACCGGCATGGTCGGTGCACCGGCCTGTGGTGACGTGATGAAGCTGCAGCTGAAGATCAGCGACGATGGCATCATCGAAGATGCCAAGTTCAAGACCTACGGTTGTGGTTCCGCCATCGCCTCCAGCTCTCTGGTGACCGAGTGGGTCAAGGGCAAGACCCTGGATGAAGCGGCCGGTATCAAGAACACCGACATCGCCGAAGAGCTGGCGCTGCCACCGGTGAAGATCCACTGCTCCATTCTGGCCGAGGATGCCATCAAGGCCGCCATCGCCGATTACAAGCAGAAGAAAGGTCTCTAAGGTCAGGAGCGCAGTATGGCCATTACCATGACAGATGCCGCAGCGGCACGGGTTTCCTCGTTTCTGACCAACCGGGGCAAGGGCATCGGCCTGCGCCTAGGCGTCAAGACCACCGGCTGCTCGGGTCTTGCCTATGTGCTCGAGTTCGTCGATGAGCTGGCAGATGAAGATCAGGTATTCGAGCAGGACGGGGTTAAGATCATCGTCGATGCCAAGAGTCTGATCCACCTGGATGGCACCGAACTGGATTTCGTCAAGGAGGGCCTCAACGAGGGCTTCCAGTTCAACAACCCCAACGCCAAGGGCGAGTGTGGTTGCGGCGAAAGCTTCAGTGTCTGAGATGTGTGCAACACATGATCGCTTGTCCGTTGAACTGGCCGGCCACGGCCGGTTCAACCATGCCGCTTCGCCCACCTGAGCGCGAGCGGCATGGGGGCAGCATCAGTGTCTAAGAGGTCTGCATGAATTATTTCGAGCTGTTTGGGCTGGTTGAAGGCTTCGAGCTCGATACCCGTCAGCTGGCAGAGACCTACCGCCAGTTGCAAACCCAGTTTCATCCCGATCGTTTTGCCACCGCCCCCGAGCGGGAGCAGCTGGCTGCGGTGCAACGTGCCGCCCAGATCAACGATGCCTTCACTACCCTCAAGGCGCCCCTGCGCCGAGCCGAGTACCTGCTCTCCCTGCGTGGCACTGAACTTCGTGGCGAGCAACAGACGTTGCAAGATACCGCGTTTCTGATGCAGCAACTGGAGTGGCGCGAGCGGCTGGCCGACCTGAAAGGGGAGACTGACCCTGAGCGTGCCATCAAGGATTTTCGCCAGGAGATCAGGCATGATCACCAGTTGTTGATGCAGCAGCTGACCCAGGCCCTCGCCACAGGCGAGGATCCGCGAGCGGCTGATTGTGTTCGCAAACTCAAGTTTGTCGACAAGCTCCTCGAGGAGCTGGAACGATTCGAAGACTCGCTGTTCGAGTCTTGATCCTTTAACGCTGGAAGTTTGATTACCCATGGCATTACTGCAAATCGCCGAGCCCGGCCAGAGCGCCGCACCTCATCAGCACAAACGTGCCGTTGGCATCGATCTTGGCACTACCAACTCGCTGGTCGCCGCCGTGCGCAGCGGTCAGGCCGATACCCTCTGCGACGAGCAGGGGCGTGATCTGCTGCCCTCCGTCGTGCATTACCAGGCTGACACCATCCGGGTCGGCGTCGATGCCAAGCGCGAGGCCGCCCTCGACCCGCACAACACCATCGTTTCCGCCAAGCGGATGATGGGCAAGGCGCTGGCCGACATTGATACCCGCCAGCAGCCCTATCAATTCGTGGCAGCCGACAACGGCATGCCGCAGTTGCAGACCCGTCAAGGGCTGGTCAACCCGGTTCAGGTCTCGGCCGAGATCCTCAAGAAACTGGCCGAGCGGGGCGCTGCCGCCCTCGGTGGCGATCTCGACGGCGTGGTCATCACAGTGCCCGCCTATTTCGATGACGCCCAGCGCCAGGGCACCAAGGATGCGGCCCGCCTGGCCGGTCTGCACGTGCTGCGCCTGCTCAACGAACCGACCGCCGCCGCCATCGCCTATGGCCTCGACTCCGGTCAGGAAGGGGTGATCGCTGTTTATGACCTGGGTGGCGGCACCTTCGATATCTCCATCCTGCGTCTGCATCGCGGGGTATTTGAGGTGATGGCCACCGGTGGCGATTCGGCCCTCGGCGGCGATGATTTCGATCACCTGCTGGCAGACTGGTTGAAAGAACAAGCCGGTTTGACTGGCGAGCTGGATGCCCGTCTGCAGCGTGAGCTGCTGGATGTGGCCGCCGCGGTCAAACACGGTCTGACCGACGCCGACACCGTTCCCTGCACCTTTGCCTGTTGGCAGGGCTCTGTCACCCGCAGTCAGTTTGACGAGCTGATCCAGCCGCTGGTCAAGCGCACCCTGCTGGCCTGCCGCCGCGCCCTGCGCGATGCGGGGCTCGAGCAGGAAGAGGTGCTGGAAGTGGTGATGGTCGGCGGTTCGACCCGGGTGCCGCTGGTGCGCGAGCTGGTGGGCGAGTTCTTCCAGCGTCCGCCCTTGACCAGCATCGACCCCGACAAGGTGGTGGCCATCGGTGCCGCCATCCAGGCCGACATCCTGGTGGGCAACAAGCCCGACGCCGAGATGCTGCTGCTGGATGTCATCCCGCTCTCCCTGGGTCTTGAGACCATGGGTGGCCTTGCCGAGAAGGTGATCCCGCGCAATACCACCATTCCGGTGGCCCGCGCCCAGGAGTTCACCACCTTCAAGGATGGCCAGACCGCGATGGCGATCCACGTGGTGCAGGGCGAGCGCGAGCTGGTGGCCGATTGCCGATCCTTGGCCCGCTTCACCCTGACCGGCATTCCGCCCATGGCGGCGGGGGCGGCCCACATTCGCGTCACCTTCCAGGTGGATGCGGACGGTCTGCTGTCGGTCAGCGCCATGGAAAAATCCTCCGGCGTGCAGGCCGAGATCCAGGTCAAGCCCTCGTATGGACTTGGTGAGGATGACATCCTCAACATGCTGAGCGCCTCCATCGCCAATGCCCAGCAGGACATGGACGCCCGCATGCTGGCGGAGCAGCAGGTCGAGGCCGACCGGGTGGTCGAGAGTCTCAACGCCGCGCTGGCTGCCGATGGCGAGGCTTTATTGAGCCCCGCCGAGCGAGCCGAGCTGGATGCCGCCATTGCCCATCTGCTGACCATGCGCAGCACGGGCACCACCAACCAGATCAAAGAGGCCATCGAGGCGGCGGACGCTGCCAGTGGCGAATTTGCAGCCCGCCGGATGGATGCCTCCATCCGCAAGGTGCTGACCGGACAAAACGTCAACAAGGTGTAATATGCCAAAACTGATTATTCTGCCCCATCCCGAGCTCTGTCCGGACGGCGCGGCCCTCGAAGGCGCGACCGGTGAAACCATTCTGGACATCGCGCTGCGCAACGGCATCGAGATCGAGCATGCCTGCGAGAAGTCCTGTGCCTGCACCACCTGCCACTGCGTGGTGCGTGAAGGCTTCGACTCCCTCGAGCCGAGCGACGAGCTGGAAGACGACATGCTGGACAAGGCGTGGGGGCTGGAGCCGGAATCCCGTCTCAGCTGCCAGGCCAGACTGGCGGACGAGGATCTGGTGGTGGAACTGCCCAAGTACACCCTGAATCTGGCGTCTGAGCGCCACTGATGACCCCTTAATTACACATGAGTGAATTGCGCGTGCAGCATCTCGTGGTGCAGTAATGATATGGTGAAGGCCGTGACCCTTGAGGGAGCGGCCTTTTTTGTGCCCGTGATTTCCCTATTCGTTGATGAAAGTGCCAATAAAAAGGAAGCAAGAGAACATGGCTGACATGATGAACGTACGGTTGTCTTCCCAGGCTGCTGCCGCCCACTGGGGCGAGGGTGCCCTGCTCAGTTTCAACGGAGACGAAGCCCATCTCCATCTGGGCTGCGGCCAGGAGAAGGAGGCGCTGCGCGCCATCCAGCGCGCTGCCAGACGCCTCGAGGCGAGCGGCATCAAGCGCGTCAAGCTGGTGGGTGAGGGCTGGAATGGGGAACGTCGCTACGCCTTTGCCCAAGGCTTCTATGCCGCCAAGGGGGTTCGCGAGCTCGATTTCGGCGAGCAGAGCGATCAGGAGGCTGCCGAGCTGGCGGCTTTGCTCAAAGCGACCCGCTGGGTGCGCGAGGTGACCAACGGGTGCCCGCAGGAGATCTACCCCATGAGCCTGGCGGAATCCGCCCTGCTGCTCATCCGCAGTCTCGCCGGTGACAAGGTGACCGCCCGCATTACCGCCGGGGAGGCGCTGCAGGAGGCCGGTCACATCGGGATCTGGTCGGTGGGCCGCGGCAGCGAGCGCGAGCCCGTGCTGCTGGAGCTCGACTACAACCCGACCGGGGATGCCAATGCCCCCGTGCAGGCTGCGCTGGTGGGCAAGGGGATCACCTTCGATTCCGGTGGCTACTCCATGAAGTCCTCCGACAACATGCTGCCGATGAAGTCCGACATGGGCGGCGCCGCCATGGTGACCGGCGCGCTGGCGCTGGCCATCAGCCGCGGCCTGAACAAGCGAGTGAAACTCATCCTCTGCTGCGCCGAAAACCTGGTCTCCGGCCATGCCTTCAAGCTCGGCGATATCCTCACCTATCGCAACGGCATCTCGGTCGAGATCCAGAACACCGACGCGGAAGGTCGCCTGGTGTTGGCTGACGGCCTGCTGGCCGCCAGCGAAAGCGGGGCTGCCTACATCCTCGACGCCGCCACCCTGACCGGCGCCGCCAAGACCGCGTTGGGTCGCGATTACAACGCCGTGTTTGCCCTCGATGAGGCCGAGCAGGTACGCGCGCTGGCTGCCGCCAAAGCCGAAAACGAGCAGGCCTGGGCGCTGCCGCTGGAGCCCTGGCATGCGGGCCAGCTTACCTCCGCGTTTGCCGAGCTGGGCAACGTGGCGTCCGCCGAAGGCACCGCAGGTGCCACCACCGCGGCGGCCTTCCTGTCGCGCTTCGTGCGTGACGAAGGCAAGGGCTGGGTGCACCTGGATCTGGCCGCTTCCTATCAGAAGTCGGGCAATGATCTGTGGGCGACCGGGGCCAAGGGCCATGGTCTGCGCACGATTGCCCGCTGGTTGCAGGAGGTGAGCGCATGAACGTCTGGTTGAGCAGAGAGTTTGCGCCGGCCGAGTGGGGTGAGGGGGCGCTGCTCTCCCACCGCGCCGACGGCATGGTGATCCATCTGGTGACCGCCAGCCCCTTGCTGGATATCCAGCAGGCGGCACGGCGTCTGTGCAGTCAGGGGATCCAGCAGGTGGTGCTGGCCGGTCACTGGGAGCGCGAGCAGCAGTGGGCCTTTGCCCAAGGGCTGCAGACCCCCAAGGTGGAGGTCGAACTGCAGTGGGCCACTTCGTCCGAGGAGGATCGAGAGGAGCTGGAGGCGCGCTGGCTGTGCGGGCGCTGGGTGCGGGAGATGACCAATGCAACGCCGGAACAGCTGGGGCCGCTGGAGCTGGCGGTTGAAGCTGCTGCCTTTATCACCGAGCTGGCGCCGGACCGGATCAGTCATCGCATCCTCAAGGGCGAAGCCTTGCAGCAGGCGGGCTGGGTCGGTCTCTACCAGGTCGGCCGTGGCAGCGAGCGCGAGCCCGTGCTGCTTGAGCTGGACTTCAACCCGAGCAAGGATCCCAAAGCCCCGGTGGCGGCAGCGCTGGTGGGCAAGGGCATCACCTTCGACTCTGGCGGCTACTCCATGAAGACCTCTCAGGGCATGCTGACCATGAAGCACGACATGGGCGGTGCCGCCATCGTCACCGGCGCCCTGGCACTGGCCATTCTGCGTGGCCTCGACAAGCGGGTGAAGCTCATCCTCTGCTGCGCCGAGAACTTGGTCTCCGGCCACGCCTACAAGCTGGGTGACATCCTCACCTACAAGAACGGCACCACGGTGGAGATCGTCAACACCGACGCCGAGGGGCGACTGGTGCTGGCCGACGGCCTGCAGCTGGCCGGGGATTCCGGCGCCCCGCTGGTCATCGACGCCGCGACCCTCACCGGGGCGGCGGTGATGGCGCTGGGGGGACGTTACAACGCCCTGTTCGGACTGGACAAGGGGCTGGTGAGCCGTGCCATGGGTTATGCGGATGCCGAGCAGGAACCCGCCTGGCCACTGCCGCTGGAACCCTGGCATCGCCAGCAGTGCCCGTCCCACTATGCCGACACCGCCAACAGCCGGCCCGTGCCGGGCGGCGGTCCGGGTGGTGCCTCCAACGCTGCGGGCTTCCTCTCCCGCTTCGTCGCCAATGAGGGGCAGGGCTGGCTGCACGTCGATCTCGCCGCCTGTTTCAGCGAGAACGGAGACAACCTGTGGGCACCGGGGGCCAACACCCTGGGGATGCGCACCATCGCCCACACCCTGCTGGCGGAGGTCCGCTGACCGGCAACGACAAGGGCACCTGCGGGTGCCCTTTCGACAGGGAGAGGGTGAACAATAGCCTGGGTTTCAGGGGGTTAACACGACTATCGTGCACAAGCGCACATTTTTTCCTGCCGGCCTGGGCCAAGATGAGTGGTGATGTTGTTTTAGGGAAGAATTTGTTTAATAAAAAGTTGCTTTTCTGTGTGTTATTTCGCTTTTTGTTTACGTATAATCGCCGCCGAACATGGATTCTAACAATAAATCTCTGTAGTTAAGGAAAGATCTCAATGGCCATCGAACGTACCTTCTCCATCATCAAGCCGGATGCCGTCAGCAAGAACCTGATCGGTGCCATCTACAACCGTTTCGAGAGCGCTGGCCTGAAAGTCATCGCCGCAAAAATGCTGCACATGAGCAGCGAGCAAGCCGCCGGTTTCTATGCCGAGCACCAGGGCAAGCCTTTTTATGACGGCCTGGTCAGCTTCATGACCTCCGGCCCCGTCATGATCCAGGTGCTGGAAGGCGAAGAGGCCATCCGCCGCCACCGTGAAATCATGGGCGCTACCAACCCGAAAGAGGCCCTGGCCGGCACTCTGCGTGCCTGCTTCGCCGAGAGCATCGACCGCAACGCCGTACACGGCTCCGATGCACCGGCCTCCGCTGCCCGTGAAATCGCCTACTTCTTCTCCGACGCCGAGATCTGCCCGCGCGGCTGATTTCTGTCGAAAGAACCCCAAGGGAGCCTCGGCTCCCTTTTGTTTTTTGGTCATTCGGTCAATATCCACTTATTCTCCAGGTGGAAAGCCGGACCCATAATTTGTACAATGCCGCCCCCTGACGTAGGTCAGCCGATAATTTATGAAGTGTGTGAGCTGAGGCCCTTGATGAGCGAAACAAAAACCAACCTGCTGGATCTTGATCGAGATGCCATGCGTGCCTTCTTCGTCGAACTGGGCGAGAAGCCGTTTCGGGCAGATCAGGTGATGAAGTGGATCTATCACTTTGGTTGTGATGATTTCGATCAGATGAACAACGTCAACAAGGTGCTGCGCGAGCGCCTCAAGGCGATCGCCGAGATCCGGGCGCCGGAAGTGAGCCGCGAACAGCGCTCCTCCGACGGCACCATCAAGTGGGCGCTGCAGGTTGGCGGTCAGGAGGTGGAGACTGTCTACATTCCGGAAGAGGATCGGGCGACCCTGTGCGTCTCCTCCCAGGTAGGCTGCGCCCTGGAGTGCAAGTTCTGCTCTACCGCCCAGCAAGGCTTCAACCGCAACCTGAAAGTTTCCGAGATCATCGGCCAGGTATGGCGCGCTGCCAAGATCGTCGGCGGCAAGCGTCCCATCACCAACGTGGTGATGATGGGGATGGGTGAGCCGCTGCTCAACCTCGCCAACGTGGTACCGGCCATGCGCCTGATGATGGACGACTTTGGCTACGGTATCTCCAAGCGCCGGGTGACCATCTCCACCTCCGGCGTAGTGCCGGCGCTGGACATGCTGGGCGACCAGATTGACGTGGCCCTGGCCATATCCCTGCACGCACCCAACGACAAGCTGCGCTCCGAGATCATGCCGATCAACGACAAGTACAACATCGAGGAGTTCCTCGCCGGTGTTCGTCGCTACCTCGGCAAGTCCAACGCCAACGGCGGCCGGGTGACGGTGGAATATGTGCTGCTCGATCATATCAATGACGACATGCAGCACGCCCACGAGCTGGCCAAGGTGCTCAAGGATACCCCGAGCAAGATCAACCTGATTCCGTTCAACCCCTTCCCGGGCAATCCCTACGGCAAGCCGAGCAACAGCCGTATCGACCGTTTTTCCAAGGTCTTGATGGAGTACGGCTTCACCGTCATCGTGCGCAAGACCCGTGGCGACGACATCGATGCGGCCTGCGGCCAGCTGGTGGGGGAGGTGATCGATCGTACCAAGCGCACCATGAAAAATCGGATGCAACAGGATGGGATTTCCGTCAAAATGGTTTAACTTGCTAAGCCATTGTATAGTCAGGGAATGGATACACGTACATTGATCGTAGTGGCAGCGCTCTGCGCGCTGCCTGGTTGTGTTACCGAGACCACTTACGCTGGCCAGAATTCCACCCAGCGTGAAGTGGGGCCCGATCTCAAGGCGGCAGCCCAGACCCGTCTGGATTTGGGTATTCAATATCTGCAACAGGGCAACGCCGAGCAGGCCAAGTTCAATCTTGACCGCGCGCTGCAGTATGACCCTGCCAACCCTCAGGTTTACATCGGTTTTGCCTACTTCTACCAGCAGGTGGAGGATTTCAAGGCGGCCGAAGAGAGCTACAAGACAGCCCTTGCCATGGATCCGTCCAATGCTGACGCGATGAACAACTATGGCGCCTTCCTTTGCAATCGTGGTCGCTTCGACGAGGCGGAAAAGGCCTTCCTGCAGGCTGTCAGCCAGCCCAACTACATCAAGATTGCCGATACCTATGAAAACGCGGCACTTTGCGCCGCGCAAAATCGCAGAAATGATAAAGCAAGCGAGTATTATCGCTTGGCCTTGGGGTATAATCCCCGCAATCCAAGGTTATTGCTGGACATGGCTGAGCTTTCCATGAAAGATGGCAAGCTGCCTGATGTGCAGGCCTATCTCGCCCGTTTTGCTGATGTGTCAGACGAGAACGAGAACAGTCTCTGGTTGAGATTGCGGCTGGCGCAGGCCATGGACAAACCAGCATTACTTCACCAATTCGGGACTGAGCTGGTAAGGCAATATCCCACTTCGCAACAAGCCAAGCGTTACTTAGCCAATGACTACTGAACAGCCACACGATTTTCAAGACGACTCCCAGGCAGTTGGCCCAGGCCAGCTGCTGCGCAACGCCCGTGAACAGCTCGGCTGGACGCGAGAACAGGTTGCGTCTCGCATTCACCTTCGTCTGACCCTGATTGCCGCGATCGAATCGGATACGTATGACAAGCATACGTCCCATACCTTCATTCGCGGCTATCTGCGTACTTATGCCAAGCTGGTCGGTATCCCGGAAGAGACCATCCTCGCGGCTTATGACAAGCTGGGGCTGACGCCCCCCGACAACATCGACATGCAGAGCTTCTCTCGTCGCTCCCGTCAGCAGGCCAACGACAGCCGCCTCAAGGTTGTCACCTGGCTGGTGATCCTGGTGCTGATCGCGCTCTCCGTCGCCTGGTGGTGGCAGAGCACGGCGCGTCGCTCCGCCGGTGACGAGGCCCTGGCCGCGACTGAAATGGGCGCAACCAGCAACACCCCGAGCGCCACCGTGCCGCCGGCGGTGGACGTGGCTGACCCTGTGGTTGCTCCGGCAACTTCCGCTGCGGCCGCGACCTCGGTTGACCCCGTGGCGAGCGCCGCCGTGACCACGATGCCGGTCGATGCCAGCAGCGCCGTGGCGACCACGGCTGTTGCGACCTCTGCCGCCACTGCCACGCAACCGGCTGCCGACACCGCCGCGAGCGAGCCGGCCAAGGTGCCCCAGCTGAAGATGAGCTTCACCGCCGACTGCTGGCTGGATGTCAAGGATGCCAAGGGCAAGACCCTGTTCAGCGGCCTCAAGAAGGCCAATGACGAACTGGTACTGGAAGGACCCGAGCCGCTCAAATTCATCATTGGTGCGCCCATGGCCGTCAATATCGAATATCAGGGCAAGTCCATCGACATGAGCCGTTACAACAACGGCCGGACTGCTCGCCTCTCACTGCCGCAGGAGTAATCTGTCCGCCATGTCCGCTCACGAATCTCCCATCATTCGTCGTAAATCCAGGCAGATCATGGTCGGTAATGTACCGGTTGGGGGCGATGCCCCCATCACGGTGCAGACCATGACCAACACCAAGACCACGGACGTGGCCGCCACCGTCGAGCAGATCCAGCGGATCGAGCGGGTTGGCGCCGACATCGTGCGGGTCTCGGTGCCCACCATGGAAGCGGCGGAATCCTTCAAGCTCATCAAGCAGCAGACCCGTATTCCCATCGTCGCCGATATCCACTTCGACTACCGTATTGCCCTGAAAGTGGCCGAGTACGGTGCCGATTGCCTGCGCATCAACCCGGGCAACATCGGCAACGAGGAGCGGGTCCGCGCCGTGGTCGACTGTGCCCGTCACTACAACATCCCGATCCGCATCGGCGTCAACGGCGGCTCGCTGGAGAAAGACATTCAGGAGAAGTACGGCGAGCCGACCCCGGAGGCGTTGCTCGAGTCAGCCATGCGTCACGTGGACTATCTGGATCGCCTGAACTTCGACAACTTCAAGGTGAGCGTCAAGGCGTCCGACGTCTTCCTGGCAGTCGGCGCCTATCGCCTGCTGGCCAAGCAGATTGAACAGCCGCTGCACCTTGGCATCACCGAAGCGGGCGGTTTTCGCGCCGGCGCGGTGAAGTCCGCCATCGGTCTTGGCATGCTGCTGAGCGAAGGCATCGGCGACACCTTGCGCATCTCGCTGGCGGCCGATCCGGTGGAAGAGATCAAGGTGGGTTTCGACATCCTGAAATCCCTGCGTATCCGCTCCCGCGGCATCAACTTCATCGCCTGTCCCTCCTGCTCCCGCCAGGAGTTTGACGTCATCGGTACGGTCAACGCCCTGGAAGAGCGACTGGAAGACATTATCACTCCGATGGATGTCTCCATCATCGGTTGCGTGGTGAACGGCCCGGGCGAGGCGCTGGTCTCGGATCTGGGTCTGGCGGGGGCGGCTAACAAGAGCGCCTTCTACGAGGGTGGTCAGCGGGTGGACCGGCTCGACAACAAGGATCTCATCCCGACCCTGGAGCGCCGCATTCGCGCCCGGGCCGCCATGCTGGATCCGGCCAACCAGATCCAGGTGGACGAGGGTTGAGCAACCAAGGGCCACTCAGGGTGGCCCTGTCTTTAGGTTGCTGATTTTACATCCCGCATTGGAATACCCTGATTTTACCTCGGGGTCGAAAATCCCTATAATGCGGCCAAATTTTACCTCTTTTTCTCGAGTATCAACGTGGCAAAACAGATCCAAGCTATTCGCGGTATGAATGATTGCCTGCCGGAGCAGAGCCCGGTATGGCAGAAAGTAGAACAGATCCTGCGCCAGGTCGTGGCCAGCTATGGCTACAGCGAAGTGCGCATGCCGATTGTCGAGCAGACCCATCTGTTCAAGCGCGCCATCGGTGAAGTGACCGACGTGGTCGAAAAAGAGATGTACACCTTTGAAGACCGTAACGGCGACAGCCTGAGCCTGCGTCCGGAAGGTACCGCCAGCTGCGTGCGGGCCGGCATCGAGCACGGTCTGCTTTACAATCAGGAACGCCGGATGTGGTACATGGGCCCCATGTTCCGTCACGAGCGTCCCCAGAAGGGCCGTTATCGCCAGTTCCACCAGTTCGGGGTCGAGCTGTTCGGCATCAACGGGCCGGACATCGATGCCGAGCTCATCATGCTGACTCACCGCCTGTGGCGTCTGTTCGGCATCAGCGAACACGTGACCCTGCAGCTCAACACCCTCGGCCAGAGCAGCGAACGCGCCGCTTACCGCGATGCGCTGGTCGCCTACCTGGAGCAGTACAAGGATCAGCTGGACGAAGAGAGCCAGCGCCGCATGTACAGCAACCCGCTGCGGGTGCTCGACTCCAAGGACGAGAAGGTACAAGCCATTCTGGTCGGCGCCCCGCGTCTGTTCGATCACCTGGGCGAAGAGAGCCTGGCCCACTTCGAGGGGCTCAAGCGCCTGCTCGAATCCGCCGGCATCCAGTATGAAGTGAACGAGCGGCTGGTACGCGGCCTCGACTACTACAACCTCACCGTGTTCGAGTGGGTCACCAACAGTCTGGGCGCTCAGGGCACCGTCTGTGCCGGTGGTCGTTACGACGGTCTGGTGGAGCAGCTCGGTGGTCAACCGACGCCGGCTGTGGGTTTTGCCATGGGCATGGAGCGACTGGTGCTGATGCTCGAGACCCTCGAACTCAACGCTGATATCCGCCCGGCGGTGGATGTCTACCTGGCCATGGTGGGCGAGGGCACTGAACAGGCCGGTTTCCAGCTGGCCGAGCGGCTGCGCGATGCCCTGCCTGACTTGCGCCTGATGAGCCACTGCGGCGGCGGCAACTTCAAGAAACAACTCAAGCGTGCCGACAAGAGCGGCGCGGCCATTGCCCTGATCCTTGGCGAGACCGAGGTGCAAAACGGGGAGATCACCATCAAATATCTGCGTGGCCAGGCCGAGCAACAGACCGTCACGGTCGACGCCGCCATTGCCCTGCTGGCAGCCAAAGGAGAGTAAGCTGTGGAAGTTTATACCACCGAAGAACAACAGGTTGAGGTCATCAAGAGCTGGTGGAAAGAGAACGGAACCTCGGTGATCGCAGGAACTGTTATCGGTCTGGTTGGACTCTTTGGCTGGCGCTACTACAACGAGCATCAGCAGACCAGCCAGGAGGCCGCCTCCCAGGCTTACAACGAGATGGCCGCCCAGCTTGCCAAGGGCGATGCCGCCGGCTTCGAGCAGGCGCAAAGCTTCATCAGCGCCCACAAGGGTGACTCCTATGCCGAACTGGCTGCCCTGCAGCTGGCCGCCGCCGCCGTCAAGGCTGGCAAGCTGGATCTGGCCGCCGAGCAGCTGACCCAGGTGGCCACCAGCGGTGACGAGAGCATTCGTCCCATCGCTGCCCTGCGTCTGGCCCGGGTTTTGAATGATCAGGGCAAGGCTGACGAGGCGCTGGCCCAGCTTGGCAAGATCAACAACGATGCCTTCAAGGCTCAGGTTGCGGAAGTGCGCGGCGACGTGCTGCTCAAGCAGGGCAAGGCCGAAGAGGCGCGCGATGCCTATCAGGCGGCGGCCGATGCCGGCGGCCTGCAGGGCAGCGCCGAGCTCAAGCTGAAAATGGACGATCTGGCGTTGCCAGCGGTGACCACGGGTGAGGCTCCGGATGCGTAATCTGTTCAAGATGGTGGTGTTGGGGGCTGCGGTCTCCTTCGCCCTGCAGGGGTGCTCCCTGTTCAGTTCGGAAGAGGATCTCAACCCGATGGCGCCACTGCCCAAGGTCGAGTCCGCCTTCACGGCCGATACCAACTGGTCCTCCTCGGTGGGTGATGGCATCGGCGACTTCTACTCCCAGCTCAAGCCGGTGGTGGAAGAGGAGCGCATTTATGCGGCGGCCCGCGATGGCGACGTGACCGCCTTTGACCGCGAAAGCGGCAAGGAGCTGTGGAGCGTGGATCTGGCTGACTTGCCGATCAACGCCGACAAGCGCAGCGCCCGCCTCTCCGGTGGCCTGGTATCCCGTTACGGGAAGCTGTTCCTGGGTTCCGAGAACGGGGTGGTGTACGCCCTGAACCAGGAGAACGGTGAAGTGCTTTGGCAGACTACGGTCCCGGGTGAAGTGGTGGCGAGCCCTGCCGTCGAAGATGGCCGGGTGGTGGTGCTGACGACTTCGGGTCGTCTGGTGGCGCTCGATACCGATGAAGGCAAGCTGCAGTGGACCCTGGCGGAAGAACAGCCGCCGTTGACCCTGCGCAGCGCCGGCGCCCCCATCATCACCAACGGCGCCGTGCTGTACGGCCGCGCCGATGGCAAGGTGGGCATCGCCCTGCTCAGCAACGGTCAGCCGGTGCGCCAGTCCAAGGTCGCCGACCCGCGTGGTGCCACCGAACTGGATCGGATGGTCGACGTGGACGCCACCCCGCTGATCGCCGGCGATGAGCTCTATGCCATCGCCTATAATGGCCAGCTGATGGCGCGCAAGCTGATGACCGGTGACGAGGTATGGAAGCGCAAGTATTCCGGCTACCGCGACATGGCGGTGACCGGCAATGCCATCGTGCTGACCGACAGCCGCAGCCACCTGTTTGCGGTCGACCGTCGCAATGGTCTCGAGCTGTGGTCCAATACCCAGCTGGAAAACCGCACCGTGACCGCCCCCGTCATCCTGGGTGACTATGTGGTGGTCGGCGATGTGGAAGGTTACCTGTATTGGCTGGATCGTACCGACGGTACCATCAAGGCCATGCAGCAGCTCGACAGCAGTGGTCTGTACGCCGCCCCTCTGGTGGATGGTGACACCCTGTATGTGCAGAGCCGTGGCGGCAAGTTGTACGCTTTGCAGCGTCCCTGATCGCCCGTCAATCTGAATATCCGGCTCCTGGTCTTCGGACCCGGAGCCTTTGTCGTCTTGAGAATGAGGCTTTTATGACTCCTGTAGTAGCCCTGGTGGGCCGCCCCAACGTGGGGAAATCCACCCTGTTTAACCGCCTGACCCGTACCCGGGATGCCCTGGTGGCTGACTTCCCCGGTCTGACCCGGGACCGCAAGTACGGCCAGGCGAAGTTGGGCGAGCTGGAATTTATCGTGGTGGATACCGGCGGTATCGATGGCACCGAAGAGGGGATCGAGCTGAAGATGGCCGAACAGTCCCTGCTGGCCATCGAAGAGGCCGACGTGGTGCTGTTCATGGTGGATGCCCGTGCCGGTTTGACCGCGGCGGATCAGGCCATCGCCGAGCACCTGCGCAAGACCCACAAGAAGGTGTTTCTGGTGGCCAACAAGACCGACGGCATCGACGGTGACTCCGCCGTGTCCGAGTTCTACGGTCTGGCCCTGGGCGAGGTCTACCAGATGGCGGCCGCCCACGGTCGTGGTGTACTGAGCCTGCTGGAGCTGGCGCTGGCCCCCCATCTGGAGACCCTGGTCGACGCCGCCACACAAGAAACCGCGCAGGATGAGGAAGAAGAGGACTTCGACGAAGAAGCCCTGCTGCGCATGGTGGCTGCCGGTGAACTGGACACCAAGGAAGATACCAAGGAGACGCCGTTCGCCGACCTGCCCATCAAGTTTGCCATCGTCGGTCGCCCCAACGTCGGCAAATCCACCCTGACCAACCGCATGCTGGGTGAAGATCGGGTCATCGTCTATGACATGCCGGGTACCACCCGCGACTCCGTCTACATCCCGATGGAGCGTGACGAGCAGAAGTACGTCATCATCGACACCGCCGGTGTGCGTCGTCGCGGCAAGGTGCACGAGACGGTGGAGAAGTTCTCCGTCATCAAGACCCTCAAGGCGATTGAAGATGCCAACGTCTGCCTGCTGGTGATCGACGCCCAGGAGACCATCACCGATCAGGACTTGAGCATCCTTGGCTTCGTGCTCAACACCGGCCGCTCCGTGGTACTGGTGGTGAACAAGTGGGATGGTCTGGATCAGAAGGTGAAAGAGGACGTCAAGAACGAGCTGGATCGTCGTCTGGGCTTCATCGACTTCGCCCGCGTGCACTTCATCTCCGCCCTGCACGGCAGTGGCGTCGGCCACCTGTTCGAGTCCATCCAGGAGGCTTACCAGTCTGCCACCCGCCGTACCAGCACCGCCATGCTGACCCGCATCATGCAGATGGCGCAGGAAGACCACCAGCCGCCGATGGTGAACGGTCGCCGGGTCAAGCTCAAATATGCCCACGCCGGTGGCTACAACCCGCCGCGCATCGTGATCCACGGCAACCAGCTCAACGACTTGCCGGATTCCTACAAGCGCTACCTCATCAACTACTTCCGCAAGTCGCTGAAGATCATGGGGACGCCGGTCCGGGTCGAGTTCCAGGAGTCGGCCAACCCGTTCGAGGGTAAGAAAAATACCCTGACCCTGAGCCAGGAGCGTCAACGCAAGCGCCTGCTCAAGGCCAAAGCCAAGAAATAAGGCCCAGCGGCTGCCCTCACCGGCAGCCGTTTTTTCTAGGAAAAGGGGAGGGGAATGTGCAGTGGGTGGGCCCACTGCACATTCACTTTGCAAGGAGCCAACCATGAGCCACCTTCACTGCCCTGCCTGTCAGGGCGAGCTGGACAGTCGCAGCCGCGAGACCACCTGCAGCCAGTGCCAGGCCCGTTTCCAGATCCGGGCTCTCTGCCCGACCTGCCGGCAGGAGCTGGAACGGCTCAAGGCCTGCGGTGCGGTGGATTACTTCTGCAATCACTGCAACAGCCTGGTATCGAAGCGGGCAGTGGTCTTTGAGGTGAGCCCGCAGGCGGGGAATTGAGGCGATAAAAAACCCGGCAATTGCCGGGTTTATGCTGTGTGTTCTGCTATCAGCAAGGTGAAGGAGCGGTTTCTCCGCCATATCTTGCGTTTGATGTCATTGAGCTTGAGTTTGCGTCTGGGGCTCCAGCCGCACTTTGCTTTTCTGACCAGTGTCGTTCTTCTGCGAGCTCGCATCTTGGTCTCCTCCCATTGGGTGGCCATCCCGGCCTTGGGTGATGATGGGAGCCTATCTGAAAGTGCTGTCATCCCGAGTGCAAGTGGATGAAATAGCGCGATAAAAACAGTTTCGGATAGGCTCCGGTATGGTCGGATGGTAACAGAGAAACCACCCGAAAAACAAACCTGTCAACAAGGGATCAGCGCAGGGTGATCTGCTTGACCACTTCGGCGATGACGGTGGGGCGCTCGGCACTGGGCGGCTCGCTGCTGTCGTCATCGTCCAGCTCTTCACGGCGGTGGGCTTTCTGTTGCTCGTTGTCGAGCCAGAGCAGGCTCTGGTAGTACTGGCGCACGTTGTTGACGTAGTTGCGCGCCTCGCCGCCACGGGCATAGCCGTAGCGTACCTTGCGATGCCAGCGCGACTGCTGCAGCAGCGGCAGCACCTCTTTCACATCGCTCCAGGCATCGGGATTCTTGCCGAGCTCCTTGGTCAGGCGGCGGGCATCCATCATGTGGCCGTAACCGATGTTGTAGGCGGTGAGGGCAAACCACACCTTCTCGTCATCGGGTACCGAAGCCGGCACCTTCTCCATCATCTGCTCCAGATAACGGGCGCCGCCCTTGATGCTCTCCTCCGGGTGCAGCCGGTTGTTGACCCCCATCGCCTTGGCGGTGGGCTCGGTCAGCATCATCATGCCGCGCACCCCGGTGTAGGAGCGCGCCTCCGGATCCCAGTGGGATTCCTGATAGCTGATGGCGGCCAGCAGGCGCCAGTCCACCACGTTGGCGTGGGTCTTGAACAGATCCTGATACTTGGGCAGCAGGCTCTTGGCCCGCTGCAGGAAGGTGCGGGTGTCGACGAAGTCGAAATTCTGCACGTGGCCAAAGTACTTCTCGTCGAGCTTGGCGATGGCGCCGTCCATGAAGCGCTGGCCGAAGAAGTCGATGATGCTGGCGTAGAGGCTGTCGTCCGGCAGCTTGGTCATGGCCCAGGCCACGGTCTGGTTCTTGGCCAGGGTCATCCCTTCGGTGAGCTCGGGGTAGTAGCGCTGGGTGCGGGCCAGCACGGTATCCTGCACTACCGTGTAGTCAATCTTGCCGTCGGCCACCTGCTTGAGCAGCTCCTCCACGTCGGCATCCCGATTGGTGCTCCACTTCAGGTTGGGGTACTGCTTGGCCAGCTCCTTGAGCAGATCTTCGCCGGTGGAACCGGCCGGCACCACTATGTTGCCCTTGAGATCGCCGATGTCCTTGGGCTTGGGAGAACCGTTGCGATAGACCAGCTTGGGGGAGACCTGGTAGAAGCCGGGACCGAAGCGAAACAGCTGGCGTCGCTCCGGGGTGACCACAATGGCGGCGGCAGCCAGATCCAGCTTGCCCTTTCTCAGCAGTTCCACCAGTTCGGCGGTGGAGTAGACCGGCACAATGGTCAGCTTGACCCCCAGCCAGTCGGCATAACTCTTCGCCAGCTCGTAATCGAACCCCTGGGCGGTGTCGTCACGCTGGTAATAAGAGGTGGGGCCGTAGATGGTGCCAACCCGGATCTCGCCTCGCTGGCGGATCTGCTCCAGCTGGCTGGAGGGGGTGTAGAAGTCGCAACCGACCAGGGTCAGCAGCAACATCAGCCCGATAAACAGTCGAAAAATGCAGCGCAAGTAGGTGAGTACCCTTGTTGAAAAAATCGGCATTTGTCAAAAAAGAGGCACCTTTATACCAGAGAGTGTGCACCGAGTCACACTGGGTAAAACAAGAAAAACGTTTGTCCGGCATGGGCCTGATCCCTATAATACGCGCGTCTCAATTCCCCCCCACTTCAACACTTGGTGAGAAAGGTCATATGGATATCTTGCGTGGTGCCCCCGCACTGTCTGAGTTTCGTGTCCAAAAACTGCTGCAACGCTTCGCGCAGATGAAACAGGAGAGAGGAGTAGAGATAGAGGATGTCTATGCCGAATACGTGCACTTTGCCGAGCTCTCGAGCCCGCTGTCGCCCCCGGAGCGAGCGACCTTGGGCCAGCTCCTGCGCTACGGCCCGACCATCCCCGAACACACCCCCAGCGGTCAGCTGTTTCTCGTTACCCCCCGCCCCGGCACTATCTCCCCCTGGTCTTCCAAAGCAACCGACATCGCCCACAACTGCGGCCTGAATCAGGTCAAGCGGCTCGAACGCGGCATCGCCTATTACGTGCAGGCCAAGGGTGAGCTGAGCGCCGCCCAGCGTGCCGACGTGGCCGCCGTGCTGCACGACCGCATGATGGAGATGGTGTTTGGCGAGATGAACGAGGCAGTTGCCCTGTTTGCCCATCACGAGCCGCGCCCCTTCACCCAGGTGGATGTGCTGGGCGGTGGTCGCGCCGCGCTGGCCGACGCCAACGTGGCGCTCGGTCTGGCGCTGGCCGACGACGAAATTGACTATCTGGTGGAGAATTTCACCAGGCTGGGTCGCAACCCCAACGACATCGAGCTCTACATGTTTGCCCAGGCAAACTCCGAGCACTGCCGCCACAAGATCTTCAACGCCGACTGGACCATCGACGGTGAGCAGCAGCCCAAGTCGTTGTTCAAAATGATCAAGAACACCTTCGAGCAGACGCCGGATCATGTCCTGTCTGCCTATAAAGACAACGCTGCGGTGATGGAAGGAAGCCAGGGTGGCCGCTTCTTCCCGAGCCCCGCCAGCGGCGAGTATCACTATCATCAGGAGCGCGTCGACATCCTGATGAAGGTGGAGACCCACAATCACCCGACTGCCATCTCCCCCTTCCCGGGTGCCGCTACCGGCTCCGGCGGTGAAATTCGCGATGAGGGTGCCACCGGTCGCGGTGCCAAGCCCAAGGCGGGTCTGGTGGGCTTCTCGGTCTCCAACTTGCGCATCCCCGGCTTCGAACAGCCCTGGGAGCAGGATTTCGGCAAGCCGAGCCGCATCGTCAGCGCGTTTGACATCATGCAGGAGGGGCCGCTCGGCGGCGCCGCCTTCAACAACGAGTTCGGCCGTCCGGCCATTCTCGGCTACTTCCGTACCTTCGAAGAGCAGGTGCCGAGCCACAACGGCGTCGAGGTGCGTGGCTACCACAAGCCGATCATGCTGGCAGGTGGTATCGGCAACATCCGCAGCGAGCACGTCCAGAAAGGGGAGATCCCGGTGGGGGCTGCCCTCATCGTGCTGGGCGGCCCGGCCATGAACATCGGTCTGGGTGGCGGCGCCGCATCAAGCATGGCCTCCGGCCAGTCGGCAGAAGATCTCGACTTTGCCTCGGTGCAGCGTGACAACCCTGAGATGGAGCGTCGTTGCCAGGAGGTGATCGACCGCTGCTGGCAGCTGGGGGACGACAACCCCATCGTCTTCATCCACGACGTGGGGGCCGGTGGCCTCTCCAATGCCATGCCGGAGCTGGTGAGCGACGGCGATCGCGGTGGTCGTTTCTCCTTGCGTGCCATTCCGAACGACGAGCCGGGCATGAGCCCGCTCGAGATCTGGTGCAACGAATCCCAGGAGCGTTACGTACTGGCGGTGGCCCAGGAGAAGCTGCCGCTGTTCAAGGCGCTGTGCGAGCGCGAGCGCGCACCCTACGCTGTCATCGGTACCGCTACCGAAGAGAAGCATCTCACTCTCTCGGATGAGCACTTTGACAACCACCCCATCGACCTGCCGCTGGACGTGCTGCTGGGCAAGACCCCTAAGATGCACCGCGAGGTTGCAAGCCTGCCGGCGCAGGGCAAGCCGCTGGCGCTTGATGGCATCACCCTGGGCGAGGCTGCCGAGCGGGTGTTGCGTCTGCCCACCGTGGCGGAGAAGTCCTTCCTCATCACCATCGGCGATCGCAGCGTAACGGGCCTCGTCAACCGCGATCAGATGGTCGGTCCCTGGCAGATCCCGGTGGCCGATTGCGCCGTCACTGCCGCCACCTACGACAGCTACCACGGCGAAGCCATGTCCATGGGCGAGCGCACCCCGGTGGCGCTGCTTTCCCACGCTGCCTCTGCCCGTATGGCGGTGGCGGAAGCGCTCACCAACCTGGCGCCGGCCCACATCGGCTCGCTCAAACGGGTCAAGCTCTCCGCCAACTGGATGGCCGCTGCCGGTCACCCGGGCGAAGATGCCGGCCTCTACGAGGCGGTCAAAGCGGTGGGCGAGGA
This sequence comes from Aeromonas sp. DNRA1, assembly GCF_963888745.1. Taxonomy (NCBI): domain Bacteria; kingdom Pseudomonadati; phylum Pseudomonadota; class Gammaproteobacteria; order Aeromonadales; family Aeromonadaceae; genus Aeromonas; species Aeromonas sp. DNRA1. Next base: position 309,283 of record NZ_CAWPKQ010000001.1, on the reverse strand, counting down.
GCTCTGCCCGGCCCTTGGCATCACCATCCCGGTGGGCAAGGACTCCATGTCCATGAAGACCCGCTGGCAACAGGATGGCAAGGAGCACAGCGTCACCTCGCCGCTCTCCCTGCTCATCTCGGCGTTTGCCCGGGTGGAGGATGTGCGCAACACCGTCACGCCGCAGCTGCGTACCGATCTCGGTGAGACCGACCTTATCCTCATCGACCTTGGCAACGGCAAGCAGCGCCTCGGTGCCTCTGCGCTGGCCCAGGTCTATCGCCAGCTGGGTGACAAGGCCCCGGATCTGGACAACCCGGTCCAGCTCAAGGGGTTCTTCAACGCCATTCAGGCGCTGGTGGCGGATTGCAAGCTGATCGCCTATCACGACCGCTCCGACGGCGGCCTGTTCGTCACTCTGGTGGAGATGGCCTTCGCCGGTCACTGCGGCCTCGACCTGCAGCTGGATCGCATCGGCGGCGAACTGCTGCCGGCCCTGTTCAACGAAGAGCTGGGCGCCGTCATCCAGGTGCGTCGTGAAGATAAAGAAGCGGTGATGACCCTGCTGGCCGGTCACGGCTTGGCGGCTTGCTCCCATGTGCTCGGTACGGTGCGTGAAGGGGATCTCATCACCCTGCAGCGGGCCGGTCAGGAGGTCTACCGCGCCAGCCGTACCGCTCTGCGTACCATCTGGGGCGAGACCAGCTGGCAGATGCAGCGCCTGCGCGACAACCCGGAGTGCGCAGATCAGGAGCATGCCGCCCGTCAGGACGCAGCCGACCCTGGCCTGCAGGCCAAGCTCAGCTACAACCCGGCCGAGGATGTGGCTGCACCCTATATTGCCCGCGGGGTATCCCCCCGTCTGGCGGTGCTGCGCGAGCAGGGGGTCAACTCTCACGTGGAGATGGCGGCGGCGTTTGACCGCGCCGGCTTTGCGGCGGTGGACGTGCACATGAGCGACATCCTCGAGGGGCGCATCAAGCTGGATGCGTTCCAGAGCCTGGTGGCCTGTGGCGGCTTCTCCTACGGCGACGTGCTGGGGGCGGGCGAAGGCTGGGCCAAGTCCATCCTGTTCAACGACGGTGCCCGCGAGCAGTTCCAGCGCTTCTTCGAGCGCAGCGACACCCTCTCCCTGGGGGTGTGCAACGGTTGCCAGATGATGTCCAACCTGCGCGAGCTGATCCCGGGGGCCGATCTGTGGCCGCGCTTCGTGCGCAACCGCTCCGAGCGCTTCGAGGCCCGCTTCAGCCTGGTGGAAGTGCAGGACTCCCCGTCGGCCTTCTTCGCCGGCATGGCGGGCTCGGTGATGCCGATTGCCGTCTCCCACGGGGAGGGGCGAGTGGAGGTGCGCGATGCCGCTCACCTGGCGGCACTGCAACAGAGCGGGCTGGTGGGGCTGCGCTTCGTCGACAACCGCGGTCAGGTGACCGAGCAGTACCCGGCCAACCCGAACGGTGCACCGGCGGGTATCACCGCGGTCACCACCACGGACGGGCGCGCCACCATCATGATGCCGCACCCGGAGCGGGTGTTCCGCACCGTGGCCAACTCCTGGCACCCGGACAACTGGGGCGAGGACGGCGCCTGGATGCGGATGTTCCGCAACGCCCGGGTACGTCTGGGTTAAGTTCGCAATGAAAACAAAAAACCGGCCCCTGTGGCCGGTTTTTTTATGGGAGTGAGACCAGTAAAGGGCGTTGCAGGACAAAGGGAAGCGGGGGAAAAGGGCGAGGCAGACAGCGCGCTGCTGCTTCATGGTGCCGCCACTTCGAAGATGAGAGGGGGTCGGTGGTTGTAGCGGGGCATGGGGCTGTGGGCCGACGGTCGAGAAAGATAACGCTCCGTCCCGCTTCAGGCTCCCGAGAGGCGAGGCGGGGACTCGGCGAGTCGCGCTGGGCAGATAAAAAAACCGGCCACTTGGGCCGGTTTTTTTGGGTGGCGTGAAATCAGTGCAGCACCACGTTCTGGAAGCCCTGCACCAGGCTGATGACCGGCTGGGGATAGAGACCCAGCGCCACCACCAGCGCGGCGGAGAGCAGCACCACCAGACCACCGGAGGTGATGGCCCAGTCTCCCTTGGCGTCGCGCAGCTGCATGCCGGGTTCGCGCAGGTAGAGGGTGACCATGACCCGCAGATAGTAGTAGAGACCCAGCGCACTGCCGAGCACGATAGCGCCGGAGAGCCACCACAGCTTCGCATCGACGGTCACCCCGATCAGGTAGAACTTGCCGATGAAGCCGAGCGTCATGGGGATACCGGCCAGCGAGAGCATCATCACGGTCAGCACGGCGGTCAGGTAGGGACGGCGCCAGAACAGGCCGCGGTAGCTGTGCAGGGAGTCCGCATCCTTGCCGCGATAGGGGCTGGACATCATGCTGATGACGCCGAAGGCCCCCAGGCTGGTGAACAGATACATCAGCAGATAGACGCCGGCCGCTTCCACCGGCATCTGGCCGAGACGGCTCGCCACGATCACCGCCAGCAGGTAGCCGAAGTGGGAGATGGAGGAGTAACCCATCATCCGCTTGATGTTGGTCTGCAGCAGAGCCAGCAGGTTGCCGATGACGATGGAAACCACCGCCATGGCGGCCAGCAGCCAGTGGATCATGGGATCCGCTGCGGCGGGCACCGCCAGGTAGAAGCGCAGCAGCACGCAGAACACCGCGATCTTGCTGACGGTGGCGAGGAAGGTGGCCACCGGTGCCGGCGCCCCTTCGTACACGTCCGGGGTCCAGAGGTGGAACGGTGCCAGGGAGAGCTTGAAGGCAAAGCCGACCAGCATCAGACCCAGACCGCCCATCAGCAGCGGGTGGTGGGCCGGGGTGGTGGCTAGGGTCAGCCCCAGATCGCTGAAGCTCAGGCTGCCGGCCTGGGCATAGAGCAGCGCCATGCCGAACAGCAGGAAGGCGGTGGCGGCGGCGGAGAGCACCATGTACTTGATGCTGGCCTCCAGCGAGTGGCGCTCGCGATAGGCGTAGCCCACCAGACCGAACATCGGCAGGGTCAGCATCTCGATCCCGATAAACAGGGAGGCGAGGTGACGTGAGCCGGCCAGCACCAGGCCACCGGCGGTGGCGATCAGCAGCAGCAGGTAGAACTCTTCCCGGTTGTCCGGATAGCCCTTGAGCCAGGAGCGGCCGAAGGTACAGGTCGCCAGGGCGCCGATAAGCACCAGGCCCATGTAGAAGACGGCGTAGCCATCGATCTGCAGCAGCGGGGTGACCCCCTGATCTCCTTGCGCCATCACGATGGGCAGGGAGAAGAGTGCCAGGTTGAGACCGGCGATGGTGACCACGAAGGCGGTGTCATCGCACCGTTTCCAGGCGATGGCCAGCATCAGGGCCACCATGGCCCCGGTTGTCAGCAACAGGGGCAGCAGGGCCAGCAGTTGCGAAGCGGTGAAGGTCATTGCAGTGCTCCTGTAATGGACAAGGAAGGCAACAGGGCCAGCGGTTTAACAGCGGTCACTCTCATTGCAATGCTCCTGCGAAGGGCAGGGCGTACCAGTGCAGCACGCTCAGCAGGCTGTTGCCCGCGGTGTCGAGCACAGGTTGGGGATAGACACCGAGCAGCACCAAAAGACCGGCAATGGTCATCATCATCACCAGCTCGCGGCTGTCGAGTCCCTTGAGGACGCTCTCGTCCTTGGGGGTACCGAAGCAGGCGCGCTGCAGCATGATGAGGGAGTAGACCGAGGCCAGCACCAGGCCGAAGGTGGCGATGATGGTGAGCACGGGGGCAACCTGGAAGCTGCCGATGAGGATCAGGAACTCGCCGACGAAGTTGCCGGTGCCCGGCATCCCCAGAGAGGCGACCGAGAAGAACAGCATCACGCCGGGCAGGTAGCGCAGACGACCCCACAGCCCGCCCATCAGACGCAAGTCCCGGGTGTGCAGCCGCTCGTAGAGCTGACCGCACAGGATGAAGAGGCCGGCGGCGGAGAGGCCGTGGGCGATCATCTGTACCACGGCACCCTGCAGGGCCAGTTCGCTGCCGGAGTAGATGGCGATCATCACGAAGCCCATGTGGGAGATGCTGGTGTAGGCCACCAACCGTTTGATGTCGGTCTGGGCGAACGCCACGATGGCGCCGTAAACGATGCCGATGAGACCCAGCACCATGGCGTAGGGGGCAAATTCGGCGGACGCCTCGGGGAACAGCGGCAGGGCGAAGCGCAGCAGGCCGTAGGCGGCGGTTTTCAGCAGGATCCCCGCCAAGTCCACGGAACCCGCGGTCGGTGCCTGGCTGTGGGCATCCGGCAGCCAGCCGTGCAGCGGTACCAGCGGCATCTTGACCGCGAAGGCGATAAAGAAGCCCAGCATCAGCAGCCACTGCACACCCTTGCTCATCGGGGTATTCAGCAAGTCCTGATAGTCAAAGGTGAACACGCCGGTGGCGGCATGGTGAGTCAGCACCAGGCCCAGGATGGCGACCAGCATGATGAGGCCGCTGACCTGGGTGTAGATGAAGAACTTGGTGGCGGCGTTGATCCGGGATTTGCCGTCGGTGACCGAGTGGCCCCACAGCGCAATCAGGAAGTACATCGGCACCAGCATCATCTCCCAGAAGAAGAAGAACAGGAACAGGTCCAGCGCCATGAAGACGCCGAGTACGCCACCCAAAATCCACAACAGGTTGAGGTGGAAGAAGCCGATGCGCTGCACGATTTCCTTCCAGGAACAGAGGATGGCCAGCACGCCGATGAAGCAGGTGAGGATCACCATCAACAGCGACAAGCCATCCACCGCCAGGTGCAATGAGATGCCGAAGCGGGGGATCCAGGGCAGTTGCAGTTCGGCGGCCCAGACGGGCACGCCGCCCTGGGCTGCCAGGGTGAAGTCACCGCTCCACCAGATGGCGCAGGAGAGCAGCAGGCAGGCGCTCATCGACAGCAGGGCGACCCAGCGTACGAAGTACTCGCCGAATCGCTCGGTCTGCCAACAGAGCAGACCGCCGATGAAGGGTATTAACAAGATCCAGAGTAAGGTCACGATATCAGCTCTCGTCTATGTTCTAGTCACTGTGCAGGCCCGTGGGCTTGCTGCGAGTTCAGGGGCTGCATCACGGAATCAGCCGAGCAGCAGCAGGGCCAGGATCAGGGCGGCGCCCATCCCCATGGAGGCTGCATACCAGCGCAACTTGCCGGAAACGGTCCAGGCCAACAGCTGGTGGCCACTCTGTGCCAGCCAGGCCGGCAGGTTCATCATCCAGTCCAGCGGATCCTTGCCGAGCAGCCGGGTCGCCAGCAGATACGGCTTGACCCACAGCTGATCGTAAAGCCAGTCAAAGCCCCAGGCATTGAACCAGAGAGTGCTGAGCAACTTGCCCGGCGCGCTGTTGGCCACGCTGCTGGCCAGACGGCGCTCACCCAGGAACAGGAAGGCGGCCAGGGCAATGCCGGCGATGGCGATGATGGCGGAGGTGATCTCCAGCCCATGGCGCCCCTCTTCGATGTGATCCCCCGGCCCTGCCGGCAGTACCCCTGCCAGCGGCGGCACGATCAGTGCGCCGATACCGGTGGAGAGCACCAGCAGGACCAGCAGCGGCAGCTGATGGGCCAGACCATGACCGGCGTGAGCCTGGGTCTGCTCCTTGCCGTGGAAGGCGATGAAGATCAGGCGGAAGGTGTAGAGGGAGGTGAGGAAGGCACCGCCCAGACCGGCCCACAGCAGGGCGCTCTGGCCACTGGCCTGCACCTGCCACAAGATGGCGTCTTTACTGTAGAAACCTGCGGTCACCAGCGGCAGCGCGGCCAGGGCCGAGCCCCCTACCAGGAAGCAGGCATAGACCAGCGGCAGGCTCTTGCGCAGGCCTCCCATTTTGAAGATGTTCTGCTCATGGTGGGTCGCGACGATCACGGCACCGGCGGAGAGGAACAGCAGCGCCTTGAAGAAGGCGTGGGTCATCAGGTGGAAGATGGCCCCTTCCCAGGCGCCAACACCGAGGGCCAGGAACATGTAGCCGATCTGGCTCATGGTGGAGTAAGCCAGGATCCGCTTGATGTCGGTTTGCACCAGGGCGGCAAAGCCTGCCAGCACTAGCGTGATGGCACCGACCAGCGCCACCAGATGCAGGATCTCGGGGGCCAGCAGGAACAGACCGTGGGTACGGGCGATGAGATAGACACCGGCGGTCACCATGGTGGCCGCGTGGATCAGCGCCGAGACCGGGGTCGGGCCCGCCATCGCATCCGCCAGCCAGGTTTGCAGCGGCAGCTGGGCCGATTTGCCGACGGCGCCGCCAAGCAGCATCAGACAGGCAAACGACAGGGCAGGGGAGCCCTCGGCAAACATCAGCGGTGCGCGTACCAGCAACTCGTGAATGTTGAGGGTACCCAGCTCCCGGTAGAGGACGAACAGACCGATGGCGAGGAACACGTCGCCGACCCGGGTCACCACGAACGCCTTGAGGGCGGCGGCGCCGTTGGCCGGGTTGCGGTAGTAGAAGCCGATCAGCAGGTAGCTGCACAGCCCCACCCCTTCCCAGCCGAGGTAGACGAACAGCAGGTCATCGGCCAGCACCAGAAACACCATGCTGGCGATGAACAGGTTGGTGTAGGTGAAGAAGCGCGAATAGCCCTCTTCCCCGCGCATGTACCAGGAGGCGAACAGGTGGATGAAGAAACCCACCCCGGTGACCACGCCGAGCATGGTCAGCGACAGGCCGTCCAGCGCCAGGCGGAAGGTCGGGGTGAATTCACCCACCGAGATCCACTGCCACAGGGTCTGGGTATAGGCGCCGCCAGCTGGCATGGTGTTGAGAAAATCGATGCCGACCCACAGGGTAGTGAGGGCCGACAGCCCTATGCTGCCGACGCCGATGAGCGCAGCAGTACGCTCGCCGAAACGACCGATGGAGAAGGCCAGCACCAGCCATCCCAGCAGCGGAAACAGAAAAGTCAGGTATAGGAGGCTCATCCGCGCATCTCGCTCACAGTGTCCACGTTGAGGGTGTGGTAACGACGATAGAGCAGCAGTAACAGGGCGAGGCCGATACTGGCCTCCGCTGCCGCCAGAGAAATCACCAGTATGTACATGATCTGGCCATCAGCCTGGGCCCAGCGGCTGCCAGCCACCACGAATGCCAGTGCCGACGCGTTCATCATGATCTCGATACTCATGAGGATAAACAGCAAGTTGCGACGTATCAGCAGGCCGCACAGGCCGATACAGAACAGCACGGCAGCCAGCAGCAGGCCGTGTTCCATCGGGATTCCGTTCATCATTGACCTCCTTCTTGAGACGGATGTGCCGAGGCTTTTGGCACGGAGAGCACTTCCCCGCTCTTGTCTTCACGGCCCAGGTGATAGGCGGTGACCAGACCCGCCAGCAGCAGGATGGAGGCAAGCTCCACCGCCAGCACGTAAGGACCGAACAGGGCGATGCCGACCGCTTTGGCACTGACGTCGGTCAGACCAAGTTCACCGCCGGTGACCCCGAGAATGCCGTAGGCCAGAAAACCCAGCAGAATGAGCGAAAGCAGGCCGGGGCCCACCCAGGTGGTGGGGGTGAGCCAGTTCTTTTCCTGATCCTGGGCCGAGCCCAAGTTCAGCATCATCACCACGAACACGAACAGCACCATGATGGCGCCCGCATAGACGATCACTTGCAGGGCGCCCGCGAAGGAGGCGCCCAGGCAGAAGAAGATCATGGCCACGGCGATGAGGGAGATAATGAGATTGAGCAGCGCGTGCATCGGATTGCTGGTGCTGATCACCCGCAGCGTGCTGTAAATGGCGACCAGGGCCGCGGCATAGAATGCCAGTTCCATGATTGACTCCTCAGGGCAGCAGGCTCTTGACATCGATGGGCTTGGCTTCGTTCTCGGCATCCCCTTTCGGCTTGCCGTCGATGGCCATCCCGCTCATGCGGTAGAAGTTGTAATCCGGATACTTGCCGGGTCCGCTTATCAGCAGATCTTCCTTCTCGTACACCAGATCCTGGCGGCGGTACTCGCCCATCTCGAAATCCGGCGTCAGCTGGATAGCGGTGGTGGGGCAGGCCTCTTCGCACAGGCCGCAGAAGATGCAGCGGGAGAAGTTGATGCGAAAGAACTCCGGGTACCAGCGACCATCTTCCCGCTCGGATTTCTGCAGCGAGATGCAGCCGACCGGGCAGGCCACCGCACACAGGTTGCAGGCCACGCAGCGTTCGTCGCCGTCCGGATCGCGGGTCAGCACGATGCGGCCGCGATAGCGGGGCGCCGCATAGACGGCCTGTTCCGGATAGTTGAGGGTCTCGCGGGGGCTCCAGGCATGGGAGAACACCATCCCCAGGCTGCGCAATTGGGTGCCGACACCCTTGATGATGTTAATAATTTTCATAGTCGTGCCTCACTGCACATTCATCAGCACCACAGCCCGCACCGGCTGCATCCCGAGCGGGATGCAGGGCGGCGGGCAAGCAGACGTTCCAGCCAAACGGCATCACAATTTTTCTGTCCATTGCGGCCTCACTGCGCATTCATCAGCACCACGGCGCCGGTGACCAGCATGTTGAGCAGGGTCAACGGCAGGCAGACTTTCCAGCCAAACGACATCACCTGGTCAAAGCGCGGGCGGGGCAGGGAGGCCCGCAGCAGGATGAAGAACACCATGAAACAGGCGGTCTTCAGGGCAAACCAGATGAAGGGCGGCAGCCAGGGGCCGTGCCAGCCACCGAAGAACAGGGTCACGATGAGCGAAGAGATCAGCACGATGCCGATGTACTCGCCCACGAAGAACAGACCCCATTTCATGCCCGCATACTCGATGTGATAACCGTCGGCGAGCTCCTGCTCGGCTTCCGGCTGGTCAAACGGATGGCGGTGGGTGACGGCGACGCCGGCAAACAGGAAGGTGATGAAACCCAGGATCTGGGGGATCACGTTCCACAGTCCTGCCTGGGCTTCTACGATATCCCGCAGGTTGAAGCTGCCGGTCTGGATGACGATGCCCATCAAGGAGAGGCCGAGAAACACCTCGTAGGAGAGGGTCTGGGCCGAGGCGCGCAGGCTGCCGAGCAATGAGTACTTGTTGTTGCTCGACCAGCCTGCGAACAGCACGGCGTAGACCGCCAGCCCCGCGATGGCCAGGATGTAGAGCAGCCCCACGTTGAGGTCCGCCACGCCCCAGGTGGGGGTGATGGGCACCACCGCAAACGCCAGGATGAAGGCGGTAAAGGCGATGATGGGGGCCAGCACGAAGATCCGGCGATCGGCGAACGGCGGGATCCAGTCCTCTTTGAAGAACATCTTGATCATGTCGGCCGCCAGCTGCAGCAAGCCGAAGGGGCCTACCCGGTTGGGGCCGTAACGATCCTGCCACAGCGCCAGCAGACGGCGCTCGATGAAGCTCATGAAGGCGCCGGCCCCCACGATCCCCACCAGCACGATCAATGCTTTGCCGATTTCCAGCAACAGATCGATCAGAGAGTCGCTCATGCGATGGCCTCCTGTAGGTTAGCGAGATATTGCTGGTGCAGGGCGGTCGGCAGACCGTTGACACCAAGCGGCAGGCCCACCAGACCTGTGCTCAAATGCTCGCTCAGACGCAGGGTCAGTCGCCAGTGGTGGCCACCCCAGGAGAAGGCAACCTGGCTGCCGGCATTGAGGGCGAGACGGTTGGCGTCGGCCGGGTTCATTACCAGCACGGGCTCGCTCATGCGGGCCTGGATGACCGGGCTTCTGGCAGACAGCTCTTCGCCGCCAAACAGTTGGTCATAGCTCACCACCTGCAGCGCCTCTTTGGCGCTGAACGGGGCGGGGACGGCGTCGAACCAGCCGAGGCTGTCCTCGCCCGCTTCCAGCAGACGGCGACCGGGATCCCCGGCGCGCAGGTTGCCACCCACTTCATCCTGGAACTTGTTCCAGGCGGACGGGGAGTTCCAGCCCGGCGCCCAGGCGAACGGTACCTGTTGCAGCGGCTGGCGGGCACCGGCGTAGCCTTCCATGGAGAAGTTGAAGGGCGAGTCGGGATCCTGAGCGACTCTGGGCTCGCTCACGTTCTGATCCGCCAGCATGGAGGTGCGGCCACTGTAGCGGTGCGGCTCGCGGGCGAGCTTCATGCCACGGATGCGCAGACCCGCGTTGGGTGCGGCTTCGCGCATGCTGGTCAGCAGCGGGGCGCTGGCGGCGCAGGCACTGCTCACCTCGTCGAAGGTGTTCCAGCGCAGCGGTTTGCGATCCAGCACGCCTTGCAGGGCGGCCAGCCAGCGCCAGCTCTCGCGCACCTGGATGTCGGCGTTGTAGAAGGCGGGGGCATAGACCTGGAAGAAACGCTGGGCGCGGCCTTCCATGTTGATGAGGGTACCATCGGCCTCGGCGAAGCTGGCGGCAGGCAGCACCAGGTTAGCCTTCTGGGCGGTGCCGGTGTCCTGATGGTCGATCACCAGCAAGTGCTGAAGATGGTCGATGGCGGCATCGACCCGGCTGCGCGGTGCGCGGCGGTAGAGATCGTTCTCGAGCATCACCAGCGCGAGCTTCTCTTCTCTTTCGATACGATCAAACGCGGCTTCCAGCGGGGCGGCATTGCCGGCCAGCATGGCCAGCCCCAGGCTGTTGGTCTCCTGGGCTACCAGAGCGAGCTCCACGGCCTGGCCACGGCCCTTGAGGGCGCGGGCGATGTTGCTGGCCGCCTCGAGCAGCGCCTGGCTGCGGGCACCGGTGCCGGCGATGATGAGCGGCTTCTTGGCGTTGCCGAGCAGCGCTGCCCAGCTGGCGGCCAAGGCCTGTTGCTCGGGGGCGAGATCGGTCAGGGCTGGGGCGCTGCCATCGAGCAGATGGGCGATGGCGAAGCCGAGGCGCGCCTGATCCGCGTGGGGGGCGTGCAGGGTGCCGCTCGCCACGTCGTCCAGTCGGGTGCTGTCCAGGCTGGTGATCAGCAGCGGGTAGCGCTCGTTCTGGGCTAGGGTCTGTACCGCGGCGACCTGCCACAGGTCCACCTTCAGCTTGCGGGCGATTTCGCGGCCCTTGCCCTTGACTGCCTGACGCAGGGCCAGGGCGATGCGGGCGGCGGTCTGGGTGACATCCTCGCCGAGCACCAGCACGGCGTCGGCCTCTTCCATGTCGCGCAGGCTGGGGGTGCGCACGCCACCGTGCTGCAGGATCTGCAGCATCTTCTGCAGGCATTCCCATTCGCTTTGCTCGACACCGCTGTAGAAGTTGGCGGCACCCACCAGCTCGCGCAGGGCGAAGTTGCTCTCCAGCGAGGCGCGGGGCGAGCCGATGCCGATGACGCCGGCGGCGGTGCGCAGGGCATCGGCGGCCCGGTTCAGGGCACCGTCCACCGTGATGGCCAGCTTGTCATTGCCATCCTGCAGCAGGGGCTGGCTCGGGCGGTCGGTCAGATTGACGTGGCCGTAGCCGAAGCGGCCGCGGTCGCACAGGAAATAGTGGTTGAGGGCGCCGTGATAACGGTTCTCGATGCGGCGCAGCTCGCCATAACGCTCACCCGGGCTGATGTTGCAGCCGACCGAACACCCTTGGCAGATGCTGGGGGCGAACTGCATGTCCCACTTGCGGTTGTAGCGCTCGGAGTGGGTCTTGTCGGTGAACACGCCGGTGGGGCAGACCTCCACCAGGTTGCCGGAGAACTCGCTCTCCAGGGTGCCGTCCTCGACCCGGCCGAAGTAGACGTTGTCGTGGGCGCCGTAGACCCCGAGATCCTCGCCACCGGCGTAGTCCTTGTAGTAACGGACGCAGCGATAGCAGGCGATGCAGCGGTTCATCTCGTGGTTGATGAAGGGGCCTAGCTCCTGATTCTGGTGGGTGCGCTTGGTGAAACGGTAGCGGCGGCTGTTGTGGCCGGTCATCACCGTCATGTCCTGCAGGTGGCAGGAGCCACCCTCTTCGCACACCGGGCAGTCGTGGGGGTGGTTGGTCATCTGCCACTCCACCACCGTCTTGCGGAACTCCTTCGCCTCTTCATCCTCGATGGAGATATAGGTGCCATCGGTGGAGGGGGTCATGCAGGACATGACCAGGCGGCCGCGCTTGTCGTCGGCATTCTGATACTGCTTCACCGCACACTGGCGGCAGGCGCCGACGCTACCGAGCGCCGGGTGCCAGCAAAAATAGGGGACGTCCAGACCAAGGGACAGACAGGCTTGCAGCAGGTTATCTGCCCCGTCTACCTCGTACTCTTTACCGTCTACATGAATGGTGGCCATACAACTTCCCTGACTTCAATGAGATAAATTCTTTGGCTCGCGCCGGTTCAGCGGGCGCACTGCGCGCTTTACCAGCGCTCGCCCAGCAGGTTGGGCTGGATACCCTTGAGCTGCTTGCGATTATCCTGCGGCGCCTTGACGCCGGCCTCGAATTCGGACCGGAAATACTTCATCGCACTGCCCAGCGGCTCGATGGCGCCAGGGGCATGGGCGCAGAAGGTCTTGCCTGGGCCGAGGAAGCTGACCAGCTGCTCCAGGGTGGCGAGATCCCCTGGCTGACCTTCGCCTCGCTCCAGCGCGCGCAGCAGCTTGACACTCCAGGGCAGGCCATCGCGGCAGGGAGTGCACCAGCCGCAGGACTCGCGGGCGAAGAACTCTTCCATGTTGCGCAGCAGGGAGACCATGTTGATGCTGTCATCCACCGCCATGGCAAGGCCCGTGCCCATCCGGGTGCCGACCTTGCCGATGCCGCCGGCGTACATTTGGGCATCCAGGTGCTCGGGCAGCAGGAAGCCGGTACCGGCTCCGCCCGGTTGCCAGGCTTTCAGGCGATAGCCGGGCTTCATGCCACCGGCATAGTTTTCGAACAGCTCACGGGCGGTGATGCCAAACGGCAGCTCCCACAGGCCGGGGTTGTTGACCTTGCCGGAGAAGCCCATCAGCTTGGTGCCGTGATCTTCCGAACCCGGCAGCGCCAGCCCCTGATACCAGGCCACACCGTTGCCGATGATGGCGGGTACGTTGCACAGCGTTTCGACGTTATTGACGCAGGTCGGCTTGCCCCAGACGCCGGAAACGGCGGGGAAAGGGGGTTTGGCGCGCGGGTTGGCGCGGCGACCCTCTAGGGAATTGATAAGCGCCGTCTCTTCGCCGCAGATGTAGCGACCCGCGCCGGTGTGGACGAACAGCTCGAAGTCAAAGCCCGAGCCCAGGATGTTCTTGCCGAGCAGACCGGCAGCCTTGGCCTCCTCCACCGCGCGGCGCAGGTTGGCGGCGGCATCGACGTACTCGCCGCGCAAGAAGATGTAGCCACGGTAGGCCTTGAGGGCCTTGGCCGAGATGATCATCCCCTCGATCAGTAGGTGGGGCAGTTGCTCCATCAACAGCCGATCTTTGTAGGTGTTCGGCTCCATCTCGTCGGCGTTGCAGAGCAGGTAACGGATGTTCATGCTCTCGTCTTTGGGCATCAGGCCCCACTTCACACCGGTGGAGAAACCGGCGCCGCCGCGACCCTTGAGGCCGGCATCCTTGACGGTGCCGACGATCTCGTTCGGGCTCATCTGGCTCAGTGCCTTGCGGGCCGCATCGTAACCCTGCTTGCTCTGGTATTCATCCAGCCAGACCGGCTGGCCGTCGTCGCGCAGCCGCCAGGTGAGGGGATGGGTCTCGGCCGCGCGGGCGATGCGGTTGGCGGTACCAAGGGATGCCAGACTCATGGGTAAGCCTCCAGGGTCTTGAGCAGGCTGACGGCGTCGAGCCCACCGTAGGTGTCATCGTCGATCATCAGCGCCGGCCCCTTGTCACAGTTGCCGAGGCAGCAGACCGGCAGCAGGGTGAAGCGGCCGTCGGCGGAGGTCTGGCCGGGGGCCAGGTCCATCACCTCTTTCAGCCCGGCCAGCAGTTGTTCGTGGCCGTTGATGTAGCAGACCATGCTGTCGCAGACGCGGATGATGTGGCGACCAACCGGCTGGCGGAAGATCTGGCTGTAGAAGGTGGCGACCCCCTCCACGTCGCTGGCGGGGATGCCGAGCTCGGCGGCGATGGCGTGGATGGCACCGTCAGGTACCCAGCCGCGGGCCTGCTGCACTATCTTAAGCGCTTCAATGCTGGCAGCACGGGGATCTTCGTAGTGGTGTTTCTCATGCTCGATGGCATCGCGTTCTGCCTGGCTCAGGGCGAAATCGTTCCCCTTGCCCTGGCATGAACTCTGTCCCTGCGGGGACTGATTGTGTTGGCACTGACATTGCTGGCTCATGGCTTAACCTTTTGTGGCTTGTCCTTTTTGTCGTGTAACGGGTCTTGGTAACAGCCGTTACTCAACGGTCCACATCCGACATAACGAAATCGATACTGCCCAGATAGACGATGAGGTCCGACACCATCTGGCCACGGATCACCGAGGGGATCTGTTGCAGGTGAGCAAAGCTCGGGGTGCGGATCCGGGTCCGGTAGCTCATGGTGGAGCCATCGCTGGTCAGGTAGTAACTGTTGATCCCCTTGGTCGCCTCGATCATCTGGAAGGACTCGGCGGCCGGCATGACCGGGCCCCACGACACTTGCAGGAAGTGGGTGATCAGGGTCTCGATGTCCTGCAGGGTGCGCTCTTTGGGCGGTGGCGTGGTGAGCGGGTGATCTGCCTTGAACGGCCCTTCCGGCATGTTCTTCATGCACTGCTCGATGATGCGCATGCTCTGGCGCACCTCCTCGATGCGCACCAGGGCGCGATCGTAGGCATCACCGTTGGCGCCGACCGGCACCTCGAATTCGAACTGATCGTAGCCGGAATAGGGGCGCCACTTGCGCACGTCGAAGTTGAGGCCGGTGGCACGCAGACCACCGCCCGTGGTGCCCCAGGCCAGCGCCTGCTCGGTATTGTAGGCGGCGACGCCGATGGTGCGGCCACGCAGTATGCTGTTGCGTATGGCGGCCTTCTCATAGTCCATCAGCCGCTTGGGCAGCCAGCTCAGCAGGTTGTCTTGGACCAGTCGCTGCCAGCCGACGGGCAGATCGTGGGCCACGCCGCCGATGCGAAACCAGGCCGGATGCATACGGGCGCCGGTGATGGCCTCGATGATGGTGTAAATCCGCTGCCGGTCGGTGAAGGTGAAGAAGACCGGGGTCATGGCGCCCACGTCCTGGATATAGGTACCGATGAACAGCAGGTGACTCTGGATGCGGAACAACTCAGCCAGCATCACCCGGATCATGTCGACCCGCTGCGGCACCTTGATGCCGGCCAGCTTCTCGACCGCCAGCACGTAGGGCAGGTTGTTCATCACCCCGCCTAAGTACTCGACCCTGTCGGTGTAGGGGATGTAGCTGTGCCAGGACTGGCGCTCGCCCATCTTCTCGGCACCGCGGTGGTGATAGCCGATGTCGGGCACGCAGTCGCGGATCTCCTCGCCATCGAGTTGCAGCACCAGGCGGAAGGCGCCGTGGGCGGAGGGGTGGTTGGGGCCGAGGTTCAAGAACATGTAGTCCTCGTTCTCGTTACCGCGACTCATGCCCCACTCTTCCGGTTTGAACAGCAGGTTGTCCTGCTCCTGATCCTGTTTGACCGCATCGAGCATGAAGGGATCAAATTCGGTGGCGCGCGCCGGATAATCCTTGCGCAGCGGGTGACCCTGCCAGCTCTTGGGCATCATGATGCGGGTCAGGTGGGGGTGACCATCGAAGTTGATGCCCATCAGATCCCACACTTCCCGTTCATACCAGTTGGCGTTGGGGAAGTGGCGGCTGACGGTGGGCAGCGTCAGGTCACCCTCCTTGAGCGGCACCTTCAGCATCAGGTCGGCGTTGCGATCGATGGAAATGAGGTGATAGAAGACGGTGAAGTCGCTGTCGGGCAGGTCGTGGCGATGGCTGCGCATCCGCTCGTCGGTAGCGCTGAGATCGAACAGCATCACGAACGGGGAGGGGAGCTTGCGCAGGAAGCCCATGACATCCAGCAGCAGCTCGCGGGAGAGCCAGACCACCGGTACGCCGGTGCGGGTATTCTGGATGGTGAAACGTTCGGCACCGAAATGGGCGAACAGCTCGCCGATCACCTGAGCGTCTTTGTGATCACTCGGTTGCCACTGGGCCATGGCGTAGTTGCTGGGAAATTCTCGAGTCAGTTTCATGGTCAGATCTCATCCGGCGTGCGCAGGTTGGTGACGTTGATCCGCTCGCCACGCTTGCGGTCCTTCTCGGCAGGCATTTGGGGGCGATAGATGCCCTGATCGCCAACCACCCAGGAGAGTGGACGGCGCTCCTTGCCGATGGAGTCCTGCAGCAGCATCAGCGCTTGCAGGAATGCCTCGGGACGGGGCGGACAACCCGGAATATAGACGTCGACCGGCAGGAACTTGTCGACGCCCTGAACGACCGAGTAGATGTCGTACATGCCGCCGGAGTTGGCACAGGCACCCATGGAGATAACCCACTTGGGTTCGAGCAGTTGCTCATACAGACGCTGGATGACGGGGGCCATCTTGATGAAGGGGGTGCCGGCGATCACCATGAAATCGGCCTGGCGCGGTGAGGCACGAATGACTTCGGCACCGAAGCGGGCCACATCATGAGGGGAGGTGAAGGCGGTACACATCTCTACGTAGCAACAGGAGATGCCGAAGTTGTAAGGCCAGAGGGAGTTCTTGCGGCCCCAGTTGACCGTGTCTTGCAGCACCTCTTCGAGGCGCCCGATCATGATGCCGCGTGAGGCCTCTTGAGCCAGGGGATCCTCGACGGTCTGGCGCTGTTCCTGGGGGTAGCGCTCAACGGGCGCATCTGGGTCGATCCGGGTCAGGGTGTACTTCATGGTGCAACCTCAAAGGGATAATCAGTAATTCAGTCTGGCTTCTTGTCGGTCAGGACGCGTTTTTTCGGTGCCCAGTCGAGGGCGCCAATGCGCCACAGGTAGACGAGTCCTACCAGCAGCAGGGAGATAAAGATGGTGGCTTCGATGAAACCGACCCAGCCGCTTTCCCTAACGGAGACGGACCAGGCGAAGAGGTAGAGTGCCTCGACGTCGAAGATGACGAAGAACATGGCAACCAGATAGAACTTGGCGGAGAAGCGTAGACGGGCATTGCCCACCGAATCGACGCCAGATTCGAAGGGTTTGTTCTTGGCACGACCATAGGCTCGACCACCCAGCAGGGCGGCAAGGCCAATCATGGTCAGGCAGATGCAGATGGCCCCAACTACATAGACAGCAAAAGCCCAATGCTGGACAGCTATATCAGCAAACATAGGAGTTTTCCCTAACCGAATTAATCACGTGACTTAACAAGGATGTTACTTATTATGCCACTTTCGTACTGATTTACATGTCATTTCAAAGGATTAATTATTAATCAGCGGGAGGAAAAACGTATTTTGCTAGCGGAGTCAATTTTCCTGTTTGAGAATCATTTTCACTCGCTTTTATGGGGCTGCGGAAATGGCGGGATCGTTTGAAAAATAAACTAATCGTGAAAGGAGAGACCCCGCCAGGCGGGGTCTGCTTGATCAGGGTTTGAGGATGGGTAGCGCCTCTTCGGCAGCCTTGCCCTGGGAGAGGGTGATCTCGACCCGGCGGTTTGCCTGACGATGCTCAGGTGTGTCATTGGGATAGCGGGGCTGGGCATCCGCTACCCCCTGAGCGATGACCCGGGTGGCGTCGAGTTTGGGGTTGGTCAGCAAAGTGTGCACGATGGAGGCAGAGCGCAATACTGACAGTTCCCAGTTGCTGCGATAGAGCTCAACCGGGGCCTGGGAGTTGTCGGTGTGGCCGGTGACCACCACCTTGCCCGGAATGTCAGCCAGAATGCCGGAGATCTTGCTGACCAGCGGGATGAACTGGGGCTGCAGGAAGGCTGAGTCGGCCGGAAACAGTGCCTTCTCGCCGATGCGGATCACCAGCTGGCTGCCCAGTTGTTCCACTTCCAGGTCCTTGGATTCAATCTGTGCCTTGAGCTGCTGCTCCAGCTTCTTCTTGGTGACCTGTACCCACTCCTGTTCCTTGGTTTTGTGAGGCCATGACTCCGTTGCGCTCGGCTTTTCCGAGGCGCCGATGGTCTCGTTGAAGGGGTCCGAGGCGGCCATGGGGGCATCCTTCTCCAATACCGTCTCTTTCTTCGGGCTGCTGGGGGTGGTCTTGGACTCGGGTTCCAGGATCCCGGTACCGCCCTGCATCACGGGGGAGCCCGCGGGAGGGGAGATGAGGCCAATTTTGCCCAGCGATTCGATGAAACCCTGGATCAGCACCCGGGTTTCAGACTGTTTGGCCATGGCAAAGGAGTAGAGCACCACGAACAGGGCGAACAGCAGTGTCATGAAGTCGGCATAGGAGACCAGCCAGCGTTCGTGGTTCTCCGGCGCTTCAGCCTTTTTCTTTTTTGCCACCATGGCCTCCGAGGTAGGGTTCTAGGGTGACTTGCAGGCGTTGCTGTGATTCGCCGTCCACGATGCAGAGGATACCGGTGAGGGTCATCTCCTTGTAGTGGCGGATCTGATGGGCAAACGCTTTGTAACGGTTGCCGAAGGGCAGGAAGATCAAGTTGGCGGCCGATACCCCATAGATGGTGGCGATAAAGGCCACCGCGATGGCGCCACCCAGTTTGTCAGGGGCATCCAGCAGGCCCATGGCGTGGATCAGGCCGAACACGGCGCCGACGATCCCCATGGTCGGGCAGTAGCCGCCCATGGCTTCATAGAATTTGACGGTCTGCTCGAGATCTTCTTGCTCGAACTCGATCTCGTTCTCCAGCACCTCGTGGATCTTGGTCTTCTCGTAGCCATCGACCATCATCTGCACCCCTTTTTGCAGGAAGGGATCCTTGATCTCGTCGATCATGCCTTCAAGGGCCAGCATGCCGCTGCGTCTGGCGTTACCGGCCAGGTTTTCCAGCAGTTCGGCCTGCTGCTGCATGTCGAGTTTGAGGGGGGCCAGCAGCCACTTGAAACGCTTGAGAGTGCTGCCGACAACGGAGAAGGGGAACTGGGTCAAGGCGGCACCTATGGTACCTCCGATCACGATGAGGAAGGCGGGCAGATCGAGCAGGGCGCTGGGATGTCCACCCTCGATCATGTTGCCGCCCAGGATGGCGATCAATGCCAGGACCAAGCCGATTAAACTCATTTTTTATACATCCCTGAATATTGATAATGGCTAGTGTAGCTATTTAAGTATCAGTTTTTCAAAATGATATCCAATCGATGAGCAATAAAGTCAGAGCCTTGACCTTGATGGACAGATTTCTTTCCCGGGTGGCAAGGAGCCGGGCCACGAAGGGCGTTTTACCGAAAAAGAGGGGGCTGTCGCGGGATTTTGACGAGAAGGGGGTCTGGCATATCAGACTGCAAATGCTGAAAGGTAAAAACCGGCACCTGAGCCGGTTTTTTTTAGATTGGGTGATGGGGAGAGATGCGTCACTCTGCGTGATCCTTTCGGGGTGGAAGCCAGCCGTTCGCCACAGGTAACGTTGCTTGCCCCTGTGGGGGGTTGCTTTTTCTAACGGGAGTTACGCATCTGAAAACCCAAAAAGCAAAAAACCGACCATCAGGTCGGTTCTTTAAATTTGGCGGTGAGGGAGGGATGATTCGCCACTGCGTGGCTCACCCCTTCGGGGCGGCCTGCGGCCGTTCATCGCAGCAAGCTGCTCTGCTCGAACCCGGCGAGGGTTCTCACCTACCCGCTGTGAGCATCAGATTTGCTGTGCTCCCAGAAGCAAAAAACCGACCATCAGGTCGGTTCTTTAAATTTGGCGGTGAGGGAGGGATTCGAACCCTCGATACGTTGCCGTATACACACTTTCCAGGCGTGCTCCTTCAGCCACTCGGACACCTCACCAAATTTTCGCTCGCAGCGTCGTTGCGCTGGAACGGGGCGTAATTTAGGGGAAAGGGCTGTGTGGGTCAACCACTTTTCCCCTTATTTTTCATAATCTTTTCCGAATGCCTAACCCTTGCGCAGAATGCCGGTTTTTTAAACCGGATCAGGGCTTGTCGAGGATGATCAGGCTGTCCGGCAGCTCGTTCTGGTCACGGGTAGCGGGGAAGGCGTCGGTGAGAATGGCGCTGGTCCGCTCGATGCACTCGAGGAAACCCTGCTCCACCTCCTTGTTGCGCACCCGGCGGGTGAAGTCATCGATGATCTCCTGCCACTGGCCATTGTCGATGTGCTGGGCGATGCCGTCATCCACCAGAATCTCCACGTAGTGCTCGGCCACCGAGACGAAGATCAGCACCCCCAGCCTGTCCCGGGTACGATGCAACCCCTGTTCGACAAACTGCAGGCGTGCCATCAGGGCGGCCCTGTGCTGGCGAACCTGTTTGGGGATCAGGTACATCTTGATGGGGGTCCAGTGGAACAGGATGCTCAGCACCAGCCAGACCGACCACTGCACCAGCAGGATTTCGTACCAGCCGAGCCAGAAACCGAGCTCGAATACCAGCAGCGGGGTGAGCATGGCCAGCAGCGCCGCCCACAGGGTGGGGATGTAGCGATAGCCGTCGCTGGCGGGGGCCAGTACGGTCACCAGCTCGGCATCGGTTGCCTGCTCCGCCTGTTTGACCTTGGCCTGCAGCGTGTGAAAGAACTGTTTCGAAATCATGTGTTGTCTCTTAATCCCTGTTACCAACCACCGGAGGCACCGCCGCCGCCGAAACTGCCGCCCCCTCCACTGAAACCGCCGCCGCCACCAAAGCCACCACCGGAGCGACCGCCACCGAAGCCACCGGCAAGGTAAGCGGCGCGGCGCCGGCCACCTCTGCCGCCGCCACCACCGCCACGCAGGTTGTGCAGCACGATCATCACAATCACCATCAGAATGAACAGCCAGGGCCCGCCCAGCTTATCCTTGCTGGCGTTCTCTACCGGTTTGTACTCGCCCGCCAGCGCCTGCATGATCGCCTGGCTGCCGGCGACTACCCCGGCCACCATGTCGCCGCGTTTGAACGCGGGCAGGATCCGGGTCTGGATGATGTTGGCGGCGATGGCATCGGGCAGGGCACCTTCCAGCCCGTAACCCACCTCGATGCGCACCTTGCGTTCATCCTGGGCGATCAGCAGCAGCACCCCGTTATCTTTTCCCTTCTGGCCGATGCCCCAGTGACGGCCGAGCTGATAGCCGTACTCCTCGATGGTGTCGCCCGCCAGCGTGTCGATGGAGACCACCACCAGCTGGATGCCGCTGCGCTTCTCAAATGCCGCCAGCTGCTGGGTGAGCTGGTGGGCCTGCTTGCGGGACATCAGGTTGGCCTCGTCCACCACTCGCCCGCTCAAGGCGGGGAAGGTGGGGGCGGCGGACACCACCGCCGTCCACAACAGCAGGCAGGACAACAAGGCATGGATCACGCGCTTCATTGGAAGCTGACCTTGGGCGCCTCATCAGCACCGGGCTTGGCGCTGAACGTGGGTTTGGCCTCCAGATCCGAGTAGAGCAGCTTGGACCAGATAACGCCGGGGAAGGTGCGGATCTCGGTATTGAACTGACGAACCGCTTCTATGTAGTCGCGCCGGGCCACCGAGATACGGTTTTCGGTGCCTTCCAGCTGGGCCTGCAGGGTGAGGAACTGCTGATCCGCTTTGAGCTCCGGATAGCGTTCGACCACCACCATCAGCCGGGAGAGGGCGCCGGAGAGCTGGTTCTGGGCCGCTTCAAACTCCTTGAGCTGGGCGGGATCGCTGATCTGCAGGCTGCCCACCCGGGCTCTGGCATCGGTCACCGCCTTGAGGGTCTCCTGCTCGTGGCTGGCGTAGCCCTTGACGGTGGCCACCAGATTGGGGACCAGATCGGCGCGGCGCTGATACTGGTTCTCGACCTGGCCCCAGCTCGCCTTGACCTGCTCATCCAGGGTCGGAATATTGTTCATGCCGCAACCGGTCAGGCCCAGCAGCAGGCTCATAACCAACAGGGACTGGGTTGCCCTCTGCCAGAGTGAAGTGGCCATCTTGTTGTTCTCCATTGACATTTTTTGCAGATAACGGCTCACCATACCAGCATGTGGTCAACCGCCACAACGGGCGGGCAGCCTGGGTTTGTGGTAAGCCATCGAAACCTTGGGCAGTTGCGGCTTGTCTTTGAGCCAGGAGGCCAGCTCGGCGCCGCAGCCGTTGCCGGGCGGGATCGGCGCCTGAGGCTGGCAATCCGGGCTGCCGGCCGGGCAGCGCAGACGCACATGAAAGTGGCTGAAGTGGCCGACCCAGGGACGCAACTTGCCGACCCAGGGTTCATCGGGCGCCCGTTTGCACACCTCGGCCTTGAGCACAGGATTGATGAAGATGCGGGCGACCTCGGGCTTGCTGGCTGCCAGGCGCAGCAGGTTTAGCTGCTGGGGGCCGAAGCGCCCGGGTAGCACCCGGTAGCTGGGCTCATCGATCAGGGCCCACTCCTTGGGGGCATCCTGCTCCCATGTTGAGATGGGCTGGTTGGCCATGCGAAACCAGATGTCGGCGTCGAGGCCGGTCTGGTGGCTGCGGTGCCCGGAGGTGAAGGGACCGCCGTGGGCCATGGCGAGATCGGCGATATAGAGATCCGGCATGCCGGCCATGCGGGTCTGGTTGGCCAGGGTGGTCAGGTAGGCGATGAGCTCGGGGTGGCCGTAGTAGCGCAGTCGCTTGGTGCGGATCACCTGATAGCCGGGGCCGGTCAGCGGCAGCGCTACCCCGTTCTTGAGGCAGCCGGCGGAGTAGCCGCCAATCGCTTCGGCCTGGTGGGGATGAGGTTCGGCAAGAAAAGTACTGGCCATGAAGAGCAGGGTGGTGGCAAGCATGAGACTCCCGACAAGCATGCGAATGGGCTCAGATGAAGAGAATGATACCAAGAGTCCGGTGAGGCCGTCACCCGATGAGCGAGCCCGGTTGCATCCCGGTGCCGGGCTCGCGCACAATGCGCGACAAAATTGGCGCATCCAGGGCGTGTAAACGCACAGGCAAGAGGAGAAGAGAATGAAGGTCAGTGAGCTGGTGAACAAAGAGGGACTGGTCTGGCTGATGCCCCCTGCTCGCCGTTTCTATCCGGTGATGGTTGTGCTGTTGCTGGCGAGCCTGATCACCGTGCTGGCCGCCGTCGGTCTGGGTTATCCGCACATGGGTCTGCTGCCCTGGGTGGGGCTGGTGTTTGGCGGCATAGTGCTGCTGATGATGGTACTTCCTCGCAGTTGGCAGCGCTGGCGGCTGGCGGAGCTGGCCTGGGACGAGACGCACCTTTACCTGCTCAATGGCAGCAGTGATCGGGCACAGGCCCTGCCAAGATCGGCACTGGTCGGGGTCGAGCGGGATCGCAAGGTGGGCCACGATGGTCAGTGGCTGGCCTTCAGCCTGGATCTGGCGCTCAACGATGAGCAGCTGGCGGCCGCCACCGCGCTGATGGGGTTGAGTCGGGAAGGCACCCATGTCGTGGCGCCCGGTATCTATCGCTTTGGCTTTAAGCACGCCTGGCATGGTCGACGCACGCTGCAGGGGCTGCTGGATACTCTGCTCCCAATATGAGCTGACTATTTTCTCGACAATCTTCCCCAAAGCTCAGATACTGCCAGTGACTCGAATTGATCTTGCCCGTTCTGTTCACCCAAGAGATCAATGACTTGAGTGAACCGTACGGGGGAGTGCCCAGGCATGATGCCCTGGCAGGTCCGGCATGGGGGTTGTGCCCTTACCTTTGTGTTGGTGATTGGATAGAGAAGGCACCTTGAATCGAGAGTGGATGGCATGAAGATTTACGTAGGTAATCTGTCGTACCGGATGACGGCCGACGAACTGACAACCGTGTTCAGCCAATTTGGGCAGGTAGACAAGGTCGATATCATCATCGATCGCGATACCGGTCAGTCCAAGGGGTTTGGCTTCATTGAAATGCCTGTCAATGGCGAGGCTGAAAAGGCCATCGCCGGTTTGCATGGCACCGAAATCGGTGGCCGTACCATCACAGTCAACCAGGCCAAGCCGAAGACAGATGCACCACGTGGTCGCCCCCAGCGTCATCGCTGAGCTGCCTCGATAACGCAAAACGGCATGGGTTTCCCCCATGCCGTTTTTGTTTTTGGCGTTTACGGGATGAATTAGGGTACGTCGTAACCGAGCGCCGCCTTGCGAATGCGGAACCACTGCTGGCGATTGAGGACGATGGCTTCAGCGGCCACGGCGGCGGCGATGCGCTCCCGCTTGCCGGAGCCTATCAGCGGCAGCGGCTGGCTTGGCAGCATCATGACCCAGGCGTAGACCACCTGTTCGATCTGCTCGGCGCCCACTTCCTGGCGGATCTGCTCGAGCTCGGCGCGCAGCGGGGCATATTCGGGGGCCTGGAACAGGCGCCCGCCACCGAGGCAGGACCAGGCCATCGGCTTGATGCGCAGTTGCTGGCATTGGTCCAGGGTACCGTCCAGGGTGGTGCTCTGGTTGAGCGGCGAGATCTCCAGTTGATTGGTCACCAGCGGGAAGGGCAGGCGCGACTGCAGCAGTTCGAACTGGCGAGGGGTGAAGTTGGAGACCCCGGCATGCTTGATCTTGCCCGCCTGCTTGAGGGTAATGAAGGCATCGGCCACCTCGTCGGCATCCATCAGGGGATCCGGGCGGTGGATCAGCAGCAGATCCAGATGGTCGGTTGCGAGCTTTTGCAAGGAGGCCTCGGCACTGGCGATGATGTGCGCCTTGCCGGTGTTGTAGTGATTCAGCGCGTGTTCCGGCTTGGCGGTGAGGGCGATGCCGCACTTGCTGACGATCTCCATCCGGCTGCGCAGAGAGGGCTCAAGGCGCAGGGCGTTGCCGAAGGCCTCTTCGCACTGGTAGCCACCATAGATGTCGGCGTGATCGATGGTGGTGACCCCCAGATCCAGGTGGTACTTCATCAGGTCCAGCAGGGCGCTCGGGGAGAGCTGCCACTCCATCAGGCGCCAGTAGCCCATGATGAGGCGAGAGAAGGTCGGGCCCTGTGGATGCAGGGAGAGGCGGGATACGGGCATGGTGGCTCCTTGGCGGATAAGGGAAAAATGCTGCCAGCATCTTGGTCTCTTCTGGCTGGCAAGGCAATAATGCGGCTTTTGTTAATTCGAACTTTGGTTCTGAAGGGGAAGGAAATGGACGGTTTTGCCGAGCGCTTGCAGAGCCTGATCGGGACGGGCAGCATCAGTGCCTTTGCCCGCAAGGTGGGGTTGAGCGAGGCCCTGATCCGTAAATATCTGAAAGGGGCCGAACCCGGCCTTGGCAAGGCCAACCAGATTGCCATGGCTGCCAACTGCTCGCTGGAGTGGCTCGCCACCGGCTGCGGCTACCTTTATCGGCAGGCGGAAGTGGTGGACCGAGAAGCGCTGAGCGCCGCCGGCACCCTGTTGCAGGAACAGTTGCCGCAGCAGCGTCTGCCCGCAGAAGACGAGCTGGTTACCCTGCTCGCTTACTACCAGTTCTTGCGCAGTCACAAGCAGGCTGACGGATTTCTGGATCTGGCGCGGGCGCGCGAATTTGGCAAACACCTGCATGAGGCGTGAGCCTGGATGGGGATGGCCGGGCAACGGCCGGGGATTATTCTGATACCCTCTAAAGCAGATGAGGACAGCGGGGAGAGGGTGATGGGCTATCTGATCTTGGGCAGCGGCGGATTGGGCACGGCGCTGGCACATGAGCTATCCGCCCGTGGCGAGGAGCTGGTGCTGGCCGGCAGGCAGCTGCCCAAGGGCGTGGATCCCGTCTGCTATTTCCCGTTGCAGGAGGTGGATGTGCTCTCCTTCGATGCCTTGTTCACCCTCTATGACACGGCGCCGTTGCCGAGCGTGGTGATCAACACCATCGGCCTGCTGCACGACATCAACTTCATGCCGGAGCGGCGGGTGGAGGAGGTCAACCCCAGGTGGCTGTGCGACAGCTTGCTGGCCAACGCCTGGCCGCAGCTGGCTCTGGCCGCCTGCCTGAGCCGCCGGATGACGGCGGATGCCCGCCTCTGGCTTTGCACTCTCTCTGATCTTGCCGGCAGTCTTGGCGCCAACGAGACGGGCAGTCGTTACAGCTACCGGATGAGCAAGGCGGCGCTCAACATGGGGGCAATAACGCTGGCCCACGAGTGGCGGGAGCGCTTCCCCGCTGCCGGGGTTGTCACAGTGCACCCGGGGCTGATGGCTACCCCCATGAATCAACCCTTCCTCGACGAACTGGCGGCCGAGACCTTGCAGGATCCGGCGCTGGTGGCGCCGCGTCTGCTTGATCTCATCAACCAATTGTCGCCGGCCCAGTCCGGCGGCTTCCTCGACCTGCAGGGCCAGCCGCTGCCCTGGTAAGCCGTCACCGGCTTCACATTCCGGAAACGGCCCGCTTGCCAAGTCAGCTCCTGCTGGCTAACGTCATCCTCCTGCTTCAGGAGGGATGTCATGCGCTATATCGATTTACGAAGTGATACGGTCACCCAGCCCACGGATGCCATGCGTCAGAGTATGCTGCATGCCGAGGTGGGGGATGATGTCTACGGGGAAGATCCCGGCGTCAATGCACTGGAGGCCCGCGGGGCCGAGCTGCTTGGCAAGGAGGCCGCGCTGTTTGTTCCCTCGGGCACCATGTCCAACCTGCTGGCGGTGATGAGCCACTGTCAGCGGGGAGAAGGGGCCATCGTCGGCCAGGCGGCCCACATCTATCGCTATGAGGCACAGGGGAGCGCCGTGCTGGGCTCGGTCGCGCTGCAGGCGGTGCCCATGCAGGCCGACGGTTCGCTGGCAGTGGCCGATGTCGCCGCGGCGATCGCCCCTGATGATGCCCATTTTGTGCAGACCCGGCTGATCTGCCTTGAAAACACCCATAACGGCAAGGTGCTTCCCCTTCACTACCTGCAGACGATGCGCAAGTTCGTCGATGAACGCGGGTTGCAACTGCATCTGGATGGTGCCCGTTTGTTCAACGCCGCCGTGGCGAGCGGTCATGGGGTAGACGAGCTGGCCGCCCCCTTTGACAGCATCTCCATCTGCCTCTCCAAGGGGCTGGGAGCACCGGTAGGGTCGCTGCTGGTGGGCTCTCGTGCCTTCATCGCCCGTGCCAGACGGCTGCGCAAGATGCTGGGCGGCGGCATGCGCCAAGCGGGGATCCTGGCTCAGGCCGGTCTGTTTGCCCTCGAGCAGCATGTGGCCCGGTTGGCGGACGATCACCGCCGTGCCAGACGGCTGGCCGAAGGGTTGGCCGCCTTGCCTGGTATCACCCTGGAGCTGGCCCAGGTGCAGACCAACATGGTCTTTCTGCAGCTGGCAAAAGAGCAGAGCGGCCCCCTGCTTGCCTTCATGAAGGAGCGGGGGATCCTCTTCTCCGGTTACGGCGAGATGCGGCTGGTGACCCACCTGCAGATCACCGATGACGACATCGACGAGGTGATCGATGCCTTCACCGAGTACCTTGCCGCACGTTAAGGTTCACTCAATAAAACAGGGCGCCAAGGCGCCCTGTTTTATTGTTGAGAAGAAAGCGGGTCACGCCTGGCGCTGGCCGCTCATCAGCATGGCCTCGTCGGTGGCGTCGTAGATCATTACCGCGATGTGGGTCACCTGACCGCCAAAATCGGCCAGCGGCACCAGCGTCAGGTTCTGGAACATGTGGGGGGCGGAGCCGGTGATCGGGCGGTAGTTGGAAAAACGCAGCAGATAGGGTTTCTGCTCCCAGGTGCTGAAGGCGCGGTTGTTGAGCTTGAACACCATGTTGGCCTTGCGTTCGAACCAGGCCCGATCCACATCGGGGAAGAGTTCGAACAGCACGCCATCGCGCACCTCGCCGGCCAACCGGCCGCTGTGGCTCTCCATGAAGCCGTTCCACACCTGCACCTTGTACTCCTTGTCGAGCACCACCAGCCCCACATCCAGGTTCTGGACTATGTTCATCAGCCAATGAAATTCACGGATTTCCATGGTCACTCCTAGAGCATGTGCATGATTTTGTTGTTCATGGTGGCGATGGAATCTTCGGTAAACAGCAGCAGCAGATCGCACTGCACTGCGTAATCCTGGACCCGGTAGTTGATCTCGATGGCCAGGGTGCGGCGCCAGCGGCTCTTGTTGGTGTTGATGAGCTCGTTGATGGGCCTGTGCTGGCCGAGTACCACAGGATGGCCCTGACTGAAGGGGGTGTCGAGCTGGCTGGCGTAACCGCGCAAAAAGGCGCCGATCAACACGTTGGCGGTATCCATCAATAGCTCCAGCTCGGCATTGCGATCGAGCACGCCCTGATGGTTCATCAGCCGGGCCAGATCCTTGAAGCTGGAGTCGTGGAACAGGATCAGCGCCTCGCCGGCGATACCGGCTCCGATGAAGCCCTGGCAGACGGCGGAGAGAGTATCCGAGTCGGCGGCGGCCGAGAGGGCCATGTGCAGCTCGGACACTTCCAGCACGTTGACGTTGGGAATGGGCAGTACCACAAAGGCGTTGAGCAGGCGGGCCAGCAGGTCGGCAGCCTGGCCCATGGAGACGTTGGCGAGTTCTTGATAGACGTCGCGTACCTCGGGACTGATCTTGATGCCGGTATCCAGACTGCCGACATCACTGACACTCTGGCCGGCGGGCCGGATGTCATGTGCCGTAGCGGTGCCTTTGGCCTGCCACAGATCATGCTGTTTCAGCAGGGCGTTGAGGGTTTCCGGTGCGGCGGGTTTCTTGATGAAATCCAGCGCTCCCAGCCCCATCACCCGCTGATAGGCTTCCGGCTGGATATCGCCAGAGACAACGAAGACCTTGTTGCGCAGACCCTCCCGCTGGAGGGTCTCCAGCACGCCGTAGCCATCCATTTCCGGCATGGTCAGGTCGAGAAAGATCAGATCCCCATGACCCATCAGCACCTGCTCTATCCCTTCCAGCCCGTTGGCGGCGTAATGCAGCGTCACATCCCAGTCTGCGGGAAGGGCACGGGCCAGCTGTTTACGGGCGAATCCTGAGTCATCACATATCAATACATTCATAGTGTTAGGCTGGCCTGGTCAACGAGGATTGCTATAAGTGTGGCCCGCCAACGGTCAGATGCAATGGGACAGGCTGGTCGCAGGTGAAAATTGATTGTCCCATTGGCGATTCCGGTAGCGCGCTGAATATTTTTCAACAAATTCAGCAAACATCTTAACACGCAGCGGAGCAAACTGAGGCTGACAGCGCAACATATAGAAGGGCCGGTTGCCGGTTTTCCAGTCGGGCAGTACCGGGACCAGTTGCTCATCCTGCAGGAAGGGGTGCACGTAGTGGAGTGGGGCATTGACGATCCCCAGGTGGCGTCTGGCTGCCCGCACGGCGGCCTGGGTCTGGTTGACGGTGAGTTTGGCGGTACGCTTGATCTGTACCGTCTGCTCGTCCCGATCGGTCAACTGCCAGTGCTGGTGTGGCCAGCAGTAGATCAGCGCGTGCTCTTCCAGCTGGGCGGGATGTGCCGGTATGCCCATCTTCTCCAGATAGAGCGGGGAGGCAAACAGGCCGTATTCGATGTGGCCAAGGCAGAGTGCATTGGGCAAGGATTGCGGCAGCTCACCGTTGAAGAACACCAGATCCCGGTCGTTGTCGAACAGATGCTGGTGGTCGTTGGTCTGGGTTATGTCGAACTGCACTTCGGGGTAGTGCAGGCCAAAGTCCGCCAGCATGTCGACCAGGATGGTGTTGGAGAGGGCGATGGGGGCCGCCAGACGGATCACCCCGTTGATGTCGGCCTCTTTGCCCTGGATCTCGCCAGTAGCCTGCTCGATCGCGGCCAACGGGGTGCACAGGCGCTCGTAGTAGCGCAGCCCTTCGTCGGTGAGGCGGAGTTTGCGGGTGGATCTGTGTAGCAAGGAGCAGCCGAGCTGCTCTTCCAGCTGAGAAATACGTCGACTGATGGTGCCGGTTGGCATGCCCAGTGCGGCAGCCGCGTGGGAGAAACCTCCCTCTTGCACCACCTTGACGAACAGATAGAACTCTTCGATGTACTTCATAAGCGGTGTTCTGGGTGTAACAAGCCAGTGACCTTAAGAAGAGGCGCCCGCCTTGGCAAGCTCAATCCGGCGTTTAATTGATCTGGATTAGATTCGACTCCCGCTGGTACTGGTGCAACAGCCGGACAAATTCGACCGGATCCCGGTCAAGGCTGTTGTCCGGTACCAGCAGATCGTAGCCGAGCAGCTCGCGCAGCCGGGTCATGCGGTTGGCCAGCATGGCGATCACCCCCTCATAGCGCTGGCCGGAGGGAGAGCGAAAATGGCTCTCCTCCAGCAACCCCTCGCCCTGAAAGGCACAGGAACCCCCACCGCCGCTGCAGGCCGGCTGTTCGCTACGCAGTGCCTGTAGCAAGACGCTGCGTTGCTCGGTCAGCAGGCGTACTGCCAATCTGGGTGTGATCAATGTCAAAAAATCGTCGTAATCTTTTATTTTCAAACCGATATAGGGCAGGGGGACCAGATCCCAGCCCAGATGAATGCGCGGCTGGTCTATTCGCTGAATATTTCTCCATTTCAGGATCCAACCACCGTATTTATGGTGATATTGCAGACAATCGTGACAGAGCGAGAGACTGAAGTGAGGCTCAATCAACTTCAATGAGCCGATAAATATCATCATCAGACCGGCCAGTAGGCCGGAGACGAGGGGGATTAGTGGTTGTTCACCGAATAAAAAAAGTATAAAAATCATAGCAATGGTTACTATGATGCCCAACAATACCAACGTGAGTCCGTTTTTTCTGACCATGGGTTTCACATGTAGCGTTTTCATATGAAGTCAGCCCTTTGCGCATGCTTGTTTCACATTATGGGCTGGATCCGATTTTGTACCAGCACCGGGTGCCCGGGAGGGCCCTCCGTCGCTGGGTTTCCCTGTGATCACACATCATGAATCACCATATTAGATGAATACGCTAGACGAACGGTTATTGAACGGGATGGATGTGTTGCATACCCCAATCTGGGTTTATGACATCCGGCATCACCACATCTACTGGGCCAATCGCGCTGCCTTGAGCGTGTGGGAAGCGAGCTCGCTAGGCGAGCTGCAATCGCGCGACTTCTCGGCCGACATGGCACAGGCCATCGATCTGTTGCTGCAGCGCTACCTCGGGGATTTCCAGCAGGGGCGCAGCTACAGCGAGTGGTGGACGCTTTCCCCCAAGGGCGTGAAAAAGCAGATCTACCTGCGTCTCTCCGGCATCCAGCTGGCGGGTCGGCTGATGATGATGACCGAGGCGGTGATCGACGCCGATACCCTCTATCAGGAGTCTTCGCTCGCTACCGGAGATACCCTGGCCTGTCTGTTTGACAATCAGGGCCAGCTGGAGAGCGGCAACCACCATTTCGACATGTGTTTCGGCAACCAGATCCGCTACCTCTCCCAACTCTTCTCCGGCAATGACGAGGCTTTCTACCAGAAGCTCTCCCGCCTCGATGAGGTGGTGGCCGAGGGGGAGTGCCGTACCCTCAAGGGGATGCGCTGGTTTCAGTACCAGTTTCGCCACATTCAGCAGGGGGCGCAGATCCTGCTCACCATGCGCGACATCACCGACCGCAAACTGGAAGAGCTCGAACACCGCCACCTCGCGTGGCACGACTCGCTGACCGGCCTGCTCAACCGCTATGGCTTGATGAAATCGCTGGAGGCCTATTGCGGGCTGGGTGGGCGTTTTGCGCTGGTGTTCATGGACTTGGACAACTTCAAGCTGGTCAACGACAACTACGGCCACAAGGCCGGTGATCGGCTGCTGGAGCGGGTTGCCGGCCGGCTCAAGCAGATCTGTCCGCGCGATGTGGAGCTGGCGCGGCTCGGTGGCGACGAATTCACTGCCCTGGTGCCGCTCAGCCACTCGAGCGATCGGGCGCAGGAGGTGGCCGACCTCATGCTCTCCCAGATGACCAAGCCGCTGCAGCTGAGCGGCGTGCCCGAGGTGACCATCGGCGGCAGCATCGGCATCGCCATCTATCCGGACGATGCGGACGACGGTGACAACCTCATCACCCGCGCCGACATGGCCATGTACCAGGCCAAGCAGATGGGCCGGCTGCGCTGGCAGCGCTTCACCCCCAGCATGCAGCAGACTCTGCATCGCAAGCTGACCCTGAAGCAGTTTCTGGCCAAGGCCATCGGGCGGGGGGAGCTGAGCCTCTGCTACCAGCCTCAGGTGGATGTGGCACAGGGCAAGCTACTCGGCTACGAGGCGTTGCTGCGCTGGCACAATCCCGTGCTGGGCCACGTTTCACCGGTGGAGTTCATCCCGCTGGCGGAAGAGATGGGGCTGATCCGTGAGATAGGCAGCTGGGTGTTGTCGACGGCGCTGGCCCAGATGGCCCACTGGCAACGGGAGTGGCGGGTGAACGTGCCGGTGTCGGTCAATCTCTCCGGCTTCCAGCTCTCTTCCGCCCTGCCTGAACTGGTGGCCCAGCAGCTCAAGGAGTTCGGGGTGGCGGCCAGCCTGCTGACGCTGGAGCTGACAGAGACGGTGTTGATGCTGGACATGAAGGGGTGCATCGAGATCCTCGATGCCCTGAGCGCGCAGGGGATCAAGATTGCCATCGATGATTTCGGTACCGGCTACTCGTCGCTGGCCTATCTCAACCGGCTGCCCATCGACACCATCAAGCTGGATCGCTCCTTCGTGGTGGGTCTCAATCTGCCGGTGATCCGCGCCACCGTCGCCATGGCCACCAGCCTGGGTCTTGGCATCATGGCCGAAGGAGTGGAGGACGAGCACGAGCTCGCCGCCCTGCGCACCCAGGGCTGCCACGTGTTTCAGGGGTTCCTGTTCAGCAAGCCGATGACGGTGGCGCAGGTGGAAGAGAGCCGTTTCATGGTCAGCTGCAAGGCCGGCCGCTATCCGCTGGCAGGCTAGCGGATGACTCTGTGACGGTGCTAATGCGAGGGGCCTTGGGCCCCTCGCTGTTTTTGGGTAGAGTGTGGGCTTCGTCTCTGGAGGCAACATGAACCCGACTCTCGACCTTATTCTCGCCCATCGCTCCATTCGTCAATTCACCGCCGAGCCTATCACCGACATTCAACTCGACCAGATCCTGAGCGCGGCCCAGGCCGCTGCCAGCTCCAGCTTCCTGCAGGCCAACAGCATCATCCGGGTGACCGACAAGGCACTTCGCAGCCGCCTGGCCGAGCTGGCGGGGCACCAGGCCTACGTGGCCCAGGCCGCCGAGTTCTTGCTCTTTTGTGCCGACTACCATCGCCACTGTGAAGTGGTGCCGGATGCCCAGACCGGCTTTGTGGAGCAACTGCTGATCGGCGCCATCGACGGTGCCCTGATGGCCCAGAATGCGCTGCTGGCAGCCCAGTCCATGGGACTTGGCGGCGTCTATATCGGCGGGATCCGCAACAATCCGGCCGCCGTGAGCGAGGCGGTGGGGCTGCCACATCAGGTGATCCCGCTGTTTGGCCTCTGCCTTGGCCACCCCGCCCAGGCGCCTGAACAGAAACCCCGTTTGCCCCGCGCCCTGGTTGTGCATGAAAACCGCTATCAGACCGAACTGGATCGCGACCTGCTTGCCAGCTACGACCAGCAGATCGAGGCTTACTACCAGTCCCGCAGCAGCAACAACAAGCAGCAGAGCTGGAGCGGCCAGATCCGGGGCATCCTGGGCAAGGAGGCGCGCCCCTTCATGCAGGATTTCCTGCGATCCAGGGGGTTCAACCTCAAGTAATGGGCCCGATGGGCGATACTAAGGGGTAATGGCGGTGTCGCCAGCGCCGCGTGATCCTGGCTTTCCCTGATGCTCCTGCCCGTCTGGGCACAACAAATCGGGGGCAAGCCCTGCGCTGCGGACTACCTTAACTAGGTAAGCTGTTGTAGGATCACGCAATTGGATTGGGACAGGAGTTTGGACTTCCTATGATTTTAACCCTGGTATTGCTGTCTATTGGCGCACTCCTGTTTCTGGTCATCGCCTATAACGTGGTGCAGCAATATAAACAGAAGGCAGAGGCCGACAAGCGTCACGCCATCGCCCGCCACAAGTCGGTGGTGGATGAAACCGAAGAGATGCTGCTCAACGTCAACCTGGTGCCCTTCTCCAAGAACATAGTGTTGCTGCTGCAGCACCGGATCCTCGATGCCTATCGTGCCATCGCCCTGGTGATGCCAAGCGGCCAGCTCAAGCAGCGCATTGCCGACGTGCAGACCCAGATCAAGAACGTGCAGGAGAACTACAACAGCCAGGATGAAGGGCACTTCAAGACCCCGGAGTCGGATCGTCAGGCCATCCAGATGTTGCAGCTGGTCAAGAAGATGCGGGCCGTGCTGCGGGTCGAACACAACAAGGGCAAGATAGATCCGCAAGGCTTTGCCCAAGAGGATCGCCGCCTCGAGCTGATGCAGCTCAAGGTCAACATCGCCAATCTGGTGAAACGGGCCATGGATGCCCAGATCCAGGGGCAGTTCGGCACCTGCCGGCAGCTCTACACCAAGGGGCTCTCGGCCCTGGCCAGCGTCACCGACAAGGATCCCTACCTGATGGCTCGTGAAGAGGACATGCGGCAGGGCTTGGCCGGACTCGATGCCCACCTGCAGGAGCACAGCGAGAAAGAGCTGCAAAGCATCAAGGACAAAGAGGCGGACGAGCTGGATGTCCTGTTCCAACCCAAGAAGAAATGGTGATTATGTCGCACTCACTCGATACCACACTGGGGCCGATGGCCCCATTTGTTTGCCAGCTGTTGACCGAGCTGGACGCCCTCGCCATCCATCCCGCTGCCATCGAGGTCGACCACCTCTGCTACCGGGCCGCCACCCTGCCGGAGTACCAGGCCCTGAAGGCACAATTGGCAAGCCAAGGTGACCTGCTGGTGGAGGGGATGATCGGCGGACGGCCCATCGCCACCTACCGCCTGCATCAACCGGTGCCCCACACCCACGGCATCGTGCCCTGCATCGAGCTGGCGGCGCCCAAACCGGGTCGCAGCCACCAGGCGGGGCTGGAACATATCGAACTGGTGGTGCCTTCGCTGGACGCCTTGCTGGCAGCCCATCCCGAGGTGCCCTTCAAAACCGGCAACCTGCGCGATGAGCGCAATCCTGACGTGGCAGTGATGCTGGCCTCGGGGCAGATCAAATTCCATCTGCGCACCTTGGCCGAGGTGATCGAGGAAGAGCTGGTGAGCGGCGCCGTGGTGCCGGTGCCTGCCGGCTACTACGACCAGGTTTGATGCGACGGGGTAGCTTGACCGGCCCCGTCTCATAGCCGAGATAGCATCAGGGATGGCAGATGCGGGGGCGGGCGGGGCGCCCCTTCAAGTGGCCGAGCCAGAGGCTCAACCCCGCCGTGATGACCAGTACCAGCTCGATGCCGAGCACCAATCCCCCGAGTCCCCCTTGCTCCCAAAAGGGGTGCAGATAGAGCCCTCCCAGACTGGCCCCCAGATAGTAACCCACCAGATAGAGCGATGAGGCGAGCGCCCGGTTGTGCTCCACATGTTGGCCGACCCAGGCGCTGGCGCAGGCGTGGGCAAGGAAAAAGCCGAAGCTCGAGATGAGCAGGCCTGAGAGGATGGCGCCGAACGAGCCGCCCAGCAGTAAGGCGCTGCCGAGTGCCATCAGGGCTATGCCGACCAGCAACAGGCGCTGTGCCCCCCAGCGATGGGCGCAGCGGCCGCTGAGGGAAGAAGCAACCGTCCCCGACAGATAGGTCAGAAACAGCATGCCGAGCCACTGGGTCGGCAAGGAGAAGGGGGGGCTGGCCAGCAGGAAGGTGAGGTAGCTGTATTGGTTCAGAAACACCATGAAGTTGAGGCCGCCGATGAGGTAGGCCCCCACCAGCAGCGGGTTACCGAGGTGGCTGGCGATGGCCTGGCGAAACTGGCCCGGCTTGGCGATGACGGGCACGAAACGGGTTTGGGGCGGCAGCAGCCAGATGACCAGGGGCAGCAGCGCCAGGCTGATGAGGCCGATGCCGAGAAAAGTGTGCTGCCAGTCGCCAAACCAGCCGGCCAGCAGACCGCCGACCACCCGGCCGGCGATGCCTCCCAGCGAGTTGGCTGCAATGTAGACCCCGACGGCAGAGAGCAGGGCTCGCTTGCTGAACTCTTCCCCCATGTAGGCGATGGCAGTGGCGGGCATCCCCGCCAGCAGAACACCCTGCAGGATTCGCAGCAGCAGCAGCAGTTCAAACTGACTGACCAGGCTGATGAGCAGGGAGAGCAGGATGGCGCCGGCCAGACTCCACAGCATGATCCGGCGCCGGCCGAAGCGATCCGCCAGCCGGGCGCAGACAAGCAGCGAGGCGGCGAGCCCAGCGGTGCAGCCAGCCAGGGTCCAGCCGGCCGACAGCGAGCTGACGGAGAACACCTCGGCCAGCAGCGGCAGCAGCGGGTGGGTTTGATAGAGATTGAGAAACACCAGGAAGGAGCCCAGGCTGAGGGCCAGGGTGGCGCGGATCCATTCACGACTACCGACTTCGATCATATGCAATTGTCCTGACAGCTTTGTTGCAGGTTAGTGCGCGCCAGAGCATAAATATAATATATTTAAGTTATCCATCTGATAAACCAAATTGATATGGACCTGAAACAGCTTACCTATCTGCTGGCGGTGCGGGATGCCGGCTCCTTTACCAAGGCGGCCAACGGGTTGCATGTGGCGCAGCCCGCCATCAGCATGGCCATCGCCAAGCTGGAGCAGCAGCTCGAGCTGCGCTTGTTCGACCGCCAGGATCGCAACGTGCGGCTCACCCCGGAAGGGGAGGTGCTCTGCCGCCATGCCGAGCGCCTGCTGCGCCAGATGCATCAGGCCGAAGCCGAGATGGCCGAGCTCAAGGGGCTGGAGCGCGGAGAGGTGCGCATCGGCATCCCCTACATGATGGGCTCTTATTACTTTCCGCCGATCCTGATGGCCTTCAAGCATCGCTACCCCGGCCTCAAGATCCGGGTGGAGGAGGCGGGCACTCGCGAGCTATTGAGCCGCATGGTGGACGGCTCGCTGGATCTTGCCATCCTCATCACCAGCGATTTGCCGCCGGCGCTGGAAGGGGCCCAGTTGCTGCGTGAAGAGATGTTGATGGTGGTGGGGGAGGAGCATCCGCTGCGCCAGGCCCAGAGTGTGTCGCTGAGCGAGTTCTTCAGCCAGGAGCTGGCGATGTTTCGCCGCGGCTTCTATCACCGCGAGCACATGGAAGCGCTGGCCCAGGGGCTGGGCTGTGAGCCTGATATCGCCTTTGAGAGCAACCTCATCCCGTTGCTCAAGGCGGTGGTGAAGCAGGGCTTTGCGGTGACCACCTTCTTGCGGATGGCGCTGGACGAAGAGCCTGCCCTGACCGGGATCCCGTTTGCCCCCCCGATCTTCCTCGATCTCTGCGTGGCGTGGCGGCGGGGGGATCCGCTCTCCATGGCCAACCGTGCCTTGCGGGATTTTTTGCTGGCGCAGGCACAGCCATAAATGGCCAAGAAGGAAGGGCTATCAGGCAAAAGTTTGTTAGTATTAGTTCAAGTCGCCTTTAGAGCCTAACATCATGAAACTCCAACAATTGCGTTATATCGTTGAGGTTGCCAACCACAGACTGAACGTGTCGGCAACGGCAGAGAGCCTCTACACCTCTCAGCCAGGGATCAGCAAACAGGTGCGCATGCTGGAAGATGAGCTGGGGATCCAGATTTTCGAGCGCAGCGGCAAACATCTGACCCAGATCACCCCGGCTGGCCGGGATGTGATCAAGATTGCCAACGAGATCCTGGGCAAGGTGGAGAGCATCAAGTCGGTGGCGAGTCAGCACACTCACCCCGAGCAGGGCACGCTCCACATTGCGACCACCCACACCCAGGCCCGTTATGCGCTGCCTGATGTGATCAAGGGCTTCATCAAGCGCTTTCCCAAGGTCTCCTTGCACATGCACCAGGGCACGCCGACCCAGATCAGCGAAGCCGTGGTCAAGGGCCAGGCCGACTTTGCTATCGCCACCGAGGCGCTGCACCTGTATGAAGATCTCATCATGCTGCCCTGCTACCACTGGAACCGCAGCGTGATCGTGCCCAAGGGCCATCCGCTGACCCAAGTTGGCAAGCTCTCCATCGCCGACATCGCCCGCTTCCCGCTGGTGACCTATGTGTTCGGCTTTACCGGCCGCTCCGAACTCGACACCGCCTTCAACCGGGCCGGTTTTGAGCCCAACATCGTCTTCACTGCCACCGATGCGGACGTGATCAAGACCTATGTCCGGTTGGGGGTGGGTATCGGTGTGATGGCGACCATGGCGCTGGATCCTCAGGTCGATACCGATCTGGTGGCGCTCGATGCCAGCCACCTGTTTGCCCACAGCACCACCAAGATCGGTTTTCGCAAGGGCTCTTTCCTGCGTACCTACATGTATGACTTCATGACCCGTTTTGCCCCCCATCTGACCCGGGACGTGGTGGAGCGTGCCATCGCGCTGCGCTCCAGCGACGATGTGGATGCCATGTTTGCCGATATCGAGCTGCCCATCCGCTAGCGCTGCGGCGATACGAGAGCAACAAAAAACGCCTCCCGATGGGAGGCGTTTTTCATGGCGATGAGCGGCGAGGCGGGATCACTTCTTGAACATGTGATCCAGCTTGTTGGCCTTGGTCGAGAGGTAGAACTCGTTGTGGGGATTGCGCCCTTCCTGCAGAGGTACCCGTTCCGCCACCGGAATGCCGAAGGATTCCATCGCCTTCATCTTGCGCGGGTTGTTGGTCATCAACTTGAGGGATTTCACCTCCAGCTGCTTGAGCATGTCGGCGCAGATGGTGTAGTCGCGCATGTCTGCGGCAAAGCCGAGCGCCACGTTGGCCTCGACGGTGTCGGCGCCTTGATCCTGCAGATGATAGGCCCGGATCTTGTTGAGCAGGCCGATGCCGCGCCCTTCCTGACGCACGTACAGCAAGACGCCGCGTCCTGCCTTGGCGATGTTTTCCAATGCAGCCTGCAGCTGGAAGCCGCAGTCGCAACGCAGACTGAACAGGGCATCGCCGGTCAGGCATTCGGAGTGAATGCGGCCCAGCACCGGCTCATCACCCGTGATATCGCCCATCACCAGTGCGGCGTGATCCTTGCCAGTGCCGGTTTCCTGAAAGCCTACCAGCGTGAAAGTGCCCCAGGGGGTCGGCAACTTGGATTTGGCCACGAGGGTAACGCTGCTCATAGGTTGCTCCTTACTACAGCTGCTTAAAAAAGGGCGGCCAGTTTAGCGCGCCTTGTGCGGAACAACCATAAGAACAAAACCTTGCACAACTTAATGGTTTGCCTGGCGGTACACAAAGAGGACAGTTGCGACTGGTTTTGCGCAAATGTGTGCCACGACGACTGCCAGGCTCGGCACATTTGGGTATAATCGGCGCCCATTACCCCATCCCTCCCGGGATGTGTGCAACAAGTGTGCAGGAGAGACGTTATGCCGCAGATGGCCCCCGTGATGACAATTGATGGCCCGAGTGGTGCAGGCAAGGGCACCCTGTGTCAGTTGCTGGCTGAAAAACTGGGTTGGCACCTGCTCGATTCCGGCGCCATCTATCGGGTGCTGGCCCTGGCCGCCCTGCATCACGATGTAGAGCTCGATGCCGAAGCTGCGCTGGTTCCCCTGGCCGCCAATCTGGACGTGCAGTTCCAGGTCGATGCCGAGCAGGTGAAGGTCGTGTTGGAAGGGGAGGATGTCTCCCGTACCATCCGTACCGAGGAAGTGGGCAATGCCGCGAGCAAGATTGCCGCCTTCCCGCGGGTGCGCGAAGCCCTGTTGCGTCGTCAGCGAGCATTTCGCCAAGCCCCCGGCCTCATCGCCGACGGTCGTGACATGGGTACCGTGGTTTTCCCCGAGGCCGAAGTGAAGATTTTCCTCGACGCCAGCGCCGAAGAACGGGCTGCCCGCCGCTATAAGCAGTTGCAAGATAAGGGCTTTGATGTTAACTTTGAGCGTCTTTTAACCGAGATTCGGGAGCGTGACGATCGCGACAGAAATCGCGCCGTTGCCCCCCTTAAACCGGCAGAAGATGCTCTCGTGGTGGATTCAACTGCCATGTCCATAGACGAAGTGCTGGTAACGGTGCTTGCCTATGCAGAGCAACAACTTGGTGATGTCAGTACAAACTGATATCAGTCGTCTGCACCATGGATGGCGCAGATAATTTAAAACAACCCCGCTTGTGCCGGATTGCAAGTGGATGTTTCATTTGTGACATAAACAATGATCGAATCTTTTGCTCAACTCTTTGAAGAGTCCCTGAACGCCGTTGAAACCCGTCAAGGTTCCATCGTCAAGGGTACTGTCGTTGCTATCGAAAATGGTTTCGTTCTGGTTGACGCCGGTCTGAAATCCGAGTCCGCTATCCCGGCTGAAGAATTCAAGAACGCCATGGGCGAGCTGGAAATCAACGTAGGCGACTCCGTTGACGTGGCTCTGGACTCTATCGAAGATGGTTTCGGCGAAACCAAGCTGTCCCGTGAAAAAGCCAAGCGCCACGAAGCCTGGCTGCAGCTTGAAAAAGCTTACGAAGAGCAAGCTACCGTTATCGGTATCATCAACGGCAAGGTCAAGGGTGGTTTCACCGTTGAACTGAACGGCATCCGTGCCTTCCTGCCGGGTTCTCTGGTTGACGTGCGTCCGATCCGTGACACCGCTCACCTGGAAAACAAAGAACTCGAGTTCAAAGTCATCAAGCTGGACCAGAAGCGCAACAACGTTGTTGTTTCCCGTCGTGCCGTGATCGAGACCGAGAACACCTCCGAGCGCGAAAGCCTGCTGGCTAACCTGCAAGAAGGTCAAGAAGTTAAGGGTATCGTCAAGAACCTGACCGACTACGGTGCATTCGTAGATCTGGGCGGTGTTGACGGCCTGCTGCACATCACCGACATGGCGTGGAAGCGCGTTAAGCATCCTTCCGAAATCGTCAACGTTGGCGACGAGATCGCAGTCAAGGTTCTGAAGTTCGACCGTGAGCGTACCCGTGTATCCCTGGGTCTGAAGCAGCTGGGCGAAGATCCCTGGGTTGCTATCGCCAAGCGTTACCCGGAGACCACCCGTCTGTCTGGCCGCGTGACCAACCTGACCGACTACGGCTGCTTCGTTGAAATCGAAGAAGGCGTGGAAGGCCTGGTACACGTATCCGAGATGGATTGGACCAACAAGAACATCCACCCGTCCAAGGTTGTTAACGTTGGCGACGTGGTTGACGTGATGGTTCTGGACATCGACGAAGAGCGTCGTCGTATCTCCCTGGGTCTGAAACAGTGCAAATCCAACCCGTGGCAGCTGTTTGCCGAAACTCACGCCAAGGGCGACCGTGTTTCCGGCAAGATCAAGTCCATCACTGACTTCGGTATCTTCATCGGTCTGGATGGCGGCATCGACGGCCTGGTTCACCTGTCTGACATCTCCTGGAACAACCAGGGCGAAGAAGCCGTGCGTGAATTCAAGAAGGGCGACGAGATCGAAGCCGTTGTTCTGCAAGTGGACCCGGAGCGCGAGCGCATCTCCCTGGGCGTCAAGCAGATCGAAGAAGACCCGTTCAATAAGTACCTGTCTGACAACAAGAAAGGTGCTATTGTGAAGGGTAAGGTTACCGAGGTTGATGCCAAGGGTGCCGTGATCGAACTGGCTGACGGCGTAGAAGGCTACCTGCGTGCCTCCGACGCTGCTCGTGACCGCGTAGAAGACGCCACTCTGGTGCTGTCTGTTGGTGACGAAGTTGAAGCCAAGTTCATGGGCGTTGATCGCAAGAACCGCACTGTAAGCCTGTCTGTCCGCGCTAAGGACGAGGCTGATGAGCGTGTTGCTATCGACAGCCTGAACCAACAAGAAGAAGTTGTGTTCAGCAATGCCATGGCTGAAGCGTTCAAAGCCGCCAAGGGTGAATAATCCTTGATGCAAGAAAAGGGCGGCGTGTCACGCCGCCCTTTTTTATCATTGGCGTAATGAATATTGCATGTGATCGGGGAAGGAGATTTAACGTTATGACCAAATCAGATCTCATCGAACAATTGGCTGCCAGCCGCATGCATATGCCGGCCAAGGATGTCGAAGCTGCCATCAAGGAGATCCTTGAGCAGATGGCATCGACTTTGCAAAACGGCGACCGGATTGAAATCCGCGGATTTGGAAGTTTTTCACTGCACTATCGTGCCCCCCGCGTGGGCCGCAACCCCAAAACCGGGGACAAGGTTGAATTGACCGGGAAATATGTTCCCCATTTCAAACCTGGCAAAGAGTTACGCGAGCGAGTGAACATCGCTGAATAATGCAGAAAATGGCATACTTGGGTATGCCTTTTTTGTTTTTATGGTTTGCCTTGTGGCAATTGTCCGGTTTCTCCAAGTCTTTTCCCATTCGCTCTAGAGTCTGCCGGTGATTTTAAGGATAATCAGCCTTTCATTAGATACTGACAGGGAGCTCCTATGAAGCGTATCTTGGCCCTCATTCCACTGGTGCTGG
Source organism: Aeromonas sp. DNRA1 (assembly GCF_963888745.1). Taxonomy (NCBI): domain Bacteria; kingdom Pseudomonadati; phylum Pseudomonadota; class Gammaproteobacteria; order Aeromonadales; family Aeromonadaceae; genus Aeromonas; species Aeromonas sp. DNRA1. The sequence goes on along the minus strand of NZ_CAWPKQ010000001.1, from coordinate 267,152 downwards.
TGTTTATTCTGACCCTGGCCGTCGGTTCGCAAAATGGCCAGCTGGTGCAGTTCAACTATCTGATTGCCCAGGGCGAGTTTTCACTCTCCATGTTGCTGGGATTCTTTTTTGGTGGTGGCTTCCTGCTGGGCTGGCTGGTATTCGGTCTCTTGTTCCTGCGTCTGAAGATGCAGAATCGCACCCTCAATCGCACCATGCGCCGTCAATCCCGCGAGTTGGAGCTGGCTCGGTCGGCTGCCAAGGAATAATGTCCCTCGATGCTTGAACTGCTTTTCCTGCTGTTGCCCATTGCTGCCGGTTACGGCTGGTACATGGGGCGCAGGAGTGTTCGCCAGGACACCCAGAAACAGAGTAACCAGTTTTCCCGCCAGTACGTGGCGGGTCTCAATTATTTGTTGTCCGATGAATCAGACAAGGCGGTGGATCTCTTTATCCAGCTGCTGGAAGTGGACAGCGAAACCATCGAAACCCACCTCTCCCTTGGCAACCTGTTTCGCCAGCGTGGCGAGGTTGATCGTGCCATCAAGATCCACCAGAACCTGGTCACCCGCCAGCTGACCCGGGAACAGCGCCAGCTGGCGTTGCAGGAGCTGGCGCGCGACTTTCTTGCTGCCGGCCTGCTGGACAGGGCCGAGGCGCTCTGGAATGAGCTGTGCGATGACAGCGACTATGAAGAGACGGCGCTGGCCCAGTTGTTGATCATTCATCAGCAACTGCGGGATTGGGACAAGGCCATCGACGTGGCAGTACGGCTGCAGAAGTTTCAGGGCAAGAAGCTGGCCGAACCCATTTCCCATTTTTACTGCGAGCAGGCAGAGAGCGCCTTGCGTGAAGGGGACAACCCCACCGGGCTTGCCAAGCTCAAGCGGGCGCTCAGCGTCAACCCCGCCTGTGCCCGTGCCAGTCTGCGTCTGGCGGAACTGGCCATGGCAGCAGGGGAGTTCGAGCAGGCCAGCAAGGATCTCTTGAGAGTGTTCGAGCAGGATATCGACTTTGCCTCCGAAGCCATTCCCTCCCTCAACGAGTGCTATCAGCGCCTGGGCCGTGCCCACGATCTCATTCCCCTGCTGGAACAGGCGGTGGAGGATCATGCCGGCGTCAGCGTGACGCTGGCATTGGCCAAGCTGGTGGAGGAGCGTGACGGCCTGAGTCAGGCCCGTGCGCTGGTGCTGCGTCAATTGCGCCGTCATCCCTCCATGAAGGGCTTCTATCAGCTGGTGGGCTTCCAGCTGGCGAGCGCAGAGGAGGGGCCTGCCAAGGAGAGCCTTGAGCTATTGCAGCAGCTGGTTGGCGAGCAGATCAAGATCAAATCTACCCACAAGTGCCGGCAGTGCGGTTTTGCCACCCACTCCCTGTTCTGGCAGTGTCCCTCCTGCCGCCAGTGGGGGTCCATCAAGCCGATCCGCGGCCTGGACGGGGAGTAAGAGTCACCACAAGATCATGAGCCAGGCTCCTGCGGCCTGGTGTTTTCAGGTCGAGCCGGGGCCAAGCTCCGGGCGGCGAATAACCATCGATAGGAAGTGAGATGCTAGATCCCAAAGTACTGGTTGCGCTGGATTATCAGCGCGAGGCCGATGCCTTCGCCTTCATTGAACGTATCTCCCCGGCCCAGTGCCGTCTCAAGGTAGGCAAGGAGATGTTTACCCTGTTTGGCCCCCAGTTCGTGCGTCAGCTGGTTGCCAAGGGATTTGATGTCTTTCTGGATCTGAAGTTTCACGACATTCCCAACACCGTCGCCAAGGCGGTAGCCGCCAGTGCCGAGCTCGGCGTCTGGATGGTGAACGTGCACGCCAGCGGTGGCGAGCGGATGATGCGGGCCGCCAAGGAGGCGTTGCTGCCTTATGGCGACAAGGCGCCGCTGCTTATCGGGGTGACCGTGCTGACCAGCATGGAGCAGGCCGACATGGCGCCGCTGGGGCTCACTGTCGGCCCGGCCGAGCAGGTGATCCGGCTGGCCAAATTGACCAAGGAGGCGGGGCTCGATGGGGTGGTCTGCTCCGCCGAAGAGGCGCGTGAATTGAAGGCGCTGCTCGGTGCCGACTTCAAGCTGGTGACGCCGGGGATCCGTCCCGCTGGCTCGGCAGCCGGGGATCAACGCCGGGTCATGACACCGCTGGCGGCGGTGGAGGCGGGGGCCGACTATCTGGTAATTGGCCGCCCCATCACCCAGGCGGCCGATCCTGCCGCTATGCTGGCAGGCATCAATACAGAGCTGGCAAATCGATAATGGACAGGATGCCGGCCCGATGGGGCCGGCATTGCATCAGAGGCGGCTCACTCCTTGGGAGCGGGCTCGCGCAGGGTGATCGGGAGCAGGCCGAGCAGCAGGCCGGCGCCCGAGCCAATCAGATGTGATTCAATGTGTACCCTGGCGCCGATGAGGGCGGACACCGGGCTCTCTCCCGCACTGTAGAAGTCCACCCCGAGCTTGATCGCCACCCCTGCCAGCATCAGCCAGCCGGAGTAGCGGCGATAGCGGATATCCTGCAGCGCCCCCCAGACGAACAGGCCGTGCAGCGCGCCCGATAATCCCATGTACCACTGGGTCTGCGGACACCACCACCAGATACCGAGCCCGACGGCGGAGCCGAGCAGCAACAGCAGCAGCGGCAGCCTAAAACCGGTCAGGTATTCGCGAAACAGGCTGTAAAGTACCCACAACCCGCTCAGATTGAGCAGCAGGTGCCACAGATTGGTGTGGGCCACATTGCCTGTTATGATGCGCCACCCTTCACCCTGGGCTATCAGGGTGCGATCGAAGGAGAGCTGGTGATTCGGCACGATGAAAAAGAGCAGCAAACTGGCGAGTGAAAGCGTGATGACCCAGAGCAATCCTGATTTTTCTGACAACATGAAACAGTCCGACGACAACAAGAGCCGCTACTGTACACGTTGCACCAGAGCCCTCAAAGCCTGTCTGTGTGATTATATTCGGCAGGTGCCGCATCGCGCCCCTCTCCATATTTTGCAGCATCCGAGTGAAGTCGGGCATCCCAAGGGTACCGCCATCCTGCTGGCCGCCTCGCTGACGCAGGCCCGCCTGCATGTGGGCGAACAGGTGGCCGACGTTCCCGAGCTGGCGGCCTTGCTGGCCGATCCCGCGCTGCAGTGTTATCTGCTGTGGCCGGATGAGGAGGCCATCTCGCTTGCCAGGGTGCGGGAGAGGGGGGCAGCCGAGCCGGCTCGCCGGGTCTGTTTTTTGCTGCTCGATGGAACCTGGCGCAAGGCCTACCGGATGTTGCACTGCAACCCTGAGTTGCAGCAGCTGCCGCGGATAAAGCTGGACGCCGTCGCGGGGCAATATTCCATTCGCAAGAAGCCGTTTCCAGAGGCGCTGTCGACCCTGGAAGCGGGCTACCATCTGTTGTCCCAGTGGGAGAGGGCGCCCGATCGCTTCGCCCCGCTGATGACCCTTTTTATCCATTTGAACCGGCAGTGGCACGATTTTGCCCAGGGCCGGCGCAGTTGAACTGCCCAGAGGAGAGTTATTCGTGAAAAAAGCCGTCGTGGTATTCAGTGGTGGTCAAGACAGCACCACCTGCCTGGTTCAGGCCTTGTCCCGTTATGACGAAGTGCACGCCATCACCTTCGATTACGGCCAGCGCCATCGGGAAGAGATCGAGACGGCGCGCCGTCTGGCCAGCCAGCTTGGCATCGCCGCCCACAAGGTGATGGACGTGACCATGCTGGGCGAGCTGGCCATCTCGGCCCTGACCCGGGACGAAATCCCGGTGAGCTTCGAGCTGCAGGACAACGGTCTGCCCAATACCTTCGTACCGGGCCGCAACATCCTGTTCCTCACCCTGGCCGCCATCTACGCCTACCAGGTGGGTGCCGAGGCCGTGATCACCGGGGTGTGCGAGACCGATTTCTCCGGTTACCCCGATTGCCGCGACGAGTTCGTCAAGGCGCTCAATCAGGCTGTCTCCTTGGGGCTGGATCGCGCCATTCGTTTCGAGACCCCGCTGATGTGGCTCGACAAGGCCGAGACCTGGGCACTGGCGGATCACTACGGCCACCTCGACACCGTGCGCCAGCAGACGCTCACCTGCTACAACGGCATTGCCGGCGACGGTTGCGGTGCCTGTCCTGCCTGCGATCTGCGCAGCCGCGGCCTGCAGCAGTACCTGGCCGACAAAGCGGGCGTGACGACGCGCTTGCACCAAAAAACCGGGCTGGGCGAGAAAAGCGGATGCTGAACCTGCGTCTCGGCCATGCTTGGGGTATAATCCGCGACTTTTGCAACCAGCCGTGACCAAGATGCACTACCCAATCAACGAGATATTCCAGACCATCCAGGGGGAGGGGGTCTTCACCGGCCTGCCCGCCATCTTCGTTCGCCTGCAGGGCTGCCCGGTGGGCTGCCCCTGGTGCGATACTCGTCATACCTGGGTGGTCGATCCTGCTCGTGAAGTGGGGGTACAGGCGGTACTCGACTGCTCCAACGAATCCGATGGCTGGAGCAAGATGAGCACGGAGCAGATCCTGGCCAGCTTCCAGCAGCTCGGTTATCAGGCGCGCCACGTGGTGATCACGGGTGGGGAACCCTGCCTCTATGATCTGCAGGATCTCTCTGCCGCCCTGATTGAGGCGGGTTATCAGGTGCAGATCGAAACCAGCGGTACCAGCGAGATCCAGACCCATGAGCAGACCTGGGTCACCGTATCCCCCAAGATCAATATGAAGGGAGGGCTGCCGGTGCTGGTCTCTGCCCTCGAGCGGGCCAACGAAATCAAGCATCCGGTGGCCACCGAGCGCCATGTGGAGGAGCTCGATGCGCTGCTGGCCACCGCCCGCTTGCGTGAAAACGTGGTGATCGCGCTGCAACCCATCAGCCAGAAAACCAGGGCCACTCAATTGGCGATGGCAACCTGCATTGCCCGCAATTGGCGGCTCTCCATCCAGACCCATAAATATCTGGATATCGATTGAGATGGAGTGGTTATCCGACGAGCGGGTATTGTTGTCCCTGGCCAACAAGATGCCTTACGGCAAATATCGGGGGCGTCGCATCATCGATATTCCGGAGCCTTATCTGGTGTGGCTGGCCCGCACCGGTTTTCCCGCCGGTTCACTGGGCCAAACGCTGGCGCTGGCCTATGAAATCAAGCTCAACGGGCTTGAATCCATGATTGTTCCCATTATTAACAGGATGTCGGTATGAGGATATATACGAGGCAGGGTGACAAGGGCATGACTCGCCTGGCCGATGGGCTGCAACTGGCCAAAGACGATATGCGGGTAGAAACCTATGGTTATATTGATGAATTAAATTCTCATATAGGTCTTCTTATTGCCGAGGTGCCTGCGGCCGAAACCGGATTATTGGCAGACTTGTTATTATTGCAACAGGAATTGTTCGATCTGGGCGGGGAGCTGGCATTTTCCAGCGCCGCTCAGGAAGCTGCCATCTGGCAGGTGAATAATGAGTGGACCGTGCGGCTGGAGCAACAAATTGATGCCTACAGCGCCAATTTACCTGTGCTGCGCAACTTTATTTTGCCCAGTGGTTCCCGTGCGGCGGCGCAAGCCCATGTGGTGCGAACCCTGACCCGGCGCTGCGAGCGTCTGCTGCTGACCCTGAGCCGCAGCGAGCAGCTCAATCCGGCCATTCTGCCCTACATGAACCGGCTGAGTGACTGGTTCTTCACCATTGCCCGCTACCTGCTGGCCTGTACGGCGACCCCTGAAGTGCTCTGGATCAAGGCCACAGAGCGGGGCTGATAGCCAGGCTACAGACAATAAAAAACCTCGCGATGCGAGGTTTTTTATTGCGCCAATGTGGCTTTATCAGATGGCAAATTCTTCGACGGATTTACCTTCGGCAACGGCCTTGGCAATCACGGAAGGCATGCGGCCTTGGCCGGTCCAGGTTTTTTCCACGCCGTTGTCCATATAACGGTATTTGGCCGGGCGGGGAGCACGTTTGCCCTTGCTGGCCTTGGCGGGTTCAACGGCCACGGTGCCAACCAATTCGGCCGGATCGATGCCGGCGGCTTTCAGCATTTCGGCGTATTCGTTAATTTTACGCAGATGTTCTTCGCGAGCCTGACGCTCGGCGGCTTCATCCTGCTGGCGCTCGCTGACAATAGCGGAAAGCTTTTCCAGACCTTCTTCCAATTGTTCCAGCGTCAGCTCACGGCAAGCGGCACGTAGGCTACGGACATTCAGCAGGACTTTCAAAAATTCGTTCATAGTGTTCACCACGCGAGCAAAAGAGTGAATTAAATAGATATAGTAATTTTGGCTAATTTATACGGCCATTTATGATCAAGTCAAGTCAGCTGAATTAATAAATTCATAGTGGAAATTAAGTGTTCTATTTTGGATTCAGGCCCGATTCAGAAATATTGGCAACAAACATACTCGACTGAGTTCTTGATAGATGAAAATAGCGACAAAATCATAATGTTTGCACCATTTGACTACCACTATGCCTTTTTAAACCGCGCTATTTGGTGATTTAATCAAAAAACTTGCTATAACGTGCCGGCACGATAAAATGTGCCTCGAATACCTTTAAGTAGAGGCGCGCTGCCTATGACTACTTGTGCGGAGGGTGATGCCTGTGATGCACGAGGAAAGGAGCCAGCGCCGAAGTGGCCAGGCCATCATACCGGGCTGCTGGTTCTGCATCTAATAGGTGCAGGACTGCCATAGTCATCCACTATGGAGCGCTACCTGAAGGGGCTGAGGAGTATTACCTCCCCATGGGTTTTGTTTCTTTATCCTCTCGGTAGATCTCCACCTGCTGTCTTTAGGTGCAAAGAGATCATGGACATCATTCACTATGCCGACTCCGGTTGGTCAATCATTCCGCCCCTGCTGGCCGTTGCTTTGGCAATCCTGACCCGCCGCGTCCTGCTGTCGCTGGGGGTGGGCATAGTCACTGGCAGTCTGCTGCTGAACCAGTTTTCTCCCCTCGATTCCCTGCATTACATGTTGAACACAGTGCTCAAGATCTTCTGGGTCGACGGGGCGCTCAACCGTGACAACATCAACATGCTGCTGTTCATGCTGCTGCTGGGCGGTCTCATCAGCCTGATGAGCGTTTCCGGTGCGACCCGGGCCTTCGCCGAGTGGGCCGCCAAGCGCGCCAAGACCCGCAAGGGGGCCAAGACGCTGACCGGCATGATGGTCTTTGCCTTCTTCATCGATGACTTCTTCCACAGCCTGTCGGTAGGGGCCATCTGCCGTCCGGTGACTGACCGCTTCCAGATCTCCCGCGCCAAGCTGGCTTACTTGCTGGACTCCACCGCCGCACCGGTCTGCGTGCTGATGCCCATCTCCTCTTGGGGTGCTTATATCATCGCCCTGGTAGGCGGCATCATGGCGGCTCACGGTATCACCGGGCAGAGTCCCATCTCCGCCTTCGTCGAGATGATCCCGATGAACCTCTATGCGGTGTTCACTCTGATCATGGTGCTGGTGGTGATCGCGTTCCAGCTCGACATCGGCCCGATGCGTCAGCACGAGCAGTGGGCGCTGGAAGGCAAGCTGTGGGATGAGTCCAAGGGGCGCCCCATCGGCCTGGATATGGAGAGCCCGGAGGAGAGCAACGGCGGCATGATCGACATGGTACTGCCGATCCTGACCCTGACCGCGGCCACCGTCTACTTCATGATTGACTCCGGCGCCGCCGTGCTGGCTGCCAATGGCGAGCCGTTCAGCGTGCTCGGCTCGTTCGAGAATACCAACGTCGGCTCGTCCCTGGTATATGGTGCTCTGTGCAGCCTGGTGGTCTCCATCGGTCTGGCCATGCGTCTCAAGCTCGGTGCCAAGAACTGGATCAAGGCTGCGCCGCAGGGGGTCATGGCCATGTTGCCGGCCATCAATATCCTGTTGTTTGCCTGGACCATCGGCGCCGTGGTGCGTGACGTCGAGACCGGCAAGTACCTGGCATCGCTTGCCAACGGCAACCTGCCCATCGAAGTGCTGCCTGCCGTGGTCTTTATCCTCTCCTGCGCCATGGCGTTTGCCACCGGCACCAGCTGGGGCACCTTCGGCATCATGTTGCCATTGGCCGGTGACATGGCGGCGGCCAGTGACATCACGCTGATGCTGCCGATGCTGGCCGCCGTGCTGGCCGGTTCCGTGTTCGGTGATCACAGCTCGCCCATCTCCAGCACCAGTATCCTGTCGGCCACCGGTGCCGGCTGCCACCACATCGACCACGTGATGACCCAGCTGCCCTATGCCTTGGCCATCGCCTTCGGCGCCGCCCTCGGCTATCTGGTGATGGGGCTGATGCACTCGGTGCTGGCAGGCTTCAGCGTCAGTGCACTCTGGTTCGTCATCTTCTCCAGCTACCATTTGCGCAAGGCAAGGTCCCAAGCGGCCCTGGCCATCGCATAAAAAATACAAGGGGCCGCCAGGCCCCTTGGTTTTACTGGGGGCTTTGGTTAGCATGCGCCCCATAAATTCAGTTTCGGAACAGTACCATGGCTTCACTGCACTACAAGTTTGCCACCATGAATTCAGGCAAATCGACCCAGCTCATTCAGGCGCACTTCAATTATCTGGAGCGGGGCATGCATCCCTTGGCCATGACACCCGCCATCGACGACCGCTTCGGGGCCGGTGTGATCAGTGCCCGGGTAGGGTTGGAGCTGAGAGTCGAAGTGTTCAGCGATAGCTGCGATCTGTTCGAGATGGTAAAAGCCCGCCATGCCGAGCGGCATATCGATGTGTTCATTGTCGATGAAGCCCAGTTCCTGACCAAGGAACAGGTCTATCAACTGGCCCGCCTCGTCGACGAGCAAGACATTCCGGTGATCGCCTACGGCCTCAAGACCGATTTTCGCGGCGAACTGTTTCCCGGTTCCTACCACCTGCTCTGCCTGGCCGACAAGTTCGAGGAGCTGAAAAGCATCTGCTGGTGTGGCAACAAGGCGCACATGAACTCCCGGGTCAATGAAGCAGGGCAAGTGATGCGCGATGGTGAGCAGGTGGAGATCGGCGGCAATGATCGTTATGTCTCCCTGTGCCGCAAACACTATCTGGAAGGACGGGCCTTCAAATAATCCTCTCTTCATCGCGATGGGTGGATAGAAAAAGGCGCCAATCTGGCGCCTTTTTTGTTGCTGGCGGCTCAGTCAATCTCGATGTCGACGGGGGCTATGATGGGATCGGCCACCGGCAGGCGGTGGAACAGCTGGCGAAAGTGCTGCTGCACCCGGCCGATATCCACCAGCGACATGCCAGAGGCGAAGCCAAACCAGACATAGAGACCGGTGAGATCGCGAAACATGGGGGGCAGATAACGGGGCGCACTGATGAGCCCCTCCAGATAGTGCTGATAGAGCACCGGGATGTCGTCCAGGGTCACCTTGCCGACAAACAGCATGGGCAGGATCTCGGGCACCCCCTCCAGCACGGCGCTGCGGATGAAGTTGACCGTCTCCACATAGCCCTTCACATAGGAGAGATCCTTGGTGAAGCAGGCGCCCCCTTCGACCATGCCGCCGCGAAACACCCGCTGGGTGATCTTGTAGGCGTCGTGTTCGCTGGTGCCCTGGCCGACGAAGTGCTGGAACACCTCGATGAAGTCGGCGCCGCGCTCCGCCATGTCGATGGCCATCACCCGATCCGAGATGCGCTTGGCCCGGTCCGGGAAGGAGCTGAAGGTGAGGGTCTCTATCAGCACCGCCAACCCCTCCTGACAGGCAGTAATGCGCGGCGAGCCGGCACTGAGCCAGGTGGCATAGGGTTGCTGGCGGCCGTTGAGGGTGGTGCCCACGTGTACCCAGCCCTCGTGGACCTCCAGCACCTGCAGATCCAGCTCGGAGAAGCGGGCGTGGGAGTTGAGCTTGATGTAATCGCCGCCGGCCGCCGCGTCCGAGACGATGCCATCGCTCAGCTTGACCTGCACGGTGCCGTCACTGAAATAGTTCGACAGCTTGCCCTGCAATTTGGCCACCGCCGCTTCCCCCTCGAACTCTTTGGGGTAGGGGCGGACCAGGTGGCGGGCGCCGGGCAGGGAGAAGATGTCGCACAGCCTCGCGCCCAGCTCCTTGAGGGTCTTGCGATCACCGCGCAGGTGATCGCCGGCCGAACCGTACAGCAGCTGGCTGTAGCGCAGGAAGTCCGGTTGGCCGCGCTGGCGCAGCATCTCGATGACCACCATGTATTGATCCACCGTCTCCTGCAGGATGCGACCAAGCTCGTCCTGGGGACCGAGTCGGCGGCGGATCCTGTCCCGCAGCTCCTTGAGCTCCAGATACTTGTTGCGGGGATCGAAGCCGAGGGGGAGCCCATCATAGAAGGCTTTGTTGACGGCCGGCAGCGTGCGTCTTCCACTGGCCAAAAAGTCGGCCTGCAGGTGACGGGGCCACTTGATGGCATCCAGAATGCGGATGGGCTTTTGCAGGATCAATAGTTCATCCGAGAGGGATTTCAGATGCAGGCGGTACTTTTCTTGGATGGTCATTTAGCCCCCTGTGGGGCGAGTGTGGCGCTGGAATGGGCTGAGTATATGCAGGCGGCTTGCCAAAAAGAAGCGAGGCATGTGCTTATCCGGCCAGTGCGCTTTTGGTTGCCGGAAAATTGGTTTAGACTGCGCCCCTTGATCCCAATTGTGTCGTGGAAATGATGAATATCCCCAGCTCCGAAATGATAATGCGTTGGTTGCAGCAGGCTCGTATCGAGCACTACGTCTGTGATCAGTGCCACGGTATCCACATTGTCTCTCTGCAGTCCGTCGAAGGCATTCAGGAGAGCCGGATCTTCGTCGAAGAGGAAGGGCTGCTGTTTTCATCGGAGCTGGAGGTGCGTCCCTCCGCCTTGCTGCCGTTGGTGGCCGAATTGGGTCGTCTCAACATGCAGTACCCGTCGCTCAAGGTGTTCCTCGACATCATCGATGACAACCTGCCGCGTCTGGTGGTGGGCCACACAGTCTTCACCAAGGCCGGTCTTTCGGTCGAGCAGTTCCTGCTGTTCGTCGAAAGCACCATCGCCACCACCCATGAGGTGGTCTCCGAATGCGAGCGGTTGGGCTTCCTGAATCTGCCGGAAATGCAGGTTGCACCGGAGTCTGTGCACTGATTTGTGCGTTAAATGTGCGAACGGTTCGCCTGATGCAAAAAGCCGTTGACGCCGGCGGGGCTTTCCCCTAAATTACGCCCCGTTCCAGCGCAACGGCGCAGCGAACACCGTGCTGGCTGAGCACGTTAAACAACAGACCAAAATTTGGTGAGGTGTCCGAGTGGCTGAAGGAGCACGCCTGGAAAGTGTGTATACGGCAACGTATCGAGGGTTCGAATCCCTCCCTCACCGCCAAATTAAAAAAACCGACCTGATGGTCGGTTTTTTGCTTCTGAGAGCACAGTAAATCTGATGCTCACAGCGGGTAGGTGAGAACCCTCGCCGGGTTCGAGCAGAACAGCTTGCTGCGATGAACGGCCGCAGGCATCCTCGAAGAGATGAGCCACGCAGTGGCGAATGATCCTCTCCTCATAATACCCAAACAACGTAAAAGGGCCTCTCTTACGATAGGCCCTTTTACTTTATCGGCTGAAGACTGCCTGCCCGGTTCTGACCCAGGCTCGACCTGCGGGCAGGGTAGCCCGGCTGGACGGTCACAGCCCTCCCACAGGGTGAGCGTCAGGGATGGCGCGAATCAATTCTGAGCCACTTGCCCACTTTAAAAGCCCGACCTGCTGGTCGGGCTTTTTTGTTGCTGGCCGGTGATACATCTGTCGATGCGAAGGGCAGGGAATATAGAGCCAAAGCCATGTAGTCAGTGGCAGTCATAGATTGCCCCGCGATGCTCCTTCCTCGCTAGCCATATCACACTATCCAAGTAACCGGCCTGATGGTCGGTTGCTTGGCTATATGGGTGATGCTGTGCTTTGTGCAAGGAAGCTTGCCAAGCTGCCCCATTTTGTTGAGCAGTGCGCTCATCACGTTGCTTCTCTTCTTCTTTGTTACTCTGACGCCAAGAGGCCTGACTTTCGAAGACCTCTTGGCGCGCTTCTTTCTGTTTATCTTTGCCACGGTGAGAGTCTGTGGTGTCCCGCTATTTAACTGGCAAAGAGCCTCTTGCTCAGCGAGTGAACCCTGGGTAATTGGTGATGGGAATAGATATAAACTCTGTCTTGCGCAATGGATTGCCATTTATTTAGTTATTAGTGCTGGCTGTGCAAGGAATAGTGGTTTTATGTGCCAACTACGCAACTTGTTGCGCCGCATGGCGGCTGTGCAAGTGAGAGTTTATTTTAATTGTTTGTTTTTTAAAGAAAAAACTGTTTGGCATGGTCACTGCTAACGGATTCGGTCGAGTGTCATTACCGTTCAACCAATCAGGAGCATACCCATGCCAACTCCATGTTATATCAGCATCGAAGGTAAAACCCAGGGCAACATCACCGCCGGTGCCTTCACCTCTGATTCCGTCGGCAATATCTTCGTGCAAGGTCACGAAGACGAGATGCTGGTGCAAGAGTTCCAGCACGTTGTCACCGTACCGACCGATCCGCAATCCGGTCAGCCTGCTGGTCAGCGTGTCCACAAGCCGTTCAAGTTCACCGTTGCGCTGAACAAAGCTGTACCGCTGATGTACAACTCTCTGGCGTCCGGCGAAATGCTGCCGAAAGTGACCCTGAAGTGGTACCGCACCTCTGTCGAGGGCAAGCAGGAGCACTTCTTTTCTACCGTACTGACCGATGCCACCATCGTTGACATCGACTGCCAGATGCCGCACTGCCAGGATCCGGCGAAGTCTGACTTCACCCAGCTGATCCAGGTCTCTCTGGCCTACCGCAAGATTGATTGGGAACACACCGTTGCCGGCACTTCCGGTGCGGACGACTGGCGTGCGCCGATCGAGGCGTAATTTGCCAATCAGGGGCACTGCGTGCGGTGCCCCTTGTTTTCCTCACCCATAGCCCGTTGCTTTCAACCAAGTCAGCTTATTTCTCCCTCATTTTTCTTATGTCCGTTTGCCTGGCGTGAGCGGGTACAAGAAAAAATCCGGGTTTACGTCTTGCCGCACGCCGTCAAGGGCGTGCGGTAGCCATGGTGTCAGAAAAACCGGGGCGAAGGCGGATCTCTCACACGGCTTGCAGTGTCCCACCCGATGGGGCCGCACGATATCTCAGGGGCGCGCAGCGATGGCAGACAGCACAGGATTACAATTTACCGTCAAGGTGGGGGCCCTGCCCGAGAGCACCTTCGTGGTGGCCGAGTTTGCACTGGATGAGGCGCTGAACCAGCCGTTCAACCTGCGCCTGGAGTTGGCGAGTGCCCAGCCCGACATCGACTTTGGCGCCGTGCTGGACCAGCCGTGCGAGCTGCTGGTGTGGTACAACGGCGAGCTGCAACGCCGGGTGTGCGGGGTGGTCAGTGACTTTGCGCAGGGTGATAGCGGCTTTCGCCGCACCCGCTATCAGCTCACGGTGCAGCCGGCCCTGTGGCGGCTCTCTTTGCGCCAGAACTCCCGCATCTTCCAGGCGCAAAAGCCCGATGAAATCCTCTCCATCCTGTTGCAAGAGCACGGCATCACCGACTACGCCTTTGCGCTCAAAAACGAGCACGCCAAACGGGAGTACTGCGTTCAGTATCGCGAAACAGACCTCGATTTTGTGAACCGCCTCGCCGCCGAAGAGGGGATGTTCTACTTCCACGAGTTTGAAGCGGGCAAGCACCGCATCGTGTTTGCCGATGACGCAGCCGCCCTGACCGCCGGCCCCGAGCTCTTCTTCAACCTCGGCAACCGTTCCCTCGAGCAAGGCCCCTATGTACGGCAGTTCCACTACCGGGAGGCGGTGCGCCCCTCGGATGTGGAGCTCAAGGACTACAGCTTCAAGACCCCGGCTTATGGTCTCTCCCACAAGAAGCAGGGCAGTGAGCTCGAACACCAGCGCGACACCTACCAGCACTTCGACTATCCGGGCCGCTACAAAGAGGACCCGAGCGGCAAGGCCTTTGCCCAGCAGCGGCTGGATGCCCTGCGCAATGACGCGGTGGCGGGCAATGGCAAGTCCAACAGCGCAGCCCTCTTGCCGGGACAGACCTTCTCACTCACCGAACACCCGAACGGGGCGCTCAACACCGACTGGCAAATCGTGCGCATCCAGCACACCGGCTTGCAGCCGCAGGCACTGGAAGAGGAGGGGGGCAGCGGCCCGACCGTCTATCACAACGAATTCGACGTGGTGAAAGCCAGCTCCACCTGGCGGGCGCGCATCGGCAGCCCCGAGGCACCTCACAAGCCGATGGTGGATGGCCCGCAAATCGCCATGGTGGTGGGCCCCGAAGGGGAGGAGATTTACTGCGATGAGCACGGCCGGGTGAAGCTGCAGTTCCCGTGGGACCGTTACGGCTCGAGCAACGACCAGAGCTCCTGCTGGGTGCGTGTATCCCAGGGCTGGGCCGGCGGTCAGTACGGCATGATGGCCATCCCGCGCATCGGCCACGAGGTCATCGTGAGCTTTTTGGAAGGGGACCCCGACCAGCCTATCGTCACCGGTCGTACCTACCACGCCACCAATCGGCCGCCCTACGAGCTGCCGGCCAACAAGACCCGCACCGTGCTGCGCACCGAAACCCACCAGGGTGAGGGCTTCAACGAGCTGCGCTTTGAAGACCAGGCGGGGCAGGAAGAGATTTACATCCACGGTCAGAAAGATCTGAACGTGCTTATCGAGAACGACGCCGCCTGGCACATCAAACACGACGAGCATCGGGATATCGACAACGAGCGGGTGACCCGTGTCAGGAAGGTACCGGGTGAGGAGGGGGCCCCGCCCAGTCTTGGCAACGATCATCTGACCGTTGAAGGAGAGAAGCGGGACCATATCAAGGCTGACTACTCGCTGACCGTGGATGCCTCCATGCATCAAAAACTTGGTCAGCGCTGGCTCACCCAGGCGGGGCAGGAAGTGCATGTAAAAGCCGGTGCCAAGGTGGTGCTGGAAGCCGGCTCTGAAATTACCGTCAAGGTAGGTGGCTGCTTTATCAAGGTTGATGGCGGCGGCGTCACCCTGGTCGGCCCCACCATCAAGATGAACTCGGGTGGCAATGCCGGTTCTGGATCCGGTTGGGCTGGCAAGGTACCCAAGAGCATGGAGGGCATGCTGGACAGCCCTCACACACGCTGGATGAAGTTTTATCACCTCGACTCCGAGCTGATGCCGCTGGCGGGCACCCCCTACAAGGCCGTGCTGAGTGATGGTTCGGTGCGGGAAGGCACGCTGGATGGTGAGGGTATGGCGCTGCTCGAGAATGTGCCTGCTGGCACCGCCTCAGTGACCTATGACCTGCAGGACACTTTTGCCGATCTGCCCCGTGAATCCATCTCGGCCCTCACCGGCCATCTCGACAGTCTGAGCGACGAGGGCTGATATGTTCGGTAACGATCTGTTTGAGCAGCTCTATGAGCACCTGGATAAGGCGGTGTCTGGTGGCGCGGCCTATGTCAAACAAAGTGCAGAGGCGGTAAAAAAGGGGGTTGCTTCAAGCCTGCAGTGGATTTGGGAGGCCCTGCAGGGGGATTTCAACCCCAATCAAAGTGCAGGACAAATCGCCGCCAATGCGGTGCTGGGTCTTATTCCGGTCGTCGATCAGGTACTGGATTGCCGTGATCTGATTGCCAATGCCCGGGATATTTCCCGTGATCCCAAGCAGCCGGAGAAGTGGGTTTTCCTCAGCTTTACCCTGATAGGGCTGATCCCGTCGCTGGGTTCAGCCCTCAAGGGGGTGTTGAAGATCATCTTCCTGTTTGTCCGCAAGGCGGGTGGGGATGCCAGCAAGGCGATCAGACCCGCAATGGCGCCCGTGCTGACGTTTCTCAGTGATCCCAAGGTCAAGAAAGTGCTGGGTATCTCGCGTCTCGACAAGGTACTGAAAGAATTTGCTGGCCAGATCCGTGGGTTGAGAGGACAGATTGCGGTCAGTGTGCTGCTGGGTTATCTGAACGATGCCGTCAAGTCGTTGACCAGCTTGATCGGCAAGATAAAGGGATTGGCTCCTGCTTCAGTCAGGATCTGGCTTGAGCAATCCCAGCGTCTGGTGTTGCAGATGCAGTCACAGGCGGGTCAGATGTTGCCTGTCGCCATGGGGCCCGTGCTCAAATCCCTCGATGAAATTGCCGCTGGATTGGAGAAAGAGGCGGTCAAGCATGCCCCTGGTTACAAGGCCGTGCCCGGTGGTACCGTTATCCACCCGCTGCCGGACGATGTGGTCAAAGTAGATCTCAAGATCCTGAGCCGCTCCAAGAAAGGGATTTATGGCGAGATCATCAGCGACAACTGGATGGCGAATCACAAGTTCGAGAACCTGTTGCCAGAACATCGTCGGGTACGTAGCCTGAATGACAAGCCCAGAGGGCGGGGCATCGATGGTATCTACAAGAATACCAATCCTCCACCTCCCTACGTGGTGACCGAGACCAAGTTTCGGACGGCAGGGGGGGAGTATATCGACGGGGATGGCACCAAGAGCACCCAGTTGTTGTCGATGACCAAGGGGTCGGGCAAGCAGATGAGCGGCCAGTGGATAGACAAGCGATTGCCCGATGAGATCACGGACAAGAAAATATTAAAAGATCTTAAAAATGAAGGTTATGAGGCTTGGCTAATGATTGTCGATGAATCTGGTAAAGTGATACAGATAACCAAGCTGGATAAGTCAGCCAATGCCGTAGGTACGATTTCGATCAAGTAGGAGCAGTGAATGAGTTCGTTTATTGAGCAGCGTCGAGATCCACTATTATCTGAGCCGTTTTTTTTAGAGCAGATAGAGGATTATAAAGAGTCATCATATTTTGACCAAAGTTGGTGGGCTAAAATAAACGATCCCTTACATGAACGCTGGAGTGATCCACATCGACGTCCTACCCGCTCCATGGCCAGTGAAAGCATGTTCATGGACAACTTGGAACATGCAATTCTCCTTTATTCTGGTGGCGTATCCCACGAAGAGATCAATGCATGCCTCTCGATAGTAACAAAAGAACTGCTGCGCCATAAAAAAGAGTTTCCAGATGAACAGTTTTATTACTGGGAGCAAGATGCCTATCAATATCTGCTCTGGATGTTCTCATTAAGCATCCTCTATGGCCAGGATGAGATGTTGCCCGAGTTGGTGCGTTATATCAGTAAGAATCCGGAAGGGGACGACGACCCGCTGTGGAGCGTACTGTTGGCCCGCCTGGGTTATCCTGGCTTCCCTCGAGGTCCAGAATCCTATATTCCAGAGGTGTACCGCCCGCTATTTGATGCCATCAAGGGAGATGGTGTGAATCCAACCAAGGTTGAGCGTCAGGCGAGCATCAAGCAATATCTCAAAGGATGGTACAAGGGGTGTAAAGAGTGCTATTGGCACGACAGGCACAAGGCAAAGCATGCCATCTACTTTGGCTATTGGGCTTTTGAAGCGGCGCTGGTCACCCTGCTCTATGAGCTGGATGACAGCAGCTATCGAGATATGCGCTATTACCCCAAGGATCTGGTCGATTATGCCAGAGCCAATGGTATTGCAGAGAAATGGCAGGCATTGCGAGTAGCCCAACATCCTATTGCCATGCCGGGTTCAGTGGTGGAGCAGGATGGCAACTGGCGCTGCAACCTGACCGATGAGCAGTGGCAGCTTCGCAAAGGGCAGCGCTTACCTTCCCAAACCCATGTCAACAAGGATGACATGTTGTTCTGGGTACAGGAGTAGTCCGCAGTGTATCGATCATGCATTGTCTGCGTGATCGATACATCGCGAACCGAGCATCGTTTTGGTGCTGCCGTGGTATTGCTTGGCCCCTTTGGCTCTGTATGAAAAAATCGAGAAAGAAAGGTGAAGGCGATAAAAAAACTATTTCTGCTCCTATCCGCCATTATCTTGTCACCCCTGTTGATTCCCATGGTCTATGTCGAAAGACGAAGAAAGAAATGGCTTCTATCAATTTTACTATCTCCTCTGCCTGAAGAGATCAGAGTCGGCAGATTGAGCGCGCTGATGAATACCCATACTGATGATCTACAGGGTGGCATTGTGTCAGCACTTGTTGAATTCAACTCTGATGAACATTGGGTGTGTCTCAATATTGACTGGCGAGACGTCGAGGAAGTTGAGTTGCAGGGCAACGCATTGGCGGATATTCACGGTATCAAGGAACATTTTATTTGCTCCGAACAGGGTGAGGATACATCGGTTTGGCACATGTTGGTGCTTTATGACTTATGGCTGCAAGCGCGAGGATATGAAGTCGTGCTTTGGGATATAGATGCAGATCAATATACAGGATTTATTTGTCGAACGGATGTTCTCGATAAACTGTTAAACGAGGGGCGCAAGCTGGGTTTGGACCTGGTCAAGCTGGATCATGTGAACGAGCAATAAGATTATTGGGCGCCATGGGAATGTTCAGAATAAGGTCTATTTAAAAGTTGATAAGCAATAGAAAGTCTATCTGGTTGTAAGCAAGCATTATGTACACAGCCACCCTTCCATCTTCATTATTTGCAGATACAAACGATGACATACCGCACATTATGTTTGGTACTGGCGAGCCATTGGCTCGCTGCTTGTTCCACTACGACACCACGGACTGAATCTGACCTCTTTCAAGCCTCTCAGCAGGGCCAAGGCAAGGCGCAATATGAGCTGGCCAATCGTTTGGCGGCCAAGCCGGATTATCCCGAGGCGATGCGCTGGATGAAACAGGCGGCCGAGCAGGCGGGCCCCCTGGCGGCAGATGCTGACATGCGGGGTAAAGCTGCGCTGCAAGTGGGGAACTGGTATCAGGCTGGTCTGGGGGAGCCCAAGAGTCCCAAGCAGGCCAGTGGCTGGTGGCAGCGCTCGGCCAAGTTGGGGAATCCGGATGCCAGTTATCGGCTGGGGATGGAGTGTCGGCAGCAGCATAAGGGCAAGCTGGCCAATGAGTGTCTCGACTGGTTCGAGCAGGCGGCCAAGCGCGATCATGCGAGTGCCCAGTTGATACTTGGACAATGGTATGCAGGTCAGGCGGGATCCGATGAGGAAGCCGTCAAATGGCTGGAGAAAGCCGCCGAACAAGGCAATCGGGATGCCCAATTCCAGCTTGGCACTCGCTATGAGCAGGGAAAAGGGGTGAGCAAGCGCCCCGATCTTGCCCTGCGCTGGTATGAGAAAGCCGCCGCTCAACAGCAGCCGGAAGCCTTGTTGGTGTTGGCACGCAAGGCACCACCTGAAGAGGCTCTCAGCCTCTATCAGCGAGCCGCCAATGGCGGTGCTGCGCCGGCCCAACTGTGGTTGGGGCAAGCCTATTTGGCCGGCAAGCAGGTTAATCAGGATCTTGCGCTTGGCCGTTATTGGCTGGAGCTGGCAGCAGGAAGTGGTTCCCACGAAGCCGAATATCAATTGAGCTTGCAGCAGAGTGATGCCGCAGGGCGAGAGTATTGGCTGATGCGTGCCGCAGAAGGGGGATTGAGCCAGGCTCAGCTTGCATTGGCGCAATGGCAGCAAGAACGGGGGGACCTCGTGACCGCTCGTCAGTATTTTGCACTGGCTGCAGCACAGGGTAACGTCGATGCCCGTTATGCCTATGGCGAGATGCTGCGGTTGGGATTGGGCGGCAAGGAAGATTATGTGCAGGCGCTCAAACAGTATCGATTGGCCGCCAATGCCCAGCACAGAATCGCCCAATATCGCATGGGGATCATGCGTGAACAGGGGCTGGGAGCACCACGCAACAGAGTGCATGCTTATGCATGGTATTTGTTGGCGGCAACTGATGGTAATCAAGAGTCTGTCAACGCCCGTGATGAACTGGAAAAAGGCATGACGGAAAAAGAAAAAAGTGTTGGACAAAAATTGGCGCAGCATTGGTTTTCACAACATAAAAATCAGCTGGAATTGTTGCCTGGTTAAACAGAGAAATTGCCTGACAATCTAGCAACTCATCATTTTCAATGATGTCATTACGATGACAATGCATTGTTCTCTTGGCTTTTCAATGGGTTCTGTATAGCTGATGAAAGTTGCTTATCATGTCCTTTTATGTAATGGAACCCTATTGCGTTCTATCGCGGCACATTCTGACGCATGGGGGTATTATATTTTCGACAGTAAGTGACGCATCAAGTGCTTAATGGTGAAAAAACACCATTTTTAACGATTGAAAGGTTAAATTGTTTTTGTTTATTTGGTGTCTGCAATATGCATCAAATGTTTTTAAAGATCTCAATTTAAATTTAAGTTGTTGTTTTTGTTATGAATTTTATTTTTGTGCTACTTGCATTATTAATGGCTTATTGACGTGTCATTGCCTGTGAATATACCATCTGCCGCAAATGGCGCCTTAAGCCAAAATGACCTCTAGCAAAGAGTAGAGGCACTTCGGGTTGTATAAATACAAACGTGAATATTATGTTTTTGATTATTAGAGCTTTGCTCTATTCATATCAAAAGCATATCTGTTGGCCTGTGGATTTTCCTTGAGATATCCACCCATATCGTCAACTGTCATTTTTGACAGTTGTTGGTTAGTCCATCGGCTATAAGCTTTTGGGTCTCTGTAGATCCATAACTTGGTATTTAGAGCATGGGAAAAAATATCGATGGCGCTACCGTTGCGCCCAAAGAACGTATCAATATCAAATATGTACCGGCGACCGGTGGGCAGCAGGGAGAAGTTGAACTTCCGTTGACCATGATGGTCGTCGGCAATATGAAGGGCCGTACCGAAGATACCCCGATCGAGGAGCGTCAGACCGTCTCCATCGACAAGAATAATTTTTCGTCCGTCATGAAAGAATCCGCACTGGAACTGACGTTTTCCGTTCCCAATCGTTTGGAAGAAAACAGCCAGGATGCGTTGCCGGTTTCGATCAATATCCAGTCTCTGGAAGACTTCACCCCTGACCGCGTGGCCCAGCAAATACCTGAGCTGCGCAAGCTGCTGGAGCTGCGCGAAGCGCTGGTTGCTCTGAAGGGGCCACTGGGGAATATTCCTGCCTTCCGCAATCGTTTGCAGGATCTGCTGTCCAGTGATGAAGCTCGTGAGCAACTGCTCAAGGAGCTGGATTTGATTAAGCCTGCCGAGTGATCGCCGGGTTGGATTGACTGAACGAGAAGGGAACAAACATGTCTTTGGTCGAAGAACAGGTTCAAGCGGGGGCGAGTGCCGCCTCCTCGTCCTTGCTGGACGAAATCATGGCGCAGGCCCGCATTACCCCGGTGGATGAGGGCTACAGCGTCGCCAAGCAGGGCGTTGCAGCCCTGATCGCCAACATTCTGGACAGCGGCACCACCAGCGATCCGGTCAACAAGGCGCTGGTGGACAGCATGATTGTCGAGCTCGACAAGAAGCTGAGCAAGCAGATGGACGTCATCCTGCACGCCAAGGAGCTGCAGGAGATGGAGTCCTCCTGGCGCTCCCTGAAGCTCTTGGTGGATCGCACCGATTTTCGCGAGAACATCAAGATCCAGGTGCTGCATGCCACCAAGGAAGAGCTGCTGGAAGATTTCGAGTTCTCACCCGAAATCACCCAGTCCGGCCTCTACAAGCATGTCTATTCCAGCGGTTATGGTCAGTTTGGTGGCCAGCCGGTGGGGGCTGTGATCGGTGATTACGCCTTCACCCACAGCGCACCCGACATCAAGCTGATGCAATACGTCAGTGCGGTGGGGGCCATGGCCCATGCGCCGTTCATCTCCTCTGTGGCGCCATCTTTCTTCGGCGTCGACAGCTTTACCGACCTGTCCTCCATCAAGGATCTGAAATCGGTATTCGAAGGGCCGGCCTACACCAAGTGGCGCGCCTTGCGTGAATCAGAAGATGCCCGTTATCTGGGGTTGACCGCACCGCGCTTCCTGGCGCGTCTGCCTTACGACCCGACCGAAAACCCCATCAAGGGCTTCAACTATCAGGAAGACATCAGCTCGGATCACGATCACTACCTGTGGGGCAACACCGCCTACCTGATGGGCACTTCCCTGACCGACAGCTTCGCCAAGTATCGCTGGTGCCCGAACATCATTGGCCCGCAGAGTGGTGGTGCCATCCACGACCTGCCGGTGCACGTCTACGAGGCCATGGGTCAGCTGCAAGCGAAGATCCCGACCGAGGTGCTGATCACCGACCGTCGCGAGTACGAGCTCTCGGAAGAGGGTTTCATCACCCTGACCATGCGCAAGGACAGCGACAACGCCGCCTTCTTCTCCGCCAACTCGGTACAAAAACCCAAGGTGTTCCCGAACACCAAGGAAGGTCGGGAGGCCGAGACCAACTACAAGCTGGGTACCCAGCTGCCCTACATGTTCATCATCAATCGCCTGGCGCACTACATCAAAGTGCTGCAGCGCGAGCAGATCGGTTCCTGGAAGGAACGTCAGGATCTGGAGCGTGAGCTGAACAGCTGGATCCGGCAGTTTGTCGCAGACCAGGAAAACCCGCCGGCAGAGGTCCGCAGCCGCCGTCCGTTACGTGCCGCCCAGATCAAGGTGCTGGATGTGGAGGGGGAGCCGGGCTGGTATCAGGTCGCCATGGCAGTGCGTCCGCACTTCAAGTACATGGGGGCGAGCTTCGAGCTCTCTCTGGTAGGTCGTCTGGACAAGGAATAAGGCCCGATGCCGCATCTCTCTTCCTGGGATAGAGGAAATGCGGCCAGCCTGTTTGATCGTATCCGGGGGGAGGGGCTTGGCTCCTCTCCCCGCTCGGAGTCTGAGGAACTGATCGCATCTGTCAAACGACAGCTCGAGCAGGTTCTCAACACCCGTCCCGGCAATTGCCGCAGTGCACCCGATCTGGGGGTCATTGATCTCAATGACGCCACCCAGGGCAGTGCGGATATCAAGGGGCGGATCCGGGAGGCGATCCGGCAATGCATCCGTCGTTATGAACCACGGATCGTGCATGTTGATGTTCGTTCACCCGACTATCAGGCGAGTCCGCTTGAGATGTCGTTTCAGGTGACGGCCCACGTGCGGCTGGAGCATATCGAGCAAGTTACCTCGTTCAACGTCCATATGGACAGTCACCGTCACTACCGCATGGTCTGATCAATGTCGCTGGAACATTACTTCAGGGATGAACTGGCATTTTTGCGCCTGCAAGGGCGCGAATTTGCCGACGCCTATCCCGAGCTCACCCGCTTTCTGTCGGAGCAGAATACCGATCCGGACGTGGAGCGCCTGTTGGAGGGATTCGCCTTCCTCACGGGCAACCTGCGCGCCAAGATTGAGGATGAGTTTCCCGAGCTGACCCACGGTCTGCTCAACATGCTCTGGCCCAACTACCTGCGTCCCGTGCCCAGCATGACCATCATGCAGTTTTCGGTCATTCCGGGCGCCATCGCCCAGCCGGCGCTGGTCAAGCAAGGCTGCCAGCTCGACAGTCTGCCCCTGGACGAGGTGACCTGTCATTTCCAGACCTGTCACGATACCTGGGTCTATCCGGCCGATATCCGCCATATCGCGGCCCAGAGCGGCAACGATCTCTCCACCATCTCGCTGGACATCGCCCTGCATGCCCCCTTGCCGCTCAGCGAACTGCAGCTGGACAAGCTGCGCTTTTTCCTTGGTGGTGACAGCTACACCGCTTATGAGCTTTACTTCTGGCTCTCCAACCAGCTCTCCCATATCGAGCTGGAGATCGACGGCAAGCGCTTTCGCCAGGAGGCCAAGGCCCTCAAATCGGTCGGCTTCGAGCGCGATGACGCACTCTTGCCCTATCCGAACAACGTCTATTCCGGCTACCGGATCCTGCAGGAGTACTTCTGCTTCCCGGAAAGCTTCCTCTTCTTCGAACTCTCCGGTGGCGACTGGCCCAAACAGCCGTTGCCGGTGAGCGAATTCAAGGTGCACTTCTGCTTCGATCGGCCCTTGCCGGCGGAGCTCAAGATCCGGCCCGACTCCTTCATGCTCAACTGCGTGCCGGCCATCAATCTGTTCCAGCATGACAGCGAGCCGGTCAATCTTAACGGTCGTCAGGCGGAGTATCCCCTCAAGGCAAGTTATCGCCACGCCGACAGCTTCGAGATCTTCTCGGTGGATCAGGTGGAGGGCTGGGTCGAGGGAAACCTCGGCCGCTCGCGCGGTACGCCGCGCATCTATCAGCCATTCGAAAGCTTCCAGCACCAGATCGAGCGGGCCAAACAGCGGCTGGCGCTCTACTACCGGGTGCGGGTCAAGGAGGCGGTGAGCGGGGATGGTTTCGAGCACAGCCTCTCGTTCGTGCGCGGGGATGAAACCACCACGGTCGAACTGGATGAATCCATCTCGGTGACACTCACCTGCACCAACCGCTCCCGCGCTGCCCGTCTCAAGGTGGGCAGCGTCTGCGTACCGACCGGCAGCTCGCCCTCGTTTGCCACCTTCCGCAACCTGATCCGGCCGACCCGGCCGCTGCGCCCGGCCCTGGACGGCAGTCTGCACTGGACGCTGATATCCAACCTGTCGCTCAACTATGTCTCCCTGCTACGCCGCGATGCCCTGGTGCAGGTGCTGCGCACCTACGATTTTCCGGCGCTGCACGACAAGCAGGCCGAGCAGGCCTCGCGCAAGCGGCTGGCGGGGATCGAGGAGATCGAGACCAAGCCGGTGGACCGGCTGGTGCGCGGCATGCCGGTGCGGGGGCTCAAGTCGGTGCTCTCCATCCGCCAGTCCGCCTTCGGCAGCGAAGGGGAGCTCTATCTGTTCAGTACCGTGCTGGCCCACTTCTTCTCTCTATATGCCAGCGTCAACGCCTTCCACCTGCTTGAGGTGGTCAATCTCGACAACAAGGAGCGCTACCAATGGCCAGTCCAGATCGGTCAGCACTCCCTGATGTGAGCGCCGCCCGGGAGGCGCCCCGCTTCAATTTCTTCCAGCTGGTTGAGCTGCTCAACCGGCTCGATGGCGCCGATCAGGAGCGAGGGCTCGACTACCTCCCCGGTGACGAGAACATCCGTTTCAAGGCGACCGCTTCCTTGGGGTTCCCCACCAGCGACGTGCTGCAGATTGGCCGGGACGGGCAGGGGCGCCATGAGCTGGAGGTGGCCTTCCTCGGCCTGCACGGCAGCCAGTCGCCGATGCCCGGTTATTACCTCGATTCGCTGGCGTGGGAGTACGCCCAGGGGGAGCAGAAGCTCGGCCTGTTTCTGGACTTCTTCCACCACCGTCTGCTGACCCTGCTGCACCGGATCTGGCGCAAGTATCGCTACCACGTGCGGTTTCAGGACAACGGCGAGGATGGTTTCTCCCGTTTGATGTTCGCCCTGGTGGGGCTTGGCAACGAGGCGGTCTGTCAGAGCCTGCCGGTCAACCGGGCCAAGATGCTCTCCTATGCAGGCATGCTGGCCAGCCCCAGCCGCTCCCCCGAGGTGGTGGCCGGTCTGGTGGCCCACTGCTTCGATCTGGCCGACGTGCAGGTGAGCGCCTGGCAGTGGCGCAAGGTGCCTATTCATGAGGATCAGCAAAATCGCCTCGGCGGCGCCTGCGCCACTTTGGGGAGCGATTTTGTCATCGGTGACAAGGTGAATGACTGTGCCGGCAAGTTCTTGTTGAAGATCAACAACCTGAGCTTTGGCCAGTTTCTCGGCTTTCTGCCGAACGGGGAGCACTTTCACGCCCTGGTGACCTTCGTCTCCTTCATCCTGCGCGATCAGCTGGCCTGGGATCTGCGTCTGGGATTCGGCCAGGAGCAGGCGAGGGGGTTGAGGCTGGGGGAGGAGCAGAGTGCCCGTCTGGGGTGGAGTACCTTTCTCGGCCAGCCGCCGAGTGATCCGTTCGTGACCATCTGCGTGCAGGAATGAGTGCAGACATCAGCAGCGCAGAAAATTTAACTACAGGAATCAGTGCAGGAGTAACTGTGGACGATTTTAACCAGCAACTTTCCCTGGTGGTGCTCAACAGCGAACAGCTCGACGGCAGCCAGCAGGTGCAGTACCGCTTCGATGAGATGGGGGGAACTCTGGGAGCCTCCGAACAGGATGACTGGCAACTGCGCGACAGGCTGGGGGCTGTCATGCCCGCCCACGCCCGCATCGAGCTCAACGACGGTCGCTTCTGCCTGTGCGATCTGAGCGGCCAGACCTATATCAACGGTGCCACCTCACCCATCGGGCGGGCCCGCAAGGTGCATCTGGAGCAGGGGGACGAGCTCGTGGTTGGCCCGTTCCGGCTGCGCGCCTACCTGGGGGCCATCACCCCCGAGCAGAGCCTGCAACAGGTGCTGGGCAACCGCCCCACCGAGCAGCTCGACGAGTGGCTGACCAGCGATGAGCCCGTCGTACCGGCTGACGATCCGCGCACCCTGGCGGCCGATCCCTTGCTGGCATTGCAGCAGGAGCGCAGGGCGCCCAATCCGTTGATGGATGGTCCGCTGGCGGACGGTCGCCTGCAGGCTTCACTGCGTTCACAACCGGATGTGGACGTTCCCCCTCTTGCCCCTTTTTCTGCTGTCGAGAACACCATGAACCAAGAATTTCTGGATATGCCCGCCATCGAGAACCATCCCGATTACCCGCTGTCGCTGGACTGCGTCGATCATGTGGCCCTGACCCCGCTGATGCGTGGCCTGGGCCAACCCTTGCAACTGCAGGACACCCAGCAGGCCCACGACATGCTCGAAGAGATGGGCAAGACGGTGCGGGCCATGGTGGAGGGGCTGCTGCAGTTGCAAAACGAACAGGCGGCGCTGGCGGACAAGCACCTGCGTCCCATCGAGGACAACCCGCTGCGCCTGGGCCTTGATTATGACGAGACCCTGGCGGTGCTGTTTGCCGAGCAGAAGAGCCCGGTCCACCTGAGCGCACCGGCGGCGGTGGCCGAGAGCCTGCACAACGTGCGCATCCACCACGTGGCGAACCAGCAGGCCATCGGCGCGGCGCTCGACAGCATCCTGCAGGCGTTTTCACCGCAGGCGCTGCTGGGGCGCTTCGAGCAATACCGCCGCAGCGGTGCACCGGGCACGGCCGACGAAGGCTGGGCCTGGGACATGTATCAGCACTACTACCGCGAGCTCACCTCCGCCCGTCAGCAGGGGTTCGACAAGCTGTTTCACCAGGTATATGCCCAGGCCTATGACCAGGCCGTGCGTCAGCAACAGGGACTGATTTGATGATTCGAGCGCTGATGCTGGGCGCCGCGCTGCTGGCCCTGGCAGGTTGTACCACCATGGGCAAGATGGCAGACGTGGCCATGAACCCGGATATCCAGGTGGGCAGCAACAATGATCAGCCCTCTACCCTGGGGCTGAGTCTGCTGGCGGAGCCTGACGTCAACCCCAATGAGAGCGGGGAGGCGGCGCCCATCGAGTTTCAGGTGGTGTTGCTGGCGGAGGATTCCAAGCTGCTTGCCACCGACTACGACCAGGTGACCGCGGACGTGGAGAAGGCCCTTGGCAAGAACTACCTGGACCACCAGGACTACACCCTGCTGCCGGGCCAGTTCAAATACCTGCCCCCCATCAGGCTCGACGAGAAGACCCGTTACATCGGGGTGATCGCACGCTACGCCGACCCCGACAGCGCCGAGTGGCGCAAGGTCATCAAGATCAAGAGCAAGGGAACGGCTTATCAAATCCTGGTGCACCTGCGCCTGGATGAAGTGGAACTGCAAAAAGAAGAAGAATAACCATGTCGAGTCGAAATCGGGTTATCTGGCGTGAGGGGCTGTTCATCAAGCCCCAGCACTTCCAGCAACAACAAAGACATTCGGATTACGCGCTGCACGCTCGCCTGAGCGCGCTGTCCGACTATTTCTATGGCTTGCAGTCGCTCGCCATCAACGAGGACTACCTGGGGTTTGGTCGCATCGCCCTGGTGGGGGCCACCGGCATCCTGCCGGACGGTACCGTATTCAACATCCCCAATGACGACGTGCTACCGACCCCGCTGGAAGTCACCGACGCCTCGGTGGCCAACCAGAAGGTCTATCTGGCGCTGCCGCTCTCGGTGAGCGGCGTCAACGAGGTCAATCAGGGCGGTCAGGTGGCCACCCGGTTGCAGGCCCATCGCCACGACGTGCGCGATCTGCACAGCGAAGGGGGGGACGTGGTCTCCCTCGAAGTGGGGCGGGTCAGCCTGCGGCTGATGCTGGAGCGGGAAGATCGCAGCGCCTACGCCTCTTTGGCGATTGCCCGCATTCTGGACAAGCGTCCGGACGGCGGTCTGGTGCTGGATCCCAACTTCATGCCCTGCAGCATCAGCGTCTCCGCCATCCCGACTCTCAAGCGCTTCCTTGGCGAGTCGGCCGGCCTCGTGGCCGAGCGGGCCCGCAGCCTCTCCCAGCGCATCGCCGCGCCGGGTCAGCAGGGGGTGGCCGACGTGGCCGAGTTCATGATGCTGCAACTGCTCAACCGGGCCCAGCCCCAGCTCTCCCATTTGGCGCGCCTTGGCACCCTGCACCCCGAGCGGCTGCATGAGGCGCTGGTGCAGCTGTGCGGCGAGCTGATGACCTTTACCGACGAGTCCCGCCTGCCGCCCGAGTTCCCCGCCTATCGCCACGACGATCAGCAGGTGAGCTTCGAGCCGGTGATGCTGGCCCTGCGCCAGGCGCTCAGTACCGTGCTGTCGCCGCGCGCCGTCTCCATCCAGCTGCGCAAGCACCAGTACGGCATCATGGTGGCCATGGTCAACGAGAGCGAGCTGATGACAAGTGCCGACTTCGTGCTGGCGGTGCGTGCCCGCATGCCGCAGGAGCAGCTACGCAAGCAGTTGCTGCAGCAGACCAAGGTGGCCTCCAGCGACAAGATCCGCGAGCTCATCAGCCTGCAACTGCCCGGCATTCCGCTGCTGCCGCTGCCGGTGGCGCCGCGCCAGCTGCCCTATCACGCCGGTTACAGCTACTTCCAGCTCGACCGGCAGAGCCCGGCCTGGCAGATGCTGGCGGTGGGCAACACCCTTGCCTTCCACATCGCCGGCGACTTCCCCGAGCTCGACATGCAGCTCTGGGCCATTCGCAGCCAGTGATCGCACCAAGGAATAAGCAGAGATGACCACGGACATTATCAAGAACGAGCAACTCAGCGACCTGCTGTTCGATCATGCCGAGCAGCTTGACATGGATTCGGACTACTGGTTCCGCCTGCGCGGCCAGAGCATCAACCCGATGATCGATGCGGTGACCCCCTTGCTGGGGCTGGTGCAGCGGGTGCGCCTGCTGTCGCGCTACGACCGGGTGCCCGAGCTTTATCAGCGGGTGGTGACCGAGATCCAAGCCATCGAGCAGGAGCTGATGGCCCAGGGCTACGAGAACGGGGTGGTGCTGTCGTTTCGCTACATCCTCTGCACCTTCATCGACGAGGCCGTGATGGGCCGCGACTGGGGGAGTCAAAGCGAATGGTCCGAGCACTCCTTGCTGACCCGCTTTCACAACGAGACCTGGGGCGGCGAGAAGGTGTTCGTGCTGCTGGCCCGCCTGCAGGAAGACCCGGTGCGTTATCGCGACATTCTTGAGTTCATCTACCTCTGTCTGTGCCTCGGTTTCGAGGGGCGTTACAAGGTGATGAGCAAGGGACAAGGGGAGTTCGAGCGCATCGTGCGCCAGCTGCACAAGCAGTTGGCCCCCGAGGCCGGTGGCGAGGCGCCCAGCGTGTTTCACCTCGATCTGGGCCAGCAGGCCTCCCGCTACCAGCTGCGCAAGCAGGTCTCCCTGCGCAGCCTGTTCATGGGCGGCGCGCTGATCCTGGCGCTGATCTTTGGCCTCTATCACCACCAACTCAATAACCAGACCCAGGACGTGCTGCGTCAACTGGGCGAATTATTAAAATAAATACCTAAGGAGAGCACGCCTTGATTCGTATAGAGCTACCGGTACTGGTGGAAAGACTCAACCCCATCTGCCGTCACATGCTGGAGGAGGCCGCGGCCCTCTGCGTCAATCACCAGGGAGCCGAGATCCGTATCGAGCATCTGCTGCTCAAGATGCTGGAGACCCCGCTGAGCGACGTGCGCCAGATCCTGAAAGTGGCCGAGGTGGAGGTGGAAGAGCTCAAGACCCTGCTGCAACCGTCCGCTGCCGACGGCAGCTATGGCCAGGGTTACCCCTCCTTCTCGCCCATGCTGGTGGAGTGGCTGCAAGACAGCTGGCTGCTCGCCTCCGCCGAGCTGCAACATGCCCAGCTGCGCAGCGGCGTCATGCTGCTGGTGCTGCTGATGACCCCCCAGCGCTATCTGCCGGGCTCGGTGACTCGCCTGCTTGCCAAGGTCAATCGCGAGCTGCTGCGCCAGCAGTTCGACGAGTGGGTCAAGGAGTCCGCCGAGACGCAGGTCACCACTATCCCCGGCGGCAAGACGGCACAGGCAGCCCTGCCGGCCGATGCCAGCCTGCTGGCCCGCTTTACCGTCAACGTGACCGAGCAGGCCCGCCAGGGCAGCCTGGATCCCGTGCTCTGCCGGGATCACGAAATCGACCTGATGATCGACATCCTCTCCCGTCGTCGCAAGAACAACCCCATCGTGGTGGGTGAGGCCGGGGTCGGCAAGAGCGCCCTCATCGAGGGGCTGGCTCTGCGCATGGTGGCGGGTCAGGTGCCCGAGAAGCTGCGCGGGGTCGAGCTGATGACCCTGGATCTCGGTGCCATGCAGGCCGGCGCCTCGGTCAAGGGGGAGTTCGAGAAGCGCTTCAAGGGGGTGATGCAGGAGGTCAAGGACGCCGTGCAGCCTGTCATCCTGTTCATCGACGAGGCGCACACCCTGATAGGGGCCGGCAACCAGGCCGGCGGGCTGGATGTTTCCAACCTGATCAAGCCGGCGCTGGCCCGGGGCGAGCTGCGCACCATCGCCGCCACCACCTGGGGCGAGTACAAGAAATACGTGGAGAAAGACGCGGCCCTGTCGCGTCGCTTCCAGCTGGTGAAAGTCGGTGAGCCCGATGCCGACGAGGCCACCGTGATCCTGCGCGGCCTGCGCAGCATCTACGAGAAGGCCCACGGGGTGCTGATCGACGAGGAGGCGCTGCAGGCTGCCGCCCAGCTCTCCGCCCGCTACATCTCCGGCCGTCAGCTGCCGGACAAGGCGATTGACGTGCTCGATACCGCCTGTGCCCGGGTGGCCATCAACCTCACCACCCCACCGCGCGCGGTCAGCCACCTGCAAAATGCGCTGCGCCAGCGCGAGCTGGAGATCCGTCAGCTGGAGCGCCAGAGCCTGATAGGTCTTGGTGACAATGCAGAGCGTCTGGCCGAGTTGCAGGCGGCCCAGCAGGCTTGCCGCGAAGAACTGGCCGAGCAGGAGGCCCGGTGGCAGCAACAGCAGGGGCTGGTGCACCAGATTGTCGAGCTGCGCGCAGCCCTGCTGGCCGATCAGCAGGATGAGCTGCTGGCCAGAGAGGCGCTGGATCTCGCCGATGCGCCGCTCGATCCGCAGGCCGCTGCCGAGCAGCTGGCTACCCTCGAGCGCGAGCTGGCCGAGCTGCAGCAGGGGGAAGTGCTGGTCTCCGCCCACGTCGACAAGACCCAGATTGCCGCCGTCATCGCCGAGTGGACCGGGGTGCCCCTCAATCGCATCTCCCAGGGGGAGCTCGATGTGGTGACCCGTCTGCCGGAGTATCTCGGCGAACTTATCAAGGGGCAGGATGTGGCGGTGGCCCACCTGCACAAGCACCTGCTCACCGCCCGCGCTGACCTGCGTCGTCCCGGCCGTCCGCTCGGCGCCTTCCTGCTGGTGGGGCCGAGCGGGGTCGGCAAGACCGAAACCGTGCTGCAGATTGCCGAGCTGATGTTCGGTGGTCGCCAGTACCTGACCACCATCAACATGTCCGAGTATCAGGAGAAGCACACCGTCTCCCGCCTGATCGGCTCGCCGCCCGGCTACGTCGGTTTCGGCGAGGGGGGCGTGCTGACCGAGGCCATTCGGCAGAAACCTTACTCCGTGGTGCTGCTGGACGAGGTGGAGAAGGCCCACCCGGACGTGCTCAACCTCTTCTATCAGGCGTTCGACAAGGGCGAGCTGGCGGATGGGGAAGGGCGCATCATCGACTGCAAGAACGTGGTCTTCTTCCTCACCTCCAACCTCGGTTTCCAGACCATCGTCGACCAGGCCGAGCAGCCCGACGTGCTGCTGGACGCCCTCTATCCGGAGCTCGCCGCCTTCTTCAAGCCGGCCCTGCTGGCGCGCATGGAGGTGATCCCTTATCTGCCGCTCGGTCACGACACCTTGGTGCAGATCGTGGGCGGCAAGCTCAACCGGCTGGTCAAGCTGCTCAAGGAGCGCTTCGGCGCCGAAGTGGTGCTGGACGACGAGGTGGCAGAAGAGATCCTGCTGCGGGCCAATCGCAGCGAGAACGGTGCCCGCATGCTCGAATCCGTCATCGACGGCGCCCTGCTGCCGCCGGTCTCCCTGCAACTGCTGCAGCGCCTCTCGGCCGGTGAACCCATCAAGCGCGTCCACTTTTCCGTGGCCGATCACCAGTTCGTGGCCGAGGTGGGGGCTTGAGTATGGAGCAAGCCCTCGCATTTGCCCTGGCCCTCACCGCCCAACGCGATGAGCCGCACCTGTGCCACTGGTGGAGCTCGACCGTTCATGCCAGCTTCCAGCCCAAGGGGCTGCTGCTCGGCATGCTGGATGTGAGCGGCCGTCAGCTGGAGTGCCAAGGCTGGGTCAGGGGGAAGGAAGTGGCGCTGGGGCTGGCGGTGGACGATTTTTCCCACCCCCTTGCCTATGTGCTGCACAAGGCCCAGTCCCGCACCTGGGACTCCCTCTACGGCGGTGCCCGCATCGAGCACGCCGGTTTTCGCGCACTGCTGGCCAACCTTGGCCAGCAGTGCGGGCTGCACGCCTATCCGCTGCTGGATGGCAACGGCAAGCCGTTTGCCGTGCTGGCCCTGATGGATGAAGGGGAAGTGCTGCGGGCCTGGGTCGATGGCCCCGAGCTGGCCCAGCTTTCACAGGTCTTTTGCAACCAGCTCACCCTCATTCGCGATCTCGGTCGCAGCCGGCGGGATCAGGGGGTACTGCGCGACTCCCTGCGCCAGATAAAGGGCGAGGGGGAGCGGCTGCGTCAACACGAGAAGCTGCTCGGCGATCAGCTGGTCGGCCAGTCGGCGGTGATCCGCGGGCTGCGCGAGCAGATAAACCAGGCTGGCCAGCACAAGCTCACTGTGCTCATTCAGGGGGAGACCGGCAGCGGCAAGGAGGTGGTAGCCCGGCTGGTGCACCAGTGTTCCGATCGCGCCAACAAGCCCTTTGTGGCCATCAACTGCGCCGCCATCCCGGAGAACCTCATCGAGAGCGAGCTGTTCGGTTACCAGAAGGGAGCCTTCTCCGGCGCCCTTGCCAACAAGACCGGGCTGGTGGCTCAGGCCAACGGCGGCACCCTGTTTCTGGACGAGGTGGGGGACATGCCGGCTGCCATGCAGGCCAAGCTGCTGCGGGTGCTGGAAACCCGCAGTTACCGGCCGCTCGGGGCCGAGCAGGAGTATCACTCCGATTTTCGCCTCATCGCCGCTACCCATCAGCCGCTCACCCGTCATGTGGAGGAGGGGCAGTTTCGGGCCGACCTCTACCACCGTCTCTGTCAGTGCCTGCTGCTGATCGCCCCCCTGCGCGAGCACATGGATGACGTGCCGCTGCTCTGCCAGCACTTCATGGCCCAGTTTGCCGCCCAGGATGGCA
Organism: Aeromonas sp. DNRA1; assembly: GCF_963888745.1. NCBI lineage: Bacteria > Pseudomonadati > Pseudomonadota > Gammaproteobacteria > Aeromonadales > Aeromonadaceae > Aeromonas > Aeromonas sp. DNRA1. Next base: position 233,646 of record NZ_CAWPKQ010000001.1, on the reverse strand, counting down.
AGACCCTGGTGGGGCTGCAGCGCAAGTTCTTGAAACAGCTGCAGACCTATGACTTCCCCGGCAACGTGCGCGAGCTGCGCAACCTGCTGGAGGTGGCCTGTGCCCATACCCGTCACGGGGAGGAGGTGGGGCTGGAGGCGCTGCCGCCGGAGCTGCGCGAGCGGGTCTGCGTCGAGTTGCCCGGCACCATGGACGACTACAACCACATCCGCGATCTGCGCCGGGCCATGCAGCAGTACGAGGCTTCCGTCATTGAGGCGCGGCTGCGCCACTTCCAGGGCAATCGGATGCTGGTGGCCGAGAGCCTCAACATTCCCAAACGCACCCTGGATCACAAGTGCCAGAAACTGGAGGTGAACTGATGAGCATCCTCGGCTTGTTACCGCTGCTGCTGGTCACCAGTGCGGCCGAGGTCCCGCTGGACATGGCGCGCTGGCAGGCCTGCCGGCAGGAGCCCTCGCCGCTGGTGCGACTCGCCTGCTACGACGCCATCGGCAATGGCGCGGCCAGTGCCGCCGAAGGGGCCGCCCCCAAGTCGGCGGCCTGGCAGGCCATCTGGGCCCAGGAGCAGGCCCGCACGCCAGCGAGTGCGCCCTTCCTGCTGCAAAGTGACGCCGGCAGTGGCAGTGAAACCCTCACCCGCCCGGCACTGCGCGGGGCGACGCTCTCCATCGGCTGCGTCGACAGCATCACCCATATCCGGCTGCGGCTGGATCAGCCCTGGAGCGGCGAGAAAGTGCAGGTCGAGCTGGATGGTCAGCCAAGTGCCGGCTCCCAGAGCTGGTTTATCCGGGATCAGGGTCTGTTGCTGGAATATGGCCGCGGTCTGCCGGCCATCGAGGAGCTCAAGCGCTGGCTGGGCCATCGCGAGCTGCAGGTGCGGGCCGACAACGGCGCCCTCTTGCGGGTCGACCTGAGCGGCCTGAAAGAGGCGCTGGTACCGCTGCGTCAGCAGTGCCGCTGGTAGGAGGGACGATGAGCTATCAACACCCCTGGTGTGCACGCCTGCTCACCAGCCTGCCGGATGAACAGATCAGAGGCGCCGTGCTGGCTGACGAGCCGCGCTGGGACTACGTGGAAACCGAACTGGTCAAGCTGGGATCCCTCGCTCACAGCCAGGTGGATCTCAATGCGGTGGCCGAGGCCTGCCTTGGCTTGCTGGAGAGCCGCACCAAGGACATGCGGGTGCTGGCCCAGCTGCTGCGCTGCCTGCAGCACCCGGCCAAGGCGACCCCGCTGGGGGCGGCGATCAGCCTGCTGGAGGCCTGGATCCAGGCTTACTGGCTGCTGGCCTGGCCCGGCAATGCCAGCCAGAAACAGCGGCTGATGGTGCAAATCGTCAAGCGCTTCGAAGGGGCCCTGCCGCGCATTTGCGAGAGCGCCTCGGCGGCCGAGCTGGCCCAACTGCTGGCCCAGGCAGAGCAGCTGGAGCGGGTCTGGCTGGCGCAGTGTCCCGACAAGGGGGAGCTTCTCGACCCGCTGGTGATGGGGCTGAAGCGGGCCCAGCGCCAGCAGGTGGCACAGGCCGAGGCGAATGCCGCCGGGCAGCCGCAGAGCAGCGACGCGGCGGCAGCGGGCACCCCGGCCTCGGTGGTGTCGTCCGCCAGCGGTACCGGCGCCATGGTACTCAGCGGCGGTGGCAGCAGTGCTGGCGTCGACATCGACAGTTCCAACGATCGCGCCTGGCGCCAGACCCAGCTCAAGGTGGCGGAACTCCTCATCGAGCGCCAGCCGGAGGCGGCGGTGGGCTATCGGCTGCGCCGTCACGCCGTCTGGGCCGGGATCACGGCGGTCCCCATGAGCGGGGCGGGCAATAAAACCCCGCTGGCGCCCATGTCGGCGGACATGGTGGACGAGTACCGCGCCGCCATGAACGCTCCTGATCAGGGGCTCTGGCAGCGCATCGAGCAGAGCCTGACCCTGGCGCCTTACTGGTTCGAGGGGCACAGGCTCTCGGCAGAGGTGGCCCAGAAGCTCGGCTTTGGGGCGGTGGCCCAGGCGATCGCCGAGGAGCTCGGGACTTTTCTGCAGCGCCTGCCGGCCCTGCGGGAGCTCGCTTTTAGCGACGGCTCGCCGTTTCTCTCCCCCGAGTGCGGCCGCTGGCTGCAACCGGCCAAGGGCGGCAGTGCGGGCAGTGGTGAGGCGGGGCTGGCCGAGGAGGTCGCCCAGCGCCACGGCGAGCAGGGGGTCGCGGCGGCGCTCGCCCTGCTCGATGAGCGGATTGCGCAGTTGAAAGAGCCAAGAGATCGCTTCCACGCCTTGCTGGTGCAGGCGGAGCTGTTGGCGCAGGAAGGCATGGAGGCGCTTGCGCGCCAGCACTATCAACACTTGTGGCAAGAGGCCAGTCGCCTCGGGTTGTCGCACTGGGAGCCCGGGCTGGTCAACCGCCTGGAGAGCCTGGCGGCGCCGTTGTCGAAATGAATGCCGAAGTGAGTCATTGAGTCGGAGTTGGATCACATTTTATGTTCAAAACCATTTTTACTTTTCTGCGGCAACAGCTGCCGAAATTGAAACCCTCCTGGCCCCTGCTCGGTGCTGTGCTCTGGGGGCTGGCTCTCATCCTGGTGTGGTGGCTGGGCCCTCGTCTCGAGGTGCGTGGCGCCAAGCCGTTCGAGCCGCTGTGGGGGCGGGTGGTGTTCACCCTGCTCTGGCTCTGGTTGCTGCTGGGGGTGGCCTCCTGGCGGGTGTGGCGCAAGATGCAGCAGCTCAAGGCCGAGCGTCAGCACGAGGTGGTGCTGGAGCAGGACCCGGTCAAGGGGCTCATCGACAGGCAGGCGCTGTTCCTCGATCGCTGGCTGCAGGCGTTGAATACCCATCTGGGCAAGGGGGCGCTCTACGCCATGCCCTGGTATCTGGTGCTGGGGCTGCCCGGCAGCGGCAAGAGCAGCCTCATTCACCGCGCCAACCCGGCCAACAAGCTCAACCCGAGACTCGATACCGAGCTGCGGGACGTGGCGCAGGATCAGCTGGTGGATTGCTGGTTGGGGGAACAGGCCGTGATGCTGGATCCCGCCGGTGTGCTGCTCTCCCAGAGCGAAGCCGAACTGGATCCGCAGGCGCGCAAGCATGAGCGGCTCTGGCTGCACCTGCTTGGCTGGCTCAATGAACACCGCCGTCGCCAGCCCCTCAACGGCCTGGTGCTGACCGTCGATCTGGCTTGGCTCTCCCACGCCAGCGTGGCCGAACGCAAGGCCTATGCCCAGCTGATGCGCTCGCGCCTGCAGGAGGTGTCGGCCACCATGAATACCCGGTTGCCGCTCTATGTCACCTTTACCAAGCTCGATCTGCTGCGCGGCTTTGAGGTGATCTACCAGCAGCTCGACAAGGAGGCCCGCGAGGCCGTGCTGGGGGTGACCTTCAAGCCGGGCGCCGACTGGCAGCAGGATCTGGCCCTGTTCTGGGATCAGTGGGTGGACAACCTCAACCAGAATCTGCCCGAACTGATGCTGAGCCGGCTCGATGCCGCCCAGCGCAACGCGCTGTTCTCGTTCGTGCGCCAGCTGGCGGGCCTCAAGGATTACGTGACCAGCCTGCTGGCCGAGACCCTGGCCATCGAGGAGAGCAAGCCGCTGCTGGTGCGCGGGGTCTATGTCAGCTCCGTCTATCAGCAAGGGGTACCGTTCGATGCGTTTGCCCAGGCGGCCTCCCGCCGCTACAACCTGCCAGAGCCCATCCACTCGGCCCTGCGCGGGGAGTCCAACACCTATTTCGTGCGCCAGCTCTTCTCCTCCATCATCTTCCCGGAGGCCCATCTGGCCGGCGAAAACCGGCTGCACACCCTCTATCGCCGGCGCCGCATGGCCATCGGCCTCAGCTGTCTGTCGCTCTTCTCGGCCGCCCTCATCGGTGGCTGGCACTACTTCTACCGGGTCAACGAGGAGGCGGGGCGCAACGTACTGACCAAGGCCCAGGCCTTCATGGAGACCAATGAGGTGGCCGACGCCCACGCTTTCGGGGTGAGCCAGCTGCCGCGCCTCAACCTCATTCGCGAGGCGACCCTCTCCTTTGGCAACTACCGCGAGCGGATGCCGCTGGTGGCCGACCTCGGCCTCTATCAGGGGGACGAGATTGGTCCTTATGTGGAAGGCTCCTACCTGCAACTGTTGAGCCTGCGCTTCCTGCCGGCCCAGATGCAGGGATTGCTGGCCGATCTCAACCAAGCGCCTGCGGGGAGCGAGGAGAAGCTCGCTATCCTGCGGGTGATGCGGATGCTGGACGATGCGTCTGGTCGCAACAAGGAGCTGGTGGCGCAGTACATGGCGAGCCGCTGGCAGAAGGCCTTCCCGGGGCAGGGGGCGGTGCAGGAGCAGCTGATGGGGCACCTGGACTATGCTCTCGACCACACTAACTGGTATGGCGCCAGGGCTGAGCGGGATCAGGCCGCCATCACCGCCTTCGTGCCGTTCAAGGAGCCGGTCTACGGTGCCCAGCGCGAGCTCGGCAAGCTGCCCATGTATCAGCGGGTCTACCAGAATCTGGTGGTGAAGGCGGGTGATGTATTGCCGCCGGATCTCAACGTCCGTGACGAGGTGGGCCCCACCTTCGACACCGTGTTTGCCCTGCGCAGCGACAACGCCGGCCAGGTGCCGCGCCTGCTCACCTGGCCCGGTTTCAACGATTTCTTCCTGAAACAAGACAAGGCGCTGATCGATCTCACCGCGATGGATGCCTGGGTACTGGGCCAGCGCAAGCTGAGCCAGCTGAGCGAGGCCGATCGCAAGGAGATCACCCGTCAGGTCAACGACCGTTACGTCACCGATTACGTCAACCAGTGGCAAAAACTGCTGACCAATCTGGACGTGCAGACCCTGGAGAGCCCGGAGCAGGCGCTGGACGTGCTCGCTGCCATCACCGGCAACGATCAGCCGTTCCAGCGGGTACTGGCCTCGCTGGATGACAACACCCGCATTCGCAAGATCTCCGACGTGGAAGGGGATCCGGCCCAAGCCATCAGCGCCCGCATCGGTCGTCCCTTCATGGCCACCAACGCGGCGCTCAGCGGTCGCGGCGAGCAGGGGCCGCTCATCTCCGAGGTCAACCAGAAGCTGGTGGAGCTGCAGCACTATCTCGAGCTCATCGTCAACGCCACCGAGCCGGGCCAGTCTGCCTTGAAAGCGGTGCAACTGCGCATGACCAACAAGTACGCCGATCCGGTGTTCGCCCTGCAGCAATATGCCCGCAGTCTGCCAGCCCCGCTCGATCGCTGGGTGGGTCAGCTCTCCGAGCAGAGCTCGCGACTGGTGATCGATCTTGCCATGTCCTCCCTCAATCAGGAGTGGCAGGACAAGGTGCTGGCCCCCTTCAACAGCCAGCTGGCCGGCCGTTATCCGTTTGATCCAAGCTCAAACAAGGACGTTCCCCTCTCCGAGATGGAGCGCTTCTTTGCGCCTAACGGGACGCTGGACAGCTTCTATCAGGTCAACCTCAAACCCATGGTGGAGAGCGGCCTGATGGAAGGGGAGTTCAGCTCGCCCATCCAGGCCGAGCTGGTCAAGCAGCTGGACCGTGCTGCCCGCATCCGTCAGATCTTCTTCAGCCAGCAGGGCAACCTGGAGGTGCAGTTCGCCCTTGAGCCCATCGAGCTCACCGCCAACAAGCGGCGCAGCGTGCTGAACCTGGACGGCCAGCTGCTGGAATACGCCCATGGCCGTCGTACCAAGATCCCGTTGGTGTGGCCCAACACCATGCGCGACGGAGCCGAGAGCAAGATCACCCTGGTGCCGGCCGCTCGCGAGCGTTCACCGCGCAGCGAAGGCTTCGTCGGCCCCTGGGCCATGTTCCGCCTGATGGACAAGGGGGAGCTGACCCAGGTCAATGACGCCACCTTCGATGTGCGCTTCCCGGTGGATCAGGGTGCCATGACCTATCGCGTCTACACCGACAGCGCGCAAAACCCCTTCACCGGCGGCCTGTTCAGCCAGTTCAGACTGCCCGAATCACTCTATTGATCGCGTCGGGGGCACGTTGTGCCCCCTTCCTGCGTTGGAAGTCCATATGTCACAGAATCAACAAGGTCAGCAGGCCCTGAAAGTGGGGCGCGACCCCAGGATGTTGCCGGAGTACGAGGCGCTGCGGGCCGAGATCAACAAGCTCAGCCACGCTTCGCGCCCCGAGGTGGACTGGCAGCGGATCCATCAGCTCGCCAGCCTTATCTTCGAAAAACACGGGGTGGATCTGCAGACCGCCATCTACTTCACCCTGGCCCGTTCGCGCCTGCAGGGGTTGAGCGGTTTTACCGAAGGGTGCGAGTTTCTTGCCAACCTCATCGTCACCCAGTGGGAGAGCTTCTGGCCGCCGGTCCATCAGGAGCGGGCCCGCATCGAGATGCTCGACTGGTTTATCGCCCGCATCAGCGACGTCATTCGCCAGTACCAGATCAGCCACGAGGACAAGCGGCTGATCTATCGCTGCGAGCGGGCGCTGCAACTCATCAGCGAGAAGCTGCACAACGCGGATCTGAGCCGCATTCCCCGGGTCGAGAATCTGGTGCATTTCATCGAGGGGTATACCCACCTGTTCGATGAGACCGAGATCGTCATCGTCTCCGACGAGCCGGGCCTCAAGGAGGATCTGCAGATCCCGCCCATGGTGTTCTTCAAGTCCGACCTGGAGAGTGAGCAGGGCAGCACGGTTTCGGCATCGACACCGCACCTGCCCCAGGGCAGCATTCTGGTGGGGCGCGAGAAGGGGCAGGTCAAGCCCACCGTGCTGAAGATTGAGCAGCACCGCCGGCAGCGCCCCGCCTGGTTCTGGTTTGGCTGCGGCCTGCTCAGCTGCGCCCTGCCGGTGATGGGGTGGCTGGGCTGGCAGCAACAGCAGCAGGAGAAGACCGTGGCGGCCCAGCGTCTGGTGCAGCCGGCCGCCGAGCTGCCCCGAGCACTCAGCTATGACGACATTCGCCAGGCCCGCATCGTGCTGGGGGAGCAGACCCTGCAGAACATGGAGAGCGATCTGGTGGCCCGCTACCAGAACCAGTTGACCCGGCTTGAGCAGACGTCGCCGCTCTACTGGTATCGCTACGGCGAGGGGCTGCGCAACTCGCTCTCGATGCTCTATCCCGACTCGTTGGCGGTCAAGGCGCTGGACAAGCAGTGGCAGACGCAGCTTGGCGGCCAGCAGGGGGATGTCATCAGCGTGCCCACCTACCTGGATGCCCGCGCCGGGGTGGATGCCCTGCTTGATCAGCTGCTGGAGCTGGAGCGCCAGCGCAAGACGGTGACCATCTCCTACCTCAAGTCCCAGCTCTACGAAGTGCAGAAGAACCTGATGCAGAACATCCCGTTCAGTCTGCGCCTCGGTGAACTGGAGGCGAGAAAAGCCTCCCAGGAGCCCATTACGGCTGCCGAGCTCAAAAGCCTGGAAAATGATCTGAAAGCGCTCAACATCCGCCTCTATCAGCTGCAACAGGGCGTTTCTGATAGCTGAAAATGCCGCCCTGAGCAAAAAGTTGCGCAAAATGTGGTGGGTTTGACTGGCAAGGCAAGGTTTGCCGGGAAACTTGCCCTGTCTTGCGCAATGGATTGCAGCAGATTGGTCTGATGCCGCGAGCTTGAATCGTAATTGACTGATTTTTAATGTGATTGTGGGCGACTTTGCCATGGCATGGAGGCTGCTGGGTCGCCGTTCCAACTGTCTCTGCACCAGGCTGCGCTTGCACCATGGTTGCCCCACGGAGAATCCAGATGTGTCCTTCTATTGCATTGCTCGGTGACATCGGCACCGACCACGATGGTTTCCACCCATCCCCCGTGATTGCCGCCAGCCCGGATGTGTTCCTCGATGGCAAGCCGGTGGCCCGCCAGGGCGATCCGCTGGCCCCCCACGACAAACCCAACAATCCACCCCATCCGCGCAGCATCTCGGGCGGCGTTGGCTCTGTGCTGGTCAACGGCAAGCCCATCGCCGTGACCGGTACCGCCGTCGGCTGCGGCGGCGTGGTGATTGGCTCAGGCAGCGGACAGGCAGGTTAAGGAGCGCTTCATGGCAGACAGCACAGGATTACAATTTACCGTCAAGGTGGGGGCCCTGCCCGAGAGCACCTTCGTGGTGGCCGAGTTTGCGCTGGATGAAGCGCTCAACCGGCCATTCAACCTGCGCCTTGAGCTGGCAAGTGCCCAGCCCGATATCGACTTCGGCGCCGTGCTGGACCAGCCGTGCGAGCTGCTGGTGTGGTACAACGGTGAGCTGCAGCGCCGGGTGTGCGGGGTGGTCAGTGACTTCGCGCAGGGTGACAGCGGTTTTCGCCGCACCCGCTATCAGCTCATGGTGCAGCCGGCCCTGTGGCGGCTGTCGCTTCGCCAGAACTCCCGCATCTTCCAGGCACAAAAGCCCGATGAAATCCTCAGTATCCTGTTGCAAGAGCACGGCATCACCGACTACGCCTTTGCGCTCAAAAACGAGCACGCCAAGCGGGAATACTGCGTTCAGTATCGGGAAACCGACCTCGAGTTCCTCAACCGCCTCGCCGCCGAAGAGGGGATGTTCTACTTCCACGAGTTTGAAGCGGGCAAGCACCGCATCGTGTTTGCCGATGACGCGGCCGCCCTGACCGCTGGCCCCGAGCTCTTCTTCAACCTCGGCAACCGTTCCCTCGAGCAAGGCCCCTATGTGCGCCAGTTCCACTACCGGGAGGTGGTTCGCCCCTCGGATGTGGAGCTCAAAGACTACAGCTTCAAGACGCCTGCCTACGGCCTCTCTCACAAAAAGCAGGGCAGTGAGCTCGAGCACCAGCGCGATACCTACCAGCACTTCGACTATCCGGGCCGCTACAAGCAGGACGGCAGCGGCAAGGCCTTTGCACAACATCGGCTCGATGCGCTGCGCAATGACGCGGTGGCGGGCAATGGCAAGTCCAACAGCGCAGCCCTCTTGCCGGGACAGACCTTCTCACTCACCGAACACCCGAACGGGGCGCTCAACACCGACTGGCAAATCGTGCGCATCCAGCACACCGGCTTGCAGCCGCAGGCGCTGGAAGAGGAGGGGGGCAGCGGCCCGACCGTCTATCACAACGAATTCGGGGTGGTGAAAGCCAGCACCACTTGGCGGGCGCGCATCGGCAGCCCCGAGGCACCCCACAAGCCGATGGTGGATGGCCCGCAAATCGCCATGGTGGTGGGCCCCGACGGTGAGGAGATTTACTGCGACGAGCACGGCCGGGTGAAGCTGCAGTTCCCGTGGGACCGCTACGGCAGCTCCAACGACCAGAGCTCCTGCTGGGTACGAGTCTCCCAGGGCTGGGCCGGCGGTCAGTACGGCATGATGGCCATCCCGCGCATCGGCCACGAGGTCATCGTGTCATTCCTGGAGGGGGACCCCGACCAGCCCATCGTGACTGGTCGTACCTATCACGCCACCAACCGCCCGCCCTACGAGCTGCCAGCCAACAAGACCCGCACCGTGCTGCGTACCGAGACTCATCAGGGGGAGGGTTTCAACGAACTGCGCTTTGAAGACCAGGCGGGGCAGGAAGAGATTTACATCCACGGTCAGAAAGACCTGAACGTGCTGATAGAGAACGACGCCGCCTGGCACATCAAGCACGACCAGCACACCGATATCGACAATGAGCGGGTGACCCGCATTAAGGCCAACGATCACCTGACGGTGGAGGGTGAGAAGCGCGACCAGATAAAGGCCGACTACTCGTTGACGGTGGATGCCAGCCTGCACCAGAAGTTGGGGCAGTCCCTGCTGGTGGAAGCCGGGCAGGAAGTGCATATCAAGGTGGGCGACAAGCTGGTGCTGGAGGCGGGCTCCGAGATCACCCTCAAGGGAGGCGGCAGCTTTGTGAAAGTGGACCCGAGCGGCGTCAAGCTGGTGGGCCCCGCCATCAAGCTCAATGCCGGCGGCAGCGCAGGCTCAGGCTCTGGCTGGGCTGGTCAGCCTCCCATCATCCCCAAAGGCGTGGAAGTAGTGAAAACCCCCGAACTGGTCGAGCTGGTCAAGGCGATTGCCACCGAGAAGGCGATGGAGGCGCTGCTCAAGGAGCAAGGGCCTGCGCAGACCTTTTTCGTGCCATCCCGCTAGAGGCCATAGTTCGTACGATTACGAGTGAAAAGAAAATAAGATGAAAATCCTATATCCAATGCAAGTGGGGGGCGGTGATGCTCCCAAAGAAGTTGCCTCACTTGAAGAGTTCATCGGTATGCTCAATGGTGAGCCGGGTGGCACTTTCCTGCTCGGCGGCAACCGTATCTGGCATGGCGGCATTCATTTAAGCGATAAGGGAGGTTGGCATCCAGGGGGCGCCGTACGAGCTATTGCCGATGGAGATATAGTGGCCTACCGCATCGCGTCCGATCCCGTTGCCGTGACGTTGGAGCCGGAAAAGGAAAAGCCTGGTGAGCCAATTACTCTGCATACCTCCCCTTCATTTTGCTTGGTCCGGCATCACTATGAGGCCACAGAAGAAGTTTCCGGACAGCAGCAGCCAAAGCGCAATACCCTTACCTTCTATTGCCTCTATATGCATATAGCCTGCAAAAACGCTTATCAGGGTGAGCCTGAACGTTATGTGCTGACAGGGAGCGGTGTCACTATATACAAGGCTACTGCGAGTCTGCAGTTTCAGAAAGAAGACAAGCTCGGTACGGCTCGCAAGGGAGCTGACGTTACCTTGATTGGATCACCATCGCAGCGGATGAATCTGAATAATGAGCCTTATTCTTACCAGCTAGTCAGCTATGCGACTCCAAAGAGCGATGATCCGTCAGAGTTTTATGTAGCTTCACAATTTATCAAGGAAGAACGCAAGATTGAGCCCAGCTGGATGATGGCCAAGCAAGATATTCCTTGTCTCTATCCTGTCAGTCGCAACAGCTATCTGCGTAAAAGTAAAGATCAGGGTGAAGCTGTAACAGCAGGATTGCCAAAAACGAGCAAAGTAGCACGAACCACAGCTCAGCCCGTCGTATTTTCCAATATGAAGGAGTATCTCGAGATTGAGGTCTGGGAGGTTGCGCAAGGCAAACTTACCGATGGTAAAGGGAATGTTGTACCCAATGCCTCGAAAGGTGATCGTTATTGGATTGCCAAAGAGATGTTGGGTCAACCCAGCGATGCCGTTCGGCATACCCCCATTGTTTACGACAAAGTGGAGCTGCGACATACCAATCCCATCCCTGTCAAGGTCGGTGAGGTGGTTGGACATTGGGGGGAGCATGAGACACCGAAACTGACGGCCAATGGTTTTGATCTCAATGAGGATCGTAAAGCAATCCATATGGAGATATTTGTCACAGAGAGTGACAAGGAGGCTCTTGGTAAATGTATCAGCAATGAAGGAAAGTTGGCCAAGGGACAAGAGTATTTGCTGCTCAAAAAGGGGAAGCCGGTAGACACCTATAAGTTGACCAAGGAGAATAATAAAATCGGTTACATCAAGGTGGGAGACTTTGGCCCACTGGAGGCACCCAAACCGATAAATACTCCGGATATCGTGACCCATGGTGCCGACAAATTTGTGAAGGTGGCCGAAGATCAGTATGTGCTTATTAGTGGTGACACCCGTTTGGTGAGCCAACATGAATGGGCCAGACTGGGTGCGACACTGGTTGATGGCGGCTCGGATCCCGACGGATTCCTGGACAAGGCTGATACTGACGGCAAGGAGGGGGGAGACTTTTTCAGTACCCTTTACAAAGAGCTGGTGACAGATCGTGATGGTGATGGCAGTATCAGTGCCGATGAAATCAAGACGGCGATGGCCAAAGAAATGGTCGCAGACAAAGTGCGAAAGTTGTTTATCAAGCACGAAAGTGAATGGGTAAAGCGCGATACGTGGCCAAGGCTCGAGCAAGAGCTGAAAAACATGCCGAACCTGTGCAAATATGTACTGGAAGTTACCAATAAAATGGCTTGGATAGAGAAGGCTGCTGCTGTGGTGGGGGATACCAAACCTTGGTTTATTCATCCTGCTGGCATGATGGGATTAGTGATGGATACCAAAGGAGGCGACCTTATCACTCTAGAAATGGTTTTTGCAGCTAACCTTAATCAAGATAAATCTAGCTGTGAGGCTATACTTCCATTCCTGAATGAATATGCCAAGACTTATGGTATGAAAGAAGAAAGAGCCATAGCCCATTTCTTATCCCAAGTAGGTCATGAGTCAAACTTTAAACCTGTAAGTGAGAATCTTCGTTATAGTCCTAAAGGCATGCGGAAAATTTTTGGCTGTAAAGGGGGATCTAAAAACTACGATCCTATATTAGATGATGCAAAGGAGGGAAGGTTAAGACCGAAGTTGTGGACTCATGAGAGCGATTATGCATTCAATCCTGTGGCTTTAGGAAACTATGTCTACGCCAACAGACCGGGAAGTAGAAACGGTGATGAGAGTTCTGGTGATGGATATAAATATCGAGGCAGAGGGTTGATTCAAATAACACACAAGGATGCATACATAAAGTTCACCGAAGCTCATAATGTAGCAAACCCCTCAGACCAAAAAGACTTTTTGGCTTCACCGGATGACATACTGACACTTCGATATGCTGCATCATCTGCATACTTTTTTTGGTTTATATACAAAAAAAGCTTTAATTTGCATTCAACTGCATGCACAGGGACAGTCAAAGAGGTTACAAAAATTGTAAATGGAGGAGATGCTGGTTATGAAGATAGATTAAAGAGGTTTAATGCGGTTGCTGCAGTTATTGGTATTGATGGGGCGAGAGAGTGAGCTAAGACCATATCTATTGGTTGATTCGCAAGCAGCCTTGACATGCCTTGAACTGGCCGCTCTCTTTTGGGGCTGTTTTCGTGTTTTTTATATGGGTGGCTCGAAAATATTTATGATCTCATCCTGTAGGTGTTGATAATAGTGAGTAAGAAACTGTGGGGATATAATGAAAAGATATGATTTTTTATTCTTTGTTTTTCTGTTTTTTTCTTTCTTTGTGAATGCCGCTGATATTATTCAAGGGCCCTATAGAATAAGTAATGATACAGCGAGCGTTAAAATTGAGAAAAATGATGACATAAACTGCCCGTTATCTATGGTCATATATGATAAATCATCACATTATGAGTTGGATAAAATATGTGAGAACGGCGATTACCCGAATCTCAGGAGCATTTTTTTCTTTACTCTGAAAGGTGTTAATCATATAGGAACTATAGTTTCATGGCATAATAAGCATCAGGCAGAAGGGATTGATGAGACAAATTTTGAAGTTAAGATTTATAAAAAGAACGCAGGTGGAGAATATACTGTTGATAAGGCAAAGACTTTGGATCCAGTTTTAAGTGGAACAGAGGATGGAGCCGGTGATGGAACATATAAATTTAACAATGCAATATCGGTAAAGAAATATATGAAAGAAAGATATGGTTAAGAGGTTGGCAAGGTGCGATAGACATCCAGTGAGAATATGAGGTGCACACCTTTTTCATAGCTGTTTAGCTGCATGTTAAAGAGTATTGCTGGCAGTTGGTAAGCTGGTAGTAGCATGCACAAATATAGTTACCACCTGACACCGGTCTCAAACCGGTGTCTAGCTTACACCACTCTAAGAGCGCACCTTCTTCGGAACCAATTTCAGAACCTTCTTGAGCATGCAATAAGGGGACCTGTCCCCCCATCATTAGGCCCTGACAAGACCACTGTTTGTTGTAGTGTTCTAGGTAGCTGTCCAGACCTGTATGCATCTGCTCCACGGGTTCGTCCGGGCAGTGACCATCGAGTAGGGGTCGATGTAGCCGCGCGATAAAGCTGTTGCTTACCTTGGTTTTCCGGTGGCGAATCCCTTTCAGACGCAGGAACAGCTCGTAAGGATGATAGTAAGGGCACCGATAGAACTTTCGAGACACTATAAAACTGCACCTATGAACTTCGAAGAGCAGCTGTGTGTTTCAGCATGGATGGGGTCACTGGCTGCTTGCTGCGGTAGCGTCGTCGTCAGGTGTGTTGGTTGTAGCAACCCAAACAGCTTGCAGGTACACCTCACCAATCCTCTTAAGCGAATAAGCGAAGGTATCGACCGCTATCCGCTATCCGCTCTCCGGTGTAGTGAACCTCAATATGGTGTTCTCTGAACTCGGGACTGAAGCGTTCGAGCAGGCGAATTTGCTCACCATCGGGCGAAATCGCCTGTTCACTATGGTTTTTGCGCGGTATAACAAGTGGGAGAGTAAATGCACGCCACAAAAACCGCCCGTACCGACGATTCGGACGCAAAAAGGGGTGGGCTGCTGGATTTAAATAATAAAATTAAATGTTTTGTGCAAGGAGATAATGGGGTGGCTGATGGGGCTCGAACCCACGACAACCGGAATCACAATCCGGGACTCTACCAACTGAGCTACAGCCACCACTGAAAATATCCATTAATGCCTGCATCGGAGAGATGCATGCCATCAATGGCGCGCCCTGCAGGATTCGAACCTGCGACCCACGGCTTAGAAGGCCGTTGCTCTATCCGACTGAGCTAAGGGCGCATTGCCTCGACAAGCCTGGCGGCATGTCGAAAACCTGGTCGGTGATAAAGGATTCGAACCTTTGACCCTCTGGTCCCAAACCAGATGCGCTACCGGGCTGCGCTAATCACCGAAAATCTCGTCTCCAGCATAGCGACAGCGGCTGTACTGGGCAACGGGCCGGCATCATACCCAAGCGGGAAAGCCAGCGTCAACGAATTTTTCCACCAATGAATTCAAATGCCTACTTATTGCCCTCCATGCGAGAGCCGCTAACACCCGTGGCAAAAAAATGCGACAATGCGCGGCAGTTGAACACATGGTGAGTGAAGAACGATGTCTGCCAAAATCATTGATGGAAAACAGGTTGCGCAAACGATTCGCAATCAGGTCGCAGCGCAAGTCCAACAGCGGTTGGCACAAGGAAAACGGGCGCCGGGCTTGGCGGTGATCCTGGTCGGGGTGGATCCTGCCTCGCAGGTCTATGTCGGCAGCAAACGTCGCGCCTGTGAAGAGGTGGGTTTTATCTCCCGCTCTTACGATCTGGATGCGACGGCGAGCCAGGAAGAGTTGCTGGCACTGATCGATAAGCTGAATCAAGACGCAGACGTTGACGGTATTCTGGTACAACTCCCCTTGCCGGCTCACTGCGATACGACTCAGGTATTGGAGCGTATTCGCCCTGACAAGGACGTGGATGGTTTCCATCCCTACAACGTGGGTCGGCTGGCGCAGCGTATCCCGGCACTGCGCCCCTGTACACCCAAAGGCATCATGACCCTGATTGACGCGACCGGCGTTAAAACGCACGGTTTGCATGCGGTGGTGGTCGGGGCATCCAACATCGTCGGTCGGCCGATGACGCTGGAGCTGCTGCTGGCAGGTTGCACTACCACCACCTGTCACCGTTTCACCCAGGATCTGGAAGATCAGGTTCGCCGTGCCGATCTGCTGGTGGTGGCGGTTGGCAAACCCAACTTCATTCCGGGTGAGTGGGTCAAACCGGGGGCACTGGTGATCGACGTGGGTATCAATCGGTTGGCGGACGGCTCTCTGGTCGGTGACGTGGAGTTTGAGACCGCGCGCAATCATGCCTCTTTCATCACGCCGGTGCCGGGTGGGGTTGGCCCCATGACGGTTGCCAGCCTGATGGAAAATACCCTGAGTGCCTGTCAGGACTATCACGACAACGCGCAATGATCTCCTTCTAGTCTGCTCGGGGGAACGAATTTCTCCTGTAAATTGCAGCAATAAAAAAACCGGCAACCTTGCGGCTTGCCGGTTTTTTTATTTATCCAGTTCGACTCTTACATGTTCTGTGCTTCGTTTGGCACAATGACAGAGGCGTGATTGCCTTTCGGCCCCTGCTGCAGTTCAAAGTTGACTGCTTGACCTGCTTTCAACGTCTTGTAGCCTTCCATTTGTATCGTGGAGTAGTGGGCGAAGATATCTTCACCACCTCCTTCCGGACAGATAAACCCAAATCCTTTTGCGTTGTTAAACCACTTGACTGTTCCGGTTGCCATACATCTACATCCTTTTATTGATTACCTTGAAGTCGTTGAGTAACCTGCGCCAGCCCTTTATAACTAGTAACATAGCCCATAGCAGACGGGCGCCGATTAGCAAGTAACCAATCTAGTCTAACTTTTGAGCGAGTCAAGGAGTTGTTAACAACTGATGTGATCTGGTTAACAAGTCTATTGACAATCTTGTGTTAGGCGGTAGTAATCTAGAGGTACCAAAGCGCGATTATGAGCAAGCAGAAAGAACTCTTTGCTAATGAAGAGATTGCAGAAGCAGAGAAAACCAAGCTGCAACCGCCACCCATGTACAAGGTCGTCCTGAACAACGACGACTACACACCGATGGAGTTCGTGGTGGAGGTGCTGCAAAAGTTCTTTGGTATGGATTTGGACAAGGCCACTCAGGTGATGCTGAGCGTGCATTATAGTGGTAAGGGAGTCTGTGGCACGTTCACCGCCGAGATTGCCGAAACCAAAGTGGTCCAGGTCAACACCTATGCACGTAACAACGAACATCCACTGCTGTGTACCATGGAAAAGGCTTGAATCTGATGACTTGATGGCGATGACGACACCACATTGTTGCTGTACTAGGGGAGGTGCCTATGTTGAATAAAGATCTAGAAAAGACGCTGAACGAGGCTTTCAAACTGGCCCGTGACGAGCGCCACGAATTCATGACTGTCGAGCACCTGTTGTTAGCCCTGCTGGATAACAGTTCAGCCCATGAGGCGCTGAGTTCTTGTGGTGCTGACGTGGAGCTGATGCGCAAAGAGATCAGCGCATTCATCAGTCAAACAACCCCGCTTATTCCCCGTGACGATGAAGATCGTGAAACCCAGCCCACTCTGGGCTTCCAGCGGGTGCTGCAACGCGCCGTGTTCCATGTCCAATCATCGGGCAACACGGAAGTCAGTGGTGCCAACGTGCTGGTTGCCATTTTCAGCGAGCAGGAGTCCCAGGCCGCTTACTTCCTGAAAAAGGCCGAGATCAGCCGGCTGGACGTGGTCAACTTCCTTTCCCATGGCGTGCGCAAAGACAGCAAGCCGGACAACAGCAGCAACAATGCCGAGTCCGACGATGATGTGTCTGCCGCCCAGATAGAGAGCTTTGCCACCAACCTCAATCAGCTGGTGCTGGAAGGGCGTATCGATCCGCTCATCGGGCGGGATCAGGAGCTCAACCGTACCATCCAGGTGCTCTGCCGCCGTCGCAAAAACAACCCCTTGCTGGTCGGTGAGGCCGGGGTAGGCAAGACTGCCATCGCCGAAGGGCTGGCCTATCGTATCGTCAAGGGCGATGTGCCCGAGGTTATTGCGGGCAGCACCATTTATTCTCTGGACATGGGATCGCTGCTGGCGGGGACCAAGTATCGCGGCGATTTCGAGAAGCGCCTCAAGGTGCTGCTCAAGCAGATCGAGCGCCAGGAAGGGGCGATCCTGTTCATCGACGAGATCCACACCATCATAGGGGCTGGTGCTGCCTCTGGTGGTCAGCTGGATGCGGCCAACCTCATCAAGCCGCTGCTCTCCAATGGCTTGCTGCGTTGTGTCGGCTCCACCACTTATCAGGAATACTCCCAGATCTTTGAGAAGGACCGTGCTCTGGCGCGTCGCTTCCAGAAGATCGATATCGTCGAGCCCAGTGTGGATGACACCACCCGCATCCTGATGGGCCTCAAGAGTCGCTATGAGGCTCACCACGGGGTGCGCTACACCGTCAAGGCCATCCGCGCCGCGGTGGAGCTCTCTGCCAAGTACATCAATGATCGCCATTTGCCTGACAAGGCGATCGACGTGATCGACGAAGCCGGTGCCGGGCAACGGCTGCTGCCGGCGAGCAAGCGCAAGAAAGTGATCAATGTGCAGGAGATCGAAGCCATTGTGGCCAAGATTGCCCGCATCCCGGAGAAATCAGTCTCGTCTTCCGACAAGGAAGTGCTGAAAAATCTGGAGCGCAATCTCAAGATGGTGGTATTTGGTCAGGACAAGGCCATCGAGGTGCTGACTGATTCCATTCGCTTGTCACGTTCGGGCCTTGGCAATGAGCGTCGCCCGGTGGGTTGCTTCCTGTTTGCCGGCCCGACCGGGGTGGGCAAGACCGAGGTCACTCAGCAGTTGGGCAAGGCGCTCGGCGTCGAGGTGCTGCGCTTTGACATGTCGGAGTACATGGAACGCCACACCGTCTCCCGCCTGATCGGGGCACCTCCCGGTTATGTGGGCTTTGAGCAGGGAGGCCTGCTGACCGATTCGGTACTCAAACACCCGCACTCAGTGGTGTTGCTGGACGAGATCGAAAAAGCGCATCCGGATGTGTTCAACCTGCTGCTGCAGGTGATGGACAACGGCACCCTGACCGACAACAACGGGCGCAAGGCGGATTTTCGCAACGTGATCCTGGTGATGACCACCAACGCCGGCGTGCAGGAGACCCAGCGCAAATCCATCGGCTTCCAGCAGCAGGATATGAGCCACGATGCCATGGCGGTGATCAACAAGACGTTCAGCCCGGAGTTTCGTAACCGGCTCGATCACACCATCTGGTTCAACCATCTGGATATGACGGTGATACATCAGGTGGTTGACAAGTTCATCGTCGAGTTGCAGGTACAATTGGATGCCAAGGGCGTGTCTCTTGAAGTGTCCGAGGGTGTCCGCCACTGGTTGGCCGAGAAGGGATATGACAGGGCCATGGGAGCGAGACCCATGGGGCGGGTCATCCAGGAACACCTCAAGAAACCCCTTGCCAATGAGATCCTGTTCGGATCCTTGGTCGATGGGGGGGTAGTGAAGGTTGAGTTGATAAATGACAGCCTCAGCTTTGACTATCAGGTCAATGTTGAAGCTGTTTCCCACTAAGCCTGGCGCTGTTGGAAAACCACAAAAAACCCCAACCGGAAGGTTGGGGTTTTTTGCTGAATTCCTGGCTTAGCGAGAGCGGAAAACAATACGTCCCTTGGAGAGATCGTACGGAGTCAGAGCTACCGTTACTTTGTCCCCAGTCAGGATACGGATGTAGTTTTTGCGCATCTTGCCGGAAATATGAGCGATAACCACGTGACCATTCTCCAGTTCCACACGGAACATGGTATTGGGCAGGGTTTCGAGAATAGTGCCCTGCATCTCAATACTGTCTTCTTTAGCCATTGAATCCTCTTGATAAGCCACAACAAAAAATCCGCTGGATCATGCCGGATTTAAGGCTATGTGTAAAGTTTACTCGGGCTTGCTGTCGATATTTTTCCATTCCCCCTGTATCAACCGTTCATGGGGCAGATACTGGCGCTTGTAATTCATCTTGCGGCACTCCTCCACCAGATAGCCCAGATATAGCCAGCTGCGGCCGGTTCTTCTGGCCAGTTCCAACTGGCTCAGAATGGCGAAGGTACCGAGGGAACGATCCGCATGGGCCGGGTCAAAAAAGGTGTACATGGCGCTGAGGGAATGGGGCAGCAGATCCGTGGTAGCGACCCCGATCAGCCGGTTATCCTTGCGCATTTCCAGATAGAGGGGCGGCATCCAGTCGCAGTGCAGGAAGCCCTTGTACTGGGTGCGGCTGGGGGGATACATGCTGCCGTCATGATGGCGTTCGCGAATGTAGCGCTCATAGAGCTGATAGTACTCGGGCTTGTCGTCGTAGCTGAGTACCAGTTCGATATCCTGATTGAGCTGGCGGATCCGCTTCTGGCTGCGGCTTGGCACGAAGCGCTCGCTGTGGATGCGCAGGGACTGGCAGGCATTGCAGGCCGGGCAGTGGGGACGATAGATGTCGTTGCCGCTGCGCCGAAAGCCGGCCGTCAGCAGGCGTTCGTAGCCGCTGGCATTGAGCAGGCTGTGATCCATCAACACCAGCAATTGCTCCTGCTCATGACCCAGATAGCTGCATTGGTGCTTCGGGGTCAGCCCTACCTTGAGGATCACTTCTTCGGTCATAACAGAATGCTCCCCGTTTGCCAGCAATTGGCTGCCAGCGGTTGTCGGCTCAGTTGTGCCAGCGTCGTTAAAAATTGGCGTCTCGGCCACTCTTCTATTCCTAGGGTGGCCAAAAAATCGTTCTGCATCTGGCAATCGATCAAGGCGCCATCATGGCGGGCGAAGTGCCGACAGAGCGCCACCATAGCTAGTTTGGCGCCGTTGTCGATGCGGCTGAACATGGACTCGCCGCAGAATACCCGGCCGAGGGAGAGGCCATAGAGGCCGGCTTGCAGCTTGCCCTCTTGCCAGATCTCGATGGAGTGGGCATGGCCAAGGCGGTGCAACTGTCGATAGGCGTCGATCATGGGTGTGCTAATCCAGGTTCCACTGGCACTGCGACGGGGCGCGGCGCAGGCCGCTATAACCTCATTAAAGGCGCGATCGATGGAAATATCGAATGAGGTACCACGGATAAATTTGCGCAGGGTGCGACCGATGTGCAGCTGTTCCGGCCGGATGACGCCTCTGGGATCCGGTGACCACCACAGCAGCGGCTGGTGGGGTTCATTCCACGGGAAGATCCCCTTGTGGTAAGCTGCCAGCAAGCGGGCAGGGGAGAGATCCCCGCCGATCGCCAGCAGGCCGTTGGGTTCCTCCAGGGCATGTTCGGGGTCGGGAAACCAGCACAGCTCATCATCCAATTGGGTAAGATAGCGAGACATAAGGTAACGAGGTTCATAGATGAAGGCCATTATCCTGATAGTATCCAGCTTGTTTTGCTTTGTCACTGCGCCTGCCTGGGCGCAGGTCTACGAGCGCAATACGGCAAGACCCGTGAATCAGGTGGTGTTTGGCCAGGTCGAGACGGTGCGCAACATCACCCAGCGTCAAATTCTGGAATCAGAACACTCCGGCTGGAAAACCCTGGGTGGCGCCGTCCTGGGCGGTCTGCTTGGTAACCAGTTTGGTGGCGGTCATGGCCGTGAAATCGCTACTGCGGTCGGCGCATTGGCGGGGGCGGCCGCGGCGCAGCAGTATCAATCGGGCGGCACCGTGGTGGAGAACAAGCTGGTAGAGCTGCTTATTCGCAACGAGCAAAACGGGCTGGTGAACGTCATTCAGGATTACGATCCGGCCATGGTGTTCATGAACGGCGACAAGGTGCGCATCCTCTATTTCGACGATGGTGTGCGGGTCGACAAGACCTATTGAAGCAGGCGCTGGCTCAGGCGGTCATCAAGGGGGGAGAAGTGACCCGACACGCTGCCGGCTGGGCAAGCTGTCGGGCGGGTACTACACGGAGAACATCTGGCGAGGTAACGTCAGGCCGATGAGTCCTGCGACACTATCTTGTCACGGCCGGTGTTCTTTGCCTGATAGAGCAAGCGATCCGCCTCGCTCAGTGCCTCGTCCATGGAACCGCGCCCGACCTTGATCACGCCGAAACTGGCGCGTACAAACAGCGGCGTCTCCCTGGACAGCGGTTGCTGGCGCATCTGCTGGCGCAGCCCCTCCAGCCGTTTGAGCAGCACCGGCACGGTGCAGTGGGGCACCATCAGGGCAAACTCCTCGCCACCAAAACGGGCGATCATGGCATCGGGGAAGAACTGGGTGAGCAGCCGGGTGAGGTGGCAGAGCAGCTGATCGCCGATGGCATGACCCCAGTGATCGTTGACCTGCTTGAAGTGATCCACATCGAGCACGCACAGCGCAAGCGGCGTCTCCTGACGCTGGTGCTCCTCGAACCATTTCTGTCCTTCATTGAACCAGTAGCGCCGGTTGTAGAGCCCGGTCAGGTAGTCGCGATTGGCCGACTCCTGGATGCTGTTGAACTGCTCCAGCGCTTCCAGGTTGTGGCTGACCCGGCATTGCAGCTCTTCCGGTTCGAACGGCTGGTTGAGGAAGTCGTTGGCCCCCTGCTTGAGGTAGCGGGCGGAGAGGCCGCGCTTGTCCGACACCGAGATGCCGATGATGGCGAGCTGCTGCTTGCTGTAACGCTCGCGCAGCATGCGCACCAGGCTGATCCCGTCAATTTCTGGCATGTAGTAGTCGACCAGCACCAGCCGAATGGCCGGGTTCTGTTCGAGCTGGGCCAGGGCCTCGCGGGCGTGGCTCGCCTCATGCACCTGCAGCAGCTGCTTGCGCAACTGGGCCATGGTGCGGTGGCGGGAGGTGCGTGAATCATCGACCACCAGCACTTCGATGCGCTGGTTGAGGTAGAGGCGATGAACCAGGCTGACGGCGTATTGCAGGGAGTGGCGTGAATCCTTCATCACATAGTCCAGCACCCCTGCTTCCAGCCAGGCTGCGCGCTTCTCCTCGCTGATATCGGCAGTGAGGATCACCACCGGCAAGCCTCGCTCCAGCAACACCTTGACCGCTTCCCCGCTGGGGGCATCGGGCAGGGTCAGATCCACCAGTGCCACCACGTACTCTTCTCCCCGACAGTGGCGGGCCCCCTCCAGGGTATCGAATGCATCGATCTCCAGCCCGGTTTGCTGGGCAATGGCCTGGATCAGCATCCGTCGAATGGTCAGACTGTCCTCGACTATCAATATTTTCTGTTTCATCCGGCTCCTTAAAGTAAAAAGGCATGCCTCGCGGCATGCCTTTTATATCCCTTGTGCTTATTGCGCGTCCAGATAGCGTTCGGCATCGAGGGCGGCCATACAGCCGGTGCCGGCCGAGGTGATGGCCTGGCGGTAGGTGTGGTCGGCCACGTCACCGGCGGCAAAGACCCCTTCGATGCTGGTCTGGGTGGCGAAGCCGTCGAGGCCGCCACGCACCCTCAGATAGCCGTTCTGCATATCCAGCTGGTCGGCGAAGATCTGGGTGTTGGGCTGGTGACCGATGGCGATGAAGACGCCCATCAGTGGCAGGTCGGTGGTGGTGTCGTTCTGGGTGTTGCGCAGACGCACACCGGTCACCCCCATGTCGTCGCCCAGCACTTCATCCAGAGTCTGGTGGGTGTGCAGCACGATATTGCCGCTGGACACCTTGTCGTGCAGACGCTTGATCAGGATCTTCTCGGCGCGGAACTCGTCGCGACGGTGAATGAGGTGCACCTTCTTGGCGATGTTGGCCAGATAGAGCGCCTCCTCCACGGCGGTGTTGCCACCGCCGACCACGGCCACTTCTTGATTGCGATAGAAGAAGCCGTCACAGGTGGCGCAGGCGGAGACGCCGCGGCCCTTGAAGGCCTCTTCGGAAGGCAGGCCCAGATATTTGGCGGAGGCACCGGTGGCGATGATCAGTGCATCACAGGTGTATTCGCCGTTGTCGCCCTTGAGGCGGAACGGACGCTGGGTCAGCTGCACTTCATTGATGTGATCGAACAGGATGCGGGTGTCGAACTTCTCCGCATGCTCTTTCATGCGTTCCATCAGGGCCGGACCGGTCAGCCCCTCGGGGTCACCGGGCCAGTTCTCCACTTCGGTGGTGGTAGTCAGCTGACCGCCTTGCTGCATGCCAGTGATGAGCAGCGGATTGAGGTTGGCACGGGCGGCATAGACGGCGGCAGTGTAGCCCGCCGGGCCTGACCCTAAGATCAGCAGTTTGCTATGAGTGACTTGGCTCATGATGTGATTTCCGAGACGTGATGAGTTTGCGCGATTGTAGGTAATTCGTGATAAGGGGTCAAAGGCCAGTGAGTCGATTGCGTCAATCGGCTGGTGGGGTGGGAGGGGAGTAAGAAAGGGCTGAAAACCTGTCCTGTCGCGGAAGGCTCCACAACCGGGTTTGGCGCGCCTTGATAAGGAGCGTAATGGCTCTCTCGCCATGGTGATGTGAGAGGTCGCAGCTGGTATCCGCTGGCGCTTCCCGAACGTGGCACGCATTTCTATTGATAAGGTGGGGAAGGGAGCTTGCAGCCGCGTTTACCAGCGGGCGTTGCCCGCCAGGCTGATCCTGTCCGCTGGTGTGGCGGCGATCTAGACGCGATTGACAAGTTTTGGCGCAGTGGCCCTCGCTGCCGGTGCTTTGTCGCACAGCGCCTCAGGCCATGGCTGCCTCATGAGTACGGGGTCACCTAATACGGCTGCGCACTGACACGAGGTGAAAGCGCGTGTTGGCTGCTCTCCCGATGGGCACATTCACGATGGCGAACCCCCGTTATCCTGCAGGGCCAATGCCAAATCATTGCCGGGCAGTTGCGACGAAGACGCAGGGAAGGGGAGGCGTTATGTTTTGAGTCTGATGGATACGCTGGCCGCGGTGAAAATTGCTGCAATGCAGGACAAAATAGCGACAGTGGCAGCGCGATAATCTGCACCACCTGAATCAATGCCGCTTCCTGCGCCGCTTTGGGCGAAAACAGTATGGTTTCGTGCTGTCAGTTCACGTACACTGGCCACAGCCATGCCTACGCGGTATTCATGGTTTTTTATTTCTTTAGGTACACCGATAATCATGCTATCCCTCGACTATCGATTGGTGGTTTATGTTGCAAGCTAGTTTGGCAACATTTGCGCCTTGCATATTCAGGTATTGACAGGATTTGTGACCATAATTATAAAATGACTGGTGATTCTTACCAAAAAATAGCCAAAGGATGGAATAAATGATGGAAGCTAAGAGTCGGCTAAAGGATTTGGACAGGATTGACCGCAACATTCTGAATGAGCTGCAAAAGGATGGCAGAATTTCGAACGTTGAGTTGTCCAAACGAGTTGGCCTGAGTCCTACACCGTGTCTGGAACGGGTTCGTCGCCTCGAGCGACAAGGGTATATCGAAGGGTATGCCGCCATTCTGAACCCTCATTATCTGGACGCGTCTCTGCTGGTATTCGTGGAAATTACCCTCAATCGCGGTGCCCCCGATGTGTTTGAACAGTTCAACAAGGCTGTTCAGGTGCTCGAGGAGATCCAGGAGTGCCATCTGGTCTCCGGCGATTTCGACTATCTGCTCAAGACCCGAGTCAGCGACATGTCGGCCTATCGCCGTCTGCTGGGGGAAACCCTGCTGCGTCTGCCCGGTGTCAACGACACTCGCACCTATGTGGTGATGGAAGAGGTCAAACAGAGCAGTCGTCTGGTGATCAGCACCCGTTGAGTCGGGTTATGCTGTGGCTTGCCAGCCTTGCGACAAGTCACGACATTCAGAAACGAGCGGCCGGTCCGCTCGTTTCTTCTTATCGAGTCGGTTATGAATATGGCCGCCACGCCAGGCACTGGCTGACAACCGGTGGGCTTTTCAGGGATACTAGGCCCCCTTATCCCCCTGCATTACATGTTTTCAGAAAGGAGCCGGAGTTTGGCCGATAAAAAGCTGTTTACTCCTTTATCAGGTACACAACGGATCTTCGAAGCCGTCTTGATCGCCATCACCCTGATGGCTGCCTATCTCTTGCTTGCCCTGTTGTCCTACCACCCCGCCGATCCCGGTTGGTCCCAGACCTCCTGGCAAGGGGAGGTGAAAAACCTCGCCGGCAGCGCGGGGGCCTGGCTCGCCGACATCACCATGTTTACCTTCGGGGCGTTTTCCTATCTGGTTCCTCCCCTGGTCGTGCTGCTGGGCTGGAGCCTGTTCTGGCGCCCAAGCCGCCTGCTCGATGTGGATTACCTCACCCTGTCGGTGCGCATCGTCGGCTTCGTGCTGACCGTGCTCGGCATGTCCGCCATCGCCAGCATGAACTTCAATGATCTGCAGAATTTTTCCGCCGGCGGCCTGGTGGGGGACGTGATCTCCTCCGCCGTGGTGCCGCTGTTTGGCGGGGTCGGTGCCAACCTGATGCTGCTCTGCTTCGTGGCCACCGGTATCACCCTGTTCACCGGCTGGTCCTGGCTGACCATCGTCGAGCGGATCGGCGCTGCCTGCACCGGTTCGGTCAGCGCCGTTTACCATTTTCCCACCACCCTCGGCCGCTGGCTGACCGGTGGCTGGCGCCAGCCTCGCGTTGAGGGGCCGGATCCCTTGCTGGAAGGGGGCGTGGGGGCCATCGAGCTCGATGACGAGGAAGATGAGCCGCACTCCAGCTGGACCCGTCGTCCCAAGGAAAAGGCCAGCGCCAAGAGCCAGAAGGCCAAGTCCGATGAGTGGCTGCCCGAGCTTGATGAGGATACCTTCCAGTTCGACCCGCAGTTTGACGATGAAGATGACGAGCCTGCCCCCGTGGCCAAGGCCAAGCGTGCCGCCACCAACGGCGCCCGTCGTCAGCCTGCCCTGGTTACGGCCGATGACGAGGACGATGATCTCGACCTGCCCTGGGCGGAAGGGGATGAAGAGGCGCCTGCGCCGGCGGCTCCCACCCCCGGCAAGCCCAAGCGCCGCCTGCAACCTGGGCTGCCCCCCTTGCCGAGCATCGAGTTGCTGGACCGTCCGCCCGCCAAGACCCAGATGATGAGC
This sequence comes from Aeromonas sp. DNRA1, assembly GCF_963888745.1. Lineage (NCBI taxonomy): Bacteria > Pseudomonadati > Pseudomonadota > Gammaproteobacteria > Aeromonadales > Aeromonadaceae > Aeromonas > Aeromonas sp. DNRA1. The sequence continues at coordinate 207,442 of NZ_CAWPKQ010000001.1, read as the reverse complement.
AAGGACGAGCTGGAGCGCATGGGCCGGCTGGTGGAGGCGAAACTGGCCGACTACAACGTGCAGGCCAAGGTGGTGGGTGTCTATCCGGGCCCCGTCATCACCCGTTTCGAGCTGGATCTGGCGCCTGGCATGAAGGCGAGCAAGATCACCAACCTCTCCCGCGATCTGGCACGCTCTCTGTCGGCCAGCAGCGTGCGGGTGGTGGAAGTGATCCCGGGCAAGACGTTCGTCGGGATCGAGCTGCCCAACCGGGTGCGTCAGACCGTCTATCTGCGCGAGACCCTCGACTGCGACGCCTTCCGTGACAGCCGCAACCCGCTCACCATGGGGCTGGGTCAGGACATCGCCGGCGAACCCGTGGTGGTTAACCTCGCCAAGATGCCCCACCTGCTGGTGGCCGGTACTACCGGCTCCGGTAAGTCGGTGGGGGTGAATACCATGATCATCTCCATGCTCTACAAGTCGACGCCGGACGATCTGCGCTTCATCATGATCGACCCCAAGATGCTGGAGCTGTCGGTCTACGAGGGGATCCCCCATCTGCTGACCGAGGTGGTGACCGACATGAAGGACGCCGCCAACGCCCTGCGCTGGTGCGTGGGCGAGATGGAGCGTCGCTACAAGCTGATGTCGGCGGTGGGGGTGCGCAACCTCAAGGGCTACAACGACAAGGTGCTGGCGGCCATCGAGGAGGGTGAACCCCTGCTGGATCCGCTGTGGCGTCCGGGCGACTCCATGGATCAGATGCCGCCTGAGCTGGAGAAACTGCCCCACATAGTCGTGGTGGTGGACGAGTTTGCCGACATGATGATGATCGTCGGCAAGAAGGTGGAGGAGCTGATCGCCCGTATCGCCCAGAAGGCGCGGGCGGCCGGTATTCACCTGATCCTCGCGACCCAGCGTCCGTCGGTGGATGTCATTACCGGTCTCATCAAGGCCAACATCCCGACCCGTATCTCGTTCCAGGTGTCGAGCAAGATCGACTCCCGTACCATCATCGATCAGGGCGGCGCCGAATCCCTGCTCGGCATGGGCGACATGCTCTACATGCCGGCCGGAACCTCCAACCCGACCCGGGTGCACGGCGCCTTTGTCGACGACCACGAGGTGCACAAGGTGGTGGCGGACTGGAAACTGCGCGGCGAGCCGAACTACATCGAGGAGATCCTCTCCGGTGAATCCGGCGGCGAGGGCGGCAGCGGCGAATATGGCGCTGGTGACGACGAAGAGCTCGACCCCCTGTTCGACGAGGCGGTGGCCTTCGTGGTGGAGTCGCGCCGCGGCTCGACCTCCAGCGTGCAGCGCAAGTTCAAGATTGGTTACAACCGGGCGGCCCGTCTCATCGAGCAGATGGAAAACCAGGGCATCGTCAGCGCCCCGGGCGGCAATGGTCAGCGCGATGTGCTGGCCCCGCCACCGGTACGGGACTAAGCCTCACTCCTCTATCATCCTGGCCATGCCCCCTGCGGGCGTAGCTTTTTATCGAGATAGCCGTTATGAAAAGCATGATGAAAAAACAACTGTTGATGGGCACTGTGCTGCTGGTTGCCAGCAGCCAGGTGTGGGCCGATGCGGCCAGCGATCTCAAGCAGAAGCTGGCGGGGGTGAGCCTCTTCTCCGCCAAGTTTGCCCAGACCGTCTATGACAGCAAGGGCAAGGAGCTGCAGCGCGCCGGTGGCGATCTGCTGGTGCAACGCCCCAATCGCTTCAACTGGCACACCACCTCGCCGGACGAGAGCCTGATCGTGGCCGATGGCAAGGATGTCTGGGTCTATGATCCCTTCGTCGAGCAGGTCACCGCCCTCAAGATGAAGGATGCCGTGCTCAACACCCCCTTCGTGCTGATCGCCGGCAACGACAACAGCCTCTGGAAGAACTATGACGTGACCCAGGAAGGGGATGTCTACACCGTCACCAGTCGCAACCAGGACGAGCTGATCGCCTCCTTCCGCATCACCTTCGACAGGCAGAACAACATCAGCCGCTTCGACGTGAAAGAGGCCCAGGGTCAGTGGAGCGAGTTCACCCTGAGCAACTTCAACCGCAAGCCGGTGCTAAAGGGCAATGAGTTTGTCTTCAAGACGCCTGCGGGGGTCGCGCTGGACGATCAGCGCTGATGAGCAGGCGGTCGCTGGATTTCGCGTCGGTCCGTCTGCCAATGGATGGGCGTGACGCTGGGGGTCAATACAGATGAGCAACTTGTCGCTGGATTTCTCGTCGGACTTTCGTCCGCTGGCGGCCCGGATGCGGCCGCAAACCCTCGAGCAGTACATAGGTCAGCAACACATCCTGGGGCCTGACAAGCCCCTGCGCAAAGCGATCCTAGCCGGCCACTGCCACTCCATGATCCTGTGGGGGCCTCCCGGCACCGGCAAGACCACGCTGGCCGAACTGATGGCCCACTACTGCCAGGCCGAGGTCGAGCGGCTCTCGGCGGTCACCTCCGGCATCAAGGAGATCCGCGCCGCCATCGACAAGGCCAAGGAGAACAGCTGGCGCGGGGTGCGCACCATCCTGTTCGTGGACGAGGTGCACCGTTTCAACAAGAGCCAGCAGGATGTGTTCCTGCCTCACATCGAAGACGGCACCATCACCTTTATCGGCGCCACCACCGAAAACCCCTCGTTTGAACTCAACAACGCGCTGCTCTCCCGGGCCCGGGTCTATCTGCTCAAGCGACTGGAGGAGGAGGACATCCTCACCCTGATCGATCAGGCGATGCAGGACGCTCGTGGGCTCAATGATCCGGCGCTAACCTTCGCCCCCGGGGTGAAGGAGGCGCTGGCCAAGGCGGTGGATGGGGACGGGCGCAAGTCCCTCAACTACCTGGAGCTGCTGGCCGACATGGCCGAGCCCGATGGCAGCGGCCACAAGCTTATTGACAGTACCCTGCTGGCCGCCGTGGTGGGGGAGCACGTGGCTCGCTTCGACAAGGGGGGCGATCACTTCTACGACCTCATCTCGGCGGTACACAAGTCCATTCGCGGCTCGGCGCCGGATGCGGCGCTCTACTGGTATGCCCGCATGGTGAGCGCCGGTTGCGATCCGCTCTATGTTGCCCGCCGGCTGCTGGCGATTGCCTCCGAGGACGTGGGCAATGCCGACCCGCGTGCCATGCAGGTAGCGCTCTCGGCCTGGGACTGCTTCCACCGCATCGGGCCGGCGGAAGGGGAGCGGGCCATCGCCCAGGCGATCGTTTACCTCGCCTGCGCCCCCAAAAGCAATGCGGTCTACACCGCCTGGAAGGCGGCGCTTCACGACGCCAAGAACCTGCCTGACTTCGAGGTGCCGCCGCACCTGCGCAACGCACCGACCAAGCTGATGAGCGAGCTGGGCTATGGCGCCGAGTACCGTTACGCTCACGACGAGCCAGGTGCCTATGCCGCCGGCGAGCAGTACTTCCCGCCCGAGCTGGCCGGCAAGCAATACTATCAGCCCACCGAGCGGGGGCTGGAGAAGCAGATTGGCCAGAAGCTCGACTATCTGCATGAACTGGATCGGCAGAGCCCGCGGCAACGGGACAAATAGTGGTGCGATGGCGGCTGGTAGCGAGGCTCTCCCGGGTCTGTCTTGCCTGGTTGCGCGTTAATTGGTCAGCCGATTTGATCCAGGTCGTCATCCCCCGGAAAACAGGGCAAAACGGGCGCAATAGTCCCTGTTCGGGCGGGGGGGCGGTCTGATACACTGGCCCTCTGACCCCGCTTGTCTTGGCCTGGTGCCATCTTCTTGATTTCGAAGGCCTGCTCACCATAGGCCCGATTCTGAAAGACGACAGGGGTGTGCCAACCGATGTTAACTTCCGGATCTGTTTTCCAGCCCGTCATGATGACTCAGGCCCAGATCCCATTTTAAAAAAGTAGGTAAACCATGCTGGATCCCAAATATCTGCGCAGCGATATCGCCGAAGCTGCCGCTCGTCTGGCGACACGTGGCTACGTTCTGGACGTAGCGGCTGTCAATGCTCTGGAAGAGAAACGCAAGGATCTGCAGTCCCGTACCCAGGAGCTGCAGGCCGAGCGCAACGCCCGCTCCAAATCCATCGGTGAGGCTGCCCGTCGCGGCGAAGATGTTGCCCCGCTCAAGGCCGAGGTCACCAAGATCAACGAAGAGCTCGAGACCAGCAAGGTCGAGCTGGATGCCCTGCTGGCCGAGCTGAAGGTCATCGCGGACGCCATCCCCAACCTGCCGAGCAACACCACCCCGGTCGGTCGTGACGAGAACGACAACGTGGAAGTGCGCCGCTGGGGCACCCCGCGCGAGTTCAACTTCCCGGTACGCGATCACATCGATCTGGGTGAAGCGGCCAAGGGCGTTGACTTCAAGAACGGCGTCAAGCTCTCCGGCTCCCGCTTCGTGGTGATGAAGGGCCAGATTGCCCGTCTGCACCGTGCCCTGGCCCAGTTCATGCTGGACCTGCACACCCTGCAGCACGGTTACACCGAGTGCTACGTGCCCTATCTGGTCAACCCTGACAGCCTGTACGGCACCGGCCAGCTGCCGAAGTTCTCCCAGGACCTGTTCAATACCGGCATCGACGGCGAAGGGGAAGAAGAGGGCAAGGTACGTAAGTTCTCCCTGATCCCGACCTCCGAAGTACCGCTCACCAACATGGCCCGCGACGAGATCTTTGACGAGCAGGAACTGCCCATCAAGATGACCGCCCACAGCCCCTGCTTCCGTTCCGAAGCGGGCTCCTACGGTCGTGATACCCGTGGTCTCATCCGCATGCACCAGTTCGACAAGGTCGAGATGGTACAGCTGGTTCACCCGGAAAAATCCTGGGAAGCGCTGGAAGAGATGGCGGGTCACGCCGAGAAGGTGCTGCAGTTGCTGGAGCTGCCGTATCGCGTGATGGCGCTCTCCACTGGTGACATGGGCTTCTGCGCCGCCAAGACCTATGATCTGGAAGTGTGGCTGCCGGCCCAGAACACCTACCGCGAGATCTCCTCCGTCTCCAACTGCACCGACTTCCAGGCACGCCGCATGCAGGCTCGCGTGCGCATCGATGGCAAGCCGCAGCTGCTGCACACCCTGAATGGCTCCGGCCTGGCAGTGGGTCGCACCCTGGTGGCGGTGATCGAGAACTACCAGCAGGAAGACGGCCGCATCGCCATCCCGGCGGCGCTGCAATCCTACATGGGCGGCCTGACCCACATCGGGTAAGCGCTCATTGCAGACGACAACGCCATGGCATGCCATGGCGTTGTGCATTCTGGCGTCGGTCAACCGTTTCAATGGGTCGTGAATGCGCTGGTTCACCGCCTGTTTGAACCGTTAACACATTTTTATCAAGCATTGCGCAATCGTTTTTGTTAGACTGCGCCGCAATTTCGCAGGACATCTTTTTCTATGGTCTGGATTGATTACGCCATCATCGGCATCGTCGGTTTCTCTGCTCTCATCAGCCTGGTGCGCGGCTTCGTCAAGGAGGCCATGTCCCTTGTCACCTGGTTCGTCGCCTTCTTCATCGCCAGCCATTTCTATTCGGATCTCGCCATCTACTTCACCTCGTTCAGCGACCCGCTGGTACGCAACGGCCTGGCCATCGCCGCCCTGTTCGTGGCGACCCTGATCCTCGGCAGCGTGGTGAACTACGTGGTGGGGCTGCTGGTGGACAAGACGGGGCTGTCCGGCACCGATCGGGTGCTCGGCATCTGTTTTGGCGCTATTCGCGGGGTACTGATCGTTAGTGCCCTGCTTTTTTTCATGGATACCTTCACCAATCTCTCTCAGAGCGACTGGTGGACGGCGTCCAAGCTGGTGCCCGAGTTCAAGCCGGTCATCCAGTGGTTTTTCGGGTTCATGCTGAACTCATCGAGTTTTCTTAAACAGGTATAGTGACTTCGAGGTAGCAAAGACATGTGTGGTATTGTCGGTATAGTTGGCACCACCCCCGTCAATCAGGCCCTCTACGACGCCTTGACGGTGTTGCAGCACAGGGGACAGGATGCCGCCGGGATCGTGACCATTGACAGTGGAAACTTCCGGCAACGCAAGGCCAACGGCCTGGTGAAGGACGTGTTTGAAGTGCGTCACATGCAGCGCTTGAAAGGGCATATCGGCATAGGACATGTCAGATATCCCACCGCAGGCAGCTCCAGTGCCGCTGAAGCCCAACCTTTTTACGTGAACTCCCCCTACGGCATGGTGCTGGCCCACAACGGCAACCTTACCAACGCCAAGGAGCTCAAGGAGCAGCAGTTCAAGGTGGCCCGTCGCCACATCAACACCACCTCGGATTCCGAGGTGCTGCTGAACGTGCTGGCGCACGAGCTGGATCTCTGCGACAAGATGGCGCTGCGCCCGGAAGACATCTTCTCGGCGGTGCGCAAGGTGCACCAGCAGATCCGCGGTGCCTATGCTGTGGTCTCCCTGGTGATCGGCCACGGCCTCATCGGTTTTCGCGACCCCAACGGCATTCGCCCGCTGATCCTGGGTCGCCGGGTCGACGAGCAGGGGCAGGTGGAGTACATGCTCGCCTCCGAGAGCGTGGCACTTGACGCCATCGGTTTCGAGACGGTGCGCGACGTCGCGCCGGGGGAGGCCATCTACATCACCGAGCAGGGCCAGCTCTTCTCCGAGCAGTGTGCGGAGAACCCGCAGATGAGCTCCTGCATCTTCGAATACGTCTACTTCGCCCGCCCTGATTCGTGCATCGACAAGGTGTCGGTCTACGCCGCCCGCCTCAACATGGGTCGCAAGCTGGGCCAGAAGATTGCCCGCGAGTGGGAAGATCTCGACGTGGACGTGGTCATCCCCATCCCCGAGACCTCCTGCGACGTGGCGCTGGAGATCGCCCACACCCTGGACCTGCCGTACCGTCAGGGCTTCGTGAAGAACCGCTACATCGGCCGTACCTTCATCATGCCGGGCCAGACCCAGCGCAAGAAGTCGGTGCGCCGCAAGCTCAATGCCATCAGCTCCGAGTTCAAGGGCAAGAAGGTGTTGCTGGTGGACGATTCCATCGTGCGCGGCACCACTTCCGAGCAGATCATCCAGATGGCCCGTGAAGCGGGGGCAGCCAAGGTCTACTTCGCCTCGGCGGCGCCGGAAATTCGCTTCCCCAACGTCTACGGCATCGACATGCCCACCGCCAACGAGCTGATCGCCCACGGCCGGGAAGTGGAAGAGGTGTGCAAGCTGATTGGCGCCGACGGTCTCATCTTCCAGGATCTGGAAGATCTGGAAGCGGCGGTGCGGGAGATCAACCCCGAACTGCGCCACTTCGAAACCTCGGTGTTCAACGGCCACTACGTCACCTCCGACGTGGATCAATCCTACCTCGACCACCTCAACGCCATGCGCAGCGATGACAACAAGGCGGTGCGCGAGTGGCAGGAAGGCACCAGCAACCTGGAAATTTTTAACGAAGGTAGTTAAACGTTTTCCAAGCTGACGTGTTGCAACGAGATGGGGGCCCTGGCCCCCATTGTTGTTTCCGCTCGCCGAAAAGGGCCCGCATCTGCTTGAAAAAGCAGCGTTTGTATCCGCAGCTATGGGCAGTGGCGGCGGGATCCGCTAGCATGGGCCGCCGCCGTATCAACCCGAACAGACGAGAATTCAGATGGATGACCTGCTAGCCCCCGTGCGCCAGTTTTTGCACTGCGAGACCCCGGATGCGTGGATCGAGATGGCGCGGGATCCCGCCTGGTTGCCGACCCTGCTCATCGATCACGCCAACTGCGAGAACAAGGCCGCGCTCACCGCCCACAGCCTGGTGCGCCGCTACTGCCTGCCCAAGGGCAAGCGTCATCTGTTGCCCAAGCTGGAGTTCTATCGAGAACTGGACGCGATTCCGGAGAAAGCCGAGATCCTGGGCAAGCGCAGCATGGGGGAGTCTGATCGCACCGTGTTCGAGGAGCTGTCCCGCAATCCGTTGCTGTTTCCCATGGTGCGACTCATCCAGGAGGAGCTGCACCACTTCGAGCAGGTGCTGGAGATCATGCAGGCCCGCGGCATTCCCTACGGTCCGGTGACCGCTTCCCGTTATGCTCGCAACCTGATGCAGCATGTGCGCACCCACGAACCCGCCACCATCGTCGACAAGCTGATCATCGGCGCCTATATCGAGGCGCGCTCCTGCGAGCGGTTTGCCAAGCTGGCGCCCCATCTGGACGAGGAGCTGGGCCGTTTCTATGTCTCCTTGCTGCGCTCCGAGGCGCGCCACTATCAGGACTATCTGGCGCTGGCCGAGCAATATGCGGGGGAGGACATCAGTGAACGGGTGGCCTTCTTCGGCCAGGTGGAGGCGGAGCTGATCCGCTCGCCGGATCCGCAGTTCCGGTTCCATAGCGGTCTTCCTGTCAGATCTGACAGTTGTTGACGGGCAGGGCGCTGCCTACCATTGCAGCGTTCCTACTACGAGCGACGCATTCATTTTTGAGCGCAATTCCCGGCCCCTGAGCCGGGATTTTTTTGTCTCTTTTTCAGGCGCGACAACGGCGGGCAAGGGCCGGCGGCGAGCCGCCGGGCGCGGATCAGCGGCGGTATTCGTTGTTGTAGTTCTGGATGAGGCGCCGGGTCACTTCGTGCTGAGGATCGGCGAACACCTTGAGAGTCTTGCCGCGCTCCACTACCCGCCCTTCGTGCATCACCAGCACCTCGTCGCTGATGTGGCTCACCACCCCCAGATCGTTGGCTACCAGCACATAGCTCAGCCCCATGGTCTCCTGCATCTCCAGCAGCAGGTTGATGATCTGGGAGCGCACCGAGATATCCAGGGTAGAGAGCGCCTCGTCGGCCACCACGATCTTGGGGTTGAGGATCAGCGCCCGTGCCAGCGCTACTCGCTGCTGCTGACCGGCGGAGAGCATCTGCGGATAGAAGAGGGCGTGGTCCGCCAGCATGCCCACCATGCGCAGGGTCTGCACCACCTTGTCGCGACGCTCCTCCTCGGTCATCTCGGTGTTGAGGCGCAGCGGCGTCTCCAGGATCTGGCCGACCCGGATCTTGCGATTTAGGGAGGAGTTGGGGTCCTGGAAGATCATCCGCAACAGCTTGCAGCGGGTCTGATAGTCACCGTGGATCATCGGCTGCCCCTCGATGGCAATCTCGCCACCGCTCGGCTCTATCATGCCCGCCAGAATGCGAGCCAGGGTGCTCTTGCCGGAGCCGGCCTCGCCGACGATGGCCAGGGTCTGGCCCACCTCGAGATCAAAGGAGAGCGGCTTGATGGCTTCCACCGCCCGGCGTCGAAACAGGCCGGTGCGGTTCTGATAGGTCTTGCACAGGCCCCTGACCTGCAACAGGGAGGGTTCGATCACTGTCCTGGCTCCTTGGTGAGAGGGCATGCTGCCACGCTCTGATACGGGATTGAATTCACTTTTTGGGTTCTTCCATGTTCAACGGGAAGTGGCAGCTGAACTGGTGCCCCTTGATCTTGCTCATCAGCGGGGTCTGCACGCACTGCTTCTGGGCGTAGGGGCAGCGGGGGCCAAGCCGGCAACCGATGGGCAGGTGCTGCAGCGGCGGAATGACGCCGGGCAGGGTTTCGAGCCGCGACTTGTGGCGCACCAGCTTGTCAAAGTCGGGGATCGACTTGAGCAGCGCATCGGTATAGGGGTGGTGCGGCGTCTCCAGGATCTGCTCCCGGGTGCCCACCTCCACCATCTGGCCGCAATACATCACGTTGATGGTGTCGGTCAGGTTAGCGATGGCGGCGATGTCGTTGCTGATGATGAGGATGGTGGTGTTGCCCAGCTTGTTCATCTTGTCCAGCAGCCGCAGGATCTGGGAATGGGTGGTGGACTCCATGGCACTGGTGGGCTCGTCCGCCACTAGCAGGCGCGGCTGGTTGGCAATCGCCATGGCGATCATCACCTTCTGGCACATGCCGTCCGACAGCTCGTGAGGGTAGGCCCGCATCACCTTGCGGTGATCCTTGACGCCGACCCGGTGCAGCAAGGCGATAGCCTTCTTCTTGCGCCACTGGAAGCGCTGCCAGAACTGCCCCTCGAAGGAGTCGGTTGGGATCGCCTCTTCCAGCTGGGTGCCGATCTCCTCGGAGGGGTCGAGGCAGCTGATGGGGTCCTGGAAGATCATGGCGATCTCGCGGCCCATGATGCGGCGCCGCTCGCGGGGCGCCATGGTTAGCAAATCCATGTCGTTGAAGCGCATCCGGTCGGCGCGCACCGTCCAGTTGTCCTTCTGGATGCCGACGATCACCTTGGCCACCAGGCTCTTGCCGGAGCCGGATTCGCCCACCAGGCCGCGGATCTCCCCCTCGGCCAGGGTCAGGCTCACCTTGTCCACCGCCTTGACCTTGCCCTGCGGGGTGTCGATCTCGATGGTGAGATTGCGTATGTCGAGCAGAGGCATTAGTCGTTCCCCTCTTTGAGTGCTTCGCGAATGCCTTCACCTACTAGATTGGTGACCAGCACACTGAACAGGATGGCCATGCCCGGCAGGGTCACGGTCCAGGGGGCGAGATAGATGAGATCGCTCGAGTCGGCCAGCATGGCGCCCCATTCCGGTTGCGGTGACTGGGCGCCGAGGCCGAGAAAGCCCACCGCCGAGATGTCGAGGATGGCTGCCGACAGGGTGCGGGTGGTCTGGGCCACCAGGGTCTCGACGATGTTCGGCAAAATGGCCAGCCGCATGATGCGCAAGGGGGGCGAGCCATCGAGCCGGCTGGCGATGATGTACTCCTTTTGCATCTCGGTGTGGACCGCGTTGTAGGTGGCCCGGATGAAGGGAGGGATCAGCGCCAGGGTGATGGCGATGAGGGTGTTGAACAGACCCGGCCCCAGGATGGCCACCATGATGATGGCCAGCAGCAGGGAGGGGATGGAGAGCAGGGTATCGAGCAGGTGGTGCAACACGCTCGACTTGAGCCCCTTGCTCATGCCGCCGAGGATGCCGATGGCGGTGCCGACCACCATGGCGATCACCACTACCAGCAGGGCGTTGCCAAAGGTGAGCCGGGCGCCGACCACCAGCCGGGAGAGGATGTCGCGGCCCAAATCGTCGGTACCGAGGAAATAATCGATGTTGCCGCTGTTGGCCCAGGAGGGTGCCAGCAGCAAACGGGCGCTGTGCTGTTCGTCGATGCCGTAGGGCACCACCAGGGGGCCGAACAGGGTGATGAGCAGCAGGATCACGAAGCACCAGAGCCCTGCCATCGCCAGCGGATTGCGGCGATAGGAGGCCCAGGTCTGCTCCAGCGGCGAGAGGATCTTGAGCTCGGGGTAGAGGCTAGTCTTGTCTTGCATAGGATTCCTGGCTCCGGGTCATGCCATGAGCACGTTCAGTCTTGTTTTGCATAGAGTTCTTTGCGCCGCGCCGGGTAGATGATGGTGGTGAGCAGCTCGGTGCTGACGCTGATGAAGATGACGAAGCTGGCCACCACCAGGGTGGCACCGCGGATGGCGGCGTAATCCTGCAGGGCGATGCTGTTGATGAGCCAGCGGCCGATACCGTGCCACTCGAACACCACCTCGGTGATCATGGCGGAGGTGAGCACGCTGCCCAGCTGCAGGCCCAGCAGCGGCAGCACCGGTGGCAGGGCGTTCTTGAGGCCGTGACGCCAGACGATCTGGCGACGGGAGAGGCCGCGGCTGGCCGCCGCCTTGATGTAGTTCTGCTTCATCACGTCGATGAGGGAGCTGCGCACGTGGCGGATCACCTCGGTGGTGGGTACCACCGCCAGCACCAGCGAGGGCAGGATCAGGTGGCGCAGAGCGTCGTGCAGGGCGGCCTGGCGCCAGGGCTCGTGGCTCATCAGCACGTCGATGAGGGCGATGCCGGTGATGGAGGGCACGTCATAGAGCAGGCTGATCTGGCCGGAGGCGGGCAGCCAGCCCAGATCCAGCGAGAAGAACATCACCACCAGCAGCGCCAGCCAGAACACCGGCACCGCGTAGCCGATGAGGCCGGCGGTCATGATGGTGAGATCGAGCGGCTTGCCCTGGGAGAGGGCCGCCAGGGTGCCGAGCGGAATGCCCACCAGCAGCGAGATGGCGAAGGCCGCCACGCAGAGGATCAGGGTGGCGGGGAAGTAGTGACGGATCTCGTCCAGTACCGGCAGGCCGGAGACGCTGGAGAGCCCCAGATCCCCGTCCAGAATGCGGCGCAGGAAGTCGGGGTAGCCGCTCCAGAAGCTGGCCTGCTGGCCGATGAGGCGCACGTCCAGCAGGTAGGCGACGAAGGTCAGCGCCAGCAGGGTGATGAGCAGCAGATTGATGCGACGCAGGATATAGAGAAACATGCTTACTCCCGATAGGCCTGGTTGAAGACGGTGCCGCCAAAGGGCATCAGGGAGAGCCCCTCGATGTCGCTGCGGCTGACCTGGGTGCGCAGGGCATGGGCCAGCGGAATGAGCGGCATCTGCTCGTTGAGCAGGGTCTGGGCGTAGTAGTAGTTGCGCAGCCTAAATGCCAGCTGGGGCGTGGTCACCGCGTCGTCCAGCAGCTGATCAAACGCCGGGCTGCACCAGCGGCTGTAGTTGTTGCCGCGCTCGACGGCGGCGCAGCTCAGCAGCTGGCGAAAGAAGTTGTCCGGGTCGGCATTGTCGGCAATCCAGCCGGAGAGCAGGCTGTCGTACTGGCCCTGGGCGAGGCGGGCCTCGATGACCGGCCACTCCTGCTGCACGATTTTGAGCTTGATGCCGACCTTGGCCAGATCGCTTCGCATCAGCTGGGCGGTTTTGAGGGCATCCGGGTTGTAGGCGCGCGAGCCCGGCTGCACCAGTACCTGCATCTCGAACCCCTGTTCGAGACCTGCCTCCTTGAGCAGCTGGCGCGCCCGCTTGAGATCCGGCTGGCGCATCGGCAGGGAGGGGTTGTAACCCCAGGAGAGCGGCGGCAGCAGGCTGTTGGCGGGCTGGCCCGTTTCGAAATAGACCGCCTGCAGCAGGTTGTCGATGTTGATGGCGCTGGCGATGGCCTGGCGCACCTGCACTTTGTTGAACGGCGCCTTGCGGGTATTGAGGGCGAGGAAGGCGACGTTCATGCCGGACTGCACCGCCAGGCTGAGGTCGGGATCCTTGTCGATCACCGACAGCTGGCTGGCGGAGGGGGTGCTCATCACGTCGCACTCTCCGGTCAGCAGCTTGGCCAGCCGCTTGGACGATTTGGGGGTGATGTCGTAGATAAGTTGCTCAATCTTGGCCTCGCCGCCCCAGTAACCGGGGTGGCGCAGGTAGCGCACGTATTCGTTGTGGCGATACTCCTTGAAGCTGAACGGCCCGGTGCCCACCGGACGGCTGTCGATGAGCCCCGGAGTGCCGGCTTTTTGCAACTGCCCGGCATACTCGGCGGAGAGCACGATGGCGTAGTCGCTGGCCAGGGTGGCGAGGAAGGAGGCATCGGGTCGGTTCAGCTCGAATACCACCTGATCCGTGCCCTTCTTGTAGACCCGCTTGATCAGCTGATCCAGCCCCAGGCTGTAGAAGTAGGGGTACTCGCCGCCGGAGACGTCGTGATAGGGGTGCTGCTTGTTGAGCAGCCGCTGCCAGGTGAACACCACGTCGTCGGCGTTGAGGGGACGAGAGGGGTTGAACCAGGGCGTGTGGTGAAAGGTGACGCCCTTGCGCAGGGTCAGGGTATAGAAGAGGCCGTCTTCGCTGGCGGTCCAGCGGGTGGCGAGCCCTCCCTCCAGCGCCAGGGTGTTGGGGTTCACCTCCAGCAGACGGTCGTAGAGCGGGCGTGAGCTGGCATCCAGGGTCACCCCGGAATTGGAGACCTGGGGATTGAAGGTCTGGGGGGAGCCTTCCGCACAATAGATGAGTCCCGTCCTGGACGCGTCGTCTTGTTTCTGACAACCGGTGAGCAGCACCAGCATTCCAAGCAGCAAGGGTTTGAGCATTCTCATTGTCGAACCATGTTTTTATACGAAGTTGCCGGCAACGGGGCCGGCAAGGGGTGGGCGCCGCTCTGGGGCAGGCTGCCCGGGTGATTAATCCGCATCGTTGTCACTGTCCAGCAGCTGGTATTTGCGCAGCATGCCGCGGAACTGGTGATAGCTCAGGGCCAGCAGTTGGGCGGCTTTGCGCTGATTATACTGGGATTGCTGCAGCGCTTGCTTGAGTAAATTAATCTCGTAGCCCGCCACCGCCTGTTTGAGATCCAGCGGCAAGGCGGGGGAGTCCGGTGTCACCGCCGGCGCCTGCCCCAGCTGGAGGGGGGCCGTGACCGCCACCGGGGCCCGGGGGCGCCAGGGGGAATCGAACGGGTTGAGCACCAGCTCGGCCAGCGGCAACTGGGGGTTGCCCTGGCGGTAGATGCTGCGCTCCACCACGTTTTTCAGCTCCCGCACGTTGCCGGGCCAGGGGTAATCCAGCAGTAACTGGGTCGCCTTGCGCGAGAAACCGGCAAACAGCGGATAGCCGAGCTCCCGGGTCATGCCGTGGGCGAAGTGCGCTGCCAGCATCAGAATATCTTCGCGCCGCTCCCGCAGGGGGGGCAGGGTGATGACGTCGAAGGCGAGCCGGTCGAGCAGGTCGTGGCGAAACTGCCCCTTGTCGGCCAGCGCCGGCAGATCCTCGTTGGTGGCGCACACCAGTCGCACATCCACCTTGAGGGCCTTGGCGCCGCCCACCCGCTCGAACTCGCCGTACTCGATGACCCGTAGCAGTTTTTCCTGCACCCTTGCGCTGGTGGTGGCCAGTTCGTCAAGGAAGAGGGTGCCGCCGTCGGCCCGCTCGAAGCGGCCCTGGTGGCGTTTGGCGGCGCCGGTGAAGGAGCCCGCCTCGTGGCCGAACAGCTCGGTCTCCAGCAGACTCTCGCTCAAGGTGGCGCAGTTGACGGTGACAAAGCTTTGATCCCAGCGCGCCGAGAGATAATGTAGGCGGTGGGCGATGAGCTCCTTGCCGGTCCCCCGTTCGCCGATAATCAGCACGGGCTTGCGCAGCGGCGCCAGGCGGGAGGCCTGCTCAATGATCTCGAGAAATGCGTTGGATTCCCCCAACAGGCTTTCCGTGGCCGTGGTCATAGTCATCCCCGTGAATCGTTGAAAGCTGGTCAATCTTACCAAAAGTTGGTGATTCTAATCATTACTTGTGTGGCGCATCTTGAAACTCGACTTATCTGCCCCATATAAATCAACAAGTTAAATTCTGTTCCAGATTGGCACACAAGTTGCCATTGTCAATGGAGAAACAACGTATGCCAACCACAGGAGTACAATCATGAGTATTTTTTCCCGCCTGGCCGACATCATCAATTCCAACCTGACGGCCCTGCTCGACAAGGCAGAAGATCCCCAGAAGATGGTGCGCCTGATCATCCAGGAGATGGAAGACGAGCTGGTGAAGGAGCGCTCCAATCTGGCCCGCTTCCTCGCCAACCAGAAAGAGATCGGCCGCCAGGTCAGCCGCCATCAGGAGCGGGTCGCCGAGTGGCAGGGCAAGGCCGAGCTGGCCCTGAGCAAGGGACGGGAAGACTTGGCCCGCGCGGCGCTTATCGAGAAGAAGAAGCAGGCCGAGCTGGCCGACGGCCTCGAGCGCGAGCAGCAGGCGGTGGACAGCGGCATCGCCAAGCTGGGGGAGGAGATCCGTCAGCTGGAAGCCAAGCTGGAAGATGCCCGTGCCCGTCAGAAGGCGATGGCCATTCGCAGCGAAGCGGCCAGCAGCCGTCTCAACGTGCAGAGCCAGGTCGCCCGTGGCGACAGCCAGGCGGTGGTGAGCAAGTTCGAGCGCATGGAGCGCCGCATCGACGAGATGGAGGCCCGCGCCGATCTGGGACAATCTGACAAGGCGCTGGCCCAGCAGTTTGCCGAACTGGAAGCGGACGATCAGATCAGCAAAGAGCTTGAGGCCATGCGCCAGAAGCTGGGTCAAGGCGATACCACGCCGAAACAGGGGGAGTAACAGATGGAAGATCTGCTGGGTGTATTGATGGTTCCCATGGTGGTCTTCATGGTGGTGGTGGCCCCCATCTGGCTGGTGCTGCACTACCGCGCCAAGGGGCGCATTGGTGCCGGTCTCGCCGATGGTGAGCGTGAACAGCTGCAGGGACTGCTGGTACGTGCCGAGAAGATGCAGGAGCGGGTAGGCGCCCTGGAGTCGATTCTGGATGCGGAAGTCCCGGGCTGGAGGAACAAGGTATGAGCAGCATCAGTCGTGAAGGGCGCAACCTCTATCGTGACCCCCAGCGCGGCAAGATAGCCGGGGTCTGTGCCGGTCTGGCAGAGTACTTCGGGGTGGAAACCTGGATCGTGCGGCTGTTAGCCATCAGCGGCCTCATCTTCGCTGGTTTCATCACCTTCACCGCCTACGTGGCCGCCTGGTTTCTGCTCGACAAGAAGCCAGTCACCCTCTACGCCCAGGAGGATGCCGACTTTGCCGAGGTGAGGATGAAGGCGCGCAGCTGGCAGGCGGGCATCACTCCTCATCAGGCCCTTGTCCGCATTGGCCAGGAGCTGGATGGGCTGGAGCCCAGATTGCAGCGCATCGAGAAGCTGGTGACCTCCAAGGAGTTCACCCTGCAGCGGGAGTTTCGCAACTTGTAACCCTGAGCGGCGCGATGGCCCCGCCGGCACGTCCTGGCCTTTGATGGCGGGCACCGCGCCAGGGGGCCATGGCGCGGGGTGGCAGCGGCCATCCCCCTTCGCTCTGGATGAACGGGAGAACAGGACAAGCCTTGATACTCAATAAACTGGAACAGCAGTTCAATCGCCTGCAGCACAGGGCGAACGATGTGGTCAATCGGGTACGGGATCGCCACATCCGGCTGGCAGTCACCGGCCTCTCTCGCAGCGGCAAAACAGCCTTCATCACGGCGCTGGTCAACCAGCTGGAACACGCGGCCATCGACGGCCGCCTGCCCCTGTGGGATGCCCTGCGCCAGGGGCGCATCCTCGGTGCCCGCCGGGTGCCCCAGCAAAATGCCCACATTCCCACCTTTGCCTACGAACGCGGCCTCGACGCCCTGTTTGGCGATCCGCCGGCCTGGCCCGAGCCGACCCGCGGCGTGGCCGAGGTACGCCTCGAAATTCGCTATCGCACCCGCCATCCCCTGCGCAAGCACCTGGGGGAGATCTCCACCCTCTACGTGGATCTGGTGGACTATCCCGGGGAGTGGCTGCTCGACTTGCCGCTGCTTGAGATGAGCTACGAGCAGTGGAGCGAGCAGGTGCGCGAGCAGCTGCGCCGCCCCGAGCTGCAGACCCTTGCCGCCGGCTGGCTGGCACCCGAGTGGCAGGCGGATCAGGGCTTCGAGGAGCGGCCGGTGGCCCAGCTGGCCGAGCGCTACACCGACTATCTGCATGCCTGCAAACAAGAGTTGGGATTGCACCTGATCCAGCCAGGTCGCTTCGTGCTACCGGGGGAGTATGCCGGTGCCCCCATGTTGCAGTTCGTGCCCTGGGTGTGGGCGATGCCTGCCAGCGAGCCCGCCGAAGGCACCCTCTACGCCACCCTCAAGCAGCGCTTCGAGCAGTACAAGCAGCACCTGGTGCAGGGTTTTTATGAGCAGCACTTTGCCGGTTTCGATCGCCAGATCGTGCTGGTGGATTGCCTGCAGCCGCTCAATGCCGGGGCTGCCAGCTTTGGCGACATGCAGCAGGCCATCGCCCGCATCATGGAGAGCTTTGCCTACGGCAAGAGTAACTGGTGGCGGCGGCTCTTCTCGCCGCGCATCGACAAGCTGCTGTTCGTGGCTAGCAAGGCCGATCACGTTACCCCGGAGCAGCATGGCCCCATGGTCTCCCTGCTGCAGCATCTGGTGCGCAGCGGCCGCGGCCAGGCCCGCTTTGAGGGGATTGCCACCGAGTGTCTGGCGCTGGCCGCCATCAAGGCGACCGAGGTGGGCAAGGGAGTGGCCGATGGCCGCGAGTTCCCCGCCATCCGTGGCACCAGCCTGAGCGGTGAATCGCTCTTGCTGTTTCCAGGCGAGGTGCCGTCCCATATTCCCCCCGCCCAGTGGTGGAACAATCAGGGCTTTGATTTTCAGGCGTTTCGTCCACTGCCCATGAGCGCCCATCAGGCGCTGCCCCATATCCGGCTCGATGCGGCGCTGGAGTTTCTGCTCGGGGATCACCTCGAATAAGCGGTGTGCGGCACGGGTTTGTTGCCTGTGCCGTACCCGGGAGACTGTTTTCAGGAGAACAAGGCGATGAACGATCAGATAAAAGCGCGGCCACCGCTGCAGGGCAAGGTGATCCTGGAGCCCGCGTTGACGGCAGCCGAGAAGGAGCGGACGCCGGCGCCAGCCCAGCGACTGGAGGAGGCGAGCTTCGAGCGCCTCGATGAGCTGGAAGAGCTCACCGAGGTGGAGAGCGCCCTCGTCATCAAGCCGCGTCGCCGTCATCGGCTGCTGGCCTGGGGGCTGGGGGCGGTCGGTGTGCTCTCGTTGGGCCAATATGGCGCCTTCCTTTACGAGCAATTTCTCACTACTCCGCTGTGGGGCGGCGCCTGGCTGGCGGCCTCGGCGCTGGTGGCGGCGGGCACCGCCGGCGTGGTGGGGCGCGAGTGGCTGCGGCTGCGTACCCTCAAACGGCGCCAGGATGTGCGCTCGCGAGCCGAAGATTTGCTGGCTCATCAGGGGGTCGGCCAGGGCCAGGCCTTTTGCGAAGGGCTGGCCGAGCGTAGCGGTGACAAGGGGCGCGAAGGGTATCAGACCTGGCTGGCCCAGCTCGATGAGAGCCACAGCGATCGGGAGGTGCTGACCCTCTACAGCCAGCTGGTGCTCGGCGAGCGCGACAAGCTGGCCCAGGCGCGTGTGGCCAAATGGTCGGGGGAGGCCGCCGTGCTGGTGGCCCTGAGCCCGCTCGCCACCGTCGACATGATGCTGATGCTGTGGCGCAACCTGCGGATGATCGAGGATATCGCCGATGTCTATGCCATCGAGCTCGGCTATTGGAGCCGCATTCGCCTCATCCGTCAGGTGTTTCGCAACATGCTCTACGCCGGCGCCACCGAGCTGGTGACCGAGGTGGGGATGGACTTGCTGGGGGCCGAGCTCACCGCCAAGCTCTCCGCCCGCGCGGCGCAAGGGGTGGGGGCCGGCCTGCTCACCGCCCGCCTCGGCCTGCGCACCATAGAAGCGTGTCGCCCGCTGCCCTGGTGCGCGGACGAGAAACCCAGGCTCGGCGAGCTGCGCAAGCGGCTGATCGGTCAGCTGGCGGGCTACCTCAACAAGGGGTGAGCGGCCGGCCAGGGCTCGATTGTGGTTGTCACAAATTATTTACAATTGTCCGCCGCAGCCGACCCTTGGGTCGGCTGCTTTTTTGCGGGACAAACCGTTACAGTGATCCCATCGCGCAATGGCGCCTGACCGCCCGGATGGCGGGTTGCAACCCAGAGGATGGAGTCACCCATGGCAAGTCTCTACACCGCCCACCAGCCGGACGAAGCGGGCACGATCCACTACTCGGACGAGGAGCACGGCACCTGGCAGATCCTGATCGCGCGCCAGCTGGCGGCGCTCGAGGGCAAGGCCTGCGACGAGTACCAGGCCGGGCTGGCGCGGCTCGACCTGCCCCGGGATCGGATCCCCCAGCTGGCCCAGATCAACGCCGTGCTGCAACCGGCCACCGGCTGGTCGGTGGCGGCGGTGCCGGCGCTCATCTCCTTTGACCGCTTCTTTGCCCTGCTGGCCAATCGCCAGTTTCCGGTAGCCACCTTCATTCGCCGTCGAGACGAGCTCGACTACCTGCAGGAGCCCGACATCTTTCACGAGATCTTCGGCCACTGCGCCATGCTGACCAACCCCGCCTTCGCCCACTTCACCCATGTCTACGGCCAGCTTGGCCTGCGGGCTGGCAAGGAGGAGCGGGTCTTTCTGGCACGGCTCTACTGGTTCACGGTGGAGTTTGGCCTGCTGGCCACGGCGGACGGGCTGCGCATCTATGGCGGCGGTATTCTCTCCTCCATCGGCGAGACCGCCTATGCCCTTGGTGGCCAACCGGTGCTGCAACCTTTTGATCCCATCGAGGTGCTGCGCACCCCGTATCGCATCGACATCATGCAGCCCACCTATTTCGTGCTGCCCGAGCTTGGCGAGCTTTATCGTCTGGCGGAGCAGGACATCATGGCCATAGTGGCTGAGGCGCGCCGTCTGGGGCTGCGTCCCCCCCGTTTTGCACCGGCTGGCGGCAAGCAGGCGAGCTGAGCCGCCCGCCGGTGTTTGATTACCCCCTTTTCATCGATACACAAGGAGAGTCCCATGTCCGAACTGGCCAGCCAGCAGTGTGAAGCGTGCCGCGCCGATGCCCCCAAGGTGAGCGAGCAGGAGCTGAACGAACTGATGCGCCTCATCCCCGACTGGCAGCCGCTGGTGGTAAAAGGTGAGCTGCAGCTGCGGCGCGAATTCACCTTTCGCAACTTCAAGGAGGCGCTCGCCTTTACCAACCGGCTGGGTGAACTGGCGGAGGCGGAGTTTCATCATCCGGCAATCCTGACCGAATGGGGGAAGGTGACAGTAAGCTGGTGGACCCACAAGATAGGCGGATTACACCGCAACGACTTCATCATGGCGGCACGCACCGACCAGCTGCTCAAATAAACGTCTGTAGATGGCGCGGGCCTGCCCGGTGAAAGCGGGGCGGGCCCGCATTTTTATGGGCTGGCGCTCGCACTGGCGGGATCGAGTCTGTATTATCCGGTCATTCATAGAGTTAGCTAGGAAGTGTGTCCCGAATGCGTCTTGAAGTCAGCTGTGAAGACCGCCTGGGCCTGACCCGGGAACTGCTCGACCGTCTGGTGGAGCACAACATCGATCTGCGCGGCATCGAAATCGATACCTCAGGCATCATCTATCTCAACTTTCCCGAGCTGGAGTTTCGTGATTTCCAGCACCTGATGCCGGAGATCCGCCGCATTCCCGGGGTCTATGACGTCAAGACCATCCCCTACATGCCCTCCGAGCGCGAACACCACGAGATTGAGGCGCTGCTCAAGGCGCTGCCGGATCTGGTCTTCTCCCTCGATGCCAAGGGCAAGGTGACCCAGGCCAACCAGTCCGCCCTCACCACCCTGGCCCTGCCGGTGGAGGAGGTGCGTGGCGC
Organism: Aeromonas sp. DNRA1; assembly: GCF_963888745.1. NCBI lineage: Bacteria > Pseudomonadati > Pseudomonadota > Gammaproteobacteria > Aeromonadales > Aeromonadaceae > Aeromonas > Aeromonas sp. DNRA1. Next base: position 186,499 of record NZ_CAWPKQ010000001.1, on the reverse strand, counting down.
GGCGCTCGGCTCCCTGGTCAAGGGCTTCTCCTTCAGCCGCTGGCTGGAAGCGAGCGAGATCCGGCCGCAGACCTGCAAGCTCAGCATCAATGGCGAAGAGTATCTGGCGGACCTGATGCCGCTGTTCGTGGCCGAAGAGAAGGGCAGACAGGCCCTGGCCGGCGCCGTGGTGGTGCTCAAATCTGCCCGTCGGGTCGGCATGCACTTCAGTGCGCTGCACGCGGTGGAAGTAGGGGGCTTTGAACACCTGCAGGCCGAGAGCCAGAAGATGAAACAGGTGCTGGCCCAGGCGAGCAAGCTGGCGATGCAGGATGCCCCGCTGCTCATCGTCGGCGAGACCGGCACCGGCAAGGAGCTGCTGGCCCGCGCCTGCCATGGTGCCAGCCTGCGCTCCAGCCATCCCTTCATGGCGCTGAACTGTGCGGCCATGCCGGACAACGTGGCCGAGAGCGAGCTGTTCGGTTACGCCCCTGGCGCCTTTGGCAACAACACCGAGGGCAAGCGCGGGGTACTGGAGCTGGCGAGTGGCGGCACCCTGATGCTGGACGAAATCGGCGACATGTCCCCCCATCTGCAGACCAAGTTTCTGCGGGTTCTGCAAGATGGTGTGTTCCGCCGGGTTGGTGACGAGCAGGAGGTAAAGGTCAACGTGCGCTTTATCTGCACCACCCAGAAGCAGCTGCTGGATCTGGTGCACGAGGGCAAGTTCCGGGAAGACCTCTACTATCGCCTCAACGTGCTGAGCCTGGCGCTGCCGCCGCTGCGCGAGCGCAAGGCGGACATCATGGCGCTGGCGCAGCAGTTCGTCTCCCGCTTTGCCAGTGAACTGCAGCGTCCGCGCCCGCGCTTTACCCGCAACATGGCGGAATACCTGACCGCCTACCGCTGGCCGGGCAACGTGCGCCAGCTGCGCAACTGCCTCTACCGCGCCATGACATTGCTGGAAGGGGACGAGATCGGCCCTGAGCACGTGGATCTGCCGGTGGCAGCCGACGCCATGCCGCTCATCGACGAGTGGTTCGAAGGGGGGCTCGATGAGGCGGTTAAGCGCTTCGAGAGCCGGCTGCTGGAGCGGCTCTACCCGGCGTTCCCCTCCACCCGCCAGTTGGCCAAACGGCTGGGCGTGTCGCACACCGCCATCGCCAACAAGTTGCGGGAATACGGGATCAACAAGAAGTAACCCCATGAATACACTTTATTGCAGGGCTCACGCACGGGTGGGCCCTCGTCATTATTGTGATGCCGGCCCGCTCAGCCCCTTGCTCTGTCGGCTGCGCCTTGTCATGCTGCTGATAAGTTCAATACTATTTCCATCCGGCTCACCCCTCGCGGGCAACCGCCCTTCATGGGTGCTGATGTGGGCTTAAGCGCAGGCATGATGCACTCTTTTTCACTGATCCGGATCCTGGTGTGGTTGGCGCCGCTGGTTTGCACGCTGGCTCTCTCCACCGAGCCGCCCCCCTTGACCTCGGCCGAGCTGCGGGCCGAGCAGGTGCGCCAGACCGTGCTCGACATTCTCAGCTACACCCGCTGGCCGACCGAGCCGAGCGAGCTGCGCCTGTGCGTGGCAGCGCCGACGGAGTATGCCACGGCACTCTTCTCCATCAAGCAGCAGGCCAACGGCCGGCCGGTCAGCGTCCATCGCTACGACGTCGAGGACAAGGCAATCGGCCCCCAGTGTGACGTGCTCTATCTGGGGGTGTTGTCCCCCGAGCGACGGCTGCCGCTGTTCGAGCATCTGCGCGGCTACCCCATTCTCAGCATCAGTGAACACAGCACCGAGTGCGTGGCCGACTCCGTCTTCTGCCTGCAGATCGGCAAGGAGCGGATCCGTTTTCGGGTTAATCTGGATGCCCTGGCCAGGAGCGGGGTGCGGGTACACCCCGCCGTGCTCAAGCTGGCCAAGGCCAATGAGGGGGGCTCATGATAGGCTTGTTTCGCCCCCCCAACCAGCGCCTCACCTTGCGACAGAGTCTGGGACGCACCCACCTGGTGACGTCCCTGACGGCAGTCTGCATGGCCGGTTTGCTGCTGACTGGCATCGCCCTGCTGGCGCTGCGGCTCTATGCGGATCACAACCTGGAGCTGGTGGCACGGGCTATCAGCTATACCAGCGAAGCGGCCGTGGTGTTCCACGACGAAGAGGCGGCCCGCGAGGCGCTGCAGGCCATCACCACCCACGAGGATGTGGCGCGGGCCAGCATCTATCTGCCGAGCGGCCAGCTGCTGGCCAGCTGGAGCCGGGCCATGAGCACCCCCTGGTCCGGTCTTGAGCAGTATCTGGCGCGGCTCATCCTGCCGGGGCCGGTGGATCAGCCCATGCTGCGGGGCGGGGTGGAGATCGCCCGCATTCATCTGGTGGGGCACGGCCAATACCTGCTGCTGTTCCTGTTGCAGACCCTGCTGGCCATGCTGCTCTGCCTGGTGCTCAGCACCCTGGGGGCCCTTTACGTGGCGCGCCGGATGCAAAACTCCCTCACGGCACAGCTCAAAGAGCTGGCCCAGGTGGCCCACAGCGTCAGCCGCCAGCGGATCCTCGCCATGCGGGTGCCGGAGGCCAACATTGCCGAGCTGCACGCGCTCGGCCAGGATTTCAACTCCCTGCTCGACGAACTGGAAGCCTGGCAGGCTCACCAGCGGCGGGAGAATGCCAGCCTGCTGCACCAGGCCACCCATGACGCCTTGACCGGCTTGCCCAATCGTGCTCTGTTTGAGGCTCGTCTGGATCAGGCGGTGACCACCGGCCGGCTGCATGATGAGCGCTTTGCACTGCTCTACCTCGATTGTGATCGCTTCAAGCAGATTAACGACACCCTGGGCCATGCCGCCGGGGATGACGTGCTGATCGCCCTGGCCAGACGGGTACAACATCAGCTGCGGCCGATGGATCTGGTATGCCGTCTGGGGGGTGACGAGTTTGCCATCCTGCTGACCCCCTTGTCCCAGGTGGGCGAGGCGGAAGATGTGGTTGCCCGCATCCAGCAGGCCATGGCAGACCCCGTGGTACTGGGGGATGGCAGCCAGCTGGTGGCTGCCGTCAGCATCGGGATCGCGCTGTATCCGGATCAGGGGCTGACCGCCGCCGATCTGCTGCAGCAGGCGGACCATGCCATGTACCAAGCCAAACGGCTGCGTCGGGAGCTTGCGCTCCATGACCAGCTGGAATTTGATGTCTCTGCTGAGGAAAAATAACAATGAAGATCCATGTCCTGATGAAAACCGGCTTGACCGGCCTGCTGTTGAGCGTGCTGGCGGGGTGCCAAAGTGCCCCCCATGGCCTGACCGCAGAGCAGATCGCCGTACTCAAGGAGCAAGGCTTTCGCCTGACCGATGAGGGTTGGACTCTGGACTTCTCCAACCGTGTGCTGTTTGCCAACAACGCCGGTGCCCTGACCGCCAAGACCCGTGTGGTGGTGGAAAAACTGGGCAAAACCCTGCAGGAGGTTGGCTTGAACCGGGCGCGGATCGATGGTCATACCGACTCCAACGGGGCGGCGGACTATAACGATCAGCTCTCGTACAAGCGGGCGCAGTCGGTGGCCGATGTGCTGGTCTCGGTGGGTATGCCGCAGGCCAACCTGGACATCCGGGGCCGTGGTGAACGCGATCCGATCGCCGACAACAAGACGGCTGCCGGTCGAGCTGAGAACCGCCGCGTGGCGATTGTCATCAGCAATGAATGACATGGTTGTGTAGATAAAAAAAGAGCGCCTGATGGCGCTCTTTTTTGTGGCTCGCGGTTATTCCTGTTTGAGCTTTTCGCGGTCGTGGTGACTGCGCAGGCGGATGTTGATCATCTCCACCGTCAGCGAGAAGGCCATGGCGAAGTAGATGTAGCCCTTCGGAATGTGCAGATCCATCCCCTCGGCCATCAGCGCGAAACCGACCAGGGTGAGGAAAGAAAGGGCCAGCATCTTGATGGTGGGGTGGTTGTCGACGAAATCACCGATGGCCTTGGCGGCGAACATCATGATGAAGACGGCGATCATGATGGCCAGCACCATGACCGGCACGTGATCCGCCATGCCCACGGCGGTGATGACCGAATCCAGGCTGAAGACGATGTCGAGAATGGCGATCTGGATCAGGGTGCTGATGAAGCCGGACGCGGCGGCGCTCACGCTCTCAGGCTCGGCGGCGCCCTCCAGGGTGGCATGGATCTCGTGGGCACTCTTGCCGATGAGGAACAGACCCCCCAGCAGCAGGATGAGATCGCGGCCAGAGATGGCTTCGCCCAGCACGGTGAACAGAGGCTCGGTGAGACGCATCACCCAGGCCAGAGAGAGCAGCAACAGGATGCGGGTACCCATGGCGAGACCCAGCCCCAGGATCCGCGCCTTCTGGCGCTGTGCTTCCGGCAGGCGGCCGACCAGGATGGAGATAAAGATGATGTTGTCGATGCCCAGTACGATCTCGAGCAGGGTCAGGGTGGCGAGCGCGACCCAGGCGGAGGGGTCTGCAATCCATTCCAGCATGATTGAACCTTGGTTGAACTTTGATTGAGGGTTGAAGCCGCGCATTCTAACAGGGGGTTATGGCTTGTCCCAGTGGCAGGAAAAGATAAAAATGGCGGCCATCCAACGGGAGGGACACATGTTTCGTTTAGGACTCATCATCAATCCGGTCGCCGGCATCGGCGGCGCGGTCGGTCTCAAGGGCAGTGACGGCATGGTGGCCGAGGCGCTGGCCCGTGGCGCCATCCCCAAGGCCCGCGAGCGGACCCGGCAGGCGCTGCTACCGCTGTGTGAACTGGCGGACCGCTTCGAGCTGCTGACGGTGGCGGGCGAGATGGGGGCCGAGCTTGCCGGCGAGCTCGGCCTGCCTTGCCGCATTGTCCATCAGCCCGCGGCAGCAGCCACCACGGCGGCCGATACTCGCATCGCCGCCGAACGGATGCGCGAGGCGGGCGTCGATCTGCTGCTGTTTGCCGGCGGTGACGGCACCGCGCGGGACATCTGCGCGGCGGTGGGGGAGGCGTGTCACGTGCTTGGCATTCCGGCCGGTTGCAAGATCCACTCCGGGGTCTATGGGGTGACGCCCGCTGCCAGCGGCCGGGTGGCGGCCCGGATGATTGCCGGCGAGCTGCTGAGTCTGGTGGATGCCGAGGTGATGGACATCGACGAGGAGGCGTTTCGCGCCGGCAAGGTGCGCGCCCGCCATTACGGCCAGCTGCAGGTGCCCGGCGATCTGCGCTATGTGCAGGCGGTCAAGCAGGGGGGGCGCGAGTCTGAAGAGCTGGTGCTTGCAGACATCGCCGCCGGCGTGGTCGAGCAGATGGAGCCTGATACCCTCTATCTGATGGGCTCCGGCAGCACGGTGGCGGCCTGCATGGCGGAGCTCGGCCTCGAAAATACCCTGCTCGGTGTGGATCTGGTGGAAAATGGCCGGCTTATCGGGCAGGATCTGTCCGCCGCCGAGATCCTGACCCGGATCCGTGGCCGTCGCTGCCGGCTGATCATTACCCTGATCGGTGGTCAGGGACATCTGTTCGGGCGCGGAAATCAGCAACTGAGTCCAGAGGTGTTGCGGGCTGTCGGGCGGGACCAGATCCAGGTCCTGGCCACCAAAGCCAAGCTGGCGGCCCTTGCGGGCAGGCCCTTGCTGGTGGATACCGATGACCCGGCGCTGAACCGGTCGTTAAGTGGTTATCTGCGGATCACCACGGGATACAAGGATCAGGTCATCTACCCGGTGGCCAACCCGGAATAGGACATCAAGGATGCGGCTGGCCTGGCGCCAGAGAGCCGTGATCAACCGGATCGCGGTTCCACTCCCCCGAATTATTTTGCCGGCAACCCCGGAAAATGAGGCTGCGTTAAATGACGATTCATGATTTTGAGCACAAGTTGTTGGGACTGATAGACGGCATGGTGGCCACGGCGACCGACGATGAGCTGTTTGCCGGGGGTTATCTGCGTGGCCACATCTCGCTGGCGGTGGCGCGGGCCGAGCTGGAAGGCAAGACCCTGGTGCGGGATGTAAAGAGTTATGTGCTGCGCAGCCTGAACGAGGCCATCCTGCAGGGTGAGCTTTCCGAGCAGGATGAGAAGCTGGTGCAGGCAATGTGGATTCGTTTGCAACAACAAGCAGAAGCTTGATCGGTTACACAGTTCAAACAGAAGTTTGAGTTTATTCTTCCCTGAAGTTAGTGAAAGGTTAATAATAAGTTTCGCCTTTTGTTTCAGGGATTAAACTATGGCTTCCTCCTCGCGTATTGCCAATAAACTGCCGCTCGAAATGCTCTACCAATGGGAGCGGCAGTGTCCTGACCGAGTCTATCTGCGTCAGACCATCAACCGCGAATACCTGGACTTCACCTGGGGTGAGGTGGCTGACGAGGCCCGCCGCATGGTGACCGCGCTGCGTCAGCTGGGGCTGGTGGCCGGCGACAAGGTGGCGCTGCTCTCCAAGAACTGCGCCCAGTGGTTTATCGCCGATCTCGCCATGCAGATGGGGCAGTACGTGAGCGTGCCCATCTATCCCACCGCCAACGTCGACACCATCGAATACGTGCTGCGTCACAGCGAGGCCAAGGCGATTTTCGTCGGCAAGCTCGACGACTGGAAGAGCCAGGAGGCGGGGGTGCCCGCCGAATTGCTGCGCATCGCCTTTCCCTATGACACCATGCCGGCGGCCCACCAGTGGGACGATCTGCTGGAGCAGCACGAGCCCATCCCGGACAGCCCGGTGCAGGCTCCGGACTCCCTGCTGAGCCTGGTCTACACCTCCGGCAGTACCGGCAAGCCGAAAGGGGCCATGCTGAGCGTCGAGCGCTACGCCTGGTCGTGCGAGAAGCTGGTGGAGGCGGTCGGGCTGTGCGAGCAGGATCGCGGCTTCTCCTACTTGCCGCTGGCCCACATCACCGAGCGAGTCTATGTCTATGGCGGCAGCCTCTATGGCCGCGCCGAGATCGCCTTCCCCGAATCCCTCGATACCTTCATCGAGGACGTCAAGCGCTGCCGTCCCACCGTGTTCATCTCGGTGCCACGGCTGTGGGCCATGTTCCGCATCAAGATCCACGAAAAACTGCCCCAGAAGAAACTCGAGCTGCTGCTCAAGATCCCGTTCGTGTCGGGCCTCATCAAGCGCAAGCTGCAAAAGGGGCTGGGGCTGGATCAGGCGCGGGTGCTGGGCTGTGGCTCGGCGCCGGTGGCACCGGCCCTGCTCGAGTGGTATCACAGCATCGGCATCGAGATCACCGAAGCCTGGGGCATGACCGAGAACCACGCCTTCTCCACCCTCAACTACCCGTTTAGGGCCGACAAGATAGGCACGGTCGGCAAGGCGGGGCCGGGGGTCACCATCAAGATCTCCGACGAAGGGGAGATCCTCTGTCGCTGCGAGGGGATGATGCTGGGTTACTACAAGGATCCCGAGCACAGCCGTGAAGCCATCGACGAAGAGGGCTGGCTGCACACCGGCGACATGGGCAAGCTGGATCGGGAGGGGTATCTCACCATCACCGGCCGCATGAAGGACGTATTCAAGACCGCCAAGGGCAAGTATGTGGCGCCGGTGCCCATCGAGGGGCTGCTCGGCCAGGAGCCCATCATCGAACAGCTGTGCGTGATTGGCTACGGCATGCCGCAGCCGGTGGCGCTGGTGCAGCTGGCGGAGCGCGCCATGAAGGGGGATCGCAATCAGGTCAACGCCCAGCTGGAGGCGGCCCGCAACCGGGTCAACGAGCAGCTGGAGTCCCACGCCAAAATTCGCGGCATCTTGGTGGTGAAGAGCCCCTGGAACATCGAGAACGGGGTGCTCACCCCGACCATGAAGATCCGCCGCCACCTGCTGGAGCAGAAGTATGCCGATATCGGCGACGCCTGGTCCTCTTCCCAGAGCATCATCTGGGAGTCCTGACGGGGCTCGGCAGGCTTGCTGTCGATCACCACGAAACAACAAGGGGAGCCACTGGCTCCCCTTGTTGTTTCAGGCAACGGCAGGTCAGACCGCCTGATACTCCAGCTCGACCGAGCCGAGCGCCTTGAGGGTGGCGCGGGCGGAGTCCTGCTGGCTGATCTGGCCATCCTTGCTCTCCAGCAGCACGGCGCGGCGGATGGTGGCGAGATCTTCGCCGCCCAGCACCGCGTGGGCACAGGCCATCTGCATCGGTGGCAGGCTGGGGTTGAAGGCGGCGTTTTCGGCGTAGCGACCGCAGAAGATGCGACCGTCGGCGAACTGCAGCGCCACCGCGGCATAGCCCTGGCTGTAGGGGGCGTAGCTCTGGCGGGCGGCGGCCAGTGCGGCCTGCCATAGCGGATCATCGCTCTCAAGCGTGAGTTCGTCGTGGGCCTGCGGGCTCATCAGCGCGTCCGTGATGTCCAGATCCGCCGGGCCGAACGAGTGGGGCAGGAAGGATTGCAGGGCGCTCAAGTCATCCGGCAGGGAAACCTTGAGGGTCTTGGCGGTGCTCAGCTCGTTCATGAACTGGCGGCAGTGACCGCAGGGGGTGTAGTTGACGGTGATTTCAGAGATGCCGGTCTCGCCACCCAGCCAGGCGTTGGAGATGGCGGACTGCTCGGCATGGACCGAGTGGAACAGACCTTGACCGGCAAACTCCATGTTGGCGCCGAAATACCAGTTGCCGCTCAGGCCGCAGGCGATGGCACCGACGAAGAACTTGGAGATGGGGGCCACCGAGCAGGCGGCGGCCAGCGGCAGCAGGGCCAGGCGCAGGGCGCGATCGTCAAGACCGGTGGCGGCCTTCAACGTGGCGACCTGATCCGGGGTGAAGCGAGCCTGGAAATCATCGCCCAGCATGGGCAGCAGCGCCGCCTTGAGCGGGGCGGACAGGGTATCGAGTGGCTTGGCAAAACGGGGATGCATAATGTGTCCTCAAAGGCCAATTGGGGGGCCATTGTAGGGAGCAAGCTCGGGCAAATGTGTGAGCGTGCTCACGCCCTGACGGGCAAACGGAGAGGGATGGTAATGGAAACGTTTGTCTTGTGCAAATTGTGCGGCAGGTCGCACATCGGCGGGCCCGCAGGCCCGCCATCGCGGAAAAGGGTGCTCTTCAGCTCAACCAGTGGTAGATGGCAAACAGCAGGGGGGCGACGGCGGCGGTGAGGATGCCGCACACCACCATGGCCAGCGAGGCAAAGGCCCCCTGGGTGATGCCCTGCTCGGCGGAGGTGGCGGTGCCGATGGCGTGGGCGCAGGCCCCCATGGCCAGCCCCTGGGCTTCGGGGTCGGTGACCCGCATCAGTTTGAGCAGGGGGAAGCCGATCAGGGCGCCGACGATCCCCACCACCACCACCACGGCGGCGGCGATGGCGGGAATGCCGCCCAGGGACTGGCTGACGCTCATGGCGAGCGGCGTGGTGATGGATTTGGTGGCGAGGGAGGCCAGCAATGCCGGATCGGCGCCCATAAAATGACCGATCAGCAAGGTAGTGCAGACCGAGATCAAGACCGAGCTCAGGGTACAGATTAGGATGGGCTTGAGCCTGGCCTGGATCTGGCGGGCCTGCTGATAAAGGGGCAGAGCCAGCGCCACCACCGCCGGCTCCAACAGCGCCGTGATGGGGCGGGTGCCGCTCTCGTACTGCTCCAGCGGCAGATCGAACCAGAGCAGCAGGCCGATGATGACGGCGGTGGGTACCAGCACCGGGTTGATGATGGGCCAGGGCAACTTGCGATAGAGGGCCCGAGTGGCGAAATAGAGCGCCAGGGTCAAGGGAATGGCCAGCCAGAAGATCATTTGTTCATCCTCTGGTAGAGGCGGCCGACGGTGCCGAGGATCAGCACGATCCCGAGCACGATGCAGAGCATGATGAGGCCGAAAGATTGGCGCAGTGGCTCCAGCCAGGCCACCAGCCCGACTGCCACCGGCACGAACAAGACCCCCATGTGGCGCAGCAGCAGGCCGGCGCCCTGCTCAACCCAGTGCAGTTTCACCAGTTGAAGGGAGAGCAGCACGAACAGCAGCAGCATGCCGATGATGCTGCCGGGGAAGGCGAACGGCAGGATGGCTGCCAGGGTTTTGCCCGCCAGCAGGCAGGCGACGATGACCAGAAAGTCACGAAGGTACAGCAAGGCACGTTGCGCGATCACAGTAGCCCCATCTTGGTAACGGTGAACTAAGGAATACGCCAGTCTACCAGAGAGGCCGGGTCGCGGCATTAAAACAATAACAGCTGAAATCAGTTCGTTTGAGGCTGATTTAATTGAAGATTTTCAGATAGAACCCTATTCGAACCACAAGGAGTCGCCATGACATCTCTCTTGTCCCGCCTGCGCCAGCTGGCGGACGACCACCATCTGCCCCCTTCGTTGCTGCAAACTCGCCAGTGGGAGGGGCCCCTGTGCCGGGTGCGGCTCGACAACACCGGCAGCAGCGAGGCCCGGGTCGAGCACTGGACGCTGTTTGATGGCAAGCTCGGTCTCTCGCCCGCGTGCGCCATCTACGGCGAAGGCTTCCAGATGCTGGCCCAGACCATGGGCAGCTGGCAAGCGCCGCAACCGGTCGGTCGCTGTCCCGATGCCGGTGTCTATCGCATCACCGATGATCAGGGTTATCACACGGTGCACAACCTGCTGCTGGTGGAGCATGACAAGGGCTGGCTGCTGCTCGCCTTTGCCAGTTGTCAGCGCTTTGGCGGGGAGTTTCGGCTCTACCCCGATGGCCGGCTGCAGATCCTGATGAACGGTGAGGGGCGTGCGCTCCCTGCCGGCCAGTTCTGGCAGAGCGAGGCGCTGCTCTGCCTTGAGGGGAAAGATCGGGAGGCACTGCTGGCCGAGTTGGCACAGCGGATCGAGGCTGAGCATGGCTCGCTGATCGGTCAGGTTGGCGAGCGCCCCAGCGGCTGGTGCTCCTGGTATCACTACTACGCGGACGTGAGCGCCGCCGACATTCGCGAGAACCTGCAGGTGCGTGCCGAGCGATTCCCGGCGCTGCGCTACGTGCAGATCGACGACGGTTATCAGGCCAAGATGGGCGACTGGCTTACCCCGTCGGCTAAGTTCGAGCAGGGGGTGGCGTCCCTGGCCGCCGAGATCAAAGGAGCTGGCTGCGAGCCTGCGCTCTGGGTGGCCCCCTTTATCGCCGAGCCCGGTTCCCAAGTGTTTCAGGATCACCCCGACTGGTTCGTGAAGGGGGATGACGGGCTGCCGCTGCCCTCCGAGCGGGTTACCTACGGCGGCTGGCGCTGCACCCCCTGGTATGTGCTGGATGGCACCCACCCCGAGGTGCAGGCTCACCTCGAACGGGTGTTTCGCACCCTGCGCGAACAGTGGGGCATCCACTACTTCAAACTCGACGCCAACTTCTGGGGGGCCATCCACGGCGGTCGCTTCCATGACCCGGATGCCACCCGGGTCGAGGCCTACCGGCGCGGCATGGCCGCCATCCTGCGCGGGGCGGGCGAGGGGATCTTTCTGCTTGGCTGCAACGCCCCCATCTGGCCAAGCCTCGGCCTGGTGCACGGCATGCGAGTGAGCGATGACGTGGAGCGCAATGGCCATCGTTATCGACAGATCGCTCGCGAGACCTTCTGCCGCGCCTGGCAGAACGACCGACTGTGGGCGCTGGATCCCGACTGCATCTGCCTGCGGGATCTGCCAAGCCAGCAGGCGAGCCCTGCCGAGTACCGTTTCCATCTGGCGGCGCTGGTGGCAAGCGGCGGCATGATGCTGGCCGGAGACCGGCTGCAGGATCTCGACGAGGTTCAGGCGGCGCAACTGCGCAAGCTGCTCGAGCTCTGCGCTGCGCGAGCCCCTGGCGCCCGTTTCGAATCGATGGACTTTGCCTGCGGTGAGGTGAGCCTGCCCGAGGGTGGCACCCTGCTCTGCCTCTTCAACTGGGAGGCGCAGCCTCAGGAGTTCCTGCTGCCGGCAGGGGGCGAAGATTTCTGGGATGAGGGGGCCGTCGGTACCGCGCTCACCCTGCAGGGGGGCGAGGGGCGGGTGATCCGCTACCGCTGAGCAGGCTGGCAATCATGATTCAGGCTCCCACGGGAGCCTGAATGTATTGCGAAAGGCGCTGCTATGCCGGAGTCAGTAACGCCACTCGAAGCCGATGGCGTAATTGGCGGCGCCATAGCCCGGGATCTCGTTGCTGGAGAGCAGGGCCTTGAAGGTGAGCTGCGTTGTGAGCGGAATGCCGAGCCCCATGCCGAGGGCCACCTCGTCGTTGGTGTTGCCCATCATGTCGGCCCGGATCATCCGATAGAGCGACATGTCCTGGCTCATGTGCACATAGCTCTGGGAGGCACGGTTGTAGAGCTGGCCAAACACTTCCAGCTGGAAACCGGCCTGGGGGGTGATGGCCAGGGGCACGCCGACGAAGTTGTAGAGATCGGAGCGATTGAAATAGCTGTTGGTGATCTGGGGGGTAAAGTCGGTCTGCTGATAGAGGCGGCTGAAGTTGCTCTCGATCAGCTGATAGGTCTGCTGCGGCAACTGCAGCAGATAGTCGGGGACATCAAAACGCACACCCGCCATGCTGGCCGATGGCAGCAGGGCGCAGATGAGCAAACCAAAACCGGATAATCCTGAACGCATCGGATGAGGCATCCCCAAGGGTCGATAGGCCAACCGGCCGTGAGTGCAATGTTAGCGCACAAATAATTGAAACATCAGGAGTCTTTGCTCCCCTTCCCATTATGTCGCGGGGCGGGGGAGCGTACAGTCATTTAACCGTGAGGCGGGTCACATCTCACAGATTTTCGAGGTAGTGATAGAGGCTCTTGAGGATGGCAAAGTTCCGTTCGTTACCCTGATTCTGCTCGGCCAGCGCCTCGAGGCGCGGTACATAGTCGGGCAGACGGCGGCTGAAGTAGTCGCTGCAGTGCAGTCGCCAACGTTTCTGCTCCGCTTCGCTCAGCGTGTGCGGCCAGTTGCGGGCACGGTAGCGAAACAGCATCTCCGGCAGCCGGGCGTCGGTGAAGGCAAACTCCCGCTCGCCCAGCAGATCCGCCGGGGTGGCGCGCACCAGATCCATGGTGGACTTGTCGCCGTGACCGAAGAAGCCGGCGTAGAGCTGGGTATCCGGATCGCCGTCATTGTTGCCGGCAAACTCCTGATTGAATACCTCCACCAGTTTCTCCCGCACCTCGGGGTGGGCGCGCAGCAGATCCAGGCTCTTGCGGCACTGCTCCCGATCGATGCCAAGCTGGTCGGCACGCTCCGCCGTCAGGGTGGCGGCCGGCGCCAGCACCGGGCACTTGTTGATGTGCACCAGCTTCACCGGAATACCGGCCAGATCCCCCAGCTCCTCTTTCTTGGTGTAGAGGCGCTCGCGGATCTCCTCGCTGGTGAGCTCGATGAGCGGGGTGGGGTCGCGGGTCAGATCCACCATGATCACCGCGTTCTGGTTGCTGGGGTGCCAGGCGAGCGGCGAGACCCAGCTTGCGCACCCCTGCCAGGGGGAGAACATGCCGGAGACGTGCACCAGCGGTTTCATGGTCACCACGTCGATGAGGGCCTTCACCTTGTTCTTGTTGCGAAGGTCAAACAGGTAGCCGAACAGCTTGGGCTGGGCCTTTTTCACCAGCTTGGCCATCTCGATGGTGGCCAGCACGTCCGAGAGCGCATCGTGGGCATTGGCGTGGGCCACGCCATTGGCGACGGTGAGCTTCTCCAGCTTGAAGCTCGGCTTGCCCTCTTCGTCAAACGCCCACTCGATCCCCTCCGGGCGCAGGGCGTAGCAGGCCCGCAGCATGTCGAGGATATCCCAGCGGGAGTTGCCGTTCTGCCAGCTGTAGGCATAGGGGTCATAGAAGTTGCGATAGAGGGTGTAGCGGGTCACCTCGTCATCGAAGCGGATGCTGTTGTAGCCCAGCACGCAGGTACCCGGGGTGGCGAACTGTTCGTGGATCTGACGGATGAAATCCGCCTCGCACAGCCCGTCCTTCATCGCTTTTTGCGGCGTGATGCCGGTGATCAGGCACGCCTCCGGCTCCGGCAGGTAATCCGCCGGCGGCTTGCAATAAATCACCAGCGGCTCGCCGATGAGGTTGAAATCCCCGTCGGTACGAATGCCGGCAAACTGCGCCGGTCTGTCCCTGGCCGGGCTGATGCCGAAGGTCTCGTAGTCGTGGAAGTAGAAGGTCGGCTCGCTGCCGGCGTGTGCTGTTTTGCTCATGTTGCTCGAGAGGGATATCCGATGACGGTGGCGCCTGGCGCCAGGGTGGGGGTGCCATGCACCTCGGTTGCCTGCATGGTAAACCATAGCGCAGGCAGAACGAAGGGCAGACCGGCCGGCTGCCGCTTTATTGGGCAGACCTGCATCAATGGAAGATGCAAAGGAGGGAAGGGGAGAGAGTAAAAAGAGACAGCCCCGTTGGCGGGGCTGTCCAGGTTTTCTGGTGGCGGGCTCAGTGGCAGATCTTGTAGTAGACCTCGTTCCAGCGCAACTGCTCCTTGAGTTCGGGGATCCGGGTATGCTCGTCAATCACCACGCACTCGATGCCCATGAGGTCGGCGAAGGTGCGCAGCTGCGCGATATCCACCGACTGGGTGAACACCGAGTGGTGGGCGGCGCCCGCCAGGATCCAGGCCTCGGCGCTGGTCTGCAGGCCCGGCATGGGCTGCCACAGGGCGCTGGCCACCGGCAGTTTCGGCATGGCCTCTGGCAGGTCCACCACCTCGAGCTGATTGACCACCAGCCGGAAGCGGTTGCCCAGATCGATGAGGCTCGCATTGACCGCCTTGCCGGCGGGGGCCGCGAACAGCAGGCGGGCCGGGTCGGCCTTCTTGCCTATCCCTAAATGCTGGGCATCCAGCACGGGTTTATTGGCGGCGATGGAGGGGCAGACCTCCAGCATGTGGGCGCCCAGCACCAGGTTGTTGCCCGCCTCCAGGTGGTAGGTGTAGTCCTCCATGAAGGAAGTGCCGCCCGCAAGCCCGGCCCCCATCACCTTGAGGGTGCGCAGCAGGGCCGCGGTCTTCCAGTCTCCCTCTGCGCCGAAACCGAAGCCTTGCTGCATCAGGCGCTGACAGGCCAGCCCCGGCAACTGGTGCAGGCCGTGAAGGTCTTCAAAGGTGGTGGTGAAGGCGCCAAAACCGCCGTCGGTGAGGAACTTCTTCATCCCCAGCTCCTGGCGCGCCGCCTCATAGAGGGAGGAGCGCAGCACCCCGCCCGCCTGCACCGCCCCGGTCAGGGTGTAGGTTTCTTCGTATTCGGCCAGCAGCGCCTCGATGTCGCTTGCGGGCACGGCGTCGATCACCTTCACCAGATCGCCGACCGGGTGGTAGTTCACCTGATAGCCGAACTGGATCTGGGCTTCAATCTTGTCGCCCTCGGTGACCGCCACGTTGCGCATGTTGTCGCCAAAGCGGGCGATCTTCAAGTGGCGGCTGTCGTGAATGGCGGCAGCGACCCGCATCCAGTTGCCCAGCTTGCGGTGGGCCTCTTCATCCTGCCAGTGACCGACCACCACGGTGCGCGGCAGCCGCAGCCGGGCACCCATGAAGCCGAACTCACGGCCACCGTGGGCGGTCTGGTTCAGGTTCATGAAGTCCATGTCGATCTCGCTCCACGGCAGATCCCGGTTGAACTGGGTGTGGAACTGCAGCAGGGGTTTTTGCAACTGACTCAGCGCCGGGATCCACATCTTGGCGGGGGAGAAGGTGTGCATCCACACCATGAGCCCGGCGCAGCGCTCGTCATGGTTGGCATCCCTGGCGACACTGCTTATCTCGTCGAGGGTGGTGCCGGTGGGCTTGAGCACGATCTTGACCGGCAGGCCGGCGCGCTCGTTGAGCTGGCTGGTGATGGTGTGGGCGTGATCGGCCACCTGCTTCAGGGTGGCGGCGCCATACAGGTGCTGGCTGCCGACCAGAAACCACACTTCCAGCTGTTTCATCAATTCCATCTTGGTGTCCTCTGTTTACGCTTTTGTCTGGCCGTAATAGGCGTGTTTGCCATGTTTGCGCTGGTAGTGCTTCTCCAGCAGGTAATCGGGCAGGGGGCGGGCCCCGGGGTTGATCTGGCCGGTGAGCCAGGCCATGCGGGCCACCTCTTCCAGCACCACGGCGTTGTGTACCGCGTCCTCGGCGCTCTCGCCCCAGCTGAAGGGGCCGTGGTTGGCCACCAGCACCCCCGGCATGGTGAGGATGGGGGTCTGCTTGAGGGTCTCGACGATGAGATGCCCGGTCAGCCCCTCGTAATCCTCCTCGACCTCGCCCGGGGTGAGCAGGCGCGAGCAGGGGATCTCGCCGTGGAAGTAGTCGGCCTGGGTGGTGCCGAAAATGGGGATGGCACGCCCCGCCTGGGCCCAGGCGGTGGCGTGGGTGGAGTGGGTGTGCACCACGCCGCCCAGTTCCGGATAGGCGCGATAGAGCACCAGGTGGGTGGCGGTGTCGGAGGAGGGGCGCAAGGCGCCCTCCACCTGCTTGCCGGCCAGATCCAGCACCACCATGTCTTCGAGCAGCATCCGCTCGTAACTGACGCCGCTTGGCTTTATCACCACCAGATTGCGCTCTCGGTCGATGCCGCTGACGTTACCCCAGGTGAAGGTCACCAGCTCGTGGCGCGGCAGATCCAGGTTGGCGACGAGCACCTGCTCTTTGAGCATCTTGAGGTTCATGCCGGTACTCCCCGGTTGTAGAGGGGTTCGGCGGCGGCGCCCCAGGCGAGGTAGCGCTGGTAGAGGCGCTCGTATTCGGCGACCCGCTCAGGGTCAGGCTGGTGGGTGCGCTCCACGGCGCTCGCCATGTGGCGCTGGGCCTTGGCCACATCGGCGTGGATCCCGGCCGCCACGGCGGCAAAGATGGCCGCCCCCAGGGCGCAGCACTGATCCGAGGCCACCACCTGGATGGGCCTGTTCATCACGTCGGCGCAGGTCTGCATCACGGTGGCCGACTTGCGGGCGATGCCGCCAAGGGCGATCACCTGTTCCACCGGCACCTGCTGACTGGTCATGCACTCCATGATGCTGCGAGCCCCGAAGGCGGTGGAGGCGACCAGGGCACCGAACAGATCGGGCGCATCGGTGCCGAGGTTGAGCCCGGTGACGGTGCCCTGCAGGCGCTGGTTGGCGTAGGGGGTGCGGCGACCGTTGAACCAGTCGAGCACCACCGGCAGGTGGGCCAGATCGCGCTGCTGCTCCCAGGCAGAGGCAAGGCTTGGCAACAGCTCCCGCTTGTGGGCCTCGATGGCGGTGCGCAGCTCCGGATACTGGGCGGCGAGGCTCTCCAGCGGCCAGCCGAGCTGACGCTGATACCAGGCATAGATGTCGCCGAATGCCGATTGTCCCGCCTCCAGCCCCACCATGCCCGGCACCACGCTGCCGTCCACCTGGCCGCAGATCCCGGCAATGGCCCGATCACCTATGGTGGCCTCGTCGGCGATCAGGATGTCGCAGGTGGAGGTGCCTATCACCTTGACCAGCGCATTGTTGCCGGCCCCGGCCCCCACCGCCCCCATGTGGCAGTCAAAGGCGCCGCCGGCGATCACCACCTCGCAGGAGAGGTGCAGCCGCTCCGCCCACTCGGGGGTCAGGGTGCCGACCGGCAGATCGGCGGTCCAGCTGTCGGTAAAGAGCGGGTAGTCGAGATCCTCGGTCAGCAGCGGATCCAGCGCGTTGAGAAACTCGGCGGGGGGCAGGCCGCCCCAGCTCGGGTGCCAGAGGGACTTGTGGCCGGCGGAGCAGCGCCCGCGCTGGATGTCGGCCGGGGCCTGGGTGCCGCTCAGGATGGCGGGGACCCAGTCGCACAGCTCGATCCAGTTGCAGGCGGCGGCGCGCACCGCCGCGTCACTGCGGGAGATGTGCAGGATCTTGGCCCAGAACCACTCGGAGGAGTAGACCCCGCCGATGTAGCGGCTGTAGTCGGGGAACTGGCCGCCGTGGCACAGGGCGGTGATGGCCTCGGCCTCCTCGATGGCGGTGTGATCCTTCCACAGCACGAACATGGCGTTGGGGTTGTCGGCAAACTCCGGACGCAGGGCCAGCACACGGCCCTCCTCGTCGATGGGGGCTGGCGTCGAGCCTGTGCTGTCCACCCCGATGCCGCGCACGGCGGAGCGCTGACTCGGGGTGAGCTGGCTCACCACCGCCACCACCGCCTGCTCCATGGATTCCAGATAGTCGAGGGGGTGGTGGCGAAACTGGTTGGTGACCGGCTGACAGTAACGACCGGCCTGCCAGCGCGGGTAATAGACGACCTGGGTTGCCAACTCGGCGCCGTCGTGGCAGCGCACGGCGAGTGCCCTGACCGAATCGCTGCCGAAATCGAGTCCTATGGTGATCTGCTCGGACCTGGGGTGCTCAGACATAAGTGCTCCTGACCATCAATGAGGGGTGACTGGTGAGGAACCATAGGAGATGGACCGGACGGGCGGTTAGCCATTGGCTGCTGGAAATATGGACTTAAACGCTATACCGGCAAGAGGGTGACGGCCATCGAAGATCCGCTATGTGATTATTTTGCTGAAAACATAGACAAAACGGCTGCAATTTCATGGCGTGATCCTGCTCTCCATTTTTCCATGTGAAAACGATTACAACTTGGTTCGCTCAACTAGCAACAACAATAACGTCCTGTTTAAGCATGTTTTTATATGGCTGCGACTTGATTGACTCAAGGAGCAGCACTGCGTGGATACATGGATTGATAGAACACCTGGAGACACTCGCATGAACAAAATCGTTAACAGCATGATCGCAATGGGGTTTGCCCTTGGTATGGCAAATTCTGCTTTCTCGGCCGAGGCGCTGAAGCTGGGCTACCTGGTCAAGCAGCCGGAGGAGCCCTGGTTCCAGACCGAATGGAACTTCGCCGACAAGGCGGGCAAGGATCTCGGCTTCGAGGTGATCAAGATCGCCGTCCCCGATGGCGAGAAGACCCTCAATGCCATCGACAGCCTGGCTGCCAACGGCGCCAAGGGCTTCGTCATCTGCACTCCGGATCCCAAGCTCGGGGCCGCCATCATGGCCAAGGCCAACAGCATGGATCTGAAGGTCATCACGGTGGACGACCAGTTCGTCAACGCCAAGGGCCAGCCCATGGAGCAGGTGCCGCTGGTGATGATGGCCGCCACCAAGATTGGTGAACGCCAGGGCCAGGAGCTCTACAAGGAGATGCAAAAACGCCAGTGGGACGTGAGGGCGACCGGGGTGCTCGCCATCACCGCCGACGAGCTCGACACCGCCCGTCGCCGGGTCGAGGGCTCCTTGAGCGCGCTCAAGGCCGCCGGTTTCCCCGAGGCGCAGATCTACCGCTCACCCACCAAGGCCAACGACATTCCGGGGGCGTTGGATGCCGCCAACTCCATGCTGGTGCAGCACCCCGAGGTGAAGAACTGGCTCATCGTCGGCATGAATGACAATACGGTGCTGGGCGGCGTGCGCGCCACCGAAGGGCAGGGCTTCAAAGCCGAGAACGTCATCGGCATCGGCATCAACGGGGTGGATGCGGTGAACGAACTCTCCAAGTCCAGCGCCACCGGCTTTCTCGGCTCCCTGCTGCCAAGCCCGGACGTGCACGGCTACAAGAGCATCCAGATGCTCCATGACTGGGTGGTCAACGGCGCCGAGCCGGCCAAGTTCACCGAGGTGACCGATGTAGTGCTCATCACCCGCGACAACTTCAAGGTCGAGTTGCAGAAGAAAGGTCTGTGATTGACGCCATCTAAACCCTGACACCGAGACCGGCATGGCGCAGTGCGCCATGCCGGTCGGCTGGAGTGAAACATGAATCAGTCAGTTCCTTATCTGGAGTTTTGCGGCATCAGCAAGGAGTTTCCCGGCGTCAAGGCGCTGAAGAACGTCTCCTTCTGCTGCCAGCAGGGCACGGTGCACGCGCTGATGGGGGAAAACGGCGCGGGCAAGTCCACCCTGCTCAAGATCCTGAGCGGCTTTCAATCGCCCACCACCGGGGTGGTGAAGCTGGCCGGTCAGGAGCGGGTCTTTCAAAGCACGGTCGATGCGCTGGAGAGCGGGATCGCCATCATCTATCAGGAGTTGCACCTGGTACCCGAGATGACGGTGGCCGAGAACATCTATCTCGGTCAGCTGCCGACCCGGCGCGGGGTCATCGATCGGGAGAAGCTCTATCAGGATGCGGCCAGGCAGCTGGCGCGCCTCGGCATGGACGTCTCCCCCGAGACGCCGCTCAAGTACCTGTCGCTGGGGCAGTGGCAGATGGTGGAGATCGCCAAGGCGCTGACCCGGGATGCCAGCGTCATCGCCTTCGACGAGCCGACCAGCAGCCTGTCGTCGCGCGAGATTGAGCAGCTGTTTCGGGTCATCCGCCAGCTGCGTGACGAGGGCAAGGTCATCCTCTACGTCTCCCACCGGATGGATGAGATCTTCGCCCTGTGCGACGCCATCACGGTCTTCAAGGATGGCCAGTTCGTGCGCACCTTCGCCTCCATGGCCGAGGTGGACCGGGATCTGCTGGTCAAGACCATGGTGGGGCGCGAGCTGACCGACATCTATGGCTACAGCCCAAGGCCGCTTGGCGAGGCGGGCCTCAAAGTGGCGAACCTGATGGGGCCTGGGCTCAAGGCGCCGGTATCGTTCGAGGTCAAGCGCGGGGAGATCCTCGGCATCTTCGGGCTGGTGGGGGCCGGGCGCAGCGAGCTGATGAAGCTCATCTTCGGCGCCGACAAGATGGACAGCGGCGAGATAGCGGTGTTTGGCAAAAAGGTGGTCATTCAGAGCCCCATCGACGCCATTCGCAGCGGCATCATGCTATGTACCGAAGATCGCAAGGCGCTCGGCATCATCCCCATCCACTCGGTGCAGGAGAACATCAACATCAGTGCCCGCCGTCACCACGCGTGGGGGGGCTTCTGGATCAACCAGCAGTGGGAGGACGAGAACGCGAGGCTGCGGATCCGCGACATGCGGGTCAAGACCCCCTCTCCCCAGCAGGCCATCATGAATCTCTCCGGCGGCAACCAGCAGAAGGCCATTCTGGGGCGCTGGCTCTCCGAGGACATGAAGGTGATCTTGCTCGACGAGCCGACCCGCGGCATCGACGTCGGGGCAAAGAACGAGATTTACAACGTGATTTACGATCTGGCCAAGGTGGGCATCGCCGTGGTGGTGGTATCCAGCGAGTTGCCGGAAGTGCTGGGCATCGCGGACCGGATCATGGTCATGCGGGAGGGGGAGATCGCCGGCGAGCTTTCCCACGACGAGGCCAACGAGGTCAAGGCGCTCAATCTGGCCATGCCGGCCCGTTGAGCTGCTGACAGCAACGAGATAGCACCCGGAATTTTCAGGAGAAATACCATGACAACTACTACCTCAGTCGGCCAGGCCGCCAGCGCCGCGACGGCCAGCGGCTCCCGCCTGCAACTGGCCCGCGTCTGGGATCAATACGGCATGCTGGTGATCTTCGCCATCCTGTTCCTGCTGGCCTGCGTGCTGGTACCCAACTTCGCCAGCCTGATCAACATGCGCGGGCTCGGGCTCGCCGTCTCCATGTCGGGCATGGTGGCGTGCGGTATGCTGTTCTGCCTCGCCTCCGGCGAGTTCGACATGTCGGTGGGCTCAGTGGTGGCCTGCTCCGGCGTCGCCTGCGCGGTGGGCATCAACGCCACTGAGAGCATCACGGTGGGCATCCTGGCCGGCATGTCGGTGGGAGTGCTGTTTGGCCTCATCAACGGCATCGTCGTGGCAAAATTCAAGATCAACGCCCTCATCACCACCCTCGCCACCATGCAGATGGCGCGCGGGGTGGGCTACATCATCTCCGACGGCAAGGCGGTGGGCATCGTCGAGGAGCGTTTCTTCGAGCTCGGCAACTCCGCCCTGCTCGGCATCCCGACCCCGGTCTGGCTGACCGCCGTCTGCTTCGTGCTGTTCGGTCTGCTGCTCAACAAGACCACCTTCGGCCGCAACACCCTGGCCATGGGGGGCAATGAGGAGGCGGCGCGCCTGGCCGGGGTCAACGTGGTGCGCACCAAGATCATCATCTTCACCATGACCGGGCTGATTGCCTCCATCGCCGGCATCATACTCGCCTCGCGCATGACCTCGGGCCAGCCGATGACCTCGATCGGCTTCGAGCTGGTGGTGATCTCCGCTTGCGTGCTGGGAGGTGTTTCCATGAAGGGGGGGATCGGCAAGATCTCCTACATCATCGCCGGGGTGCTGATCCTGGGGCTGATGGAGAACGCCATGAACCTGCTCAACATCTCCCCGTTTGCCCAGTACGTGGTGCGTGGCCTCATCCTGCTCGCCGCCGTGCTGTTCGACCGCTACAAGCAGGTACGCAAGGCGCGCATCTGATCCCTGTCCAACCGGTGCAGGCCCGCGTGCTGCGGGCCTGCAGAGGGTTACTTCATGGCTTACGACACATCCCGTTGTGAGCCAGTTCACCAATTTCACACGGCGCCATGCGCCGGATAGCGCGTTCCCAAGGTGAGTCTTTACAATGGCCCAAGCCGATTTTTTTACCCAAGCGCTGTTTTCCGCCATGTCTTCGATGCAAAAAGAGAAGCCGAAACAACTCAACCCCCTGCTGCCGGGCTACGCCTTCGACGTCTTCCTGGTCTCGGGCATGACCCCCATCGAGCAAGGGAGTGCGCTCGACTTCATCATCGACCGGCCCCAGGGGATGAAGGGCTTCATCGTCAATCTGACCATCAGGGGCAAGGGGCAGATCTTTCAAGGGGAGCAGGCCTTCACTGTGGAGCCCGGTGACCTGCTGTTGTTCCCGCCGGCGGCGGTGCACCATTACGGCCGGGCGCCGGATGCCCAGGCGTGGTACCACCGCTGGGTCTATTTCCGGCCGCGGGCCTACTGGGCCGACTGGCTCAAGTGGCCGCAGGTGACGGAGCGGGTGGGGCGCCTGCAACTGGCGGACGCCGCCTTGCTCGCCGAGTTCGATGCCCTGTTCCTCGACATCGAGGAGACCCACCAGCAGCTGCGGCCCATGTCGGAGCAGCTGGCCATGAACCTGCTGGAGCGGCTGCTGATTCGCTGTTACGAAGCCTCCTCCCTTGATGCCTATCCCGCCATCGACCACCGGGTTCACCAGGCGTGCCAGATCTTAAGCGAGTCGCTGTGCGCCGAGATCTCGGTGGAGGCGCTGGCCGAGCTGGTGTTCTTGTCCCCCTCGCGCCTCGCCCACCTGTTTCGCGAGCAGGTGGGGGTGAGCATAGTGCGCTGGCGCGAGGATCAGCGCATCATGCGGGCCAAGCTGCTGCTGCAGACCACGCCGCTGTCGGTGGCCACCATAGGCCAGCAGGTGGGCTATGACGATCAGCTCTATTTCTCGCGGGTGTTTCGAAAGCGGGTGGGGGTGAGCCCCACCGAATACCGCAAGTGCGCCACCCCGCTGTGACCCCACTTGCTTGAGGTGGCGGCTTATCTTGTTCCTTCAGCGTCCACCCCATGATGGGGTGGCTGCCTGGGGCAGGGGGCCGCAGCTTTCTTCATCACTCCTCGTCGATGGCGGCGAAGCGCTCCACCAGATAGTCGATCAGTGCCCGCACCGAGGGGAGCAGGCCGCGCCGGGAGGGGAACACGGCGTGGATGAGTTCGGGCTTGGGCTCCCAGGCGGGCACCACCTTGACCAGGGTGGCGGCGGTCAGCTGCTCCAGCACCATCAACAGCGGCAACTGCACCACCCCGACCCCGGCCAGCGCCGCACTGCGCAGCGCCACCATGTCGGTGGTGACGAAGCGGGGCTGGTGAATGAGGTCGGCATGCGCCCCCTGCGGCCCGAACAGCGACCAGACATAGTGCTGCCGCGGCGCCCCCAGCCCCATGCTGGGCCAGCCGTGCAGATCCGCCGGCGCGGTGGGCAAGCCCTGCTGTGCGACGAGTGCCGGGCTGGCCACCAGGCACTGGCGACGCTGCGCCAGTATCCGGATCACCAGCTCGCTGTCCTGCAGCGGTGGCGGCCTGACCCGGATGGCCACATCGACCCCTTCGGCGATGGGGTCGATCCGCCGATTGGTCCCTTCCAGCTCGACCCTGATCTGCGGGTGACGGGCCATGAAATCCGCCAGCATGGGGCCGATATGGGTATGCAGCAGGGCGATGGGGCAGCTCATGCGGATCAGCCCGCAGGGCTCGGCCCGGGTCATCTCGATGGCGGCCTGCGCCGCCTCGGCCTCCACCAGCATCGCCTTGCAGTGCTCGTAATAGGTGCGGCCCAGCTCGGTCACCGCAAACTGGCGGGTCGAGCGCTGGAGCAGCCGCACGCCGAGCCGCTCTTCGAGCTGTGCTATCCGGCGGCTGAGGCGGGATTTGGGCATGCCGATGGCGCGGCCGGCGGGGGCAAAGCCGCCGTGATCCACCACCTGGACGAAGTAGTAGAGATCGTTCAGATCCTGCATAGGGTGCTCTCATCGTTCCAAAAATAGGACGTTGATGCCCAATTTAGCAGTCTACTCACCTGTTCGTCTCGAAACTATGCTGTCTCCAGTGTTCAATTCCACCGGATATGTCAGGAGCGACAGATGAAAAAGATCCTCGGCGTTTACAGCGCCCCCCGTCCTCACTGGGTAGGCGACGGCTTTCCCGTCCGCTCTCTCTTCTCCTACAGCAGCCACGGTAAGCAGCTGAGCCCCTTCCTGCTGCTCGACTATGCCGGCCCGGCCAACTTTACGCCGACCAGCCGGCCGCGCGGGGTGGGTGAACATCCCCATCGCGGTTTCGAGACGGTGACCATCGTCTACAAGGGCGAAGTGGCGCACCGGGATTCGACCGGTCGGGGCGGCGTGATAGGCCCGGGCGACGTGCAGTGGATGACCGCCGGTGCGGGTATCCTGCACGAGGAATTCCATGCCCCGGCCTTCAGCGAGTCGGGCGGTGAGCTGGAGATGGTGCAGTTGTGGGTGAATCTGCCGAGCCGGCACAAGATGACGCCGCCCGGCTACCAGCCCATCCTGGCGCGCGACATTCCGACGGTGGCACTGGCCAACGACGCGGGTTCGGTGCGGGTAATCGCCGGCGAGTTTGAGGGGGTCCGTGGCCCGGCCCGTACCTTCAGTCCGCTGCATGTCTGGGATCTGCGTCTGGTGCAGGGCAGTGTCAGCACACTCGAGTTGCCCGAAGGTTGGACCGGTGCGCTCATCGTGCTCAAGGGGATCGTGCAGGTCAACGGCAGTACCATCGCCCGGGAGGCGCAGATGGTGGTGCTGGACCGGGCAGGGCGGCAGGTCATGATCGAGGCAAACAGCGACGCCACTGTGCTGCTGCTGAGCGGTGATCCCATCGAGGAGCCCATCGTGGGTCACGGCCCCTTCGTGATGAACAGCCATGAGGAGATAGTGCAGGCCATCGATGACTTCAACAGCGGCAGATTCGGCGTGATGCCGGAGTGATAAATGGACAAGGCCCTCGCATGAGGGCCTTGTTTTTATGAGGCTGCGGATCAGCGCTGACGGGCCTTGAACCTGGGGTTGCTCTTGCAGATCACGAACAGCTTGCCGCGGCGGCGGACAATCTGGCAATCGGGGTGGCGCGACTTGGCTGATTTGAGGGAGGAGAGGACTTTCATGACTGCGCTTTTCCTTTGTTGAAAAACTGACCGAAACGCTGGCCGAAGCGGGCGACCTGACCTTCCTTGCTGACCTGCTTCTGCTTGCCGGTATAGAAGGGGTGTGACGCACTGGAGACATCCAGCGTCACATAGGGATAGGTATTGCCGTCTTCCCACTGCTTGGTGCGATCGGTCTTGAGGGTGGAACCCACCAGAAAATAGGTATTGGCGGTCAGGTCGTGGAACAGAACCTGACGGTACTCGGGGTGAATGTCGGGACGCATGATACTGGCCTTATAATTTGGTTGTTATAACATAACAAATAAATCATGCCTTTGTTGAGAATAGATATCAACAATTTTTTGTCTTGTGTGATGATGGGATGATATTGCCCAAGGGAGCTCTGCCTCTCCGGCAAGAGGGGTAGCCAGCCGGGTTTGGTGATGTCGCAGCGGGGTTGGCAACAAGAGGTGGATGACGCGCTTTACTTTTTACTTATACTGTATAAAAATACAGTTATAAATCATGGAGAAGTATCCTATGCGTCTGGAAATCATCATCGACAAAAAACATCAGGTGCCCACCTCGACCATGGAGGCGCTGCGTCAGGAGTTGCTCAAGCAACTGGGCGAAAAGTTCCCCGACCTGCATGTGCGGGTCGCCCCCGGCAGCGCCATGGCGCTGACGGTCAGCCGCGCCAGCAAGGAGGACAAGGAGCTGGCAGAAGCCATGGTGCAGGAGGTGTGGGAGAATGCCGACAGCTGGATGCCGGAGAGTGTTGCCTCCTGATCCCTTCGGATCGGGTGTCGAATACATGCAATCTGGATGGACAGAAAAAACGCAGCCCAAGGCTGCGTTTTTTGTTGCTGGTGGAATGAGATCCCGTGCTGATGGTGCGTCATCCCCCAGCCTTTAATCCTCAACCGTCAAAGCCCGGCCCAGCGTTTGAGACTGTTGACCTGCACCCGCTGATCGGCCTGGGCAATGTCGCCGCTGGCGCGTAGTGCCTTGAGGGCGACGGGCAGGGCGGCACGCACTTCGCTGGCCGTCATGCCGGCCTGCAGGGCCGGGTGATAGGCAAGCTTGAGCAGCACGTAATCGAGCCCGGTCGGGAAGCTGTCGATGCTGTTGTCGTTGAAGATGGAGGGGAACACCTTGTCCGAATCGTTGGGCAACCCCATCACCTGGGTGAGCTCCTCCACCACGCAGTCGAGAAAGCGCCCCTTGGCCCGGCTGTAATCCACCGGAATGATGATGGTGGCGCGGGCCATCTCGCGGCGGGTATTGGTGGTGAAGTTGGCCATGCAGAGCCCCTCCTTTAGCGCGGTCTTGACGGAGGCATCCTGCCCCATGGTGCGCTTGGCCCAGCTCGCCATCTTGGCGCGTTCGGTCATGATCAGGGTGATGTTGGGTCGCTCGCTGACCAGGGCGATGGGACGACCTATGATGCCGGCCAGATGCTGGCTTTGTACTTTGACCACCTCGTTTTGCAGCGCCTTGTCGCCAAATTCGTTGACCAGCTTGAGCCGGATGGGCTGTTCCCAGCGGGAGAAGCGCACGTTCTGTTCGTGGCCGTACTCCCGCTTCATGGCGACCTCAAAGAAACTCTCGGTGAGATAGGCATCGCTCTGCCAACGCTCGGCGGCTTGCAGCCAGGGGCTCAGCAACAGGAGTGCCGCCAGCCACCGGCCTGAGTGGCGCACGGCAAGGTAATGGCGCAATGAAGTCATGTCTCCTCCTTGAAACAGTCGGGATCAGCGCGTGGCCCGTTCGAGATCGCGCCAGGTGAGCCAGAGCCGCAGATCAAACTCCAGTTGATGATAGTCGGGCTCCATATGCTGACAGAGCTGATAAAAGCCCTTGTTGTGATCCTTCTCCTTCAGGTGGGCCAGCTCGTGCACCACTATCATCTTCAGGAAGGCCGGGTGGGCCTCCTTGAACAGGGCGGCGATGCGGATCTCGTTCTTGGCCTTGAGCTTGCTGCCCTGCACCCGGCTCACATAGGTGTGCAGGCCGAGGGCATCCTTGATCACGTTGATCTTGCCATCGAAGATCACCTTGGAAAGTGGCGCCGAGCTTTTCAGGTAGCGGTTCTTCAGCTCCATGGTGTAGGCGAGCAGTGCCTTGTCACTCTGGATGAGGTGGGTCTCTGGATAACGCTTGGCCAGCACGTCCCCCAGTTTGCCCGCCGCGATCAGCTGTTGCACCTGGGCCTTGAGGGGCTCGGGGTAGCCACCGAGGTAGGTCAGTTCCGCCATGTCTGCATTACTCGTCATATCAAAAGAGCGCCATTGTAGTCAGCGCGTCGCCTCTTGCCTACCGTTTCAGGCCTTGCCTGCATTGGCGCAATGAAAAGGGCAGTCATCGCGGGATGACTGCCCTGTTCGGTCAAGGGTTGCTCAGCGTCTGCGATAGAGGCCCGGATCCACCTCTTCATACTGGCTTACCAGATATTGATAGAAGGCGAGACTGGAGGGGGAGCTTGGCTTCTTGAGCTCATCGGCCACCCGATCCGGCTTGGCGATGATGAACTTGGGACTCTGGCGCTTGAGGTCGGCCAGCACCCGTTCACGCACGTCGTAGGGTGGGTTGACGTTGGCAAAGAAGAGGTAGGCGGAGGCCGGCTGGCGATCGGTCCAGAGGTAATATTGCGGCTGGATGCCGTCCACCCAGATCTTGTCGGTGGGGCTGGTTTCGGCCTTGATCCGATCGACCCGTACCTGGGCCGGCGGGTTGAACGACGTGCCCTTCAGGGTGCCTTCCCAGGCATTGTTGAGCAGCAGGGCCAGCATGGCCAGCGAAGCGAGCCAGGGGGTAGCGCTGCGCACATCCCAGGCGCGCCACAGGGGCACCAGGATGAGCACCGGCAGGGCCCACAACAGGCTGTTGCCGAGCACTTCGCGCACCCGTTCCAGCGACCACTCCTTGGTGCTCCAGCCATAACCCAACTGCTGGGCCAGCAGCCAGCTGGCGGTCAGCACCACCAGCGAGATGCAGAGCAGGCCGAGGCCATCGGCCTGCTGTTCGCTGCGATCCAGCAGGCAGGCGAGCGGCAGCAGAGCCAGCGGCAGATAGAGCACATCGTAGTGATCGAACACGTGGCCGGAGACCGAGTTGGCGATCAGGGTGAAGATGACCCCAAACAGGGTGGCGCACAGGGCCGGCAGATACCACTCCTGACGGCGCCCCATCATCAGCACGATGAAGGCGGGCAACAGCATGATGAGGCCGGTACGCAGCAGGCCGACGCTGCCCACATCCGGTGAGAAGCCGTTGCCGTAGCTCCCCTCGAAGAAGATGTCGAAGGCGTAGTATTTGAATTCGGCCAGCAGGTTGTGATGCTGGAAGTAGGCGAGCAGCGGGCCGCCAACCAGTGCCAGTCCCAGCAGGCTGGAGCAGAGCAGGGAGAGGGCGCAGCGCCACTGCTCGCGCAGGCACCAGTGGCAGAACAGCACCAGATACCAGGCACCCCAGAAGGCGCCGTTGTTGGTGCGCATCCAGGCGACGATGGCAAAGGTGAGCGCGGCCACCAGCGCCGGTCCCCAGCTGCAGCGTTTGTCCAGCAGCATGGTGATGAAGGCCCACTGGGCGATGAGGGCCAGATGGAACGTCCAGTCCTCGGTCATGTTGCCGTAGTAGTAGCGGGTGCCATAGAGCGCCAGCACCGCCAGCATGCTGCCGAGCCGGGCCCGCAGCGAGAGGCCGAGCTGGCCGAATGCCTGCCAGCTGGCCAGCAGCCCCAGCCAGCAGAGTGCCCACTCCAGCAGCCAGATCCCGAAGAAGCCGCCAAGGCCATAGCCGAGGGCGTCGAGGGCGAAGATCATGGGGCCCTTGATGTCGATCATGTCCCGGTAAAGCACGCCCCCTTCGCTCCACATCTTGCCCATCACCGCAAACAACGAGGCGTCAAAGCCTGGCGCCATGCCGTGGAACAGCGGGTTGCGCAGGCAGAACAGCAAGGCCAGCAAGCCGGTGAGCAGGATCACCAGCGGCCGCAGGCCCGGATTGACGCGAGGAGGGGTAAAACGGATGGCATGATTCATGGGTGACCTGTTCCTGCTGGGAAGTCTCGAAAGCGGGCCTATCTTGCCGAGCCTGACAGCACGATGCAATGGGCGAGGGGAATGTGCTTGAAATAATTTGTAAAAGTGCCGCTTTACGGCATGAAAGCGGCACGTTTTCTGACAAAACCGGCTAAAGCGACCTGGAGTGCCACCGCCAAGTGGCCCGGCAGATCCTTACCGGGTAGATGGCCCCTGATACTCCACCAGTGCCGGCGCAGCGGCGAGCTCGGGCAGATAGCGGGCCCAGCGGATGAAGGCATCCGCCAGGGTGATACCGAGCTCCTGGTTGTGCTGGGTCAGGGTGCGGGCCAGCGCGGTGTAGCCCTCCTTGCCGGAGGCGGTGTAGGCGCTGGAAACCCCCCGATAGATGGCGTAGGCCTCGACCGGCTGCCACTGGCCGGGGGCGCGCTCCCACTCCAGCCGGGTGATCCGGCGCCCCTTGGGCTGGTCTGCCTGATAACAGAAGCGCACGCCGGCGGTATAGGGGAAGCTGCCGCTGCCATTGCCCGTCACGCCGTTGTTGGTGGCGTTGTCGATGGCCCCCTCCAGCGCCTCGGCCAGTTCATGGCCGTGCACCCGATAGAGGGTGAGCGGGATGGCGAAGGGCAGCAGGCGGCCGGCGATGTCCGCCTCGCTGAGCGGTCCAGGTTCGAGGGAACAGCGTACCCCGCCGGCATTGTGCAGGGCGAAGTCCACCTGACCTACCTGCTCGCGGGCTCCGGCCAGCATGGCGCTGGCCACCAGGGGCGCCACCTGGCTGCCGGCCGGCAGGCTGGCATCGGGCAGCCGCTGGTGGTGCAGCGGCCCGCCAAGGCGGGTCACGATGCGCTGGGTCATGGTCTCGAGCTCGGGCCGGTAGCGTTTGGCCAGCAGTTGCTCGAGCTCTGGCGCCGGCTCGCAAAAGTGCAGCCCGGCCGGCGGCGTCGAGGCAAACGGCCAGTGCTGCCAGGGCAGCCACTCCAGCTGGCCACGGCTGCGTTCTACCCGGCCGTGCTGGTCAAACGTCAATTCGCACACCCCGAGGCAGAGGGCGCTGTGGGCGGCGTGCAGGATGGCGACGCCGTTTCGCATCAGCGGATAGCTGCCCTCGCTCGCCAGACCGAGCGGTGCCAGCTCTCCCAGCAGGCTGTGGGTGTGGCCACCGATGATGAGGCTGAGCTCGGGGAAATGCTCGGCCAGCTGTTTGTCCTGCTCCAGCCCCAGGTGGCTCAGCAGAATGATGTGGTGGATGCCGGCGGCCTTGATCTCTGCCAGCGCGGTTTTCAGGGTCTGCTCGATGCCGTGAAAGCGGGTATGGGGATCGGGGCTGGCGATGGCGGCCATCTGCGGCAGCGTGATGCCGAGCAGGGCGAAGGGCACGTCGTCGATGATGCGCTGGTGCCAGGGACGGCTGGCGTCATACAACTGGGGCAGACCGCGCAGTCGCAGCGGGGCGTCGGCGGGCTCCTGGCTGCTGTCGAGGTTGGCGGCCAGCACCGGAAAGTCGAGCTGGCGCAAAAATTCCACCAGCGGCCCGTTGCCCAGATCGAACTCGTGATTGCCGATCACCATGGCGTCCGGTCGCAGCAGGCTGAGCAGGTCGGCGTTGGCGCGCCCCTTGAAGCGGTTGAAATAGAGCGAGCCCTGGAAGGTGTCACCGCCGTGCAGGAACAGGCAGGTCTGGCCCGCCGCGTCGGTCTGCCGGCGCAAGGCGTTGAGCCGGGTCAGGATGCGGGCGTAGCCACCACACTGGGTGCGCCACTCGGACTCGCCTGCGGGGGCGAAGCGCATGGGGGCGCCATCGAAATGGGAGTGGCAGTCACTGAAGTGGGCAAGTTGAACCGTAATACTCATCTCGGTCCTCCTTAGAGAAAAAAGAGCACCGAGTCTACTCCAATGGCGGGGGGAGATACCAGCCCGGCGGCAGGCCAGGCTGGTAGAGCGAGATAGAGGCGGGGCAGCCGCTCAGGGAGCCCCGGCCAATTTAGGCGGGCACCATGATCTGGGTGGCGAGGATCACCACCAGCAGGCCGACCGCGACCGGCACCGAGGTACGCTTGACCACTTCAAACGGAGAGAGGTTGCCCATCCCCGCACAGGCGACCACCACCCCGGAGACCGGCGAGATGGTGCGACCCAGATTGGAGGCCTGCAGCATGGGGATCACCAGGTAGGCGGGGTTGACGCCGAGGCTGGTGGCCAGATGGGGAATAAGCTCCACGAAGGCATAGAAGGGAGCGTTGCCGGAACCCGTGGTGAAGGCGGCCAGGGTGGTGATGACCACCAGCACCAGCATGATGACGATGCCGCCGGTACCAAAGCTCTGGGCCAGATCCAGGAGGTTGGCGATGAAGCCGAGCCCCATCAGCCCCTGGGCAAACACCCCGGCACCCACCAGCAGCATCACCACGCCGGCGAAGGCGTCGGCCATGCTGCGCCAGCACACCTGCAGCCCGTCCAGCAGCTCTTTGCCGTTGCGCTTGCGGGCCAGCTCCAGCAGGGCGGCCAGCACCAGGCAGATGACGATGATGGTGACGATGTCGAGCTTGGGTCCGAGTTTGCCGTCAAACAGCAGCACCCCGATGATGGGAGTGAAGGGCAGGATGGCGTAGAAGCCGGGGGCATCGGTGATGAGATCGCTCGGGGCGACAGCCTCGTTGTGCTCGCCGGCCTTCTGATCCAGATAACGCTGCCAGAAGAAGTGGGTCACCGCTATGGCAGCGATGGCCACCAGCGAGATGGGCAGGGTCAGCTTGAAGGCAAAATCGAGCAGCTCCATGTTGGCGGCCTGGGCGGCCATCACCACGTCCCCGGAAGTGGGGGCCAGGATGATGGCGGCCGGCGAGGCGCACACCGCAGCCGCGGCGCCACGGGAGATCCCCATGTTGACCATCAGCGGGAACAGGGTTGCCATCAAGAGCACGCCCAGGCCGGTGGCGGAGCTCACCGCCAGCGACATGGCGCAGGCCACCAGATAGGCGGCAACCAGCAGGATGTAGGGGGACTTGATGATGCCAAGGGGCTTGCTGGCGAGCTTCACCAGAATGGTGTTGGCGCCGATGTGGCTCATGTAGCCGGCGAAGCCGCACAGCACCATGATCAGCATGCCGAGGCCACCGCCCCGATCCACCAGCAGGAAGCGCACGTATTCGAAGATGTCGGTGGCCACGTGGCCGGTGGAGGTGACGCTGGTGGGCAGCACCGCCTTGCCCATCAGGGCAGTGATCGCCAGCAGCAGCAAGCCGCCGCTGAGCAGCACCCCGGTGGCCGAGTAGCCCTTGAAGATGTAGCGGCCCACAGCCAGGGTGACCAGGGTGCCGATAAGGAGTTCCATCATAGAGTGAGTTCCTGAGTACGAATGAAGGTGGATGCATTACTGGCGTCAACTTGGAGGTTAATCTGGCCAATCCCGAAATGTATCGACATAAAACTCGGCGATTATTATCCAATAAGGGGTATCTCACCATGATGTTGCGCATCACTTGTGATCTTGCTTGCAAATCAATGGCGGTGCGGGGTTGCGACTTGTCAACCTGACACTTAGGCTTTGTGACGGGAGCAGGTGACAGTCGCGGGGATCGCGGTTAATCTCCTGCTTCGAGTATTAATGCGTTGATTATTAATTAAAATAACAACCCCGCCAGCAACGAGGTCAAGGCAGCAGAGATGGGAATGGTCAGCAAAGTTTTCATGGTGGCATTGATGTTGTTCGCCGCCACGGCCGGGGCCGAGAGTTCCCATTACACCGGTATCAAGGCGGTGCCTGACATCAAGGTCGACTTTCAGTTTTATCGGGTTTCCGGGCCGGACGTGGCGAGCCTGGCGCGCCAGATGATCGGCGCGGGCACAGCCCGGGCCAACGGCCACATCGGCATGGCCAGTTACCAACTATCCTGGCAGTTGCAGACCCGTCCCGAGGCGCAGCGCTGCGAGCTGGAACAGGTCAAGGTTACGACCCGGATCAAGGTGATGGTGCCGAACTGGATGGACAAGGGCAGGGCCTCCGCCGCCGAACGTCAGAAGTGGGACAAGCTGGTGGCGGCCATGTTCGATTACGAGAGCCGTCACAAAGACATACTGCTGGAGAGCGTCAGCCAGCTTGGCATCCAGCTGGCGCAGCTGCCGGTGGAGCGCGACTGCGCCGCCCTGGAATATCAGGCCTGGCAGCGGGGGCAGGGGGTGTTGGCCAGCTCGCGCCAGCGTTTCAGCCAGTTGCAGCAGCAGACCGATCACGGTCGCAAACTGGGGCTTAACTGGCCAAAGGGCATCTGAGCCCGACAGGATTTGAGCGAACAAAAAGGGCTCCCGCCGGGGAGCCCTTTTTGTTGTTGCACCTTGCCGAGCATCTGGGCGCTCACTGGAGCGGCTTGCCCTTGAGCAGCTTGCGCACCCAGTAGCGGGCCGGGTGGAGCGCCTCCAGCAGATCGGCGGCCAGTGGCAGCGGATCGCCGCAGATCTCGCTGGCCAGCAGCTCGCCGCAAAGGGGCGCCGAGCAGAGTCCCCGCGAGCCGAGCGCCCCCAGCACATAGAGGCCGGGATGCAGCGGCAACTGCGCGGCGTTCTGCTGATCGCCTTGCAGTCCGGCGTAGTGATCCGCCAGGTTGGCCAAGCTGGCGACCGGCCCCGCCACCGGCAGGTGATCCCGGCTGGCACTGCGCACGCCGACCCGGGCCTGATTGCCACTCACATCCACCTCGGCGGGCCAGGCTTGCTGCGGCAGGCAGGCTTGCAGTCGCGCCTGGTTCTGGGCCTGCTCGTCGGTGCGAAACGCGAGGTCTGTCTGGTTGCGGCCATAGCTGGCGCCGATGCAGTGGTGATCGTGGTGAGCCGGAGTGAGGTAGCCATCGTAGCAGAGCACGGTGTTGAGCTTGCTCAAGCTCGCCGAGGTCGGCACATGGCTCACCTGGCCGCGCACCGGATAGAGCGGCAGCTCGGCAAAGGGGATGAGCGCAGGCAACTGATGGCCGGCAGCCACCACCAGATTGGGGGCTTGCCAGCGGCGCCCGTCACGAGACTCGACCTGCCAGCCATCGGCCTGTTCGGCAATGGCGACCACCTCGGTATTGAACGCCACCTCAAGCAGCCCGCTGGCCTGCGCCTCCTGGATGACGGCGCGGGTGAGATCCGCCGGGCAGAGCCAGCCTCCCTGCGGATAGCTGACGCCACCGTGACCGCAGGGCAGGCCGACCACTTGCTCAACCTCCGGCTCGGAAAGTACCTGCATCAGTTCGGGCGGGAAGGGGCCTTGTGCCATCTTGGCCAGCTTGGCGGCGGACTTGTCGTCATAGCCGAGCTGGGTGACGCCGCACAGCGAGAAGGCGACAGGGTGGCGCTCGGCCAGGGATAACAATCGGTTTCTGGCAAAGCCGAAGGCCAGCGAATAGAAGCGCGACAGGGCATCGTGCTCGCCGTTGAGCAGCGGGTAGAGGGCTCCCTGCCGGTTGCCGGAGGCGCCGGTCGCCGGCTCGCCATCCTGGCACAAGAGCGTTACCTTGCGGCCCCGCTCCACCAGCGAGAGCGCCGTCATGGCCGAGGCGATGCCGCCACCGATGATCAGCACCTCACCCGCGCGGCCGGCGGGTCTGGCATACCAGGGGGCGATGGTCTGCTGCGGCTGTTTCTCTGCGCGCTCCCCGGCCAGCATCTCCCGCTTGCTGCCGTGTCCTTTCACCTTCTGCATGGTAAAACCGGCGGCAATCAGGCCGCGGCGCACGAAGCCGGCACAGGTAAAGGTGGCGATGGTGGCGTGGGGACGCGCGAGGCGGGCCAGGCCGTCGAACAACTCTTGCGTCCACATCTCCGGGTTCTTGGCAGGGGAGAAGCCATCCAGATACCAGGCGTCCACCAACCCGTCTGCCGGGTGGGGTACCTGGGGCAGCATCTCCTTGATGTCACCAAACCAGAGGTCGAGCCGGATCCGGCCGCCGGCAAAGAGCAGCCGATGACAGCCTGCGACGGGCAGCGGCCACTGCTCGATGAGGGGCTGGCTGAAGGTGGCGAGCTCGGGCCAGGCGGCCAGCGCCTTGCGCAGATCCTCCCGGGTCAGTGGGTATTTTTCGAAGCTGATGAAGTGGAGGCGGGCACCGTTGCCGGATTGGGGCGCCTGTTCCAGAAAGGCGGCCATTGTCGCCAGAAAGTTAAGACCTGTGCCGAAACCTGTCTCACCTATCACGAAAATGTCACTATCGTGATGCGAAAATCGCGCTGGCAGCCGATTTTGCTGCAAAAAGACGTAGCGGGTTTCACTTAGACCGTTATCATTGGAAAAGTACACATCCCCGAACTCACTGGAGACTGGAGTTCCCGCTTCATTCCAGTCCAATCGGGCATGATGTAAGGATGTTTGACTCACGTTTTCCTCTGCTCGCGTCACAAAATCGCGGGCATTCTACGTGAAAGCAGACCAGTTTGGCAGCCGAAAGCGGGTAGACTTGGCGCCAGTTTTTCCAGACGAGATGAATTAATGAGAAGAGCAGTGATCACCGGTATCGGCGTCATCTCCAGTATCGGCAACAACAAGGAAGAAGTGCTGGCCTCCCTGAAAGCAGGCAAATCTGGCATCACCTATTCCGAGCAGTTCGAACAGTACAACCTGCGCAGCCGTGTCTGGGGTAACATCAAACTCGACCCGTCTGAACTGATCGACCGTAAAGTCATGCGTTTCATGGGCGATGCAGCGGCTTATGCCTATCTCTCCATGCAACAGGCCATCGAAGACGCCGGTTTGCCGGAAGATATGGTGTCCAACGAGCGTTCCGGTATCGTGACCGGCTCCGGTGGCGCCTCCGGCAAGAACACCTCCGAGTCTGCGGATATCGCTCGTGAGAAGGGCGTCAAGCGCGTGGGCCCCTACATGGTGCCGCGCACCATGTCCTCCACCACCTCCGCCTGCCTGGCCACCCCGTTCAAGATCAAGGGTGTCAACTACACCATCAGCTCCGCCTGCGCCACCTCTGCCCACTGCATCGGTCACGCTCTGGAACTGATCCAGCTTGGCAAGCAGGACATCGTCTTCGCCGGCGGCGGCGAGGAGCTGGACTGGTCTTCCACCATCCAGTTCGATGCCATGGGCGCCCTGTCCACCAAGTACAACGACACTCCGGAAAAAGCCTCCCGTACCTATGATGCGGATCGCGACGGTTTCGTCATCTCCGGTGGTGGTGGCATCCTAGTGGTCGAGGAGCTGGAACACGCCCTGGCCCGTGGTGCCCACATCTATGCCGAGATCACCGGTTACGGTGCTACCTCCGATGGCTATGACATGGTCGCGCCAAGCGGTGAAGGCGCGGTGCGTTGCATGAAGATGGCGATGCAGGGTGTCGGCAAGGTGGATTACATCAACACCCACGGTACCTCCACTCCGGTCGGTGACACCAAAGAGCTGGAAGCTATCCAGACGCTGTTTGGCAGCAATGCGCCCAAGCTCTCCGCCACCAAGGCCATGACCGGTCATGCTCTGGGTGCTGCCGGCGTGCACGAGGCCGTCTACTCCCTGCTGATGATGGAACACGGCTTTATCGCCCCCAGCATCAACATCGAGACCCTGGACGAGAAGGCCGAAGGCCTGCCCATCGTGCGCGCGTACGAAGAGGCGGATCTCAATACCGTCATGTCCAACAGCTTCGGCTTTGGCGGGACCAACGCCTCCCTGGTGTTCAGCAAGTTCAAGGCTTGATGAGCCCACCATGAGTCGAAAAAAAGGCGCCGCAAGGCGCCTTTTTCATTGGGTGATCGTCAGCCCCGTTGCGGTAGTGGCAGTCGCATGTAGGTCGCGCCCTCGCCATATTCGGTGAGGGACTTGCGGGTAGTGGCCGGCTGGAAGCCCTGCTTGCGCCAGAAGGCCGGCGCATCCTGCACCGCCACCAGACCGGCGTGCTCGAACCCTTCGTCTGCGGCAAACGCAAGGGCGGTGGCGAGCAGTCGCAGCCCTATGCCCTTGCCGCGGGCCTGCCGTGAGACGGCGAGATCGTGCAGATAGAACTCGTCATTGCCGGCCAGGCGCTGAATGGGGACGGAGAGAGGCGGGGGCTGGTGGGCACGCCAGGGGTGGCAGAGCAAATAGCCCAGCACCTGGCCCTGATGTTCGGCCACCCAGCAGCAGGCAGGGGCCAGTTCTGCCTTGTTGCTCATGACTTCGATGGGTTCAGGATCCAGCTGGTGATAACACTCGTCCTGAATGGCCATGATGGCGGGCCAGTCGTTGGCCCGGGTCGTGCGGATCTTGATCATAGTGGTGGGGCATGGCTGCCCGAAAACGCTGATTAAACAATGGATTCGTCAACCAGCGTACCAGAACCGGGTCATGAACTGAACAAGCATCTCCAAACGATGCCTGTTTTGATCAGCGCGCCGCCTGTTTGCTGACGACCTTGATGAGCTGGTAGTGCAGGGAAGGGGCATCTGCCGGCACATCGGTGAGCTGCTCCTTGCTGACGGTCAGCTGATAGCGGTAGCCGGGTTCAAACTGAAAGCCTTCAATCTGCTGATAGAACAGGGTCCAGGGCTGCTGCTCGTCACTGCGCACCTGCATGCACTGCATGGGGCCGACGCCGACGCAGTGTACCAGCTGGCTGTTGACGTAGAGGGTCTCGCCTGCGGTTGGCGTGGGGGCGCTTTGACAGGCGCTTTGACAGGCGCTGAGCAGCAGGGCGGCAGCGGCGCTGAGGAACAGTGGTCTCATGATGAACTCCTTCGATGGAAAGGGGGGCATTAGAGCGGCAAATAAAAAGGCGGTCAATGACCGCCTTTGTAACAAAAAATCTGAAACCCGTGGCTCAACGCTGGTCGAGCGGGGTGAACTCGCGCTGCGGCTGACCGGTATAGAGCTGACGCGGACGGCCGATCTTCTGATCCGGATCCGAGTGCATTTCGTTCCAGTGGGCAATCCAGCCGATGGTACGGGAGATGGCGAAGATCACGGTGAACATGGACATGGGGATGCCGATGGCCTTCATGATGATGCCGGAATAGAAGTCCACGTTCGGGTAGAGCTTCTTCTCGATGAAGTAGGGGTCGGAGAGCGCGATGCGTTCCAGCTCCATGGCCACGTCCAGCAGCGGATCCTTGATCTGCAACTCGGTCAGTACCTCGTGACAGGTTTCGCGCATCACGGTGGCACGGGGGTCGTGGTTCTTGTAGACCCGGTGACCGAAGCCCATCAGACGGAACGGATCGTTCTTGTCCTTGGCCTTGGCGATGTACTCGGGAATGCGGTCAACGGAGCCGATCTCCTCGAGCATCTTGAGGCAGGCTTCGTTGGCACCGCCGTGGGCCGGTCCCCACAGGGAGGCGATCCCCGCGGCGATACAGGCAAACGGGTTGGCGCCAGAGGAGCCGGCCAGACGCACGGTGGAGGTGGAGGCGTTCTGCTCGTGGTCCGCATGCAGGGTGAAGATGCGGTCCATGGCGCGTTCGACGATGGGGTTGACCTTGTACTCTTCGGTCGGCACGCCAAACATCATGTGCAGGAAGTTGCCGGCATAGGAGAGGGCGTTACGCGGCTGCATGAACGGCTGACCGATGGAGTACTTGTAACACATGGCGGCCAGAGTCGGCATCTTGGAGAGCAGACGGAAGGCGCAGATCTCGCGGTGCTCTTCGTTGTTGATGTCGAGGGCATCGTGATAGAAGGCGGAGAGCGCACTGACCACGCCGCACATGACAGCCATGGGGTGAGCATCGCGACGGAAGCCGCGG
The DNA here is from genome assembly GCF_963888745.1 of Aeromonas sp. DNRA1. NCBI lineage: Bacteria > Pseudomonadati > Pseudomonadota > Gammaproteobacteria > Aeromonadales > Aeromonadaceae > Aeromonas > Aeromonas sp. DNRA1. The sequence continues at coordinate 147,371 of NZ_CAWPKQ010000001.1, read as the reverse complement.
AAGAAGAAGGCGATCTGCTCGTGCACCATGGTATGGCGGGTGACCAGACGTTCGAATTCCGTGTACTGCGCCTTGGTGGGCGCCTCGCCGTACAGCAGGATGTAGCAGACTTCCAGATAGCTGGCCTGGGTGGCCAACTGGGCGATGGGGTAACCACGGTGCAGCAAGACACCCTGATCGCCATCTATGTACGTAATGGATGATTTGCAAGAACCGGTTGCCATAAAACCGGGGTCGAAGGTGAAGTACCCTTGCGCGCCCAGTTTTCTGACATCGATCACGTCGGGTCCGACAGTTCCTGACAGGATCGGGAGTTCTACCGGGTCTTTACCGGGCAGATGTAGGGTGGCTATCTTATCAGCCATAGCACGTCTCCTTTGCTCTTTTATAATTTGATTCCAGCTCTACTTTATTACGAGTTTGATGACGCTGGCAAAGGTTCTGACCCGTACCAGGGCGGCTGGAGCGCCTTATTTGAAACAGAGTTCAGGGCTGTTGTCAATTTTGCTGGATGATCATTAATGATTTGTTAAATGAGTTGTGAGATCTGGTTTACGGTTTTGGGTTTTCTTTGTAGCTAATTGATTGTCATTGGTTAAGCCCGCCGATATACTGCGCCTCGTGGGTGATGGCTGTCGGTGTTTGAAACGCTTTCGCAAAGCTAGATGTGATATTGAAAATGTTATTTTTGGCTTTCCTGAGTTGTTTTGGTAACAAAAACCTAACAAATGCCACTCCATGCCCTCATAAGCGTGTAAAAACAATAACTAACGTGCTCAATGGAGCTGAGTGGGCAAAGCCGTGAAAAATAAACAGAGACCTGTAAACCTCGACCTACAGACGATCAGCTTTCCTGTCACCGCCATCGCTTCCATCTTGCATCGTGTCTCAGGGGTCATCACCTTTGTGGCGCTCTCAATCTTGCTGTGGATGCTTGGTACTTCACTCGCCTCTCCCGAAGGATTTGAGACCGTGGTGTCCATCATGGACAACTTCCTGGTCAAATTCGTGCTGTGGGGGATCCTGACTGCGCTGGCTTACCACATTGTGGGCGGACTGCGTCACCTGGTCATGGACATGGGCTATTGGGAAGAGCTGGAATCCGGTAATCAGAGTGCCCGTGTGGCCTTCGTGATCACCGCGGTTTTGGCGGTATTGGCGGGGGTACTGGTATGGTAACCAATTCTGCAACCTTCGGGCGCAGCGGCGTTCACGATTACATCCTGATCCGCGCCACCGCCCTCATCATGACCTGTTATGTCCTCTACCTGGTGGGCTTTGTCGCGTTCAACGACATCAACTACGAGGTGTGGACCGGCTTCTTCGCCAAAACCTTCACCAAGGTGTTCACCCTGTTGGCGCTGCTGTGCGTACTGATCCACGCCTGGATCGGTCTGTGGCAGGTGCTGACCGACTATATCAAGCCGGTGGGGTTGCGCGGTGCGCTGCAATTTGCCCTGGTAGTGGTGCTGTTCGTCTACCTGATGACCGGCTTCGTTGTACTGTGGGGGGTGTAAGGTGACTATTCCAACTCGTGAATTTGATGCGGTCGTGATCGGTGCCGGTGGCGCCGGCATGCGCGCCGCGCTGCAGATTGCCCAATCCGGCAAGAGCTGCGCTCTTTTATCCAAGGTATTCCCGACCCGTTCTCACACGGTTTCTGCCCAGGGCGGGATCACGGTTGCGCTGGGCAATGCCCACGACGACAACTGGCAGTGGCACATGTACGACACCGTCAAGGGCTCCGATTACATCGGTGATCAGGAAGCCATTGAATATATGTGCAAGACCGGCCCCGAGGCCGTCTATGAACTGGAGAACATGGGCTTGCCCTTCTCCCGCTTCGACAACGGTACCGTCTATCAGCGTCCGTTTGGCGGCCAGTCCAAGAATTTCGGTGGCGAGCAGGCGGCCCGTACCGCGGCGGCAGCCGACCGTACCGGTCACGCCCTGCTGCACACCCTCTATCAGCAGAACGTCAAGAACAAGACCACCGTCTTCTCCGAGTGGTATGCGCTGGATCTGGTGAAGAACCAGGACGGCCACATCGTTGGCTGTACCGCCATCGACATGGAGAGCGGTGAAGTCGTCTACTTCAAGGCCAAGGCCACCGTACTCGCTACCGGCGGCGCCGGTCGCATCTACCAGTCCACCACCAACGCCCACATCAACACCGGTGATGGCGTCGGCATGGCGCTGCGCGCCGGGGTCGGCGTGCAGGACATGGAGTTCTGGCAGTTCCACCCGACCGGCATCGCCGGGGCAGGGGTGCTGGTGACCGAAGGGTGCCGCGGTGAAGGCGGTTACCTGCTCAATAAAGACGGCGAGCGCTTCATGGAGCGTTATGCGCCGAACGCCAAGGATCTGGCCGGTCGCGACGTGGTGGCCCGTTCCATCATGATCGAGATCCGCGAAGGTCGTGGCTGCGACGGTCCCTGGGGCCCGCACATCAAGCTCAAGCTGGATCACCTCGGCAAAGAGGTGCTGGAATCCCGTCTGCCGGGCATCTGCGAGCTCTCTCGCACCTTCGCCCACGTGGATCCGGTCAAAGAGCCCATCCCCATCATTCCGACCTGCCACTACATGATGGGCGGCGTGCCGACCAACGTGAACGGCCAGTGCCTGACCCAGGACAAGGACGGCAACGACGTGCCGGTGGTCGGCCTGTTTGCGGTGGGCGAAATCGCCTGCGTCTCGGTGCACGGTGCCAACCGCCTGGGCGGCAACTCGCTGCTGGATCTGGTGGTATTTGGCCGCGCCGCTGGCATGCATCTGGTCAACACCCTGAGCGAGATGGAGCACGGCCGCGCCGCCTCCGACGCCGATATCGACGCCGCGCTGTCCCGCTTCAATCGCTGGGAAAATTGCCGTGACGGTGAAGATCCGGTGCAGATCCGCAAGGACCTGCAGCGCTGCATGCAGAACAACTTCTCCGTATTCCGGGAAGGCGATGCCATGGCCGAAGGGCTGGCCGAGCTGAAACTCATCCGCGAGCGCCTTAAGAACGCCCGTCTGGACGACACCTCCAAGGAGTTCAACACCCAGCGCATCGAGTGCCTGGAGCTGGACAACCTGATGGAGACGGCCTATGCCACCGCGGTGGCTGCCAACTTCCGTACCGAGAGCCGGGGCGCCCACAGCCGCTTCGATTTCCCGGAGCGTGACGATGAGAGCTGGTTGTGCCACAGCCTCTATCATCCGGACACCGAGTCCATGACCCGTCGCGCTGTCAACATGTCACCCAAGACCCGTGAGGCGTTCCCGCCCAAGGTCCGGACTTACTGATTGCGGAGCTAGCCCTATGAACGTCACATTCTCTGTTTACAGATACAATCCGGATGTTGATAACGTCCCCCATATGAAGGAATATCGTCTTGATATTCCTGAAGGTTCCGACATGATGGTGCTCGACGCACTGATCCAGCTCAAGGAGCTGGATCCCACGCTCGCCTTCCGCCGCTCTTGCCGCGAAGGGGTCTGTGGATCTGACGGTCTCAACATGAATGGCAAGAACGGTCTTGCCTGCATCACCCCGCTCTCCGACCTGCTGAAGAAGGGCAATAACGTCGTTATCCGCCCCTTGCCAGGCCTGCCGGTGATCCGTGATCTGGTGATCGACATGACCCAGTTCTACACCCAGTGGGAGAAGGTCAAACCCTTCCTCATCAACGATGAAAAATTGCCGCCCGTGCGTGAGCACCTGCAATCCCCCGAAGAGCGCGCCAAGCTGGATGGCCTGTACGAGTGTATTCTCTGTGCCTGCTGCTCCACCTCTTGCCCCTCCTTCTGGTGGAACCCGGACAAGTTCATCGGCCCGGCCGGTCTGCTCGCCGCCTATCGCTGGCTGGCGGACAGCCGCGATACCGCTGCTACCGATCGACTGGGTAATCTGGATGACGCCTTCAGCGTGTTCCGTTGCCACGGCATCATGAACTGCGTGAACGTCTGTCCCAAGGGCTTGAACCCGACCAAGGCCATCGGTCAGATCAAGTCGATGCTGCTCAATCGGGCTGTTTAGTATCAGGGCCAGGGCGTCACGCGCCAGGCCCGACCTCTGGATAGCCATCCGTCACCATGGCTGGATGGCTATTTAAACCCTACAAGCTGCGCTGCAGTGAACAAGATGTACAAGGGATAGAAATGCATAACGGCGTGATGAAGGCCTGGTTGGAGTCATCTCACCTGGCTGGTGCGAATGCAAGCTATATTGAGGATTTGTACGAATCCTTCCTGGAAGACCCCGAGTCCGTAGCCGAAGAGTGGCGCAGCCTGTTTAGCTCGCTGCCCCAGGTCAATGGCCATGCGATAGAACAACCTCACTCCCGAGTCCGCGATTATTTCCGTCGCCTGGCCAAGGATCCCTCCCGCTACAGTGCCCCCGTCTCCGATCCGCAAGTGGATGCCAAGCAGGTGCGGGTATTGCAGCTGATCAACGCCTTCCGCTTCCGTGGCCATCAAAACGCCAATCTGGATCCGCTCGGCCTCTGGGCGCGTGAAACCGTTGCCGAACTGGATCCCGCGTTTCACAACCTGCAGGGCGCAGACATGGAGGCCACCTTCAACGTGGGCTCCTACGCCATCGGTCGCGAGACCATGGTGCTCTCCGATCTGTATGCCTCGCTGAAGAAAACCTACTGCGGCAGCATCGGTGCCGACTACATGCACCTCACCTCCACCGAGGAGAAGCGCTGGCTGCAACAGCGTCTCGAATCCATCGAAGGGACGGGCAGCTACACCCTGGAAGAGAAGACCCGCTTCCTCGAGAGCCTGACCGCCGCCGAAGGGCTGGAAAAATACCTGGGCGCCAAATTCCCGGGAGCCAAGCGTTTCTCCCTGGAAGGGGGCGATGCCATGGTACCCATGCTCAAGGAGCTTATTCGTCGCGCCGGTGAGCAGGGCTGCAAAGAGGCCGTCATCGGCATGGCCCACCGCGGCCGTCTCAACGTGCTGATCAACGTGCTGGGCAAACGCGCCCAGGACCTGTTCGACGAGTTTGCCGGCAAACACGGCGAATCCTGGGGCACCGGTGACGTGAAGTACCACATGGGCTTCTCGTCCGACTTCGCCACCCCGGGCGGCAACGTCCACCTGGCGCTCGCCTTCAACCCGTCTCACCTCGAGATCGTCAACCCTGTGGTCATCGGCTCGGTCCGTGCCCGCATGGACCGTCGTGGTGACAAGGACGGCTCGACCGTACTGCCCATCACCATCCACGGCGACTCGGCCATGGCCGGTCAGGGCGTGGTGGCCGAGACCTTCAACATGTCCCAGACCCGTGCCTATGGCGTGGGCGGAACGGTGCGCATCGTCATCAACAACCAGGTGGGTTTCACCACCTCTTACATTCGTGACCTGCGCTCCACCGAATATTGCACCGACATCGCCAAGGCGGTGCAGGCCCCCGTGCTGCACGTCAATGGTGATGACCCGGAAGCCGTAGTGCTGGTGACCCAGATTGCGCTGGATTACCGCAACACCTTCAAGCGCGACGTGGTGATCGAGCTGGTCTGCTACCGTCGTCACGGTCACAACGAGGCCGACGAGCCGAGTGCGACCCAGCCGCTGATGTACCAGAAGATCAAACAGCACCCGACCCCGCGCAAGATCTACGCCGACCAGCTGGTGGCGGAAGGCAGCATCAGTCAGGAGCTGGCCACTACCCTGGTCAACGAATATCGCGAGACCCTGGATCGCGGTGAGCGGGTGAGCAAGGAGTGGCGTCCGATGGAGCTGCACTCCGTCGACTGGACCCCTTATCTTGGTCACGACTGGGCCATGGCCTATGACAGCACTGTGCCGATGGATCATCTGAAGTCCCTCGGCGAGCGCATCAGCCAGTACCCGGCCACCCACGTGCTGCAGCGCCAGGTCGAGAAGATCTACGAAGACCGTCGCCTGATGGCCGCCGGCGAGAAGCTGCTGGACTGGGGCTTTGCCGAGACCCTGGCCTACGCCACCCTGGTGGACAAGGGCTCGCGCATCCGCTTCACCGGTGAAGACTCCGGCCGTGGCACCTTCTTCCACCGCCACGCCGTGCTGCACAGCCAGACCGATGCCAGCACCTACACCCCGCTGTGCAACCTGCACGACGAGCAGGGCCCGTTCGAGGTGTACGACTCTGTGCTGACCGAGAACGCGGTACTGGCCTTCGAATATGGCTACGCCAGCGCCGAGCCGGCCGGCCTCACCATCTGGGAAGCCCAGTTCGGTGACTTCGCCAACTGCGCCCAGGTGGTGGTGGATCAGTTCCTCTCTTCCGGCGAGCAGAAGTGGGGCCGGATGTGCGGCCTGACCATGCTGCTGCCGCACGGCTACGAAGGGCAGGGCCCGGAGCACTCCTCCGCCCGTCTGGAGCGCTATCTGCAAATGTGTGCCCAGCACAACATGCAGGTGTGCGTGCCGTCCACCCCGGCGCAGGTGTTCCACATGCTGCGTCGCCAGGTGGTACGCCCGATGCGCCGTCCGCTCATCGTGATGACGCCCAAATCCCTGCTGCGCCACCCGCTGGCGGTGAGCAAGCTCGAAGAGCTGGCCGAAGGCACCTTCCAGAACGCCATCGGCGAGATCGATGCGCTGGATCCGAAGGGCGTGAAGCGCGTGGTGTTCTGCTCCGGCAAGGTCTACTACGACCTGCTCGATGCCCGTCGCAAGGCCGAGCAGCAAGATGTGGCGCTGGTGCGAATTGAGCAGCTCTACCCCTTCCCGGAAGAGGAAGTGCGCGCCATCCTGGCCGACTATGCCCATGTCACCGACTTCGTCTGGTGTCAGGAAGAGCCGCAGAACCAGGGCGCCTGGTACTGCACCCGTCATCACTACGACAGCGTGCTGCCAAGCCATGCCCGTCTGCGTTATGCCGGTCGCCCGGCGTCGGCTTCACCGGCCGTCGGTTACATGTCAGTCCACGCCAAGCAGCAAAAAGCCCTGGTGGAAGACGCGCTGACCCTGGAATAAACCCGTTGCGAAGGAGAGGGCACGCCGCTGCGTCGACCCTCTCCGACTCTGGAACAAGCCTGCTGGCCAAGAAGTAACAAGGAACTGATTAGATGACTATCGAGATCAAAGTACCGGACCTGCCGGAATCAGTGGCGGATGCCACCATCGCCACCTGGCACAAGAAACCGGGTGATCTGGTTGCCCGTGATGAAGTGCTGGTCGACATCGAGACCGACAAGGTCGTGCTGGAAGTGCCGGCGCCGGAAGCCGGCGTGCTGGGCGACATCCTGCAAAGCGAAGGGGCCACCGTGCTCTCCCGCCAGCTGATCGCCATGCTCAAACCTGCCCCGGTGGCCGGTGAAGAGACCAAGGAGAAGCCGGTCGAAGCGGTGGCCGATGACGCAGCCGATGGCCTGAGCCCCTCCGTGCGCCGCCTGGTGGCCGAGCATGACATCGACGTCGCCAAGCTGACCGGTACCGGCAAGGGCGGTCGCGTCACCAAGGAAGACGTGGAAGCCTTCATCAAGGGTGGCAACAAGCCTGCCGCCGCGCCGGTTGCCGCTGCAGCCCCGGCTGCACCGGTCGCTCCGCTGGCCAGTCGCACCGAGAAACGCGTGCCCATGACCCGTCTGCGCAAGCGCATCGCCGAGCGTCTGCTGGAGGCCAAGAACACCACCGCCATGCTGACCACCTTCAACGAGATCAACATGGCGCCCATCATGAAGCTGCGCAAGCAGTACGGCGAGATCTTCGAGAAGAAGCACGGCATCAAGCTCGGCTTCATGTCCTTCTACGTGAAGGCGGTCGTTGAATCCCTCAAGCGCTACCCGGAAGTGAACGCGGCGCTGGACGGTGACGACATCGTCTACCACAACTATTTCGATGTCAGCATCGCCGTCTCCACCCCCCGTGGTCTGGTGACCCCGGTGCTGCGTGACTGCGACAACATGAGCCTGGCCGACATCGAGAAGGCCATCAAAGACCTGGCCGGCAAGGGTCGTGACGGCAAGCTGACCGTGGATGAACTGACCGGCGGCAACTTCACCATCACCAACGGTGGCGTGTTCGGCTCCCTGATGTCCACCCCGATCATCAACCCGCCCCAGAGCGCCATTCTGGGCATGCACAAGATTCAGGACCGCCCCATGGCCGTCGACGGCAAGGTCGAGATCCTGCCGATGATGTACCTGGCGCTCTCCTACGATCACCGCATCATCGACGGCCGCGAGTCGGTGGGCTTCCTGGTCTCCATCAAGGAGCTCTTGGAAGATCCGACCCGTCTGCTGCTGGACGTCTAAAGAAATCGGCCGGACCGGCAAGCCCTCGGCTTGACGGCTCGCGCCACAAGCTTGCCGCCGGACTTCCCGTTCGGCGGCAAGCGGGGGTCAACCCGGCCCCGACGGAACGTCTGAGTGAAAGTGAAATTAGAAAGATAACGAGGGGCCGCCTTGGCCCCTTTCACAGGGGATTGAGAAACACGAGCCCCGGACGGAAATACCTACAACACGGATAGAGCATCTATGAATCTGCATGAATATCAGGCAAAACAGCTGTTTGCCGAGTATGGCCTGCCGGTCTCCGAAGGTTATGCCTGTGCCACCCCGCAGGAAGCGGCCGAAGCGGCCGACAAGATTGGCGGCAACACCTGGGTCGTCAAGTGCCAGGTCCACGCCGGTGGCCGCGGTAAAGCGGGCGGCGTCAAGCTGGCCAAGAGCAAGGACGAGATCCGTGCCTTCGCCCAGAACTGGCTCGGCAAGAACCTGGTGACCTATCAGACTGACGCCAACGGTCAGCCGGTCACCAAGATCCTGGTGGAATCTTGCACCGACATCGCCAAGGAGCTCTATCTGGGCGCCGTGGTTGACCGTGGTTCGCGCCGCGTGGTCTTCATGGCCTCTACCGAAGGTGGCGTGGAGATTGAAAAAGTCGCCCACGAAACCCCGGAACTCATTCACAAAGCCGCCATCGATCCGCTGGTAGGCCCGCAGCCTTATCAGGCCCGCGAGCTGGCCTTCAAACTGGGTCTGGTCGGCGAGCAGATCAAGCAGTTCACCAAGATCTTCATGGGTCTGGGCCAGATGTTCCTGGACTGCGACTTCGCCCTGCTGGAAATCAACCCGCTGGTGATCACCGCCCAGGGCAACCTGCACTGCCTGGACGGCAAGATCAACATCGATGCCAACGCCCTGTACCGTCAGCCCAAGCTGCGCCAGATGCACGATCCGTCCCAGGATGACCCCCGTGAAGCGCACGCCGCCCAGTGGGAGCTGAACTATGTGGCGCTCGATGGCAACATCGGCTGCATGGTCAACGGCGCGGGCCTGGCCATGGGCACCATGGACATCGTCAACCTGCACGGCGGTTCCCCGGCCAACTTCCTGGACGTCGGCGGCGGCGCCACCAAGGAACGCGTGACCGAGGCGTTCAAGATCATCCTCTCCGACAGCAAGGTACAAGCCGTGCTGGTCAACATCTTCGGCGGCATCGTGCGCTGCGACATGATCGCGGAAGGCATCATCGGCGCCGTCAAGGAAGTGGGGGTGAAAGTGCCCGTGGTGGTGCGTCTGGAAGGCAACAACGCCGAACTGGGTGCCCGTAAACTGGCCGACAGCGGCCTCAATATCATCGCCGCAACGAGTCTGACTGACGCAGCTCAGCAAGTGGTAAAAGCAGCGGAGGCCAAATAATGAGCGTTCTGATCAACAAAGACACCAAGGTGATCTGCCAGGGCTTTACCGGCGGTCAGGGCACTTTCCACTCCGAACAGGCGATTGCCTACGGAACCCAGATGGTCGGCGGCGTCTCCCCGGGCAAGGGTGGCACCACTCACCTGGGCCTGCCGGTGTTCAACACCGTCCGTGACGCCGTGGAAGCCACCGGCGCCACTGCCTCCGTCATCTATGTACCGGCCCCGTTCTGCAAGGACGCGATCCTGGAAGCCATTGATGCCGGCATCAAGCTCATCGTCACCATCACCGAAGGCATCCCGACCCTGGACATGCTGGACGTCAAGGTGAAGCTGCAGGAAACCGGCGTGCGCATGATCGGGCCAAACTGCCCGGGCGTCATCACCCCGGGTGAGTGCAAGATCGGCATCATGCCGGGTCACATCCACAAGCCGGGCAAGGTGGGCATCGTCTCCCGCTCCGGCACCCTGACCTATGAAGCGGTCAAGCAGACCACGGACGAGGGCTTCGGCCAGTCCACCTGCGTCGGTATCGGTGGCGACCCCATCCCGGGTTCCAACTTCATCGACATTCTGGAGATGTTCCAGAATGACCCGCAGACCGAAGCCATCGTGATGATCGGCGAGATCGGCGGCAACGCCGAGGAAGACGCGGCGGCCTACATCAAGGCCCACGTCACCAAGCCGGTGGTTTCCTACATCGCGGGCGTTACCGCCCCGGCTGGCAAGCGTATGGGTCATGCGGGCGCCATCATCGCCGGTGGTAAAGGCACTGCGGCCGAGAAATTTGCTGCCCTGGAAGATGCCGGCGTGAAAACCGTGCGCTCCCTGGCCGATATCGGCAAGGCCCTGCGTGAAGTAACCGGCTGGTAAGTTCTTTCGGTCCGTTATCTCTGATAAAAATGCCGCCCGATGGGCGGCTTTTTTATGGCAACAGATTACTGAGCGCCATCTAGTAAAAGCAATTGCCTATGGTTTGATTCAAGTCAACTATCAATGCAAGATGCATGAACTAGATTAAAGTGAAATCTATCGAAAAACAGGAAGGTGCTACGTGCCATATGATTTAACTAAGAGATTAGTTGTTGGCCTTTCTTCTAGTGCGCTATTTGATCTTCAGGAGTCCGATGAGATATTTAGGACAGAGGGGGAGGAGTCTTACAGAGAGTATCAACGAAAAAAGCAGGATGAACCGTTAGGTAAAGGTGTTGCATTTCCTTTTGTTCGTCGATTACTGAAGCTAAATACTCTATGTCCACAAGATCCTCTAGTGGAGGTCATTTTATTATCTCGAAATGATTCTGACACCGGACTTCGAGTGATGAACTCGATTGAACACTACGAGCTTGGCATTACAAGAGCTGTATTTTTACAAGGTAAATCACCTTACATATATATTCCTGCATTTGATATCGAGCTATTTTTATCAGCAAATTATCAAGATGTTCGGCAAGCAGTGCTTGCCGGTTATCCAGCAGGACAAATTTTGAATGGTGATATAAAAGATGATACCGAAGATTTAGAGCTTAGAATTGCGTTCGACTTTGATGGAGTTCTTGCGGATGATGAAGCAGAGGGAATTTATAAAAGCTCAGGGCAGCTAGCTGATTTTCACTCTCATGAATCTGAACTTGTTGATGTGCCACATAACCCAGGTCCACTTAAAAATTTTCTACAGCGTATATCGGATATACAAAAAATTGAATCTGACAAGAAAAAAGAAGACTCAAGTTACTTGCCCATGCTTAAGGTATCAATCGTGACAGCTAGAAATGCACCCTCGCATAAGCGTGTTATCAATACAATGCGTTCTTGGGGGATTTCTGTAAATGAGGCATTCTTTATGGGAGGGGTTGAAAAGTCAAAAGTGTTAAATATATTAAGGCCGCACATATTTTTCGATGATCAAAAATTACATCTACAGTCATCATCTATTTTACCATCTGTACATATCCCGTTTGGTGTCGCCAATAAGGACTTGGTGATTTAATAGAGTTTCTTATGTTGGACTTCTGAGTATCTCCCATAACTTACAGATGTGGCAGGTTAATGCTGAGCCAGCAAGGCTCACATTAACCTCAGTCGAAAACCTTGAAAAATCGGGCCATAGCGCGTATAACCACGCGCTTGTCAGTGTATTGAGTGAGCCACCTTTTATGCAGCAGAGTGAACCCGTGCAGAACGCCCCCTTTTGGCAGGTAAAAAGCCTGCAACAGATGACCATGACGGAGTGGGAGTCCCTGTGCGACGGCTGCGGCAAGTGCTGCCTGAACAAGCTGATCGACGAGGACACCGAGGAGCTGGTGTTCACCAACGTGGCCTGCAACCTGCTCAATACCAAGACCTGCCAGTGCTCCGACTACGGCAACCGCTTTAAGAAAGAGCCGGACTGCCTGCAGATCACTCACGACAAGATTGCCGAATATGACTGGCTGCCCTCGACCTGTGCCTACCGCCTGCTGGCGGAGGGGCAGGGCCTGCCAGAGTGGCATCCGCTGATCACCGGTAGCCGCAGCGCCATGCACCAGGCCGGTCAGTCGGTGCGCGGCAAGGTGGTGCACGAGGTGGATGCCGGCGACTGGATCGATCACATCATTACCTGGGCCAGCTAACGCCAGGCCTGTCTATCGGGCCAGCCGCGAGCCGTACCAACCGCGAAGGGGCAGGGGAGTCATCACTCTCCTGCCCCTTCGGCTTTCTGGATTTTCCGAAGCGCTGTGAAGGCGTCTATTTGTCCGCCTTGCCCGCCGCATCGGCAAGTTTGGCCAGCTGTTTGTCATACCAGGCCACCGGACGGTTTTCATCTTCCGCCCGCTCCTTGCGCCGGATGGCATTGCGTACCGCCATGGCGCCAAGCCAGCGAAACGGCTCGGGCGGAAAATAGCCGCGCGGGCCGCTGACCAGCGCGCAGTCGCGCCACGGCTTGTCCGCTTCCCGCACCTCATCGCGTACCAAAGCCGCCAGTACTTGACCGCCCATCCAGCTCTGCGCCACCCCGTTGCCGGAGTAGCCGAGGCCATAGACGATATTGGGCTGCCCTCGCCAGTGGCCGAAGAAGGGGAGGCCATCCACCGAGCGGTCGGAGGCGCCGCACCAGCTGGCAGCGATGGGCACCTCTTTGAGCGCCGGAAAGAAGCGGCGCAGGGTGCGGGTAAGGGGGGCAAGATAACGGCTCGGCGCATCAAACTCGGCCAGATGGCGGTTGGCAAAGGCGAAGGTGTTGCCCCCTTTGCCCAGCATCAGCCGCCCTTGCGCGGTGGTGCGGTAGTAATGCACAAAGGTGCGGCCATCCACCACGGAGCGGCCGTGCGCAAGCTGCTGGGCAGCCAGTGCATCCGGCGCGGGGTCGGTTATCACCATATCGGAGGAGACCAGTACGATACTGCGGCGAAACTCGCGAAAGTGCTGCACCATGGCGCTGTTGAGGGCCAGCACCACCTTGCGGGCACACACCTCACCTTGCGGTGTTTGCACCCGTGCAGGCTGGCCCGCCTCAAGGCGCTGCATGGGGGAGTGCTCATAGACCTCGACCCCCAGCTCCCGCGCCACCCGCAGCAGGCCGCGCACCAACAGCGCCGGTTGCACCGAACCGGCGTGGGGGCTGTAGAGCCCCTCCAGATGAACGTGGGAGCCGCTCTGGCTCGCCAGTTCACCCTCTGCAATCGCCTGCCACTGGTTAAGGTCGGCTCGCTGTAGTTCCCGTAATACCGGCTCCATCAGGCCGCGCTGCGCCTCGCTGGTGGCGGTGTAGCAGGTGCCCTCGACCCTCAGCTGTGCCTCTATGTTGTGCGTTTCGCAGAAGCGGGCGATCTCGTGCACCGCCTGTTCGGATCTTTGCACCAGCCAGGCGGCCTGCTCTTCGCCAAAGAGGCGCTTTAAGGTCAGGTATTTGGCCGACCAGGTGAGCAAACAGCCGCCGTTGCGCCCGGAGGCGCCGCTGCCGCAGCGATCTTTCTCCAGCACCATGATGCGCAAGTGTGGCTCGGCCTGTTTAAGGGCGATGGCGCTCCACAGCCCGGTAAAGCCGCCGCCGACGATGCAGACATCGGCCTCGTGGTTGCCGTGAAGGGGCGTGGGCTGTGCGGGTTGTTCGGCGGCGAGCGCCTCGGCCAGCCAGAAGGGGAGAGTGGACATGATGACTCCTCGATAAGGTTATTGGTGGCGCCAGCGCTGGGTGCGATCCAGCAGGGCGCGGCTCAAAAAGAGCTGGAGCAGCTTGACGGTGGCGGCGGCCAGCAGGATCAGGGTGGCCATGGCGGCAGCAGCGGCGGTATCGCCGGAATCCTCCATGTTCAGCACGGCGATGGAGGCGAGCACGCTGTCGCTCGAATAGAGGAAGATCACCGCCGAGGTGGTGGTCATGGCGTTGACGAACAGATAGATAAAGATTTCCAAGAGCGCTGGCAGGGAGGCGGGCAGGGTGACTCGCCAGAACGCCTTCCAGAGCGGAATACGCAATGAGATGGCCACCAGCTCCAGCTCCTTGGGCAGTTGCTTGAGGCTGGTCAGCGCCGTCATATGGCCCACGGTGTAGTAGTGGATGACGCAGGAGAGCACCATCAGCGGCAGAGTGCCATAAAGGCTGCCAAAGAACGGATTGCCGTTGAAAAAGAAGATGTAACCCAGCCCCAGCACCATGCCGGGCACCGCCAGCGACAGCATGGCGAGCAGATGCAGCAACTGGCGAAGCCATGCGAAGTGGCGCCCCTTCTCCTGTGCCCAGGCCAGCACCATCACCAGCACGGTGCCGATAAGCGCGGTATAGAGGCCCAGCTGCAAAGTGTTGGTAAAGGGCTGCCAGCCATAGACGCTGTTGCTGTCAAAGGCGTAGTGATCGAGCGTCAGAGCGAGGTTGTAGGGCCAGAACTGCACCAGGGAGCCGTAAACGGCCATCCCCACCAGCGCCAGAAACAGCAGGGCCCAGAGGGTACACCAGCCGAGCGCCAGCAGATCCCGCAGCCGATGGGGCTTGGGTTGATAGGGCACCGCCTTGGTGCTGCTCTGCTCCTGCATCTTGCTGCGCACTCTGTGCTCCAGGGCAAAGCTCAACAGTGCCGGCAGCAGCAGGGTGACGCTGGCCACGGCGCCCAGTGAGAAGTTCTGCATCCCGATCACCTGCCGGTAGATGTCGGTGGCCAGCACGCTGTACTGGCCGCCAATCACCTTGGCCACCCCGAAGTCGCAGATGGTGAGGGTGAAGATGGCGATGGCGGCGCTGAGCAGGCCATAACGGGCGGTAGGCAGGGTGACGGTGACAAAGGTGCGCCAGCCGCTGCTGCCGAGCACCCGGGAGGCTTCATAGAGGCGGGCATCGCTCTGACCGAGCGCCGTGATAAGGATCATCAGGGCGTGGGGGAAGCACCAGAAGCCCAGACCAATGACGATGCCGATGGGGCCGTAGATGCTCTCGCCGCCGAGCAGCCCCTTGGCGATCCCCTGATTGCCAAACCAGTAGACCAGACTGATGGCGGGCAACAGGGAGGGCATCAACAGCGGGATCAAACCGATGAGGCGAAACAGGGGCTTGCCCGGCATACAGGTGCGGGTGAGGGCGTAGGCGTAGCCAAAGGCGAGGGTCACCACCAGCGCGGTGATCAGCCCCCCGAGCCAGAGGGTGTTGCCAATGGTGCGCCCCAGATGAGGGGAGTCGAAGTAGGCGCTGAAGTTGGCAAGCCCCACCCAGAGGCCGTTCTCATCCTGCAGACTCTTTTGCAGCATGGTGAGCAGCGGCAGCAAGAGGCCCCCCACCAGCAGGGCGATACCGAGCACCAGCAGGGTCAGCTGCAGCAGCTGATCCCGGCTCAAGCCGCGACAGAGCCGCTGCCAGCGGCCGTCTTGCCGGGCTGTTGCTGTCGGCAACAGGGAGGAGGTCGCGAAGGGGGCTGTCATGGGCGCTCTCCTTCAAACAGCTGCATCGCCCCGGCGGGCCAGTGCAGGGAGCAGCGCATGCCGCTGCGCCAGCCACCCTGTTCATGGCGGGGCAGCTCGTGGGTCGGGCGCTCCACCAGAATTTGCTGCGGGCCCAGATAGGTGTCGGCGGTGCAGATCAGGCGCTGAGCGGCGCCGAGAAACTCCACCTGATCGATGGTTGCTTCAATGCCATGTTGGCCAAGAGACAGCTCGCCCGGCGCACTCAGGGTGATCGCCTCGGGGCGGATCGCCACCTGCAATTTGCTGCCGGCCGCGGCCCGGTTGGCAAGTGTCAGCGGTTGTTCGTTGAGGCGCACCTGAGTGGGGCTCAGCACCAGGGTGTCGAGGAAGTTCATGGTGCCGACGAAGCTTGCCACGAAACGGCTGGCAGGCTGGTGGTAGATCTCCTGCGGGGTGCCCACCTGCACGATGCGGCCGCCCTCCATCACCACGATGCGATCGGCCATGGTCAGCGCCTCTTCCTGATCGTGGGTCACCATGATGGTGGTGATGCCAAGGCGCTGCTGCAGGGCGCGGATCTCGCTGCGAAGGTGGGTGCGAACCAGCGCATCCAGCGCGCTGAGCGGTTCGTCCAGCAGCAACAGGCCGGGGGAGAGGGCCAGTGCCCGGGCCAGCGCCACCCGCTGCTGCTGGCCGCCGGAGATCTGGCTCGGGTATTTGTGGGATTGGGCAGTAAGATCTACCAGCCCCAGCCAGTGATCGACCCGCTCCTTGATGAGATCCCGTGCCAGCCCCTGATTCTCGAGGCCGAAGGCGATGTTCTGGGCCACCGTCAGGTTGGGGAAGAGGGCGTAGGATTGAAACACGATGCCAAAGTCGCGCTGCTGGGGCGGCAGGCGGGAGATGTGGCGCCCCCCTTGCCAGATCTCGCCGCTGTCCGGCAGATCCAGCCCGGCGATGGCTCTGAGCAAGGTGGTTTTACCGCAGCCGGAGGGGCCGAGAAAGCAGATAAACTCCCCCGGCTCAATGGTCAGAGAGATCCCCTTGAGGGCCTGAAAAGCACCGAACTGCTTGTTGAGATGTTGAATGTCCAGATAGGGCTGGGTCATGGTTCGACTCGCTACTGATTTGGTATATACCAGTTTGCGGGTAAAGTGTGACGGTCAGGTGATCGGGGGATGACAGCTTGATGACAGTCAAATGAGATCGGGTCGCCAGCAAGTGGTTGGGCACCGTGCGGATGGGCGAAGCGTCGCTAATTGAAGGCAATACAAACTCGGGAAGTTAAAACAAAAAAGCGAAGGCCAACAGCTGTTGGCCTTCGACTGGCAGTTTATTGGCAGCGGTGTGTCTGGCGTGAACAAACCGCCGCCCTTCACGCTTACTGTTTGGCTTCGGTCTTGCCGTCGAAGCTGGCGCTCCACTGGGCCAGAATGGTATTGCGCTCGCGGGCAGCCCAGCCAAAGTCGTTGTCGATCATCTGGCCCTTGATGTTGGCGGGATAGCCGGCTCTGGGTTTGGCCACATCCGGGATGGCGACCACTGCGAACGACTTGTTGTAGAGGGCGTTGGCCTGTTCGGTGGCGGCAAAGTCGAGCAGCTGTTTGGCGGCCTCCAGCCTGGGGGTGCCTTTGATGATGGCGGCGGCTTCCATATCCCAGCCCGACCCCTCTTTCGGGAACACCACCTCGATGGGGGCACCCTTGGCCTTGAGGCTGGTGGCCGGGAAGTCGAAGGAGATACCGATCACCGTCTCACCGCTGGCGGCCAGCTTGCAGGGGGCGGAGCCCGAGTGGGTGTAACGGTCGATGTTCTGGTGCAGGCCGTTCATGAATTGCCAGCCCTGCTGCTCGCCCATGGTCTGCAGCCAGCCCGCGACGCTCAGGTAACCGGTGCCGGAGGAGCTGGGGTTGGGCATGATCACCTTGCCCTTGTAGATGGGCTTGGTGAGGTCGGCCCAGCTGATGGGGGCCGGGATCCCCTGTTTTTCCGCCTCTACCTTGTTGAAGCAGATGGCGCTGAAGAAGGCGTCCAGACCGATCCAGTGCGGCTCGGCCTTGCTGTCGCGAAAGCGGCTGTCGAGCTTGTCCAGCCCTTTCGGTGCATAGGCATTGAGCATCTGCTGCTGATCGAGCTGCATCAGGCTGGTCGCCGCCAGTCCCCATACCACATCCGCTTTGGGCTGGGCTTTTTCTGCCAGCAAGCGGGCGGTGACCACGCCGGTGGAGTCACGCACCCACTTGATGTTGATATCCGGATGCTGGCGCTCGAACGCGGTTTTCAGCTCGCTGAGCTGCTCCGGTTCGAAGGCGGTATAGACGGTGAGATCGGTCGCGGCCAGTGCCGGGGCTGTCGTGGCAGCCAGCACGGCGGCGGCCAGCAGATGGGTTCCCTGTTTCATCCTCTTCTCCATATAAGTTGGCTTGGTATAAACCAGATTGGTCGAGAGAGAGGCTAGGGGATTTTTATGACGTTCAGGTGACGACCCCGTGACGTTTTGCCATTCCTGATTTGTTCGTGACTAATCCTGGGTATCCACCTCGATCTCCAGACTGTCGTGGCGCCAGTACTCCAGATCGAAGTCGAGCACCCGGCCGTGCTGATCGAAGTTGAGTCGCTCGAGGCGCAGGGCGGGCAGACCGGCGGTGGCCCCCAGCGCCTTGGCCACCTCGTCCGGCAGGGCGGTGGGGAAGAAGCGCACCTGCATGCGGGCGTAGTGGAGATCGTAATGGGCCTGGTAGATCTCGGTCAGGCTGCCATTGAGATCCAGCTCCAGCAGGCCGGGTACTCGCTCTGGCAGGCAGTGGTTCTCGCAGTAGCAGATGGCGCGCCCGTTGGCATAGCGCAGCCGTTTGAGCAAAAAGAGGCTGTCGAACGGCTTGAGCTGCAGTTGCGCCATCAACGCGGGCGGCACCGCCTGGCGGCTTTTCTCCAGCAGCTCGGTGTGCGGTTCACCCCCTTGCTCCCGCACTATCTGGTGAAAGTTGGAGGTGCGTCTGGGGTTCAAGCGAAAGCGCGGCGGGGTGACGAACCAGCCGCGGCGATCCTCCCGATAGATAAGGCCGTTCGCCTCCAGTTGCACCAGCGCCTCGCGGATGGTGACCCTTGTTGTGCCATAGAGTTCCCCCAGCAGCCGCTCGGAGGGGAGCTTGTCATTGGGGGCCAGACCCCCTGCCAGGATCTGGTTGGCGAGGGCATCCTTGATCTGCAGATATTGCGGTTTGCTCATGAAAATCCCTGGTTATGCAATGAGTTGTGCAATGAGTTGTGCAATGAGTTGGGCACAGGGTTGGTCATCTGCACGTTCGTTACACGGCAACATCAACATGCGTTGGTAGATACCAGCATCGCCCCTGCTGTTCAGGCTTCCTAGATTATCGCGATCCCGGCGCTGAAAATGAATTTTTTGTTGCACGTAGCGCCACCCCTTTGACCTTGGCGGGGCAGTTACCCACAATGCGCTCATTCTGGTATATACCAAAAGGAGCGAAGTCATGACCCATATTCCTGCGGCCCCTGCCGCCGTCGATTACCTGCTGCTGACCCCGGGCCCCCTCTCGACCACTGCGACGGTGCGCGCCGCCATGCTGCAAGACAGCTGCACCTGGGATGCGGACTACAACCAGGGTGTGGTGGAGCCCATCCGCCGCGAGCTGGTGCGCCTCGCCACTGGCCCTGAATATCAAAGTGACTACAGCGCCGTGCTGCTGCAAGGGAGTGGCAGCTATGTGGTGGAGAGCGTGCTGGGCTCGGCGATGGGTAGCGATGAGTGTCTGCTGATCATCAACAACGGCGCCTACGGTGCCCGCATGGGGGAGATGGCCCGATGCCTTGGCCTGCGTCACCATGAGCTGGACTGCGGCGAGACCACCCGCCCGGAACCCGCCGCCATCGAGGCGATGCTGGCGCGCCACCCCGAGATCACCCATCTGGCCATGGTGCACTGCGAGACCACCACCGGCATGCTCAATCCGCTTGAGGAGGTGGCTGCGCTCTGCCAGCGCCGCGGCATCCGCCTTATCGTCGATGCCATGAGCAGCTTTGGCGGTATCCCCATCGACATGGGGCGCCTTGGCATCGAGTTTCTCATCAGCTCGGCCAACAAGTGCATTCAGGGGGTACCGGGTTTTGGCTTCGTCATCGCTCGCCGCGTGGCGCTCACGGCCTGCGCCGGTCGCGCCCGCTCGGTCTCCCTCGACCTGCATGCCCAGTGGCAGATCATGGAGCAGCAGGGGGGCAAGTGGCGCTTTACCTCGCCCACCCATACCGTGCTGGCCTTTGCCCAGGCCCTGCGCGAGCTGGATAAAGAGGGGGGCATCGCCGCCCGCCATCAGCGCTACCGCGAAAATCAGCGCACACTGGTGGATGGCATGGCCGCCCTTGGCTTTGCGCCGCTGCTGCCCGAGCAGTGGCAGTCTCCCATCATCACCGCCTTCTACTCTCCGGCCCATCCTGATTACCGCTTTGCCGACTTCTACCAGCGGCTCAAGGCGCAGGGCTTTGTCATCTATCCGGGCAAGGTCTCCCAGGCCGATTGTTTCCGTATCGGCAATATCGGCGATGTGACCCCGGAGCGGGTGCGCTCCTTGCTCGCCGCCATGGCCAGCGCCTGCTACTGGCAAGGGGACGCGCGATGACCAGCATGGCGCCTCACGGTTGCGTTCAGCACGACCATAAGCTGCACGGCAGCGGCCGCGCCGACAGCGAAGGGGATATCAACCTCGGCGAGGGGCGGGCGCGCTGGTGGGCAGATCAGAGCGAAGATGTACAGACCGGATTGGCGGAGGATAGCCGTTACTTTCTCCATCAGGCCCTCTCCACCCCCTGTCTCGATCTGCTTGAGCGCGCGCAGGGGAGCTGGCTGACCAGCGTATCGGGAGCGCGTTACCTCGATTTTCACGGTAACAGCGTCCATCAGCTGGGCCACGGCCACCCTAGGGTGGTGGCCGCGGTGCAGCAGCAACTCGTCGATCTGCCGTTCGCACCCCGCCGCTACACCCATCAGGTCGCCATCGATTGTGCCCGCACTCTGGCCGAACTGGCCCCCGGCGATCTCAACCGGGTGCTGTTCGCCCCCGGCGGCAGCGAGGTGGTGGGGATTGCCCTGAAGCTTGCCCGTTTCATCACCGGCAACAGCAAGGTGGTGTCGCTGTGGGATGCCTTTCACGGCGCCTCCCTTGATGCCATCTCGGTCGGCGGCGAAGCCTGTTTTCGCGCCGGCATGGGCCCGCTGATGGCCGGGGTGGAGCGCATCCCGCCGCCCACCCGTTATCGCGGCGTCTGGTATCGCGGGGAGGGGGATGACCTGCATTACGCCGATTATCTGGAGTACGTCATCGAGAAGGAGGGAGGTGTCGGCGCCTTTATCGCCGAGCCCATCCGCAACACCGATGTGCAGGTGCCCTCAAAAGCCTACTGGCAGCGGGTGCGGGAGATCTGCGATCGCCACAAGGTGCTGCTTATTGTCGACGAGATCCCCAATGCCCTGGGTCGCACCGGCCATTGGTTCAGCTTCGAGGAGTTCGGCATCGAGCCCGACATCATCTGTCTGGGCAAGGGGTTGGGGGGCGGGGTGGTACCGTTTGCGGCGCTCATCACCCGCGACCGTTTCAATCAGGCCGCAGCTATTTCGCTCGGTCACTACACCCACGAGAAGAGTCCCATTGGCTGCGCGGCGGCTCTCGCCACCATCGCTACCATCCGTGAAGAGGGATTGTTGGCAAAAGCGCAGGAGGATGGTCATTTTATGGCGGCAGAGCTTGGCAAGTTGGCCGAGCGTCACCCGCTTATCGGCCAGGTGCGCGGCATCGGCCTTCTGTGGGCCCTCGATCTGGTGGTCGATCACCAGAGTCGCACCCGCAATAGCCTGGCCGCCGAACGGCTGCTCTACCGCTGTCTGGAACTGGGGCTCAGCTTCAAGGTCTCCCAGGGCAATGTTATCCAGCTCTCGCCCCCACTCAATATCGCCCGCGCCGATCTGGTGCGCGCCATCACCATTCTCGATCGCGCCCTTGGCGAGATCGCACTTTCACCGAAACAGGAACACCCCCATGACTGACTTGCAGATTGCTGTAGACCCGACCACCGACGTAGAGGCGCTGATCCTCGACTGGGCCGGCACCGTCGTCGATTTCGGCTCCTTCGCCCCCACCTCCATCTTCGTCGAGTCCTTCGCCCGCGCCTATGATTTCCCCGTGACCTTGGACGAAGCACGCCAGCCCATGGGCCTTGGCAAGTGGGATCATATTGCCGCGCTGGGTCGTCTGCCCTCGGTGGATGCGCGCTGGCAGGCCCGCTTCGGCCACCCCATGAACCATGCCGAGGTGCACCACCTCTATCACACCTTTATGCCGCTACAGATTGCTGCCGTGACCCGCTTCGCCGCCCCGATCCCCGGTGTGCTGCCGGTGCTGGAAGTTCTGCGGGGTCAGGGGATGAAAATCGGCTCCTGCTCCGGTTATCCCCGTCCGGTGATGGAGGCACTGGTGCCTGCGGCGGCCGAACATGGCTATCGGCCGGATCACTGGGTTGCCACCGACGATCTCAAAGCGGGTGGTCGCCCCGGCCCCTGGATGGCGCTGGCCAACGTGATTGAGCTGGGAGTGAGTGCGGTGCATCGCTGCATCAAGGTGGATGACGCCGTGCCGGGTATCAGCGAAGGGTTGAACGCCGGCATGTGGACGGTGGGATTGTCGGTTTCCGGCAACGAGTTCGGCGCCACCTGGGAAGCGTTTTCCGCCATGAGCGAGGCGGAGATCGCCGCCCGGCGCGAACCGGCGGAGGCCAAACTGCGGGCGGCGGGGGCACACTATGTGATCGATACCCTGGCGGATATCGCCCCGGTAATCGCCGATATCAACCGCCGTCTGACTGCGGGTGAGCGGCCCTGAACAAGGCGGGAGAGAGGAGGGGAGTGCCGGCCTTGCCGGCAGGTTTTCAGGCCGATACTCCCTGGCTATCAGGCATAAAAAAACCGGCGCCTTGGCGCCGGTTTTTGCTCACTGCAACTCGATTACAGAGCGGCGGTGAAGGTACGGGTGATGACGTCTTGCTGTTGCTCTTTGGTCAAAGAGTTGAAGCGAACGGCATAACCGGATACGCGGATGGTCAACTGCGGATATTTCTCCGGGTTTTCCATGGCGTCCAGCAGCATTTCACGGTTCATCACGTTAACGTTCAGGTGCTGACCACCCTCTACGTTGGATTCGTGGTGGAAGTAACCGTCCATCAGGCCAGCCAGGTTGGCTTTCTGGGCTTCCATATCTTTACCCAGTGCGTTCGGAACGATGGAGAAGGTATAAGAGATACCATCTTTAGCGTAAGCGAACGGCAGCTTGGCTACGGAAGTCAGGGAAGCAACAGCACCTTTCTGGTCACGACCGTGCATCGGGTTGGCACCCGGGCCGAACGGAGCACCTGCACGACGGCCATCCGGGGTGTTACCGGTCTTCTTGCCATATACCACGTTGGAGGTGATGGTCAGAACAGACTGGGTAGCAACAGCACCACGGTAGGTGTTCAGCTTCTGAATCTTCTTCATGAAGCGCTCAACCAGGTCACAGGCGATATCATCGACGCGAGCGTCGTTGTTACCGAACTGCGGGTATTCGCCGTCGATTTCGAAGTCGATGGCAACGCCATCTTCGTCACGAATCGGCTTGACCTTGGCGTACTTGATGGCAGACAGGGAGTCAGCGGCTACGGACAGACCCGCGATACCACACGCCATGGTGCGATATACGTCACGGTCGTGCAGCGCCATCAGAGAGGCTTCGTAGCTGTACTTGTCGTGCATGTAGTGGATGATGTTCAGCGCAGCAACGTATTGCTTGGCCAGCCAATCCATGAAGTGGTCCAGACGATCCATTACGTCGTTGTAGTCGAGGTACTCGGACTTGACCATCTCGGTTTTCGGACCGACCTGGATCTTGAGCTTCTCGTCCATACCACCGTTGATTGCATACAGCATGGTCTTGGCCAGGTTGGCACGAGCACCGAAGAACTGCATCTGCTTACCAACGATCATCGGGGATACACAGCAAGCGATGGCGTAGTCATCGTTGTTGAAATCCGGACGCATCAGATCGTCGTTCTCGTACTGAACGGAAGAGGTCTCGATGGATACCTTGGCACAGTACTTCTTGAAACCGACCGGCAGCTTCTCGGACCACAGGATGGTCAGGTTCGGCTCAGGGGACGGGCCCATGGTGTACAGGGTGTTCAGCATACGGAAGCTGTTCTTGGTGACCAGAGTACGGCCATCAACGCCCATACCAGCCAGGGTCTCGGTCGCCCACATCGGGTCGCCGGAGAACAGTGAATCGTATTCCGGAGTACGCAGGAAGCGAACCATACGCAGCTTCATGACCATGTGGTCCATCAGCTCCTGGGCTTCTTGCTCGGTGATCAGGCCTTTTTGCAGGTCACGCTCGATGTAGATATCCAGGAAGCTGGAAGTACGGCCGAAGGACATGGCGGCGCCGTTCTGGGACTTGACTGCCGCCAGGTAGGCGAAGTAGGTCCACTGTACGGCTTCTTTGGCGTTCTTGGCCGGTACGGAGATATCACAACCGTACTTGGCAGCCATTACCTTCATCTGTGCCAGGGCACGGTGCTGCTCGGAGATCTCTTCGCGCAGACGGATGGTGGCTTCCAGGTTGACACCGTTTTCCAGGTCAGCCTGCAGGGACTTGAACTGGGCCAGTTTGTCGGCCATCAGGAAGTCGATACCGTACAGGGCAACACGACGGTAGTCACCGATGATACGGCCACGGCCGTAGGCATCCGGCAGACCGGTGATGACGCCGGACTTGCGGCAGTTCAGGATGTCTTTGGTGTAAACGTCAAAAACGCCCTGGTTGTGAGTCTTGCGGTACTCGGTGAAGATCTTCTCGACCATCGGGTCCAGCTGACGACCGTACACTTCGCAAGAGGTCTTGACCATCTTGATACCGCCGTTGGCGATGATGGCGCGCTTGAGCGGCTTGTCGGTCTGCAGACCAACGATTTGCTCCAGGCTCTGATCGATATAGCCGGCATCGTGAGCGGTAATGGTGGAGGGCAGGTCGGTATCAAAATCGACCGGCGCGTGGGTGCGGTTCTCGATCTTGATGCCTTCCATGACCTTGTCCCACAGCTTGGTGGTAGCTTCGGTCGCGCCAGCCAGGAAGGACTCGTCACCTTCATACGGGGTGTAGTTCTTCTGGATGAAGTCACGGGTGTTGACAGAGGTCTGCCATTCACCGGCCGCGAAGCCTTCCCATGCTTTTTGGAACTGTTCGTTAAGTTCTGCCATTTTCATTACCTCACACGGTATTGATGTAGTATCCCGCAATCATCCTTAATGATGACGACGGAAGATAAACCAGTAAGTCAGACCAACCATGACGCCACCACCAATGATATTACCTATGGTGACGGGAATGAGGTTGTGTAGGACGAAGTTGGATACGGTCAGGTCGGCAAAGGTCGCCGGGTCCTGGCCGATGGCCTGCCAAAATTCCGGGCCTGCTACCGCATGGATAGCGATACCGACCGGGATCATAAACATGTTTGCGATGCTGTGCTCAAAACCGGAGGCCACGAACATGGCGACGGGGAGCAGCATGACCATCACCTTGTCGGTCGCACTGCGGGCGCCGAACGCCATCCACACGGCGAGACACACCATGAGGTTGCAGAGAATACCAAGGGCAAGGGCCTCGAAGAAGGTGTGGTGGATCTTGTGCTGGGCCACCTTGAGGGCGTTCAGACCCCACTGACCATCTGCCGCCATGTATTCGGCCGACATGATGATGAGGCCGACGATGATGAGACCGCCGATGAGGTTGCCGAAGTAGACCAGTCCCCAGTTCTTGAACAGCTGGGCCCAGGTGATGCGGTTGGCTGCCTTAGCCACCAGAGTCAGGGTGGTGGAGGTGAACAGCTCGGCACCGAGCAGTACGCAGAGGATGAGACCCAGTGCGAAACAGAGACCGCCGACCAGCTTGCTGAGGCCCCAGGCCACATTGCCGGCACCGGTCGTCACCGTGATGAAGAAGACGAAAGCAATGGCGATGAAAGCGCCTGCGGTGATGGCCAGGGGGATGACCTTGTATGCAGGCTTGGTGGCCTTGGCATAGGTGATATCTTCTGCCAGTGCAGCGATGGCTTCTGGCTTGAGACAATCAAAGGGAGATTCTGCTTTCAATTCTCATGTACCTGATGTTTTGCCTGTGGAAATCATAACAAAGGGCCAGATCGTCAAAATTGACTCCGATCAAGAATTGCAGATTGTGAATGTAATTTTACTACAAAAATTTGAGTCCTCCGGCAGCGTTGCTTTACACCAGGTTTCAGCTGAAACATAAATGCTGATTTTTTAATGCAATGATTTTAAACAATTTCTTTTTCATCGCCTAAAAATGGTACTGGCAAGGCATCTTTGCATCTCACCAGCATTCTCTGCCCCGGTTTGGCAACCCCCTAAGAGGTATTTTTTGTTTTTTATTTCATCTTTGAATAACAAATCGCCTCTCTGGCGACCATAAAGTAAAAGGGGCCATCAGGGCCCCTTCACATACTACCACATCAGCCCCATGAATGGGCTCGTTTGGCCTTCTGCAGCTTCTCATAGGCTGCCAGCAGCTTCTGATGCAGCGGGAACTGGCTGAGGGAGAGATCGGCGGCTTCCAACCTGTGGAAGCGCGCTTCGCCACTGGCGTGGGCCCAGGCCTCGGCCAGCGTCTGCTCGCCATACATACGGGTGAACACGGCGCGGTACTGCTCGGGGTCGCGATCCTCATCTAGGAACAGCTCGACGCAGGCGCGCAGGGCGCGGTAGTAGTTGGCACGCTCGGCCGGGAAGACCGACTGGTTGAACTCCATGGTCCAATCGATGAGATCGAGAGCAGTCTCCAGCTCACCGGCAGCCAGCGCCAGCATGGCTTTGAGCTCGCCCACCCGCAGGGTGTGCAGGGCGGTGCCCTTGGCGGCGGCGATGCCGAGCAGCTCGCGCACCCGGGTACGCTCGTCGTGCCCCTCTTCATCCAGCTGGTCGAACAGCGCCATGTACTGCTCCGCGTCCCACTCCAGTGCCGGCAGCGCCAGGATGGTCTCCCGCAGGTGGGCACCCATGGTGTTGTTGGCCAGCAGCAGGTCTTCGGCTGGATAGATGTCGGACATGCCGGGCACCAGGATGCGGCAGGCGTAGACGCCCAGGTGCTCGTAGTCGGCGATGTAGACCGGCTGCTCCAGCTCGTGGAAGATGCCGATCAGGTGGTCGAACTCCTCTTGCGAGGTGCCGCGGAAGTCCCAGTCGGCAAACTCGAAGTCCGCATCCTGCTTGAACAGATCCCAGCTGATGAGGCCGGAAGAGTCGATGAAGTGGGTTTCCAGGTTGTGGTGATCCGCCACCTGCTCGTTGTCGAACGAGGGCGGCACGAACACGTCCAGATCCTTGAGGCTGCGGCCCTGCAGCAGCTCGGTGACGGTGCGCTCGAACGCCACTTCGAAGCGCGGGTGGGCGCCAAAGGAGGCAAAGCAGGTGCCGTTGCTCGGGTTGAGCAGCACCACGCAGATGACCGGGTAGCGACCACCGAGCGACGCGTCGAAGCTGTAGATGGGGAAGCCTTCGGCTTCCAGCGCATCGATGGAGGCCTTGATGCCGGGGTAACGGGCGATCACCTCATTCGGGATCAGCGGCAGGCTGAGGGCCTCGGCGATGATCTTGTTCTTCACGTGGCGCTCGAACACCTCCGACAGCCCCTGGGTGCGGGCTTCGGTGCGGGTGTTGCCGGCGCTCATGCCGTTGGAGACATACAGGTTGCCGATGATGTTCATCGGGATGTAGACGGTCTGGTGATCAGACTGGCGCTCGAAGGGCAGGGCGACGATGCCGCGCTCTTCGTTGCCGGATTGCAGGTCCACCAACATGTCGGCGGTCACTTCACCGTCCGGGTTGTAGAACTTGCGGGTGAAGCTGTCGAGCAGACCGGCGGGCAGCTGATCTCCCTCGATGGGGAACCACTTCTCGTTCGGGTAGTGAACGAAGTCGCCATTGGCTACCTGCTCGCCCAGATAGAAGTCGGCGAAGAAGTAGTTGGTGGAGAGACGCTCGAAATATTCGCCAAGGGCGGAGGCGAGCGCCGCCTTCTTGCTGGCACCCTTGCCGTTGGTGAAACAGAGGGAGCACTCCTTGTCCCGGATGTGCACGGACCAGACGTTGGGCACGGGGTTGAGCCAGGAGGCCTCTTCGATATCAAACCCCAGGGCTTGCAGCTTGGTCTGGAAGCGTTCGATGGAGTCTTCCAGCGCAGCGTCCTTGCCGGGAATAAAAGTGTGGTCGGTCATCACGATATCCTGATTTTTATTGGCTCATGTTTGGCCGCAGATAATAGCAGGGGTCGGCGCGTTTGGCAGGCAAAAAACGGGGCTCATGCCCCGTTTCGCTCTCCATTCAACCGAGGTCGGTCACGGCTCAGCCGATGAATTTCAGACCCAGGATCCCGCCGATGATCAGCAGCAGGCAGAGCACCCGGGCGAGGGTGGCTGGTTCGTTGAACAGCCAGATCCCCATCAGCACGGTGCCGACCGCGCCGATGCCGGTCCAGACCGCGTAGGCGGTGCCAAGGGGCAACTGTTTGACCGCCATGGCGAGCAGCAGCACGCTCACCCCCATGGCGATCAGGGTCAGCAGGGTGGGCAGGGGACGGCTGAAACCGTCGGTGTATTTGAGGCCGATGGCCCAGGCGACCTCGAACAGGCCGGCCAACAGCAGGAGCAACCAGGACATAAGGTAGATTCCGCAGGAAGCAGGGTCGTCCCTGCGTATCAGGAGGCCTCGAGGTCGTCCCCGAGGGGCAGCGGGGCTGCCGGTCGGTCTCAATGATGCCCCAAGTTGTAGCGGGATGCCAACCGGCTGGCCGCAGGTCGGCCAGGCTGACGGATATTGCAGCGAACGGCACAGAATATTGCGCAATTCGACTTGCGCCCGCCGTCACAATCCGTAATGTGGACAGACGCATTTTTCGCAACCCATATTTTGTGAACCGCTTGTAAACGGCCCGCGCCGGACAAGGGATCACGGGTATCACACTCGGTTTCTATAAGCAGCTATCCAGGGTAGGACATTATGAAAAAAGTAGGTTTGGTCGGTTGGCGTGGCATGGTGGGTTCGGTGTTGATGAGCCGGATGCAGGAAGAGAAGGATTTTTCCCGCATTCAGCCCACCTTCTTCACCACCTCCCAGGCCGGTGAGGCCGCCCCCAATTTCGGCGTCGATGCCGGCACCCTGCAGGATGCCTTCGACATCGAGGCGCTGGCCGCACAGGACGTCATCATCACCGCCCAGGGCGGCGACTACACCAAGGATGTCTATCCGCGTCTGAAAGCCGCCGGCTGGCAGGGCTACTGGATTGATGCCGCCTCCTCCCTGCGCATGGAGAAGGACGCGATCATCATCCTGGATCCGGTCAACGGCGATGTCATCGAGCATGCCCTGAACAATGGCATCAAGACCTTCGTCGGCGGCAACTGCACCGTCAGTCTGATGCTGCTGGCCCTGGGTGGCCTGTTCAAGGCCGATCTGGTGGAGTGGGTGAGCGTGGCCACCTATCAGGCCGCCTCCGGTGGCGGTGCGCGCCACATGCGTGAGCTGGTCACCCAGATGGGCATGCTGCGCGATGAAGTGGCGGTGGAGCTTGCCGATCCTGCCTCCGCCATCCTCGACATCGAGCGCAAGATCACCGAGAAGACCCGCTCCGGCACCCTGCCGGTGGACAATTTCGGCGTGCCGCTGGCCGGTGGCCTCATTCCCTGGATCGACACCAAGCTCGACAATGGCCAGAGCCGCGAAGAGTGGAAGGGCCAGGCCGAGACCAACAAGATCCTGGGTATCGAAAACGCCGCCATTCCGGTGGATGGTCTGTGCGTGCGCATCGGCGCCCTGCGCTGCCACAGCCAGGCCTTCACCATCAAGCTGAAAAAAGACGTGCCGCTGGCCGAAATCGAAGCCCTGCTGGCTGCCCACAACGACTGGGTCAAAGTGATCCCCAACGATCGCGACATCACCGCCCGCGAGCTGACCCCGGCTGCCGTTACCGGCACCCTCAGCATCCCGGTCGGTCGTCTGCGCAAGCTCAACATGGGGCCGGAGTACCTGGCCGCCTTTACCGTGGGTGACCAGCTGTTGTGGGGCGCCGCCGAGCCGCTGCGCCGCATGCTCAACATCCTGCTGGATCGCGGTTGATCCGGTTGCACCCAGCATGAACAGGGGGCCGCGGCCCCCTGTTTTTTTGAGCTTTTGCCACCCAGGCCGGCCGTGAGTGCAAAAAAGATGGGCTCGCCGGCAAGGCGCCTGCCATCAGCTTGTTATTAATGGCATCAATATTGACTAATCGCCTGGCTTATTTTTGCGTGACTCAGTAACGGCAGACTTATTTCCCAGCAGCGGGCGCAACGTCAGGTCGACGATATTTTCCGGCACTGTTAACCAGCAAGGTTAAATAGCGCCGTTCAGGCTATTCAACAGCGCTGACTGATGGGCCAGATATATACCTTGTTACAAAAGCATGTCTGTTGCTGATATCCCTCTTGGGTATGATTGATTACACTGGCGACCACGGCCGGGTTGCAGGCTGCCAGCCTTTGATAGCCCCATTGGCCTACTCGGGGCCGACTTTGCTGCTGGCAATAATATTATTCATGTCATCAATAAAGTGAGGTGTCTGCAGGGTGCAGTCGCCATTTTTTCGTTGTTGCGCGCTGGATATGGACGACGCGCAGTGGCCGCCAATAATAATGTTCAGGTTTGAAAATTGGGAAATAACATGAGAATCGTGTGGAGCTTGTTCTATTTCTTCAGTGTCTTGGCCTTGGCTGGCCCTGTGCTGGTCAAGGAGCAGAAAAAAGTGGCTGATCCGCTGATCGTGCCCTATCAGCAATATCGGCTCGACAATGGCCTGACGGTGATCCTGACTCAGGATCACTCCGATCCTCTGGTGCACGTGGCGGTCCACTATCGGGCGGGGTTGCCGGAAGAGGCCCAAGGCCAGTCCGGGCTCGCTCATCTGTTCGAGCACATGATGTTTCAGGGCTCGGCCCACGTGGGGGAGGAGGGCTACATCCGGCTGCTGCAACAGGTGGGTGGGCGCAACATCAATGGCCTGACCTCCCGGGATCAGACCCGCTATTACCAGACGCTGCCAGCCAATCAGCTGGAGAAGGTGCTCTGGCTGGAAGCGGATCGCATGGGGTTTCTGCTCGATACCCTCTTCCAGCAGAAATTGGAGGCCAAGCGCGATATTGCCAAGAACGAGCGTGCCACCCTAGTAGATGCAGCTCCGTATGGCAGGGTGCTGGAGGTGCTCAATCGCACTCTCTACCCCCCCAATCACCCCTATTTCAACACGCCGTTTGGTCGGGTGGCTGACCTGGATCGCCTCACCCTGGAGGACGTGCGCCAGTTCTTCCTGCGCTGGTATGGGCCCAATAACGCCACCCTGGTGATCGGTGGCGATATTCAGCCGGCCCAGACCCTGGCTTGGGTCGAGCGCTATTTTGCCGCCCTGCCTCCATCACCGGCCCAGACTCGGCCGGTAGTGCGCCCGGTGGCGCTGAAAAAGAGCCGTTATCGCACTCTGGTCGATCGGGTCAGCGAGCCCATGCTGGTGCTGGCCTATCCGACCGTCTCCGCCCGCGAGCCCGACTTCGAGGCCCTCGATCTGCTGGCGGATCAGCTGGGGGGCTCCGCCAGCGGCCTGTTGCAGCGACAACTGCAGCAAAGCGGCCGGCTGGTCTCGGTGACAGCCAGGCAGGAGTGCGGCGTGCTGGCCTGCATGCTGGTGATTGAGGCGGTGCCCAATCTGGCCAAAGGGGGCGAGCTGGGTCCCATCAAGGCGGAGATCGATCGGATCGTCGGCCAGCTCGCCAGCGAGGGTGTCTCCCGCGAGCAACTGGCCCACTCGGTCAATGCCCAGCGGGCTCAGCGGATCTGGCCGCTGGACAGCGTGGCTGGCAAGGTGGAGCAGCTGGCCACCGGCCACACCCTGTTTGATGACCCCAACTTTCAGTACCGCAACCTCAAGCGCATCGCCCGGGTGACACCGGCCGATCTGCAACGGGTATTGACGCGCTATGTGCTGAACAAGCCCAGGGTGGTGCTGAGCCTGGTGCCGGCCGAGCACCCTGAATGGCAGGCGGGCAGCCCCAACTTTGTCGAGCCGCCCCCCTTGCCTCTGGCCCGGCCGACCCCGCCTCTGACTCCTCATGTCATCAAGGAGACCCTGGACCGACACCAGGAGCCGGCCAGTGGTGGCGCCTTGCCGGTACCCATGCCGACATTGTGGCAGGCCAAGCTGGGTGAGCGGATCTCCCTGCTCGGTCACTACAGCGATGAGGTGCCGGCCTTTGCCATGAGCATCAACTGGCCGGGCGGTGAGCGTGCCGAGCCGGAGGGCAAGGGGGGGGTCGCCACCTTGGCCGATGCCATGCTCTCCCTTGGCAGCGAGCAGTTGCAGGCGGCCAGCATCGAGGAGCGGGCGCGTCAGCTGGGGGCCAATATTCGCTTCAATCATGGGGAGGGGCGCAGCTACATCGAGATCCAGGGGCTCACCTCCCATTTTGACGAGACGCTGGCACTTGTGCGGGAATTGGTGCAGCAGCCCGCCATGCGCCTGGCCGATTTTGAGCGCAGCCGATTTGATTACAGCCAGTGGCTGCAGCAGCTTGCTCGCGATCCCGAGTGGCAGGCGGACTGGCAGTTCGGCGCCCTGCTTGAGGGGAACAAGCGGCCGGATCTGCTGGCCAGTGTGCGCGCGCTGACCCTGGACGATGTGCGCAATTTTTATCAGTCGGTCTATCGCAGCGGGAAAGCCCAAGTGGTGGTGAGCGGAGATCTGGCTCAGGAGCGGGTGATGAAGGCCCTCGGGTTTCTGGTCGAGCCAGCAGGTCAGCCAGCGGCCCTGCACTCTCTGGATTGGCGCGGTCAGCAGGCCAAACGGGCCATCTATCTGCTGGACAATCCCGGGGCGGCGCTCAGCCAGATCCGGGTGGGGCGGCGCGCCATGGCGGAAGATGCCTTCGGCGAGCACTACCTGACCCGGCTGATGAATGTGTCCCTCGCCGAGCGGCTGCACATCCGGCTGCGCGAGGAGTTGGGTTACACCTACTTTATCGACGCCGCCTTCGACGGCAACGCCGATGCTGGCCACTTCATGCTGCAAAGCAGCGTGCGCAGCAGCGTGACCGGGGCGGCCCTGCGGCAGATCCTGCAGGAACTCGACAAGTATCAGCGGCTGGGGCCGACCAGGCTGGAGGTGCGCACCCTGCGGGATCGGGTGCTTAATGGTCAGGCGCTCGATTACGAAACGCTGCCAAATGAGATGGAGTACATGCTGCCCATCTTGCTCAAGGGGTGGCCAGAGGATTATGTGGAGCAGCGGGTGCAGCAGGTGAGCCGGCTCTCTCCCTTTACCCTGCGTGAGCTGGCCCGCCGCTGGCTCGATCCCGACGACATGGTGATCCTGGTGGTGGGAGATGCCAAGACGCTGGCTCCCGAGCTGGCCGCGTTGGGCTGGCCGGTGCAGCGCCTTTCTGCCACGCCTTAAGGGGGTTTGCCCCTATTGGGCAACGGCCGCAAGCAAAACAGCCCGCCCCCTGGCAGGGGGCGGGCTGTTTTTTTGCGCTTAAAAAGGTGAACGGTCAGATCAGAGCCAGGGCGGCGGCCAGATCGGCAATCAGATCGTCGGCGTCTTCCACCCCGATGCTGAACCGGATGAGATCATCATTGACCCCGGCGGCGAGGCGGCTCGCCTCGTCCATGGCGGCGTGAGTGGTGCTGGCCGGATGGCAGGCGAGACTCTCGAGATCGCCCAGACTCACCGCCTGCACAAACAGCTGCAGGTTGTCGAGCAGGGTGGCACAGCGCTCAAACCCGCCTTCCAGCTCGATGCTCACCATGCCGCCAAAGCCGCTGGCGAAGGCGCCGAGGGCATCGTGGCCCGGATGGTTGGCAAGGCCCGGGTAGATCACCTTTTTCACCGCCGGGTGATCAGCCAGGAACTCGGCCACTTTTTGCGCATTGTGCAGGTGGGCATCCATGCGCAGGGGCAGGGTCTTGACCCCGCGCTGCAGCAGGTAGGCCTCCTGCGGACCGATGGGGGAACCGATGTGCTTGAGGGCCACGGTGCGAATCGACTTCATCAGCGCGTGAGAGCCCGCTACCACCCCGGCGATGATGTCGCCGTGGCCGCCCAGGTACTTGGTGCCGCTGTGCATGACGATGTCGATGCCAAGCTCCAGCGGGCGCAGCAGGTAGGGGGTGAGGAAGGTGTTGTCACACACCGTAATGGCGCCCACCTTGCGTGCCGCTTCCACTACCACCCGCGGATCCACCACCTTGAGGGTGGGGTTGGTCAGGGTTTCGAACAGTACCACCTTGGTGGCGGGGCGGATGTTGGCCAGCAGATCCTGATCGCTCTCATACGCGCTGACCTTGATGCCGGCGCGGCTGAAGGTCTGCTTGAGAAACGCATCGGTGCCGCCGTAGAGCGGGCCGATATAGGCCACTTCATCGCCGCTGTCGGCCAGGGCATACATGATGGCGCTCACCGCCGCCATGCCGCTCGCCACTACCAGCGCTTCGTCGGCCCCTTCCAGTGCCGCCAGCTTCTGCTCCAGTTCGGCGGTGGTGGGATTGCCAAAGCGGCTGTAGATGAAGCCGGGAGCCTGACCGGCGAAGCGATCCTTGCCCGCCTGGGCGTTGAAGTAGCTGAAGGTGCTGCTCTGATAGAGCGGGGTGGTGAGGGCGCCGGTCTGGGGATCGATCCGCTGGCCGCTGTGCACGCTCATGGTTTTGAATTTCATTGTATTGCTCCGTCATTGCCAGGCTGTGGCCCAACTGCTTGTGTCATCTGAAGGGCGCCGTGGCGCCCCTCGTCTATTAGGTATGGCAGCCTCAGGCGGGTTGTGGTTCGCGCCGATCGCGCTTTGCCATCTGTTCGCTGCTTGTCTGCGCATTGGCGGACGCAAGGTCGACGCCATAGTGGCGGGCCGCCACATCCGGGTGGGAGCGCAGCCTCCCTTTGAGTACGTTCTCCCCCACCTGATTAAAGAGCGGGTTGGTCGGGTCGCTCTCGGGCCCCTGTGCCTGCGCCGCCAGCGCGGGGGAGAGGCTGAGCAGCGGCACGGTCGCATCCAGCCGCGCCGCCATGAAGAAGGCGCAGGAGAGGCGCGATACCCCGGGCGGCGGGCTCTGCACCCGGTGCAGGGTGGCCTTGAGGTAGCCGTTGGAGGCGAGCTCCAGCAGCTCGCCGATGTTGACCACCAGGGCGCCCGGCAGGGGCGGCGCAGAGATCCAGCCGTCGGCCGTCTCCACCTCAAGCCCGGAGTGATGGTCCTGCATCACCAGGGTCAGGTAGCCGGGATCCTTGTGGGCACCTACCCCCTGACCGCTGCCCCCTTCGGCTTGCCCCGGGTAGTGGATCAGCTTCATGTGCTGATGGGGCGCCCCGCGAATACTGTCGTCAAACACCCCGGCCGGCTGCTCCAGCACCTCGGCGAAGGCGGCCAGCAGGGTGAGGGTGATGGTGCTCAACCTATCTTGCCACGCCAGCAGCTGCGCCTGCATACCGGGCAGGGCGGTGGGCCACTGGTTGGGGCCGATGAGCCGCTGCCAGGGATGCTGAAGGCTGGCGGCATCGAGGGCGGCCTCTTCATTCATGATGTCGAACTGCTCGCGCAGATCCGGCCGCGCCCGGGTGAGCTCGGCCCCCACCTGGTTGTAACCACGAAAGTGGGGGGAATGCACCATCTGTACCGCCAGCTTCTCCTGCTGTGGCAGTGCGAAGAAGCGGGCCGCCAGCGCCAGGGTTTCCTGCTGTTCTTGCTCGCTCAGACCATGGCCGATCAGATAGAAAAAGCCCACCTCGCGGGCCGCCCGGCCAAGGGTGGCCAACATCTGGCGACGAGTCTCGGGGGCGCCGTCGAGCGCGGCGAGATCGATGATCGGCAGTGGTGAATGTTCCATGTGCACCTCCTCACTGGCCAGGGGCGGGATGTTACCCGCACACCTGACATGAAAACGACGACGCCCTGACCGATTAACCGGCCAACGCCCTGTTGCAAGGGATGGCGCCATTTGGATTGAGGGAGATGCTACTGTTCGGAGTTATAAGACGGAAACAACAAATTATTCTTAGTTATATACAAAAATCGAAATAGAATTCGCCACCCATCCGGGTGGCTGCCGATTGAGCGGTGATAATGGCAATATACCGGCGCACTTGGCACCCATGTTGGCCTGACCCGGCATGTACCGGCTTGAGCGCAATGTGAGCGCGACTTGAGCCAAAAAAGAGGCGAGCATCGCTGCCAGCACAGAGATGCCCAAATACAGAGATGCAAAAAGGGAGGCTGATGCCTCCCTTTGTGTGACGGGTGTTGCTGCCCGGTGTGGTGCCTGGCTCAGGCTCAGTAACCCAGGGTAAAGCGCTGGCGCAGGTGGGCTGGTTTTTCCGCTTCGTTGAGCACGCCGTCGGCCAGATCGCCAACCGTGATCCCGGCCGGTTGTTCACCGCTGAACAGCACCTGATCGGCACCGAGCCGGTAGCCGCCGCGCTTCTCGCCGGGTTCCAGGAACACGGGCGGGGAGACGAAACGCCAGTCGAGGGTGGTTTCACGGCGCAGGGCGGTGAGGCCGTCGCGGGCGGCCAGGGCCCCCTGTTTCCACTCGGCCGGGAATTCCGGGGTATCCACCAGTTGCACGCCCGGGGCAATTTCCAGACTGCCGGCACCACCGACCACCAGCAGCCAGCTGTTGGCCGCGACGGCGGCGGCCACGATGGCGCTGGCCCCCTTGAGGTACTGGTCGTAGATGTCCGGGGCAGTCCAGCCCGGGTTGTAGGCGCTGATCACCCGATTGTGCCCCTTGAGCACCTTGGCCAGCGCCTGGCTGTCCTGGGCATCCACCGCCACGGCGGTGACCTGCGGGTGAGCGGCGACCTTGCTCACGTCACGCACGATGGCGGTGACGTGATGGCCGCGGCTGACGGCTTCATTGAGGATGGCTGTACCGACAAAACCGCTGGCACCGATCAGGGCAATTTTCATGGGAGATTCTCCTTCACTGTTGGAATGGGGCTATCCTACGCCCCCGAATGTGATTTAATAATCCGTTGTAAATTGCATTCACTTATAAGCTGGATTTAATAATGGAACAGCTCAAGCGTTACGCCATCTTCGCCGCCGTGGTCGAGGCGGGCAGCATGACCGGCGCCGCCAAGGCTCTCGGCATGACACCTTCCGCCGTCAGTCAGCATATCAGCCAGCTGGAGAGCCTGCTCGGCCTCACCCTGCTGCACCGCTCCACCCGCCGCCTCAACCTGACCGAGGCGGGGGAGGTGGTGTGGCAGGGGTGCCAGTCTTTGCAGCAGACCCTCAACCAGACCGAGCTGCGCCTCTCGGAAGTGCGTGACAGCCTGCTGGGGGAGGTGCGGATCACCGCGCCGGTGGGGATGGCCGGCCAGCCGCTGGCGCGGGCGCTCTCGCCGCTGCTGCAGGCCCATCCCGGCCTGTGCATCCAGATCATCGCCGACGACGAGAAGCGGGATCTCATCGCCGAGCGCATCGACGTGGCGCTGCGGGTCGGCACGCTCTCGGACTCCACTCTGGTGGCGCGCAAGCTGGGCCAGACCCGGATGTTGCTGTGCGCCTCGCCCGCCTACCTGGCGCGCAAGGGCACCCCGCGCAGCCCGGAGGCGCTGCTGGATCACGACTGGCTGGCCGCCGATATGCTGAGCGGCGGGCTGACCTTCTTCGACGAGAAGGGGCAGGGGCACAGGGTCAAGCCCAAGCCGCGGGTGGTCTGCAACAACGTGCTGCCGCTGCGCCAGTTCACCCTGGCGGGGCAGGGGGTGTCGCTGCAGCCGGAGGGGGAGATCGCCGAAGATCTCGCCTCGGGCCGCCTGCTGGAACTGCTGCCGGGCTTTCGGGTGCCACCCATGGAGATCCACGCCATTACCCCGCAGCGGGAGATCCCGGAGAAGGTGCGCCGGGTGATCGCCGCCCTGCGCAGCCACTTCGCCGAACCGGTGGGGGCCGCGGCGACACGTCCGTAGCCCGGGCAAGGAAGAAGGCCGTTCCGGTTGGCCGGAGCAAACAAAGAGCAAACAAGGATCAAACAAAGAGGGCAGCCCGCGGGCTGCCCTCTGTCGATGCAATGCCGGTGAGACCAGGCCCGGCCTCACTTCATGTAGAGGCCGCCGTTGATGGCCAGGGTCTCACCGGTGATATAGGCACCCGCCTCGCTGGCAAGAAACACCACGGCGGCGGCGATCTCTTCGGGCTTGGCCAGCCGGCGCATGGGGATGTCGGCCTTGATGCTGTCGAGGATGTCGGTGCGGATCGCCTCCACCATGGGGGTGGCGGTGTAGCCGGGGGCGATGGCGTTGACCGTCACCCCGAAGCGGGCTCCTTCCGCCGCCAGCGCCTTGGTGAAGCCCAGCATGCCAGCCTTGGCCGCCGAGTAGTTGACCTGGCCGAACTGCCCCTTCTGGCCATTGACCGAGGAGATGTTGATGATGCGGGCATCGCGCTGTTCGCACATGGCGTCAAACAGCGGCTGGGTCACGTTGTAGAGGCTGCACAGGTTGGTGTGGATCACCTCGAACCACTGCTCCGGAGTCATCCGCTTGAAGGCCCCGTCCCGGGTGATGCCGGCATTGTTGACCAGCACATCCACCCGCCCTTCATCCTGCAGCAATCGGCCCAGAGTGTCGCGGCACATGGCGGTGTCGGCGACGTCCAGCGCCAGCAGCCGTACCTGATCCGGCCGAAAACCCTGCTCCCCGTACCAGTCGTGCGCCGCCGCCCCGTTGGCGCTGGAGTGGGTGGCGATGATGCGATACCCCTGGGCCAGCAAGGCGGTGGTGATGGCGGATCCGATGCCGCCACGGGCTCCGGTGATCAAGGCAACTTTCTTCATCTTGGCTCTCCCTGCATAAAAGATTCGAACGAGGACTTTATGGGCTTTTTGAGGTAATTGATATATTTGTTTTCAAACAATCTGACAGGCAAACGCGTCACTTTTGTGACAGTCTGCCAAGCTGGCTTGACGCGCTGGCCTAAGGGGCTGGCAAGGCCCTAGGCAAGGGGACCGGGGTGAGCGCAGCGGCCAGCGCTTGCCGCCAAGGTCGCGGCCATGTTTAATGGGGCCCTTGCGCGTAGCGCCTTGCCGACAGCCCAGATCCGATCTCGTCATGACCATCTTGTCCACCATTCCGGGCGCCGTGCCCCAGCCGCATAGCCAGCTGACCCGCATCGAGCGGGTGCTCGACTACATCCACGCCAATCTGGATCAGCCGCTGGTGCTGGCCGAGCTGGCGGAGCAGAGCTGCTGGTCGCGCTGGCAGCTGCAGCGGGTGTTCCTCCATGAGACGGGGCTGACGGTGGCCCACTATGTGCGCGAGCTCAAGCTGAGCCAGGCGGCAGAGGCGCTGCTCTCTGGCCGCCAGCGGGTGCTGGATCTGGCGCTCTGTTACGGTTTTGGCTCAGAGGTGAGCTTCAGCCGCGCCTTCAAGCAGCAGTTCGGCTGCTCGCCGCTGGCCTATCGCAAGCGCGGCCTGCGGCTGGGGCTGCGTACCCCCCTGGTGCGGGCTACCCTGCCGCAGCCCACGCCTGCCAGGCTGGTACAGGTGCGAATTGAGAGCCAGCCGGGTTTTATCCTGCAAGGGGTGAAGGGGCAGATCCGCGGGCTGTTTGCCGCCGCTCCCGACTTTCAACAGACGGTGCCCGCCATCTGGCGCGCCCTGCGCACGGCGGGCGGTTTGCCACCCGGGCAGGAGCGGGTGGGGGTGGTGGATGTTTCTGGCGCCGGCGAGTCGCTCCCCTACTGGGCGGGCTGCGTGATGGAGGAGGGGACCAGCTTGCCTGCCGGTCTGGCGCATCTCCCGGTGCCGGCCCAGACCTACGCGGTGCTAAGTCACGTGGGCCCGGTCAGCCAGCTGGGGCAGACCCTCAACTGGTTTATCCTGCACTGGCTGCCGAGCTCCGGTTATCGCGGGCTGGACGGCTTCGAGCTGGAGCGTTACGCCCCCGATTTTGACGGCAACCAGCCGGATGCCCGCATGGAGTATTGGTTGCCCGTCGCCCCTCTCTGACAGGGTTATTCCCTTGCCTGGCGGATGCCGGGCGCTGCTATCCCTCTTTCCCTTTTTGCTGCGCCAGGCTTTGCTATCCATTCGACATCGCCTGCGTTGCTGCCGTCAGTTGAGGTTGCCGGATGGGGCCAAACTGGCCGCATTTTCTCCCTCTTCAGCGCCAACATGCCCCAAATTGTTAATTCAAGGGCAAAATGACCCAATAAAATGCAAATGAGATTTGTTACTATTCACTCATTGCATTCGAGGATCAGATGTACGCCACTCACCCCCCTTTGACCCTGGTCGCCGCGACTATCTCCGCCCTGTTGGCTGGCCCTGTGCAGGCAGCTGCTGCCGAGCGCCCGACACAGACCCGGGTCGACGAGACCCTGACCGTGCTCGGCGAGACCTATCGCAACACCGCGACCAAGACCCGGCTCGACCCCCTGGAGACGCCCCAGGCCATTTCGGTGGTGGAGGGTGACACCCTGGAACAGCGCGGCGTCAGCTCGGTGAGCGAGGCGCTGCGCTACGTGCCCGGCGTCAACACCGAGCTGCGGGGCGGGGCGGTCAACCGGCTGGATCTGTTCAACATCCGCGGCTTTGACAACTACCAGAACTTCTACGACGGCCTGCTGCTGCAGTACAACGACTGGAACCTGCAGCCCCAGATCGATCCGGTGGCCATCGAGCAGCTGGAAGTATTCAAGGGGCCCACCTCCGTGCTCTACGGCAGCATGCCCCCCGGCGGCATGGTCAACCTCATCGCCAAGCGCCCCCAGCGGGAGAGCAGGCACAGCGTCAGCGTGGCGAGCGGGACGGGCACCCTCAAGGAGCTGACCCTCGACAGCACCGGTGCCCTCAACGATCAGTTTGCCTATCGGCTGGTGGGGCTGGCCCGCCAGAAAGAGGGCCAGGCGGTGACCTCAGAGGAGGAGCGCTACGTGCTGGCGCCCTCTCTCGACTGGCAGTTGAGTGACCGCACTCTGCTGAACCTCAACCTCTATTACCAGAAAGACCCGCTGGCCGGCATCTACACCACGGTGCCGGCCAGCGGCTCGGTCAAGTCCAACCCGCTGGGCCAGCTGGGCAGCGATACCTTCCTTGGCGATGAAAACTGGAACCACTACAGCCGGGAGGTGACCCTGCTCGGCTACAAGCTGAGCCACGACTTCAACGCCAACTGGCAGCTGCTGCAAAACGCCCGCTACATGGATGCCTCGGCCAATCAGCAGAACACCTACAACGCGGCGCTGGCGGCCGACCACCGCACCCTGGCCCGCAACGCCTACCTGACCGATGAAGAGTCCCGCGGCTTTGTCATCGACAACCAGCTGGCGGGCAAGGTGCAGACCGGCAAAGCCCAGCACAACCTGCTGCTGGGGGTGGATTACCAGTATCTGGATGCGCGCATTCTCTACCGGGATACCCTCGACTATGCCGCCCCCGCCATCGACATCTTCAACCCGAATCACCAGCAGATAGTGCCGGCAGACCTGGTCTTCAACTATCAGGACAACCGAACCATCCGCCAGTACCAGAGCGGCCTCTACCTGCAGGATCAGATGCGCCTCGATCGGCTGGTGGCCATCGGCGGCGCCCGCTACGACCGCTACCGGATGGACACCGACAGCCGGACCCTCTATCAGGGGGCGGCGAGCAACACCCTGGCCCAGATTGATCAGGACAACCTCTCGCTGCGCCTCGGTGCCCTCTACGAGCTGGATCACGGCCTCTCGCCCTATGTGAGCTATGCCGAAAGTTTCGAACCGGTGGCGGGAGCGGACAAGCAGGGCCAGGCGTTCAAACCGGCCACCGGCCGGCAGTGGGAGGGGGGGCTCAAGTTCCTCTCCGAGGACATGAGCAAAACCGCCACACTCTCGGCGTTCCACATCACCAAGCAAAATGCCCTGGTGACGGATCCGGACAACGTCTACGGGCCCAAGTTGCAGACCGGCGAGATGGTCTCCAAGGGGGTCGAGCTGGAGGGGCGACTCGATCTCACCAGCCGCTGGGATCTGGCGCTGAGCTATACCCGTCAGGAGATGGAGATCACCCGCGACACTACCAGCCTGCAGGGCAAGACTCCGGTCTGGGTGCCCAAGCAAATGGCTTCGCTGTGGAGCAACTACCTGCCGGCCGGCCCGCTGGAAGGAGTGCGCCTGGGGGCCGGTCTGCGCTATGTGGGGGAGGCCCAGCTTGATGCCGCCAACACCGATACGGTGCCGGATTACCTGCTGATGGACATGGCTGCCTCCTACGATCTGGCCCAACTCAGCCAGCGCCTGCAAGGGGTGGCGGTGTCACTCAGTGCCAGCAATCTGTTCAACAAGACCTACTACTCCTGCTACGACCAGAACAACTGCTGGTTCGGGGCAGAGCGCAGCGTGGAGGCGCGACTCAAATACGTATTCTGACCCTGCGTCCCGGGCCGCGCCCGGGACTCTCACACCCCATGAGCGGCGCCGGCCGTCGTGCCCGCAGCCCGGGGGCGCGGCGCGAGCCGGATCTGCAGGCGCTGGCGGATCACGGCGCCCTGTTCGCGGCCGCCGCCGGGCTTATCCCTTCCCTCAAGGGGCGGCTGGTGGCTGCCGGCGAGGCTGCGGCGCTGTTGACGGCGACCAAGCAGGCCACGTCGGCCGAGGTGGCGGCCGCGCTGCACGAGTATTGGCGGCTGGCCCATCCGGAGGCGGGTCCCGCCTACTGGCTCACCCGCAGCTGGGGCATGCTCTGCTGGCAATCCATCTATCTGGCCATGGTGGCCGTCTATCGGCTGCGGGCCGTGCCGGCGCTGGAGAGGCTGGGCCAGGGCTATCAGGATGGGCTGGTATCGGGCTTTACCCTGCCGGCCGAGCCCATGATCAAGGGGGAGCTGGAACTCTTGATCAAGACGGCGGGCGAGCGACTGCAGGCCCATTGGCAGGCGCTGTTCGCAGCGCTCGGGCAGGTGCAGCGGCTGCGGCCGGGCTTCGTGCGTCCGCTCTTGGCGGACGATCTGCTGGCGGCGCTGGTGCGGGTACCGGCGTTCTTTGACGAGATAAGCCCCGCCGAGGTGGCGGCCCATGCACCGCACTGGCTTGCCGCCTGCGGCCTGCCGGCCGAGCACCTGACGGGCTGGCAGCTGGCGCCCTGGCCGCCAGCGGCCGGCTTGGTCGGTTATGTGCGCCAGCGCTGCTGCCTGCACTACAAGCGCCGCGATGGTGAGCTCTGCGCCAACTGCCCGCGGCGGCGGGGGGCGGCGAGCTGTGAAGAGGGTGCTTGAATAGCGAAGCCCTGCGTGATGACAAGCCGCCTTAAGACGGCTTTTTACTGAGCTTTTAGGTCGCCCATCTTGCTGCGAATGCGCTCGAACAGGCTCTGCAAACAGGCTTGATCCCGGTCGGCGGCGCGCACGGCACCATACATGTGGCGGCGCACCCCCTCGGCGAGCGGGCGCGCCTCGAGCAGCCCCTGCCGCACGAACTCCTCGCAAGCCCAGCGCGGCAGGGCGGCGACGCCAAGGCCGGCGGCGGCCATCTGCAGCATCACGGAGGTGTTGTCCACCGGCTTGCAACGGGCGGGCTCAATACCGGCTGGCTGCAGGAAGCGGCTGAACACGTCCATCCGCGCCCGCTCCACCGGGTAGACCAGCAGCACCTCGGGGCGCAGATCCTCAGGCTTGATGGTCTGCTGCCCACAGAGGGGGTGGTCCGGCGCCATCACCAGCACCAGCTCGAAGGCGAACAGCGGCTCGAAGTGGAGATCGCCGCGCGCCTGCACATCCGAAGTGAGCAGCAAGTCGAGCTGGCCGCCGAGCAGGGCGCTGATGGCATCAAAGCCCGGTACCGACTCCACCTCCAGATCCACCCCCGGCCACTGGCGGCGAAAATCGGGCAACAGCGGCAGCAGCCACTGGATGCAGCTGTGGCAATCGAGCGCCAGGTGGAGGCGACCGGCGTCGCCGCTGTGCAGGGCCTGCAGCTGTTTTTCGGTCTGTGCCAGCGCCGGCAGCACCTGGCGGGCCAGCCCCAGCAGCTGGTTGCCGGCCGCAGTCAGCACCAGGGGGCGGCTCTTGCGCAGATAGAGCTCCAGATTGAGGCGGGTCTCCAGCTCCTTGAGCTGGTGGGAGAGGGCGGACTGAGTGAGGTTGAGGGTCAGCGCCGCACCGGCCAGCGAGCCCTGCTCGGCCAGCGCGCTCACCGTTTTCAGGTGCTTGATGTCGATCCCCGGGTTGCTTGACACCGCCATGGTATCCCTCCTTGTTGTGCCTGGGCGGCGGCTTGGCGCCCGCCTTGAGAATTTCTTGAGAGCCAGTTGAAAAGGATTCAATAGCCAACGCCACCTTATCTTGTCATTTTGGATGTGTAAACATCTGGATGGCCAAATCATCCAGTTCACCATCAGATGAATGAGCATAAGGAATGGAACCTATGAC
This sequence comes from Aeromonas sp. DNRA1, assembly GCF_963888745.1. Lineage (NCBI taxonomy): Bacteria > Pseudomonadati > Pseudomonadota > Gammaproteobacteria > Aeromonadales > Aeromonadaceae > Aeromonas > Aeromonas sp. DNRA1. The sequence continues at coordinate 103,351 of NZ_CAWPKQ010000001.1, read as the reverse complement.
CTGCGCACACACCCTGGGCTTTCCCCGTATCGGCGCCAAGCGCGAGCTGAAATTTGCCCTCGAATCCTACTGGCGCGGCGAGACCAGCCAGGCCGAACTCATCGCCACCGGCAAGAGCCTGCGTGAGCGTCACTGGCAGGCCCAGCAACAGGCTGGTGTGACCCTGCTGCCGGTGGGTGACTTCGCCTGGTACGATCAGGTGCTCGGCACCAGCCTGCTGGTGGATGCCATCCCCGCCCGCCACCGTCATGGCGATACCGATCTCGATACCCTGTTCCGGGTCGCCCGTGGTCGTGCGCCGACCGGCCCGGCCGCGGCCGCCGCCGAGATGACCAAGTGGTTCAACACCAACTATCACTACCTGGTGCCCGAGTTCAGCCGTGACCAGCGCTTCAAACTGGGCTGGAGCCAGCTGTTTGACGAAGTGGAAGAGGCCAAGGCGCTGGGGCTGCCGGTCAAGGCGGTGCTGCTGGGCCCTGTCTCCTACCTGTGGCTTGGCAAGGAGAAAGAGAGCGGCTTCTCCCGGCTCGAACTGCTCGACCGTCTGCTCATCGTCTATCAGGAGATCCTGGCGAAACTGGCTGCCCAGGGGGTGGAGTGGGTGCAGATCGACGAGCCGGCGCTGGCGCTGGACTTGCCGGACGAGTGGCGTCTCGCCTATCTCAACGCTTACGAGCGTCTGGCCGGCCCCTGCAAGCTGCTGCTCACCACCTATTTCGGCACTGTTGCCCATCAGCGCGACATCATCACCAGCCTGAAGGTGGATGGCCTGCACCTGGATCTGGTGGCGGCGCCCGAGCAGCTGGAGACGCTAGTCCCGCACCTGCCGGCCCAGTGGGTCATCTCGGCCGGGGTCATCAACGGTCGCAACGTCTGGCGTGCCAACCTGGCCAAGCTGGTACCGACCCTGAAAGCACTGAAAGCCAAGCTCGGCGAGCGGCTCTGGGTGGCCTCCTCCTGCTCCTTACTGCACAGCCCGGTGGACTTGACCCTCGAATTGGAACTGGATGCCCAGACCCGCAGCTGGTTCGCCTTCGCCCTGCAAAAATGCTACGAACTGGGGCTGCTGGCTGACCATCTCAATGGCGGGGAGCTGGACAAGATCAATGCCTACAGCCAGCCCATCGTGGATCGGGAGTCCGACAGTCGGGTCCACAAGAAGGCGGTGCAGTCACGGCTCGCCAGCCTGACCAACAGCGATTTCGATCGCCACAGCGCCTACCCGGTGCGGGCCGAGGCACAGCGCTCGGATCTCAAGCTGCCGCTGTTGCCGACCACCACCATCGGCTCCTTCCCGCAGACCTCGGAAATTCGAGTGCTGCGCCAGGATTGGCGGGCCGGTCGCATCGACGACAGTGCCTACGAGGCGGGCATTCAGGCCCAGATCAAGGATGCTATCGAGCGCCAGGAGGCCATCGGGCTGGACGTGCTGGTGCACGGCGAGGCCGAGCGCAACGACATGGTGGAGTATTTCGGTGAGCTGCTGGACGGCTTTGCCATCACCCGCTTCGGCTGGGTACAGAGCTATGGCTCGCGCTGCGTCAAGCCGCCGGTGATCACCCGTGACATCGACCGACCCACCCCCATGACCCTTGAGTGGACGAAGTTTGCCCAGAGCCTGACCGACAAGCCGGTCAAGGGCATGTTGACCGGCCCGGTGACCATCCTCTGCTGGTCCTTCCCGCGCGAAGACGTGAGCCGCGAGCAGTCCGCCCTGCAGATCGGCCTGGCTATTCGCGACGAGGTGGCAGATCTGGAAGCTGCCGGCATCAAGATCATCCAGATCGACGAGCCGGCGATCCGTGAAGGTCTGCCCCTGCGCAAGCAGGATCACCAGGCGTATCTGGACTGGGCGGTGCGGGCCTTCCGTCTGAGCGCAAGCCCGGTGGCGGACAGCACCCAGATCCACACCCACATGTGTTACAGCGACTTCAACCTCATCATCGAGGCGGTGGCGGCGCTGGATGCGGACGTGATCACCATCGAGACCAGCCGCAGCCAGATGCAGCTGCTCGAAGCGTTCGAGCGCTTCAACTACCCCAACGAAATCGGGCCTGGCGTCTACGACATCCACTCGCCAAACGTGCCGAGCCAGAGCTGGATTGAAGGCCTGCTGCGCAAGGCGGCCAAGCAGATCCCGGCCGAGCGGCTGTGGGTCAACCCGGATTGCGGCCTCAAGACCCGCGGCTGGGAAGAGACCGAGGCCGCCCTCAAGGTGATGGTCGATGCCACCAAGGCGCTGCGCGCCGAGCTGGCCTGAAGAACACCAGCAAACAACAAGAGAGTTCGGGCATAACGAACGAGGGAAGGCGCAAGCCTTCCCTCTTTTTTGTTGGTTGAAGGCCCTCAGAGGGTGACGACAAAGGCGCCGCTGGCAAGCCCTGGGCTCGGGACGGGCGAGGGGGCGCTCGGCAGCTGCTGTGGCTGGGGCTCCCGCGCCAGTGCCTCGGCCAGCCAGTGGTGATCGAGGGGGATGGCATTGCGATCACCGATCACCAGATTGAGGTGCTGGGCGCCGAGGCAGCCGTAGCGGGCGGGATCGGTCTGGGTAAAGAGACCGAGGCAGGGCACGCCGCTGGCGGCAGCCAGGTGCAGCGGCCCGGTGTCGCCGCTGATGAAGAGGGAGAGGCCACCGGCAAAGCGGGCCAGCTCGCTTAGGCTGGAGAGGGAGACTTGCACGTCCCCGAGCCGGGGCTGGGGGTCGGCGGGATCCTCGAGCTGGATCAGCAGGGCGCTGGGGTAGTGGCGGCGCAGATCCCCGAGCAGTCGTTGCCACTGGGGCAGAGAGAGCCCTTTGCCTTTGCGGGCGCCGGTGAAAAAGCCGATGAGCGGCCGCGCCGGGTAGTCATGCCTGAGTGCCACCAGCCGTGGGCTGGCGCTGTGCAGCAAGCTGCCGAGCTCAATCTGATCGGCGAGATGGCCGTGCATGCCGAGCAATTGCAGCGGCTGGTGGGCGTAATGGCAGTGCTGGTTGGGAGTGAGGGGCTGGGGGAACAGGGCGTCGCCCTTGGCATCGTCAAAGCCCAGCTTCTCGCGGGCCTTCACCCAGCCGGCGATCAGGTGATCGGTGCTGGAGGCAAAGGGCACGTAGACCCGATCGTAGTGCTGACGGCGCAGCCGCCACAGCACTGACAGGGAGGCGAGCAGCCGCTTGCCCTGCAGCTTGACCGGATGAATGCGTTGCAACTGCAGATCGGCCAGAAAGGGCAGCAGCTGGCCGCCGCTGCACACCAGCTCTATCTCGGCGTGGGGGTGGGCGCTGCGCACCTTCTGCAAAAAAGGCAGCAGAAACAGGTTGTTGCCGATACGGCAGGTACTGCGAATGACCAGGATCCGCCGGGGAGGCTGGCTGCTTGCCGGCAGGCGGCCTTGACGCGCGAGCCAGGCGAGGGCGGCCCGCTCCAGCCCGGCGGTCCAGCAGCGGCGCTGGCCGTCGAAGCGGCGAAGGGCATCTCTGATGGTGCTCATAAGTAGTGGCTCCGTGCATGAAGATGAGCTCAAGATGACACTGCGATTCTTAAGGGCGTGTTAAGAGAAGCGGGAAAGGGGGGAGTCAGAGGCTTTTTTGTAAGAATTTGTTGCTGCATCACAGTTTGGTGGCGAGCGCGGGGAGCAGAGGGATGGCGGTGTGACTCCCATGAGGTCGCGTGTCACCAAATAAGAGGGGCCTGGCTGCATCTGACGGTGGTATTGGGCGAGGGGATGCCGTTAAAATTACGCATTTGAAATAAATGTTATCCGCGCAGGAGCCCCATGCAGTTCAGGGATTTTTTTCCGGTATCCACCAATACCAGTGTCAAAGAGAGTTGTTACGGCGCCCTGGGTGCCTTCGTCGGGCTGCTGGGTACCGCCCTCTTGTGTCGCTGGGGGATGGGGCTTGAGGTCCATTGGCTGATCGCCCCCATGGGGGCCTCCGCCGTGCTGCTGTTTGCCGCACCTGCCAGCCCGCTGGCCCAGCCCTGGTCCATCGTGGTGGGCAACGGGGTCTCGGCGCTGATGGGGGTGCTGAGTGCCAGCCTGGTGGCGGATCCGGCGCTGGCTGCGGCCCTTGCCGTGATGTTGGCCATCGCCGCCATGTTTCTCACCCGCAGCCTGCATCCGCCCGGCGGCGCCGTGGCCTTGACCGCGGTCATCGGCGGAGAGGGGATCCGCCAGCTCGGAGTCGGCTATGTGCTGCTGCCGGTGCTGCTCAATTCGCTCTTGTTGCTGCTACTGGCGCTCTGCTACAACCGGCTGCTGGGACGGCGCTACCCCAACAGCGGTCAGGCCAAGCCCAACCGCCACCAGACCGCCGATCCCCAGCCGAGCGAGCGGGTGGCGACCCAGGCGGCGGACATCGACTTTGCGCTGGAAAAACACGGCGAGCTGCTCGACATCAGCCGCCAGGATCTGCAGGCGCTGCTGCAGGAGGCCCAGCTGCACGCGCTGCGGGCCAGGGTGGGCACGGTGCGGGTGCAGGAGGTGATGTCGCGGGATCTGATCCTGATAGCGGCGCAGCAGCCGGCCATGGCGGCCTGGCAACTGCTCTCCCACCATCAGGTCAAGGCGCTGCCGGTGGTGGACGAGGCCGGCCGGCTGACCGGCATCATCACCCTGCACGACCTGATGATCGACCGGGCGCTGCAACAGCCGCGAGGCGCCGCGGACCTGGCCGAGCTGCGGGTCGCGGATCTGATGACCCGCAACGTGTCGACCGCCTGCCGCTACCAGCCGCTCTACGATCTGGTGGGCGCCTTCTCCGATGGCGGCCTGCACCACATGCCGGTGGTGGATGGCGAGCAGCTGGTGGGGATCCTGACCCAGTCGGACATGGTGGCTGCGCTGTTCAACCTGGCGCTGCATCCGGCGCAGGGCGAAACCGGCGCGCCGGTCAGTCCATAAAAAAGCCCCTCGCGGGGCCTTTTTGTTGTCAGCGGTTTGGCTCAGGGGGCCGGGTAGATGGTGTTGCCCTGAAACACGGTCTGCTCGACCCGGGTGTCGGCTATCTGCTCCGGCGTGCCGGCCTCGACCAGGGCGAACAGATCCCGGTCGAGCACGATGAAGTCGGCGGATTTGCCCGCCTCGATGGAGCCGGTGATCTCCCCCTGGCGCACCGCTCTGGCGCCGTTGATGGTGTAGGCGGCCAGCATTTCGGAGAGCGAGATGCGCTGGCTGGCGCGAAATGCATCGTCGCTGCCGGCCGCTCGCACAATGCCGGCGGCCATGTTCTCAAACGGGCGGGGATCCCGGCTGTCGACCGGCGCGTCGCTGCCCGCTACCAGGATGGCGCCCGCCTTGCGGCTGCTCTCGACCGGATAGAGGGCCTGGTGCAGATAGCCCAGCGGATCGTAGAGCGCCTCGCTCAGGGACTGGCCAGCCCTGGTTGGCTGGATGAAGGGGGTGACCAGCATGTCGTAGGCAAGCTGGGGCGTGGTCCAGGCGTAGGTGAAGGTGAGGTAGAGCCCGAGCTCGCCGAGGCGGCGCTGATCGTCCGGGTGCACCACCTGCAGATGGGCCAGGGTGTGGGGGATGCCCCGGTCGCCGTTGCTGGCGCGGGCGGCGGCCAGCGCATCGAGCCCGACCCGGGTGCTGCGATCACCGATGCTGTGCATGTGGATGCCAAAACCCGCTCCGTCCAGCGCGGTGACGTAGCGTTTCAGATCCGCCTCCCGGTAGTTGACGATGCCGTTGCTGCCGGCGTCTTCGCTGTCGGCGGTGATGGTGACCCGGCCGCTGTCCGGATCCAGCGCCAGATGGGGATTCTGGTAGTTCTCCAGCATGCCGGCGTTGGGCAGGAATGGCGGTGCGGTGAAGGGATCCCCCTCCAGCACCCCGTCGAGGAAGATCTTGACCGCATCGGCCTTGATCAGCGGGTTGCCGGCAAAGGCGCTTCTGACCTGTGTGGCCTTGGCCAGGTGCCCCTCAATGTCCAGCTTGCCGCTGTAGTCATCTTCGTGAAAACAGGTGGCGGCGGTGATGCGCATCTGCAGCAGCCCCCGTGCCTGCATGCTGAGCAGGCGCTGGCGGATGAAGTCGGTGGAGCAGGCGTCCTGCACGCCGGTGATGCCGCGTGAGGCCATCAGGGTGGCAATGGCCGGCAGGATCTGCTCATACTGGGCGGCGGCCCGTTCGTCGCTGGCGCTCAGCACCCCGCTGTCCGGCACCGGGATGGCGCTGCGGGCCCCCTCACGGATGACGCCGCTGCTCAAGTCCACATAGGGGATAAACCGCTCGAATACCCCGCCCGGTGCCAATGTGCTGGGATTGAAGCCTACCTGATTGCCATCCTGATCTTCGGCGCTGGCCAGCGCCTGCGAGTTGTAGGCACTGGCGTGACCGTCCGCCCCAAGCAGCACCACCGGGTTGTCCGGTGCCACGGCATCCAGGGCGGCCAGCAGGGTGGCATGGCTGGCGGTCGGGGTATTGCCATCATAAGGGGACCACTGATTGACCACCAGCCACTCGCCCGGCTGCCCGGCGTAGCGGGGCAGGCACGCCTTGACCTTGGCGGCCAGCTGATCGAGATCGACGGCCTGACCATCCAGATCGCACATGGGCAGGGCCACGGTGCCGAGCAGGTGGATGTGGTTGTCATGCAGCCCCGGCAGCACCATGCGCCCCTGCAGATCCACCTGGCGGGTCGCGTTGGTCATGAAGGATTCGGCCCCTTGGCGCGAGCCGACGTAGCGGAACTTGCCATCCTCGACCACCATGGCCTCGGCCAGGCTGCGCTGGCCGTCCTGGGTGTAAATCTTGCCGTTGAAGTAGAGGGTACTGGTCGGTTCCTGCGAGCGGTTGTCCTGCTGGCAGCCGCCGAGCAGGACTGTCATCAGCAGGGCGACAAGCCCCCGGCGGTGGTTGTGTTGTTTGCCATCCATTGCGTGCTCTCCTTGTATGATTGCAGTGATTACTGCAAATATGAGCACAGTTGTTTATTGCAGCTGCGCCGGAAAATGCCAGTGATTGCTGCACTTTTTTTGACTTGTGTTGAGTCTGTCTCATCATGTAGTGATGAGACTCGGTGACCATGGAGGGAGAAACGCAATGGCGGAACACGCATTGCCAGAGGGGCTCTGCATGCGGCGTCAGCCGCGGCAGCAGCGCAGTCAGGAAGTGGCGACCCGCATCGAGCAGGCCACCCTGGCGCTGCTGCGGGAGCAGGGGTTCGCGGCGCTCAACACCAATGCCATCGCCGCCCGCGCCGGGGTGGGCATCAAGTCGCTCTATCACCTCTATCCCAACAAGGAGGCGATCATCTGCCGGCTGGCGATGGACTGGCTGGCGGCGGTGTGCGAGGCGCAGGCAGAGATCCGCCAGCAGGCCGACAACTGGCCGCAGACCCTGGCCATGCTGGATCAGGCGCTGGACGCGCTGGATGAGCGCTTCGTCGGCTACGGGGCCCTGTGGCAGGCGATGGATCTCATCCCGGCCCTGCACGGGCTCGAGCAGGAGCACGAGCGCGGTCAGCTGGCGTTCTGGCACGAGCGGCTGCGCCATTTTGGCTGCCGCTGGCCCGAACCCGAGCTCACCACCCTGATCCGCTACTTCTACCGGACGGCGGATGTGGTCAAGCAGTGCGCCAAGGAGCAGGGACGCCTGGGTGATCCCATCTGGCTGCTGCATCGCCACTGGCTGCAGCAACTGGTGGCGAGCGCCATCGCCGAGCCGGATCCCGCCAGAGTGTGGCAGGCGCAGCCCGCCCTGATGCCGGGCTACGCGGCGGCAGAGGCTGAATAAACCGCATTGGGGTCAAAACAAACTGCGGTCAAAACAAACTGGGGTCAAAACAAGAGGGAGTGCCGGGCACTCCCTCTTTGGGATGTAACGGGAAGAGACGGAGGACAAGGCTCAGCCGTAGCGGGCCAGGGTGAGCCCTTCGTCGCTGATGGCGGTGTCGCTGCCGCTGATGAGATCGCACAGCAGCTGACCCGAGCCCGCCGCCATGGTCCAGCCCAGGGTGCCGTGGCCGGTGTTGAGCCAGAGCCCGGGGACGGGGCTTGGGCCCACCAGCGGGGTGCCGTCCGGCGTCATGGGGCGCAGCCCGGTCCAGAAGTCGGCGCGGCTGATATCGCCCCCCTCGGGGAAGAGATCGCCGACCACCATGGCCAGGGTGTCGTGCCGTTTCGGGTTGAGAGCCAGGTTGTAGCCCGACAGCTCCGCCATGCCGCCCACCCTGATCCGCTCATCGAAGCGGGTGATGGCCACCTTGTAGGTTTCGTCCAGCACGGTACTGCGCGGCGCGGCCTCGGCGTTGATCATCGGCAGGGTGAGGGAGTAACCCTTGACCGGGTAGACGGGCAGATCGAGCCCGAGCGGGCGCAGGAAACCGGTGGCATAGCTGCCGAGGGCACAGACGATGGCGTCGGCCTTGAAGCGCTGCTCGCCGGCCCGCACCGCCACGGCGCGTCCCTGCGCCAGTTCGATCTCGTCGATGGCGCAGTTGAACACGAACTTGACCCCCAGTCGCTGCGCTTCCGCTGCCATGGCATTGGTGAAGCGGAAGCAGTCGCCGGTCTCATCACCCGGCAGGCGCAGGCCGCCCACTATCTTGCCGCGTACCCGGGCCAGCGCCGGTTCTGCCCCTTCACAGCCAGCGGCATCGAGGGACTGGTAGGGCACGCCATACTCTTCCAGCACCTCGATGTCGCGCTTGCTGGCATCGAGCTGGGCCTGACTGCGAAACAGCTGCAGGGTGCCGAGCTGGCGCCCTTCATAATCGATGCTCAGCTCGTCGCGCAGCAGCTTCATGCAATCGCGGCTGTATTCGGCCAGCCGCACCATGCGCCCCTTGTTGACCGTATAGGCCGCCGGGGTGCAGTTGGCAAACATCTTCAGCATCCAGCGCAGCTGGAAGGGATCCGAGGTCGGTCGCACCGTGAAGGGGGCATGCTTTTGCAGCAGCCACTTGGCGGCCTTGAGGGGAATGCCGGGGGCCGCCCAGGGGGCCGCGTAACCGGGGGAGATCTGGCCGGCATTGGCGTGGCTGGTTTCAAGGGCCACCCCGTCACGCCGCTCCAGCAGGGTCACCTTGTGACCTGCCTTGGCCAGATACCAGGCGCTGGTCACGCCGACCACGCCACCACCGAGTACCACTATGTCCATCTTGTCTCTCCTTGACTGGGGCCCTCACCTTAATCAGCCGCCACAGGATATTCAACTGGTGTAGATATAATTGGGATATATATCTATTTACATTTATTTAACTGGTTTTCAATGTTGAAAAGTGTGGACTTGTTGGTATTAGCTGTGGCAGTCAGAGCTGCTCCAGCTGGATCAGGTACTGCTCCGCCGTCCCTAGGATGGCCTGCTGCTGTTCGGCGGCTTGGCCATCCCAGTTGGCATAGGGCAGGGCGAGGCGGGGATTGCCGCCCAGTTTGTCCCGGTTGCGCCAAAGAAAGTGCCAGTAGAGGCTGTTGAAGGGGCAACTCCCGTCGCCGCTGCGGGCTTTGACCTGATAGTGGCACCCCTTGCAGTAGTGGCCCATTCGCTCGAGATAGGCGCCGCTACTGGCGTAGGGCTTGCTGCCCATCAGGCCGCCATCGGCAAACTGGCTCATGCCGCGGGTGTTGGGCAGCTCCACCCACTCGATGGCATCCACATAGATGCCGACATACCAGGCATCCACCTCGTCAGGATCGATCCCCGCCAGCAGGGCAAAGTTGCCGGTCACCATCAGCCGCTGGATATGGTGGGCGTAGGCGTGCTCCAGAGACTGGTCAATGGCGTGGCGCACACAGGCCATCCTGGTTTCGCCGCTCCAGAAAAAACCGGGCAGCGGCCGCTTGGCCCCGAGAAAATTGGTGCGCTGATAGTCGGGCATCTTGTCCCAGTAGAGGGCGCGCACGAACTCGCGCCAGCCGAGGATCTGGCGGATAAAACCCTCCACCTGCGCCAGGGTGATGGTGGCCTGATTGGCCTGCCAGTGGGCTTCGGCGGCGCGGATCACCTCAAGCGGGTGGAGCATCTTGCTGTTGAGGGAAAACGACAGGCGGCTGTGAAACAGGCTCCAGCCCCGCTCGCTCAGGGCATCCTGATAGCGGCCAAAGTGAGGCAGGCAGTGGGTGAGAAAATGGGCAAGCAGCTCGCGGCTCTGGCGCCTTGTGATAGGCCACGGCAGTTTGCTGGCATCCGCCTTGCCGATGGTGCAGACCCCGTGGCGGGTCAGCATGGCGTCAATCTCGCTCACCTCGTTGGCAAAGGTGAGGGGCGCCGGGAGCGGCTGGCTCGCCGGCAGTTTGGCGCGGTTCTCGTCATCAAAATTCCAGCGCCCGCCAAGAGGTTGGCCGCGCTCATCGAGCAGCACTTGATATTGCTTGCGCAGGGCGCGGTAGAAGAACTCCATCCGGCTGTGGGGGTAGCGCTGCCAGCCATCGCGGGGGGTGAGAAAATGTTCGCTATCAACCTCGGTGGCAGGGATGGCAAGGCCAGCCGCCCAGCTTTTCAACTGGTTGGCGAGGCGCCACTCGTCCGGGCTCTGCCAGGCAAAGCTGTCGGCCTGATGCGCCGCGATTTGGGCTGCCAGCAGGCTGTGCAAGTCGGGCCAGCGGGCGCTCTCATCGAGGGTCAGGTAACAGACGCGGTGGCCCGCTTGGGTGAGGGCCGCTGCGAAGGCGCGCATGGCGGCAAAGAAGGCCAGCACCTTCTGGCGATGGTGGCGACAGTAGTCGGTCTCCTGGCGCAGCTCCGCCATCAAATAACAGATTGCCGGATCCGGGGTGCGAAACCAGCTGTGACCGGCGTTCAGCTGATCGCCGAGAATCAGGCGCAGCTCCATCAGACTCGCTCCCCCTCAGGTTGTTGGCTGCGGTGACGAGCGTGGCGACAGCGCTCGCTGCAGTAGCGAACCTCCTCCCAACTGCGCGCCCACTTGCGCCGCCAACTGAAGGGGCGCTGGCAGACGGGGCAGATCTTCTCGGGCAGATGGGGTTTGCGATGCATGATGGCTTCCGGCCCTGGCTGATGGGGGATGTGGCGTGTGGGTAGGGAGAATAACGAACCGGGAGAGCGGGCGGATCAACCTCACTGCCGGTTTGCCGCGCAAATGCGCACTTTGTGAGCGGGCGCACAGCCCGTCGGTGCACCCCTTGTTTGCAAATTAACCAGTCGCTAACGTGGCGAGGCTGCCTGTTGGCAGCATCCATCAATGGATCTTGTTGGCCACCGACTGTCTACAACCGATATGGAGGGGAGTGATGCCAATCATGACAGCTACGCCCCGGGCAGCCTGTCTGCTCGCCCACTGGTATACCCGGGATCCCATTCTCACCTTCGACTTTCCTCACCGCTGATTGGCGGCACCCGCCGTTTGAATTTGTCAGCCGGACGACCCTGATCGCCCCGGCCTCTTTGCCAAGCCCGATTTCAAACACACTGGCCTTGCGCCGGTGAGGAGTCTTATATGCGTCGTATACCCGAGCCGTTTCGTATCAAGATGGTCGAGCCCATCAAACAGACCACTTGCGCCGAGCGTCGCGCTGCCCTCGAGGCCGCTGGCTGGAACCCCTTCCTGCTGCTGGCCGAGGATGTCTATATCGATCTGCTGACCGACAGCGGCACCGGCGCCATGTCCGACCGCCAGTGGGCCGGCATCATGATGGGGGATGAGGCCTATGCGGGCAGCCGCAACTTCGTCGAGTTGGAGCGCACGGTGCGCGACATTTTTGGTTACCAGCATGTGATGCCCACCCACCAGGGGCGCGGGGCCGAGCAGATCCTCTTCCCCGAGCTGGTCAAGCGCTGCAAGGGCAAGGCACCGGTGTTTATCTCCAACTACCACTTCGACACCACCAAGGCCCACGTGGAGTTGGCTGGCGCACGGGCCATCAACCTGCTCACCCCGAAAGCCCTCGATACCACGGCCCCTTACGCCTGGAAGGGGGATTTTGATCTTCCTCGCCTGACCGACACCATCGAGACCCTGGGGGCCGACAACGTGGCCGGCATCATCATCACGGTGACCTGCAACAGTGCTGGTGGCCAGCCGGTCTCCATGGCCAATATGGAGGCGGTCTCCGAGCTGGCCCGTCGCCACCAGATTCCGGTGGTGATCGACGCCGCCCGCTTTGCCGAGAACGCCTGGTTTATCAAGGCGCGGGATCCGGCTTATGCGAAGTGCAGCATCAAGGAGATAGTGCGCCAGATGTTTGCGCTGGGGGACATCTTCACCATGTCGGCCAAGAAGGACGGGCTGGTCAATATCGGCGGGCTCTGCTGCTTTAAAGAGGATCTCGATCTGTTCCGCGCCGTGCAGGTGCGCTGTGTGGCGATGGAGGGGTTTGTCACTTATGGCGGCCTTGCCGGGCGGGACATGGCGGCGCTCGCCATCGGCCTGCGCGAGGGGATGGATGAGGAGTATCTCACTTATCGCATCAGTCAGGTGGCTTATCTCGGCGAGCGGCTGGCCGAGGCGGGCATCCCCATCCAAACCCCCACTGGCGGCCATGCGGTGTTTGTCGATGCCAAAAAGCTGCTGCCCCATATTCCGGCCGAGCAGTTTCCGGCCCATGCGCTCGCCTGCGAGCTCTATCTGGAAGGGGGCGTGCGCGGGGTGGAGATCGGCTCCCTGCTGCTCGGGCGCGATCCCGCCACCGGCAAGCAGGAGGCAGCGGACTTTGAACTGTTGCGTCTCACCATTCCGCGCCGGGTCTACACCCGGGATCACATGGACTATGTGGCCGACTGCCTGATTGCGGTGAAAGCGCGGGCCAGCGACATTCGCGGGCTCACCTTTGACTACGAGCCGCCACTGCTGCGCCATTTCACCGCACGGCTCAAGCCGGTCTGACCGCCAGCACGTCGGCGCCCTAGCCAGCAGGCTTTGGCCACAAGGCTCAACAACAAAAGCCCCCGCACCTGAATGTGGGGGCTTTTTTGACGATGATTGCCGGGCGCGTTACTGGTTGCTGAACAGCTTGGTCTGGGGAGTGGACTGGGCGGTCAGGCTCATACGACCGGAAGTCTCCAGCCAGGATTTGATCCGCTTGGCATCGGCCACCCGGGCGTTGGGGGTATCGGCATTGAGCAGCACCATGATCACCGGCTCGCGGTTGATCTGGGTGGCCATCACCAGGCAGCGACCCGCCTCGCGGATGTAGCCGGTCTTGGAGAGGGAGATGGGCCAGCTCCCTTCGCGCACCAGCCGGTTGGAGTTGAGGTAGTGCAACTGACGCTTGCCGTTGCGCACCATGCGCTCCTCGGTGGAGGAGTACTGGCGAATGAGCGGATAGGTGGATGCCGCCGCCACCAGCTTGGCGAGATCGTGGGCGCTGGAGACGTTGCGGGGGGTGAGGCCGGTACTGTCTGAGAACTGGGTGCTCCACATGCCGAGCATGCGGGCCTTGGCGTTCATCGCCTCGATGAAGGCGCGCTGGCCACCCGGGTAGTTTCTGGCCAGCGCCGAGGCGGCGCGGTTTTCCGACGACATCAGGGCGATGTGCAGCATGTCGGCCCGGCTCAGGCGTGAGCCCACCGCCAGCCGCGACCCGGTACCCTTGAGGCGATCCACGTCGGCCATGGTAACGGTCAGCATCTCGGAGAGCCGCTGATTGGCATCAAGCACTACCAGCGCCGTCATCAGCTTGGTGATGGAGGCTATCGGCATCACTCGGTTGGCGTTGCGCTCCGACAGCACTTCACCGGTGCGCGGGTTGGCCACCACGAAGGCGGCGGAGCTCAGCGCCAGATCGTTGCGCTGCTCCAGAAAGCTGTTGGGGGAGTGGGACTGGGCTGAAAACGGATTGGCCTGGGCGCTCTCCATGCTGACGGGAACAAGGAAGGCACCGAGCAACAGGGTAAGAAAAGGGCGAGTAATCATGATTTGACGCTACCGTACGGCTGACAGGGATATTTGGCTAAGTTATATGACGGTAATTGACGCTTCACAACGTCTAATGGCCCGATATTTCAATTTTATGGGATGGCGCACCTTGAAATAACGGTAATGGCGGCTATGGGTGGCTTCATTCGAATAATTACAGGGTGGGCAGGAGTGGGGAACCTGGTCGCGGCGTGCGGCTGGCGGCGCCCCCCAGTCGCCAGATAGTCACTCTTTTACCTCTCTCTGCTGTTTGTTTCCTTCCTCTCGCTTATTCTGGGTGATCATCTTTGCTGAAAACGGTCTGATCAGGGTCGGCAACATGTGCTGATGGTCGCCATGGCTGGATGTGGATCATCACAGGATCAAGGGGATAACAGCAGGGCTCTTGGCATGCATCCGCTATGGTGTCATGGCCACCCGCATCAGCGCCGAGGGGCTGTTTTCGACAAAGTAGTGCCAGAGGTGATCATAGAGTGCCTGCTGGCCGGGGAAGCCCGCCAGTGCCTTGGCCTCGGCCAGGCTGCACCAGCGGTACTCGGTGTGCTCGTGATTGAGGGTCACCGCCTGCGTTGGCGGGCAGTAGACCACGAACACCGGCACCAGACAGACGGTGTTCGTAGCGTCCTCGTAAAACTGCTCCAGATACTGGCCGTTGTAGAGTTCGTGCACGACGATGCCGGTCTCCTCGCGAAATTCGCGCACTATGGTCTGCCAACCGGTTTCCCCCGCCTCGACCGTGCCCGCCACATGGCACCAGAAGCAGCCCTTGACCCGTTTCATCATCAGCAACCGGGTCTCGCCCTGGACGGTGGAGAGCGCGACACCGGAGACGGTGTGACAGCGAATGGGGATCATGGGATAGGCTCCAGAAACAGGTTCAATGGACGCCTATTGTTCGGCCGCCGACGGGAGGTTGGCAAGTGATTTCCCTGCCGGCGGCGTTTGTGCGGGCCCAACGTGACAGGGGCATTCAGCCCCTGTCACGCGTGCGGTCAGCCTCCCATCATGCGGGCAGTCTGGATCGCCTCGATCAGCGCGGCCCGGTTGATGCGGGGGCGCTCCTCGTCCAGCAACTGCTGCCAGAGGGCGATGGCCTGGGAGTAGCGGCCGTGCAGGAAGTGATCGGAGGCGAGCAGCATCAGGGCGCTCACCTCACCCTTGTCCTGCTTGAGCGCGCTATCGAGCAGGCGCAGCGCCTCCGGGGTGAGCTGCTGGCCTGCCTGGTAGTAGAGCACGGTAGCCTGGGCGGCCTGGGTCGCCGCGCTGGCGCCCCCTTCTTGCAGGGCGAGGCGCTGGTAGGCGAGCAGGGCATTGTCGTACTCGTCCCGATACAGATAGAGCTGGCCGAGCGCCGCCCAGCCGTCGAGATCGGCAGGGTTGGCTTGCAGGCGCCGGTGCAGGGCGCCCAGCTCCTTGTCCTGCAGATCCCGCGGGCTCAATCCCGCCAGCGGATCGGGGCGCGACTGATAAGCCTGCCACGCCTGATAGCGGCCGGTGCCGGCATAAATGCCGGCCATCAGCGCCAGCAGCAGGGCCCCAAGCAGTATCCATGAGCGCAGCCAGGGCAGCGGACGGGCGGTGCGGTTCTTGACCAGCCGCTCGCGCAGGGCCTGCTCGGCGGTTGGGGTGGCGTTGGCGAGGCGGGCCAGCTCCAGCTCCCGGTAGAGGCGGCTGTGGGGGGCAAGTCCCGCCTGCTGCTCGGCCATGATCAGCCTGTTCAGCTCGGCTCTGGGGTCGTGGGCGAGCATCCCCTCGGCTCTGTCGCCGATAAGCGGCACCCGCGCCGGTTGCCGGCGATGCAGGCTCCTGCGCAGGCGATTGAGGGCCAGCAACAGCAAGAGGGCGGGGCCGCCCCACAGCAGCGCCGTGCTGCGCTTGAAGGGGGGATCATAGCGCACGAAGTCACCGAAGCGCTCCGTCATGCGGGCGATCACCTGCTCATCAGACTGCCCCTCGTCCACCCAGTGGTAGACCTCGAGCCGCAGATCCCGGGCGATGGGGGAGTTGGATTCCACCAGGTTCTGGTTCTGGCACTGGGGGCAGCGCAGGGCGCGGGCCAATTCCTGAGCGCGGGTCTGCCGCTCGGGGTGGCGAAACTCATAGGTGTCGACCCCGCTGGCAAGGGCCCCGAGGCTCAAGGCCAGCAAGAGCGGCGCGATCAGGGCGTGGCCGAGACGGCTCATGGCTTGCTCTCCTGTACTTCTCTCTCTACTTCTCTTTCCACTTCGGGCTGGCTAGCAATGTTGCTGCGGGCCTTTGCAAGCAGGGGGGCAAACTGGCGTTGCCAGACTTCCCGGGTGAGCAGCCCGGTATGACGGGTCAGCAGGGTGCCGTCGCCGGCGAAGAGATAGGTCTCCGGCGTACCGTAGACGCCGAGCTCCAGGGCGAGTCGGCCGTCGGGGTCGGCCAGCACGGCGCGATAGGGGTTACCCGCCTCGGTGAGCCAGGCGCGGGCGGCGTCCCCCTTGTCCCGGTAGTTGAGGCCATAGAGGGGCACGGCACCGGCCAGCTCACCCAGCAGCGGATGCTCGGCGCGGCAGTTGGGGCACCAGCTGGCCCAGACGTTGAGGACGAAGGGCTCCCCTTTGAGCGCCGTGGTGTGAATGGGGGCGTCGCCAAACAGATTGTCACTCTGCCACGCGGGCAGGGTACGTCCTGCGACGGCTTCATCCTGGCTATAGGGGTTGTTGCCAAGGCCGAGCCAGAGCAGGGCACCGAGCCCCAGGGTGAGCACGAGTGGCACGAACAGGCGCAGACGGGCGTTCATAAGGACTCCTGTTCGAGCCGAGGGTAGGGGGCGGTAGCTGGCGCAGGATGGCTAGCCAGCAGCGGCCGGCGGGCGAGCAGGCGCAGGGCGCCACCCGCCATCATCAACAGGCCGCCGAGCCAGATCCAGCGCACCAGCGGCTTGTAGTGCAGTCGCATGGCATAGGCACCTGGCCCCATCTTTTCGCCAAGCACCACGTAGAGATCGCCGAGCATTCCCCACGCGATGCCGGGTTCGTTCATGTTCATGGTGCGCACGCTGTAGTGGCGCCGCTCCGGCGTCAGCCGCGCCACCTCTTTACTGTCCTTATGCGCGCTAAGCGTGATGCGCTCGGCGGTGTAGTTGGGGCCGATGATGGGCTCGCTCCCCTCATAGCGAAACTCGAAGGCGCCGAGCCGATAGGGCTGGCCTGCGGCGAGTACCGCGCCCGCCTCCTGGCTGTGGTGGCTCACCTGCGCGATGCCGAGGGCGCACACCGCCACCCCGAGGTGGGCCAGCAGGCTGCCGAACCGATTGAGGGTGAGCTCACGCAGGGCGAGTGGTTGCAAGAGCGGGAGCAGCAGGCTGGCCATCAGCCAGAGGCTCAGCACGTTGGCCGTGAGCCCCAGCCAGCCGCCTCGCAGCGGCTCGGGATAGGCGAGGCTCAGCAAAGTGCCCCCCAGCAGGCCGAACAGGCATGGGAGCAGCACCTTGATACGGCGCCGGGCTGCCAGATGCTGCCAGCGCAGGCGCGGCAACTGGGTCATCAGCGCCATCAGGCTGAGGGCCAGCGGCACGAAGATTGTATTGAAATAGGGGGCGCCCACCGAGAGCGAGCCCAGATGGAGCGACTGGAACACCATGGGGTAGAAGGTGCCGAGCAGCACGCTGGCGCAGGCCACGCAAAGCAGCAGGATGGCGGCGCCGAGCAGCCCCTCTTTTGACAGCAAGCCAAAGCGGGCATAGGGGGCGCGAATGTCCGCCCGCAGGGCAAACAGGGTGAGGGCGCAGGTCAATAGCAAGCCGAGCAGCAACAAGAGGGTGAGGCCGCGGCTGGGGTCCACCGCAAAGGCGTGTACCGAGGTGAGCACCCCGGAGCGCACCACGAAGGTGCCGAGCAGGCTCAGCGAGAAAGTAAAGATGGAGAGCAGCAGCACGGGGTGGCCATAAGCGCCACGCTTCTCGCACACCACCAGGGCATGCAGCAGGGCGGTGCCGAGCAGCCAGGGCAAGAGAGAGGCATTTTCCACCGGATCCCAGAACCACCAGCCACCCCAACCGAGCTCGTAATAGGCCCACCAGGAGCCCAGCACGATGCCGGCGGTGAGAAACACCCAGGAGCCGAGCGCCCAGGGGCGGCTCCAGTGGGCCACGGCGCCATCGAGCCGACCCGAGTGCAGCGCCGCCATGGCGAAGGCGAAGTTGACCGCAAAGCCGACGTAACCGAGATATAGCAGGGGCGGGTGGATGATGAGGCCGATATCCTGCAGCATGGGGTTGAGATCGCGCCCCTCCAGCGGTCCTGGGAACTGGCGGTCAAACGGGCTGGAGAAGATCAGGGTATAGAGGCCGAACAGCCCGACGATCAGCCCCATGATGGCCAATACCCGGGTTGTGATCAGCGGATCGACCCGCCTGGAGCAAAGGGCCACCAGCGCGCCCCACAGCCCCAGCGCAAAGACGAAGAACAGCATGGAGCCCTCGTGGCCGCTCCACACGGCCGCCAGCTTGAAGCCAAGGGGTAGAGCGCTGTTGGCGTGCTGGGCCACATAGACCAGGGTGAAGTCATCCTGGCCAAAACAGCTGGCGAGCAGCAGCAGAGCGGCCCCGAGCAGGAGCGCGACCAGGAGGGCCAGCGGTGTTGCGCAGCCCAGCAGCAGGCGTGAGGCGAGCCGCAATCCCAGCCAGGGCAGGGTGCCTTGCAGCAGGGCGAGCCCGGTCGCCAGCAACAGTGAGAGATAGCCGAGCTCCGCCAGCACACAACCTCCAGTCAATCATTCGTCTATGTTATGCCGCAGCGTCTGCACCGTACCGGCGCTGGGGAATAACATCCACATTTCTGGCAACAATCAATCGCAACAACTCATCGCAACAAATAAGCGCCAGTCACCCGAGGGTGGCTGGCGCTGGTGATCATACCTTTAAACTACCGTCATCTGGCCGGCATAGAGCACGAAGTAGCGCAGCAGCAGGATCCCCACCAGGGTCAGGCTGCAGACCAGCACCAGATAGCCGTTTTTGGCCCGCAGCGGCGCGGGGGCCAGCAGAGCCAGCAACTGGGGCAGCAGCATGCCGATGCCCACCACCCCGAGCCAGAACACCTGAGCCCAGAAGCCGCTGCCAATGGCGGCCCACATGGCAGCCTCCTTCTGGCCGCCACCGAAGTAGAGGCCGGTAAAGAAGCAGACCAGCAGCAACACCTCCACCGCCAGCACCGGCCGCTCGAAGCGGTGGACAAAGCTCACTCCCTGGCTGTGATGGTTCTCCTTGAACAGGGTGACCGCCAGCAAGATGGTGGAGGCGATGCCGGAGCTGACGCCGGAGATGAGGAACAGCACCGGCAGCACCGGGTTGTTCAACAGCGGATAGGTCTTGAGCGCGGAGAGCAGAAAGCCGGTGTAGGCCCCCAAGAGCACGGC
This sequence comes from Aeromonas sp. DNRA1, assembly GCF_963888745.1. NCBI lineage: Bacteria > Pseudomonadati > Pseudomonadota > Gammaproteobacteria > Aeromonadales > Aeromonadaceae > Aeromonas > Aeromonas sp. DNRA1. The sequence continues at coordinate 84,171 of NZ_CAWPKQ010000001.1, read as the reverse complement.
AAGCAGCAGCAAGAGCGGCGCCAGCAGCCGCTCGATGCGGGCAAGCCAAGCGATGAGATCATCCACAAAGGCGAACTTCTCTTGCAGCAGGTGACTGCGCAAGGTCTCGATCTCGGTCCGAAACACCACTGCCAGCCAGGCGAACAGCACCGCCATGTAGACCTGAAACAGCATGACCCCCATCGACATCACGGAGTCGAACTGGTAGTGGAACATCAGCTTCCAGAAGGTCCAGGGGCGGGCCAGGTGGAAGATAAGGATCAGTAACCCCAGCACCACGCTCACCGGCGCCAGAATGGCGGTCGCCTTGATGATGCCGCTCCCGCTGCCGGCTCCCTTGCGGCGCAGCAGCACCGAGAGGGTGGTGGCCCCGGCGGAGATGCCGAGCAGAAAGAGATAGATGGCGATGGGCCAGTCCCAGACAAGTGAAGGGAAGTGAAATGCCTCTTGCATCGTCATGACTTTATCTCCCCTTTGGGCACGCGGTACATCTTGGGCGAGGTGCCGAGTGCCTGCTTGTAGCGATAGGTGGTCTCCTTCACCAGCCGTTTGGCGATGGGGCTGTCCGGGTCATCCAGATTGCCGAACACCAGCGCCTTGGTGGGGCAGGACTCCACGCAGGCCGGCTCCTTGCCTGCCGCCAGGTTGGTCTTGCGGCAAAAGTCGCACTTGTCGGCAATCTTGGTCACAGGGTTGATGAAGCGCACCTGATAGGGGCAGGCGGCCAGACAGTACATGCAGCCGACGCAGAGATCCGGGTTGACGTCGACGATGCCATCCTCCTTGCGGATATGGGAGGCACCGGTCGGGCAGACGTGCACGCAGGGAGCGTTGTCGCAGTGCTGGCAGGACTTGCGAAAGAAGTGGTACTCGGCATCGGGGAAGGTGCCGATGGGGCCGGAGCGGATGATCTCGAGGCGCGAGACCCCCTCTGGCACCTGATTCACCTCCCGGCAGGCATCCATGCAGGCGGTGCAGCCGATGCAGGCGGTCTCGTCGTGGAGCATGCCAAAGCGTACCCCGTCGATGGTCTGGCTGTGGGCGAGGGTGGTGGCAAGGGAGCGGGTGTTGGCACGAGCAGCCCCCGTCATCATGATGAGGGCCCCCGCGCTCATCCCCGCCATGAAGTGACGGCGAGAGCAGCTCATTGTGCCTCCTTGCCCGAGGTGGTGTTCGCCTTGGCCGCCTTGACGGCCTCATGCTGCTTGCTGTGGCAGTCGACGCAGAGCTTGATGCGGGACTTCTCCGGAATCGCCACCATGGGCTCCTTGGCCGGGTGCAGCTGGTGGCAGCTGGTGCAGGTGAGCTTGGTGGCGTGCACGTCGTGGGCCCAGAGCGCCTCGCGCAGCGGTTTGGGCTCGTGACAGCTCATGCAGACCCCGTTCTGCTCGGCGATGGGGTAGCTCTCGGTACTCTGCTTCTCTGCCAAGCCGCTTTGCTTGTCATTGAAGCTGTCGCTAAAGCGCATCACATCCTTGACCCCTTCCCGGTGTTTGGGGGAGGGCTGACCATGGCAGTTGGTGCAGGTGACCGGCGCCAGGTTGTTGGGGTTGGTCGCCTGACCGTGCTTGCCGTGCATGCCGTATGCCTGCTCCTTGTGGCAGTCGGTACAGGCGGCATCGGGATTGCGCAAAAACTCCACCTCATGTGTGGCAGGGAGGGCCGCAGGCGCGCCGGCCGCATCGGCGGCCTGGCCCTGCAGGCTGGTCAGCAGCATGGCTGCCATCAGCATCAGTCGTAAGAAATCCATTGTTAAATCACCCATAGGAAGCCTCCATCCGGCTGCGGGCCCGACACTGCGGGCCCGCATGCCTCGTCATTGTGCGAGCCGTCCGGCCGCTTTGGCCTCGGCATCCCAGGCGGGGACAGTGGTCTTGAGGAACTGGGCCTTGTCGCTGTTCATCTGCTTCATGTCCATGCCAAGAGCGGCCTGGGCCTTCTCCTTGCTGGAGATGTCAGGAATGGCGATCTCGTGTCTGATCCCCTTGGCGGCCAGCAGGCGTGCCAGCTTGGTGCGGGCGTCGGCGGCCTTGTCCAGGGCGGTTCCCAGCATGCGCAGCGCCACTTCCGGGGCGTGCATCTGCACCCCGTGGGAGGCGATGGAGAAATCCCAGCGCCATTGGGCGTGACGGATGTCCTGCAGAATGTCCTTCATCTCGGCCTCGGTGGCGCCGGCATCCCAGGCGGCCTTGGCTTCAAAGTGGGCGTGCACCAGCTGCTTCTCGACTCTGAGCTTGAGATCGTGAATGGCATCCTTGCGCTGCTTGACCACCCCTTGCAGCATCTCTTTGCTCTGGGTGTGGCAGTTGCGGCAGGTCTGATCGAAGCGATCGAAGGGGTTGCCTACCTTGTGATCGGTGTAGACCTTGCCCTGTTCGTTTTGCACCTTGGGCATGTGGCAGTCGACGCAGGCGACGTTGTTCTGGCCGTGAATGCCGGCGCGCCAGGTCTCGTACTCGGGATGCTGGGCTTTGAGCATGGGGGTTTTGGAGAGGGCATGGGTCCAGTCGGCAAAGCCGATTTCATCGTAATACTGCTCCATCTGCTCCACTGTGGTGCCCTTGTCCCAGGGGAATTTCACCGCCTTGGTGGGGCCGCTGAAGTAGTACTCCACGTGGCACTGGCCGCACACCTGAGACTGCTGATCGAAGCGCCCCTGCTCCTTGAACGGCTTGCCGATGGCGGTCATGGCCCGGTCGGCATAGGGACGGGAGAGGTGCAGGGCGGGCTTGCCCTCCTTGAACTCTTTCGAGGCGGTGTCGTGGCAGTCGGCGCAGCCGATGGTGTTGACGATTTCCGGTCCGCCTTTTGCCCACATCCCCTTGAAGTAGCCATCCTCACCCTTCTCGTCGATGACGCGGGCCACGTCCGGGCCTTTGCAGCTCCAGCAGGCCATGGGCAGCGGACCGTCTTCGGCAGTCTTGGGGGCGCCGGTGCGCAGGGTTTCCCGCACGTCGGTCAGCGCATAGAAGTGGCCGCGCGGCTTGTTGTAATCCTTGGAGAAGGGGTAGCCGGCCCAAAGCACCACCATCTGCGGATCTTCCGCCAGGGCATCGGTGCGCTCGCGGCTCTCGCTGGTGCCTTTCCAGCTGGTGAACTGATCGGCGTGATCCTTGGCGAACAGCTCGCTGCGCGCCTCGATCTTGCCCTTACTTTGTGCCTCATCGGCCGCCTGTGCCCAGCCGCTGGTGCCAAGGCAGGTGGTCAGCAGCAGGGCGGCGAGGCCCAGCCTGGTCTGTCTGTTGTGTGAACTCACGATCATCACTCCCAAATCGATCTCATTGCCAAGCCTGACCGCTCCATCCTGGATGTGGGCATCAGCCCCCGCACTAGGCAGGAGCAGGCAGGCCGATTAATTGTTATTAGTGAATAAAACCCATGTATTTATGCGATTGCTCGAGCTGGATATTACCAAATGGGTAAAACGAATGATGATTTATCGGGAGTGGGATTGCGCTAGATCAATTGTCGGAGCAGGCAACGAGCGGAAATGAGATCCCGGTTAAATTATGAGGAAACTCAACTTATTGCATCATTGTTAATGCGGTGCACCATGCACCGTGGCGGCCATGGCCCGCCAGCCCGCGTCCCACAAGGGGAGGCAACTAAAATTGCTTGCCTTCTATCCATTTGGAGATAATAAAAACAATGTGAATAAATATGCTGTTGTGGCGGCACTAAAGGGGGAGGGATGGATCCTGTTGGTTGCCGGATTCAATCAGTGAGCTGCTCATGGGGACCATGGCTCATTCGAGCGATGCCCCAATAAAAAGAGCCGGCAATTACCGGCTCCTTTTCTATCTGGTATTTGCCGAGCGGGCCCTCAGGTGGATGGGGGGCTCGCAACCGGATATGGACGTGCTCATCTCAGGCCAAGGCTTGGGCCAGCAGGTGAATGGGGTGTTCACAGCGGAACGGCGTGCTCATCTCGATCTGCCACTTGCAGGTCTCGCAGTCGGTGATGACCAGATCGGGCTTGAGGCGGTTTATCTGATCAAACAGCCCTTCGCCGATGGCCTGGCTGGTCTGGTAGTTCTCCGACTTGAAGCCGTAGGTGCCGGCGATGCCGCAGCACTGGGAGTCCAGCACGGTCACCTTGACCCCTGGGATGGCGCGCAGCAGCTCGAGGGTATAGATGACGCCCCCCATCTTCTCCATGTGGCAGGGGGTGTGGTAGGCGATGTGCAGATTGAGCGGCTTCATCGCCGGCTTGTTGCCCTTGTAGAACTCGTTCCACAGGAAGCGGGTCACCAGCGAGATGCGATCGCGCACCTTGTGGTTGTCCTGCTCCAGCAGGTGGGGATATTCGTCGCGCAGGGTGAAGCCGCAGGTGGAAGAGGTGGCCAGCAGCGGCATCTCGTTGCCAAGCAGGGTGTTCTCCAGCTGCTTGATGTTGAAGGCCGCCTGCTGCTTGGCCTTGTCCATGAAGCCGTTGGCAATCAGCGGCACGCCGCAGCACTTCTCCCGCTCCAGCAGCTGGACGCCGATGTTCATGGCGTTGAGCACCTGCACCAGCTCTTTGCCGAGCTGCGGGTGGTTGTAGTTGACGTAGCAGCCGTGGAAGTAGGCGATTTGGCGCTCAAAGCGGGCCTGACTCGCTTTCTGCTTCTTGTACCAGCCGCGGAAGGTGCCCTGGGAGTATTTGGGCAGATCGCGGTGGGAGGAGACCCCCAGCGCCTTGTCCAGCACCAGCTTCATCGGCTTGAGGCCGGTGGTGAAGTTGACCACCGGGGCCATCAGGGTGGACATGCTGCCCATCAGATCGGTGTGGGAGAGCACGAACTCGCGGATCCCCGGTTTGAAGCCGCTGTACTGGTGCTTGGCCTTGGCGATTATGTCGCCGATGCGCACCCCGCTCGGGCAGGCCACTTCGCAGCGCTTGCAGTTGGTGCAGTATTTGAGGGCGCTGTCAAAGAGCTCGGGGCTCTTGATGCGCAGCCGCTCCCCATCCGGGCCCGCCTGCTTGGGGCCGGGGTAGGCCGGGTTGGCCTTGGCCACCGGGCAGTAAGCGGTACAGACGGTGCATTTGATGCACTGATCGAAGGTTTGGTTGGCATGATCCAGTAGCATGTCAGTTCTCCTCCCGTTGGGTGTGAAGGCACGGGATATGGGACAAATCATCATTGGGCTGAACTCAAAATGTGACCGGCAGCCTGCCAGCCGGTGGCGACGGCAACACCTGAGCCTGACCCCTCTTTGATGGGATCGTAGTGAGCCAGCACGCTGCCCGCGCCGTAGAGGTTGGTGAGCGGCTTGCCGCCACGCAGCACTCTGAGCTTGTCGTCGGTCTTGACCCCGAAGCCCATGAAGGGGTGGTGGTCGAACAGGCGGCGGCCGGCCCAGGCATCGCGCTCGGGCAGACTCAGCACATCGGCGTTGAAGATGGGCTCGCGAATGCCGCGCAGACGCGACTCCAGCCCGCGGCTGAAGAAGCTGCCGGAGGCGAGCACGAAGTGGTCTGCCTCGAACAGCTGATCGTCGCCATTCTGGCTGTGCACGCCAATCACCCGATCGCCCTCGTAACGGGCGCCCAGCACCCGCTCGCTGGTGAGGAAGGTGCCGCCAAGGGCCATGAAGCGGCGCTTGAGCGCCTCCTGCATCCGCATGCCGATCAGTGACGGCGGCATGGTGGCCACCTCCTTGATGATGCAGCCGGTGCGCTGCTCCAGCTCGGCCAGGCGCGGGCCGACCAGCCCCAGCGACAGGCAGGCGGGCAGCACCAGGTGGTGGCAGCGCGGCTCACCGCTCTCTTGCACCAGGCGGCTGATCTCGCGAGCCAGATCCGTCAGCAGGTCACGCTGGCCATTGCCCTGCTTGTCGAACAGGCGGGCGATGTCGGCGGAGCGGAACTCGTGGGGATTACGGCTGAACTCGGCCAGCTGGGGCAGGCGGAGCTCCCCGGTCAGGATGCGGCAGTGGGCGAAGCGCGTGTGGGTCGCCAGGTTGGCGGCCGCGAGCTCGGGGTGAAAGTCGCGAAATCCCTCCAGGGTGGCCAGCAGGATGGCGTCGGGGGCCGGCGCATCGGTCACGCAGGCGCAGGTGTCGGGGGAGAGCCAGGTAGCTTTGAGGGTGCCGATGGGGGTCAGCCGCTGGTGATTGCGCTCCTGGCGAAACAGCGGCAATCCCTGCGCGGCGCAGTGGCGCTGCAGATCATCGAGGCTCGCCGCGATATGGGTCAGCCCCACCTTGTTGTAGGGATGCTCGGGGTTGGCGGCCATGAAGGCGGGCAGGGCGGCGCGGGGATCCCCCTCGCTCTCCAGCAGATCGACCGAGCCGGAGGAGAAGTGCAGGGCGCTCTGGCCAGAGGCCATCAGCAGGGTCTTCTGGCCGGCCTCGGCCAGGCGCAGGGCCGCCGAGAGGCCCGCCATGCCGCCGCCGATAACGATGCTGTCAAATTTCATGGCTGCGCTCCTTGGTGGGATTTGCGGTGCTGGCGTCGAGCGGGAAGGGGGGCTCGGCCACCAGGTGGGGGGCCGTCCACTCGCCAAGGCCGAACAGCCCCTCGTAGATCCAGTAGGTAAATTCGGCTTCGCGCAGGGCATCGCCCCACAGCACCGGCCGGGTGCCCTTGTAGCGCTCTTCCAGGAACTGGCGCAGCATGACGCAGGCCTGACGGCCGTCGGCCTTGCCGTACTCCTGTATCAGACCGGCGGCGCGATAGGCGCACAGCTCCCCCTGACAGGGGCCCATGCCGAGGCGGGTGCGGCGGCGCAGATCCACCAGGTTGTCCACATCCAGCTCGCGTAGGGCGTATTCAATCTCGCCGGCAGTGACCATCTCGCACTCGCAGATGAGGGCGTTGGCCTTGGGGTTGTCGCGGAAGAAGGCGATGACCCGCTCGCCGTGGCGGTACTGGGCCGAGCCTTCGGCAGGCACCGAGAGGCCGGGGGCGGAGACCTTCTCCGGATCCCGCGAGCCGGGCAGATTGAGCTCGGCGGTGCGGCAGGGCTTGCTGTTGCCCAGCTTCTTGGCCAGCAGATCGGTAGCCCATTCAGCCATCAGCCGGTAGGTCATCAGCTTGCCGCCGGTGATGGTGTTGAACCCCTTGAGGCCATCGCGCTCGGCGTGATCCAGCAGCACTATGCCGCGGCTGATGTTGCGGCCCGACTCGTCGCCATCCACCGCCACCAGCGGGCGAACGCCAGCGTAGGCGCGCAGCAGACGGGTGCGAGCCATGATGGGGGCGAGCTTGATCCCCTCGCGCAGCAGCACCTCCACCTCTTCAGGCTCGACGGTGAGCTGGTCAATCTTGTGGTAATCGATGCGACTCGAGGTGGTGCCGATGAGGGAGATGGTATCGCCCGGCACCAGGATGTCCGCGTCTGCCGGTTTGCGGGCGCGGTTGAGCACCAGCTGGTTGATGCGGTAATCCATGATGAGCAGGGAGCCCTTGGCCGGGAACATGCGGATGCCGAGATCGGCGTATTCGCAGATCTGCTGGCCCCAGATGCCGGCGGCGTTGATCACCTCTTGGCACTCCACCTCGAACGTTTCACCGGTGCGGGTGTTGATGGCCTTGACCCCGTGCACCCGATCCTGGGTGCGCAAAAGCCCCAGCACCTTGCTGTGGGTGAAGATGCGGGCGCCGTGTTCTTTCGCGTCCAGCACGTTGGCGGCAGCCAGACGGAACGGATCGACCGTGCCGTCCGGCACCTGGATGGCGCCGATCAGCGCCGGGTTGACATTGGGTTCGAGGCGCAGCGCATCGGCGGGATCCAGCTGGCGGGCGTCGATGCCCGCCAGGGCGCAGGCGTCCATGAAGGTATTTTGAAAATTGATGTCATCTTCCGGCAGGGTAATGAAGAGGCCGCCGGTGTCCTCGACGCAGTGGCTGGCGATCCGCTTGAGGATGCGGTTCTCCTGAATGCACTCGCGGGCGGACTCCTGATCCGTCACCGCGTAGCGGGCGCCGGAGTGGAGCAGGCCGTGGTTGCGGCCCGTGGTGCCGGCGGCGATGTCGTCCCGCTCAAGCAGGATGCAGTCGATGCCGCGCAGTGCGCAATCGCGCATGATGCCGGCTCCGGTGGCGCCACCCCCTATGATGACGACTTGTGTGGTTATTCTTTTCATTCTTGCCCGTCTCATCTCTTCCAGATGGTGCCAGTGTGGCCTGTCTCTGGGCGAAAATGTTTGATATGGGCCAAGTTAATGTTCGCAAACGCTCAAGTTAAGGGGTGTTAATGAGCAAATCGTGATTGTTGTCACACTCCAGCAACAGCAGAGGGGGCCGCTGGGCCCCCTCTGTCGACACGAGTCACGGCGCTCAGCCGCAGCACTTCTTGAACTTCTTGCCGCTGCCACAGGGGCAGGGGTCATTGCGCCCCACCCGCAGCGGCGCCGGATCCTGCTCGCCGTCGGTGTAGACCCAGCGCCCCTGATGACGCACGAAGCGGGAGCGCTCATGCAGGCAGTGGCGCTCCTCACCCTCCATGAACCAGGCCTTGAACTCCACCATGCCAAGGGGGTCATCGGGGCCGCCCTGGCTGGCGATGATCTCGAGCCCGTCCCATTGGGTGTCGGTCTGGGAGAGCTGCTCTGCAGTCAGATCCCCCAGATAGTCAGGGTGCCAGCTGTGCACCAGGTACTCCCCCAATCCCAGCACGAAGGCGCTGTAGCGCGAGCGCATCAGCTGCTCCGGGGTCTGGGCGGCGGCTCCCCGGTGCAGTGATCCACAGCACAATTCGAGAGAAAGAGTTGAACCGCAAGGACATTTTTTCATGTGTCTGGTCATCAGAGTCGATAGATATAGAGGGCGGGGATTGTAGCGAAAGCGGGTCCCCGTCGACCAGCATCCTATACTGGTCTGGTAGGAACGGAACGCCCATAAAAATAGCTGCAAGGATGTGAAAGATGACGCTAAAGCAGAAAATTCTGTTGTTGGGAGCCGTCCCCGTGCTCCTGATGGCCCTGGTGGTCAATCTCAGCAACTACATGATTTCAAAGAGTGACCTGGAAGCCGATCTGGTGGTGGCGCGAGAAAATGCCATCAAGGATCGCAAGGCGTTGCTCAGCAGCTACCTGATGCTGGCCAAGACCGCCATCGATGCCGTCTACAACCAGCCGGACAGCCCGGCGGTGCGCAAGCAGGTGACCGAACTGCTGCGGCCGCTGCGCTACAGCAGTGACGGCTACTTCTTCGTCTACGACTTTCAGGGCAACACCATACTGCTGCCGACCCGCCCCGAGATGGAAGGCAAGAACCGCTGGCAGGACAAGGATGCCAAGGGCAAGCTGCTGATCCAGGAGATCGTCAAGGCGGCGCGCCAGGGGGACGGCTTCTCCGAATACTGGACCGCCAAGCCCTCCATCGGCCGGGATGCACCCAAGCTCTCCTTCAACCTGGTGCTCGACAAATATCAGTGGGTCATCGGCACCGGCTTCTATATCGACGACATCGACAATGAGCTGGCGGTGCTGCGCACCGAGCGTGAGAGCAACATGCGTGACTCGCTGCAGAGCAGCGTGCTGCTGATCCTGGTGATCCTGGGGGTGACCCTGGCCGCCACCGTGGTGATCGGCAACCGGGTCACCCGGCCGCTGGCGGATGCGGTCTCGGCCCTCAACGACATCGCCGACGGGGAGGGGGATCTGACCCAGCGCCTCAAGGTGCAGAGCCATGATGAGATTGGTCAGCTGGCCACTGCCTTCAATCGCTTCGTGACGCGGATCCAGTCGGTAGTGAGCCAGGTGGGGGAGACCAGCAATCATCTGTTCAGCGCGGTGGAGAAGCTGCACCACCTGAGCGAGCACTATGACCATCAGATGCACGGTCACAGCCGGGAGACCGATCAGGTGGTCACCGCGGTGACCGAGATGAGCTCCACCGCCCAGGAAGTGGCGGCCAGTGCCTCCAACGCGGCCACCGCCACCAGCGATGCGGCGCGCGAATCCGATGCCGCTCGCGGCGTGGTGGGCACCGCCATCAACAGCATCAACCGGCTGGTGGGCGAGGTGCACACCGCTTCCGGGGTCATCGAGCAGCTGGCGCAGGAGACCGCCAAGATAGGGTCCGTGGTGGAGGTTATTCGCGGCATTGCCGAGCAGACCAACCTGCTGGCGCTCAACGCCGCCATCGAGGCGGCCCGGGCCGGCGAGCAGGGGCGCGGCTTTGCGGTGGTGGCGGACGAAGTTCGTTCGCTGGCTGGTCGCACCCAGCAGAGCACCAAGGAGATCAACGAGATGCTGCAGCGCCTGCAGGGTGGGGTGAAGCAGGCGGTGGACGTGATGCAGGCGAGCGAAGAGCGCAGCAAGGAGACGGTGCAGGAGGCGAGCCACATCGCCACTTCCCTCGACAGCATGGTGATGGCGGTCAGCACCATCAACGACATGAACATCCAGATAGCCACTGCCGCCGAGGAGCAGCACGCAGTCTCAGAGGAGATCAACAAGAACTTGGTGGCCATTCAGCAGATCGTCAGCGAGCTGACCGACGCGGCGGTCGAGTCCAACAGCACCACTCGCGATCTCGCCAGCACCGGCGACAAACTGCGCAAGCTGGTCTCCCAGTTCCGCTACTGATGGGATGACAAGAGGGGGATGTCCCTCACAAGATGCGGCCTGAACCCCGGTTCAGGCCGCACTTTATTTGGGGATTGACCAATAATATGTGAAAATTGCCCCCCTCTGTGTCAGCACTTGCCCCGTACCCTATGAATGAGATCGTGAAAGGCAGTATCGATTTGATCCGTCAGCTCAACTATGGCCTGGTCTACGCCAGCCTGGAGGAGCACAAGGAGCTGTCCCGTACCGATCTCTCCCGCTTGACCGGCCTCTCGCCTGCCAGCATCACCAAGATCACCCGCGAATTGCTCGACGGCGGTCTGGTGGTCACCTGTGGCGAGAGCTCGGTGGGGCGCGGTCGCCGCCAGACCCTGCTGCGCATCAACGAGCGCCGCTTCCAGTTTCTCTCCATGCGCCTTGGCCGCGGCTATGTGGACATGGCGCTGTTCGATCTGGCCGGCCGCTCGCTTGCCCGTCATCGCCATGTCTTCAGCGAAGGGGAGCGCGCCGACCTGCTGGCCAGCCTGGTGCGGGCCATCGAGGGCTTCTTGCCCAAGAAGGCGCTGCGCCTCGCCTGCATCGCCCTCTGCCTGCCGGGGCAGGTTGAGCGCCACTCCGGCATGGTCAAGCACTTTCCCTTCTACGATCTGCGCAACTGGCCGCTCGGTCCCACCCTGCAGGAGGCCTTCGCGGTCCCCGTGCTGGTCAGCGGCGACGTGCGCACCTGGATCCAGGCCGAGCGCGAGTGGGGGGCCGCCAAGAACTGCGCCGATGCGGTGCTGGTGTTTGTGCACAACGACATCGGGGTCGGCATGGTGGTCAACGGCCAGCTCATCGAGAGCGAGTCAGCCCTGCTCGGCGATCTCAGCCATTTGCAGCTCGAACCTTACGGTCAGCGCTGTTATTGCGGCGGCTTTGGCTGTGCCTGCACGCTGGTGACCAATCAGGCGCTCGAAGCCCAGTATCGGGATCTGCGCGAGCGGATGCAGGAGTACGATCTGCCCGAGAGCGTCACCATTCGCGAGCTGTGCGAGCTGGCGCTGGCGGGCAACAGCCTCTGCCAGGACATCCTCCATCAGGCGGCGGGGCGGCTCTCCCGGGTACTCTCCAACCTCATCTGCCTGCTCAATCCGGGCAAGCTGCTGCTGGGGGGTGAAATCACCCGCGCTGATCGGCTGCTGTTCCCCATGCTGCACCAGTCCCTGGCAAGCCAATTGCCGGCCGAATACCTGGTGCGGCTGCAGATTGAATCCACCCACTTCTACGAAGATCCCACCAAGCCCACCTCGGTGCAGGTGCACAAGGCCCTGCGCGACGGCAGCCTGCTGCTCGACTTGTTGCGAGGCGACAAGGAGGCATGAAGCTGGGGTTGCAAGGACGCATCCTCCTCATGCTCTGTCTGGTCAGTCTGCTGCAGCTGGTGCTGCTGAGCGGGGCCAGTTACTACTATGTGTCCGAGCAGCGCTACCGCGAGGTGGGGGATCAAGCCCTCGACGTGGCGCGGCTGGTGGCCCGTGAGCCGGGCGTGCTGGCCGGGGTGAAGCGGGCCGACACTGCTCGTCTCAATGTGCTGGTGGAGCGGATCCGCGCCGAGGTCGGTGCCAGCTACATCGTCATCGGCGATAAAGACGCGCGCCGGCTAGTGCACCCCAATGCGGATCGCATCGGCCAACCCATGATGGGGGATGATCCGAAGCGGGCGCTGCAGGGGGAGGCCTACATCTCCCGCGCGCAAGGGTCCCTTGGGGTCTCGGTGCGCGGCAAGAGCCCCATCCGCGATGAGCTCGGCCAGATCATCGGGGTGGTCTCGGTCGGTTATCTGGTGCGGGATATCGAGGCGGATCTGCAGGGTTTTCTGCGCTTCGGCCTCGCCATGACCCTGCTCATCGTGCTGCTCAACAGCCTGGCCGCCGCCTGGCTGGCCCGCCGTTACAAACGTGCCATCCTTGGCTTTGAGCCCGAGCAGATCGGCCGCCTCTATGCCGAACTCGACTGCACCCTGCGCAGCGTGCGCGAGGGGATCCTCACCATCGACGAGCAGGGCCGGCTCACCTCCCTCAATCCCAATGGCATCCGCCTGCTGCGCCTTGACGAGCAGACGGCCCGGGCCGCCATCGGCCAGCCCGTCACCCGGCTGCTGCCGGAGAGTCGCATGCTCTCCCTCATTCAGGATCCGCGCCCCCAGTTTGACGAGGAGATAGTGCTCAACGGCCAGTCCCTCATCGTCAACCGGTTGCCGCTGGTGCGCGATGGCAAGCTGATCGGCGCGGTGTCGAGCTTTCGGCGCAAGGACGAGCTAGCCGAACTGAGTGCCCAGCTCTCTCAGGTGCAGGCCTACAGCGATCTGCTGCGGGTGCAGACCCACGAACACCACAATCAGCTCGGCACCATCGCCGGGCTCATCGAGCTCGGGGCCACCCGCGAGGCGCTTGCCTTCATCGGGCGGGAGGCGGCCACCGAGCAGAGCCTGCTGAGCTTCCTGATGAGCGCCATCGCCAAGCCCAAGGTGGCCGGCCTGCTGCTCGGCAAATACCACAGGGCTCACGAGCTGGGGCTGGTGCTGGAGGTGGACCCGGATTCCCGCCTGCACGACATTCCCCTTCGCGTCAGCGGCTCCCAGCTGGTGACGGTGCTGGGCAATCTCATCGACAATGCCTTCGAAGCGACCCGTCGCCACGGTGCCCCCTACCAGCCGGTGCGGGTGGCGTTGAGCGATCTTGGCCAGGATCTGATCCTGGAGGTGGAAGACGGGGCGGGGGGGATCGATCCCGCGCTGGCGGATCGCCTGTTCGAGCGGGGCGTCAGCAGCAAGGTGGAGCCGGATCACGGCATCGGCCTCGCGCTGGTGCGCAAGACCCTGGATGCCCTGCAGGGGCAGATCACCATCGAAGCCACGACGCAGGGGAGTTGCGTCGTCTGTTACATTCCCAAGGAGGTGTGAGTGATCAAGATCCTGATCGTCGAGGATGACCCGGCCATTGCCGAGATCCACCGCCGCTTCGTGCAGCGGCTGGCGGGGTTCGAGGTGCTGGGGGTGGCGCTCACCCTGTTCGATGCCAGAGAGCAGATAGAGATCCTCAAGCCCGATCTGGTGCTGCTGGACGTCTGGCTGCCCGATGGTGAGGGCTTTGCCCTGCTGCGGGAGCTGCGCCAGGCGGGGGCTTCCCTCGACGTGATACTGCTCACCGCGGCGCGGGAGGCCGGTGCCCTGCAGGAGGCGATGCGGCTCGGGGTGGTGGATTTCATCCTCAAGCCCGTGGTGTTCGAGCGGCTGCGCGACACCCTCGACAAATATTGCCAGAGCCGCGCCGCCCTGGCGGCGCTGGCCGACATCGATCAGCAGGTGGTGGACGCCCTGCTGGGGACACCGTTGCAGCAGGTGGCGGCGAGTGGCCTGCCCAAGGGGATCGACGGGCTCACCCTGCAGCGGGTGCTGGCGGCGCTGGGATCGCAGGGAGCCAGCGCCGAGGAGATCGGCGGCCGGGTCGGAGTGAGCCGTACCACGGCGCGCCGCTATCTGGAGTTTCTGGTGGGCCAGCAGCTGGCGAGCCCGGAGCTGGAGTACGGCACCGTGGGCCGGCCGGAGCGACGTTATCGCCAGCCCCGAGCGGGATAGCCACCCATCTCGTCTTGCCAATAAAAAGAGCGCCTGCCGGCGCTCTTTTGCTGTGTGGGATCTGCCAACTCAGCTCGGCTCGGATTGCAGTGTGGCGGCCGGTGCGCGGCGCGCCTGCCACCACTGCCACACCGGCAACAGCAGCATCACCAGGGTGATCAGCGTAAAGGCGAGGGTGATGGGGCGCTCCCACAGGAAGCTCAGGGATCCGTCGTTGATCACCAGGGCCCGGCGCAGGTTGTCCTCCAGCATGCCCCCCAGAATGAAGCCGAGCAGCATGGGCGCCATGGGGAAGTCCAGCAGGCGCAGGCCGATGGCGATCAGCGCCACCAGCGCCATCACATAGATGTCCATGGTGTTGAAAGAGACCAGATAGACCCCGATCAGCGAAAACAGCAGCACCATGGGGATGAGCACGGGGCGTGGCACCTGCAGGATCTTGGCAAGATAAGGGATGAGCGGCAGGTTGAGGATCAAGAGCACCACGTTGCCCAGATACATGGAGATGATCACCGACCAGAACACGTCCGGGTGCTCCATGAACAGGCGCGGGCCCGGCTGGATGCCGTAGGCGATGAGGGCCCCCAGCATCAGCGCCGTGGTGCCGGAGCCCGGGATCCCCAGGGTCAGCAGCGGCACGAAAGCCCCGCTGGAGGCGGCGTTGTTGGCCGCCTCCGGGGCGGCGATGCCGGTCAGGCTGCCCTTGCCGAACTCCTCCTGCCTGCGCTTGCTGGCGAAGTTGCGCTCGGCGCCATAGGCCATGAAGGAGGCGATGGTGGCACCGGCCCCCGGCAGCACGCCGATGAGGAAACCCATCACCGAGGAGCGGGCGATGGGGGGCGCTATCTCTTTGACCTCGTCCCTGCTCAGCTTGAGGGAGCCGAGCTGCTGGATCTTGCGTGCTTCCTCCTTGCTGGTGTCCTTGCCCGGGCGCAGCACCGTCATCAGGATCTCCGCCAGGGCGAAGGTGGCCATGGCCAGCAGCAGGAAGGAGAAGCCGTCGCGCAAGTCCGGGAGGCCGAAGGTGAATCTGTCCACCCCGACGCTGCGGTCGATGCCGACGGTGGAGAGCATGATGCCGAACAGCGCCATGATCAGCGCCTTGAGCACCTGGCCCTTGCCGGCAAAGGCCGCCACCGCCGAGAGCCCCAGCACCATGAGGGCGAAGTAGTCCGCCGACTGGAACGAGAGGGAGACATTGGCCAGCAGCGGCGCCGCCACCATCAGGAAGATGGCAGACAGGGTGCCGCCGGTGAAGGAGGCGTAGGCTGCGATGGCCAGCGCCTTGCCCGCCTGCCCCTTGCAGGCCAGCGGATAGCCGTCGATGGCGGTGATCATGCTGGCGGAGCAGCCCGGGGTGTTGATCAGGATGGAGGAGGTGGAGCCGCCGAACATGGAGCCGTAATAGACCCCGGCCATCAAAATGATGCCGGAGGCGGGATCCAGCCCGTAGGTGATGGGGATCATCAGGGCGATGGCGGTGACGGGCCCAAGGCCCGGCAGCATGCCGATGAAGGTGCCGACGAAACAGCCGACGATCACCATGAAGATGTTGATGGGCATCATGGCGGTGCCCAGTCCTTGCAGAATGCCGTCTAACATGAGTTCTCCTTATCCCAGCAACTGGGTGAACAGCCGGCCCGGCTCGAGGTAGACGTTGAGCCCCTTGGTGAGCAGGGCCCAGAAGATGAGGGTGAACGGCAGGCTCACCTTGCAGGCGAAGGCGCGGCTCTGCTCGCCCATCAGCCGGATCCCGCTGATGAGAAACAGGGTGGTAGCGACCAGAAAGCCGAGCCAGCCAAGGGCCAGGCCGTAGGCCAGCATCAGCAGCAGCAGGGCGAACACCAGCCGCCAGTTGCCGCTCTCCCGTTGCAGCCGCTCGCCGCCCGGAAAGCAGATCAGCAGCAGGGAGAGCAGGGCGCCGGCGCCAGCCAGGGCATAGGGCAGGGTGCTGGCGGTAAAGGGTTCATATTCGTCCCCGGGGTAGCCGGGGATCTGGGTGGCGTGATAGCCGTAGGCGAGGGAGAGCAGCAAAAACAGCAGCCCCCCGAGTCGCTCCTTGGTCAAATGCATGGGATGACTCCGATGGGCGGGTCAGGCCCGCCGACAATGGGATTACTTGATGAAGCCGAGTTCGCGCATCAGGCCGCCGATCTGCTGCTCCTGCTGGATCAGAAAGGCGGTGAACTCGGGGCCGGCCTGATAGAGATTGGTCCAGTTGTTGCGGGCGCGGACCGTCTCCCACTCCGGCTTGTCATACATCTGCTTGAGCAGGGCGGCGAATTCGGCCGACTTGTCGGCGCTGACGGCGGGGGAGGCGAAATAGCCGCGCCAGTTGGCAAAGACAGTGGGGTTGCCCTGCTCGCTGAAGGTGGGCACCTCGCTCGCATCCGGCATCCGGGTCGGGGCCGTCATGCCGAGGATCCGCATCTGGCCCGACTTGACCGCCTCCATCGCCTCGCCAAAGCCGGTGGAGAGCACCTGGGTTTCTCCTGCCAGCACCGCCGCCATGGCGCTGCCACCGGCGTCATAGGCCACGTAGCGTAGCTTGCCGGCATCGGCCCCGGCATTCTTGAAGGTCATGGCCGCCACCAGATGATCCAGACTGCCACGGGCGGAACCGCCGGCAATCTTCACCTTGGCGGGGTTCTTCTGATAGGCGGCCAGCAGTTGGGGCCAGCTCTGATAGGGGGAGTCCAGCGGCACTGCCAGCGCCTGGTAGTCGGCGATGATGGCGGCCACCGGGGTGAGATCCCGGAACGATTGCGGCAGCTCCTTGGAGAGGGATTTGACGATGATGGGGGTGGAGTTGACCATCAGGGTCTTGTCGGACTGGGCCGAGGTCTCGATCAGGTGAGCGATGGCCTTGGCACCGCCACCGGCCGAGATGTTCTGGTAGGAGGCGGTGGTGATGAGGCCGGATTTGGTCAATGCCTCGCCGGTGCCGCGGGCGGTGCTGTCCCAGCCGCCGCCGGCGCCGCCCGGAATGAGGAAGTGGATTTCGTCGATCTTGGCCTGGGCGCCGAGGCTGGCACCCAGCAGGCAGCAGAGCAACGTACGTTTGAGGGTTCCTTGCAACATGGTGTACTCCTTGTGATTGTTGCAGGAAGGTTAATTAATCGTGTTTGGTCAGCAAACAATCTGACCGTAATGGCTATTAAGGCTGTTGTGGCCATTGTGTTCATTCTGGTCACGGCAGGGCGAGGTTGGGCCATGGTGGGGCTGAAGGGGGCCTGGTTCGCATCGTGGCAGCGGCTGAAAAGGCGCGAGGCTCCCCGTCAGACGGGGAGCCTCGCGGATGACGGGTTGGCTTATCCCTGTGATGCGGACGCGGCGGAGACCTGGTCGCCACCGGGGCCCTGCTGCTTGATGGCCTCGGTCGCCTGCTGCCTGCGCTGCAACTGCTCCATCACCAGCTTGTAGGCGATGTAGTACTTGTAGATGTTGCCGACGTAGGTGACGGTTTCGGGCCCAATCTTCTCCGCCGCCACGTACTCGACGTTGTGAAACCAGACGTTGGGATCCAGCCCCCGTTTCTTGGCCTCGGTGCGCAGTCGTGCCACCCGGGCGGGGCCGGCGTTGTAGGAAGCAAACGAGAAGAGTGCCTTGTCGAGGGCTGTCATGGGCTCGTCTGCATAGTAGTGGTCGATCATCCAGCGCATGTATTTGACGCCGCCGTGGATGTTGGGCTCGAGCTGGCGGATGTCGCCCACTTTGAGCCCCTTGCCGGTGGCGGGCATGATCTGCATGATGCCGATGGCGCCGACGTGGCTGCGCGCCTTGTGATTGAGGGCCGACTCCTGATAGCCCTGGGCCGCCATCAGCAGCCAGTCCACCTCGTATTTCTCGCCATATTCGCGAAACAGATCCACCACCTGCAGAAACTTCTGGCGCTCGGCATCGGCGGCGGCGCTCTTGACGAACTTGTTCTGCTTGAGATAGCGGGCCAGGATGGCGTCGCTGCTGTGTTTGCCGCGCAGGGCGGCTATCTGTTCATTGAGCATGGCCAGCAGCTGTGGGCTCTCCTTGCGCACCGCCCAGGCGATGACCCCCCCTTGCCGGAACACTGGCTGCTCATGGATGCGGATGGCGGGGAAGATCTTCTGCCAGAACCGGGCCTTGTGTTCGTCTATGACGATGAAGGGCAGCAGGCCGGCATTGACCATCTCCACCAGATCTTCATCCTCCAGCGCCTCCGGGGCCGGCTGGATGTCGACAAGCGGCTCTCCCGCCGCCTTGCGGGCCTGGTTGTAGGCCGTGAGGCTCTCGAAGTAGCTGGAGGAGGGGCGCACATAGACCCGTTGGCCGGCCAGATCGGTGGCGCTCTCCACCTTGGGGGAGGCCGGCCCCGAGATGAGCAACTCCCGCACGTTCTCCAGCAGAGGGTCGGTAAAGAGCACCCCCTGCAATTTGCGCCGCTCGGTGATGGTGAGGTTGGCGGCGGCGATGTCGCCCTTGCCCGCGATGAGGGCTTCCAGCAGGGCCTCGCGCGCTACCGGAATGAAGACCATGTGCAGCTTGAGATGGCGCTTGAGGCTCTTTTGCTTGCGCAACTGCTCGTTGAGCCGCTTCTCCACCTCGATGAAGGCGTCGTAGGTGACGCCCCGCTGCACCCCCTTGTAGATGAAATAGCCGGTCTTGTTGTAGGTGGTGAGCACCCGGATGGTGCGCCGTGCCAGCATGGCATCGAGATCGCCAAGCAGGGGCTGGGCCAGCTGGTCGCTGCTGAAGGCCAGGGCGGCCGGCTCGGAGTCAGCCGCCTCTGCGGGGGAGGTTTGCGCTGCAGTGGCGGCCTGCAGTGGGCCGCACAGCAGCCAGCCCAGAAGGATCCATAACTGTATCATGACGATGCCCTCGTGTGTTTCATTGAGTGTAAGCGGTATGGGGCGGGCGCTTTAGCTCATTGGGTTTGGTCGGTGAGGGGCACACAGCACGATAGGCCCTATCCGGCGGGGGCGAGGCGATGGGGCTTAGGCGAAAAGGAGAGAGGCATGAACGAAAAGGGGAGCCATAACGGCTCCCCTTGAGTTGGTGTACTTGGTGCTAGACCGTCGGCGCTAGAACCAGAAGCCGATGATGAAGGAGCCCGCTAGGGTCAGCATGACGTTGGCCACCGCATAGGTGCCGGCATAGCCGAGCGCCGGGATGGAGCTGTTGGCCGCCTCGTTCACCACGTCCATGGCTGGGGCGCAGGTGCGGGCCCCCGTGATGGCGCCGAGCAGCAGGGCCGGGTTCATCTTTAACACCCAGACCCCGAACAGGTAACCCACCAGCACCGGCAGGGTGGTCACCAGCATGCCGGAGAAGAGCACCACGGCACCGACCTGGCTCAGGTGATCCAGAATGCCGCCGCCGGCTTTGAGGCCGGTGCTCACCATGAACACCGCCAGGCCGAGATCCTTGGCCAGGCGCAGGGCGCCCGGCGGCACGTAGCCGACCGTGGGGTGGTTGGCGCGCAGGTAGCCCATCAGGATCCCCGCTAGCAGCAGGCCGACGGCGTTGCCCAGCCCGAACTCCAGCTGGCCGAACACCAGGGAGACGGAGCCTATCAGCAGCCCCAGCACGAAGAAGGTGGTGAAGGCCACCAGATCCGTGGTCTGGCTGTGGATGCTGATGAAGCCGATCTTGTTGGCCAGCAGCTTGACTCGCTGCTTCTCGCCGCTGATCTGCAGTACGTCGCCCTTTTGCAGCATGATGTTGCGATCGAACGGCATCTCTATCTGGGAGCGCACCACCCGGTTGAGGAAGCAGCCCTTCTCGGTGAGGTTGAGTTCCACCAGATGGCGACCCACCACCGCATCGTTTTTCACCACTATCTCTTCGGTGACGATCTGCAGGTCAAGCAGGTTGCGGTCGAACACCTCCTTGCCGTTGCGGTAGTTGACATCGAGCTTCTCGTGGCTCTCGGGGTAACCCACCAGGGCGATCTCGTCCCCTTCCTGAATGACGGCGTCGCCATCCGGGCTCGCCAGAATGCCGTTGCGGCGGATCCGCTCCACGTAGCAGCCGGTGTGGGGGTAGATGCCGGTCTCGCGCAGGGTGCGGCCGCCGATCCAGGCCGCCAGCTCTGGGCCGACCCGGTAGGCACGGATGATGGGCAGGTAGGTCTTGCGGCTCTCGTTGTCGGAGAGGCCGCGCTCGCGGGCGATCTTCTGCGCCTCGGTGTTGAGGTCGAGCCGTGCCAGCGAAGGCAGGTAGCGCACCACCAGCATCAGGCCGACCAGCCCCACCAGATAGGTCAACGCATAGCCGATACCCATGTTGTCGAGCACCGACTGCATGTCGGTCTGATGGGGCAGGTTGAGCAGGCCGCTGCGCAGGGCATCCTGCGCGCCCACCAGCGCCGGGGTCGAGGTGAGCGAGCCGGCCAGGATGCCGGCCGCCATGCCCGGCCCCAGGTTGAAGAACTTGGCCAGCCCCACGGTGAGGAAGAGGGCGGTCAGCAGGATCACCAGGGTGAGAGTGATGTAGTGGATGCCGTCACGCAGGAAGACGCTGAAGAAGTGCGGCCCCGCTTCTATCCCCACGCAGAAGATGAACAGCATGAAGCCGACATTCTCCGTGGTGGCGGTGAATTCAAAACCCATCTGGCCGAACAGCAGGGCGGTAAACAGCACGCCGATGGTGTTGCCGATCTGGAAGTTGCCGAACCTGACTTTACCGAGCAGCAGGCCAAAGGCCAGTACCACGAACAGCAGCAGGGAGTCGCTTTGATGTAGCAGTGTCACAAAATCTATGGTCATGCCCGGAAAAACCGAGGAAAAAAGTGGGGCCGATATTGTGCCGGATCCCTCACCAATAAAGAAGCGTCAAAGGAGGATTAATCGGCACTAACCCGCCACGCTGCCCGCCTGTGTGAGGGAAACTGCGGGGCGGGTCTGGTGATGACCTCTATTTCCCTCTGCCAGCCCCGCTGTCAATTAGTGATTCCTGCTATCTGTGATCCTCGTCTTTCCGCTCTGCTTGAAAATTTATTCTCTGCTGTTTGGCAGGGCTGTTTCCTGGTTTTTCAGCACATCTGACTGAAGGGGGTGGCATGAGTCCGGGAGCTGATCGGTGGGTGTCGAGAGGGAGTGACCCATGTTGTGCGGGATGGCGAAAAGATATCTGCAAAAGGCATCTGTCGGTGGCGATGGCAACCCATTCAAGGGGGTGACCAAAAACAGCAGAAAATCAGGTCGTCAGGGAAAAACATCGCCCGTCGCTGGCAATGGCCTGCCAGCCTAGGCCGTCATTGGCTTTGCTCTACTTACCCACAGAATCTGTGGATAACCCTGTTCATGAAACTTGGTGATCAGGCTGTATCCCGCGCCAATACTGGGTTGCAAGGACTGTTCAAAAAATACCTGAGATAAATTGTTTCTATAAAAATCAAATAGTTAGGCGCAGCAGAACAAAACGCTGCCGGGGCGGATGCGGAATCAAAAGGGAGGCGTCACCGCGGGATGCGGCTTGTGCATTAAAATTGGCAGAGGAAAGCACTAAAGTGGATAACTTGCACCGAGATGGTGAGGAGATTGGCTCCCCCGACTGGACTTGAACCAGTGACATACGGATTAACAGTCCGCCGTTCTACCGACTGAACTACGGGGGAACATCAGGCAAGGAGGAGCATCATACAGAGGTCGTATTTCGAGGTCAATAGCCGCTTCTTCCGGCAGAGTGGATACCCAGCCCACCCCATCTCGGAGTACACTTCTGCTCTTGCGTTTTTTTGCCGGGAGTCGTCATGAGCAAGTTATTCCAGCTGGCCAGCCAGTTTCAACCCGCCGGGGATCAGCCAAGGGCCATCGCCCAGCTGCTCGATGGCATCGAATCCGGCCTTGCCCATCAGACCCTGCTCGGGGTGACCGGCTCGGGCAAGACCTTCACCATGGCCAACGTCATCGCCACCCTCAATCGCCCTACCATGATCCTGGCTCCCAACAAGACCCTGGCGGCCCAGCTCTATGGCGAGATGAAGGAGTTCTTCCCCGACAACTCGGTGGAGTATTTCGTCTCCTACTACGACTACTACCAGCCGGAAGCCTATGTGCCGACCACCGACACCTTCATCGAGAAGGATGCCTCCATCAACGATCACATCGAGCAGATGCGGCTGTCGGCCACCAAGGCACTGCTGGAGCGCCGCGACGTGGTGATCGTCGCCTCGGTGTCGGCCATCTACGGTCTGGGAGACCCGCAAGCCTACCTCAGCATGATGCTGCACCTGAAAGTCGGGGACCTGATCAATCAGCGGGATATCCTGCGCCGCCTCGCGGAGCTGCAGTACACCCGCAACGACATGGCCTTCCAGCGCGGCACCTTCCGGGTGCGGGGGGAGGTGATCGACATCTACCCCGCTGAATCGGACAAGCTGGCCCTGCGGGTGGAGCTGTTTGACGAGGAGGTGGAGCGCCTCTCCCTGTTCGATCCGCTGACCGGCGCCATCGAGCAGACGGTGGTGCGCTACACCATCTATCCCAAGACCCACTATGCCACCCCGCGCGAGACCATTCTGGGGGCCATCGAGCACATCAAGGAGGAGCTCAAGAGCCGCCGTGAGCAGCTGTTGTCGCTGGGCAAGCTGGTGGAGGAGCAGCGCATCAGCCAGCGTACCCAGTTCGACATCGAGATGATGCAGGAGCTGGGCTACTGCTCCGGCATCGAAAACTACAGCCGCTACCTCTCCGGCCGTGCGCCCGGCGAGCCGCCGCCCACCCTGTTTGACTATCTGCCTGGGGATGGCCTGCTCATCATCGACGAATCCCACGTCACGGTGCCGCAGATCGGCGCCATGTTCAAAGGGGACAGATCCCGCAAGGAGACCCTGGTGGAGTACGGCTTCCGGCTCCCCTCGGCGCTCGACAACCGGCCGCTCAAGTTCGACGAGTTCGAGGCGCTGATGCCGCAGACGGTGTTTGTCTCTGCCACCCCTGGCCCCTACGAGCTGGAGAAGTCCGGCGGCGATGTGGTGCAGCAGGTGGTGCGCCCCACCGGTCTGCTCGACCCCGAGATCGAGGTGCGTCCGGTCACCACCCAGGTGGACGACCTGCTCTCCGAGATCCGCAAGCGGGTGGCGGTGGAGGAGCGGGTGCTGGTCACCACCCTCACCAAGCGGATGGCGGAGGATCTGACCGAATACCTGGCGGATCACGAGGTGCGGGTGCGTTATCTGCACTCCGACATCGACACCGTCGAGCGGGTGGAGATCATTCGCGATCTGCGCCTTGGCAAGTTCGACGTGCTGGTGGGGATCAACCTGTTGCGGGAGGGGCTCGATATGCCGGAGGTCTCGTTGGTGGCGATCCTGGATGCAGATAAAGAGGGTTTCCTGCGCTCCACCCGCTCCCTTATCCAGACCATTGGCCGGGCGGCGCGCAACCTCAACGGCAAGGTCATTCTCTACGGGGATACCATCACCAACTCCATGCAGGTGGCGATCGAAGAGACTGAGCGGCGCCGCGCCCTGCAGCACGCCCACAACCAGGAACATGGCATCACCCCGACGGGGCTCAACAAGTCGGTGGGAGATGTGATGGACATGGGAGGCAGTCGCAGTGCAGGCAAGAGCGGGCGGGGCAGCCGCAAGGCCGCCGAGCCACAAGGGGAGTACCATGCTCGTTCCGCCAGCGAGATCAGCAAGGAGATCAAGCGGATGGAAGAGCAGATGTTCCAGCATGCACGGGATCTGGAGTTCGAGCAGGCGGCTGCGCTGCGAGACCAGATCCAGCGGCTGCGCAACGAGTTGATCGAGAGTTGAGTGCCTTGCCGGGTGCCCGACGCTGGCTGATCTGGCGGCGTCTGCGCCGCCTCTATCGGGGTTTGCGTCACCCCGATACCCCCTGGTGGGCCAGGGGGCTGGTGATCCTGGTCCTGCTCTACGGCATCAGCCCGCTGGATCTCATCCCCGATGTGGTGCCATTCGTTGGCTGGCTCGACGATGCGACCCTGCTACTTATTCTGCTGTGGGGTTGGGAGCGTTGCCTGCCGCCGCAGGTGCGCCACGAGCTGGAGGTAAAGCAGTAAGTTACTGTCTCTGGCACCATTTTCCCGCTTGATGAATAAGCCTGGGCGGGCGATGCAGCAGGAAAAACGGTTTCATTTGGCTGAGGGGGTTGCGGGCTTAAAAAGAGGCCGGCCCAGCGATTGTGGGCCGACTGGCATTGGCGTAGACTCCACGCCGTTCACTTTACGAGTATGGAAAAATGGATCTGATCCTCTTTGCAATCGACTTTATTCTGCACGTTGACGTGCACTTGAAAGAGCTGTTTGAAAACTACGGCATCTGGGTTTACGCCATCCTGTTTCTGATCATCTTCTGCGAGACCGGACTGGTGGTGACCCCCTTCCTGCCGGGTGACTCCCTGCTGTTTGCCGCCGGTGCGCTCACCGTGGGTAGCGTGCTGGATGTGCATACCCTGGCCGCCGTGCTGATCATCGCCGCGGTACTCGGCAACGTGGTGAACTACACCATAGGTCACTTCTTCGGCGAGCAGCTGTTCCGCAATCCTGACTCCAAAATCTTCCGGCGGGATTACCTGGACAAGACTCATGCCTTCTACGCCAAGCATGGCGGCAAAACCATCATCATCACCCGCTTCCTGCCCATCGTGCGCACCTTCGCACCCTTCGTGGCGGGCATGGGTGCCATGACCTATCCGCGCTTCCTGGCGTTCAATCTGGTGGGCGGTCTATTGTGGGTCCTTTCATTCGTCTATGCGGGCCACTTCTTCGGCAATCTGCCGGTGGTGCGTCAGAATTTTACCCTGCTCATCTTCGGCATCATCGGCATTTCGCTGCTGCCCATGGTGATCGGCATGGTGAAGGCCAGAATGAATGCCAGCAAGGCGGCTTCCTGAGCACCCTGCCGCCTGGCTGATGAAGCCGAATGACATAAAAAGGAAGGGAGCCAGTGGCTCCCTTCCTTTTTATGTACTGCTATCGGGCTTAGCTGCAGCAGCGTCCCTTGACCAGATTGCCGATGGCCACCACGACGAACACCAGCAGGTAGGCGGCGAAGATGGCCACCAGCCACTGAGGCATGGAGAAGCTCAGGAACTGCCAGGTGACCTCGCTGCAATCGCCATCCGGATAGAACATCCAGGGGATCCACTGATCCAGCGGCGCCCAGCTCGGGAAGTCGACAAAGCCTTCGCAGACGTTGAAGGGGGAGGGATTGACCTGATAATCCACATGCTTGAGCGCCAGTTTCAGGCCCCAGAAGGCACTGGAGCCCCACAGCAGCAGAGCGCTCCAGCGCACGTACCATTTCTGCGGCGCCACCATGCCGAGCAGCCCTGCGGTGAGGACTCCCAGCGTGGCGATCCGCTCATAGACGCACATGACGCAGGGGTGCAGGCCCAGCACATGCTGGAAGAAGAGGGCGCTCAACTCGAGGAACAGGGCAGAGGCTGCAAGCAGACTCCAGGCCAGGCGATGGGCGGCAATACGGCGCAGAAACTCGATCATCTGGTTGATCTCACAGAAAAAACAGTGGCTGAATTAGAGCAGAGCAGGGGCCAAAAGGAAAGGGCCCGCATGGGCCCTTATGGAATCAATGCAGGGCGGGCAGCACCGCCGGCGCGGCGTTGTCGAGTACCAGCCAGCCAGCCTGATAGAACCAGTCGGTGAGCGGCCCGAGCAGCATCTCCACCGAGAAGAAACCCACCAGCCCCAGCACCAGGGTATAGGGCAGCGCCATCCACACCATGCGCCCGTAGGAGAGGCGCAGCAGCGGTGCCAGCGCCGAGGTCAACATGAACAGGAAGGCGGCCTGGCCGTTGGGAGTAGCCACCGACGGCAGGTTGGTCCCGGTGTTGATGGCCACGGCCAGCAGCTCAAACTGTTCGCGGCTGATGGCGTTGTTGAGCAGCGCCGTCTTCACCTCGTTGATGTAGACGGTACCGACGAAGACGTTGTCACTGACCATGGAGAGCAGGCCGTTGGCCAGATAGAAGAGCGCAAGCTGGGCGTCCGGCTCGGCGGCCAGCACCCACTGGATCACCGGCTTGAACAGCTGCTGGTCGATGATGACAGCGACCACGCTGAAGAAGACGGCCAGCAGGGCGGTAAAGGGCAGCGCCTCCTGGAATGCCTTGCCGAGGGAGTGCTCTTCGGTGATGCCGGTGAGCGAGGTGGCCAGCACGATGACCGACAGGCCGATGAGGCCCACCGCGGCCAGGTGCATGGCCAGCCCCAGGATCAGCCAGAGGGCGATTGCTGCTTGCACGATGAGCTTGGCCTTGTCCTGGGGGGTACGTCCGGCCTCTTCATAGCGGTTGTAATCCTCCATGATGCGGCGTACTGCGTCCGGCAGCTTGGCGCCGTAGCCGAACCAGCGGCACTTCTCGACCAGAATGCAGGTGAGCAGGCCGCAGATAAATACCGGCACCGTGACCGGAGACATGCGAATGGCAAACTCGCCGAAGTTCCAGCCCGCCTGTTCGCCGATGATCAGGTTCTGCGGTTCTCCCACCAGAGTGCAGACACCGCCGAGGGCGGTACCGATGGCGGCATGCATCATCAGGCTGCGCAGGAAGGCGCGAAAGTCATCCAGATGTTGGCGATTGAGTTCGTTGACGGCATCATCATCGGTGTGATCGTGCGGGTTGCCGAACTCCTTGCCGGAGGAGACCTTGTGATAGATGGCGTAGAAACCGGTGGCGACGCTGATCACCACGGCGATCACGGTGAGGGCGTCGAGGAAGGCTGACAGGAAGGCGGAGACCAGACAAAATGCCAATGAAAGCAGGGTCTTGGAGTGGATCCGGATCAGCAGCTTGGTAAACACATAGAGCAGCAGCTGCTTCATGAAATAGATGCCGGCCACCATGAAGACCAGCAGCAGCAGTACCTCGATATTGGCCACCAGCTCATGCTTGACCTGCTCGGCTGAGGTCATGCCGATCAACACGGCTTCGATGGCCAGCAGGCCACCGGGTTGCAGCGGATAGCACTTGAGCGCCATGGCCAGCGTGAAGATGAACTCGACGACCAGCAGCCAGCCGGCGATGAAGGGATCGAGGTAGAAGGCGATCGGGTTGATCAGCAGGAATAGAAGAATAGCGGCCTTGTACCACTGGGGCGCATTGCCCAGAAAGTTCCTGGCAAAGGCTTGCCCTAAGCTGATTGGCATAATAATGGGTCTCTGTGTTGTGGTTGGTATCTGCGTCTATGCAGTCAAGACAGGCTCGACCAGAACATCCGGATGTTGTCCCTTATCAGATTGATTCCTCATGATTTTAATCAAAAAGTGCATTAACTATAAATAACATAGTCGGCCTTGCCCACGAGATTGGCCGTTTTATCGTCAATCAATGGGGTTGGCTGACACCCATCGCAGGATTCAATACATATTTTTAACAAAATGACCTGCTTATGTGAGCAGAGGACCGACCTTCTGCTTGCCAGCCCTCCCTGCTTTGCTATTATTCGTGAGCCTTTTTACGTACTACAACAGAGTCACTACATGGTCATAAAAGCGCAGAGCCCTGCAGGGTTTGCCGAGGAATATATCATCGAGTCCATCTGGAACAATCGCTTTCCTCCAGGATCCATCTTGCCGGCCGAGCGTGAGCTGTCCGAGCTGATTGGCGTGACTCGAACCACCTTGCGTGAAGTGCTGCAGCGTCTGGCACGTGATGGCTGGCTCACCATTCAGCATGGCAAACCGACCAAGGTGAACAATTTCTGGGAGACCTCTGGGCTCAACATTCTGGAGACCCTGGCCAGGCTGGATCAGGACAAGGTGCCGGATCTGGTGGCCCAGCTGCTGTCGGCGCGCACCAACATCTGCACCATCTTCATTCGTGGCGCGATCCGCAACAATCCGGAGCAAGCCGCCGAGATCCTGCGCGGTGCCGACGCGGTAGAAAATTCCCCGGAAGCGTATGCCGAGTTTGATTATCGTCTGCACCACCAGCTCTCCTTTGCCTCCGGTAACCCGATTTACGCCTTGATCCTCAACGGCTTCAAGGGGTTGTATAGCCGGGTTGGTCGTTACTATTTCTCCGACAAGCAGGCCCGCGAAGCAGCCGATGCCTACTACAAGACCTTGCTGAATCTGGCCGAGACCAAGAATCACGAGGCCGTGTTCATGACGGTGCGTCAGTACGGCATCGAGTCAGGCAAGTTGTGGACCCGTCTGCGTCAGGACATGCCGAGCAATCTGTGCGATAACTGATCTGATTCTGATGCAAGAAAAACGCGCCGAATGGCGCGTTTTTTTATGGTGGATGGCTGGCTGCTCAAGCCTGTTTCTTCTCCGGGCAACGCCCGATGATATCGGCAGGCAGTTCACCATTATCCTGTTCCAGCACCACATCGAATCCCCACAACTGGTGCAGATGCTTGAGCACCTCGTGACGGGAGTCACCCAGCGGGATCCGGTTGTGCGGTACATAGCGCAGCGTCAGCGAGCGATCGCCTTTCACCGCCACGTTGAATACCTGAATGTTGGGCTCCAGGTTGCTCAGGTTGTATTGGGCTGACAGGGTATTGCGCACCTGGCGGTAACCCTCGTCATTGTGGATGGCGGAGACCTTGAGATAGTTCTTCAGATCGTCGTCATCAATGGCGAACAGCTTCATGTCGCGCATCACCTTGGGGCTGAGGAACTGGCTGATGAAGCTTTCATCCTTGAAGTTCTGCATGGCGAAATGCAGTGTATCGACCCAGTTGCTGCCGGCGTAATCGGGGAACCAGTATCTGTCCTCCTCGGTCGGGTTCTCGCAGATGCGGCGCAGATCGGTAAACATGGCAAAGCCGAGGGCGTAGGGGTTGATCCCCGAGTAGTAGCGGCTGTTGTAGGGGGGCTGGTAGACCACGTTGGTGTGGCTGTGCAGCACCTCAATCATGAAGCGATCGCTGATCTTGCCCTCGTCATAGAGGTGATTGAGGATGGTGTAGTGCCAGAAGGTGGCCCACCCTTCGTTCATCACCTGGGTCTGCTTTTGCGGATAGAAGTACTGACTGATCTTGCGCACGATGCGCACTATCTCGCGCTGCCAGGGCTCCAGCAGAGGGGCATTCTTCTCGATGAAATAGAGAATGTTCTCCTGTGGTTCAGCCGGGTAGCGTCTGTCTTCCACCCCGGAGGCTTTGTGCTGCTTGGGCAGGGTTCGCCACAGCTCGTTGACCTGGGTTTGCAGATAGTCTTCCCGTGCCTTCTGGCGGCGCTTCTCTTCGGCCAGCGAGATCTTCTGGGGCCGCTTGTAGCGATCGACCCCGAAGTTCATCAAGGCATGGCAGGAATCGAGCAGCTTTTCCACCGCATCGATGCCGTGTTTCTCTTCACACTCGGTGATGTAGTTCTTGGCAAACAGCAGATAGTCGATGATGGAGGAGGCATCGGTCCAGGTCTTGAACAGATAGTTGTTCTTAAAGAAGGAGTTGTGGCCGTAACAGGCGTGGGCCATCACCAGTGCCTGCATCGGCATGGTGTTCTCCTCCATCAGATAGGCGATGCAGGGATCCGAGTTGATGACGATCTCGTAGGCCAGCCCCATCTGGCCACGTTTGTAGTTGCGCTCGGTGTGAATAAAGCGCTTGCCGAATGACCAGTGCTGATAACCGATGGGCATGCCGACGCTGGAGTAGGCATCCATCATCTGCTCTGCTGTGATTACCTCGATCTGGTTGGGGTAGGTATCCAGTCGATAGAACTTGGCGACCCGAGCTATCTCCTGATGGTAAATGTCCAGCAGGTCGAAGTTCCAGTCCGGGCCATCGTCCAGCGGTGCGACTTTTCTTGCGGTTTCTACCATATGACCTCCCTCACGCCGCTTGCTTCTTGAACAGCTCCCGGAATACCGGGTAGATATCCTCTACCTTGCGAATGTGTTCCATCGCGAAGTGGGGGAACTCGCTGGCGACCGATTCATATTCGTGCCACAGCGTCTGGTGGGCACGGGTGGTGATCTCGATATAGGAGTAGTACCGCACTCGCGGCATGATGTCCCGCGCCAGGATCTCCCGGCATTGAGGCGAGTCGTCGGCCCAGTTGTCACCATCGGAGGCTTGCGCCGCATAGATGTTCCACTGATGGGCAGGATAACGCTCGTTGATGATGTCGTTCATCATCTTGAGGGCGCTGGAGACGATGGTGCCACCGGTTTCCTGGGAGTAGAAGAACTCGTGCTCGTCCACCTCCTTGGCCTGGGTATGGTGGCGGATATAGACCACCTCGACGTTTTTGTAGGTCCGGCTCAGGAACAGATAGAGCAGGATGTAGAAGCGCTTGGCCATCTCCTTGGTGGCCTGATCCATGGAGCCCGACACGTCCATCAGGCAGAACATCACCGCCTGGCTGGAGGGGACGGGACGCTTGACGAAGTTGTTGAATTTGAGATCGAAGGTGTCGATGAAAGGGACCGCGTCGATCCGTCTTTTCAGCTCCCTGATCTCCTTCTCGAGCTGGGCTATTTCGGCAAAATGTTCGTTGGGTGCTGCCGCCAGCAGGGCCAGCCTATCTTCCAGTTCATGCAGCTGGCGTTTCTTGCCGGCCTGCAGCGCCATCCGACGGGCCAGCGAATTTTGCAGCGAACGCACCACGTTGATGTTGGCGGGCACCCCGTTGGAGGTGTAGCCCGCCCGGTAGGTTTTGACTTCCATCAGCTGGTTGAGCTGGGTCTTCTGCAGCCGCGGCAGCTCGAGATCTTCAAACAGCAGATCGAGGTACTCATCCTTGGAGATCTGGAATACGAAGTCGTCCGCCCCTTCTCCCTGGTTGGAAGCCTGCCCTTCACCAGAGCCCTGACCGCCACCTCCTCCCTTGGGGCGGTCAATCTTGTCACCGGAGACGAACTGGTCATTGCCGGGATGCACCATCTCCCGTTTGCCGCCTTGCCCCTGATGGAAATGGGGCTCGCCGATATCCTTGGTCGGGATGCTGATGCTCTCGCCTGTGTCTACGTCCTGAATGCTGCGCTTGGAGACAGCATCAGAGACCGCTTGTTTGATCTGCTTCTTGTAACGGCGGATGAAGCGCTGCCGATTGACAGCGCTTTTGTTTTTGCCGTTGAGCCTGCGGTCGATAAAATGCGCCATAACTCCCCCTTGAACAGTCAGGGTCAGGATGACTTGCGTACCCTGAGATACCACTCGGAGAGCAGTCGCACCTGTTTGCGGGTGTAGCCTTTCTCCATCATCCGTTCGACAAAGTTATCGTGCTTCTTCTGCTCCTCGGCTGAGGTTTTGCTGTTGAAGGAGATAACCGGCAGCAGCTCTTCCGTGTTGGAGAACATTTTCTTCTCGATCACGGTGCGCAGCTTCTCGTAACTGGTCCAGTTGGGGTTACGGCCTGCATTGTTGGCCCGGGCACGCAGCACGAAGTTGACGATTTCGTTGCGGAAATCTTTCGGGTTGCTGATCCCGGCGGGTTTCTCAATCTTCTCCAGCTCGCTGTTGAGCGACGCACGGTCAAACAGCTGGCCGGTTTCGGGGTCACGGTACTCCTGATCCTGGATCCAGAAGTCGGCGTAGGTGACGTAGCGGTCGAAGATGTTCTGACCGTACTCGGAGTAGGACTCGAGGTAGGCGGTCTGGATCTCCTTGCCGATGAACTCCACATAGCGCGGGGTCAGATAGCCCTTGATGAACTCGAGGTAGCGGTCATGCAGCTCTTGCGGGAACTGCTCGCGCTCGATCTGTTGCTCCAGCACATAGAAGAGGTGTACCGGGTTGGCTGCCACTTCCGCGTGGTCGAAGTTGAAGACGCGGGAGAGGATCTTGAACGCAAAGCGGGTAGATAGGCCATTCATCCCTTCATCCACCCCGGCGTAGTCGCGATACTCCTGATAGCTCTTCGCCTTGGGATCCGTGTCTTTGAGGCTCTCACCATCATAGACTCGCATCTTGGAGTAGAGGCTGGAGTTTTCCGGCTCCTTGAGACGCGACAGCACGGAGAACTGGCCCAGCAGTTCAAGGGTGCCCGGGGCGCACTTGGCATCGGTCAGCTCGCTGTTGACCAGCAGCTTCTCGTAGATCTTCACCTCTTCCGACACGCGCAGGCAGTAAGGCACCTTGACGATGTAGACTCGGTCGAGGAAAGCCTCGTTGTTCTTGTTGTTGCGGAACTGCTGCCACTCGGATTCGTTGGAGTGGGCCAGCAGGATGCCGTCGAAGGGGAGAGCAGAGAGCCCCTCGGTCCCGTTGTAGTTGCCCTCCTGGGTGGCGGTCAGCAGCGGATGCAGCACCTTGATGGGCGCCTTGAACATCTCGACGAACTCCATGATCCCCTGGTTGGCCTTGCACAGCGCGCCCGAGTAGGAGTAAGCGTCGGCATCATCCTGGGCAAAGTGCTCCAGCATGCGGATATCCACCTTGCCGACCAGCGAGGAGATGTCCTGGTTGTTGTCATCGCCCGGTTCGGTCTTGGCGATGGCGATCTGGTCGAGGATGGAGGGATTGACCTTCTCCACCTTGAACTTGGTGATGTCGCCACCAAACTCGTGCAGTCGTTTGGCGACCCAGGGAGACATGATGGGGCGCAGATAGCGGCGCGGGATGCCGTACTCCTTCTCCAGAATTTCGCCATCTTCTTCGATATCGAACAGGCAGAAGGGGTGGTCGTTGACCGGTGACCCCTTGATGCGATAGACAGGCACCTTCTGCATCAGGGATTTGAGCTTCTCTGCCAGCGAGGATTTACCACCGCCAACCGGCCCGAGCAGATAGAGGATCTGCTTCTTCTCTTCCAGGCCCTGAGCTGAGTGTTTGAGATAGGAGACAATCTGTTCGATGGCCTCTTCCATGCCGTAGAAATCTTTGAAGGCGGGATAGCGTGCCACGACGCGGTTGGAGAAAAGGCGACTGAGTCTGGGATTGACCGAGGTGTCGATCATTTCCGGTTCGCCGATGGCGACCAGCAAACGCTCGGCGGCGGAGGCGTAGCAGGATTTGTCCTGCTTACACATATCCAGAAATTCCTGGATGGTGTATTCCTCTTCCCTGGCTTTCTCATATCGCTGTTGATAATGCTCGAAGATGCCCATAACTTTGCCCTCGTTATAGTCGCTTACCCTGAAAAGAGTGGATCACTACTTTTGTTCTGTTTACCTCATTAAGCCTAGTCAACAGCCCCCAGTAATCCATCACCAACTATTGGTTTAAATTTGCAAGGGTACTTCCCGACCCAATGCGGGAAGGCGCAATCAGTGACACACCTATGTTACTGACTGTTAAATTATTTTTGCCACGATAGTGAGGTAAATGTCAAAGACATAAAAAATAAATGTTTGCCAGAAAATGGAAATGGCATCGCGTTTATCTGGGTGACTGGCTGCAGCACAGACGGGGCAAGGGGCAGGGCGTAGTCTGGAAGAATGGGCGTTACGTTTACGTGCGCGGAAAGCGTTTTGTTTGGTGTTTTAGCTCTAATTTTTACATTGACGCTACATTGTGACTGCTCTAGATTGGCCCTGTGTCAGGCAGTCAGCGCTTTAGCAAGAGAGTGGCTGGTTGCTGATACAAAGCTCTGTTTAAGCACGTTTCCGTTGGCTTGACCCTCGCAGATGCGAGGGTCTTATTTTTTTGGGCTCCACCGGATGTTTAGGCCGCTTATTCTTCTTGGCGAGCGGCATAAATGTGGGATACGGCTGCCAGCACATCGGCAAAGGGGTGGGATGCCAGCTGGCCGAATCCAGCCAGGCTTCTGGCCTTGAGCCGGGTGGTGAGCGGGGTGGTGATGCCGCACAGGAAACGCGTCAGGATGCGGGGATCCCGGCTATGACACAGGGCTACCAGTGGATCGCACCAGGCTCTGAGCCCCTGTTCATTGGGAAGTGTCCGGCTGGGTAAGGAGGGAAGCTGTGCCACCTCTCCCCGACAGACCGAGCAGTGCCCGCAATGGGTGGGCGCGGCCTGATCGGCAAAGTAGCCGGCCAGCTCATGGCTCAGGCAACTGCTGGAGGTAAAGAAACTCAGCAATGCCTGCAGACGCGCCAGCTCGCTTTGCTCTTTCTTTTCAAACAGTTCGTGCAGCTGATCGGCCAGCAGTGCTATGTCCAGATCTTGTTGCAGTACCCGATAAACCTCGGTCATCTGCTTGCTTTCCAGCTCGATCCAGCCTTGCTGCTGCAAATAATCCAGCGCGGCAGCGGCTCGCGACCGCTCTCCCTGATAGCCCTGCCAGAGCGCCTCGAAGTCCATGGTGCACCAGCTGCGCGCCTGCGGGGCACTGGCGAACACTTGCTCCAGAAACTGGCGTCGCGCCGGATTGAAACGGGCCAGGATATCGGCCTTGTCCAGCACGAACTTGAAGCGGTACTCGGCAAAATAGCTGTAGGCCGGTGTAATGATGCCCGCCATTTCCAGGTAGACCAACAGGGTCTTGAGCGGCAGCTGGCGGATATTGGTTTCGTTGGAGAGGCGCAGCAAGCCAAATTCCCACTCACTGCCGGTTTGCTGCAGGATCTCGAGCAAGGTGACAATGGCCGCTCTGTCCGG
This sequence comes from Aeromonas sp. DNRA1, assembly GCF_963888745.1. Lineage (NCBI taxonomy): Bacteria > Pseudomonadati > Pseudomonadota > Gammaproteobacteria > Aeromonadales > Aeromonadaceae > Aeromonas > Aeromonas sp. DNRA1. Next base: position 49,628 of record NZ_CAWPKQ010000001.1, on the reverse strand, counting down.
GGTGTCGCCATAGACGAAGTTTTCCAGCACCGGCAACTGGCTGCGATTGGCCAGTACCATGCAGCGGGAAGGCAGACCATCCCGGCCGGCGCGGCCTATCTCCTGACTGTAGTTTTCGATGGATTTGGGCAGATCGTAATGGATCACCCGGCGAATGTCGGCCTTGTCGATCCCCATGCCGAAGGCAATGGTCGCCACGATGCAGTCCAGTTTGCCGGCCATGAAGTCGTGCTGGATCTGGCTGCGCAGGGTGGCATCGAGCCCGGCGTGATAGGCGCGTGCCCTGATCCCGGCTTGCTGCAAGCGGGCGGCGCACTGCTCTGCGGTGTGCTGCAGGGTGACATAGATGATGGTCGGTGCGGCGGGGTCACGAGTCAGCTCGGCATGCAGCCAGCCATCGCGAGCCTCGTCAGGCAGCGGTACCACGGCCAAGTCCAGGTTGGCTCGATAAAAGCCGGTGACGATGAGTCCTTCATCCTCGATCTCGAATTTGGCCTGCATGTCGGCCATGACCGCCGGGGTGGCGGTGGCCGTCAGCAGCAATACCTGCGGGATCTGCAATTCACGGCGGTAATCCGGCAGCTTGAGATAGTCGGGGCGAAAGTTGTGGCCCCACTCCGAAATGCAATGGGCTTCGTCCACCACCAGCATCGACAGCGGTACCTGCTGGATGAAGCGGCGAAAGCGCTCGTTCTTGAGCCGCTCTACCGAAATCATCAGGATCTTGAGCTGGCCATCGCTGGCCTGCTGCATTACCCGGCGGCTCTCCTCCGGCGTCAGGCTCGAGTCGAGGGTGGCGGCGGCGATCCCCTTGCTGCGAAGGAAGGCGAGCTGATCGTGCATCAGCGCGATCAGCGGCGAAATCACCAGGGTCAGATGGGGCAGGGCAAGCGCTGGCAACTGATAACAGAGGGACTTGCCGGAGCCGGTGGGGAAGATGGCGGCGGCACTCTGGCCGGCCAGTAATCGGCTGATCACCGCCTCCTGTCCCGGTCTTAACCGATCGAAGCCGAAGTGACGGGTCAACAGGGATGAGATCATGGCAGGGCTCCAGCGCAAAAACCGTCATGATACCACCGCCGGGGAGTGTCTGGATGGCCAAGCGAGGGAAAACGGCATCCATTTGAATGCTGTTGATATTGTGTTATCGCATTGTTGTGGTTTTTTTGTGAGGTAAACCGGATATTTTTCAGTGATTATATGGAAAAAAGCGGTTGCAGATGGGATATTCCTTGTCCGCAACCCCGTGTGTTACCGGACAGGCTCAACAGAAAGCTTGCCGGGACAGATGACGCCAGCCGTGACATGGGTGTCGCCTGGCGTAGCGGTTGCCAACAGGACTAATGATTCACGCACTTCGGTGCTCAGGGACTATTTGATGACACAACAACACCCCCTCGTAAGACTGGTCAACAGTACCAGCCTGGTTAGCCAGATCCTGGTCGGTCTGGTCTTCGGTATCCTCCTTGCCATGTTCATGCCGGAATGGGCCAAAACAGCGGGTCTGCTCGGCAGCCTGTTCGTCGGCGCTCTGAAGGCGGTCGCTCCGCTGCTGGTCTTTGTACTGGTCATGGCAGCGATCATCGGCCACAAGCAGGGCCAGAAGACCAACATGAAACCGATCCTGCTGCTCTATCTGCTGGGTACCTTCCTGGCTGCTGCGGTCGCCGTCGTGGCCAGCTTCCTGTTCCCCTCCAACCTGCATCTGGTGGCCAACAGTGCCGAGATCACCCCGCCGGGCGGCATCACCGAGGTACTGCAGACCCTGCTGTTCAACGTGGTGACCAACCCGGTCAAGGCGCTGCTGGATGCCAACTACATCGGCATTCTGGCCTGGGCCATCGGCCTTGGCATCGCCATGCGCCACGCCAGCGAGGGGACCAAGGCGGTGATCACCGACCTGTCCCACGGCGTCTCCACCATCGTGAAAGCAGTGATCCGCTGCGCGCCGCTCGGCATTCTGGGCCTGGTTGCCTCCACCCTGGCGGAAACAGGCTTTGACGCCCTGTTCGGCTATGCCCACCTGCTGATGGTACTGATCGGTTGCATGCTGTTCATTGCCTTCGTGGTCAACCCGCTGATTGTGTTCTGGAAGATCAAGCGCAACCCCTATCCGCTGGTGCTGACCTGCCTGAAAGAGAGCGGCGTGACCGCCTTCTTTACCCGCAGCTCCGCCGCCAACATTCCGGTCAACATGACTCTGTGTGAAAAACTGCGTCTGCCGGAAGACACCTATGCGGTCTCCATCCCGCTGGGTGCCACCATCAACATGGCCGGTGCCGCCATCACCATCACAGTGCTCTCCATGGCGGCGGTACACACCCTGGGGATGGAAGTGGATCTGGCCACCGCCATTCTGCTCTCCGTGGTTGCCACCATCAGCGCCTGTGGCGCATCCGGCGTGGCCGGCGGTTCTCTGCTGCTGATCCCGCTGGCATGCAGCCTGTTCGGCATCAGCAACGACATCGCCATGCAGGTGGTGGCCGTGGGCTTCATCATTGGGGTACTGCAAGACTCCGCAGAGACGGCTCTCAACAGCTCCACCGACGTGCTGTTCACCGCCGCGGCCTGCATGGCCGAAGATGAAACCCTGTTGGATGCCTCGCCGGTGCCCAACAGCGAAGCCTGATAGTACAGCCTTCACAGCACTGAAAACGCCCTCATTCGAGGGCGTTTTTTATTGTCTGGCGGTCTGGGTGCTGGTCCGATCCGCATCTGCAGGAGATGAGGGGATCAGGCTGAAGTGGATACCGCAGGCACATCAAGTGAACGGATAAACGGCTTGTCAGGCAGGCTGTGTGGCTCCGACTTGCATAAGGGGGCCCGCGCTCCGGGTAGGCTGTTGCTGGTTGCTATGCGAGGGTCGCTTACGGGTAGAGGGGAAATTGTCGGGATGGGGAGCAGGGCGGACTCCTCGACCGGCGCGTCGGCCAACATGCCTGTAAATGCTCGCCTACTGGAGAGCCATTATCCGCTGCTGTTGGCACCATAAAAAAATGCCAGCAGGGTAACCGGCTGGCATTTTTGCTGGCATGGCGAGTGTCAGCCGAGCAGTTGGTAGAGGATGGCTGAGATGGCCGTCATCCCCATCACAGCCACGAAGACGTTGCTGATATGGCCCTGATACTTCGCCATGGCCGGTACGCGCTTGATGGCGTACATCGGCATGATGAACAGGATGGTGGCGATGATGGGCCCGCCCATCGACTCGATCATGCCGAGGATGGAGGGGTTGATCACCGCGGTGCCCCACAGGGTCAGGATGAAGAAGGCGATGATGAACATCTCGACCTTCTTGTGGTTCGGCTCCTTGCCGGACTTGCGCAGGTTCTGGACGATCATCCCCTTCAGGCCTTCACGGGCACCCAGGTAGTGGCCGAAGAAGGAGGAGACGATGGCCACGAATGCCACCAGCGGGCCGAAGTAGGAGATGATGGGGCTGGCGTGCTGGTTGGCCAGGTAGGAGAGCACGGCGATGTTCTGGGACTTGGCTTCTGCCAGCTGCGCCGGAGTCAGGCTCATCACGCAGGAGAAGACGAAGAACATCACGAAACCGAGCAGGATGGTGGCGGTGCGCTTGAGGATGGCGTCAGACTTCTCGACCGCGTGTTCGCCGTGATCGCGGCGCTGGGCCAGCGAGAAGCTGGAGATGGCCGGGCTGTGGTTGAAGGAGAACACCAGCACCGGAATGGTCAGCCACAGGGTGATGGCAAAGTCCTTGCCGGACGGCATCTGGGAGAGGGCCGCGCCGGTCCAGTCCGGGATGAGATAGAAGGAGATCCCCACCAGGATGGCGATGAGCGGGTAGACCAGGAACTCGGTCACCTTCAGCATCAGTTTTTCACCGGCCAGCATCACCGACATCATGCCCATGATCAGCACGATGGAGAGGATCCAGCGCGGGGGGGCCGTCATCTGCAACTGGTTGACCATGAAGCTCTCAACCGTGTTGGTGATGCCCACCCCGTAGATCAGCACGATGGGGTAGATGGCGAAGAAGTAGAGCAGGGTGATCAACTTGCCGGCACCCACGCCGAAGTGCTCTTCCACCACCTCCGTGATGTCGGCATCGGGTCTGCTGGAGGAGAGTACGAAGCGGGCGAGGCCGCGGTGGGCCAGGTAGGTCATGGGCCCAACCAGCAGCGCCATCACCACCAGTGGCCAGAAGCCACCCATGCCGGCGTTGATGGGCAAAAACAGAATGCCGGCGCCGACGGCGGTACCGAACAGGCTGATCACCCAGCTGGTGTCTTGTTTGGTCCAACCACGCGATTGGATGGAGCGGGTTCCTTGCTCCTGTGAGGTCGCAACGTCCTGTGCGCCGGTGACAGTATTAGACATGTGTCTCACCCCGAATTGTGGTTTTTATTGAATCGGCGCAAGGATACGGTTTTTTTAATCAAAAATGTTGATCAAATTCACCTTTATGGGGCTCAAACCCGCATTCTTTTTGGAAATGTGATCGAAAGAAGAATTAATCAATTATTTTTTATAAAAACCTACGTTATTTTAATGTTAATGCGCGAATGTTGCACAATCTTTTGTAGGCAAAATGTTATATGGCAAGTTGCCGAGATAGTTGGCGGATCATGCTGGCGGTGGCGCCCCAGATGAAGTGGTGCTGCCAGGGGATCCAATAGATGGTGTGCAGGTGATCGGCTCTGGGAATGGTGAGCGCGATATGGTGGCGTGGATCCAGCAGGTGGTTGAGCGGCACTTCGAAAGCCTGGTCGACCTCGTCCCGGCTCAGGGTGAGCTGATAGTCGGCCGTGACCAGCCCCAGCACCGGCAGCACGTCGTATTGGGAGACGGTGTTGAGGGGGGTGAGAGTGCCCAGCACCTCTATCTGGGCAGGGTCTATGCCGAGCTCTTCCTGAGTTTCCCGCAGCGCCGTGTGGATCAAATCCCGGTCGTCCGGATCCTGCCTGCCGCCAGGGAAGCTTATTTGCCCTGCGTGGTGGCGCAGGTGCGGACTGCGCCGGGTCAGCAGCAGTTGCAGGCCGTCGGCCCGCTCGACCAGCGGCAGCAGCACGGCGGCGGGCTTGAGCCCGGCCACCGTCAGCCGGTGGGCGGGGGCGGGGCGTTGCAATAAAAAGCGGGTCAGCAGTTCGGCACGGTCCATCTCGATTCTTCTTCGCTCCAGTTGCTGTGATCCATTTTGTCAGGTTTTCAACGCAGTGTGTCCAGCAGCGGCAGAATGCGGGCCACCTTGTCATAGGTTTCCTGATATTCGTCGTCCACGTCGGAGTCGGCAATGACGCCGCCACCGGCCCAGCAGTGGAGCTGACCCTGTGCGGCGATCAGGGTGCGGATGCAGATGCTGGTATCCATCCGGCCATGCTGGCTCAGATAGCCGATGCTGCCGCAGTAGGCGTTGCGCCGCTGGGGCTCCAGCTCTTCGATGATCTCCATGGCCCGGATCTTGGGGGCGCCGGTGATGGAGCCGCCGGGGAAACAGGCGCGCAGCAGATCCACCGCCTGCCACTGTGCATCCAGCTCGCCGTGGATGGTGGACACCAGGTGATGCACCGCCGGAAAGGACTCTACCGCAAACAGGCTGGGTACGCTGACCGAGCCGGGTCGACTCACCCGGCCGATGTCGTTGCGCAGCAGATCCACGATCATCAGATTCTCCGATCTGTCCTTGTCGGCGCCAGCGAGCTCCAGAGCACTGGCCTGATCTTGCTCCGGGTCGGCCAGTCGCGGGCGGGTGCCCTTGATGGGCTTGGTCTCGATATGGCGCTGATCGAGCAGCAGGAAACGCTCGGGGGAGAGGCTCAATATGGCGCCCTGCGGCAAGCGCAGGAAGGCTGAGAAGGGGGCGCAGTTGGCTTGGGACAGCGCCTGATAGGCCTGCCACTCGTCGCCCCGATAGGGCGCGCTGAAGCGCTGGGTCAGGTTGATCTGATAGCAGTCCCCTGCGGCCAGATAGGCCTGGACCTTGGCAAACTTGTCACCGTATTGCGCGCGGCTCATGTTGCTCTGCCATCTTCCCTGCAAGGCAAAGGGCTCAGTGGCGGTTGCCTGCTGGGCCTCAAGCCACTGCAGGCGGCGGGCAAGGCCGGCCTCATCGCCCCAGTGCACCAGCTGCCACTGGCCCGTTGCTACGTCCCGCAGCAGGGCCCAGTCATAGATGCCGACCGCCATGTCCGGGATGGTCACGTCACGGGCGGCCAGGCACGGCAAACGCTCGAAACGGCGGCCCAGATCATAGCCAAACAGGCCGAGTGCACCGCCGATGAAGGGCAGGGGCGCCGCCTGATTGATGACCTCTCCCAGCAGGGCGTGTTGGCGTTGGGCCAGCAGCGTCAACGGATCATCTTCATGGGATTCGTGCTGATCACCCTGCGCGATGCGGGTCAGCGTCCCCTCGGTCTGCAAAGTGGCCAGCGGATCGGCGGTGATGATGTCAAAGCGGTTGTCTGCTCCCAGCGGGCCGGCGGATTCCAGCAACATGGCCCAGGGCAGGTGATGAAGGCGTGCGAACAGGGCATGGAGCGCCGTCTGGTGATCAAAATGGTGGATATGCAGCGTTGGTTTCATTTTTTGTTACACAGGCAACAGTTTACAGCCTGCTCCCTAGCCGGTACGGGGGTGGCAAGCGTATCATAGCCGCCGGAATTTTTAGAAAAAACACGCCGTTGTCTTATCGGGCCGACAGGCAAGCTGCCTGGCACCACCCCACCGAAGCACGGCTCATATGGAAGCCCTTGCTCTGCATCGAGCCGGAGACAAGGACCAGTGAGGATGATATGAGCATCATTAAAAAACAGGATTTTATCGATTCCATCGCCGACGCCCTGCAGTACATCTCCTACTACCACCCCCTCGATTTCGTACAGGCCGCCAAGGCAGCCTATGACCGCGAAATCAACCCGGCCGCCAAGGATGCCCTGGCCCAGATCCTGATCAACTCCCGCATGTCCGCCGAAGGGCATCGCCCCCTGTGTCAGGATACCGGCATCGTCACCTGCTTCGTCAAGATTGGCATGCAGGTGCAGTGGGACAGCGACATGACGGTGCAGGAGATGGTGGACGAGGGCACCCGCCGTGCCTACACCAATCCGGACAACCCGCTGCGCGCCTCCGTGCTGGCCGACCCCGCCGGCAGTCGCAAGAACACCAAGGACAATGCCCCGGCCGTGGTGCACATCGACATGATCCCGGGTGACAAGGTGGAAGTGAGCATCGCGGCCAAGGGCGGCGGCTCCGAGAACAAGTCCAAGATGGTGATGCTCAACCCCTCCGACGACGTGGTCGAGTGGGTACTCAAAACCGTGCCGACCATGGGCGCCGGCTGGTGTCCACCTGGCATGTTGGGGGTCGGCATCGGCGGTACCGCCGAGAAGGCAGCTGTACTGGCCAAAGAAGCCTTGATGGAGCATATCGACATCCAGGAGCTGATCGCCCGTGGCCCGCAAACTACCGAAGAGAAGTTGCGGGTCGAGCTCTACGACAAGGTCAACAAGCTGGGCATCGGTGCCCAGGGGCTCGGCGGTCTCACTACCGTGCTGGATGTGAAGGTGAAATCTGCGCCGACCCACGCCGCCTCCAAGCCGGTGGTGATGATCCCCAACTGCGCGGCGACCCGACACGTGCACTTCGAACTGGATGGCTCCGGCCCGGCCGAGCTGACTCCGCCGAAGCTGGAAGATTGGCCGGAGATCACCCGCTCGGCTGGCGGCAACGTACGCCGTGTCAATGTCGACGGCATCACCAAGGCAGAGCTTGCCAGCTGGAAGAGCGGGGATACCGTATTGCTCTCCGGCAAGATCCTGACCGGTCGCGATGCCGCTCACAAACGCATTGCCGACATGCTGAAAAAAGGCGAGGGGCTGCCGGAAGGGGTCGACTTCACCAACCGCTTCATCTATTACGTCGGCCCGGTCGATGCCGTGCGTGACGAAGTGGTCGGCCCGGCCGGCCCGACCACCTCCACCCGGATGGACAAGTTCACCGACATGATGCTAGGTGAGACTGGCCTCATCGGCATGATCGGCAAATCCGAGCGAGGCCCCAAGACGGTCGAGAGCATCAAGCAGCACCAGGCTGTCTATCTGATGGCCGTCGGCGGCGCCGCCTATCTGGTGGCCAAGGCCATCAAGAAGGCGCGGGTAGTGGCCTTTGCCGATCTGGGTATGGAAGCCATCTATGAGTTCGAGGTGGAAGACATGCCGGTGACCGTGGCGGTGGACTCTCAGGGCAACAATATCCATGAGACAGGCCCGGCTTACTGGTCTGCCAAGATTGCCGAGCTCGATGGCAAGCTGGCGTGAATGAAAGCTGTTTGATGGCTGTTCACTCGCGGTCTTGAGACTTTTCTCGAGGCTCAGCGTGAAGCGTGAAGAGACGCGGCGTGTGACCGCCGTGGATATCACCGTCATACAGCTACCGTCTAACAGACAGAACGAAGGCGACCCCAGGGTCGCCTTCTCTTTTGGTCTGCGTGCAGTCGCATGAGTGCCAACTGCCAACTGCCAACTGCCAACTGCCAACTGTGCTCGGTGCGAGGGGTTTTCCGGCCTCCACTTCCATCTGTCGGCAGGCACTTGCCTGATGGCTGCAGGGCTCTTGTCACTGAGTGATGGCTGGGCTGTTCAGCGCCAACCGAAAAGCCCGTTCAACTCTCCAGCTCATACTACAAGGCGCCTCCTCACACTCTTGGCACCTGTCAGTGGTTGAGATAGACATCCTGCCCACCATAGACCAGTGAACCACTGTGGACAGGAGAGGATGCGGCCGGCTCGAAGAAACGGGTCAGAACCCCGCAGCGTTGTCCTAGCTTGCTCAACTTGGCGCGATCCAGCATGACCTGCTCCGGCAGCCAGGTCAGCACGGCGGCGCAGCGGCCGTTGCCCAGACTCTGTTCCAGCGTACGCTGCCAGTTTTTGATCTTGGGGCTATGCACCACCAACACCCTGGCGGGATTGATCCCTTGTGCCTGCAACTGCTTGGCTACCGGCAGGCCGGGTGGCGCGATCAACAGGATCCAGCCGGTATCGCCATGGCTCAGTCTCACCAGCTCATCAAGCAGCGGGGCTTCATGGGCAATCGTTGCGCTATAACGCTCATCATCCATGTTGCCTTGATGCCGGGTGGGCCAGGGATTGCTCATACCGGCTGAGGTGGTGATCGGGTACTGACTCATGGGCTGGCTCATATGTTTGTCCTGTATGAATAACCATGCTGTATGCACATACAGTAGTTGCTGTTGATGCCAGTGACAAGCCATTTGTGCACTAAAATGTGATCGAATTGGCAGTAATTGAATCTATGCTATTGATTGTAAAGGTTATTTATTTGATGTTGGTGGTGGGTGTTTTTTAGCCTATGGACAAAGCAGGAGGGGACGCCCATGGTTATACAGTATGTCTTGCACAGAGGAGAGATGAGATGGACGTCAGCACCTTGCAACGACTGGATGCCAATATCCTGCTCGGGATCATCAATGAGAAGCTGCGGCTGGAGTGTGACGGGCTGGAAGAGTTGTTGGCCTACTACGACATGACGGAGGATCAGCTGGCTACCCGCTTATTGCAGATAGGCTATCACTATGACCCCATGAGCAACCAGTTCAAGGCCCATGGTTGACTCGCAGAAATCAACCGCACAGCCTTGGCCTTTGTTTCTTATGAACAGCGCACATTGAAATCGTTTTCAATGTGCGCTGAATTTTCAGTTATTTTCAAGGATTTTCAGCACTTGGCAATCATTGAAAACCTATTCACGTATTTATATTTTCATGAAGATATTAACTGTATGATTTTTAATGAAATTAAAGATTCATAATGGTAGGTTTCAGGAAAGGGTTTTCAAGCTTGAACTGTCATTTTTATGCGTTAAAGTGTGACTTGCGTTAACTTTTAAACCAGCGGCTTTAGCTAGTATGCCCACGCCGGAACATATTCTGAGATAACAACAGCGCCGGTCCCTGATGGGATAACAATTTATTATTCTGTAACGAAGGAAATGGTTTATGGCTACCAAGAAGAAGACAGACCAGGATCTCCAACTGGATAAAGATCAGCTCAAGGCGAGTATCGTGCGTCACCTGCGTTCTACCTTGGGTACAAGCGAACAGAAAGCCTCGCCAGAAGCGTGGTGGAAAGCGACCGCAGCCGCCGTCAACGAACAGGTGTACGAGCGCCTGACCCGTACTCAGCAGACTCACTTCAAGAAAGATACTCGTGCGATTCACTATCTCTCTGCTGAATTCCTGATGGGGCGTTTGACCTCCAACAACCTGCACAACCTCTCTCTATACAAAGTTTGTGAAGAGGCGCTGGGTGAACTCGGTCTGGAGCTGACCGATCTGTGTGAACAAGAGCCCGACATGGCGCTCGGCAACGGCGGTCTGGGCCGTCTGGCCGCCTGCTTCATCGATTCCCTGGCGACCCTGAACTACCCGGCGGTCGGTTATGGTATCCACTACGAGCATGGCTTGTTCCGTCAGGAAATTCAGGATGGTCGCCAGATTGAGCGCCCCGACTCCTGGCGTGAATATGGCAACCCCTGGGAGATCTGCCGCCCGGAATCCGTGCAGGAGATCCCGCTTTATGGCTATGTCGAGACCGTGTTTGGTGACAACGGTGGCCTCAAGAAGGTGTGGCACGCTGGCCGCAAGATCAAAGGGGTGCCTTGGGATATCCCGGTGGTCGGCTTTGGCGGTCATACCGTCAACATCCTGCGCCTGTGGGAATCCCGCGCCTCCGAGTTTTTTGACTGGGACGTGTTCAACGCCGGTGGCTATATCGATTCCCAGGCGGAGAAAGCCCAGGCCGAGACCATCTCCAAGGTGCTCTATCCGAACGATGAGACCGATGCGGGCAAAGAGCTGCGCCTGATCCAGCAGTACTTCTTCTGTGCCTGCTCCATCAAGGACATCATGCGTCGCTACAAGCGGGTGCATGGCGCTGACTTCAGCAACTTTGCCGCCCAGATTGCCATCCAGCTCAACGATACTCACCCCACCGTCGCCATCCCGGAACTGATGCGGGTGCTGGTGGACGAAGAGGGGCTGACCTGGGACGCGGCCTGGGCCATCAGCTATCAGGTCTTCTCCTACACCAACCACACCCTGCTGCCGGAAGCGCTGGAGAAGTGGTCGGTCAGTCTGTTCGAGAAGGTGCTGCCCCGTCATCTTGAGGTGATCTACGAGATCAACGCCCGCTTCCTGAGCGAGCTGGTGGAGCCCAAGTGGCCGGGTAACGATGCCATCAAGGCCAAGCTCTCCATCATCGAAGAGGGTGATGTGCGCAAGGTGCGCATGGGCAACCTGTGCGTCATTGGCTCCTCCAAGGTCAACGGTGTGGCCGAGATCCACTCCAAACTGGTGAAGGAAGATCTTTTCCCCGAGTATGCCGAGCTGTGGCCCCAGAAGATGTGCAACGTCACCAACGGGGTGACCCCGCGTCGCTGGCTGCTGGCTTGCAACCCGGAACTGGCCGAGCTTTACAACGAGGTGGTGGGCAAAGAGTGGCCGCTGCAGCTCGACAAGCTGCGCAGCGTGGTCAAATTTGCCGACGACAAGGCATTCCAGCAGCAGTTCATGACCATCAAGCGCCACAACAAGGAGAAGCTGGTCAAGGTGATCAAGGCCGAAACCGGCATCGAGGTGAGTTCGGAGGCGATCTTCGACGTGCAGATCAAGCGTCTGCACGAGTACAAGCGTCAACAGCTGAACCTCATCCATATCATGGCGCTCTACCGTCGCCTGCTGGCCAACCCCGACTATGACATGCACCCGCGGGTGTTCATCTTCGGCTCCAAGGCGGCGCCTGGTTACAAGCTTGCCAAAGACATCATCTACGCCATCAACAAGCTGGCGGAGCGGGTCAACAACGATGCCCGCATCCAGGGCAAGCTGAAAGTGGTGTTCATGCCGAACTACCGTGTGAGCCTGGCCGAGAAGCTGATCCCGGCGGCGGATGTCTCCGAGCAGATCTCCACCGCCGGCTATGAAGCCTCCGGTACCGGCAACATGAAGATGGCGCTCAACGGTGCCATCACCATCGGCACGCTGGACGGCGCCAATATCGAGATCGCCGAAGAGGCGGGAGCCGAGAACTGCGCCATCTTCGGTCTGAACGTTGACGAAGTGAAGGCATTGAAGGGGCGCGGTTACAATCCGTACGACTTCTACTATGCCAACTCCGAGCTCAAGGCCGTGCTGGACTGGTTTGATACCGACTATTTCACGCCGGGTCGTCCGGGCGAGCTCTCCTCCATCAAACGTTCCTTGCTGGAAGGGGGGGATCCCTACCTGACCCTGGCCGATTTCGCCTCCTACTCGGAAGCCCACAAGCTGATCGACAGCTGGTATCGGGATCCGGCTCTGTGGGCGAAGAAGGCCATCATCAACTCGGCCACCATGGGCAAATTCAACTCCGATCGCTCCATCCAGGACTATGTGGATCGCATCTGGCAACTGAAACCTTGCAGCATCGGCTGACCTGACGGTAAACCAGCAAACCCCCGCCATGCGGGGGTTTTTATTTTGGGTGGGCGGTGTTGGTGATGGGGATTGAGGAAAAGAGAGCACAAGCGGGAAACGTCAAACCAGAACCTTCACAATACGGCTCTTTTAGCTGAGAACAGTGGCGATGCACGGGTGAGAGGGGGGGCTTGTCGAGATTGCATTCAGAAGATGCAATAAAAAGGCCCCGTCAGGGGCCTCTTGGTACTCGGCATATCAGTGCAGTATGTCGCCCATGAAGTAGGCGAGCAGGGTCAGAATGACGGTGAAGACCAGGTTCAGCACCAGGCCGGCCCGCATCATCTCACGCTGTTTGATATGGCCGCTGGCGAACACGATGGCGTTGGGCGGGGTGGCCACCGGCAGCATGAAGGCGCAGGAGGCGCCGACGGCGATCAGCACGGAGACGACGATGGGCGATACCCCCAGCGCCTGGGCTACCCCGGCAAACAGCGGTACCAGCAGGGCGGCAGTAGCGGTGTTGGAGACCAGCTCGGTCAGGAATACCACGAACGCGGCCAGACAGAGCAGGATGATAAAGATCGGCATGGTGGCCAGACCGTTGGAGAGGTGCTCCGCCAGGAAGGCGTTGGCCCCGGTCTGCTTCAGGATGGCGCTTAAGGTGAGGCCGCCACCAAACAGCATCAGCACGCCCCAGTCGGTGTTCTGGTTGATGTCATCCCAGCTGGCCACCCGGCTGATGGCAATGGCCACGATGGCGCCCATGGCGATCAGGGTATCGAACTGGGGAATGCCTCCCAGTGCCTTGGCGATGGGCTGGGAGCCGATCCACAGCAGTACTGTGGTCAGGAAGATGAGCAGGGTGATCTTGCGTTGACCGGTCCACTGGATGGTGACCTTCTCGGTGCTGACCTGATGGGAGAGGTTGGGACGGGCCACCATATAAAGCAGGCCGATGCCCACCGGCATGAAGATGAGTACCACCGGGATGCCGAACTTCATCCAGTCGGTGAAACCCAGCCCCATCTGGGCGGCGGCGATGGCGTTGGGCGGGCTGCCGACCAGGGTGCCGATGCCGCCGATGCTGGCGCTGTAGGCGACCCCCAGCAGGACGAAGACCAGGGTACGGCGCTCCTTGTGGGCATCGATACCTTTCAGCATGCCGAGGGCCAGCGGCATCATCATGGCGGCGGTGGCGGTGTTGCTGATCCACATGGAGAGGGCGGCCGTGATGGTGAAGAGCACGATGGCGGCCCAGCCGAGGTGGCCTCTGGCAAGCTGCATCACCTTGGCGGCGATCTGGGTATCCAGCCCCTGTTTGGAGAGTGCTGCGGCCAGTGCAAAGCCGCCGAAGAACAGAAACAGCACCGGGTTGGCGAAGTCCGTCAGGGACTTGCTCATGTCAAAGACCCCGAGCAGGGTGGCAAGTACCGGGATGGAGAGGGCCGTGATGGTGATGTTGACTGCTTCAGTCAGCCAGAGGATGGCGATGAAGACCAGGATCCCCAGCCCCTTGTTGACGTTGGGGTCAAAGGGGAGCCAGGCCAGCATGGCACAGAGCAGCAACACATCCAGGATGACGATCCCGGATTTGATGTCCAGCCAGCGTGATGGGGTAGTGGAGGGTACTGCAGATGTGTGCATATTGTTCTCTCGGTTAATTTATGGTTGTTGTTGTGTTGCCGAGATTACATTCATCCCCCCGTTTGAAACAGGGGGGACTGGTCAAAGCATGCCGGGACTCACAGAGTCAAGGCAAATGAAAACATTAAATAAACACAAATTAAACATGTTGGTATCATTTGTGGCCTAGATGAAGCTGTGCAACCACTCCTTGAACAGACTGGGAGGAAGGGAGCCACTGCGCTGTGCCACCATCTTGCCCTGCTTGAAGACCATCAGGGTGGGAATGCTGCGAATGGCGTAACGGGCCGCAATGGCGGCTTGTTGCTCGGTATCGACCTTGACGAAGCGGAGTCTTGGTTCAAGTTCACTGGCAACTTGTTGAAAAACAGGTGAAAATTGAAGGCATGGCCCGCACCAGCTGGCCCAGAAGTCGACCACGACCGGGATGTCAGACTGGATCAGGGTATCGAACTGCTGCTCCTGGCCGTTGACCGGGCTGGTGGTGAACAGCCCGCTCTTGCAGCGGCCGCATTTCGCGTTTGAATCCACTTTTTCTTCAGGCAGGCGGTTCCTGGTGAAGCAATGGCTACAATAGGTAGTGATAAATGACATAATTGATTCCTGTATACATAAGCCCTGCAACATCTTATTGCACTGACAGGGCAGAGTAACGGTAACATAGTCGCCAGTTATCTTTCACAGCCAGTGATCCTGTGTCGACATGATGTCGGTGGATACGTGGCCATGACATGAGAATCGAGACGGGATGAATAATGTGACACGGGTCAATCGTGTTGTGCTTAGCCTGATCATCGTATCGCTGCTGGGGTTTTCCGGCTATTGCTGGCAGCTGCTCAGCCAGCAGCAGAAGGCCTCCGAACTCAGCGTTGCGGCAGAGTTGATCCTCAACCGGGTCAATACCGACACCGTCTATCTGCTTGGCCGCGAGAAGGCCAATGACGGCAACGTACAGCAACGTCTCAACCAGTTGTCGAGCAACCTCGACAGTTTTGTGCGCCAGGTGCGCAACGATCCCGACTCTGCCGACAATCCTCACTCCCAATCCCTGTTGCATGACATCGACAGCTATTTGCTCGACTTGGCCAAGCTTTATTCCATGGAGATGGCGATCGAGTACATAGAGCAGCCTTTTCAAAAGCAGCTCAACGGCTTGCTGGCCACCTTGCCGGCAGACTCTCCGCTTGCCATCGACCTGACCGAGCTGGCACAGCTCAGTCACTACCTCAAACGTAGCTGGGACAAGGGCGAGCAACTGCGGCTGCAGGCCCTGCAGCGACGCCTCAAGACGGCCTATCCTTCCAATCCCGAAGTGGCGGGGCTGGCCCAACTGAGTGAGGATGTCAGCCATCAGGTGGTGGAGTACCACGTGCTGCGCAACCAGGTCATCGACATGCACGAACTGGAGGGGCTGTCACTCTGGAAGCAGAGCAAGATGGAGCAGGCCTCCTCCCTCAAGAGCCGCTTCTATCTGATGGTATTGGGGGGGGCCATGCTCTGTTTCGGACTGGTGGCGGTGACCCTGTGGCGGCGCAACCAGAAGCTGAGCGAGCTGTCGCGCCAGACCGGCTTGCTGGCCCAGGCCAAGAGCGATTTTCTGGCCAACATGAGCCACGAGATCCGCACCCCCATGAACGCCATCATCGGGTTCAGCTCGCTGGCATTGCAGACTGAGCTGGATCAGCAGCAGCGGGATTATCTCAGCAAGATCAAATCCTCGTCGGATACCCTGCTGCTGCTCATCAACGACATTCTGGATCTGACCAAGGTGGAGTCCGGCAAGCTGACCCTGGAGGAGATCGACTTCGATCTGAGCGAGCAGATCGACTCGCTGGCCGGCATGTTTGCCGACCTGGCCGAGCGCAAGCAGGTCGAGGTCATTATCAACAAGTCGCCAGCTGTGCCGGATTTTCTGCGCGGTGATCCGCTGCGCCTCGGCCAGGTGCTGGTCAATCTGGTCAACAACGCCATCAAGTTTACCGAGCGGGGCGAGGTGGAAGTGGCCATCACCCTGGTTAACCAGCATCCCATGCAGGTGCGTTTCAGCGTGCGTGACACCGGCATCGGCATCGCCGAGGAGAAACAGGCCCAGCTGTTCCAGCCTTTCACCCAACTGGAGGCAGGCAATACCCGCAAATACGGCGGCTCCGGCCTGGGTCTCAACATCTCCCAGCGTCTGGTCGAACTGATGGGGGGCCGGATCACGGTACAGAGCAAGCCGGGAACGGGCTCGGTCTTCCAGTTCGAGATCCCCATGACCAAGGCGGTCTACGGCGTCTCCGGGCGGCGGGTCTTCTTCGAGCATCAGCCGCTGGTGCTGGTGATGGATGACAACGAGCTGGTGCTGGACCTGGCCAAGGATATCCTGGGCCGGGCCGGTGCCAGGGTGATGGCGGTCAACAGCCTCTCCCGGGCCCGCCAGGTGCTGCGGGAAGAGGGGCAGAATATCCGGCTGGCCATTCTGGACTGGCGCATGGGGCAGGAAGACGGGCTGGATCTGGCGCTCGAGATGTATCAACACAGCCAGTGGCGCCGTCTGCCGATCCTGATGACCAGTGCCTGGGCCAAGGAGGGACTGCATGGGCGGATGGAGAGCATGGGATTGACCCACTTCCTGCCCAAGCCGATGACCGAAAATGCCCTGCTGGCCAAGGTGGACGAGCTGCTCAACGGCAGCTCCCACGATCAGCAGTTCCGCCAGGCCGAGGCGCAGGGGGATCAGCAGCATTTTCGCGAGCTGCTGCAAGGTATCCGGGTACTGCTGGCCGAGGACAACCGGGTCAACCAGCAGCTCATCATCGAATACCTGCGCCGGGTCGATGCCCTGGTTACTGTGGTGGGCAACGGCCGGGAGGCGGTCGAGCGGGTGGCCGAGCAGCCCTTCGACGTGATCCTGATGGACTTGCAGATGCCGGTGCTGGACGGGCTGGATGCCACTCGCCAGATCCGCAAGATGGTCGACAAGCACGATGTCCCCATCATCGCCCTGACCGCCAGCGCCATGCCGGGGGACAGGGAACGTTGCCTCGGGGTCGGCATGAACGGCTATGTCACCAAGCCGGTCAGCAAGCTCGATCTCTACAACAACCTGCTGCAGTGGGTGAAGAGCGCCAGCGGCGAGCGGCGGGTGCCGCTCGAGGTGAAACCGCCCGACCTGATGGGAGTGCTGGATCTGGAGGATGCTCTCAGGCGGCTGGAGCAGGACAAGGAGGCACTGCAGATCCTGTTCAAGCTGTTCATGTCAGAGCACAAGGATGACCTGTGGGAGATCCGTTCCGCCCTGCGTCGTCAGCAGCCCGATATCGCCTGCCGGTTGCTGCATACCCTCAAGGGGGTCTCCGCCAATATTTCCGCCTCCCGTCTGCAGATCATGGCCGGTGAGCTGGAGTGGCGGTTGCGCCAGCAGGAGGAGCTGACCGAGCAGGATCTGGAGCAGTTGCAACAGGTGTTCAGTCTGACCCGGGAGGAGGTGTCCCACTTCTTGCTCACCGGGGAGCAGCATGAAACACCGTACGCAGGCTTCGGACAGCGTGATGATCGCTTGTTGTAACAGGTGAAATAGCAATAATTCTCAAGCCGCTTGCTTCAGGCTATCATGACCCCCTCGTATCGCCCCCAGCCGGGGGCGATTGCATTGAGTTTCCCCGTGATGGGCGCCGGCTATGGGCCGGTCGCGACAAAGGATATCTACGTGAGCGTATTTGCAAGGCTGGGCTGGTTCTTCAAGGAGCAGTGGCGGCGTTACCTGATCGCCATCTCCCTGTTGATGATGGTGGCTCTGTTGACCGTGATCCCGCCCAAGGTGGTGGGCTGGGTGGTGGATGGCATCGCCAAAGGGTCCCTTGATAGTGCAACCTTGACGGGCTATCTGGCCGGGCTGTTTGGTCTTGGTCTGCTCATCTATCTGCTGCGCTATGTGTGGCGAGTCATGCTGTTTGGCGCCTCCTATCGGCTCGCCTATGTGCTGCGCAACCGGCTGTTCAGCCACTTCACCCGCATGAGCCCGGACTTTTATCAGCGCCACCGAACCGGCGATCTGATGGCCCATGCCACCAACGACATCCAGGCGGTGGAGATGACCGCCGGGGAAGGGGTGTTGACCCTGGTGGACTCCATCATCGTCGGGGTGCTGGTGCTCTCCATCATGTGCAGCCAGTACTCCTGGCAGCTGACTCTGCTCTCCCTGTTGCCGTTGCCGGTGATGGCGTTCTTCATGAACCGCTTCGGCACCCAGATCTACAAGGAGTTCAAGGCGGCGCAGGGTGCCTTCTCCCGGCTCAACAACAAGACCCAGGAGGCGCTATCCGGCGTGCGGGTGCTCAAGTCCTATGCGGTAGAGTCGCTCGAAGATCGCGGTTTTGCCGAGCTGACCCGGGAGGCGGGTGCCTGCAACATGGCGGTGGCCCGCATCGATGCCAAGTTCGATCCCGTGATTTACCTGTGCATCGGCTGCTCCTACTTTCTGGCGGTGGCCGGCGGCAGCGCTCTGGTGCTGCGTGACGAGTTGACCCTGGGGGAGCTCACCAGCTTCACCATGTACCTCGGTCAGCTGATCTGGCCCATGTTCGCCATCGCCTGGTTGTTCAACATCATCGAGCGTGGCAGCGCCGCCTATTCACGGATCGAAAGCCTGCTCGGCGAGCGTAGCGACATCGAGGAGCCGGCCCAGCCGATGGCGCTGGCCTCGGCCTTTCCGCTGCGCGCCGCGGCGCTCAGCTACCAGCTCGAGCAGCGCACTCTGCTGCGCAATGTGGATTTCACCCTGCAAGCCGGCGGCATGCTGGGGATCGTCGGGCGCACTGGCGCGGGCAAGAGTTCCTTGCTCAAGCTGTTGATGCGACTGGCCAACCCCACCGCGGGGGAGATCCGCATGGGGGAGGTGCCCATCTCGCAATTGGCGCTGGGTGAGCTGCGCGGCCAGTTTGCCTATGTGCCGCAGGAGCCGTTTCTTTTCTCCACCACCATTGCCGCCAACATCGCCCTCGGCCGCCCCGATGCCAGCCGGGAGGAGATTGAGCGGGTGGCGCGCATCGCCTGCGTGCACGACGACATCAGCCGTTTCCCCAAAGGCTATGAGACCGAAGTGGGGGAGAAGGGGGTGACCCTCTCCGGCGGCCAGAAACAGCGGCTCGCCATCGCCCGTGCCCTGTTGCTGGAGGCGCCCATCCTGGTGCTAGACGATGCCCTCTCGGCGGTGGATGCCCACACCGAGCAGCAGATCCTGCATGCTCTCAAGGCCCACAAGCGTACCCTGATCCTGGTCAGCCACCGGATGACGGCGGTGGAGCAGGCCGACGAGATCCTGGTGCTGGATCAGGGTCATGTCAGTGAGCGGGGTCGCCACGGCGCCCTGATGGCCTACAACGGCTGGTATGCCGACATGGTGCGTTACCAGCGTCTCGAGCAAGACGTGGAGGAGCGCCTGTGAACCCGACCATCAAACGACTGCTCGGGTACTGCGCCCGTTATCCGCGCTGGCTCATTCAGGCGGGGATCTGCCTGCTGCTGGCCACCGGCGCCGAAGTGGCCGGTCCCTTGCTCATCAAGCTGTTCATCGACGACTATCTGGCGCCACGCCAGCTGGTGTGGCCCGCCATCGCGGCCATCGCCGCCGGCTATCTCGGCTTGCAGGTATTGTCTGCAGCCGGTTTCTACCTGCAGTCCCTGCGCTTCAACCGCATCGCCCAGGCGGTGGTGCAGCGGCTGCGCGAGCAGGTGTTTGCCACCGCCATCCGGTTGCCGGCCCGCTACTTTGACCAGCATCGCTCCGGCTCGCTGATTTCCCGCATCACCAACGACACCGAGGCGATCATGAACCTCTACGTACAGGTGATTGGGCTGCTGGTGCAGAAGGTGGTGCTCTTGTGCGGCATTCTCATCTCTATGGCGCTGCTGGATCTGCGGCTGATGCTGGTGTGCGCCTGCCTGTTGCCAGCGGTGGGCGGAGTGATGTGGCTTTACCAGAAACTGAGCGTGCCCGTGGTGCGAGCGACCCGCAGTCTGCTCTCCGACATCAACAGCCGCCTCAACGAGTCGCTGCAGGGGATGCCGGTCATTCAGGCCATGGTGCAGGAGCACCATTTTGCCAACGCCTTTGCCGAGGTGAACCAGCAGCACTGGGCGGCGCGCCTCAAGAGCCTCAAGATCAACGGCATCCTGCTGCGTCCGCTCATCGACCTCTTCTACATGATGGTGCTGATCGGCCTGTTGGCGCTGTTTGCCCGCGAGGGGTTGAGTGCGGAGGGCGCCATCCAGGTGGGGGTGCTCTACGCCTTCATCAGCTATCTGGGGCGGATGATCGAGCCGCTTATCGAGATGACCAACCAGCTCAACCAGTTGCAGCAGGCCATGGTGGCCGGGGAGCGGG
Source organism: Aeromonas sp. DNRA1 (assembly GCF_963888745.1). Taxonomy (NCBI): domain Bacteria; kingdom Pseudomonadati; phylum Pseudomonadota; class Gammaproteobacteria; order Aeromonadales; family Aeromonadaceae; genus Aeromonas; species Aeromonas sp. DNRA1. Next base: position 29,181 of record NZ_CAWPKQ010000001.1, on the reverse strand, counting down.
TCTTTGCCCTGCTCGATGAAGCGCGCGAGAGCACCGAGGGCGAGATGCGCCCGCTCAAGGGGCAGGTGAGTTTCGAGCGGGTGGGTTTCTCCTACGATGGTGAGCAGCAGGTGCTGCGTGACGTGAGCTTTACCGCCAAACCGGGCCAGATGCTGGCGCTGGTGGGTCACACCGGCAGTGGCAAGTCCACCATCATCAGCCTGCTGATGGGCTTCTACCCGCTGGATCAGGGCACCATCCGCTTCGATGATCATCCGATGGCGAGCCTGTCGCTCTCGGCGGTGCGTCGCAGCATCGGGCTGGTCCAGCAGGATCCCTTTATTTTTGTTGGGACGTTGGCGGAAAACCTGCGCCTTGGCCGCGACGGCATCGACGAGGCGCGCCTCTGGCAGGCGCTGACCGAGGTGCAGCTGGCCGAGTTCGTGCTGAGCCTGCCGGAGGGCTTGAACACCCTGATGGAGGAGGGGGGCAAGAACCTCTCCGCCGGCCAGCGCCAGCTGCTCTCCTTTGCCCGCGCCCTGGTGGGGGATCCGCGTATCCTCATTCTGGACGAGGCGACCGCCAGCGTGGACTCCCAGACCGAGCTGGCCCTCTCTTCGGCGCTGGCGGCGGCACGGCGCGGCCGTACCACCATCGCCATCGCCCACCGCCTCTCGACCATCGTCGATGCGGACGAGATCCTGCTGCTCTCCCGCGGTCAGGTGAACGAGCGGGGTACCCATGGCGAGCTGATGGCGCTGGGTGGCCATTATGCCCAGTTGTTCGAGATGCAGAGCCAGGGAGCCTGGCTGGAAGAGAAGCGGGCCTGAGCGACCGCCACAGGAATGAGCAGAGGGAACCCGTGCGGTTCCCTCTTTTTTTGGGTGGTGAAAAGGTGGCAAGCGTGATCCGCGTCCTTGTCGAACGCCAGTCATGCTGGCAACATGCTGTTTACATCAACTCATCGGATCAGTTCGCATATGGATTTGCAACGTTTGAAGGCCAACCTGGCACTACGGCTCTTTGCCTGGCGCTACATCCCCGTCATCGGTTTTTGTGCCCCCGTCATCGAAGAGATGAGCGCCAAGGCGCTGCGCATTCGCATTCCGCTTGGCTGGCGCACCCGCAACCACCTGGGCAGCATGTACTTCGGCGCGCTGGCAACCGGTGCCGATCTGGTTGGCGGTCTGCTGGTGATGGAGAAGGGGCGGCAGCGGCGCAAAAAGGTGCACTTCGCCTTCAAGGATGTGCAGGGGGAGTTTCTGAAACGGCCCGAAGGGGATGTGCAGTTTGACTGCGCGGCCGGGGAGGAGATCGACGCCATGATCGACGAGTCGCTGGCCAGCGGTCAGCGCATCAATCGTCCCATCCAGGTGGTGGCCACCTGTCCGTCACTGAACGGAGATGAGGCGATGGCACGCTTCGTGCTGACCCTGTCGATCAAGGCCAGCTGAATACCAAAGGGCGCGTCGGCGCCCTTATGCAAGCGAGATCAGAGGATCTCGGGGCTGATGCCTTCTTTCACCACGACCTTCATGTCGTTGAAGTTGACCACTTGCTCGGTAGCACTTGCGTGGCAGAGCGTCGGGATCAGAGGATCTCGGGGCTGACGCCTTCTTTCACGACCACTTTCATGCCATTGAAGTTGACTACTTGCTCGGCCACGATCTTGCAGCGTTTGCGGGTCTCGACCTGACCGTCCACCTCTACCAGCCCTTCGGCGACCAGAGCCTTGGCCGCACCGCCACAATCGGCCCAACCCTGATGTTTGATAAGGTCGCACAAGGCAACGAAGGGGTGGCCTTCGAGCAGAAACGTCTCCATGGGAAATCCTCTAGTGGATGAATGGCTGAAACAGCAGGGCGATTATTCTAGGCAGTTCGGGCCGTCAAGGAAAGGGCAAGGGCATCTGTCGGCAGGCAATTGTGGCTTGCAAGACCATTTTTGGGGCACACACCATAGCAGTCAGCCCTGCTGTGGCCGGGCTGACTGAGATCATGGGGCAAACCCTTTTCAGCCGAACTTCACCACGGCTTCACCGTTGACGGCGATGGCGCCGGTGGCCGTCAGGATGCGGGTGGCCAGGGTGATGATGGGCTTGTCGCTGCGCAGGGCGATGATCTCCACCTCTGCCGTCACCTCATCCCCCACAAACACCGGCTGCTTGAAGGCGAGGATCTGACCGAGGTAGACGGTGCCCTTGCCCGGCAGCTGCTGGCCCAGCAGCCCCGAGAAGAGGCTGGCCAGCAGCATGCCGTGCACGATGGGGCGCTCGAACGGCGTGGTGGCGGCGAAGGCGGGATCCAGGTGCAGCGGATTGAAATCCTCCGACAACCCGGCAAACACCTCGACCTCTGCCGCCCCGAACCGCTTGGTCAGTCTGGCTTTTTGGCCCACCTCGAAGGGGAGTGTGCTCATGCGGGCTCCTCCTCGGGGGTCTGTGCAAAGACCGGGTTGAGTCGAACCTTGACGTAGCTGCCGGGCGCCGCTTCCAGCCCTTCGCTCGGGATGCGAGCGGGAAGGGGGGCGGGATCCTCTTCCCGGCTCTGGATGAAGGCTGCCATCTTCGGCCACCAGGAGCCTGGGGTATGGCTTGCGCCGGCGAGCCACGCCTCGGGGCTGGTGGCCTCGGCGTCGTTCTGCCAGAAGCCGTACTTGTTGGCGTCCGGCGGATTGACGATGCCGGCGATGTGGCCCGATTCAGCCAGGATGAAGTGCTGCTCGCCGCCGAACAGCTTCATGCCCTGCCAGGTCCCTTGCCAGAGGGCGATGTGATCGTCCATGGCCGAGACCAGCAGCACCGGGGTCTTCACCTTGCCGAGATCGATGCGGGTGTGGCGGATCTTGAGCTCTCCCTTCACCAGCTGGTTCTCCAGATAGAGCCGGCGCAGCAGGCTGCTGTGGGTCTTGCCTGCCACGTTGGTGCTGTCGCTGTTCCAGTGCAGCAGATCGAACGCCACCGGACTCTGCCCCTTGAGGTAGCTGTCGATGTAGTAATTCCAGTAGAGGCTGTTCTCCCGCAGCAGGCTGAAGGAGACCGCCAGCTGGCGCCCGTCCATGATGCCCTTGGCCTCGTTCTGGGCTTCCAGCGCCGCAATGATGGGCTCGTGGATGAAGATGCCAAGTTCCCCCGGTTGGGAGAAGTCGAGCAGGGTGGTGAACAGGGTGGCGGAGCGAACCCGCTGCTTCTGGCGCCTGGCGGCCAGCCAGCCCATGGCCAGGGAGAGGGCGGTACCGCCGATGCAGTAACCGATGCCGTGCACTTCGCGCTCGCCGGTGGCCGCCTCCACACCATCCAGCGCGGCGATGACCCCATCCACCACGTAGTCGTCGAGATCGATGTCGGCCTGGGCCGGACCCGGGTTGCGCCAGGAGATCATGAACACCGTCTGACCCTGGGCGACCAGCCAGGCCACCAGGGAGTTCTGGGGCCGCATGTCCAGGATGTAGTACTTGTTGATGAAGGGCGGCACGATCAGCACCGGCGTCCTGGCCACCGTTTCCGTGGTCGGGCTGTACTGAATGAGCTCATACAGCTCGGTGCGCTGCACCACCCGGCCCGGCGTCAGCGCCAGATCCCGCCCCAGCTCAAAGGCGGACTCGTCGGTCAGCCGGATGTTGAGTTGATCGGCGCTGCGCTCGAGATCTTCGGCCAGCAGCGCCAGCCCGCGCACCAGATTCTGGCCGTCAGACTCCAGGGTCAGCTTGAGCAGCTCCGGGTTGGTGGCCAGAAAGTTGCTGGGCGCCATGGCGTTGATGTACTGGCGGGTAAAGAAACGCAGCCGCTCCCGGCTCTTCTGGGGCACCCCCTCGAGGGCATCCACCGAAGCCAGCAGGTGCTTGGCGGTCAGCAGATAGGATTGTTTGAGGTAGTCATAAATGGGCTGCTCGCTCCAGGCGTCGGCCTTGAAGCGGCGATCGCTGCGCTCCGGGGCGATGAGCGGTTCGCTCTGCTGGCCTGCGCTTTTGAGCAGGGTGTGCTGCATCAGCTTGAGCTGATCCTGCCACCAGTTCATCTGGGCATTGATCAGTTGCCAGGGCTGCTGGCTACCCTGTTCCAGCACCTGGCCGAGGTCGTCGAGATTGGTCTGCAGCAGGGCTTGGGCCGTGCGCTCGGTCTGCGCCTTGGCCATATCCAGCAGCTTGTCGTTGTAGTGGGCCAGGGCCTCGAACAGCGGGCCGTAAGATGATTGGCTCATGTTCTCTCCTTCACCCATCCCCGGCGCAGGGCGAGCCTGTCGTGACGGAGCATGGGGAGATGTGGCTGCCCGCAGCGGGCAGCCAGGGGGATATCAGGCCTTGCCCGTGCTCTTTTTGATGCCGTCGGCAGCCAGGGCGTCGAGGTCGTCCTTGAACTGCTGGCCGAGGGTATTGAGCTTCTGGATGTCGTCCAGCATCTGGCGGGAGAGCTGGCTGGCGGTCTCCAGCTGGACGGTGCCGAGGGCCGCCAGGCTCTGGGCATCCTGCACCTTGCCGGCGGCCTGCAGCTGGTTCAGCCCCAGCTCGGCATAGGCGTTGGCGGACGCCAGTTGCAGCCGGGTCAGCTGCTCGATGTTGCTGGCCAGCAGCTGGTTGTAACGGGTGAGGGGGGCGGCAAAGCCTTGCATCTGCTCGGTAAAGGTCTTGATTACGTCCATATTCATCGCGCGTCTCCGTGGTTGGCAGAAGGTATTGCAAAAGGGCCGATGGCCCGGGTTGGGTTACAACTGTGCGACTACATCCTTAAGTCGTTACGTATCATTTGCTCTGTTCAAACGTACGTTTAAGCATTGTGTTATCAAATGAGGCTTGATGTAAATAATATAAATGTTAATTTTGGGCTAAACATTGATTCTGGTCTGTCCAGTTTGATTGACCCGACTCAGACGAGGGGTGACGCAGCCACGTCCGTTTGGTCTCGTTCCCAGGCCGCGGGGCTGGTAGGCTGACGCCACTCCCTGAGTCTTGAGGAATGCATCGATGAAACCTGCTCGCCTGCTGCTTGCCCTGGGGGCTGCGACCTTTGGTGGCGGCGTTGCCCACGCCAGTACCCCTGTTCAGCTCTCTTTGCCCGGCGTCAATCTGCCCGCATCCCATCAGGTCGAGGGGGCCAGAGCCTCTGTTCTCTATGGTCGCACCGGTCAGGTGAAGGGGATCGATCTGCCTGTCTTCGCCCTTTCCGACGTGGATCAATTCACCGGTCTGCAGCTTGGCATCTTTCTCGGCGCCAGCCGGGTACGCCACCAGTTTGGCGGGGTGGCGATCAACGCGGTCAACTGGCACGAGGGTCAGGACAAGGGCGTCAACCTTGGCTTCGTCAACCTGACCAACAATGTGCAGGGCCTCAACTGGGGTGCCGTCAACATCGCCAAGGGCAATGCCCTGGCCAACGTCGGCTTCGTCAACTATGCCGAGCGCACCACCTTCCAGCTGGGCTTCATCAACGCCACCAAGCATCTGGACGGTCTGCAGATTGGCCTCGCCAACTACGCCGAGAACGGGGTTTTCCCCATCTTGCCACTGATCAATTTCAAGAAATCCTTCTAAGCCGCGCTGCCAACCTTGCTTTAGGGTCTCCAGCCATTACCCTGTGCTGCATTGATAGCGTGCAGAGGTGACACTGGCATGACAATGGAACACATGGATGCCATCGGCATCGGCTGGGACGTAAGAGGCTGGCAGGGCAGTGCCCAGGCGGTGGCCGTGGTGGGGTGGCAGGCGCGTGAACAGCGGCTGCACTGGTTTGGGGTATCGCCCCTGTTTCGACTGAGCTCACGGGTTGCGCCGGATCTGGATGCCTTGCTGCGCCCGGCATTGCACGATGAGATCCATCTGCTGCAGGTGCTGGCCTGCCCGCAGTTGGCGCTCGGGATCGACGCGCCGTTGGCGTTTCCTCGCGCCTTGGGCGAGCTGCTGGCGGGGAGGGCGACCGAGTGCGCCGTGCCCCAGCGCGAGATAGACAACCCTTATGCTTATCGGGACTGCGAGCGCTGGCTGCACCGGCAATATGGCAAGAAGCCGCTCTCGGCCACTTTCGACCGGCTCGGCAACAACGCGACCCTGGCGCTCGCTATGCTGCCCCGACTGGCCGACTTGCAGCTGGTGCCCAAGCAGCAACCGCAGACCGATCGCGCCGTGCTGGAGGTCTATCCCGCCCTTGCCAAGGTAGGGGGCAAGGCATCGGCGGTGCGCGCCGAGCTGCTGGCGCATCTGCCGGCCGATGTGACGGCGGGGACCGATCGCTACGATGCCGCCATCTGCGCCCTGATGGCGCTGCAATACGCCGCCAAGGGGAGCGTCTCCCTGTTGCCGGCTCTGGTGGCGCCGCCCGCCGAGATGGCTTTGGACGAGGGTTGGGTCTACCACTTCGCTCGCCCCTGATAAACCGGATCGGGCTGACCAGCCCGATCCGGCCTCTGGCCGGCCGGTGAGCTATTCACTTGCACCGACGCCGTTGCCTCCTTCCACAATTGCCTTACTGCCTTACTGCCTTACTGCCTTACTGCCTTACTGCCTTACTGCCTTACTGCCTTACTGCCTTACTGCCTTACTGCCTTACTGCCTTACTGCCTTGCTCGCTGACGGCCAAGGCTGCCACAGGTATCTGCCGGTTTACTCGTCATTACATGGTTCTGCGCACAAAAAGCTCACTTGTTAATCTCATATGCCATCAAACAAGAGCCTTGTATCACTTTATCAGGCCATTACGGCCATGTTCGCGGTTGCAAACTACGGCATGCCAGCGAAGAAGGGGCCGGTGATGGTGGTGGCAAGCAGCGCGTCATCGAGGATTTTGCCGACCAAATAAGGGTTTGTGCTGATCAAGGGTGGAAGATCAATATCTTCATCCGATATATTGCGCCTTTCCCCTGACTCTTCTCTGCGGTGATGTCGATGAAACGCATTCTCTCTATCCAGTCCCACGTGGTGTTCGGCTGTGCCGGCAACAGCGCTGCCGTGTTTCCCATGCGCCGTCTTGGTATGGAGGTATGGCCCATCAACACGGTGCAGTTCTCCAACCACACCCAATATACGGCCGGTTGGCAGGGAATGGCGATGCCCGCAGGACATATCAGCGCCCTGTGCGAAGGGCTCTCGAATATCGAGGTGCTGGCCCACTGTGACGCCGTGCTGAGCGGTTATCTGGGCTCGGCGGAGCAGGGAGACGAGATCCTGGCGGTAGTGGCCGCGGTCAAGGCCGCCAATCCTGCCGCCATCTATTTCTGCGATCCCGTGATGGGTCACCCGGAGAAAGGGTGCATCGTCGCTCCTGGGGTGACCCGTTTCTTGACCGAGAAGGCGCTGCCGGCGGCCGACATCATGGCCCCCAATCTGCTGGAGCTGGAGACCCTGTGCGACGTCCATCTGACGGATTTGGCGCAGACGCGGGCCGCCGCTCATCAGCTGTTGGCGCGCGGGGTGAAGATGGTGCTGGTCAAGCATCTTGGACGCGCCGCTCGCGAGCCGGGTCGTTTCGAGATGCTGCTGGCCACCCCCGAGGGAGATTATCTGATCGACCGCCCGCTCTACGAGTTTGCCCGCCAGCCGGTGGGCGTGGGGGATCTCATCAGCGCGCTGATGCTGGCCAATCTGCAGGCGGGTTACGATGCCGTCAGCGCGTTCGAGCGCACCAATGCGGCGGTGGATACGGTACTGCTGCACACCTGGCAGGCCGATGCCTATGAGTTGCAGCTGATCGCGGCCCAGGAGGCCTTTGTCGCCCCTCTGATCAAGGCGCGGGCCGAACGGTTGGCCTGACCTGGCCATCAGGGGGAGGGCCTGGGCGCGGATGATCCGCGCCCAGCTTGGCCCCCTGATCACTCTTCCTCATCTATCAGTTACCAGCTCCCCGCTGCGCCGCTTATCTGCTTGCACACCGAGCGAGGCAATGCCGCCTCAGCCGTCACCTTGGTCCTGACGCCGGGCATCCGGTTCAGATCTGGCCGTTGCCCTGTTCCCGCTGCTCTGCCTCATCGAACGTGACCTGCCGGTAGTGCTCGACTGTGGGGAAGGGATCGTAGAAGTGATGGAGCAGGGACTTCCACTGCTGGTACTGGGGTGAGCCGCGAAAACCCTGGGTGTGATCTTCGAGGCGCCGCCAGTTGACCAGCAGCAGATAGCGGTGGGGATCGGTCAGCGAGCGCTGGAGCTGGTGTCCACCGTAGCCAGGCATGGTGCTGATGATGCGCTGGGCCAGGGAGAATGCCAGCTCGAAGGCGGCAGCCTGACCGGGGATAACCTGCAAAGGGGCGACTTCCAATATCATGGTGACTCCTTGTCCCAAGGATAAAGGGGCCATTGCAGCAGGTCGGGCAGGGAATGACAAGGCCGGCCGCTGGGGCCGGCCTTGTCGGCGTGATCACGGCTTTGCTTGAGTGCCGATCAGGCGCGTGGGTGGCGGGCCCGGTAGCGCTCGGCCATGGCGTTGGCCGCGATCATGGCGTGGTAGACATCCTGCTCGCTGACGCTCATCGGCATGTTGCCCATGGTGTCGAGGGGATCGCAGGCAAGTTTGGCCACCTGGCGCCACTCGCTCTCCACGAAACGGCTCAGCCCCATTTCCTGCAGGGTCATGGGCAGGCCGGCCAGCTGGATGATGCGCATCACCTCGTCCAGCTCGGCCTGGGGCGCGCGCTCGAGTACCAGCTGGGTGAGCAGGCCAAACACCACCTTCTCGCCGTGCTGGGCCCGGTGCAGATCCGCCACCACCGACATGCCGTTGTTGACCGCATGGGCCGCCGCCAGGCCGCCCGCTTCGGCGCCCACGCCGCTCAGATAGATGGTGGCTTCGATGGTCTGCTCCAGCGCCGGGGTAGTGACATGGTGGCGCACCGCGTCCATCGCCAGCTCGATGTTCTCCCCCAGCAGCTCGTAGCAGAGCCGGGCCAGCCCGAGACCGGTGCGGGAGGGGCGCTTGCCCACCAGATTGATACCGTCCGCCCGGTAACAGGCACGGGCCTCGAAGTAGGTGGCGAGCGCATCGCCCACACCGGCGGCGAAGAAGCGGGCGGGGGCCGCCGCTATGATGGCGGTGTCGGCGATCACCACATCCGGGTTCTGGGGCAGGAACAGATAGCGCTCGAACTCGCCCGCCGGGTTGTAGATCACCGCGAGGGCGGTGCAGGGGGCATCGGTGGAGGCGATGGTGGGAAACAGCACCACGGGGCGGCGCAGGTAGAAGGCGACCGCCTTGGCGACATCCAGAGTCTTGCCGCCGCCGATGCCGACGATGACATTGGCCCCCTGTTGTTCGGCCAGATCACACAGGCGGCGGATCTCGATGTCGGTGCATTCGTAGTTGAACTTCTCGACCGCTCCCTTCAGGCCTGCCTGCAGCAGGCCGGCGAGCGCCTCTTCCCGCACCCTCTCCAGAATGAATTCGTCGCTGACGAGCAGGGCATTGTCGCCGAAATCTTTTACGTGATCATGGAGTTGGGGCAGCAGATCGTGGCCGATGATGAACTTCTTGGGGGAGGTGACGGTACGAGGCAGGATAGGCATGCAGTATTCCTCAAGGCAGTGAGCGGCATCCGCTTGGTATGCAAACGGGTCTTTCTGCCACACCATACGCCTCGTCTGGCGTGAGGTGAAGGAACAATCATATACAAATGGGGCTATAGGAGATTCAGAATTAATCTTGATGCCATTTTGATTGTTTTCTACGGGCAGGAGGGTAACGCAACGCGCCCTCCATGGGGAGGGCGCACGGTGGCATACAGAGTAGAGGCATGCAGGGTAGAGGCGTGCGAAGCGGAGGCGGTGCGCGGCTCAGAGCTGCTTGTAGAAAAAGAGGGTGGCTGCCAGGGTACCGTCGGCACTGCGGGCAAAGGCGGGGATCTGGCCCGCCTCCTGGTAGCCAAGCTGGCGATAGAGGCGGGAGGCGGCATCGCCCACCCTGGTGTCGAGCACCAACAGGCTGCGGCCGGCTTCTTTGGCCCCTTGCTCCATGCTGGCCATCAGGGCACGGCCGACCCCCTTGCCACGGTGCAGACTGTGCACCATCAGTTTTTCCACTTCGGCGCGGTGACGGCCATTGGCCTTGGTGCACAGCGAGAGCTGGAGGGCACCGACCAGCTGGTGTTGCAGGAAAGCGACCCAGAGCCGGCGGCTGCCCGCGGCCAGCTCCGTCTCTATGCCCTGCCAATAGACGAGCCCCTGCTCTTCGGTCAGCGGCGGCAGAAAACCCACCGACGCGCCGCTGGCGACGCTGTCTTGCAGCAAAGTGATGAGGGCAGGCTTGATGCCCTGGGTGGTATCAACCTCAACTATGTCCATCAGGAGTCCTTGTCAACAAAGTTCACGCCACCGGCCCGGTCTGCCGCGGCGCCTGCCGCCAACGGGACCGGCGGCAGGATGACTGGTTAGACTCGCCGTTTCTGCCGCCAATTTCAAGTCGTTGTCACTCGCCGGGTGCGCCCGATCACGCCCTCAAGGCGGGTTCCCCTTAGCGGATGAGCTTCTGTTCGACCAGCCAGGCAAACAGCAGCCGGGAAACCGCAGAGATCTCGGCCATATGGCGGCTGTCGAGCCAGCGCAGCTCGGCGATCTCCGCCGAGGCGACGGGAGTGCCGTCAGCCTCGCCGGTGTAGCAGCGCAGCTTGACGTTGACCCCCTGCGGTTTGCTGTCGGCCTGGGCACTGAACTCGCAGGCAAACGCCAGGGTATCGGGCTTGAGGGCCACGGCCAGCTCCTCCTCGATTTCGCGCATCAGCGCCGCCTCGTCGCTCTCTCCCGCTTCGCGCTTGCCGCCGGGAATGTAGTAGATCTGCTTGCCGTGGGAGCGGGCACAGAGCAGTTGCTGATCCTTGAAGGTCAGCCAGGCGAGTTTGTCGATCATGAACGTCTCTCTGGTGATGGTGTGGTGGCTTGTTCGCACAGGGTGCGATAGGAGCGGGTCTCCAGCCGGTCGGGGTCCAGCCCGAGCTGGGCGGCCAGGGACAGCAGTTGTTGGCGATAATCTGGCAGCAGGGTTTCGTCATCGGTCATGATGGCCAGCTCGGCAAAATCGCCGAGCCCTGCCAGGTGATCCAGGGTGACGTGGAAGGGGCCGACGAAATAGATGCTGCGCACTTTGCGAAGGGTCAGTATCGGCTGGTAACCCAGGGTGTGCAGCATGCTGATGGCCTTGTCGGCGTCGGTGATGTTGACCGCCTCGCAGCGATCGGGTTCGGGCCCCTTCACGATCCAGAGCCGGATGCCGGAGGGCTGCATGGTACGGATCAGCAGGCTCTTGCCCGCTGCGCTCAGGCTGCGGTCCGACATGTCGAAGTAGGTGTCCTGCTCCTGGTTGCGCTCCAGCATCACCTCGGGATTGAGGGCGGCGAGGGCAATGGTGAAGGCCTCGACATCGCCGAGCCTGTATTTGAACTCGACCTCGAAGCGGCCCTGAAAGTGCTGTGCTGACATCGACAGGCATCCTTGAGTGTGCGGATTGGCATGGCGGGCAGCCTAGCAAAGTTGGCGGGCTGGCCCAAGGGGCAAGGCGGCAGGATGTGGAAACGATCTGTTTCCGGGGCCCATAGTTGATCAATGCGCGGCCTGTCGCCCTGATCAAGGGCAGGCGCCGCACACGGTCGAGTCAGTGCGGGCATGGCGGTTGCTCACAAGCTCGCCGAGCGGCCGGAAAAAGTTCGCGCTGGCGCACAGGATGGGGCGTGCAGGCTGGGCGAGGGCAGACCCCTGTGTTTTAATCCTTGCCACTTTCGTGGCAGCCGCCCCGTGCCGGGCCGCTGCCTTCGCTTTGGCAAGAGGCAGGTGAGAAGATGCAAGTGACAGCAGAGAGCAAGTTTATCGGACTCGGGGTGGCGGGCAATTTCGCCGGTCATCTGGAGCAGGCCGGCGAGGCCTCGGATTTCGTGGCGGTGGTGGTGCGCGACACCAGCGCCCCCAAGGCGCTGTTCCCCTTCTACGTGCCGGGCCACCCCGGCCAGCTTGGTGTCTTCCCCTTGAGCGGCGACGCCATCTTCTTGCCGGAGGCGGCGGTGAGCGGCGATGAGAAAGTGCAGATAGAGCCGGAAGTGGCGCTCTGGTGCGAGCTGGAGTACGCGGGGGAGCAGGTGGTGGGCATCCATCCGCGCGCCTTTGGTGCCTACAACGACTGCTCCATCCGCCGTCCCAACGCCAAAAAGATCAGCGAGAAGAAGAACTGGGGCGAAGAGAGCAAGGGGCTGGCCCCCGCGTTGCTGCCCCTGTCCCATTTCGCCGCCGGCTGCGAGCTCGATGACTACCGCATCGCCTGCTATCTGGAGCGGGACGGCGAGCTGCACCTCTACGGGGTGGACAGCGCGGCAGTGGATTACAGCTACTTCCACGGCCAATTGCTGACGTGGGCCATCGACAAGTTCAACCATCAGCAGGACGAGGGGCCGGCCGAGCACATCCAGGGGCTGCTGGCCCAGGCCGGGCGCCCGGCCCATGCCCTCATCAGCATCGGGGCTACCCGTTATACCCCGTTTGGCGAGACCCACTTCCTCAAGCCCGGTGACACTGCCTGCGTGCTGCTCTATCCGGCCAGCCGTTATGGCGAAAGCGATATCCGTGAGGCCATTCGCACCCGTCAGTTCGGGCCCGACATGTCGGTGCTGCTGCAGGCGGTCAAGACCCGCTGATGACCCGGCCTTCCCCCGTGCTGGCGGAGGAAGGCCGGCTGCGTGTTGCATCCGTTATCCTTCCCCCTCGCGTTTGTTGCCTGATCCCGCTTACCCGGCCCGGCCATTTGGCTTACCATTGCTCTTTTTGCCGAACACGTTGTCGAACACGTTGCTGAATAATGGGGTAGCTGATGGGCGAGTTGAAAACCATGGGGCTGTTTCTGGTGACGGCGCTGGCCGAGATCCTGGGCTGTTATCTGCCCTATCTCTGGCTGACCCAGGGGCGCAGCGTCTGGCTGCTGCTGCCGGCGGGGTTGAGCCTGATGCTGTTTGCCTGGCTTCTATCACTGCACCCGACCGCAGCCGGGCGTGTCTATGCCGCCTATGGCGGCGTCTACATCTTCGTAGCCATCCTCTGGCTCTGGCTGGTGGACGGCATCCGCCCCAGCCTGTGGGATCTGGTGGGGTCGCTGGTGGCCCTGTGCGGTATGGCCATCATCATGTTTGCCCCCCGCGAGGCGTGAAACCGCGCCGCCCGCAGCACAAGGAGAAGAGGGATGACGCACATCAGGGCCTGTACTCTGCAGGATATGGCCGGTCTGCTGGCGCTCTATCGAGAATTGCGCCCCCATGACCCTGCGCTTTCACCGGATGCTGCCCGTACGGCGCTGACGGCCTTGCTGGCGCAGCCTCATCTTCACCTGCTGGTGGCGGAGGTGGATGGCCAGCTGGCTGCCACCTGCCAGCTCGGCGTGGTAGCGACCCTGACCAACGGCGGCCGGCCGTTTGGCATGGTGGAGCACGTGGTGACGGCCTCTGCGTTTCGGCGCCGGGGCATCAGCCGGCAGTTGCTGACCCATGCCCTTGCGCTCGCCTGGCAGCAGGATTGCTACAAGGTGATGCTGCTGTCGGGGGAGGGGCGCGAGGCGGCCCACCGGCTCTATGCATCGCTCGGCTTCAAGGCCGGCATCGAGAAGGGGTTTGTCCTCAAGCAGGTCGACGCCATGGCAACGGCCGGACAGGCTCCAAACAATCAATCTATTGAGTGAGTACGATATGAGACTGGAACAGCCATCGCGCGGGGATTATCAGGCCCTGATCGCGCTGTGGGAGGCGTCGGTGCGCGCTACCCATCATTTTTTGCCGGAGGAGGAGATCGCCACCCTGCGCGAGCTCATCCTGGAACATTACTTTGACGCCGTGACCCTCACCTGCGCCCGCAACGACCAGGGTATCGCCGGCTTTTGCGGGGAGCACGAGGGCAACATCGAGATGCTGTTTGTCGACCCGGCGCTGCGCGGGGGCGGGGTTGGCCGCCTGCTGGTGGCCGATGCCATCGCCCGGCTGGGGGCGACCCGGGTGGACGTCAACGAGCAGAATGAGCAGGCGCTCGGCTTTTATCGCCACCTGGGTTTCGAGGTGGTGGGTCGTTCGGCGCTGGACGGGCAGGGCAAGCCCTATCCATTGCTGCATATGACACTGACAGGCCAGTGACACCGGCCCAGTAAAAAACCGCCCTCAGGCGGTTTTTTGTTATGACGGGATCAGGATGGCCTGTTACTCCTCGTTGGAGTTGTCCTGATAGTCGTCGCGCTGGGCCTTGGGCAGGCGGCGCATGGGGGTAAAGCCGATATCCTCGCCCACCACTTCCCGCTTGCGGGCTGGGGCAGGCTTCTTGCCGCCATCGCTCTTGGCCTTGCTCTTGCCTGCGGCGGTTTTGCCGTTGCCACCCTTGGCATTGGCGGCGCCACGGGCACGCGGCGGGTTTTGTACCGGCTTGCTGCCCGGCAGGGTCTGCCGGCTCGGTTTGCCGCTGGGCTCGTACCCTTCCAGGATCTCCACCGAGAGGGATTGGCCGATCAGTGCCTCTATTCCCTTGAGCTGGCCCAGTTCGTCCTGGCTCACCAGCGAGATGGCCTCGCCGCCACGGCCGGCGCGGCCGGTGCGACCGATACGGTGGATGTAATCCTCCGCCATCTGGGGCAGCTCGAAGTTGATCACGTGGGGCAGCTGATCGATGTCGAGGCCGCGGGCGGCGATGTCGGTCGCCACCAGCACTCGAACCTTGCCTTCCCGAAAATCCGCCAGCGCCCGGTTGCGGGCACCCTGGCTCTTGTCGCCGTGGATGGCAACGGTATCGAGCCCGTCTTTTTGCATCTGCTGGGCCAGGCGATCTGCGATCTGCTTGGTGCGCACGAACACCAGCACCCGCTGCCAGTTGCCGCGACCGATCATGTGGGAGAGCAGCTCGCGGCGGCGTTCCCGGTCGACCTGGATGATGCGCTGGGTCACCTGCTCGGCGGCGGTGTTGCTGGGATCCACCTCGATCAGGGTGGGTTCTTGGAGCAGGTCATCCGCCAGCGCCTTGATCTCGTGTGAGAAGGTGGCGGAGAACAGCAGGGTCTGCCGTTCGGCCGGCAGTGCCTTCATGATGCGGCGAATGTCGACGATGAAGCCCATGTCGAGCATGCGATCCGCTTCGTCCAGCACCAGCACTTCCAGCTCGGACAGGGTCAGCGCCCCCTGGGTCAGCAGATCCAGCAGACGGCCCGGGGTAGCCACCAGGATGTCGATGCCGAGCTTGATGGCGTCCAGATTGGGCTTGATGCTGACGCCGCCGTAGGCGATCAGGGTGCGAAACGGCAGGTGGTGGGCATATTTGATGATGCTCTCACCCACCTGGGCGGCCAGTTCGCGGGTCGGGGTCAGCACCAGGGCCCGCACCTGACGGCGGCCACGGCCATGGTTGGCCAGCAGGCGCTGCAGCATGGGCAGGGTGAAACCGGCCGTTTTGCCTGTGCCTGTCTGGGCGCCGCCGAGCACATCCTGTCCGGCCAGAATGGCGGGGATGGCTTGTTGCTGGATGGGGGTTGGCTGTTCGTAACCCAGCTCCTTGACGGCCCGCAGGATGTGCGGAGACAGACCCAGTTCGTTGAATGACATGTTCGAGAGAGACTCCTCTGGTGAGCCTTGGGCTCAGCGGATGGCAGGTGCGCTGGCACCCGCCACAAGATGGAAATGATAACGGGGGCGTAATATAGCAGATGCGCGCCCTGCACGCAGCAGCCGTGTCGCGTTGTCCGGCCGCCGCGTGCAGCGGCCTCAGAGCAGGGCCTGGATATCGTCTCGCAGGCTCTCGGGTTTGCTGGTGGGAGCAAAGCGGGCCACCACCTTGCCGTCCCGGTCGATCAGGAACTTGGTGAAGTTCCACTTGACGTTCTCCAGCCCCAGCAGACCCGGTTGCTCCCGCTTGAGCCACTGATAGAAGGGGTGGGCCTGTTCGCCGTTGACCTCGCACTTGGCCATGATGGGGAAGCTGACCGGATAGTCGAGGGAGCAGAAGCGGGCGATCTCCTCTGCATCTCCCGGCTCCTGGTGGCCAAACTGATCGCAGGGGAAGCCCAGGATCATCAATCCCTCGGGGCCCAGCTCCTGATAGAGCGCCTCCAGTCCGGTGTATTGGGGGGTAAAACCGCAGCGGCTGGCGACGTTGACCACCAGCACGACCTGGCCTTGCAAGGTGGACAGGGGAAATTCGGTACCATCAAGGCGTTGCAGGGTTAGGTCGGGCAATGACATCAAGCACTCCTGTTGAATGGGGCCCATTCAGGGCGTATCGCTCCACGGTAACGGGCGCGACGGCGCGGAGCAAGCGCCGCTTTCCCCTTTGCAATGAAAGATCTAACCCGGTCTGAGGGTATTTGAGTGCGCCAGATCACAGGCTGGCGAGGGGGATCAGATAATGGGGGCCTTGTGCGCCCGGATAGCGTATTGATGGTGGGACTTCTGAGGATAAGCAAACCGGTTTGTGTCTTGCTCTGGAAGTCGCTAAAAAGCGCCCTCTCTCCACTTGTTGCGAGTCAATCTTGGACTATCAAGCCGTCATGGACGCCATTTACACCCGGGGATGGGTGATAGTGGATGATTTTTTAACCGCCACCGAGGTGGATGCCCTCAAGGCGTGTCTGCCGGATGCGTGGCGGCCGGCCGGGATCGGTCGCGATGCCCTGCATCAGGACAACCGCTCCATTCGCCGGGATCAGATCCACTGGCTCGAACCCTCCCTCGGTGCGCCGGTGGCCGACTATCTGGCGAGGATGGAGGCACTGCGGCTGGCCGCCAACCAGATGCTGATGCTGGGGCTGTTCGACTACGAGGCTCACTTTGCCCGCTATCGCAGCGGCGACTTCTATGCCACCCATCGCGATGCCTTCGCCGGGCGATCCAACCGCCGCCTTACCTCGGTGTTCTATTTGAACAACGACTGGCAACCCCAGGCAGGCGGCGTGCTGCGGATGTACGATGACGACGAGCAGTTTTTGATGGATGTCTCGCCCCGGGGCGGACGACTGGTGTTGTTTCTATCCGAAGAGTTCCCCCACGAGGTGCTGCCCGCCAACCAGGAGCGCTACAGCATCGCCGGCTGGTTTCGGGTCAACGGCAGCGGCAACGGCCGGCTCGATCCGCCGCGCTGAGCTCTTTTCATCCAATTTCTGACACAGGTGGGAATTTTTATGGCCGTTGTCGGCGGATGGGGCTCCCATCGGCTGACAAGGCTTGATCTCCCTTGCTACACTGGCCCGCACTTATCTTCGTATCTGGCTTCGTCCGGTTTTAATGCGGTTGGGTTTTAAATGGTGATGGCGAAGCCGCTTTTCCCAAGGGATCACATCTAATGAAGAACATCCATGTCTTGCTGCTGTGCGGCGGCGGTGGCTCCGAGCACGAAGTCTCGCTGCGCAGTGCCAATTTCCTCGAAAAACAGCTCTCCCTCCTGCCCGGCGTGGAAGTGACCCGGGTCGAGATGTTTGCCGACCGCTGGCTCAGCGCCGATGGCCGCGAATGCAAGCTGGGGCTGGACAAGCTGCTGTCGTTTGACAGCGTGGCCCGGCCGGTGGATTACGTGGTGCCCTGCATCCACGGCTACCCTGGCGAGACCGGCGACCTGCAATCCTTCCTCGAGCTGGCGGGCCTGCCTTATCTGGGCTGCGACGCCGAGGCGAGCAAGATCTGCTTCAACAAGATCAGCACCAAGCTGTGGCTCTCCGCCATCGGCATCCCCAACACCCCTTATCTGTTCCTGACCGAGCAGAACGACGCGGCGCTGAGCGAGGCGAAAGCCGCGCTGGCCAAGTGGGGCAAGGTCTTCATCAAGGCGGCCTCCCAGGGCTCTTCCGTTGGCTGCTACTCCGCCAGCAACGAAGCGGATCTGGTGAAGGGCATTGCCGATGCCTTCGGTTATTCCGAGCAGGTACTGATCGAAAAAGCGGTCAAGCCGCGCGAGCTGGAAGTGGCGGTGTACCAATACGGTGACGAGCTGGTGGCCACCTATCCGGGCGAGATCTGCGTGCCGCAGGACAAGTTCTACACCTATGAAGAGAAGTACAGCAGCGCCAGTCACACCGAGACCGCACTGCGCGCCGAGGGGTTGACCCAGGCGCAGGCTGACGCCATTCACGAATACGCGCTCAAGGCGTTCCGTCAGCTCAAACTGACCCACCTGTCGCGTATCGACTTCTTCCTGACCGAAGAGGGCGAGATCCTGCTGAACGAAATCAATACTTTCCCGGGCATGACCTCCATCTCCATGTTCCCGAAACTGCTGGAGCATCACGGTCACCGCTTCGCCGACTACCTTGAGCAGATCCTGCGCAAGGCGGTCTGAGGCCGGCGCCCGAGCAGGGCTAGCTGAATGATGAAGAGGGGCCTGCGGGCCCCTCTGTCGTTGTTGCGGTAGGCGATGTCACATAGGGTCAGGGGTGAACAGCCAGATGTGCGCCCCTTGTGGATCTGCAATCAGGGCCATGCGCCCGACCCCCGGGATATTCATGGCGGGCACCACCACGCTGCCGCCGTGCTGGTTGACCTTGAGCACCCTGGCATCGACGTCATCCACCGCGATATAGGTTGCCCAGTGGGGTGGCACGCCGGCCATCTCGGGATTGCCCCGGGTGGCCTGCACGCCGGCGATCGGTCTGCCATTGGCAACCAACATGGGGTAGTCGCCGCCTTCCATCGCCATGGTCTGGCTCTCCCAGCCGAGCACCTCGGTGTAGAAACGGATCCCGGCCTCGGCATCGGGCAGATAGAGCTCGTGCCAAGTGAAGGTAGTGCCTTCGGCCAGGGCGTGCTCTCGGGCAATATCTTGTTCTGCCATCGTCGTCCTCCTGTGTCCCATGCGTGGGTGCATGGGTTGACGACCAAGTATAGAGAGGCGTGGCCTCCCGGCTTGTCCCGGATGGGGGGCCTTGCTGCGCGGTGGACGGCTCGCTACAATCTGCCCCCTTTTTGTCCTGCCACAGGCATCGCCAGAGCCGCGTTCCATGAAGCCAATTCCCGACCACGCCGTCAATCGCCTGCGCATCTGGCGCAAGAGCGTCTCGACCCGACCCTTTCTCGCCCGTGGCGGCAGCGTGCCGCGCTGCGAAGCTTGCCAGCTGCGCCACGACTGGTGTGCCTGCGAGTGGCGCCCCGAGCTCAAGGCTGAGGCCGGCTTCTGCCTGCTGATGTACGACAGCGAGCCGATGAAGCCTTCCAACACCGGCCGTCTCATCGCCGATGTGCTGCCGGATACCACCTGGGCGTTTCTCTGGTCGCGCACCAAGCCCCATCCCGAGCTGCTGGCCCTGCTGGCGGATCCCGCCTGGCAGCCCTATGTGGTGTTTCCCGCCTGCGAGAAGGCACCGGCCCGGCTCACCTCGGTGGTGACCCCGGTTCCTGGCAAGAAGCCGCTGTTCATCCTGCTGGACGGCACCTGGCCCGAGGCGCGCAAGATGTTCAACAAGAGCCCCTATCTGGACGACTTTCCGGTGCTCTCCATCAAGCCCGATGCGCTCTCCACCTATGGCATGCGGGTAGCCCACTGCGACGAGCACCTGTGTACCGCCGAGGTGGCGGCCTGCGTGCTGGAGGTGGCCGGCGAGCTGGCAGCGGGGCAGGCGTTGCAACTCTGGTTCAATCTCTTCAGCAGCCGCTACATGGCGGGCCGGGTCAGCCGGGCCCCCGGCGAGGATGAAGCTCACCTGCAGCAGGCGTTGGCCGACATCAAAGGCGATGGGGCGACCTGCGCGCCCGATGCTGCCTGAACAGGGTGGGTGAGGGGGCCGATATGCTTGCCAGCCGCTTCACAGGGGGGATTAATTGATGAAAATCAGGAATCAATTGCCTGCCACTGTTTCGTTAGCCTCATGAGCCAAGCCCCATTAGGATAGCGACCAGCGGTGTTCATCAGGCTCATGGCGAGCCTGCGCTGTGCGGGCCCTTGCCGGCCCCGTCAATGTTGTGAGGCTATGGATGGAATTGGAACTGTTTACCCTGCTTGCCCTGTTCGGCGTGGCCCTGGTGGCCGGCTTTATCGATGCCATTGCCGGTGGGGGCGGCCTGCTGACGGTGCCTGCCCTGCTCGCCACCGGCATGCCGCCGGCGCTGGTGCTCGGCACCAACAAGCTGCAGAGCAGTTTCGGCTCCTTCTCCGCCACCTGGTTCTATGCCCGCAAGGGGCTGCTGGAGTGGCACATCATCTGGCCGGCGGTGATCTGCACCTTCATCGGCGCGGCGCTCGGCACCCTGGCGGTGCAGACCATCGACGCCGCCATCCTGGAGCGGTTGCTGCCCTTCCTGCTGATGGCCTTCGCCTGCTACTTCTTCTTCTCCCCCCGGGTGAGCGATGCCGAGAGCTCTCGCCGCCTCGCCCCCATGGCGTTCGCCCTGCTGGTGGGCGGCGGGGTGGGTTTTTATGACGGCTTCTTCGGACCGGGCACGGGATCGTTTTTTGCCATCGGTTTCGTGGCGCTGGCGGGCTTTGGCATGGCGCGGGCTACCGCTCACACCAAGTTGCTCAACTTCACCTCCAATATCGCTTCACTGCTGTTTTTCGCGCTGGGGGGCAAGGTGGTGTGGAGCGTTGGCTTCTGCATGGCGCTGGGCCAGTTCATCGGCGCCCGTTTCGGCTCGAAAATGGTGCTCAAGCAAGGGGTCAAGCTGATCAAGCCGCTGCTGGTGACCGTCTCCTTGCTGATGTCCGCCAAGCTGGTGTGGAGCCAGTACCCCGAGCTATTTGCCTGGCTGGGGTAAGCGCTTTTCGCTGACAGCGGCAGTCACGGCTGTCAATGCAAGGGGGCCCGATCCGCAAGATCGGGCCCCCTTGCGTTGTGGCGCTCAGCCGGCCAGCGGCTGGAAGTGGGCTTGCAGGGCCTGCACCAGCTGGGCGATACGCGCACGCTTGAGGCTGTTTGGCCGATAGACCAGGTGCAGCGGGCGAGCGAGCCCGGCGAGGGGGCGAGCCTGGGTCCCCTGTGCGCCGACCAGCGCCAGCAGGCCGGCCGGCAGCAGCACTGGGCCGATACCGGCCTTGGCCAGCTCGATCAGCGCCAGGTAGGAGTCGAGCTCCATGGCGGGGGTAAGGCCAAGGGCCGCCAGCGGTTCGCGCAGATAGCGGTTGGAGGGGTTGTCCAGGTCCATGGTGAGGATCTGGCGCAGCCCTTGATCGGCGTTTTTCCCCTCGCGCTGATCGCCCTCCACCAGATAGAAGGGCTCCTCCAGCAGCAGTGAAGCTTCAAGTCCGTGGCCCGGTGGCAGGCGCCCGGCGCAGATGCCGAGCAGGGCGTCGCCGCCGCGCACCCGGGCCAGGATCACCGGCGTGTGGTGGGTGGAGAGGGCGATATGGGGATCCTGCTCGAGGTAGTTGTGCATGAAGCGGGCGAGGTAGCCCGCCAGGAGGGTCTCGGAGCAGGCGACGGGCAGGGGGGTCTGGTCGGTGAGGATCTGGCTGTCCGTCAGCACCCCCTTCATCTCGGCCAGACTCGGGGCCACCCGGGTGAGCAGCTCCCTGGCCTGGGGGGTGAGGCGGGTGTGGCGCCCATCCGGCTCGATGAGCTTCTTGCCAAGGCGCTGTTCCAGCTGGGCGATGCGCTTGCTGACCGCCGACTGGCTGATGTAGAGGCGGCTTGCGACCTTGGCCATGGTGCCCTCGCTCGCCAGCAGGCAGAGTGTCTCCAGCCCTTCCAGTAACATGCTCTCTCCCATCCTCGTCTGTTGAAAGCGGTTACCTTAGGGGCTGGTGGCATCAGGGGCAAGTACCGTTTGTAGCCCGTGCCAGCGGCCAGCGCCACGCCTTGACGGGCGGGGCGAAGATCACCAGGTTGCCGATGAGGCTCACCACCACGCCGACCACCGACACCGGCTGCCAGACGAACCCCTCGTAGAAGGTGGAGAGCGTCAGCGCCACCAGGGGGAACAGCACGGTGGCATAGGAGGCCTTGCTGGCCCCGATCCGCCCCACCAGGGTGAGGTAGGCCGTGAAGGCGATGACCGAACCGAACAGGGCGAGATAGACCATGGCCGCCAGGTAGTGACCGTCGGTCGGGATCACCAGCTGCTGGCCGAGCAGGGTGACCCAGCCCAGCAGCAACACCACCCCGTAGACCATGCCCCATGGCACCAGCTGCAGCACATGGTAGCCCTGGCGCTGGCCGCGGGCCGAGACCAGGTTGCCGAGCGAGAAGCAGAGGGTACCGCCGCAGGCGAGCAGCAGCCCCTTCCAGCCGTTTGCACCCAGTTGCGCATCCGCCAGCACCGGCCAGAACAGCAAGAGGGTGCCAAGGAGCCCCAGCAAGGATCCTTGCAGCCAGCGCAGGCCGGGTCTTTTCCCCTCGAACAGCCAGAGGTTGAGGCCGTTGAAGATGCTGGCACTGGCGAAGATCACCGCCGACAGGCCGCTCGGAATGTAGAGGGTGGCGTGATAGAAACAGAGGAAGTTGGTGGAAAAGAGCAGGCCGCCGAGCAGGGCCGCATAGCGCTGACCGGCCCAGGGCAGGCGCGGGAAACGGCCGCTGGCGGTGAGCAGGGCAAACAGCGCCAGCGCCGCCAGGGCGAAGCGATAGAGCACAGAGACCTCGATGGGAATGGGGCCAAGCTGCCAGGCGATGGCGATCCAGGTGCTGCCCCAGATAAGGACGGTGGCAAGATAGAGCATCAGATTCATGGGGTATCCGGTGAGATGACAACGACATGGGATCAGCATGCAGCGGGCGGTGGCGGCGGGCTTACACCATCTTGCGGTTTTTTGCGGGCAGCCGCAGCCTTTGCCGCTGCGCCGCGTTAAGATGGCGCACAAGGGCCATCAGGCAAGCAACAAGAGAAGAGGAACAGAGCGGGTGCTGCAGACTAAGCCGGCGGGAGTATTCGATGCACTGGTCAGCACGGGCGCGCGACTGGAGAACGCCTGCTGGCTGGAGCCCGGCCTTGGCGTTGCCAGCTGGCGCAATTGTTACGATCAGACCCGCTACCACAAGCCGGGCCACCATACCCTGAGCGTCTACCTGCAAGGGGGCGAGCAGACCGAGCGGCTGGACGGCCCGGGCGGCCACGGCGGCACCGGCAAGGTGTGCATCATGCCGGATCACCACAGATCCGAGTGGCTGGTGCGCGAGGAGTTTCGCTTCTTCCACCTCTACTTCACCCCGGCCCACCTGACCCGCATCGCCGAAGAGGTGTGCGACAAGGAGGGGCGCCATCTGCTGCTGGAAGACAAGACCTTCATCGACGATCCCAAGGCCGCCACCCTGGTGCAGGGCCAGCTGATGCAGCTGGACTGGCAGCACCAGGTGGACCGGATGGCGCTCTCCCACGGCGCCTGGATGCTGATGCTGCACGCCTATCGCCACCACACCCGGGAGGCGCCGCCCCTGCCCGAGGTGCGTGGCGGCCTGGCGCCGGCGGTGATCCGGCGGGTGCAGGAGTACCTGCTGGCCCATCTGGCCGAGCCTGTCACCCTGGCCGAGCTGGCGCAGGAGGCGGGCCTGAGCGAATACCACTTTGCCCGCATGTTCGGCCAGAGCCTCGGCTGTCCGCCCCATCGCTACCTGCTGGGGCTGCGGCTCAAGCGGGCCAAGCAGCTGCTGGCCGGCGCCGACTCCCTGGCCAGCATCGCCATCCAGTGCGGCTTCTCGTCCCAGGCCCACCTTGGCAACCGCTTCCGGGAGGCGTTTGGTCTGACGCCAGGCCAGTGGCGCAGCCAGCTGTCATCCTCCTGTCACAGATAAGCGGCAGATTGGTCGGCAACGAGGGGGAGCCTCGTTCCTTCAACCTGCACAGGAGTTGCCCTTGAATCATCGCAAACGTCAGACCCGTACCCGCCACCTCTGGTTCAGCCACTGGAATGCCCCTCAGGGCCGCCTTGGCATGCCGACCCCGCCCGAACCGCTCGTTCCTCACAGTTCCCGCTGAAAATCGCCACGACCCGATAGGATTTTCCCGACAACTTTGCCACTATTGCGCCATCAGGATGGACTGGATATGGCCGCATGTTTCTGGAACGCATTGAAGTCAAAGGTTTTCGCGGAATAAATCGCCTCTCGCTCGGGCTGGACAACACCACAGTGCTCATCGGCGAAAACGCCTGGGGCAAGTCCAGCCTGCTGCGCGCCCTCTGGTGTCTGTTGGGTCAGGATGCCGAGCCCTATCAGTTCAGCAGCGATGATTTCCACCAGCCTGAAGATCCCGAACTCGAGCCGGCCCGCCACCTGCAACTGGTGCTCACCTTCAGCGAGCACAGACCCCAGATGTGCCTGCACTCCCGCCGGCTGGCTAGACTTGGCGCGGCCTGGGTCAAGCACAAGGACAAGTTTCACCGCATTCACTACCGCGCCAGCGCCGAACTGCAGAGCGATGGCAGCGTCACCACCACCCACGACTTTCTCGACGGCATCGGCAAGAGCCTGCCCATCGACGATGCCCATGAGCTGGTCTGCCTGCTCATCACCATGAACCCGGTGTTCCGGCTGCGGGATGCCCGTACCGCCCGCAACGGGGTGGAGACCCTGCAGTGGGGGGATCTCTCCGAGCACCGGCTGAGCGAGCTGGCCGACAAGCTGATCGACGAGCCCCAGCGCATCGGCGAGCCCGAGCTCAAGGAGGCGTTGCAGGCGGTGCGCCAGCTGATGGATCACTACTTCAACGCGCTGGCCCCCATCAAGAACAAGCCGCGCAGCCAGCGGGAGATCGTCAATCGCCCCATGACCCTGCGCAACCCCGGCAATCTGCAGGCGCTGCTGCGCAATGCCGACAACCGGGCGCTGCAGCTGGCGATGGCGGGCATGGCGGCCACCCTGCTGCAGGCACGGGGCAACCGGGAGCTGGAGCAGGGCGCGCGCCCCATCATGATCCTGGAAGACCCGGAGAGCCGTCTGCACCCCACCATGCTGGCGCTGGCCTGGGGGCTGCTGGAGCAGTTGCCGGGGCAGAAGCTGCTCACCACCAATTCGGGGGACCTGCTATCTTCGCTGCCTCTCAACCAGATCCGCCGGCTGGTGCGCCGCCAGCAGGACATCGTCTGCCATCAGCTGGGGGGCGAGCGCTACAGCAGCGACGATCTGCGCAAGATTGCCTTCCATGTGCGCATCAACCGCCCCATGTCGATGTTTGCCCGCTGCTGGCTGCTGGTGGAGGGGGAGACCGAGATCTGGCTGCTCTCCGAACTCGCCCAGATCTGCGGCTACAGCCTGCGAGCGGAGGGGGTGCGGATCATCGAGTTCGCCCAGTGCGGCCAGTCTCCGCTCATCAAGGTGGCGCGAGATTTCGGCATCGAGTGGCATCTGCTCACCGACGGCGACGAGGCGGGGGTCAAGTACGCCACTTCGGCCCGCTCCCTGCTCAAGGGCGAGCGAGAGCGGGATCGCTTGACCCAGTTGCCGGCGGCGGACATAGAGCACTACCTCTATCACAACGGCTTCGAGGCGGTGTTCCGGCGTGAAGCCGGTGTGGGGGGGCGCTCGACCCTCAACGCCGGGCGCATCATCAACAAGGCGATTCACCATCGCAGCAAGCCGGGCATGGCGCTGGCGGTGGTGGAGGAGGCGGAGCGGCTCGGCGGCGAGCACATCCCGCCGGTGCTGCGTCAGATGTTCGCCCGGGTGGTGGCGCTGGCCCGCGGCCAGGGCTGACCGCTGCCAGCTCGGGCCGCAGCGGATGGCGAGGGCCCGGCATTCTTGGCTGGCAAGGCGGCCGGCTCCCGTTGCCGATGTCTGATCGCTAGTGCTCAATGACGGCCGCGCTCCCGGCAGGGATTGGGGATGGCGGCGGCTTTGGGTATACTCGGCCCCTTCATCCGGCGCCCAACGGCGCGTTCTGAATCCTTGCTGCTGGAGGCGTCATGTTTGTCCAACTCCCTTTTTGGCTCTTTCCCCTGACCGGCCTGATGGCGCTGGGGGCCCTCATCGCCCTGGGCCTGGTGCTCTGGCGCGGTGATCTCTGCCCGGGCCAGCGCTCGCGGATCACTACCCAGCTCTTCTCGGTCTGGGTGATCACCGGCCTCTCCCTGATGCTGGCGGTGGAGGCCAAGGCGGCCGACTGGCTGATCTGGAGTGGTGCTGCCGCCCTGATCCTGGGGGTGGTGCTGTCGCTGGCCCAATCCAGGCTGGAGGGCAAGCGCGCCATTCCCGCCACGCTGTTCTGGCTGCCAGCCATGCCGCTGCTGGTCTATGGCATCGGCTTGCTGCAGATCCAGGGCTGGCTTGGCGGCCTGCTGCAGATGGTGCTGCTGGGGGCGGCCTTCGCCCATTTGATGCTGCTGCGGGCCCGTCACCGCCTGCAGGCGTTCAATACCCTGTTGCCGCTGGCCGGGCTGGTGGCCGCCATCCTGAGTCTGCTCTGGCTGGCGGTGCTGGTGGGCTGGCAGGGAAGCAGTGCCGGCCTCGATGCGCTGATCCCCGCTGTACTGACCCAGGCTGCCCTGCTGATCGCGGCCTTGCTGCTCTGGTTCAGCCCGCTCTATCGCCAGCAGGAGACGGCCCCGGTGGTGGTCTCCACCGCCCTGTGCGGTCTCATCATCGCCCAGCTTGCGGCGACCAGCGTGCTACACCAGCTGGCCTGACAGACTGGCGTCATGAAAAAGCCCACCCCGGTTGCCCGGGGTGGGCTTTTTGCTGGCCGCAAGCAGCCCCTAGTAAAAGTCGTCGGCACCGCAGATGAAGAGGCAACTGCTGCGCGGTTGGGCCAGGTACTCCCGGGTCAGCCCCTCCAGCGGCATACCGAAGGTGCTGATGTCCTCGGGCGAGGGCAGGGCGGTGTCCAGGATCCGGCGCCAGTAGCCACCGACCCCCTTGGGGGGGCTTGGCAGATTGAAGGTGAGCGGCTCCCAGTAGGCGTTGAACAGCACGTAGAGGGCCAGCCGGGTTTCGCTCGACAGGGCTGACATGGCGATGGCGTGGGAGTGAGGGCTGAAGTCTGGCTGGGCGGCGTTGACCCCGTGCCAGCAGATCTCGCTGTGGCGCAGGATCTCGGTCAGCGACAGCGGCATGCTCTCCTGCTCCGGGCGCTGGAACAGGTGCTTGCGATACTGGATCAGCTCCTTCATGAAGCGGAACATCTCCTGGCCCATGGCATCAGGCTGCCACTGCATCCAGCAGGTGTCGTTGTCCTGGCAGTAGCCGTTGTTGTTGCCGTGCTGGGTGCGCAGCACCTCGTCCCCCATCAGCAGCATGGGGGAGCCCACCGAGAGCAGGGTGGCCACCATCATGTTCTTGGCCTGTCGCAGCCGCAGGGCGTTGATCTGGGGATCCTCGCTCGGCCCCTCCTCACCATGATTCCAGCTGAAGTTGTGATCGCAGCCGTCCCGGTTCTGCTCGCCATTGGCGTCGTTGTGCTTGCCGTTGTAGCTGGCCCAGTCCCACAGGGTGAAGCCGTCGTGGCAGGTGACGAAGTTGATACTTTTCTCCGGATCGGCGTGATGGTAGTGGTAGATGTCCGGGCTGCCGCACAGCCGCTCCACGAAGGGCATCACCGCATTGTCATCCCCGCGCAGAAAGCGGCGCACGTCGTCCCTGAACTGGCCGTTCCACTCGCGCCAGCGGGCGCCGGCCAGGCTACCCACCTGATAGAGGCCCCCCGCATCCCAGGCCTCGGCAATGAGCTTGATGTCGGCGATGCGAGGATCGGTATCGATGGTGCGCAGGGTTGGCGCATTGGCCTGGGGCTGGCCCGACTCGTCCCGCGACAAAATGGCCGCCAGGTCGAAACGAAAGCCGTCCACGTGCATCTCCTGGCGCCAGAAGTGGAGGCTGTCCATGATCATGCGCAGCACCACCGGGTGGGCACCGTTGAAGGTGTTGCCGCAGCCCGAATAGTTGGTGTCCTTCTGATTGGCGTCGAGGATGTAGTAGGCCTCGTTGTCGATGCCGCGAAACGAGAAGGTGGGGCCATCGTCGCCCCCCTCGGCGGTGTGGTTGTAGACCACGTCCAGGATCACCTCGATGTTGGCCCGGTGCAGTGCCTTGACCATGTCGCGAAACTCGGTGAGGGGATCCTCGCCGCTGGCGTACTGGGCGTGGGGGGCAAAGAACGACATGGGGCTGTAACCCCAGTAGTTGGAGAGCCCTCTGGGGGAGTCCTGGGGATCGAACTGGAACACCGGCAGCAGCTCGACCGCTGTGACGCCGAGGGATTGCAGATAGGGGATCTTCTCGATGAGGCCGAGGTAGGTGCCGCGCAAGGCGGGGTCGACCCCTGAATTCGGCGACTTGGTGAAGCCCCCCAGATGCAGCTCGTAGATCACCGAGCGGGAGAGGGAGTGGGCGGGCAGCTTGTCCCCCTCCCAGTCGTAGTGGCGGGTGTCCACCACCCGGTTCTTGGCACACTCCGCCAGGTTGCTGCCGGGGCGGGCCGCCGCCCAGCGATCGTAGTTGGCACCCAGCTCGATGCTGCGGCCATAAGGGTCCAGCAGCACCTTGTCCGCATCGAAGCGGGTGCCGTAGTAGGGGCGCCAGGGGCCCTGGATGCGATAGGCATAGCGTTGACCGAGCTCGATGCCCTCTATATGGATGTGCCAGTAGTAGGCAGTGCGATTGAGACGGGGTGACAAAGGGATCACCTCAGGGGTGGTATCGTCGGCACTGGCGAACAGCAGCAGTTCGACCCGGCTGGCGAGGCGAGCCCAGATGGCGAAGTTGACGCCGTCGTGCTCGGGTGTGGCCCCCAATTGACGGCAATGACCGGCGGAGATGCGCATGATAAACCTACCCAAAACGAGGAGTTACAAACCATCTGAGTGTAGTGCGCCAAGCTGGCCCCAAACCTGCTTGTCTGAAAAATCGGCGCTCTGTTGCAAATTCCTGCGATTTGTGCCGGTTTAATCTTCGAATGAAGTTTTTTTAGGATATTTACTTGCAATCTGAGCGCCGGCGCCTATTATTGGCGACCTCAGACGCGGGGTGGAGCAGCCCGGTAGCTCGTCGGGCTCATAACCCGAAGGTCGTCAGTTCAAATCTGGCCCCCGCAACCATCTGAGTTCTTGTATCAGGATTGCCTTGCAATGTTTTGATAAACAAGAGAATTCGAACAGGCTACTGCTCAGCCTGAACGAAAGAAATACGGACGCGGGGTGGAGCAGCTCGGTAGCTCGTCGGGCTCATAACCCGAAGGTCGTCGGTTCAAATCCGGCCCCCGCAACCAACTATTTGTGTTCATGGCAAGCGCATCGCGCTGCGGTGGAGACGAAGACAGCAAGGGGCAACTGCTCTGTCTCTTGTGGTGGCAGTACAATACGGACGCGGGGTGGAGCAGCTCGGTAGCTCGTCGGGCTCATAACCCGAAGGTCGTCGGTTCAAATCCGGCCCCCGCAACCAACTATTTGTGTCCA